>NZ_JAPNOA010000056.1 GCF_026626885.1 Parathalassolituus penaei
GCTTGTAAGGCAGATGCTCTCCCAGCTGAGCTAATCACCCAAAATGGCGGACTGGACGGGGCTCGAACCCGCGACCCCCGGCGTGACAGGCCGGTATTCTAACCAACTGAACTACCAGTCCGCTTAAGTCACTTCGTTTTTCGTATTCTGTTGTCAGGCAGAATATGGTGGGTGATGACGGGATCGAACCGCCGACCCTCTGCTTGTAAGGCAGATGCTCTCCCAGCTGAGCTAATCACCCCCTGAAAAACGTGAGCGCATTCTACTCTGGATGAGGTTTGTGTCAAACACTTTTTTTAGAAAAAACCGGATTTTTTTCAGTAACTTGCCGTTATTTTTTAAAATCGTTCAGGTTTTGATCGACTTGTTTCTTTTCTGATCAAATAACACCAGTAAACAGGGTGTCAGGATCAATGTCAGCAGGGTGGCGAAGGTCAAACCACCGGCAATTGCGGTCGATAATTGGGTCCACCACTGTGATGACGGTGCTCCGCTGCTGATGTGACGGTTGATCAGATCGATGTTCCACTGCATAACCATCGGGATTAATCCCAATACGGTTGTTACGGCGGTCAGCATTACCGGACGCAAGCGCTGGGCTCCGGTGCGTAATGCTGCTTCAACGGCTTCCAGACCTTCTTTACGCAGCTGGTTGTAAGTATCGATCAGAACAATATTGTTATTCACGACGATACCCGCGAGGGCAATCACGCCGACACCACTCATCACAATGCCAAACGGCTCGCCTCGCACCAGCAGACCAATCAGGACGCCCATCACCGATAACACAATGGCGCTCATGATCAGGCCAGCCTGATAAAAGCTGTTGAACTGGGTGACCAGAATGGTCGCCATCAGGAAGATGGCGATAAAAAACGCCTGTCCGAGGAAGAGGCCGGTTTCAGCCATCTGTTCGAAGTCGCCACGGAAACGCGGTTCAACACCGGCTCCAGCCCAGTCGAGCGCTTTCATTTTTTCCGACAGTTGCTGGATCTTTTCGGTGGCGTTAACTCCTTCGTGAACATTGGCCATCAACCGGTAACGGCGTTTGCCGTTGATCCGTACCAGGTCACCTTCGGCAGCGATGGCTTTCTGGTTGATAAACTGGCTGGCCGGAACCAGCCCGTGTGGCGTGGTTATGTTGAAGTTTGCAAGTTGATCAAGGGTCCGATACGACTCCGGATAACGCAGGACAATATCCACTTCATCATCGCTGAAGTCAGGCTGGAAGGCTCCCACTTTCTGGCCCCCCGTCAGCATTCGGATCATTGAGCCTGCTGCTGCGATGCTGGTGCCGTAACGGGAGGCTTCTTCGCGGTCTACCTGCAATTGCCATTCAACTCCCTCCAGTGGACGATCATCACGAATGTCCTTGAAGTCCGGATCGGCTTCCATCATGGCTCGAACCTTTTCGAGCATCGGAATAATGGCGTCGCCATTCATGGCGGTCAGTTGCAGCTGAATATCGGCTCCTGACGGCGGGCCGCCTTCTTTCTTGTTGGTTTCGATGATAATGCCGGGCAGATTGGCATTACGCTGTTCGATCTCTTTGAGAATCTGATTGGCACTGCGGCGCTGTTCCCAATCGATCAAGCCAATCTGGATGCGGCCTACCAGATCCGGGGCACTGTCTTGTGGCGGGCGAGTAAAGACCGCGGTATAGACCGATTCGATTTCACTCATGTCGGCGAGTGAGCGTTCAACCTTCAGGACCAGCGCTTCGCGTTCGCTGATGGACAGATTTCCCCGTGCCCGGATATCAATCAGGCCGGTGTCGGAGTCGACATCCGGAAAAAACTCCACACCATGCCCATGCTGGCCGTACAGAACAGCAGACAGAACAAGGCTGCCCAGCGCCAGAGTCAGGACTTTTAATGGATGGCGCAGGGCGATTTGCAGCACCTGTACGTAAAATCCGGTGAGGCCGCCAATCGCCGCAAAGTTGCCTTCTTCGGCTGCCTTCAGGCGTTGTTGCACCAGATCCTGATAACCACCGGTCTTGCGGGTCACAACGCTGCCGAGCACCGGCACAACGATCAGTGCCATGACCAGAGAGGCGCTTAATGTGTACAGCAGGGTGAGGGGCAGATACTTCATGAACTCGCCGGTGGTTCCGGGCCAAAACAGCAAGGGCAGGAACACCGCCAGTGTGGTGGCCGTAGAAGACGTGATCGGCCATGCCATCCGGCGTGCTGCTTCACCATATGCCTGTCGTGGCGTATGTCCTTCGGCCAGACGTCGATCGGCGTATTCGGTCACTACAATGGCGCCGTCTACCAGCATGCCAATCGACAGAATCAGCGCAAACAACACCACCATATTCATGGTGCTGCCGCCCAGTGCCAGCAGGATGACCCCCATCAGGAAGGCCCCCGGAATCGCCGTGCCGATCAGCAGCGAGTTGCGAATGCCAAGACTGCCCAGTACCAGCACAATCACCATCAGGGTGGCGACCAGCACGTTGTTGAACAGATCGTTCAGCATCGAATTGATTTCCCGTGATGAGTCCTGAATCACTTCGGCCCTGATGCCGTTTGGCCAGTACGGCTCCACGGTTTTGATGGTGGCGCCTACCTGATCCATGGTTTCAATGATGTTGGCACCAATACGCTTTTTGATCTCAAGTGTTACGGCCGGTTTGCCATTAATTCGGGCGCTGGTGCTGCGGTCCTTGTAACCGAGGTGGCCCGCGGCGACGTCGCGAAACAGCACCACTTCGTCGCCACTGACCTTGATGGGCATATTAAGGATGTCGTCGATGGTTTCGACCCGGCCCGGGATACGAATGCCAAAACGTCCGGCTTCGCCTTGCAGGTCTTCACTCGCAACCAGCGTGCTGTTGGCCCGTACCAGATTGCCCATATCGGTCATCGACAGCTGATAGTTGTCTAGGCGGGCTGGGTCCACCACAATTTCGGCGATGTCTTCACGTTTGCCCTGAATCGTTGCTTCCAGAACCCCCGGAAGTGCTTCCAGTCGATCCTGCAGATCACTGGCAACGGCATACAGTTCACGTTCGCTAATGTCGCCAGACAGGGTTACCACGGCGATTGGAAACAGCGCGACGTTGACTTCAACGACACGAGGCTCATGGCTGTCTTCGGGGAGGTCGGCCTTGGCGTCATCGACTTTCTGTCGGACTTCCTGAATGGCCTTGTCGATATCCACATCGCTGTAGAACTCCAGCATCACCGACATATGGCCGGTGCTGGCGGTGGAGACCATTTCTTTCAGACCGTCGAGGCCGCGCAGTTCACGCTCAAGCGGTTTGTAGATCAGGGCGTCGGCGTCACGAGGGGCGATACCATCGTGGGCAACCGATACATACACAATGGGTACGGCGACGTCCGGGCTGCTTTCTTTGGGGATGCCAATCAGAACGGTGACACCCACCACCATCAACAGCGTAAACAGCATCAGTACCGTGCGGGAGCGTTGCAGGGCGGCATCAATCAGCGCGTGCATGCTGGTCCTCCCGGCTGGTGCTGATAACGGTCTGGCCGCTACGAACGTAGCCAGCGCCGCGAGTGATCAGATTCAGCTGGCTGTTGTTGCTGATGACCCAGATGCCGTCGGCATCGGCTTCCAGCAAATTCACCGGCGCGAACTCTACCGCCTGTTCGGCGTTGACCACTTTCACGCCGGATCGCCCCTGATCGTCGACCAGCAAGAGGGCGGGTGACAGATGAAATGCCTGTTGTTCGCCCGTCGGCAATAACAGGTCAGCACTCAGACCGGCCAGCGCGCGTGGCTGGTTGTCATCAACAGCCAGTTCGACCCGGAAGCTGCGAGTGGCGGCATCGGCTTCTGCTGCTACAAAGCGGATTTTGCCGGTTACAGTCTGGCCGTCACTCAGACGTGCGCTGGCTTTCTGGTGCAACTGCACACGGCCAATGTCGCGCGCCGGAACCTGGGCGCTGACAATCCACGGGGTGAAGTCGAGCAGCTGTACCAGCACCTGTCCTTCTTGCAGATAATCGCCCTGTTCAACTTTTCGATCATTAATAATGCCCGCAAAAGGCGCGATGATGCGGGTGGCATCCAACTGGCGACGGGCACTGGTGAGTTCCGCCTCAGCGCTGGCGAGCAGGGTTGCCACCTGTGCCAGCTGGGCATCGTTGGTGAGGCCCTTGTCGTATAGTTTGAGCGCGGTTTTATGTTCGATCTGACGTTGACGCAAATTGGCTTCGGCCTGTTTTACGCGGGCAGGCCAGTCGCGCTGATCCAGTTCCATGATCACATCACCGGTTTTGACCGCATCACCTTTCTGTTTGTGAATGCTGATCACCCGAGCCTTGATTTCGGCCTTGATCTGAATCGAACGTCCGGGTTCGGTACGGCCGGACAGTGTCAGCCAGGTCTGGCGTGGCTGGCCGGTGATCAGCTTGGTCTGCACTGATGGCAGGGCGTCTTCGACCGGCAGAGGGCCTTTGCCGACCGGCTCAGGTTCGGCTTCCGGTGCCGACATCATCCAGACGCTGGTGGCCGCTACCAGAATAATGGCAGCCATATAACCTCGATTGATGGGTAATCCCTTGGACATGTGCAGACCTTTGGAACTGAAAAAAATGTTAACACTGTTTACACAGCCGTTCAGGCAATAGCAAGCCCTCTACCGACGTACGGCCAAACTGTCGGATCGGATATTCCTGTCTGCCTCTGGGCAGCCTTCGCTCCTGCCATTACACTGCGGCGCTGATATGAATAGCGGGGCCGGAACCAGAATATGTTGCTAGCAAGTTTGAAACAGGCCGAATTGGCCTTCGGTGACCATGTGTTACTCGACAAGGTCGACCTCGAAATCCACAGCGGCGAACGTCTGTGTGTGGTGGGGCGTAACGGTGAAGGCAAATCCACCCTACTCAAGATTCTGAACGGAACCATGACGCTGGATGATGGCAGTGTGCAACGTCGCGATATGCTGCGTATTGCCTCGCTGCAGCAGGAGCTGCCCGCCAAGGTCGATATTCCTGTATACGACGTCATCGCGGAAGGCCTGGGGGAGCTGGGTTCGGTGATTGCCCGTTATCACGACGAAACCCATAAAGGTGAACACGCGGATCTGAATCTGCTGGAAAAGCTGCAAGCCCGTATTGAAGCCGCGGATGGCTGGAGCTGGCAGCAAAAAGTGGACGCCATTATCCAGCGTCTGAGTTTGCCGGCTGAAGTCTCGTTTGCGAGTCTGTCCGGTGGTTGGCAGCGTCGCGTTATGCTGGCGCGTGCACTGGTAACCGAACCTGAGTTGTTGATTCTCGACGAACCAACCAACCACATGGACATTGCCACCATCCAGTGGCTGGAAGAACAGCTGAAGCAATTTAACGGTGCGCTGGTGTTTATCAGTCACGACCGCGCATTTGTGCAAAACCTGTCGACGCGCATTGTTGAACTGGACCGTGGCCATTTGTACCAGTGGCTGGGCGATTACAACGGCTTTCTGGAATATCGTGAAAAACGCCTGGAAGACGAAGCCAACCAGAATGCGCTGTTCGACAAGCGTCTGGCTGAAGAAGAAAAGTGGATTCGTCAGGGGATCAAGGCGCGCCGTACCCGTAACGAAGGTCGCGTAGAGCGTCTGAAAGACTTGCGTCGCGAGCGTGCGGCCCGTCGTGATGTGCAGGGTGCTGCCAATATCAGCATGACCTCCACGGAAGCATCTGGCAAACAGGTGTTCGAGGTAAAGGACATCAGTTACGCCTGGAAAGACAAAAAGCAGGTCAGCCACTTCTCGACCATCGTACAACGTGGTGATCGTATTGGTCTGGTCGGTCCCAACGGTGTGGGTAAAAGTACCCTGCTGAAGCTGTTGCTGGGGCAGATGGAACCGCAAAGTGGTTCCATCAAAACCGGCACCAAGCTGGAAGTGGCCTACTTCGATCAGGGACGTCATGAACTGGATGATGAAAAGTCCATTGCGGACAACGTAGCTGACGGTAAGGACTTCGTGACCGTTAACGGTCAGAACCGTCATGTGATTGGTTATCTGGGTGACTTCCTGTTCCCGGCGGTACGTGCCCGCACCCCGGTCAAAGCTCTGTCGGGTGGTGAGCGTAACCGTGTTTTGCTGGCCAAGCTGTTCCTGAAACCATGCAATCTGCTGGTAATGGACGAACCGACCAACGACCTGGATGTGGAAACCCTGGAGCTGCTGGAAGAACGCCTCATGGAATACCAGGGCACCCTGCTGCTGGTGAGTCACGACCGTGCTTTTATCGACAACGTTGCAACCCAGCTGTGGGTGTTCAGCGAAAACGGTGAAATCGAAGAGGAAGTTGGCGGTTATTCTGATTGGCAGGCGCGCAAGCAGGTTCGTGATGCTGAGCGCCAGAAAAATGCTGCTCGTGCAGCGGCGGCCAAACCGGTTGAAAAAGCAGCGGCAGCAGCTAGCACCACGGCTGCGCCAAAAGCCAAGCTGTCCTACAAGCTGCAGCGTGAGCTGGATATGTTGCCTGAGCAGATTGCCGAGGCCGAAGCCAAGCGAGATGATCTGCGCGCCAAAGCCGGTGCTGCGGATTTCTACAGTGGTGATCAGACGCAAATCCAGAAAGTGCTGGCGGAACTGGCTGATGCCGAAACCCGAGTTGAGGCCTTGGAGGAGCGTTGGTTGGAGCTAGAGGAAATGGCGTCATGATCTGGGGGATTTTTGCCGTAGTGGGGCTGATGTTGTTTGGCTCCATTTACTGGCTGAAACCCAGTCCTCGTGACCAACGGCTGGCCGCATTGCGGCTGGCTGCTATCAAGCTGGGGCTGCAGGTTCGCCATCATAATTTTCAGCCGGATATGGCTAAAACCGGTGTGCGGGAAGCCATTACGGGTACGTCGTACAGCCGTATGAAAAATCCTGGCAAACCTCAGGGCAATCTGCTGTTTCGTATTGTGGGGCAGCCAGCCTGGGATAACGAAGCCCTGCCGGATGGACTGTCCTGGCATGACAAGCCTGCCGATGTACAGAAAACCGGCCAGCAGATCTCCAGTCTGTTGCTGGGCTGGCCAGACAAGTTGTACTTGCTGGAAGTATACGAAAACCGGGTCATGCTGATGGCGGCCGAGAATCGTGAAGCCACTGCGGAAGTGTATGCCAACGTGATTGATACGTTCCTGGGCTGATTCGCATATCGATGTCGATAGTGGATGGCTGACGACTGTGGGCCGTGTCAGCATCAGTAGGCAGTGAGTATAAGAACCAAAAAGAAAAGGCCGGAATTACCGGCCTTTTTCTTGTCTGCTGTTCGGGCTGAGATCGGCGATCAGATCTTGCCCTCCAGTTCTTCCAGATGACGGATCAGACGGTCGTTGTAGCTGATAACCAGGAATGGAACGTCCATTTCGTGTTGACGAGTAATGGAGTTACGCAGGAAGCGCCATTTGCTGTTGATGTTATCCATTAGAATGTAGGTTTGTGGGCGGTAGGCAACAGATTTCAGATCTGCCAGTTTGAACTCGAAATCCATGGTCATGGTTTGCAGGGAGCGTTTGTACTCACCCATGTTGACGTCGGCCTTGTTGAGGGCAGCACTGGCAGCGTATTTGGTAGTCATTTCCTGTAGCAACAGTGCCATTGAGCGGGCTTTTTCAACAGCCGGATTTATGGTGTTACTACCAGCAATATTTTGGTAAGACTCGCTGATTCGGGTAACCAAAGCATTGTTCAGACGAGCCAAGTCTTCGACAACCTGAGCACTGGTGGCGCCTTGGTTGTGCACCAGATTGCGGTTGCTGTTCAGTGACAGCTGGAATGCTTGCCAGTCGGTATCGATGGCATCCAGATGAGTCACCAGTTTGTCGGCGGCAACCATCTCGCGAGCGCTTGTCATGGCCTGACTGAAAGACTCAACATCGGCATCCATTCGACGTTCATATTTGCTGTCGGCATCGAGACCGGCAAACATGAAGAAATCCGTCATGGCACTGATTGAGGCAAGGCGCATATGTTGTAACTGGATCAACAGCTGTTCCGCGTCTGCGGAGGCTGAAGCAGAAGTAACAAGAAGGATCACAGACAGGATCAGTGAGTGCAGGTGCTTCATCATCAGAATCTCGATTTATGATTATTTTTATTGACTGTGAGTGTATGAGATTCCCTTACAGAACCCTATAGCTGCTCACATAAATTAACAAAAAACTTCCATTACCAGTAAACACGTAAAAAGGCTATACGACCTGGTAACAAGAATGAACCGCCATAGTGAGCCATCCGGACCGGGGTTAGCAACTGCTTTTGATTCTGTCTTGTATGGCCACTTTCATTACGTGCATTTTCTACCATTTTTTCACGAAATGCGTTGTTTACCCTGCACCATTTTCCTGTCTTTTTGCCGGTGGCTGACACTCGTTCTAATCTTTGATGTTGACAACGATCAGAACTTGGCTGAATCTTGGGAAAATTCAAACGCCTGTATGAAATGATTGTTTGAATTCTGGCCTCGACAATCCGAATAAACATTCCCGTCTGGATACGGTCCATGATGGGGAGGCAAATGAACGCTACGGGAGATCCGCGGATGATTTACGACGGTAAAGCCATCAGAGTCAGCATGCTGGAAAATGGTATCGCCGAACTTTGTTTTGACCGGCAAGATGAGTCGGTCAACAAGTTTGATCGACATACACTCGGGGAGCTGGAGGACGCCATCAAGGCGTTAACCGCTGCGACCGGTATCAGTGGCCTGCTGCTATCGTCCGCCAAGGACACCTTTATTGTAGGGGCCGACATCACTGAGTTCGGATCCTACTTTGCTGGCCCGGAAGAGCAGCTGGTGGAATGGCTGATGTACCCCAATAACCTCTTCAGCGCCCTTGAGGATCTGCCGTTTCCGACGCTTGCAGCCATTAACGGTACTGCCCTCGGTGGTGGTATGGAATTGGTGTTGTCGGCCGATTTACGGGTGATGTCGACCAATGCCCGTATCGGTTTGCCAGAAGTCAAACTGGGTATCATGCCGGGTTTTGGCGGTACGGTGCGTTTGCCTCGGGTAATTGGCGCCGACAATGCGATCGAATGGATTTGTATGGGCTCCGAACAGGATGCCGACAAAGCTCTGAAAGATGGCGCGGTAGATGCGGTTTTTGCTCCTGAAGCACTGCGTGAGCAGGCGCTTGCAATGCTGCAACTGGCGGTTGCCGGTGATCTGGGTTGGCAAGCACGCCGTGAGGCTAAAAAAGGCAAGCTGCAGCTGAATGCCATGGAAGCCATGATGGTGTTTGAAACGGCCAAGGGTTATGTGGCCGGCCAGACCAAAGGTCAGTATCCGGCTCCCATCATGGCCATCAAGACCATGCAGAAACATGCGTCGATGGAACGTGACAAGGCGATTGCGGTGGAGGCTAAAAACTTCGCCCAGCTGGCCAAATCCAGCGAATGTGAATCACTGGTCGGTCTGTTTCTGAATGACCAGCTGCTGAAGAAAAAAGCCAAGGGCTGGGAAAAACAGGCACGTGCCATCAACAAGGCAGCGGTGCTGGGGGCGGGCATTATGGGAGGCGGTATTGCTTACCAGTCTGCCTATAAAGGCACGCCGATTCTGATGAAGGACATTGCCGAAGCCGGTATCGAGCTGGGTCTTAACGAAGCCAACAAGCTGCTCTCGAAACGCGTCGAAAAAGGCAAGATGACGGCGTTTGAGATGGGTTCGGCCCTCAATCGTATTCGTCCGACCTTGAGTTACGGCGAGTTCAGCTCTGTGGATGCCGTGGTGGAAGCTGTTGTTGAAAATCCGAAAGTCAAAAAAGCTGTGCTGGCGGAACTGGAAGATCAGGTGCGCGATGACTGTGTGATCGCTACCAATACCTCCACCATTTCGATTGACCTGCTGGCGGCTGATCTCAAGCGCCCGCAGAACTTCCTTGGTATGCACTTCTTTAACCCGGTACACATGATGCCGCTGGTGGAAGTGATTCGTGGCAGTCAGACCTCTGACGAAGCGGTTGCCACCATTGTTTCGTATGCCCGCAAGATGGGCAAAACCCCGATTGTGGTGAACGATTGCCCTGGCTTCCTGGTGAATCGGGTGTTATTCCCGTATTTCGCTGGTTTTGCCGGTCTGGTGCGTGACGGTGCCGACTTCCAGAAAGTCGACAAGGTGATGGAGAAGTTCGGCTTCCCGATGGGGCCTGCTTACCTGCTGGATGTGGTAGGCATCGACACCGGTCATCACGCCAATGAAGTGATGGCGGCGGGTTTCCCGGATCGTATGAAGCCGGATTTCAAAACCGCGATGGACGTGATGTACGAAGCCGGTCGTCTGGGTCAGAAGAACAGTAAAGGCTTCTATCAATACGAAGTTGATAAAAAGGGCAAACCGAAGAAAGTTGTGGATGCCGCTGTTTATGATTTGCTTAAGCCGGTGGTGGCCGCTCAGGTGGAACTGAGCGATGAGCAGATCGTTCAGCGCATGATGATTCCGATGTGTATTGAAATCGCGCGCTGCCTGGAAGAGGGCATTGTGGAAACTCCAGCCGAAGCGGATATGGGCCTGATTTTTGGTATTGGTTTCCCTCCATTCCGTGGCGGTGCCTGTCGTTATATGGATTCCGTAGGGTTGGGCCGATTTGTCGAGATCTGCGATCAATACGCAGATCTTGGCAAGTTGTATCAACCGACCGAGCGCATGCGTGCCATGGCTGCAGCGGGCGAGTCCTGGTTTCCTAAAGCGGCGGCCTTGAGCGCCTGAGTCACGAACGGGAGAATTTCAAAATGACTACTCTGAATCCGAAAGACGTCGTTGTTATCGATGCAGTGCGCAGCCCGATGGGCCGCTCCAAAGGCGGAGTGTTCCGTCACGTTCGTGCTGAAACCCTGTCGGCCAATCTGATCAACGCCTTGTTTGAGCGTAATCCGGGGGTTAACCCGAAGCTGGTCGAAGACATCATCTGGGGCTGTGTGAACCAGACCAAGGAACAGGGCTTTAACCTGGCGCGCCAGATTGGCCTGCTGACCGTGGTTCCAAAAGAGGCCGGTGCTCAGACCGTTAACCGTCTGTGTGGCTCTGCCATGAGTGCGATCCATACTGCGGCTCAGGCCATTATGACCGGCAACGGTGATGTGTTTGTGGTGGGTGGGGTTGAGCATATGGGTCACGTCGAGATGACTCACGGTTTTGATCACAATCCGGCGTCTTCAAAATACTTCGCCAAAGCCTCCAACATGATGGGCCTGACGGCTGAAATGCTGGGCAAAATGCACGGTATCAGCCGTGATCAACAGGATGCGTTTGCCGTACGTTCGCACCAGCGCGCCCATGCCGCGACTCTGGCTGGCAAGTTCAAAAACGAAATTGTACCGATGCTGGGTCACGATGCCGACGGCAAGCAGGTGCTGGTCACTGAGGATGAAACCATTCGTCCGGAAACCACCCTGGAAACTCTGGGCGCCCTGCGTCCGGCGTTTGATCCCAAAAATGGCACAGTGACGGCCGGTACATCGTCGCAGATCACCGACGGGGCTGCGGCCATGTTGCTGATGAGTGCTGAAAAAGCCGCCGAGCTGGGTCTCAAGCCCCGTGCACGGATTGTGTCGATGGCGGTAGCCGGGGTCGACGCCGCCATCATGGGATACGGCCCGGTGCCAGCGACCAAAAAAGCGCTGAAACGTGCTGGCCTGGAAGCGTCTGATATTGACTATTGGGAACTGAACGAGGCGTTTGCTGCGCAGTCCCTGCCCTGTATCAAGGACCTCAAGATCTCCGATATTGCCGACGAACGGGTGAATATCCATGGCGGTGCTATTGCGTTAGGACACCCGTTAGGTTGTTCCGGTGCACGTATTTCTACAACGCTGATTAATGTGCTGGAACAAGAAGGCGGACGTTACGGCGTGTCCACCATGTGTATTGGTCTGGGGCAGGGGATTGCTACGGTCTGGGAGCGTCTCGAGTAACAGACATTGATACGTTCTCTGGTGTTATACCAAAAACGGCATCCATAATATGGGTGCCGTTTTTTTGTTAAGGGTCCCTGGCCTACTGCAACTGGAATTTGACCACGGCGGTTAGTTGACCAAGGCTGATGACCGGCAGATACAAAAATACGGAGCGCGGATGATGGGGGCTGGTAATGATCTGGGGATGCCCGGTGATCCAGACTTTGCCATGGTCACCTTCACCCCGGATATAACGCACGCCATCGTATTCAGCTGCGAGATTGCGTCTGTCCACGCTAAAGCCCGACTCAAAGCGCAACGACATGTTGGCGGAGTCCGGAATCCAGATTTCAAACTCACGGGCAATTGGTGCTCCCATCGCCGACAGGAAGGTGACGACCTGCGTTTCATCGGCAAGGATGGAGTAAGGCAACGCAATACCGGTACAGATTCCGGCTTCAGCAGCGTCCTGCGAGCGCAGAAACGCATCATTGTTTCCAATATCTGTCATGATCAGAGGACGACCTTTTTCCCATGCCTGACCAGGCAGTCCTCTGCCTTTGGCAATGGTCAGCTTGCGGGATATGTAGTCGAAATGCTGCAAGTCGCCATAATAACCATCGGTCACACGTAACTCGTTACGAGGGTTGATGGTGTTGTTGTACCAGACTTCAACCGCGCCCATCACTTCGCCGGAGCGGCCGCAAAAAAGCACAGCAACTGCCAACAGAAATTCGCCCGAAAAAATCGGAATGGCGATGCCGGACTCGATACCGGTGTCGGAAATAAAGTTGCGGCGTTTGAACTGGTCGTTTTTGAGGTCGTTCCACACCAGTGGTCGCCGTTGTTGCCAGGCACCACCTGGTAACCCTTCTCCGTAGCCAAACGACATGGTTTTGCTGATGGCCTCAAAATCACCAAGATCACCATAATAACTGGTCGCCAGTCGCAGACGATTACCGGTGGCATCGGGGGTCCATACTTCCGCTGCCTTGACGAACGCTTTCATGCTCAGTCCTCCTGTCTGCTGCACCCGATTATTGTCGCAATTTTCGGCGACATGCTGATGATATCAATGCCGGGATTGTCCGTTTTGCTGTTTGTTCGCACTGCTGGTTGATGTAATGGCTGGCCTGTATAGAGGCTTTTGTCTGCTTATGAAAGTGAACCTGTGCTGGCACAATCGTCGAAACTTCAAATGATAGACGATGCCTTTTTATGATCATGCTGACTGCTCTGGTCTTGCTGGCTTTTGCGGCGAACTCCCTGTTGTGTCGATGGGCTTTGGGCGTCTGGCACTTTGACCCAGCATTATTCACTCTGGTTCGCTTATGGTCCGGTGCTCTGATGTTGTCATTGCTGCTGATATTAACCCGGCAGCCAGTTTCCATTCCTTGGGGACAGATACGTTTCTGGATGCTGGGCGCATCCTTGCTGTTATACGCCGGGTGTTTTTCGTGGGCATATCTGGAGTTGCATGCTGGTGTTGGTGCTTTTGTGCTGTTTGCTTGTGTGCAGTTGTTATTACAAACGGTGGCAGTGATTCGTCATGGGCTTCCGAGCTGGCTGAAAATAATCGGTATTGTGATGTCTTTAATGGGGCTGGCATGGTTGCTGTTACCTGGTGCATCGGCTCCAGAACCACTAGCGGTTGTGTCTATGCTGGTTGCCGGAGCAGGGTGGGCAGGATTTGTGGTGTTGGGGCAGGGGTCCGCTGCTCCGCTGCTGGATGTTCGCAGTGCTTTTGTTGCAGCCAGTGTTCTGGTCTCGCCAGCATTATTACTGGTCGGTGACTGGACAACAGACAACTGGCAGCCATGGTGTCTTGCGCTGGCATCTGGAGCGCTGGCATCCGGTTTGGGGTATTTTGGCTGGTACCGGATTTTACCTGCACTCGGGATTCAGCGCGCTGCACAGTTACAGTTGCTGGTTCCGGTCATTACTGTAATGGCAGGGGTGATGATTCTTGCTGAACCTGTGGGGGTGAGCCGGTTTCTGGCTATGTTACTAATCGTGACAGGGGTCTACCTGTCGCTGCAGACTGCACAGCGGTCTGCGTAGAGAAAGAATTGTATTAGGGACACTCTGAATAACTCTGCGAGAGCGCCGAGTTATTCAGAGGGGCATTAGATGCTCTGACCAATCCACACAACACGACCCACCACATCCGGAGGAGTCAGGGAGTCATTTGGTAAAATGGTTGGTTGGTACCGGGTATTGTCGCACATCAGCCATAATCCTTTTGATGGTGCAATCTGGATGCGGCGAATTAATGTCTGACCACCACTACGCAGAACAAAAATGTGCCCTTCACGCAATTGTATGTCGTTAGTATCGATCATCAGCAAGTCACCTGAGTTGCAGGTTGGTGCCATGATGTCGCCGCTAACTGTAGTTACATGCAAGTAATTACTTTGTAATCCCTGCTGATTCAGCCATTCTGCTGTTACTGCGAGAGGGGCATGTTGGCTGTTTGCATCAAGGTCTCCGATCGCTATCAGAGCAGATGTATCGGTGGCATGATTCCCGGAAAATGAACCCTGTTGTTTCATTTCTCCTCGCCCCAGTACCAGCCATTCAATTGATACACCAGCGGCCATTGCCATGGCAACGAGAGGTTCAATTGTGGTGGCACTACTACCCTTGATGCAACGATATAATTGGGATTCGGAAATACCAGCGGCATCTGCAAGACGCTTCTTGCTACCAACCAGCTCTGCCATCACGGCAATTCGTCTCCCCAATGCTTGCAGAAAGCCTGGGCTCAACGGATCCTGATCGGCATGCGGATGTGTTGTCATATTGTCACTGATTCTCTGGTGTCAGTTACGCATACAGCGTGAAACTCAATGAAAGCGTGCTGTTGCTTGCCAATTTCCTATCTTAAAGGATTGACACACATTCATAAGTGTCAGTAGCATCCTTTGATATATGCGGTGTGTTGATATTTCGTCAGCAACGTTCGCCGACAGCATTTCGACTACATTAAGTGTATGTAGCAGCTTTGGGTGCGCTTCTTGAACGTTCTCTGCTCACTTGCAAACGTTTGATCTCTGGTTTATTGATGCAGACAAGAAACCTTGAGGAGGCAGCTCTGTCAATCATTCCGACGGATTGCACCAAGCGTTTCATCGATAATGATAGATTCCTGATAGACATACATTGACTCAATGGCATTGAGACGCACATTGACCAACATTCATACATTGGAACCAGTGTTGCTTGAGTAAAGCGCAGTCAATCTTGTCAGTGTATGTTGATGATTTCATTGTCTGACAATCTGCTCGGTGTTGCGATATCTTCTCAATATGTTGTTGCAATGTCTACTATTTAATGGTGTTCAGGTAACGAATGTCCACCAATAAGTTTGACGATTGCATTTTTTATGCATTCCAAAAGTGATGCCGAGGCTATCAAAAGTGATAGAATCAGGCTTTTAAAGGTAATCTGGAATCAGGAGTAGTTATGGCGTTTGTCGCCGCCGAAAGTCTTGCCGAGCAAATCGCGAATCATCTGGCTGAAAGAATCATTCAGGGAGAGCTGGTCAGTAACGAGCGTATCCAGGAAGCTCGGATTGTCTCTGAGTTGCAAGTCAGTCGTGGTTCTGTGCGGGAAGCACTGTTGATTCTGGAGCGTCGACACCTGGTAACTATTCAGCCTCGTCGTGGCGCTTTTGTTACTGAATTGACGGCTGATCGTGTGCGTGGTCTGTATCGATTGTATGGTAACTTGCTGGAAATGCTGGCAGAGAAATTGTCCTGGAGCTGGACTCCTGAAGGTAAAGCAGTACTTGATGGTCTGGTGCGCAAGCTGAACAGTTCCGCTGCCAGCCATGATGAGAACCTCTTTACTGAAGCCAATTTTGAGCTGATTTCTGAAGCCGCTACCGTTGCCGGGAATGAATATCTGAAGACTGCTTTGGATAATCTGCGTCCACCATTGCACCGTGCGCTAGCGTTGGCGCTTCGCAAAAATCTGAGCGAGATGGATGATACGACCCTGTTCGTTACTCGTCTGATCGAATACGCCCTGTCCGAGCGTATGGCAGATGTGCCTGCGCTGGTTAACGAATACTGCAAGCGTCATTGCTTGCTGGTTGTTCAAGCCCTGGATAGCGTATCTGCCTGATTATTCAAACTTTCCTGCAGAGTTGCTGATTCTGCAGGAAGGTGATCCCTCCTTATACCGGTTTCGCGTATGATGGCAGCTTGATTGTTTGCCTGAACTCCCCCAATGCGTCTCAAAGCTATCAAACTGTCTGGTTTCAAGTCTTTTGTTGACCCGACAACAGTTGCATTTGCTACCAATATGACTGGTATCGTTGGCCCGAATGGTTGTGGCAAGTCCAACACCATTGACGCCGTGCGTTGGGTTATGGGTGAGAGTTCTGCCAAATATCTGCGTGGCGATGCCATGACGGATGTGATCTTTAATGGTTCTTCAGAACGGAAACCAGTTGGTAAAGCCAGTGTTGAATTGATATTCGACAACACCGATCAGACTCTGCGGGGGGAGTACGCCGGATATAATGAAATCAGCGTTCGCCGTCAGGTTACCCGTGATGCCCAATCCCTCTATTTTCTTAATGGCGTAAAGTGCCGCCGTAAAGACATTACCGATCTTTTTCTTGGGACGGGTTTGGGGCCACGTTCCTATGCCATCATCGAACAGGGCATGATTTCTCGTCTGATTGAAGCCAAGCCTGAAGAGTTACGGGTGTATGTGGAGGAGGCGGCTGGTATCTCCCGTTATAAGGATCGCCGCCGTGAAACCGAAAACCGGATGCGGCGTACGGTCGAAAACCTTGAGCGCCTGCAGGACATTCGTGAGGAACTGGATCGTCAACTTGCACATCTGCAGCGTCAGGCTGAAGCCGCTGAGCGGTATAAAAGTCTTAAGGCCGACGAGCGTCAGAAAAAAGCTCAGTTACAGGCGTTGCGCTGGCAGCAACTGGATGCCGACTACCACCAGAAAGAAGTAGTGATCGCGCGTCTGCAAGCCGGTACTGAAGAGCAGAATGCGCATATCCGCGCTGCTGAGTCATATATTGAGCAAGCGCGTCTGACACTGTCTGATCAGCAGGACACCTTCCAGCAAACCCAGGCGCGGTTTTATGAAATCGGTGCGGGGATTGCGCGTCAGGAACAGAAAATCGAGCATCAATCCCGGCTCAGTCTGGAACTCGATCGAAATCTGGCAGAGGCCGAGCAGGCGTTGCGAGAAGGCAGTGTTGCGCTTGAGTCCGATCAGCGACAACTCGAGCAAGTGGACGAGGAGCTGCTGTTACAGGACGAAGAAACCCTGGTGCTCGAAGAAACTGCCGAAGAGCAGCGTATTCTGGTCGAGGAAGCCGAACAGCGTCAGCGTCACTGGCAGGATGAGTGGCAACAATTTGCCCAGAATGCCGGAGAGCCGGCGCGTCGTGCTGACGTAGCGCAGGCGCGTATGAATGGCCTCCAACAGCAGCTTGGGCGCTTGCAGCAACAGCAATTGCGTCAGCGGGATGAGCTGGCAACGGTAACCGCACCGGCTGAAGACGACGAAGGCGAGTTGCTGCAGGAAGAACTGGCCGAGCTGGAATTGCAGGTCGAGGAATATCAGCAACGGGCCGAAGAACAGCGTCAGCAAGTTGAAGAGAATCGCCTCCGCCTTGATGACAAACGGCGCGACCTCGAGTTGCAGCGTCAGAAATTGCAGCAGATGCAGGCGCGCAAAACCACACTGGAAGCTCTGCAGGCGGCTGCTCGCAGTCAGGACTCTGATGCCATGCAGCATTGGCTGGAAAGCCGGCAGTTGGCGCGCAAAATCCGCCTCAGCAGCCAGTTGCATGTGCGTACAGGGTGGGAAACTGCTGTTGAGCAGGCCCTTGGGATCCGATTGCAGGCATTGATAGTGGATGACATAGGCATCGCCCGACAATGGCTGCACGAACTGCCTGCCGGAGTGTTGACTCTGAGGGAAAACCGTCCGGTCCCTGTGCGGGACATTCCCGCCGATTCCCTGTTGCATCAGGTACAGGGGCCCGCCAGTCTGGTGTCATGGTTGCTGCCGGTACGCTGTTGTGGCGGCCTTGACGAAGCGCTGGCCCGACGCAGTGAATTGCAGCCGGGACAGTACTGGATTACCCCTGACGGTATCTGCGTCGGCGGTGACTGGTTACAGGCCGGACAAATGGCTGGCGCTGCCGGTGGTTTGCTGGCGCGCCAGCAGGAGCTTGAGGCGCTGGCGGGTGAGCTGGATGAGCTCGAAATGGACGTTGAGGACCTTGAGGCTGACCTCGAAGCGGGACGGCTGCGTTTGCACAGTCTTGAGCAGCAGCGCGATCAGTCCCAGCGTGAATGGCAACATCAGTCCCAGCAGTTGCTGAGTGTACGTACCCGTTGGTCGGCGCTGCAGGCAAAAGCCGAACAGCATCAGCAGCGTCGTCAGCGTTTGCAGCAAGACTTGCAGGAGTCAGAGCAGCAACAACACGAAATTCGCGAAGAGCTGGCCATGTTGCAGCTGGAGTGGCAAGAAGCCACCGAGGCCATGAGTGAGCTGGGTGAACAGCGTCAGCAATTACAGCAACAGCGTGATGAGTGTCAGCTGGCGCTGGATGCGGCCCGTCAGCGGGCTCGACAGGCCAACGACCAGTTACATCAGGCTCAACTGCGAGTGCGTGATTTGCGCGGTCGCCAGCAAGGTTTACAAGCCGCGATCAGCCGTTTGCAACAACAGCATGAGCGGTTGCTTGAGCGTCGCGAGCAGTTGCTGGCAACACGCGAGCAGGATCATTCAGCTGATCTCGCGTTGTTGAAAGAAGAGCTGCAGGAGTTGTTATTGCAGCGCCAGGATGCTGAAGGTCTGATGCAAGCTGCTCGACAGCAGCTGGAGGCAACGGAAGAGCAGATTCGTGGCCAGGAGCAGATCCGCCAGCAAGCAGCAGCCGAGGCCCAGCAGTTGGCTACCCGACTGGAAGCTGTTCGTATGGAATGCCAGGCGCTGGATATTCGCCGGCAGGCACTGGTCGAGCAGCTGCAGGAAGAGCAGCTGACCTTGCGCGAAGTGCTGGACAATATGCCGGAAGAAGCGACTCCGGAGTTGTGGCAGGAAGAGCTTGAACGTATTGGTGAAAAAATTCGTCGACTGGGCAATATCAACCTTGCAGCAATTGACGAATATCGTATCCAGGGCGAGCGCAAGGAATACCTGGATGCACAGCATCAGGATTTGCAAACAGCATTGCTGACGCTGGAAGGCGCGATTCAGAAAATTGACCGCGAAACCCGGACCCGTTTTCAAGATACGTTTGACCGGATTAATGCCGGTTTGGCAGACCTGTTTCCAAAGGTCTTTGGTGGTGGTCAGGCTTGGCTGGATCTGGTCGATGACGACTTGCTGACCACCGGTGTGGCGATTATGGCGCGCCCTCCGGGTAAGAAAAACAGCACCATTCATCTGTTATCGGGTGGTGAAAAGGCGCTGACGGCAATTGCCTTGGTGTTTTCCATCTTTCAGCTGAATCCGGCGCCATTTTGTATGCTGGATGAGGTAGACGCGCCGCTGGACGATGCAAATGTTGGACGATACGCGCGTCTGGTGAAAGCCATGTCTGAAAAGGTCCAGTTCATTTATATTACGCACAACAAAATTGCGATGGAGATGGCGGATCAGTTAATGGGGGTTACCATGCAGGAACCTGGTGTATCCAGACTGGTCAGTGTTGATATCGAGGAAGCAGCAGAAATGATCGGCAATCAGGTCTATTCTGTTGAATAAGCAATGCGAATAGCGGGATTCTCCGGTCGCTGCACACAACATTACTGAAGGGCAGACGCCGATGGCGTCGACAGATCCGGTCCGAAACGGACCAATTTAGGCAATTGGGGCTTGTATGGAACTGACCAGACACACCGTCATGATCCTGATCGGATTATTAGTGGTGGTCGTTATCGTTATCGATGGCGTGCGGAGAATGCGCAAAGCTCGCGCAGCTGCATTGAAACTCGATATCAGCAATGAATTCCGTTTTCCGGAGACCGAACATAATCCTGAGCTGCAGGGGCGAGCCAGGGTTGTTGGTGGCCGGACTGATGGCGCAACCACTGCCCGTCAAGTAAACGAACGCAAGAACGCTGAGCGCAAGGGCGCCGAACGAAAGACTACAGAGCGCAAGGTGACTGAGCGCAAGGAACCGGTAGCTGGTAGCTTTGTCGCCGACCGTGCTGAACGCGAGCCTCAGCTGTCGTTCTCCGCGTCCGATGAAATTGTGTCGCCGACCCGTGTGGTAAAACCGCAAGAGGCGGTAGTGGCTTCTGAGCCTGCGATTTTCGAAGACGAAGTGGCAGCTGAAGATGCATCCGTGATTGAGCCTGCTCATTCCGTCAAGCCGCGTCCAACCGGTAACCAGCTGCAGTCGAGTCTGAATGACTGGCTCGACGCCAACAGTTCTGAAGTAGCTGAGCAGGAAGCTGTTATGGAGCAGGCCGCCATTATCCCTCGGGTTAAACCGGCCAATCTTGATGTGTCTGTACCGGTATTGATGACCGTCAAGGACCTTGGTGCCGAGCCATTGGTGGAAGGCACGGAAGCTCGTAATGCCGAGAAAGCCAAACCGGGCCGACCAGCCATTACTGAAGACGATATTATTGCCACCTTTGACCCGGCTGAAGAACACTCTTCTGTGTTCCATGCCGCCATGGATGACAACCTTGACGAAGAACGGTTTGACGATCCTCATCTTGAGGACGAAATCGAACAGCAGGACGAAGTGGAAAACGCTGGCAGCAAAATGGTGATTTACGCTCGTGACGATTCTGAAGATTTGTCCCAGCGTCCGCCAGCGGAAGTGGTGTTGGTAATTCACGTACGTGCCCGCGATGAAAACGGTATGTCTGGCCTGTCGTTGCTGCATCTGTTTGATGGATGTGATCTGCGCCTGGGGCGTGAAGGCATTTTTCATCGTTTTGAAGATGCGGATGGTCGTGGCTCAATCCAGTTTTCCATCGCCCAGACCTGGGAGCCGGGGATTTTTGATCCTGAAACCATGGAAAACGAAGCCTATGCTGGTCTGACCCTGTTTATGAGCTTGCCGGGTGCCAGCCGTCCGCAGGAAGCCTATCAGGCTATGTCGGAAATGGCGCGATTGATGTCCAAACACCTCAACGCCGAACTGCTCGATAGCACACGCAGTATTTTTACTCTGCAAACGACCGAACACGACCGTCAGCAGATTTCTGAGTTTGAACGTCGCCAACACCTGGCCAACAAACAGAGAACTGGCAAAAAACGCTGAGCAGGGATGACCCCATGACACATCAGAACGACCTGTTCGGTCAGGATGAAACCGCGCGGGCAGTTTCTTCTGTTGACTCGGAACAGGATGCAGGGCGTATCAGCGCCCTGCGTCAGCAAATCCTCGATCACAACTACCGCTATTATGTTCTCGATGAACCGGCCGTGCCGGACGCCGAGTACGACCGTTTGTTGCGTGAACTGCAGACCCTCGAAGCTCGTTATCCTGAGCTGGTCACCGCCGACTCTCCAACCCAGCGGGTTGGAGCTGCACCGGCTGCCGGTTTTGAAGAAGTCAGCCATGAACGTCCGATGCTGTCGCTCGATAACGCCATGACTCCCGAGGAGTTTGTGGCATTTGATCAGCGTGTTCGTGAGCGCCTGAAAACTTCCGAAGCGGTTGAATACGTATGTGAACCCAAACTCGACGGCCTCGCGGTCAGTCTGTTGTACGAACAGGGTTTGCTGGTACGGGCGGCTACTCGTGGTGATGGTCAGACTGGCGAAAACATTACCAATAACGTACGTACCATTCCGAACGTGCCATTACGGTTGCGGGGGGAACCGGGGCAGGATCTGCCTTCCCGTCTGGAAGTGCGCGGTGAAGTATATATGCCGCGCGCGGGTTTTGATGCCTACAACGATCGTGCCCGTGCCAATGACGAAAAGGTATTCGCCAATCCGCGTAACGCTGCTGCGGGTTCCTTGCGTCAACTTGACCCGCGTATTACCGCCCAGCGTCCGCTGGAATTCTGTGCCTACAGTGTGGGCGTAGTGTCGGATGATGTGGCCTTGCCGGATAACCACTGGGATATTCTGCACCGCTTGAAAGACTGGGGTGTTCGAATTAATAGCGAAACGGCCCGCGCTCAAGGTGCGGATGAGGCTCTGGCCTTGTATCAGGCCCTCGGCGAGCGTCGCAGCCAGCTGGCGTATGAGATTGATGGCTCGGTGTTCAAGGTCAACTCGCTGGCTTTACAGGAGCAACTGGGCTTTGTTGCCCGTGCACCGCGCTGGGCGATTGCGTTCAAATTTCCGGCACTGGAAGAAATGACCCGTCTTCTGGGCGTCGATTTCCAGGTCGGCCGCACGGGAGCCCTGACGCCGGTGGCGCGTCTGGAGCCTGTCCACGTTGCCGGTGTGACCGTCAGCAATGCCACTCTCCACAATATGGATGAGATCGAGCGCCTTGGTGTTCGTATTGGTGACACCGTTATTATTCGCCGCGCCGGGGATGTTATTCCGCAAGTGGTCTCTGTGGTGGAAGACCGTCGTCCGGATAACAGCCAACCGATTGAAATGCCAACCAGCTGCCCGGTGTGTGACTCACTGGTGGAGCGGGTGGAAGGTGAAGCGGTTGCCCGTTGTACTGGTGGCCTGGTGTGTTCGGCGCAGCGCAAGGAGGCCATCAAGCACTTTGCTGCCCGTCGTGCCATGGACATCGAGGGTATGGGTGACAAGCTGATTGATCAGCTGGTGGATGCTGGTCTGATTCATTCGGTCGCTGATTTGTATCATCTCAGCCTTGAGCAACTGGCTGGCCTTGATCGTATGGCCGAAAAGTCAGCGCGCAATGTGCTGGATGCGCTGGAAACCAGCAAATCGACAACTCTGGGCCGCTTCCTGTATGCCCTCGGAATTCGTGAAGTCGGTACGGTAACTGCAGCCAATCTGGCCAGCCATTTTGGCTTCCTTGATCGCATCATGGCGGCAACCGAAGAACAACTGCTGGAAGTTACCGATATTGGCACGGTGGTCGCCGCTCATCTGGTGCACTTTTTTGCCGAAGCCCATAACCGGGAGGTAATTGCAGCGTTGCAAGCCGCTGGTGTGCATTGGGATGAGCAGGAACCTGCAACCGCAGGCGCCGACTCGGCACTGGCCGGGCAGGTCGCGGTAATCACCGGCACTCTCAGTGTGATGACTCGTGACGAAGCGCGTGAGCGTCTGGAAGCGTTGGGCGTCAAAGTCACTGGCAGTGTGTCAGCCAAAACCGACTTTCTGGTGGCGGGTGAAAAAGCCGGTTCCAAACTGACCAAGGCGACCCAGCTGGGCGTGCAGGTTCTGGATGAGGCAGCCTTTATGGCGCTGCTTGAGGAACACGCCTGATGACCAACCGGCTGCGACATCGGATTCGTTGGCCGGTTGCCCGGCTTGTGTTACCGGCACTGGTGCTGGTGGGCTGTTCTACCGGCCCGGTATCGCCGCCATCCAATCCTCATAATGCTTGCGACATGTTCGATCAGTATCCCCACTGGTTGGAAGCCGCACGCAAGAGCGAAAAAAAATACGGTACACCGGTGCCAATCAGTATGGCGTTTGTGTATCAGGAGTCGCAGTTTGTTGCCGATAACCAGCCAGCGCGTAACTGGATCGGTTTTCGGCCATCAACGGCCTATGGCTATGCACAGGCGTTGGACACCACCTGGAATGACTATCGTCGCGCCACCGGTAACAGTTCAGCGGATCGTGAAGACTTTGACGACACCATGGACTTTATTGGTTGGTACAACAGTAATGCGTCACGGCGGGCAGGCATTGCCAGCAATGACGCATACCGTCTGTATCTGGCCTACCACGAAGGGGTTCAGGGGTATCAGCGTGGTACCTACAAAAACAAAAAGTGGTTATTAAATACCGCTTCCAGTGTGCAGCAGCGCGCCCAGCGTTATCAGGCGCAGATGAACAGTTGTGGTGTCGGCGGCAACCGTTCCGGTGGTGGCGAGGCTGCCAGCCAGACGACGGATGAAGACCGTCAGTTCTGGCTGGAGATGATGGAGCAATAAGATCGGATGTAATGCTGACTCGCCGTTACGACGGGTACAGCCCTTTGGCAGCGGCAGGTCTGCTCGCAGTTTCTTTCTGCCACCGTTCCAGCAGTACCAGCAGATTGGTGCCGTTCCAGGCGCTATTGGTCTGGGCGCTGAACAGGGTGGCATCCAGCTCGGCCAACGCGGCTTTTAACCCCGGATCGGACACCTGTTGTTGTAACTCTCGCAGTGAGCGTGGTGGTTGTACACACACAGTGCCAGCCCAGGCCAGCAGATGGTTGCGTACAGCGGCGGCATCCCCTTGTTGGCAGGCGTTTTTCAGAAGTTTCCAGCACTGCTGACGGGAGATGCCCGCGGCCGATGAGATATCTTCCTTAACAGCAGGCGATCCAACCGAAGGGGTGCGGTTTTTGAGCCACAATCCCAGTGTGATCAGATTAGTCAGCACTAATACGGCGGTAAGCAGCCACCAGCGCTGATCTGGCGCTCCGTCATTGGTTGCCATAGGCGCTACATCACTGGCGGCTGGAACCGCTGAATCGACTGCCGGAGCCGCTGGAGTTGGGGCGTTGTTGGGGGCTGCCTTGACTGTGACCGTGCGGGCAGGCAGTGATGCGTACTCCAGCTGATTGGTACGGGTATTCCACCATGCCAGTCTGAACTCTGGCAGTTGCAAGGTGCCCGGTTGGGTCGGTACCAGCGCTACCGCTTGCTGATATACGCCAGTGACACCTTCATCGGTGAGTTGATCCTTGATATCCGGCTGATCCGGATAACGTTTGAGGCCGTCTGGTAATACTGGTTCCGGCAGTACAATCTGGCTGGCGGACAAACCTTCGGTGTTGATCCGGATCGTACGGGTAACAGCTTCTCCAACCACCCATTGATCATCGGCCAGGCTGAATTGGTCGCTGACGTCCACGGCTTTGGCTGGCAGCCATGGCAGCGGAGGATAATTGGCCGGAATCGCTGAAATCGTCAGTTCAATCGGTTTACTGGCTGCGGTGATCATGGTTTGCCGGCCTTGCCAGGCGTCGTAAGGATTACTGCGGGATGTGGCCACCGCCTGGAAACGTTGGCCAGGAATCACCAGAGTGCCGGTTTTTTCCGGATAAATCGCAAATCGGCGTTCGTATACCCCCACGCGTTCGCCATTAATGGTGCTGAAGTACTGACGTGGCTCGCCAATGGCAACCACACGAGCGTCTTCGACTGCCATATCGGACAGGCTTGGTGACTGGTGATTAACCCGGTAATACAGCTTTTCGGTATAGAGGATTTCGCTCTGCACAAAATACAGCGGCTGCTGATCCACCTGGATATCAAAAAATGCATTTTCGCTGGACTGCTGTTGCACCTGCGACGATTGCTGGCTGACATTGATTTCGATCGGGTTACTGGTCTGGCCTTTGAACGTGATGGCCGGAATGGTGAGGCGTCCGCTGTGTAGCGGTGTCAGCACCAGCGACCATTCGGTGCGGGAATCAATCTGACCATTGGTGGAACGGAAACTGTTAAAGCGTGACGGCCCCTGAACAACCGAGAAGTCTTGTTTGAGTCCGCTGAAGTCTGGCGTTCCCATCAGGGCCTGTGGGCTGAAACTGAAGGTGACGGTCAGGGTTTCGTGTTCTGAAATCGACGCTCGATCCACGCTGGCCTCAAACGTGTCGGCCTGTACCTGAGCAGCCAGCAGGGAGCCGAGCAGCAAAGCCAACAGTAGCCAGATACCTGTGGTCAGTGACCTGAGTGAAACTGCCTGACTCACCATAATACGTCTCCGGATTCCTGTTCCTGTTTTTGTTGGGAATATTGATAAAGGAATTTACGTTCCAGCAGCTTGCCTGGCTGGTCGGGCACGCGATTCAACCATTGTTGCAGGCGCGCCTGCTGCTCAGCGTTGAGGCGTTCTTCCTCGGTTAGCTGGGGTTGGCCGCTGGCGGACTGCTGATCACCCTTGTCAGACTTTTCCTGGTTGGCCTGACCTTGTTGGTTTTGGACCTGCTGGTTCTGACCGTTCTGGTTCTGGCCTTGCTGGTCCTGTCCTTGCTGGTTCTGGCCCTGCTGGTTCTGGTCTTGCTGGTTCTGACCTTGCTGGTTCTGACCTTGCTGGTTCTGGCTCTGCTGGTTCTGGTCTTGCTGGTTCTGACCTTGCTGGTTCTGACCTTGCTGGTTCTGACCTTGCTGGTTCTGGCCCTGCTGGTTCTGGTCTTGCTGGTTCTGACCTTGCTGGTTCTGACCTTGCTGGTTCTGGTCTTGCTGGTTCTGACCTTGCTGGTTCTGGCCCTGCTGGTTCTGGTCTTGCTGGTTCTGCCCTTGCTGGTTCTGACCTTGCTGGTTCTGACCTTGCTGGTTCTGGTCTTTGCTGTTCTGGTCTTTGCTGTTCTGGTCTTTGCTGTTCTGGTTCTGGCCTTGCTGATTTTGTTGATCCTGCTGTTTTTTCAGCAGGTCTTCGGCCTGTTTGCGGTTAAAACGGGCATCGTCCATATCGGGGTTTAATTCCAATGCCTTGTCCCACGCATTAATAGCGCCTTGCAAGTCACCGGAGCGGGCGAGGGCGTTGCCTTGATTGTAGAGGCTGTCGGCATTACCGGGATTGTTAAACGCCTGGGCGGCGGTCGCGTAATCACCGGCCTTGTACGCCGCAGTGCCTTTCCAGTCACGATTCTCGAAACGGCTGGCGGCGGCGGCTGGGTCCTGTTGTAGCAATTCGGCACCCTGTTGATCCGGGGTTTTCCAGAGGTCCTGCCATTCCAGTGCCGCAGCGGGTTGCGGATGCAGCATCGGCACTAACAGCAGACAAAACACCACGCCACGGCGGAACGCCAGCAGGCAAACCGGCAACAGTAACAGCACCAGCCAATAGCCCTGGTCGATCCACAGGTTGGCTTGTTGCGGATCACGACTGCTGGCGTTGGCCTCCTGAACCTGTTCCGGCAACAGGGATTGCCAGTCGTCGTCCAGTAATCCCAGCGGTCGCCAGTTCACACCCAGTCCACTGGCCACCCGACTGATTTGCTGACTATCAAGGCGCGCCAGCACAATGCTGCCTTGGTTGTCCTGCAGGAATCCACCGGTTGGCAGCGGCACAGGGGCACCGTCCAGCGTGCCGACGGCCAGAATTCCCAGCGGGAAGTGTTGGGCGTCCCATACCTCGTGGATACGATCAACATCCTTGTCTTGCAGGCCATCGGTGATCAGTAACAGGCGAGCGTGGGTTACTCCGGAGTCTTTTAACATCTTCTGGGCCAACGCGATGGCCTTGTCAGGACGACTGCCGGGAGCAGGCATCAGAAATGGCGAAATGGGTGGCAACAGGTTGCGAATGGTGTCGGCGTCATCGGTCAGTGGTGTTACGGCATGGGCGTCACCCGCGTATACCAGCATGGCGGTCTGGCCATCCTTGCGGGCCTTGAGGATATCCAGAATCTTCTGGCGAGCCCGGTCGGTACGGGACGGTTTGACGTCTTCTGCCGCCATTGATAATGACTGGTCGAGCAAAATCACCAGTGCATCCTGATTGCGAAACACCGGTTGTGGTTGCTGTTCCCAGGCCGGGCCGGCCAAGGCCAGTGCCGCCAGAACCGCAGCGGCGATCAATGCTCGCAAACGCCAAGGATTGGCGGCGGTGACAACCTGCTGTTCCAGCAGTTCGGACTGTAAATGCGGGTCAATGACCTGTTGCCATGGGCTGTTGCCAGCATGACGACGGGCGTTTAACCAGGGCAGGATCACAACGGCCAACAGGGCCAGTAGCCACCAGGGACGGGTGAAGTGAAATTGTTGCAGCAGGTTCAGCCAGGTATCAGTCACGACGGAATCTCCGCACCAGGGTGTCCAGCGGATAACTGTTGTTGAGTAGCAGCAGCAGGCTCAGGCACCAGGCCAATGCCAGTGGCCATTGATAAAGGTTGTGTTGTGGACGGTATTGCTCCGGGTCCTGATCCACTGGCTCAAGGCGATCGATCATCTGATAGATACCCTGCAGTTCGGCTGGATTGCGGGCACGGAAGAAGCTGCCGCCGGTCATTCGGGCAATATCGTTCAACAGGGGTTCATCAAGATCCTGAGACGGGTTTACAACCCGTGAGCCAAAGAATCCGGGAATCTGCATGGCGTCAGCACCGAGCGCCACGGTGTAGATGCGCACCCCGTTTTCGGCGGCCAGACTGGCGGCCTGACGCGGGTCGATCTCACCAGCGGTGTTGGCACCATCGGTCAGCAGAACCATAACGCGGCTTTCGGCCGGGTTGTTCAACAGACGTTTGATACCCAGTCCAATAGCATCACCAATAGCGGTTTCGGTGCCCGCCAGACCAATCTGCGCCTCACCCAGCCAGGTACGCACGGTCTCTCGGTCGAAGGTCAGTGGTGCTTGTACATACGCGTTGGCACCAAACAGGATCAGACCAATCCGGTCGCCCTGACGGCGTTGTACAAACTCATCCAGCACCGATTTGACCGTCGCCAGACGGCTGACGGCATTGCCCTGCAGATTCATATCTTCACGCGCCATACTGCCGGAGATGTCCATGGCCAATAACAGGTCGCGTCCGGTAACCGGCATCTGGATGGTGTCTCCCAGCTGGAAGGGGCGGGCAACGGCTGTAACCAGTGCCAGCCAGATCAGCATCAGAATCAGGGCTGCACCCCGACGAGGCTGGTTGTCAGCCGCATTACTGTTACCAAATCCTTGCCATACACCGAGATACGGAACCCGTAATGCCTGTTGTGGGCGTGGACGCGCGGCTAGAAACCGCATCAGGATCGGTAGCGGTAACAGCAGAAAAGCCCAGGGCCAGTGCCACTCGATCATGACAGCACCTCTGTTGTGGTGACGCGTGCGCGTCGAATCTGACGACCGTTCTGTTGTTGCAGCCACTGGATTGTGGTTGCTACCAGCTGGTCGCCATCAAGGTTGGTATCCGGGCGAGCATAACCACCACTTGCCAGCGGCTGTAATGGTTCTGCGCTGATGCGGCTGTGCTGTTGCAGAAAATCGACCCAGGCCTGTCCGTGCAGATTAAGTGCATGCGGATACCAGAGTTGGCAGAAACGTTTGAGTTCCAGGTTGATGTTGTTGATCAGCTGGTTGCTGTTCCGGTGCTGACGCCATTCGACTCGCCAGTTTTCCAGTTGCTGCGCGCTGTCGCGGCGACTGCGATGCAGTGGATACCAGTCTTTCCAGAAGCGCCAGCCACCATACATGGCCGCCAGCAGCAATATCACACCGAGAATCCCGACCAGCCACCAGCCAGGAGCCGGAGGCCAGGCACTGATCGGATCAGGCATATGCAGATCACGCAGTTGCAGGCTTTCTGCGGGATTCGCGACGGGATTAGCAGGCATGGTTGCAGGTGACATCGGTACAGCGGTTGGTAACGCGGGCGAGTTCATAACAGCAGGAGCGGCCGGAATCATGCTTTGCCTCCCTGCCGCAGAATGGTCAGCGGATCATCGTCGGTAGCAATCCGCAGCAGCGGCACTTTCAGACGGGTCAGTTGTTGCTGCAGCTGTTGCTGACGCTCATTGGCCAGCTGTTGCCAGTGCAGGCGTTGCTGACTGCTGGCGGTATCCAGACGCAGGCGTTGCTGGCCATCGGTAATGTCGTAACGCCCTGGTGGCGGCAGTTCACTCTCAAGGCGGTCATGCACCTGAATGGCGGTGATTTCACAATGACGGCAGAGGTCGAACAGCAACGCTTGTTGTTCGTCACCAAATCCGCTCCAGTCACTGATGAACCAGATTGCGGTGCCAGGGCGAGACACGCGGCGCAATTGCTGGCAAATGGCGGTCATGCGCTGGACCGGTTCGCTCGCCGCACTGGTGGGCATGGCAGCCAGGCGATTGATGATCTGCAAAACATGCCGTGGGCCGTTGGATGGGCGCAGGTCAAATTGCTGGTCGTCATTAAAGATCAGCGCGCCGACGCGGTCACCGGAGTTGGCTCCGGCCCAGGCCAGCAAGGCGCAGAGGTCAGCGGCCAGAACCTGTTTGAAGGTGCGGCGACTGCCGAAGTGCATGCTGGCGCGCAAATCACAGACCAGCAACAACGGACGCTCCAGTTCTTCCTGAAACACCTTGATATGCGGTTGACCGGTACGGGCGGTTACCCGCCAGTCCATGGCGCGAATATCGTCACCGGGCTGGTAGTGCCGAACTTCGGCGTATTCGAGGCCGCGACCGCGAATGGCCGACACATGCTGCCCGGACAGGGCGCTGTAGACCTTGCGAGGCTGGCGCAGGCTGATATGGCATGCCAGCTCGCGCAGACGAACCAGCGCGCCGGTATCGATTTGCGTTGCGGCGCTGAAACGGGGATCGACCCCATAAGAAGCACTGGCGTTTTTCATGACGAACGTCCCGGCCGAAAATCAGATAACAGGCACCAGTTGTAACAGGCGATCGATGACGGCATCGGTGCCCAGACCACTGGCTTCCGCTTCAAAACTCAGCAGCAGGCGATGACGCAGCACATCGTGAACCACGGCCTGAACATCGTCCGGGCTGACGTAATCATTACCTTGCAGCCAGGCGTGGGCTCGGGCGCAGCGTTCGAGGGCAATGGTGCCACGAGGGCTGGCGCCGTATTCGATCCAGTTGGCCAGATCCGGGTGATAACGATCCGGACGACGGGTTGCCATGATCAGCTGCACGATGTACTGCTCGACGGATTCGCTCAGGTGCAAATCCAGACACTGGCGACGGGCGTTCATGATGTCAGCCTGGGTCAGGTGGCAATCGTCGGCATCGACCTGATGCAGCGCCTCGCCACGAACCAGACGCAGGATTTTCAGTTCGGCATCGGCATCCGGGTAGTCGATGCGCACGTGCATAACAAAACGGTCAAGCTGGGCTTCCGGCAGCGGGTAGGTGCCTTCCTGCTCAATCGGGTTCTGGGTTGCCATCACCATAAACAGTTCAGGCAATTTGCGGGTGACACCCCCAACGGTGATCTGCCGCTCGGCCATGGCTTCCAGCAGGGCACTTTGTACCTTGGCCGGGGCTCGGTTGATTTCGTCGGCGAGAATCAGGTTGTGGAAAATCGGGCCGGGCTGGAAATCAAAACTGTTCTGTTGCGGGCGATAGATTTCGGTACCGGTAATGTCACCGGGCAGGAGGTCGGGGGTGAACTGAATACGTTTGAAATCCCCTTCAATACGGTCGGCCAGCGCGTTGATGGCTTTGGTTTTGGCCAGACCGGGAGCCCCTTCCACCAGCAGATGGCCGTCCGCCAGCAGGGCGATCAGCAGACGGTCGACCAGATGAGGCTGGCCAATAATGCGGTGTTGCAGGGTGGTACGCAGACGCTGGAATCCTTCGGACTGATTCATTCACATATTTCCTGTCGACGGCATGGGGCTATAGCAACCGGTCAGTGGCTGCTATCCGTATTGTGCCCATGAGATCAGGGCTAAACCATAAAGTTCAAGGGGTTACCGCGGATATGCGTCGAGAGGTGGAGAGAGCTGGTACAAAAAGACAAGCGATATTCAGACCAAAGAGAGGGTTGGCTCAAAGAATGTACAGTTTGGCCAGCGACGACAGATACAGCAATGCTACGCTTAACAGAACAATAAAAAACCTGGACACCGATTATGCTGACCGCTCTGCGCGAGATTATCAACGATCGAAACGCAGCCCCACAGGCTGCTCTGCTGACCCGTTTTTCCAATCTCTATTATGCCAATGTGCCGGCGGATGAGTTACTGGCGCGCCCGGCGACAGATCTCTATGGAGCGACACTGTCCAGTTGGCATTTTGTGCAGCAGCGGCAGACGGGCGAGGCCAAGGTCAGGGTATTTAATCCGGATCATGAGAACCATGGTTGGCAATGTTCGCATACGGTAGTTGAAGTGGTATGTGAAGATATGCCGTTTCTGGTTGACTCAATCCGCTTGCAGCTGAACAGTCGTCAGATGTCTTTGCATGCGCTGCATTATTGCGTGTTGTATGCCCGTCGGGATAACAAGCAGCAGCTGGATAACAGTATCGACTGGAGTGTGCCGTCTGAGGGGGGGGTAGCAGAGGCGCTGGTGTATATGGAGTTTGATCACCATTCCGATCCAGCCATTCTGAGTGAGTTAAACGAGGCGTTAAAATCGGTTCTGGCCGAGGTCAAATGCTGTGTGGATGACTTCCCGAAAATCATGAAGCGTCTGGAGGTGGCTGCCACCGAACTGGCGGCCAGCAAACAGGAAGGCACCAACGAAGGTGAGGCTTTTTTACGCTGGTTGAGCCTTAATCATTTTACCTTTCTGGCATCAGACGAGTTTTCGTTTGAACACGATAAAGATGGTGACTACGTGGTCCGTGACGGCAGTCAGGACCTTGGGGTTTTCCGCTTCCGTCAGGCTGACCGTGACCGTTTGCGCTTGCAGGACTTACCCGAAGAAATTCATCGTTTTATTACTAATCCTCAGCCAATCAGTTTTATGAAATCGGGGGAGCGTAGCCGTGTGCATCGGCCTGCTTATCCGGATTATGTAGTGGTCAAACGCTTTGATAAAACAGGCAAAGTAATTGGCGGAATTCGCTTTATGGGGCTGTATACCTCGATTGTGTATATCGAAACTCCCAACAATATTCCGATTGTGCGAAATAAACTGGCTGATGTGCGAGCGCGCGCAAATTTTACGCCTGGTAGTCACAGCGCCAAGGAGCTGAACCGCATTCTTGAAGTGTATCCGCGTGACGACTTGTTCCAGTCAACGGTTGACCAGTTGCATCGTACGGCTATCAGTATTCTCAATATCCAGGAGCGTCGTCAGACCCGGATTTATCTGCGCAAGGACCCTTACAGCAAATTTGTATCCTGCCTGGCGTATGTCCCCCGTGATATTTACAACACCGACTTGCGTCAGCGTATTGAGGGGGTGCTGCGGCATGAATTTGCACCGCTGGATATTGAATCCACTACCTATTTTTCTGAGTCCGTACTGGCGCGGGCTCAATACACCTTGCGGCTGGATTCGTCTCGCAACAACGACTTTGATGAAATCATGGTGGCGCGCAAGATTCGCCAGGTGGTGCGTTCCTGGCAGGATGACCTGCACGATGCTCTGATTGAACAGGTGGGTGAAGAACTGGGTAATCGCCAGTTTGTGGACTATCGCAGTGCGTTCCCGGCTGGCTATCGGGAGAACTTTACGTCCCGTACAGCGGTGACGGATATCCAGTACATCGAAAATCTATGTGTGCAGTCGCCAGTCGAACTGGGGATGAGTTTTTATCGTGAATTGGAAGAAGATAGCAATCAGTTGCACTTCAAACTGTTCCATCGAGACTCTTTTTTGCCATTGTCAGATGTGATTCCGGTACTGGAAAACCTAGGCTTGCGTGTTCTGGGTGAGCATCCGTTTGAAATTATTCGCCGTGATGGCAAGGTTATCTGGATTCATAATTTCCTGCTTCAATATACCTTATCTGACAGCATTAACATCGCGGAAGTAAAAGCCCTGTTTCAGGATTCGTTCCGGGCGATCTGGCAAGGACGTGCTGAAAACGATCCATTCAACCGGCTGGTGCTGGGCGGTCAGTTAGGCTGGAAAGATATTGCCCTGTTGCGGGCGTACGCCCGTTATATGAAGCAGATCCGTTTCGGGATTTCCGAGTCATACATTGCCGAAACCCTCAGCCGTTACATCTCCCTCAGTGCGCGTCTGGTGAAGCTGTTCCATGCCCGTTTTGGGCTGGGATTTGAGTCGGAAGATGCTCGCAATGAGGCGTTCGCCGCCATTGAAGCGGATATTCTCGGCAAGATGGATACCGTCAGCCAGCTCAACGAAGACCGTACCATTCGCCGTTACATCGAACTGATTCGCGCCACCCTGCGCACCAACTTCTTCCAGCATGGTGATGATGGTGAACCGAAATCCTATATCTCGTTGAAGATGAATCCGGCAGCCATTTCGGAAATGCCGTTACCTCGGCCAATGTTCGAGATTTTTGTTTACTCCCCAAGGGTCGAGGGTGTGCATCTGCGTGGCGGTCGGGTTGCGCGTGGTGGCTTGCGTTGGTCGGACCGCGCCGACGACTTCCGTACGGAAGTCCTGGGGCTGGTAAAAGCCCAGCAAGTGAAAAACGCCGTGATTGTACCAGTGGGTGCCAAGGGTGGGTTTATCGCCAAAAACCTGCCAAAGGACGGTGGTCGTGATGCCTTTATGGCGGAAGGGATCGCCTGTTACCAGACCTTTGTATCGGCATTGCTGGACGTAACCGACAATCTGGTGGACGGTGCCGTGGTGCCACCGGAGCGGGTGGTACGCCATGATGCGGACGACACCTATCTGGTGGTTGCTGCCGACAAGGGCACCGCAACATTCTCGGATATTGCCAACGAAATTGCGGTGACCCGAGGTTTCTGGCTCGGTGATGCGTTTGCCTCTGGCGGTTCGATTGGTTACGACCACAAGAAAATGGGGATTACCGCCCGTGGTGCCTGGGTATCGGTACAGCGCCATTTCCGCGAGCAGGGGCTGAATGTACAGACCACTGATTTCAGTGTGGTTGGTATTGGGGATATGGCCGGTGACGTGTTCGGCAACGGCATGCTGCGTTCCGAGCATATCTGTCTGGTGGCGGCCTTTAACCATATGCACATTTTTGTCGACCCGACTCCGGATGCTGCGGCCAGCTTTGTTGAGCGTAAACGCCTGTTTGAACTGCCTCGCTCGGCCTGGTCGGATTACGACAGCAAGCTGATCTCCAAAGGCGGTGGTGTGTTCCTGCGTTCTGCCAAGAGTATCCCGATCAGTGACGAGATGAAGGCGCTGTTCGAAATCCGCGAGGATCGTCTCGCGCCGAATGATCTGATCAACTATATCCTCAAGGCCAGAGTCGATCTGATCTGGAACGGTGGTATTGGTACTTATGTAAAAGCGGCCTCAGAGCGTCATTCCCAGGTGGGTGACAAGGCCAACGATGGCCTGCGGGTGATCGGTGGTGATCTGCGAGCCAGAGTGGTGGGCGAGGGTGGCAATCTCGGTATGACCCAGCTTGGCCGTATCGAATTTGCCCTCAAGGGTGGTGCCAGTTACACCGACTTTATTGATAACGCCGGTGGTGTGGACTGTTCCGACCACGAAGTGAACATCAAGATCATGCTCAACGAAGTGGTTGCCAGCGGTGATCTGACTCGCAAGCAGCGTAATGAAATCTTTATGGCCATGACCGAAGAAGTGGGCGAGCTGGTGGTACAGGACAACTATCGCCAGACTCAGGCTATCTCTCTGGCCTACAAGGACTGTCTGCCACGTATGGAAGAATACGTGCGCCTGATGAAGTCGTACGAATCCAAAGGCAAGCTCAATCGGGCGCTGGAATTCCTGCCCGACGATGAAACCCTTGTCAATCGCAAGGCCAGTGGCGTCGGCCTTACCCGGCCAGAACTGGCGGTGCTGATTTCCTACACCAAGGCCGACCTCAAAGAGCAACTGAATCATCCCGATATATATGAAGATGCTTACGTAGCGGAAATCCTGACCACGGCGTTCCCGTCCGAACTGGCAAAACGTTTTGGCGAGCCGCTGCGTAATCACCGTCTGCGTCGTGAAATTATTGCCACCCAGCTGGCCAATGACATGGTCAACTACATGGGAATCAACTTCATGCACCGGTTGTCGAAGTCTACTGGCTCCAGTGTTGCTGATGTCGCCCGTGCCTATGTCGCCGCACGGGATATTTTTGCGCTGGACGACTACTGGAAGGCAATCAATGAGCTCGACTACAAGGTCAGCACGGTGGTACAGGAAGACATGATGGCCGACCTGATGCGTCTGGTGCGCCGTGCTACTCGCTGGTTTGTGCGCAATCGTCGCGCCAGTATCCATATCAGTGTCGAGGTTGAACGCTTCCGTGCCGCCGTTGCAGGTATTGCTGCTGAAATGGGGACTACCTTGCGTGGCACATCACTTGAGCGTTGGCAGCAATCGAGAGATGAACGTATTGCCCAGGGGGTTCCTGCCGAACTGGCCAGTTACTGCAGTGGTGCTGTTAACCTTTATTCCGCGCTGGGGATTGTGGAAGCGGCCGTTCAAACCGGGCAGCCGGTTAACGATGTGGCGGTGGCTTACTTCGAGGTGGGTGAACAATTGTCGTTGAACTGGTTCGGTCAGCAGATTAACGGCTTGCCAGCGACCAGTCATTGGGAAGCCCTGGCTCGGGAAAGTCTGCGTGATGATCTGGACTGGCAGCAGCGTTCCCTGACGGTGGGGGTTATGACCGGGCTGCAACAAGGAGAAGCGCTGTCGGCGGCCCTGGAGCGCTGGCAGAACGATCAATCGCTGTTGTTCAGCCGCTGGCAGACTATGTTGGCCGACCTCAAGGCCACGGATCATATGGAGTTTGCCATGGTGGCGGTTGCTCTGCGTGAGCTGCTGGATCTGGCTCAGGCCAGTCGCCAGCAGGCAGATTGCCCGCCTTGCCAATAGGGTCCTGTTGATTCGACAGACGGGTCCTGTTTGTTTCTGCAAACGGAGCGGTTGGTTCCGCTCTGTTTGCAGACCATTTCAGCCAGCTTTGGCACTTTGCGAAATGGTTCATTAGTGGTCTGCTGGCCACCCCTCAGAATTGCCTTTTTATCATCGCCCTGAGCCTGCTTGCCGTTCAGACTGGCCGCTGACGACATGCAGGGAGCTTGTGCTGAATGATGATGAATGAATTTAATCTGATGATATACGCCCAGTCGGCCCTGCTTCTGACCGCTCTGGCTTTTGTTTCCTGGCTGTTTTTACGGACACGTCGCCTCGGTCGCCTGCAGGACGACTTGGTGGAGGATGCCATTCGGGATGGCTGTATCTGGCATCGGGTTTATCTGATGAGGGGCGAAGGTAAAAAACGCTGGTTGCGAATGCTGCCTTACGACTTCCGTGGTTTGCTGCTGGAATCTGATCAGGGCATCCGTCTGGTCGGTTTGAAACCGGATGGTGAAAAGCTGGATCAGGGCTGGCGTCGTGAACAGGTCGACATCAGCTGGCAGGGCAATCATATGTTTGCCGGTGGCAGTCTGTTCTGGTTGCGTCTGGAGGCCGGGCAGCAGGAGTGGCTGGTGTCATCCGATATTGGTATGCAAGCCAATGACTCACGGCGGGCAACCGCCGATTTGTGGCGCAAGCTGGTGCCGGGTAAGGTTTTGCCCGATGAGGCATCCGAAGACTTTGATCTGTTCTCACGACCTGCGTCTGTTGCGGCTCTGGTGCTGATATTGGTTGCGGCAGCGTATGCGCTGGTGGACGGCCTGTTGTTGAATCCGCTGGAAGCTCTGGACTGGGGATACGCCATGTGGGGCTTGCCGGTACTGGGGTTGCTGGTGTCATTAGGCGGTTGGTTTGTGTTGCAGAAAAACCGGATTCCTCTGCGCGAATCCATGGTGCTGGGCATGATCGGCAGTATCTGTGTCTCATTGGCCTGGTTGCCCGCTGCCAAACGTCTGGATGAAGCTCTGGCAAGCGGTCCTGCGCAGCATTATGACTACCGGCTGGAGGAGAACGGGCGTCTGGTGCCGGTGGATGAAAATATGCCGGTGATCCGGTTTGGTAATCGCAAGGAATACTGGCAACAGTTTGAGATTGGCTCTGTTCATGCCTTTCGTTTTGTTCATGGCCCTCTGGGCATCTGGCAGCTGGATCATACAGAGCGACTGGAAGACATTCGCGCGTTTTACCGCCAGCGTAAGCCTTGATGCCGATCTGTCCGGCTGTGTCCGCTTTGCCGTGAGCTGACAATCCTGCCGCAATCCCGCTGGTCTATGCTTGTTCGAGGTCCAATAGAAATCCGGATGAGGCCCTCACCATGAACCAGCGGGTGGTTCTCGATATTTACCTGTCGGCTGCTGAATTGCAGCGTTATTACAGTGGTGATGCACGAATGGTTCAGGGCCGGGCTCTTGATGGCCGCAGCGTGCGTTTCCCTGCCAATCTGTTACGTCCCATGGTCACCCGCGAAGGGGTTAACGGGCGTTTTGTTATTGAATTTGATGCACAAGGCAAGTTCCAGAGCATCGCTCGCCTTCCTCGCGTATAATCCGCGCAATTTTGTGAATCTGAGCCCGTTGGCGGTTCCAGCCGCCTGTCTGTGAGGTTGTTATGGATTGGTATAACGTATTTCGTCCAGTGTTGTTCAGCCTGAGTGCCGAGACTGCCCATGAAGTCAGTCTGGACCTGCTGGGAGCCGCCGAACGTCTGGGCGTACTGCGCTACATGGCGCCACGCATGACCGGCAATCCGGTTGAAGTGGCGGGAATCCGTTTTCCAAATGCGGTGGGTCTGGCGGCTGGTCTCGACAAAAATGGCGATTACATTGATGCCCTGGCGCGTCTGGGCTTCGGTTTTATCGAAATCGGCACCATCACACCACGTCCACAGCCGGGTAATCCGCAGCCGCGTCTGTTCCGCATCCCTGAACGTCAGGCCATCATCAATCGTATGGGGTTCAACAACAAGGGTGTTGATTACCTGATCGAGCGAGTCAAAGCCGCCCGTTACGATGGTGTGCTGGGTATCAACATTGGCAAGAACTTCGATACCCCGGTTGAGAACGCGGTCAGTGATTACCTGATCTGCCTGGAAAAGGTGTATCAGTACGCCACCTACATCACCGTGAATATTTCGTCGCCGAACACTCCGGGCCTGCGTACCCTGCAGTACGGTGATGCCCTGCGTGATCTGCTGGCGCCGTTAAAAGTCCGTCAGCGTGAGCTGGCCGCAGAACATGGTTACCGTCCGATTTTTGTGAAAATTGCCCCGGACATGAATACCGACGAAGTGGCGCTGGTTGCCAATACGCTGGTGGAGTGTGAAATGGATGGTGTGATTGCCACCAACACCACACTGGACCGTGACGGTGTTGCCGGTTGCCCGAACGCCGAAGAAGCCGGTGGTCTGAGTGGTGCGCCACTGGAAGACAAAGCCACCGAAGTACTGGAAACCCTGTGCAAGGTGCTGGCGGGTCGTCTGCCAGTGATTGGCGTGGGTGGTATTACTGATGGTGCTGGTGCGGTCGACAAGATCCGTGCGGGTGCCAGTCTGGTACAGGTGTACAGCGGCTTTATTTACCGCGGTCCTGAGCTGGTGCGTGAATCAGCTGAAGCCATTGCGCATATGAATTGATCAGCGTTAGCTGAAAAGAGTCGGGCCCCGGAAAATTGGGGCCCGTTCCTCCGCCGGACGGAGGCTGGTTGGAACGTTATGTATGACTCTTTCCGAGTCGTCTGACGGTGTTACGAACGTGAAAGCGGATACCCTCTCTGGTTGTCGTTATACTGCCAATCGATGGATTCCAGAAACGCCTATATACCCATCCCAGTGATCAGCGCGACCGCTGCGCCATCCCGCCAACCAGGCGTCACGCAGTGGACCTTCCGGAGGGGCCAGATCCTTGGAGCGGTGCTCTACACCGGCACGGTAACCACGGGAATAAGCTCGTTCTTGCAGATCGCGTTTCTGTTTTTTCATAACGTAGCGTCCTCGCTTGCAATTAACTGGGCCAGGCACTGGCAGGCTGCCAGAGCATGACAACCTTGTGACAGCGCCTTCTACTGTTTTATCCCGTTGTTGCGCCGACTGTTAATGAATTATTTTTTATAGATCCGGCTACTGTTGTAGTCGATCGCTATTTGACCAAACAGGCCTCACCCATGATGCAAAACCATCCCTCGTCGGAAACCTTCACCTGGCTGGCCAGCTGTGCCAAGGGGATCGAACCCCTGTTAGTTCAGGAAATCAGTGAGTTAGGCGGCGAAGTTGAACGTGAAACTCACCTCGGGGTGTTCTGGCGTGGGGATCTGAAAACAGCTTATCGCTTCTGTTTATGGTCTCGTCTCGCCAGTCGCTTATTGTTACCGCTGCATGAATGTCAGGTCGGCAATGTCGACGAAGTATATGAAGAAACGCGCCAACTGCCGTGGAACGAGATTTTTCCGGTCAGTGCGAGCATGCGAATCGACTTTCATGGCCAGACCGACTTCATTAACAACACCCAGTTTGGTGCCCAGAAAATCAAGGACGCCATCTGTGACCGTTTCCGTCTCGACACTGGCAGTCGCCCGAACGTCGATAAAGATGCCCAGGTTCGAATCGAAGCCCAGCTCCGTAAAGGCAAGCTGCATCTGTATTTCAACTTCAGTGGTAGCGGTATGCACCGCCGTGGTTACCGTCTGCAGCCGGGTCTGGCACCCCTGAAAGAAACCCTGGCGGCCGCAGTGTTGATGCGTGCTGGCTGGCCTGCGCTGGCAGCGGAAGGCAAACATCTGATCGACCCGATGTGTGGTTCCGGCACGCTGGTGATTGAAGCGGGCCTGATGGCCGCCGACGTGGCTCCTGGTCTGAATCGCCAGCAGCATGGTTTTGAGTACTGGCGCGGTCATGACCGCAGTATCTGGCTGGAGCTGGTGGATGACGCTCGTCAGCGTCGCACTGCGGGCCTGAACGCCATGAAGAGCCATCTGTATGGCTTCGACATTGATGCCCGTCAGCTGGAAGCCGCTCAGGCTAACCTGGCGCGCTCCGGTCTGTCTGGCAAGGTACATCTGGAACGTCGTGGCATTGATCAGCTGCGTGTGAATCAGGACGTGGCTGCCGACGGTGGTCTGGTGGTGTGTAACCCGCCATACGGCGAGCGTTTGAGTGAGTTGCCACAGTTGGCACCTCTGTATCAGCAATTCCATGATGCCACCATGAAACTGCCGGACTGGCGTCTGGCGGTATTCACCGGTAACACCGATCTGGCGCGTTCGATCCGTCGTCCGCTGGATAAACAGTACAACCTGCTGAACGGTCTGATTGCTACCCGTCTGCTGGTATTCGGTGCCGCTGACGAGCGCTCAGCACAGCCGCGCGGCAGTATGATTCGGGGTCCGGTTGAGCAGTTTGCCAACCGTCTGGCCAAGAACCTCAAGCCGCTGCAGAAATGGGCGCGTCGTGAGTCCGTGTACTGTTATCGCGTCTATGACGCTGACCTGCCGGAATATGCCGTTGCCATCGACGTTTATACCGCGGCTGACCAGCGTGATGCCGGTGAAACCGGGCAGTGGTTGCACGTGCAGGAATATGTGCCGCCAAAGACGATTGATGAAGCACGGGCGGAACGTCGTTTGCTCGACGTGCTGGCGGTATTGCCGGAAGTAACCGGTATTGATGCCCAGCGCATTGTGCTGAAGCGTCGTGAACGTCAGAGCGGCAAACGTCAGTATGAAAAGCAGGACTCATCCCGCAACATGTTTGCCGTGCCGGAAGGCAAGGTGCTGGTGAATGTGAACCTGCGTGATTATCTGGATACCGGCCTGTTCCTGGATCACCGTCCGACCCGTCTGGAAATTGCCAAACTGGCGGCCCAACAACCGGGGATGAAGTTCCTGAACCTGTTCTGTTACACCGCAACGGCCAGTGTGCATGCGGCGGTGGCAGGGGCGCATTGCACCAGCGTGGATATGTCCCGTACTTACCTGAACTGGGGTCGTGACAACTTTGAACTGAACGATATTGATCCGGATCGTCACAACTTTGTGCAGGCTGACTGCTTGCGCTGGCTGGAAGAGGCGGCTGAACGTCAGCAGGGCACTTACGACCTGATCTTTATGGACCCGCCAACTTTCTCCAACTCCAAGCGTATGGAAGGGGTTCTGGATATCCAGCGCGACCACGCTACATTGATTCGTCAGGCGGTTGCTTGTCTGAAGCCGGGTGGCCTGCTGATTTTCTCCAACAACCTGCGCAAGTTTGATCTGGATGAAGAAGCGCTGGCGGGCCTGAAAATTCGTAACGTCAGTGGCCGCTCAGTGCCACATGATTACGCTCGTCGTCCGAATATTCACCATTGCTATCACATTCAGGCGGGCTGATCCGGCTTGCACTGATTTCTTCGTTGCGGTAATGGGGCTTGGTCCAGACGCGATCAGCATCCATTACCCGATTTCTTCCGGCTCGTTTGCCGGTATAAAGCGCCTGGTCGGCCCGTTCAAACAGGCTGCTGGCGCTGTGTTTTTCCCGTTCGCGGATACAGGCAAAACCGACGGTCACCGTTAATACGTCTGGCTGGTTGTCGCGGTAACCCAGCTGGCACGACTGCACGGTTTTACGTACCTGCTCCGCTGCCTGTGCTGCAAAAACCGGGTCGCAGTTGTGGATGATCAGCACAAACTCCTCACCACCATAACGCGCCAGCGTCGCATTGGCCGGATCAATATGGCTGTTCAGGCAATTCTGCAGACAGTTGGCTACCTCGCGCAGGGCAATATCCCCCGCCGCGTGACCGCGGCTGTCGTTATAACGCTTGAAGTAATCAACATCCACCAGCATCAGGCATAACCACTGGTGACGACGGCTGTGATCTGACAACTCCCGCTGCAGCACCATATCCATACGACGACGGTTGCCAACACCGGTTAACGGATCACTTTCCACCAGCTCCAGCAGGTAATCCCGCAATTGACGGCTACGATTATCGAACTGAACCGCAAACATCAGCGAAATAATGCTGGCACCAATCAGCCACATGGTACGAGACACGGTTTTGGCGAGATTGGGCGGGTCGAGGGTCAGGTCGTTGGGCAGATGTCCGTGCAGCAGCATCCAGGCCATAACGATCCAGGCAACGGACCAGAACACCAGCGCAAACAGCGCCATCCTGAATGTACCCAGTAACAGACCAATAAACGGAAATAGCGGAATGATGGGGCTGTAATGGCTGTTCGGGCCGCCGGACAACAGGATCAACGGAAACGCCATGTAGATACACAGGCCCATCAGCAGTGCTGGTGCCTGCGCTTGCCAGTAACCACGACGCAGAATTTGCCAGAGGATCAGCAGTAACGAGGTATTCACCACGCCGGATACCAGAAACAGCGTGTGCATGGTGGCAAACAGGGGACGAAGAATGGTGATAGAGCCCAGAACCAGGGCAATCATCAGCGTTAACCAGGCGGTTAACTGGGCACGTTGTTCCTGAATTCCTTTTGGGGTCAGCTGCTGTAGATCGAACACCTGCTTCATCGACGTCCTGTCCTGATACTGCGAGGGAGGCAGGATGTTAATGCAGATGCGTGAGAAGGTCAGCGTTTATTGTGTGACGGGGGTTTGAAACTGGTTATTTGCAGTCTGGATGACCTGTTGTTGGGGTGGTATCTGCGCCATTGATTCCACGAGCGGCTGGAATGGTCTTACCTGCAGGTTTGCATCATCTTGGAACTCTAGGTGTGTCTTGTGCGCTAATTTTGTGCGTTTTTGTGATGATTCTGGTGTGTCAGAGCGCATCCGTTAGACATAAATGTGGCATTTGCGGTCACTTTGCACTGCTTTAAGGCTGATGAATTCCAAGCTTGCGCTGCTTTGATGCAAAAAGTCAGGTCCTCTCGTGACAAAGTTAACAAAGTTGGTACGCCTTGTGCTTTATTTTGGTTCGTCATGGAGTGGTCATGTTTTGTTGGGGAACAAAACGATCATTCTTGTCTGAAAACATCATCCACCCGCATGTCAAAGGGGAAAGCTCGTGGAGTCTGTCGATCTGAACAGCGTGAACAGCGCTGTCGAAAGCCTGCTGTCAGGCACCAATACCCTGTTTATCCTGCTGGGCGCCATTATGGTGCTGTTGATGCACGGCGGATTTGCCTTTCTTGAAGTGGGCACCGTTCGTCACAAGAACCAGGTAAACGCACTGGTCAAGATCATCACTGATTTTGGTGTTTCGACACTGGCCTATTTCTTTATCGGCTACCAGATCGCTTATGGCGTGAATTTCTTCTCCAGCGCTGACCAGCTGGTCGGTAACAACGGTTACGACCTGGTGAAGTTTTTCTTCCTGCTGACCTTTGCGGCGGCGATTCCGGCGATTGTCTCCGGTGGTATTGCTGAGCGTGCGCGTTTTTATCCGATTCTGACGGCTTCGGCCCTGTGTGTTGCTTTTGTCTATCCTCTGTACGAAGGCATGGTCTGGAATGGCAACTATGGTTTCCAGGAGTGGATGACGGCCACCTTTGGTGCCGCTTTCCATGATTTCGCCGGTTCTATCGTGGTTCATGCTGTCGGTGGCTGGATTGCGTTTGGTGCTATTTACTTGCTGGGTTCCCGCAACGGTCGTTACCGTGGTGGCAAGGTGGTGGCGTTTGCACCATCGAATATCCCGTTCCTGGCTCTGGGGGCCTGGATTCTGGCGGTGGGCTGGTTCGGCTTTAACGTGATGTCAGCCCAGACTGTGACGGCGATTTCCGGTCTGGTGGCAGTGAACAGTCTGATGGCTATGGTGGGTGGTACTCTGGTTGCCATGGTCGTTGGCAAAAAGGACCCGGGCTTTATTCATAACGGTCCATTGGCGGGTCTGGTGGCGGTATGTGCTGGTTCTGATCTGATGCACCCGATTGGTGCGCTGGTGGTTGGTGGTGTTGCCGGTGCGCTGTTTGTATTCATGTTTACCCTGGCTCAGAACCGTTTCCCGAAATTCGACGACGTGCTGGGTGTATGGCCGCTGCATGGCCTGTGTGGTCTGTGGGGTGGTGTTGCGGCCGGTATTTTCGGCCTGACATCGTTCGGCGGTCTGGGTGGTGTGACCTTTATGTCGCAGCTGGTGGGTTCTCTGATTGGCGTGGTTATCGCACTGGCGGGTGGTTTTGTGGTGTATGGTCTGGTCAAGGCGGTGGCTGGTCTGCGTCTGTCTGAAGAAGACGAATTTAACGGTGCTGACCTGTCTATCCACAAGATTGGTTCTACTGCAATCGACTGATCAGGCTGCAGGCCTGATCATCAAAACAGAAAAGGGTGCCACGGCACCCTTTTTTGTTTAGGGTGGTTCTGTTTTTGGTATTTCTGGCTGTGGACGTTATGGTGTGCTGGTATCAGCCTTCACCCAGTACCGATTCAAACAGTTCCAACTGTGGTGGGCCGAGGTAAATATCCTTGCGCGGGCCACCGGCATTGGCGTGGGCCTTACGGAACGCTTCTGAGTGTGTCCAGTCTTCAAAGGCTTGTGCGGATTCCCATACCGAGTGTGATGCAAACAGGCTGTATTCGGCGGTCACCGGACCTTTTAACAGGTTAAAACTGACAAAACCCGGAACTCCGCTAAGGTAGGATTCGCGGCTTTTCCAGATATCGATAAAATCCTGCTCGCGTCCCGGAGCAATCCGGAAACGGTTCATGGCAACAAACATGGTGCTTCTCCTGAGTGTTGATAAGGGCAAGGATGTTGGCCCTGTGTCACGGTAACCAGTCCCGGCGTGCTGGTCGAGTATTTTGGCAATTGTCGGGATGTCCGTTCTGGTCTGACCCCATTATCAGTATTTCGTGCCCGGCGATTTCGCTTCGGCGCTGAATCAGCGACAATGCGCGCCCACCGCGCTGCTTGCAGGCGGTTTTGTCCTTGCTACAGTTCAGATATGACTATTCCCCCAGATATTGGGATGGGTAACCGTCCGGCTCGTATTGATTCGATTCCCGACCTTGCAACCTTGAGTTCGGTGATTCGTGGCTACCGTATGACCACCGGGGAAACCCTGCAGTCGTTGGCGGAGCGTTCGGGTGTCAGTCGTTCCGTGATTATGGATATCGAGTCCGGCCTGAAAAGCCCGACCGTGGGGGTGCTGGCGCGTCTGGCGTTGGCGATGAACATCCGCATCGATGATCTTGTGCAGCCGCCTGTGGTGCCGGGCATTGCGGATGCTGACGTACCTGTTCTTGAATGTCAGTCTTTACGGGTGCCACCGGGGCAGGATGGTCTGGATCTTTTTCGTATCCGTTTTTGCCGATATGGCCGTTACACGTTTAATGGCACGGCGGCTACGTCACGCAAACATCTGTGGATTGATGAAGGGGTGGTGCTGCTTTATTTGCCGGGCAGCGTGCAGGAAATCCAGCCGCATCGTCTGGTCAGTTTTAACGCCGGTTTTGTACATTATCTCGAATGTGTGCGTGGTCCGTTGGCCAGTGGCACCATGACTATCATGCGTACCTGAACGCCTGTTTTCCCCCGCCAATTTCAAATCACCTGTAAATGTGACTAATATCACAATCTGGTGCGATTTTTGCCGTTCGGCGCGTACATTGAAGCCAACTTGACTGGTAGGCTGTCGGCTTTACCGGATCTGCGTCACACTGGCGCCCGTAATCAATTCTGATTTTGTAACTGGCTGATTTATTTGCAATTAATGGAGAGACTCTGGCAATGAGCATGGATTCCTGGCTGCATTTGCTGGCAACCAAAGATGGTTCCGACCTGTACCTGAGCACCGGCGCTCCACCATGTGCCAAATTCCAGGGCGTTCTCAAACCACTGGCGCGTGAGCCACTCAGCCCTGGTGATGTTGCCCGTATTGCGGATTCGCTGATGAACGACGAGCAACGGGTGGAATTCCAGCGCGAGCTGGAAATGAACCTGGCGATTTCGAATGCGTCTGGCCGTTTCCGTATCAACATTTTCAAACAACGCCACGAAGTCTCGATTGTGGCGCGTAACATCAACACCGAAATTCCGAACCTCGACAAGCTGAACCTGCCGCCGATCCTCAAGGAAGTGATCATGTCCAAGCGCGGCCTGATCCTGTTCGTGGGCGGCACCGGTTCCGGCAAGTCGACCTCGCTGGCGGCGCTGATCGACCACCGTAACGCCAGTGCGGGTGGCCATATCATCACCATTGAGGACCCGGTGGAATACGTTCACAAGCACAAGAAATGTATCGTGAACCAGCGGGAAGTGGGCACGGATACCAAGAGTTTCCATGCTGCTCTGAAAAACACCCTGCGTCAGGCGCCGGATGTGATTCTGATTGGTGAGATTCGTGACCGCGAAACCATGGAGCACGCGCTGGCGTTTGCCGAAACTGGCCACCTGGCGATTTCCACCCTGCACGCCAACAACGCTAACCAGGCATTGGAACGTATTATCAACATGTTCCCGGAAGAGCGTCGTCCGCAGCTGTTGATGGGGCTGGCCCAGAACCTGCGCGCGTTTATTTCCCAACGTCTGTTGCCAACCGTCGAAGGCAAACGCTGCGCGGCTGTAGAAGTGATGCTGGGCACCAAAACCGTGGAAGACATGATCATGCGTGGTGAATTCCACCTGATCAAAGAGGTGATGGAAAAGTCGGAAAACCTTGGCATGCAGACGTTCGACGGAGCCTTGTTCCGCCTGTTCCGCGAAGGCCGTATTTCTCTGGACGAAGCTCTGAAAAATGCCGACTCTCCCAACAACCTGCGTCTGCGTATCAAACTGGCGGACAACAGTGGTGCGTTGTCGGTGAAAGACGCCCGCACTGACGGTGGGCTAAACCTGAGCTTACAGGAGGAGCATGGGCAGAAACCGATAAGTCAGCAACCGGTGGTGGAGGATACTGTAGAGTTTGAGGATGCATTGTTCAAATTGGTTTCGGAAGGGCGCCAAACGATGGCTGATGCACTTAAACACCTTAATAATCCCGAGCGATTGCGTAAACGTTTTGTTCAAGCAGTTGAAGATGGAGTATTGATCAATACTCTTGCCTGAGATAATTACCCGGCGGTGAATGCCGGGTAGCCTCGAAACTATTTGTAAAAATAGATCCACGTTCTTGCTATAGGAGTTTCTGAACGCTTGGTCAGGAATTACCTGTCGATGCTCTGTTTGGTGTTGGCTGTCATCTGGCTTGCTTAATTGAGAACGCCCTCTAAACAAAAACGGCTGCCCAAGGCAGCCGTTTTTGTTTAGAGGGCGTTATTCGCGGGAATAACGGCCAGCAGCTTCGTGGGTTACCCCAGAACGCTGTTTACCAGTGCCTTGGCATCGGCCTCCAGCAGCGCTACGTGTTCTTCGGATATAAAGCTTTCCAGGTAGATCTTGTAGACGTTTTCGGTGCCGGACGGGCGGGCAGCAAACCAGCCGTTGGCGGTTTCTACTTTCAGACCACCAATAGCAGCGCCGTTACCCGGAGCATGGGTCAGAATGGCCGTGATGGCGTCACCGGCCAGCATGTCACCCTTGACGGACTGGGCGTTGAGGTTGGACAGCACTTTTTTGGCTTCGGCGCTGCATGGTACGTCGATACGGGTGTAGTACGGACGACCGTAGCGGGCAACCTGCTCTTCGTACAGCTGTTGTGGGTCTTTGCCGGTAACGGCCAGAATTTCCGCTGCCAACAGCGCCAGAATGAAACCATCCTTGTCGGTGGTCCAGACCTTGCCGTTATGACGCAGGAAAGACGCACCGGCAGACTCTTCGCCACCAAACGCCATTTCACCGCTGTACATACCGTCAACGTACCACTTGAAGCCAACCGGAACTTCACACAGTTCACGACCCAGGCCTTTAACCACGCGGTCGATCATGGCGGAGGACACCAGGGTTTTGCCGAACTTGACGTTTTGTGGCCAGTTCGGGCGATGAGTTGCCAGGTATTCAATCGCAACGGCCAGGTAATGGTTCGGGTTCATCAGGCCAAAGCCTTTACACACGATACCGTGACGGTCGTAGTCAGGGTCGTTACCAACGGCGATGTCGAAATCGTCTTTCAGGGCCAGCAGGTTGGTCATGGCGTATGGAGAGGAGCAGTCCATACGGATACGACCGTCTTTATCCAGCGGCATAAACGAGAACGACGGATCAACCTTCTCATTCACCAGGGTAATATTGAGGTTGTACTTTTTGGCGATCGGCTTCCAGAAGTGCAGGCCTGAACCACCCATTGGGTCAACACCAATACGGATGCCAGCCTTGCTGATGGCTTCCATATCGATCACGTTGCCAAGGTCGTTGACGTAGTGGCCGATAAAGTCAAAGTCTTCGACCAGGCTGCTGTCATCAGCATCTTCGGCCGGAACCCATTCGATTTCTTCCAGATCTTCCGCCAGCAGCTGGTTGGCGCGATCGGCAATCCACTTGGTGATGTCGGTATCAGCCGGGCCACCTTTGGCCGGGTTGTATTTGATACCGCCGTCTTCCGGTGGGTTGTGGGAAGGGGTAATCACAATACCGTCAGCCAGATCGTCCGGATCGGCATCGGCGTTGTGGGTCAGAATTGCGTGGGAAATCACCGGAGTAGGGGTGTAACCACCGCCGTCTTGAATACGTACACGTACACCGTTGGCGACCAGAACTTCCATGGCAGTACCAAAGGCCGCTTCGGACAGGGCGTGGGTGTCTTTACCCAGATACAACGGACCCTTCACGCCAGCTTCGGCGCGATACTCAGCAATTGCCTGACAAATGGCAGCAATGTGGTTTTCGTTGAAGGTGGTACTCAACGCAGAACCACGGTGGCCGGAAGTACCAAAGGCCACTTTCTGTTCCGGATAACTGATGATATCCGGTTGGAGACGGTAATAGGCTGCAACCAGCGCTGGAACGTTAACGAGGGTATCGAGTGGTGCGATTTGTCCCGCTTGCGGGTGAATAGCCATCTTGAGTCCATCCATCATAATTGTTGATTCCGAGGCTCATGCTGCTTGATTGGCGCGCCGGATGCAACGGTGTTACCGGATTCTGATGGTGATCCGCAGGCGTTAACGGAGCTGACTGTCCTTGCTGCCACGACGGTTGATAAGGCTATGACGTACCTCATGTTTTTCCTGCTCGGCCTGGCAGCGGATACAAAGCCGGACGCCAGGAACAGCGACACGCCGGGCTTCGGGGATCAGGGCGTTGCAGTCTTCACAATGTTCCAGGCTTTCACCGCTGGGCAACTTGCGGCGTGCCTGCTCAACAGCATCGTCGATGCTGGCATCAATCTGGTCCTGAACAGCACCTTCCGGTGCCCATCCTGAAGCCATACCTTTCTCCTCTGTTTTGAATACGCGGGTCTGATGCAACGCTAGGCCGGGGGCAAATAGCTGTCAATTGTGTTGGTCGTACCGTGCCGACAGGAGGACGTTTGCAGACAATCACGGCTGATCTCGAATATCGAGAGCATTTTGGGGGCCGACGAATCATGGCGCACCCTGACGGAACAACAAAAATGTGGGTTTCGTCGGCGATTGTGAACGCAGGTTTGCAATCCGGAATTCGACAACTGGATGAAATCCGCGACTGTCGGTACTGTGCATTTCATAATGAATCAAGGAAGCGACGATCGGAGGTCTTATGAAGCTTTTGGCAATGGGTCTGCTGATGCTGGTGATGTTATCGGGCTGTGCCCTGTACACACCGGATGGTTCTATTGTGGTCGACCCGGGTCACCATGACGGTGGTGGGCATCGGGATGGTGGCCATCATGACGGTGGTGGTCGTCATGATGGTGGCGGTGGTTTCTGTCCACCGGGACAAGCGAAAAAGGGTAATTGTTAATATTTGCCGTTATCATCGGGCCTGAGTGTTGTCTTAATACAACATCCGGTCCGGAAACCGGGAGCGGGGCTTTCAGCCTTGGCCCGGTCTGCTCTACAGGAGTGAACATGTCACCGCCTTCGCCGTCAGTCGGGCTTCACCGGGTTGTCGACGTTTTTCTGATTTTTCTGAAACTGGGTCTTACCTCGTTTGGTGGGCCGGTTGCCCATCTTGGCTATTTCCAGCGTGAACTGGTGGATAAACGCCAGTGGCTCGATGCTCATCAATATTCTTCCCTGTTGGCCTTGTGCCAGTTTTTACCCGGCCCAGCGAGCAGTCAGGTGGGGTTTGCCCTGGGGTTATTACGTGCCGGCTGGGCGGGTGGTATTGCGGCATTTATCGGTTTCACTTTGCCGTCGGCGCTGTTGATGGCCGTTGCGGCGATCTGGTTGTTCAAGGTGGACAACAGCCTGCTGGCGGGTGTGGTGCATGGACTCAAGCTGGTGGCAGCCATTGTGGTGGCCGATGCGGTGTGGGGAATGTCGCGCAAGTTATGCCCGGATAATCAGCGGCGAGGTCTGGCAATACTGGCCGCGTTTTTGTTGTGGTGTTGGCAAGGGGCGCTGGTATCGGTGCTGTTGGTGATTGCCGGTGCCGGGTTTGGATACTGGCGTTTACAGGGCGTATCCGCATTGCCAACAACCCGGCTGGCGGTTGGTTATGGACGCCGGACGGCTCTGCTGTGTGGTGTGATATTTCTGTTATTGCTGGCAGGGTTGCCGCTGTTGGCGGGTGTGAGTGATACCGCAAGCCTGCTCGACATTTTCTATCGGGCCGGAGCGCTGGTATTCGGTGGTGGCCATGTGGTGTTGCCGTTACTGGAGCAAGGATTGGTAACCCCGGGTCTGGTCAGTGCCGAACAGTTCCTGACCGGTTATGGTCTGGCGCAGGCCATGCCGGGGCCCTTGTTCACCTTTGCCAGCTGGCTGGGAGCTTTAACGACTGATAACGGCCCTGTCTTCGGTGCCGTACTGGCGTTGCTGGCTCTGTTTTTACCCGGATTTTTATTGCTGATCGCCGCTCTGCCGGTCTGGCACTGGTTACAAACACGACCCGGTGCAGTGGCGGCGGTGGCGGGTGCCAATGCCATCGTGGTGGGCATATTGCTGGCGGCACTGATCAACCCGGTGCTGCCGGCCGCAGTCAGTCATTGGCTGGATGTGCCGCTGTTACTGCTGGGTGGCTGGTGGCTGATCATGCGCAAGGGTTCGGTATTATGGCTGATCGGCGCTGGTGTCGGCGTTACTGGTCTGATGAATGAGTTAATGCCGCTTTGGGGCGGTTAACAGGAGGTCTGGATGTCAGAGATGAATCATCTCTCGCCACAAGAAAACGATGCACGTACCCAGGCGCTGATTGCCTGTGTGCTGATGATTACCGGTTTGTTCACCGGTATTTTCTGGTTGGTGGGCGGAATCTGGGCCTGGATTGCCAGAGGTGATGCCCGTGGCACCCGGTTTGACGGTCATTACCGTAATTTGCTGAAGGTGTTTGTCTGGGGTTCGGTCTGGACGCTGGTGGGCACTGTTCTGGCCATGGTGTTTGTGGGATGGCTGGTGTTGCTGGTGGTTTGGGTGTGGGCGGCGTGGCGTTTGACCCGTAGCCTGTTACGTCTGGTTAACGGTCGTCCGTACGACGATTTCTGAGGGGGGTGACCCGGTGGCTGCGCCATTAAAAGAACGTTATGGCCTTGAGGTCCCCAGAGAACTGGCGCGTCAGATTGCCCTGGTTTACCCGGCATTTGATTCGGCCGCGTTTATAGCGCAGGCCGAAACCGGTTACCTCGAACTGGAGTTGCTGGACCGTGGTCGTCATCTGGGGCGTTGTCTGGCTGGCTGTTTGCCAGCGGACTATCCCGAGGCGGTAGCGATTCTATTGGCATCAACTGCCGAGCCGCTGCCAGTGGATGGTTTTGCTCTGGGTGGGTTCTTCTATTTGCCTCATACCAGTTTTGTCAGTCAGTTCGGTTTGGAACACCTGCAGGTGTCCTTGCAAGCGTTGAATCATCTGACCTGCCTGTTTACGGCAGAATTCAGTATCCGGCCATTTATCCAGCGGCACACCCAGCAAACGCTGGAGCAGTTGCGGGTTTGGGCGACGGATGAGAATGAGCATGTGCGACGCCTGGTATCGGAAGGAACCCGTACTCGCTTGCCATGGGCCGGGCGGTTGCCGGAGTTCCAGAAAGATCCAGCGCTGGTGCTGGAGTTGCTGGAATTGTTAAAAGATGACCCGGCATTGTATGTCCGGCGTTCGGTTGCCAATAACCTCAATGATATTGGCAAGGATCATCCGCAGTTGCTGGTGGATGTGGCTCGGCGCTGGTCGGAGGGCGCGAGTCCGGAGCGGGAATGGATTATCCGCCATGCGTTGCGAAGTGCCGTCAAACGTGGCGATGCCGGTGCACTGGCTGTATTGGGTTTCGAAAATGGCAGTCCGATCCGGTTGGTGACGAGCACTTTTGATAATCAGCAGGCGGTTATGGGAGAGTCTATTGTGCTTGGATTCGAACTGCAGAACCCGACGGCTGATGAGCAGAAAGCGGTTGTGGATTTTCAGGTGCATTACGTCAAGGCCAATGGTTCTACGTCAGCCAAGGTATTCAAACTGAAAAATATCACCCTGGCGGCAGGCCAGACCTGTCTGCTGCAAAAGCGTTTGTCGTTGGCATCGATGACAACCCGGCAGCATTATCCGGGTATTCACCGTGTTGAGGTTTTAATAAACGGTGTTGTTTTTTCGGCGGGTTGTTTTGAATTGCTGGCCTGAAAAGACACATTGTAGTGCAATCTGGTAAAATGACAATCATTGACTAAGTTGTTGATTTTAATGATTAATCACAGAGTGTTGCGAGCTTGCTAGGTGATCTTGCTATCAATAGAGATCAATTCCTGACTGGTGCTGCCGCTCGTCAGGAATTGATACCGTTTGGTTCGTATTTGACGTTTTTTCGTTGAAGCCTGTCTCGAAATTTTCACAATAGCGCCTGTTCGGAATGCCCATAAAACGGGTGTTGATCATGGTAGTCCTGTACTGGGGAGTATGGGAGTGATCTTCGGTTTCCGGACTGCATGTCTGGTCAGGTATGTGATCAGGTAGGGCAGAGGGGAGTGTTTCTACAAAGTACCAGGCCGGATTCCTTCATTGAATATATGAGAATCTGAATGGGCACGATGGTAATGGATGGCCAGGCTCAGCAGGCGTTGCTGGCATTGGCATTGAAGTATGAAGTGGTAACAGGCAAGAGTCTTAAATGGAGAAAAGACACCGAGGTGGCTTACCACATGGTGTTGGAGTCTCTTGCCAGTGGTGTTCAGGAACTGTTTGACGCCGCGGTAGCGTTTCTGGAATTGCTGTCGTTATCGGCCCGGCGCGAATTTTTGCGCTTGCAGATGGAAGTGGTTCCTGACGGTTATGAGGCACGCGTTGAGTTGTATCGTGGAGTTGCCTATCGACTGTTAACACCGGTTGGCACCAGCCTTCCGGAAGGGGACGCCGAAGAAGTCGTCCGCACCTATCGGGGTGTTGAATATCGGGAGAAGGTGAAGCGCAACGACGTGTCCGAGCCTGACAACAAAAGCCCCAAGCGTTTTTATCGTGGTCAGTCCTACTGAGGAAACAGTGGACTGGTCGCGCCAGGCCCGGTTTCTGCCGGGCTTTTTTATGCCTGATTTTCACAATCCGGTGTAACCCTTTGGTCAATTCCACGGGTAACGTGCGGATTCTTGATTCAGCCTGTATGGTTTTGTGGCTGACTTTTTTACCATGCCGCCATTTTTAACGAGCACTTCAAACGGCCAGGTGCCGAGCAACAGGAGCTGGATATGCCTGAAATCCGTTACCAGGGACAGACTTGGCACATTCGTGAAGGGGAAAACCTGCTGCTGGGGTTGTTGCGTCAGGGGCTGGAGCTGCGCAACAGCTGCCGTAACGGGGTGTGCAACGCCTGTATGATGAAGTCGACCAAAGCCGATGGTGAAGAGCTTGAACATGGTCGCCTGGCACCGGAACTGGTGGAAAAAGGCTATTTTTTGCCCTGCAAAACCACCGTGCGTGATTTCCTTGAAATGCAGCAACCGGTGAATGCGGATCTGACCTACACAGGTATGGTAGCTGAAAAAGAGTTTCTGGCCGACGATATTGTGCGTATCGCCATCGAAGCGTCGTTTAATCCCGAATATCAGCCAGGCCAGTTTATTGATATCTGGCATCCATCCGGCATCTGCCGCCCTTATTCGTTGGCCAGTACACCGATGATGACCTGGTATCTGGAGTGCCATATCCGCAAGGTTGAAGGTGGTCTGGTCAGCAGCTGGCTGGTGGACGAGCTGGCGGTGGGGGATGAAATCCGTATTTCCAAACCGCAGGGCCAGGTGCTGGTGCCGTCTGGTGTTGCTGAAATTGGCCTGCTGGCCTTTGGTGTGGGAATGTCGTCTGTGTATGGCCTGACCCTTGATACGGTTGAGCGTATGGGAGCGGACGAACCTCGTCTGGTGCGCGTGCGGCATATGGCCAGTCAGGCCAGAGGTTTGTATATGGACGCTGCTCTGACGGCGCTGGCAGACAGCAAACCGATGCTGGATTACGCCAGTGTCGCTGGTTCGGCCCGTGATCCTCAGTTATTGGCGGATATCTGTTCCGGTCTGGTGGCAGGTGACGATGGACAGCGTCTGTATGTCCTGTGTGGCAGTGACGGTGCGGTACAGGCTGCGCGCAGCTGGATGTTGGCGAATGGTGTTGATGGTCGCCGTGTATTAGCCGACGCTTTTACCTTTCAGAATCATCCCAATTCCTTGCTGGTGGCCGAAGCGGCGCAGGAAGGTTCTCAGGAGGCCGAGCTGGCGGATGATGAACGTCCGTATCCGGCCACGCATCCAGAGTTGTGGGCCATGCTGGAGGAAGATAATCGTCTCGGGCGAATTCTTGATACTTTTTATGATCGGGTATTTGAAGACCCGATCATGTCGCCGTATTTCCATAACTCCAACAAACAGCGCTCGAAAGAAAAGGTGTTCAGTTTCTACAAGCGCCTGTTCAGTGGTGAGCCCTGCTTTTTTGGTGATCGTCCCCGGAACTCCCATCATTGGATGGTGATATCCAACGAAGTTTACGATCACCGTCTTGGCTTGCTGGTCGACTGTATGCGCTTGCACGGGGTGCCGGAAGACATGATTCCGATGTGGCTGGAGTACGAGGAGTATTACCGCCAGGACATCGTCAAGGATGAACCGCGTGGCCGTCGTATTGGTGGGGTGGTGCAGCCGGTAAGTGGCCTGGGGTACGAAGTGCTGTCCTGTGGTGCCTTGTGTGATAGTTGTCAGGCCGTGCTGGAGCCAGGTACACGGGTGTTGTACCACCTGCGTACCGGTCACATCTACTGCCCGCAGTGTGAAGGGCGGGCCGTTGTCTGATGGCCGTTGGTCTGCAAGTGCGCTCAGGCGTCCTTGCTGGCCTGGCAGGCTTGCAGCAGCTTTGTCAGATACATGGGTAACATCAGACCGGCCTTGCCATAAATGTGCTCCTGGAAGGCATCCTTGACCTGCGACGGTTCGAGGTTGATTTCGATCGTGTCGGCTCCGGCCTGGGTGGCCAGTTCCACAAATCCCGCCGCCGGATAAACGTGGCCGGAGGTGCCAACGCTGATAAACAGATCGCAGCTCTGCAAGGCGCGGTAGATTTCATCCATAAACAGCGGCATTTCGCCAAACCAGACGATGTGCGGACGCAGGTTAGGCTGCTGGCAGCATTCACACAAGGTGTTGTCGGTGATGTCGTCGCTCCAGTCATAGACCCGATGTGTACGCACACAACGGACTTTTTTTAACTCGCCGTGCATATGCAGCAGTTTTTGACTGCCAGCGCGGTCGTGCAGGTCATCCACGTTCTGGGTGACCAGCAGGAATTCGCCATCGTATTCCTGCTCAAAGTTAGCCAGTGCCAGGTGGGCGGCGTTAGGTTTGACTTCCGTCAGTTGTGCCCGGCGCAGGTTGTAAAAACGTTGTACCAGCTCTGGGTTCCGTTCAAAGGCTTCCGGGGTGGCGACATCTTCAATCCGATGGTTTTCCCACAGACCACCGTTATCGCGGAAGGTGTTTACGCCGGACTCGGCGGAAATACCGGCCCCTGTCAGAACCACGATGCGTTGATAGGCGTAGGGTCTAGCTGAGTTGGCTGTCATTAAAAAACTCTCTGAAAAAGTCCCTGATGTCGGCAGCTTTTGCCATGGCGTCATCAAAGCCTAGCTGAATCAGCTGTCGGCAGTAACCCTCCGAAAACAAAAGGTAACTTAAAAGTCCGGAGCCCTGGGTGCTGATGTTGCCGCTGCCGCGTAATACGTATTTGAGTGCTCTCGGCATTTCGTCGGCATGTTCACCAGCGACGGAATCAAGGGATCGGCTGGGGCTGATTTCCAGCAGGCGGATAGGTTTTAACTCCATACCGGTGTGCTGGCGCACGGCCAGGGGAATGTTGCGCAGGGTGCGGTTGATGCGCAACAGGCGTTCAACATCGGACTCCATGCTGTCGAGAAATGCGGCATTCAGCATATGGCCCATCAGCTTGGCTGCCGAGGGGTAGGTTTTGTCTACGCGGCAAGGGTCGGGTTTGTTGATGGCCGTAGCACCGACTCCGATTACCATGATTTTATGGGCGCCCATATGCAGGGCCGGACTAATGGGGGCGAGCTGGCGTACGGCACCATCGGCATAATACTGGTCACCCAGAAAAACGGCCGGGAACACCATGGGAATGGCGGAGGATGCCATCAGGTGTTCAAGCGTCAGGCGGCTGCGGCGACCGAGGCGTCTGCGTCGATCCCAATCGGGAATATCCGGATGTCCTTCAAAAAAGCTCACGGATTCACCGCTTTCAAGTCCGGAACAACTGACGGCTACCGCATGCAGGGCTTTATTGTCGATGGCTTTCTGAATGGCGGCAAAATGAATCACTTCGTGCAGAAGTTCAGCCAGCGGGCGATTATCCAGAAGAGAAACCGGATCCTGGCGGAATTGGCGACCAATCAGCAGTGCTCGGCTGAAGCGTAATAATGAGCCGGACATGCCGGCAAGGTCGGTGCGATAGACCTGGTCGCACGAAAAGTGGCTCCAGATCCGTTCCAGATGGCGAATGCCGCGTCGGTAGTCTTCGGCGTAACTGGCCAGTGCAATGCCGTTGATAGCACCAGCAGAGGTGCCGGATATTACTTGAAACGGATTGACGTGTCCTCGTGGCAGCAGATGATGAACGGCCTTCAGTACGCCTACCTGATATGCCGCACGAGCACCACCACCCGAGAGAATCAGGCCTGTCTTTTCGGTTGTCATGCGGTGGCCTCCCCGCCTCGGACTATATAGTCAGTATAGTGCATAATGCTGGCTACCCGCCGGTAATCCGACCTATCTGACAGCGATTACCGGGCAATATCTATCAGGAGTTCGATATGTTCACCGGTATTGTTCAGACCCGTTTGCCGATTGCAGCGGTGGATCGTAAAGAAGATTTTGCCTCGTTTACCCTCAATTTCCCGCCCGCCTTGCAGACCGGTCTGCAGATTGGAGCATCGGTAGCCCTGAACGGTACTTGCCTGACCGTGCGCACGATTGATGCTGGCAAGGTAACCTTTGATGCTATTGGCCAGACCTTGCGCCTGACCAACCTTGGTGCGCTGCAAGCGGGTTCTGAAGTGAATATCGAACGAGCGGCCAAAATGGGTGACGAGATTGGTGGTCATCTGTTGTCTGGCCACATTATGGGGCAGGTGACGGTATTGGAGCGTATTGAGTCTGCCAATAATCTGGTGTTGTGGTTCGAACGTCCGTCAGACATGGCTCCATATCTGCTCGACAAGGGGTATGTGGCGTTGAACGGTTGTAGCCTGACCATTGCGGAAGTGAAGGATGACCGTTTTGCGGTACATCTGATTCCGGAAACCCGCGACGTCACCACCTTTGGTACCGCGGTGGTGGGGGACCGTATCAATCTGGAAGTGGATCCGCAGACCCAGGCCGTGGTTGATACGGTCAAACGCATGCTGGCCGACCCGGCGGTACTGGCCAGTTTTGCCGGAATTACTGCGCCTGCAGGAAACGAATAATATCGGCTGACTCGAACATCCAGCTTTCCTTGCCGGATTCGTCTTCCAGTCGCAGTACCGGAACGGTGGTGCGACCGGTCGCGGCGTACTGCTGCTGACGGTATCCGGCATTGGTCAGAACGTTGCGTTTTTCGACTTCCACCTTGAGGTCAGGGAGGACACGCAGCACTCGCTGGCAAAAAGGGCAGGCATCGTAGTAGTAGAGCGCAAATTTCATAATCATCCTTCGCGGTGATTCGGGTGGATTAAACAGTCTCGGGACGCAGAATGCAGTATAGCGAACACATTATTCTCCTTGGCCTTGCCATCGCTGCCAACTGGTTTTCGGCATTGGCGGGGGGCGGAGCGGGTTTGATTCAGCTGCCAATGCTGATTTTTATGGGTTTACCGTTCCCGCTGGCATTGGCCACCCACAAGATTGCCACGGTGGCGCTGGGTGTTGGTGCCACCGGCCGCCATCTGCGTGAAGGACATTTGCGATTGTGGCTGTTGGCGCTGATTGCTGGTAGTGGTATTCCCGGTGTGGTAGCAGGCGCGCTGTTTGTCCTGAACATTGATGATCGGATGGCTGAGCAGGCGTTAGGTATTCTGATGCTGATGTTGAGCCTGTATTCGGTGTTCAAACCGTCACTGGGTGTGGTAGCCAACGAGCGTAACCACAACCTGCAGGGGATGATTATTGGCGGGCTGGTGTTGCTGCTGATCGGCTTTATCAACGGTGCCTTGTCGGCAGGCAGCGGCCTGTTTGTGACCCTGTGGCTGGTGTACTGGTTTGGTCTGGAATACAAACTGGCCGTCGCTCACACCCTGGTAGCCGTTGGTCTGGGTTGGAACGGTAGTGGTGCCGTGACGATGGGAGCCGTGGCCGATGTGCAGTGGAGCTGGATTCCGGCCTTGTTACTGGGATCGGCAATTGGTGGTTATCTTGGTGCCAATACGTCTATCAAGGCCGGTAATGCAACGATCAAACGTATTTACGAAGTGGTGACCTTGCTGGTAGCTCTGAAGCTGCTCTGGGGCCCGCTATAAGAAGCAGACCCCGGAGCAATCATCGGAATTACTTCACACCCACCAGGAACCGCACCTTGAAGGATGGGTAGTTGGTACCGGAGGAGGCGTTCATGGCGCCGGTTGGTTTGAAGCGGATGTGGCTGACGTTGTTGTCATAACCGTCAGCATCCGGGGTCGGAACGTAGTTCCAGCTGATACCACCATCGTTTGAGAAGTCGACGCTATCGGTTCCATTCGACAGTCCTGAGTAAACCCAGCCCAGCCCGCTGCTGATGGCGCCATCGGTGAAGCTGACCGGTGCGCCACTGCCTGCATCCCCCACGAACAGTTTGACGTTGTTCGGAATCACATCCGAAATCACCAGTGTGTTGGCATCAACGGCACCTGGGCCGCTGTTGACCACCTCAATGTTATAAGCGACTACCGCACCCGGAATGTTTTTCGGGGTGTTGGTGCCGTTTAACGGGTCTCTCACCACGGCCGTGTTTTTGGTCACGGTGATAATCGGTTTTTTCGCCTGGTTGCTGTAGGTACAGATAATGTCGGTATCGGCGACATTTACGGTCAGGGTGCCAGTGGCACTGTCAAATCCACTGGTGCCGCTACAGGTAACTGAGCTGACGAAGTTGCTGGCTGAACCAATCGTATAGGTTTCCGAGAAGGTAGCCTGCTCCGTGACATAGGCTTTTACCGAGGTGCCGGTGGTCAGGGTATTGCCACCGGATGACGAGCTGCCGCTGTAGGCAGTATTGATCATACCGTTGCTCTGTACGTTGACCTGAGTGCCCGGATCGGAATTGATCCACTGCTTGCGTACGGTCAGGTTGGCGGACTTGCGAGCGTTGGTGATGATGCACTGAATGGCAGTATCAATGGGTTGTACGGTGAGAATAGCGCCCGACAAACCATTGGTGCCGGTACAGGCAATGCTGCTGTTGTAGTTGTTGGCGGTCCCCACATTAAAGGTTTCGGCAATCGTGCCAGACTCACCGGAATACACGGTAAAAGCTGTACCGCTACCAAGGTTATTACCCGTGCTGTCGGCTACCACCGCACCGGAGGTGCCGTTATTGATAAAACCGCTGGAGCTTATGGTTGCTGTGTCGCCAGGAATGCCTACCTGCCATTGTTTCTTCAGCACCAGGCTGGCCGACTTGCGGATGTTGGTAAATGTGCACAACACATCCAGATTCGGCATTACAAACGCCAGTGACGTGCTGCCGGTACTGCTGGTCACCGGGCTGGTATTACAACTGATACTCGGCGAATAGTTGGCCATATTGGTGCTGGTATCACCTACAGCTTCCGACACAACCATATTGCCGGTTACGTCCACTGTGGCTGATACGTTGGTATTATGGCCGCCAATCTCGGAGGAAACAGTCTGGGTATTTCCGGTGTTGATGCCGACATGATCGTATTGCATGGCAAGTACAAATTTGCCTGCATCAATCGTTGGATTTAACACCTTGATAACCTGTAAGGTACGGCGACGAACACTGGTCGATGTACAGATAATGTCTGCCCCTGGTGACATCACGTTGCTGTCAAACGTAACGGCTTGATAACTCGACTGAAAATCATAACTGGTGCTTCCGTAGGCAACTGGGCTACCTGCAACGATGCAGGATAAGTCATCCAGTCGGAAGCCGCTGATATTGGTTTCGGCAATAGTGGTTTCAACATACTGTGGCAGGACCTGGGTGCTGCCAGTAACCTCGGTATTGGATGCTGTAGTAGTTAATGTCTGACTAGCCCAGGTATTGGTGCCGGTAAAAGTAAAGCTGCCCACATCCCCAATCGATATTTTCTTCATGGTGATGGTAGGACGTTTGGTGTTGGTAATCGTACAGGCCGCTGATGGGGCTGCAGCACTCAGCGATGCTGTCATCATTCGGGTATTGTTATTGCTGGTGGCGGGGCCGGTGCAGCTGATGGTGGCCGTTGGATCCCAGCCAGATTGAGCGGTTTCGGTGACGGTCAGTGGCTGGGCGGAGCCGTCACTCGCCACTGTCATGAACACACGAGCCGTTTCGCCGTTCTTTAGTGAGAACGTGGTTGTGTTGGTGGCCAGTTCAATGCTTGCGGGGGTATAAGTCCCCCCCGAAGTGCCGGTCGTGGTCAGGCTGGTCGCGCCTGTTAGTGCAATTACTTTGTAGCCGCTAGGTGCAGATGCTGTGTAGGTGAAGCTTTGGTTACTTGATGATGGAATGGTCGCTTTGGTGACGTCCATCCAAACACCAACCTGCACGGCTTTTACACCACTTACGGATGCTGAGCCACTTTTGCATTTGGATCCGGTATCAGTTTTTACATCTGACGGGCCGTTACAGATTCCACCGGCATTTTGTACATAGGTCAGTACGTATGGAATTTGCAGGGTGTTGGTCGTTGTGTCTGTTGCACAAACAACCTTGATTTTGTCGATCGTGTTAATAGTTTCGCCGGCGCTGAGATAGTCACCACATGCGTTGCTATTGAGCGCTGCCCAAGGCGATGGTGACGTAGGGAAGGTTGCCACGGAACAGAGCTGGCCAGCGCTGCTATTGGCCGGATCATTGCCGGTTTGACCGACGAAAAAACCGATATCGTAGCGATTGGCATTACTGCCTGACAATTCTACGTCCACGATAAACTCGAATTCCTGTCCTGCCATGCAGAACGGGGGCGTCCCTGCTGCTGCGCTGAACGCGGTATTAACCGTAAACTCTTTTGCAGTACAGTTAAAGCCCGAACCGGTGCGTTGATTCAGACAGCTCAAATCCTTGGTTGCGCTGACGTTGGGAATGGCTACGAAGGCCGCCTGAGTCAGACTGCAGTGCAGCAGCGTGGCCAGTACTATAAACAATTGGCAGGTGCTGCTGGTGAACAAGCGATGGCCAATAGCTACCCTTGTGCGTTTTGGAGAAGTCATGAATCCCTGTCTCTGCCATGCGTTTACAGTGCGTTTACAATTGGTAAAGAGAATATCGGAAGTCAGATAATTTGTAGAGAGCCGTCTGCATGCTGGGTTTGTCAAATTATTCTTTTGACAGGATGGTAGAAAATCGAACTTGTGGATTGTTTACAAGATTTCCAATCACCATCAGCACGCCACCAGCCAGCAGAGTCCAGGCCAGCTGTTCTGAGTAGAACAGCACACCGACCAGGGCCATCGCAGGCAAGCGCAGGTAATCCATGGTCATGATGCGGGCAACATCGCTGCCACGCATGGCGTTGGTCAGGCAGTAATGGGCCAGCAAGGCTGACACACCAATCACACCAAGCCAGAACCATTGTGCGCCAACAGGCCACTGCCAGTTGGGGAGCGCCAGCAGGAATGCCAGAGGCATCTGGATCAGGCACATGTAAAACACAATGGTGACGGAGCTGTCGGTGGCAGAAAGCGTTTTGGTGCCAATATGGGAAATGGCATACCCCACCGCGGCTGCCAGCACAATCAGGGAGGCGCTGTCGAAACTGCCAGCGTCCGGTTGCACAATTACCCAGACTCCACAGATACCCATTAGCACAGCAATCAGTTTGCGGGTGGTGATACGTTCGCCGAGGGTGAGTGCGGCAATCACGGTGGTCCAGATCGGCACGGTAAACTCCAGTGCAATTACCTGTGCCAGTGGTAACAGGCCAATCCCCATAAACCAGCCGTACTGACCCGCCAGGTGAAAGAGGTTACGCACGGCGTGGGCCGTTGGGCGTTTGGTGAAAAACTGCTGACGCTGACCGGTTGCCAGCAGCAAGGTGCCGACCACTATCACACCGATCAGGCTGCGGAAAAACAGCGACAGCATGATGGGTAACTCGTGGCTTAACTCGCGCGCACCGGTGGCCATCAGGCAGAAAAAACTGATGGAACCAGCCATCCAGAAAATTGCGTTATTCAAGCGGTCTGATTCCTGTTTCTTATAATCGGGAAGGCTGCTGTGATTCAGCCGGAAGTGGCCAGATATGGCCATAAAACCTTGGCCAGTAGCAGGGCGGTTATGATCCAGAGAATCACAATCACCACCGCAGCACGTTTGTTCACCGGCTTGCTGCTGATCAGGGTGGCCTGTTGTCGGGCGCGTTCGATCACCTCTGGTGGTGTCATGCGGATCACCAGCCAGATCCCCACCGGTAGCAGGATGACGTCATCGAGATAGCCCAGCACCGGGATAACATCCGGAATCAGGTCAATCGGACTGAGCGCATACGCTACCACCACAATCGCCAGCCAGCGGGTGAACACCGGCATGCCGGGGTCGCGCAGGGCACAATACAGCATCAGGATTTGTTGCTTTAATGAGCGTGCCCACTGACGTAAACGGGCAGAGAAGGATATCACAGGCAGTTTCCCCGGGATGGAACAGTGCAAACCGCGATTGTGGCAGGCTGGCCGCCTGGGCGGCAAGCGGCGTAAAATCCGCCACTAACACTTGTATGAACACGGGAGGTCAGAGTGACCCAACTTACCCGCAGCCTGGTCGAGCGCGCGCTGGCCGGTTATACCGATCCTTATCTGGAAACCGATCTGGTGACGGCGCAGGCCGTGCGTGACATCCGCATCAATGGCACTTCTGTGGCTGTTGATATCCAGCTGGATTACCCATCGGAATATCTGAAAAACGGCGTTGCCCAATTGCTGCAAACCGCTGTTGAGAATCTGGATGGTTGCAGTGCTGCCATCGTGAATATCCAGTGGGAAGTTGCTCCGCACAAAAGTCACGAAGGTGGCGAAGCACTGGCTGGTGTTAAAAACGTGATTGCGGTGGCCTCCGGCAAAGGCGGCGTGGGCAAGTCCACGACTACCGTGAACCTGGCGCTGGCGCTGGCGCGTGATGGTGCCCGCGTGGGCCTGCTGGATGCCGATATTTATGGCCCGAGTCAGGGCATCATGCTGGGCGTGGCCGATGGGACCCGTCCTCAGACCATTGATAACAAGTGGTTTGTGCCAATCGAAGCGCATGGTGTGAAAAGTATGTCGATGGCCTATCTGGTCACCGAAGACACTCCTATGGTGTGGCGTGGCCCGATGGTCGCTGGGGCGCTGATGCAGATCATGAGCCAGACCGCCTGGGGTGAACTGGATTACCTGCTGATCGATATGCCGCCAGGCACTGGTGATATCCAGCTGACCCTGAGTCAAAAATTCCCGGTATCCGGTTCTGTTATTGTCACCACTCCACAGGACATCGCCCTGGCGGACGCCAAAAAAGGCGTAGAGATGTTCCGTAAAGTGGGCATTCCGGTGCTGGGGATTATCGAAAACATGAGCATGCACATCTGCTCCAGCTGTGGTCATGCCGAACACATCTTTGGTGAAGATGGTGGTGAACGTCTGGCCAAGGCTTATCAGACCCGGGTTCTGGGGTCACTGCCGCTGGCGAAATACATTCGTGAGCAGTCCGATGCTGGTACGCCTGTGGTGGCAGCGGATGACAGTTCTGAAGTGGCGATGATGTACCGTCACGCTGCGCGCCGGATGGCTGTTGAACTGGCGCGTGGTGGTAAAGCCGCCGACAGTATGCCAGTGATCGAAGTATCGGATGATTAAGCGGACGATAAGTCCTGAGGAAAGCTGTCGTTGGCAGTAGTAGGCCCCCTGCGAAGTTCAGCCAGGCTGAACGGGCAGGGGATCTGATCGAGAAGCTGGAATCCAGAGCTTCTCTCCCGTCTTCCCGATCTGCATTTATCGGGACTCGCGGTTTGTTGATACCCGGTACAAACCGGGTATCGGCTTACAGACTATCCCGCAATTGTTACAGGTTTTGTCTGTCGCTATAACAAGCTTAGCCTGCAATCAGCTTTTTGGTAATTTCGGCAACGTGTTTGCCCTGGTAACGGGCGATCGCCAGTTCCTTGTCGGAAGGCTGACGGCTGCCATCACCACCGGCCAGAGTGCCGGCACCGTATGGAGAACCACCACGTGGTTCAGATACGTCGAACATTTCCGGGATACCGTAAGGCACGCCAACCACAACCATACCGTGGTGGAACAGGGTGTTGTGGAAGGAAGTGATGGTGGTTTCGTTACCAGCACCGGTACCAGTGCTGGTGAATACGGAGCCAACTTTACCTTGCAGAGCGCCTTTCACCCACAGACCACCAGTCTGGTCGAGGAAGTTGCGCATCTGGCTGGCCATGTTGCCGAAACGGGTCGGGGTACCAAAAATGATGGCATCGTACAGAGCCAGCTCATCCGGACGGGCGATATCAGCTTCCTGATCCAGTTTTACACCGGCACCACGAGCCACGTCTTCCGGCATCAGCTCAGGAACACGCTTGATGAATACTTCAGTACCTTCAACTGACGCAGCGCCTTCAGCGATGGTTTTGGACATGGTTTCGATATGGCCGTAAGAGGAATAGTACAGAACCAGAATCTTGCTCATTTCAACTCTCCATGGTGGGCAGCAAACCTTGCAGGTGCTGCGTAGTAGGCATTGGATGGAGAAATTGTTACCCAGAAACGGGTTCGGAAAAATGGCAAAAAACAGCGCAAACTGTTCGAGAAAATGAAACAAACGAACAGTGAATGCCACGGTCGTTGCTGAAAAACGCGTTGCTGATGTGACTATTCAGTCGTGGTTGAACCAGGTGCGTTGCATGGCGTCGAGCACTTTGTTTGGGTAAACGGTACGGCCGAGGCTGCCGTTGTAGCGGGCTAGGGCGCGTATCCAGTTGCCGTGTTCGATGTCCATGTAGTGACGAAGAATGGTGCAGCCGTAACGCAGGTTGGTGCGGGTGCGAATGAGGTTGTCTTCCGGGCGGCCAATTTCGCGAACCCAGAACGGCATGATCTGCATGAATCCCTGGGCACCGACCCGGGACACGGCAAAACGGTCGAAATTGCTTTCAACCTGAATCACCGCCAGAACCAGTTCTGGCGGCAGATTGGCGCGGGTGGCTTCCTGATGCACCAGGCGCAGGAATTCCAACCGCTCCTGCTCGTCGTCCATCCGCCGTTGCAGGCGGCCGGACATGTCCAGCAGCCAGACTTCAGCTTCAAAACGATCTGCAAACGAATCAGCGCTGCCGACGGCATCCATTAATGCCGCGCGCAGTTCAGGCGTAACCGCCTGACCGGCGTCGTCCTGTTGCCCCCACACCTGCAGTGACAGGGGCAGCAGAAGGATCAGCAGCAGACGTTTCAGCACTGAATGGCGCCCTTCAGGAATTCAACCACGTCAGCCACGTTGATGTTCTGCACATCACCGCCACGACGAGCCTTGTATTCCATTTGACCGACTTCCAGACCACGATCAGAAATCACCAGGCGGTGTGGAATCCCCATCAGTTCCAGGTCTGCAAACTTCACACCGTTGCTGGTTTTCTTGTCGCGGTCGTCGACAAATACTTCGATGCCCGCCGCTACCAGTTCGGCGTACAGTTTTTCCGTGGCCTGTTGTACTGCTTCAGACTTTTGCAGGTTCATTGGCACAATCCCTACGTGGAACGGTGCAATGGAATCCGGCCAGATAATGCCGTTTTCATCGTGGTTCTGTTCAATTGCAGCGGCAACCACACGGCTGACACCGATACCGTAACAGCCCATAACCATGGTGCGGTCTTTGCCGTTTTCATCCAGTACGGTGGCTTTCATGGCGGCGGAGTACTTGGTACCCAGCTGGAAGATGTGGCCCACTTCGATACCGCGTTTGATTTCGATGGTGCCTTTGCCACATGGGCTTGGGTCGCCAGCAACCACGTTACGCAGGTCGGCTACTTCTGGTTCTGGCAGGTCACGGCCCCAGTTGATACCGAAGTGGTGTTTGCCATCAACGTTGGCACCACCCACGAAGTCGCTGCACAGCATTACCGCGCGGTCCGCGATGATACGCATGTTCAGACCAACCGGGCCGATGGAGCCCGCGCCTGCGCCGATCACCGGACGCATTTCATCTTCGCTGGCGAATTGCAGTGGTGAACCAACGCCAGGGATTTTCTCGGCCTTGATTTCGTTCAGCTCGTGGTCACCACGAACCAGCAGAGCCACCAGGCCGTATTGGCCTTTTTCGTCCGGAGCGCCACGTACCACCAGAGTTTTGATGGTTTTTTCGATGGCAACACCGTGGTTTTCAACCAGGTCCGCAATGGTGTGGGCGTTTGGCGTATCAACCACCGACAGTTCCATCGTTGGCGCGGCACGTTCACCGGCTGGCGCCAGAGCTTCGGCCAGTTCAACGTTGGCGGCGTAATCGCTTTCGGTCGAGAAGGCAATATCGTCTTCACCGGAATCGGCCAGAACGTGGAATTCGTGCGACTTGGCACCACCGATGGAACCGGTGTCAGCCAGTACCGGACGGAAGTTCAGACCCAGACGGTTGAACACGTTGCAGTAGGCCTGATGCATCTTGTCGTAGGTTTCTTGCAGGCTCTCTTCATTAATGTGGAAGGAGTAGGCGTCCTTCATAATGAATTCACGAGCACGCATCACACCAAAACGTGGACGGGTTTCGTCACGGAATTTGGTCTGGATCTGGTACAGGTTCAGCGGCAGCTGACGGTAGCTGCTGATGTTGTTACGAGCCAGATCGGTGATCACTTCTTCGTGGGTTGGGCCAATACAGAAGTTACGCTCGTGACGGTCCTTGATACGCAGCAGCTCGCCACCGTACTGGAACCAGCGGCCGGTTTCTTCCCACAGCTCAGCAGGCTGAACGGCAGGCATCAGAACTTCCTGGGCACCGGCACGGTTCATTTCTTCACGAACGATGGTCTCAATCTTGCGCAGGGTACGCAGACCCAGCGGCAGCCAGGTGTACAGGCCTGCTGCCAGCTTGCGGATCATGCCCGCACGCAGCATCAGCTGGTGGCTGACCACCACGGCATCTGCAGGAGTTTCTTTTTCAGTTGCGAGTAAAAATTCGGTAGCGCGCATAGTGGGAGCCGATTTCCGCTTGATGACTTGAATAAACGCGCCTGATTCTACGTTCACCGGCGGCTTGCGGCAATTTACCTGCACATTTACCTGCATTTGAAATGACGTATCCCGTAGATTCAGTGTCCCGTGATTTTTGCCGGGAGGAGTATTGGGCCTTTACCCCCCCTGTGACATACTCTCGGCGCCCATTCGGGTAATCCCGATCAACTTCCAAAGGTGCGCAGAGGATATGGCAACAAACCGGGCTGATTCCCTTCCCGAGTTTCAGATAGTGAATGCTGCTGAATTGCCAGTATCGGAAGCTTGCCTGCGCAATCGCCAGCCGATTGTTGACGTGCTGGCCACAGAGCTGCCGGGACGTGCCGTGGTGCTGGAACTCGCCAGTGGCACCGGCCAACATGCGGAATTTATTACCGAACAGCTGCCACACCTGACCTGGCAAGCTTCTGAAGTTGCCAATCGTATGGGCGTCTTGAACGCCCGTCGCCTGCAGAGTCATCGAGATAACTTCCTGCCACCGCTGGTGCTCGATGTGGGGCAGGACTTGTGGCCGGTCAAACAGGTCGATGCCGTGTTTGCCGCCAATCTGGTGCATTGCCTCGACTGGCCGCATGTGCGCGCCATGTTATACGGCGTTGGCCGGGTGTTGCGTCTGGGTGGTCTGGCGCTGTTTTATGGTCCGTACAATTACAATGGTGAGTTCACCAGTGACGGCAACCGTGCGCTGGATGCCTGGGTGCGTCAGGAGTTTCATCCGAACGCTGGTCTCAAGGACTTTGAACAAATGGTTCTGGCAGCCCGTCGTGAAAAACTGCGTCTTCTAAAAGACGTCGCCATGCCTGCTAACAACCGTATGCTGGTGTTTCGCAAGTACCAGTAAACCGGCACTGCTCCGTTTATTACTCATTTATTGTTTGTTGTTCTCTGGCTGGATGGTTACGCGGCTTGTTAATTCGCTACGTGGCTTGTTAATTGGCGAGGCTGCTTGCCCTCTTGGGGGATCTTGTCCCCCGGCCGGGCGGGCCTCCCCCTGCTTTTGCCCGACTGGGCTCGTTTCTCCGGTATTCCCCGACAACGGCTGATCGACCCCGGCCCGATGGCACATCCCTGTGCCCTGTCTATTGGTAAAAATAGGGCCTTGCGGGGCATCCATGCCCCGGCTGGGTCGGCCGTTGCGGTGAATCCCGGCTCGCCCAGATGGGCATTTTGCAGCCAGCTGCGCTGGGCGAAATCGGTGTTGATTGATACTGTTCGTCTGGCGTCCGACGTCCGGTGGCTCTCGGCTTGTTAATTGGCCAGGCTGCTTGCCCTCTTGGGGGACCTTGTCCCCCGGCCGGGCGGGCCTCCCCCTGCTTTTGCCCGACTGGGCTCGTTTCTCCGATATTCACCGACAACGGCTATTCGACCCCGGCCCGATGGCACATCCCTGTGCCAACGGGCCTTGCGGGGCATCCATGCCCCGGCTGGGTCGGCCGTTGCGGTGAATCCCGGCTCGCCCAGATGGGCAATTAACGGTGGCCAGCTGCGCTGGGTGAAATCGTTTCAATTTGATGCTCTGTTGTAGTGTGGGCATTTATGCCCACAAGATCGCACCCGACACCCGACACCCGACACCCGACACCCGACACCCGACACCCGACACCCGACACCCGACACCCGACACCCGACGTCTACTCGGTGCAATCCGGTATTTGACTTATCGGCATGATGGACAACTGTCCGGTTATTTCGTCTCTGTAATCTCCCTGTATTTGAAGTGGTTATAGCCGTCGGACTATCATGATGGTTATGACCATATCTGATTCTCCTCCCAAGCGGCGTGGCCGCCCCCCGAAAGCCCGGATTTCCGATGAGGACAGCCGTGCGCTGTTGTTGCGCGCCGGTCTCGAAATTCTGACCGAAAAAGGCTTCAGTGCCAGCGGTCTTGATGAAATCCTCAAACGTGTTGGCGTTCCCAAAGGTTCGTTTTATCACTACTTCGATAGCAAGGAAGCCTTTGGGCTGGCGCTGATCGAAGAATATGGACGCTATTTTGCGGCCAAGCTGGAGCGCCATTTTAGCAATCAGGCCTTGCCTCCTTTGGCGCGGATTCAGGCCTTTGCGGATGATGCCGAACAGGGCATGGCGCGCTTTGAATGGCGGCGTGGGTGTCTGATTGGCAATCTCGGTCAGGAAGTAGCGGCCTTGCCTGCCAGTTTTCGCAGTTTGCTGCAGGACACCTTCGGCGATTGGCAAAAGCGCCTGGCGATCTGTCTTGAGCAGGCGGTGGAGGTTGGGGAGTTGGCATTACATACCGATTGTCAGGCTCTGGCCAGCTGGTTCTGGACTGGTTGGGAGGGTGCGGTTTTACAGGCGCGTTTGCAGGAAAGCAGTGCTCCCTTGCAGCAGTTCGTAAGTCTGTATCTGCAAGCCTTGCCACGTCAGACCCTTCAGGCTGAGCAATAAACCGGCGCGGGCCGGTTTATTCCAGCTGTTTGTGAAAGCGTTTGGCGGCCACCAGCAAACCACCCAGCGCAAACAGCGCCAGCCAGATAGCGTCGGCTGGCATATCACTGATCTGCGCTTCCCGCAGTACCACGCCCCGAATCAGGCGAATAAAGTGCGTCGCCGGTAATGCTTCGGCGATGTATTGCGCCGGTTCCGGCATAGCGTCGTAGGGGAACATAAACCCCGATAGCAGAATCGACGGCAGCAGGATAAAAATCGTCATTTGCATCGCCTGTAACTGGGTGCGGGCAATGGTGGAAATCACCAGTCCCAGCGTCAGGCTGGCGGCAATAAACAGCAGGGCCGAGCCCAGAATATTCAGCGCGCTGCCACGGATCGGCACATCGAACACCAGATGTCCCATGGTCAGGATGATGCTGATCTGCAAGATACCAACCAGCATGTAAGGCGTGATCTTGCCAATCATCAGCTCCAGTGGTTTTACCGGGGTGGTGATCAGGAATTCCATGTTGCCGTGTTCGCGCTCGCGCACAATCGCTGCGGAGGTGAACAGGATCATGGTCATGGTGAGAATAATGGCCAGCAGGCCTGGCACTATGTTCACCACACTGCGTTGTTCGGCATTAAAGTACTGCACTACTTCCAGCACCGGTAATGCCGGGTTGTGTGGACGCCCGGCCACTTCATCCAATGGCAGGGTTCGCAGGCCGCGAATGCTGGATGCCACCAGAGTATCGGAGCCATCGACCAGCCATTGTCCAACCGCCGGTGTCAGCGCTGGCTGACGACTGGTTTGCCCTTGTCCGGTGAAGGATGGGTGCACCACCAGGCGCTCGGGCAGATCCGCAGGCAGATACAGCACTGCCTTGACCTCACCACGGGTAATGGCCTGTTCAGCTTCCTGCACCGACCCGTACGAATGATGAAAATCCACTGCCTGTGTCGCGGCCGTTACTCGCAATAACTCGCGGCTCCAGCTCGACTGGCTGAGATCGACCACGCCGACTTCGATATGGCGAACATCGGTATTGATGGCGTAACCAAACAGGATCAGCTGCACCATCGGAATCATCAGGATCAGGGCAAAGGTCATACGATCCCGTGACAGCTGGCGCAGCTCCTTGATGATGATGGCCAGTGTGCGGCTGAGGCTATTGCCCAATTCAGACATGATGACCCCCGGTGCAGCTGACAAACACATCTTCGAGGCTTGGGCGGACTTCTTCACTGGTCTGGTTGAGCAGTTGCTGCTGTAACCACTGCTGCGGTTGAGGTTCGGATTTTCGCACCAGCACACGTAAGCGGGTACCAAGCTGAGCCGCTGAAATTACCTGAGGCTGGTTGATCAGGCGGGTTTTGAGTGCCCGTAAATCGTCACCACTGACTTCAAACACGCGGGCACCCATGTCCTGCATCAGCTGGTCGGGACTGCCATCGGCACGTTTGACACCGTCTTCGAGAATGGCCAGCGCATGGCAACGTTCGGCTTCGTCCATGTAATGGGTAGACACCAGAATCGTGGTGCCCTGATGGCACAAATCAAACAGGCGTTCCCAGAATTCACGGCGATTTTCCGGGTCGACCGCCGAGGTCGGTTCATCGAGAAATAACAGATCAGGGTGGTGCAGGGTGGCGGCGGCCAGCGCCAGTCGTTGTTTCTGGCCGCCGCTGAGCGAACCCGCCATCTGTTTCTGATGATCACCAAGACTGTACAGGCGCAGCAGTTCATCAATACGCTGACGGCGTTGCTGGCGACCGAGGCTGTAGATCTGGCCCACAAAGTCGAGGTTTTCGCGCACGCTCAGGGTTTCGTAGAGGGAGAATTTCTGGGTCATGTAACCAATGCGGGTGCGCAGCAATTCGGCCTGGCGCGGTAATTCATAACCCAGCACCCGAATGTCGCCACTGGTCGGTGTCAGCAGGCCGGTGAGCATACGGATTGAGGTCGATTTGCCACAGCCGTTAGGCCCCAGAAATCCGTAAATGGTGCCTTTGGGGATGTCGAGATCCAGCTGGTCGACTGCCAGCTTGTCACCAAAGGTGCGACTCATGTTGCGCACCCGGATCGCCAGTTCGGAATCCTGTTTCATGGCAGCAATACCGCAGCACCCAGTCCGGTCGGCAAGTCGCGGGTTTCCGGGCCAAGATCAATGTCGGTCAAGTGCATCAGGCGGGCACGATCGCGTTCATTGAGGCCAAAATATGGCGTAAAGGCTGGCTGAGCACGGATGCTGCGAATCACTCCGGTGACCGGGCTGGTTTGCCCTTCGATTTGCACCTGCACCTGGCTACCCGGTTTCAGGCTGGCCAGTTGTTCCTGGGGCAAATAGACCCGTACCCAGGGGATTTCGGTTTCCAGTAATGAAACCAGAAGGGTACCAGCGCTGACACGATCGCCAGGTCGCCATGGCAGGATATCCAGAGTGGTATCGACCGGTGCCTTGATGCTGAGGTCGGCCAGTGATTTCTGTTCAATCGTCAGGCGTGCCTGTGCAGCATCAACCGCAGCGATGGCTTGCTGGAGTTGTTCCGGGCGAGTGCCGTTCAGTAATTCATCAAGCTGATCCTGATATTGGTGCAAGGTAGCGGCGGCGGCTTGCTGACGCGCTTTGGCAGAATCGAGTTCGGCTTGTCCCAGCATGTTTTTGGCCAGCAGTGATTCGCTGCGTTTTAATTGCTGGTTGCTTTCGGTCAGAGTGGCAGTAGCACCTTGTACTCGGGCGCGGGCGGCGGCGATGGTTTCACTGCGAGCGCCAGCCTGCAATTCAGCCAGTGCGGCCTGAGCCTGTTGTAATTCGGCGGTTCGTTGCTGAACGCGGGCGTCGGCACTGGTGGTGTCCAGCTGCAGAACCAGCTCACCGGCCTTGAGCGTCTGGCCTTCTTGGGCGGCTACCTGCACGATGGTTTCGCTGGCCGGAGACGTGATGCTGATGCGATTGCGCTCAAGTGTACCAAGCGCCTGATTGGGACGCTCCTGTTGGCAGCCATTCAACAGGAGCAATATCAACAAGGCGGATAACAGACGGTGGCAATTCACAACAGCACTCCTGTACGGCTATTGGCGTACCTTATCAGAAGCGCTGCTGAACTCAGAAGCGCCGGTGAACTGTATTAATGCGAATGCAGTCACCGGCTGATCACTGCAGCAGTCGCGCAGAGTTGTGCAGGGGATTTCAGAGGGGCTTTGGTATTACCACAGGTGGTATATGAGTCCTGACATCGTATCAGAGCAATTGCCCCTGTATTGCCTGCTACTTTGATAACGGAATGAAAAATCAGTTGGCGCTTTCCAGACGAATCAGGTTTTTCAGTTCCGGAATACAGCTGCCGCAGTTGGAACCACAACGCAGTTTGGCACTCAGTTCCTCGGCGGTTTTGCAACCACCCTTGATGGCCTCACGAATCGGTTTCTCACCCACACTGAAGCAGGAGCAAACGGTTTTGCCCTGGTCTTCAACACCGTCGGCCGGGTTGCCTGCCAACAGGAAACGACGTTCGGCGGGGGTCAGTTCACCAGCACGGAATCGTTCCAGCAGCCACTGACGGGTTTCAAACGCTTCATGCGGGTGCAGGAACAACACCATCTGGATCAGGTTATTTTCTACCGCGACCAGACGTTCATGGCTTTCCATCGGATCGCGCATTTGCAGCCAGCGGGCGTTCGGGAAGGCAGATTTTGCCCATGCCAGCATGGCTTCCGGTTCCTGATTGCCTGCCAGTTCATAACCGTGGCAGGTTTCAGTTGGGCCATAAGCCCAGTAGTCACACGGGATGGCTCCCAGATCCACGCGGCTCAGTAACATACCGCGCCAGCGGGTTTTGAATGGCTCAACGCTGACACCGGTAAACTTGAGTTCCGGCTGACCGGAAATCGGGTCGTTGGTCTTGTCGATCAGTGCGCCCATACGGCCTTTGCTGGCGTAGCGGTCGGTCCAGTGCATGGGCACAAACACCTCACCGGTGCGCTGATCGCTGGTGATGTGGGCTCGTACCAGAATATCGCCACGGCTGTTGAACACTCGTGCCAGCTGGCCTTCTTGAATACCAAAACGCTCGGCATCTTGCGGGTGAATATCCAGATACGGTTCGCGAATATGCTGGGCCAGTTTGGATGACTTGGCGGTACGGGTCATGGTGTGCCAGTGGTCACGGACTCGGCCGGTGTTCATGATCAGTGGGCCGTCGTTGCTACGGGAAACCGGCAGCGCCGGTGTCACGTTGATAAAACGCGCCTTGCCGGATGGTGTGAAAAAACGGCCATCCTCGAAGAAACGCTGACGCCCCTGTGGGTATTGGGCGTTTACTGGCCACTGTACTGGCAGCATCCGATCGTATTTTTCCTGGCTCATGCCGGCCAGACCGCTGAGGTCGAGGTCACGGCTGCCGTTGTTTTCAAAGCCGGTCAGGCGGGCGTATTCGTCAAAGACTTCGGCCGGGTGTTGCCAGTCGAAAGCACTTTCATAACCCAGACGGCGGCCGATCTGGCTGATGATCCACCAGTCGGCACGAGCTTCGCCCGGGCTTGGCAAGAAACCACGCTGACGCGAAATACGGCGTTCGGAGTTGGTCACGGTACCGTTCTTTTCACCCCAGCCAGCCGCTGGCAACAGCACATCCGCCAGCAGGGCAGTATCGGTGTTACCCATGTTGTCGGAGACCACTACCATGTCACAGGCCTGCAGGGCTGCCCGCACATCGTCGGCGTCCGGCATACTCACCAGCGGGTTGGTGGAGATGATCCAGACGAATTTGATATCACCGGCCTTGATGGCATTAAACAGATCAACGGCTTTCAGGCCTGGGCCTTGCACCAGATTCGGAGCATTCCAGAAGCGCTGTACGCGATCACGGTCGGCATCGGCGAAGTCCATGTGAGCCGCCAGCTGGTTGGCCAGGCCGCCCACTTCACGGCCTCCCATAGCGTTTGGCTGGCCAGTGATGGAGAACGGACAAGCACCCGGTTTGCCGATACGGCCAGTCGCCAGGTGCAGGTTGATAATGGCGTTGCCCTTGTCGGTACCGGAGCTGCTCTGGTTGATGCCCTGAGAATAGAAGGTCACGGTACGTGGACGCGCCTTGAACCATTCGAGGCAGGTGGTCAGGTCTTCGGCACTGACATCCAGTTGGGCTGCGGCGGCTTCAATGCCTTGCCACTGGCTGCGGATGTTGGCCAGCAGCTCATCACTGCCTTCGGTGTGCTGGTTGATAAAGTCGGTGTCCAGTGCGTTCTGGGCATCCATATAACCGAGCAGAGCGTTAAACAGGAAGGCATCACTGCCCGGACGAATCGCCAGATGCAGGTCGGCCAGATCACAGGTGGCGGTGCGGCGCGGGTCTACCACAATCACCTTGAGGTCCGGGTTGGCTTTTTTGGCGGCGGTCATGCGCTGGAACAGGATCGGGTGTGCCCACGCGGCATTACTGCCGGTGATGATCAGCAAATCAGCCTGCTCGAGGTCTTCATAACAGCCCGGTACGGTATCGGAACCAAACGCACGTTTGTAGCTGGCCACGGCAGACGCCATGCAGAGACGGGAGTTGGTGTCGAGGTTGCCACTGCCGATAAAGCCTTTCATCAGCTTGTTCACGGCGTAATAGTCTTCGGTCAGCATTTGGCCGGCGGCGTAGATGGCTACGGCGCCCGGACCGTGTTCGGCAATCACTGAGCGTAACTGGTTGGCGACGGTGTCCAGCGCCGTATCCCAATCAACTCGTTCACCGTTTACCGACGGATATAACAGGCGCCCATCCAGATCGAGGGTGTCATGCAGGTTGGAGCCTTTTACGCACAGACGGCCAAAGTTGGATGGATGGTGTTTGTCACCGGCAACGGGCAGTACGTCGGTGTCCTGACGGGTAATAGCCACACCGCAGCCTACGCCACAGTAAGGGCAGGTTGTACGGGTTTGGGTAATGGCAACTGTAGTCATGGTTACGCCTTTGTTTTATCGCAAAAAAAAGCGCCCATCGGAGTAATGTCCGATGAGCGCCTCTGCTCTGTTATCTGAATTCTGGATGTCGCTATGGCACCGTCGTTGGTGCTGGTCATGCGGGGCAGCGTTGCCCGGGCTGTTGGACGATTTGGGACGTCTACGCAGCAATTGGCTAAATCTATACAAGAATAGTGCCAGTCGGCAGGAATGCTGTGGGATTTTTCTGACAGGGCAGGAAAAAAGACGCCCCAACGAGGGGGCGCCTGAAGTGCGCAACCTTTCTCGCCAGTGGCGATCGCGGTAACGGCCCGGAGAATGTCAGTAAATTCAGCGCAATACATCTGTTCTTTGAATATCTGGCGGCTTTTGCCTGCCAATTATGGCAATCAGTATGTCGATTTCGATATTCATTGAGGGGTGTGTGATTGTTGCGCAGGTGCGAGCGGTTGATGCACATACGCCGGACTCAAAGTCCGGAAATGTCTCAAATTGGTGCCTTTTTTGGGCTTTCGCATCTGGATGGTGCGTGTTTCATCGTGGCGCTCAAGGGAACCGGGCGAGGTTATATGGTAGCTGCTTCTTGATGGAGCAATTTTTATGACGATATTGGTTGAAAAATGATCTTTAGGACGGTTTTTGCAGCAGTCAGGCAGTGAATAAATAAGAAAACCAGGTCGGTTTTAAGCTGTTTTTGGCGTAAACGGAAAAGTTGGCATTGTGATTGCTAAACCATTTGCGATGTTGCCTGCCACAACGGCGTCGCAGGCATTCAGCGCAACGATGCACATAAAGGAGTTCCCCGTACCATGACTACATAATAGAGAGAATCCCTCATGAGCAAAAAACGTATCATCGTTGTTGGCAACGGCATGGTTGGTCACAACTTCATCAATACGCTGGCCACTTCTGAATACGCATCCCAGTTTGAAATCCTCACCTTCTCTGAAGAACCGCGTCTCGCTTACGACCGTGTTCAGCTGAGCAAATATTTCTCCGGTTACACGGCAGCCGATCTGGCTCTGACTACCGAATCCGAATACAACGAGAAGGGTGTTATCTTCACCCTGAACGACAAGGTTGTTGGCATCGACACTCATGCCAAGACCATCACCACTGCCAGCGGCCGTATTGAAGGCTATGACAAGCTGGTTCTGGCTACCGGTTCTTACCCATTTGTTCCGCCTGTTCCGGGTAAGGATCAGGATCACTGCCTGGTTTACCGTACCATTGAAGACCTCGAAGCCATCTCTGCCTCTGCCGCGGTCAGCAAGACCGGTGTCGTTGTAGGCGGCGGTCTGCTCGGTCTGGAAGCGGCCAACGCCCTGAAAGCAGCGGGTCTGGAAACCCACGTGGTTGAATTTGCTCCACGTCTGATGGCGGTGCAGCTGGACGAGGGCGGCGGCAAGCTGCTGCGTCGCAAGATTGAAAACCTGGGTGTGACCGTTCACACCGAAAAGAACACCAAGGAAATTGTTGCCGGTGAAGAATGCCGCTACCGCATGAACTTTGCGGATGGTTCTTTCCTGGAAACCGACATGATCCTGTTCTCTGCCGGTATCCGCCCACAAGACGAGCTGGCTCGCAAGTTCGGTCTGGAACTGGGTGAGCGCGGCGGTATCGTGATTAACGATTTCTGCCAGACTTCCAACGACGACATTTACGCCATCGGCGAATGTGCCCTGTGGGACAACAAGATCTACGGTCTGGTCGCTCCGGGTTACCAGATGGCCAAAGTGGCCTACAACCACATCATTGGCAACCTGATCACTCACATCCCGTCCGAACTGGCGTTCAAGGGTGCTGACATGAGCACCAAACTGAAGCTGCTGGGCGTGGACGTGGCGTCTATCGGTGATGCTCACGGCCGTACTGCGGGTTCCCAGAGCTACGTCTTCAACGATGACATCGGTGAAGTCTACAAGCGTCTGATCGTTTCTGCTGATGGCAAGAAAGTACTGGGCGCAGTGCTGGTGGGCGAAGCCGAATCCTACGGCACCCTGCTGCAACTGATGCTGAACAACATGGACATCCCTGGCAACGCTGCCAGCCTGATCCTGCCAGCCACCGATGGTGCTGCTGCAGTGGGTCTGGGTGTTTCTTCCCTGCCTGACACTGCCCAGATCTGTTCCTGCTTCGACGTTACCAAGGGCCAGATCCAGGAAGCCGTTCGTAACGGTTGCCATACCATGGGCGCCCTGAAAGAAGCCACCCAGGCATCTACCGGTTGTGGTGGCTGTGCGGCGCTGGTGAAACAGGTTATGGATGCCGAACTGGAGTCCATGGGTGTTGAAGTCAACACGGACATCTGTGAGCACTTTGCCTACACCCGTGCCCAACTGGCCGACATCGTTCGTGTTCAGGGCTACAGCAGCTTCGAACAGGTTCTGGAAGGTCACGGCAAAGGCGAATACGGTTGTGAAATCTGCAAACCGGCTTTGGGTTCTATCCTGGCGTCCTTCAACAACGAATACGTTCTGAAAGATGGCCTGATCGGCCTGCAGGACACCAACGATATTTTCCTCGGCAATATGCAGAAAGATGGAACCTACTCCATCGTTCCACGGATTGCCGGTGGTGAAATCACGCCGGAAAAACTGATCGTGCTGGGTGAAATTGCCCGTGATTACGATCTGTACACCAAGATCACTGGTGGTCAGCGTATCGACCTGTTCGGTGCCCAACTGCACCAGCTGCCAGAAATCTGGAAGAAACTGGTGGATGCCGGTTTCGAAACCGGTCATGCCTACGGCAAGTCACTGCGTACTGTGAAGTCCTGCGTAGGCTCTACCTGGTGCCGTTACGGTGTGCTGGATTCTGTCTCCATGGCGATTGCGCTGGAGAATCGTTACAAGGGTCTGCGTTCACCACACAAGATCAAGTTCGCCGTTTCTGGCTGTACTCGTGAGTGTGCTGAAGCCCAGTCCAAGGACATCGGTGTGATTGCCACCGAAAAAGGCTGGAACCTGTACGTGTGTGGTAACGGTGGTATGCGTCCACGTCATGCTGACCTGTTCGCCACCGAGCTGGATGACGACACCCTGATCAAGTACATCGACCGCGTACTGATGTTCTACGTCCGTACCGCTGATCGTCTGCAGCGTACTTCGGTATGGATGGAAAACATGGAAGGTGGTCTGGATTACCTGAAAAACGTGGTGATCAACGACAGCCTGAATATCTGTGAAGAACTGGAAAATGCCATGACCAAAGTGGTTGGCACTTACCAGTGTGAATGGAAGACCACCATCGAGAACCCTGAAAAGCTCAAGCGTTTCAGCCAGTTCATCAACTCCGACAAGGCTGACGACAACCTCGCCTATGTTCGTGAGCGTGGTCAGCGCCGTCCGGCAACCGAGCTCGAGCGTATCGAACTGGTTGATCTGAACAGCAAATAAATTTCACACAGATTCATAGCCGGAGCTGCTGGCTCCGGCAACACAGATTCAGGAGACAGAAACATGAGCAATTGGGTAAGCGTTTGCGAACTGAAAGACATCACTCCAGGTACTGGTGTGTGTGCCCTGCACAATGGTGAGCAAGTGGCAATTTTCCGCGTCAGCGCTAACGAGCAGCTGTATGCGGTCAGCAACTATGATCCATTCAGCAAGGCTAACGTGATGTCCCGTGGCATTACGGGTGCGCTGGGCGGCCGCGTTATGGTGGCAGCTCCTATGTACAAACAGCATTTTGATCTGGCTACCGGCGAATGTCTTGAAGACGCTGAAGTCAGCCTGAAGGTATATCCGGTGCGTGTAAACGCAGGCCAGGTTGAACTGGGCTGATATCGTCAAAGGTGACTGAATCAGCAGGCATTGCGGCAATGGCGTCGCAATGTCTGCGGTGCTACTGCGACAACGTAGTCGTGTGTGGTACCAACTTCAGGCGTTCATGGGCTGGACGCCTGAAGTAGGAAAAATTCGATAAGAATGGCAACGAGGCCATGAAGGGACGAGGGACCCTTCATGGCCTTTTTGTTGGAATGAATAACAACCCAGAGACTTCTTCATGAGCGTAGAAAAATTCAATCTGTTTGCCTTTACCGGCAAGATGAAGATCCTGCACCTGAGCTGGATGGCATTTTTTATCACCTTCGTGGTGTGGTTTAACCACGCCCCGCTGCTGCAGGCGATGGCCAAAAGCATCGGCCTGACTCCGTCTGAAATCAAAACCCTGCTGATCCTGAACGTGGCGCTGACCATTCCGGCCCGTGTGATTATTGGTATGGTGACCGACCAGTTCGGTCCAAAGAAAGTTTACTCTGCACTGCTGGCGATCTGTTCCATCCCGTGTTTTATGTTCGCCACCGCGGATGATTTTGGCCAGGCTGCCATTGCCCGTTTCCTGCTGGGCTTCATTGGCGCCGGTTTCGTAATTGGTATTCGTATGGTGTCTGAGTGGTTCCCGGCCAACGAGCTGGGTACTGCGGAAGGTATCTACGGTGGTTGGGGTAACTTCGGTTCTGCTGCTGCTGCGTTCTGTCTGCCAGTAGTTGCCCTGTGGTTTGGTGGTGATGACGGCTGGCGTTATGCCATCGGTCTGACCGGTGCCCTGAGCCTTGGTTTTGCCTTTATCTACTACTTCAACGTATCCGATACACCTAAAGGCTCTACCTACTTCAAGCCGAAACACGTGGGTGCGATGGAAGTGACCAGCAAGGGCGACTTCTGGTTCCTGCTGATCATGAAGATCCCGATGTATGCCGCACTGGCGCTGCTGGCCTGGAAACTGTCTCCAGCCGGCGTGAAAATGTTCTCTGAAAGCACCACCGTTATTTTCTATGTGGTTCTGGTTGTTCTGTACTTCTACGAAGCGTCCCAGGTCTGGAAAGTGAACAAATCAGTGTTCACTACGGAAGTTCCGGAAATGCACCGTTACGCCTTCAAACAGGTTGCTGTACTGAACATTCTGTACTTCGCTACGTTCGGTTCTGAGCTGGCGGTGGTGTCCATGCTGCCGCTGTTCTTCGCTGAAACCTTCCAGCTGGACCCTGTAAAAGCCGGTATGGTGGCGTCTGCCTACGCCTTTATGAACCTGATGTCCCGTCCGGGCGGTGGCTGGATTTCTGACCGCTGTGGCCGTAAGCCAACCCTGCTGATCCTGACTGCCGGTCTGGCCATTGGTTACGCCCTGATGGGTATGGTGAGCTCCGAATGGCCTCTGTGGCTGGCGGTTGTGGCGGCGATGGCATGTTCCTTCTTCGTACAAGGTGGTGAAGGTGCGGTGTTTGCAGTGGTGCCACTGATCAAGCGTCGTATGACTGGCCAGATCGCTGGTATGACTGGTGCCTACGGTAACGTGGGTGCGGTGGTGTACCTGACCGTGCTGTCCTTTGTTGATTACTCCACCTTCTTCTATGTGATTGCCGGTACGGCAGTGGTTGGTTTTGTTGCCCTGCTGGCGATGGAAGAGCCAAAAGGTCACATCGTGGAAGTTCGTGACGACGGTTCTGTTGAGCTGATCAACGTAAGCCGCTAACAGTTTAGGGAGCCTCTATTACTCTGACCTCCCCTCCATATCTTCCTTCATCGGTATATGGTTTTTCGGAGGCTCCTCTTTTCTTTCTGATTTGGGCATTCTCCCCGATGCCCATTCTCCCGCATCGATCTCTCCCCGGATCGGTGCGGTTTTTTATTGATGGCTTCCGCTATTCTGCGTATGCGGAAGTGAACGGTGGCAATCAATGGCAAACAATTCCCTGGATGTTCAATTTGGCGGTATCTCGGTTGCGGGCAAAAAGCCCATTAACCAGGATGCTTTTGCGGTGTATCAGCCAACCTTGTCGGTGGTGCGATTCAAAGGCATCGGCGTGGCGGTGGCGGATGGCGTCAGCAGCAGCGAAAACTCCCAACAGGCCAGTTCAACCAGCGTTACCCATTTTCTGCAGGACTACTACAGCACCCCCGACAGCTGGGACGTCAAAACGGCTGCTGGCAAGGTGTTGTCGGCCCTGAACTCATGGCTGTACCACCACGGCCAACAGGCCAGTGCTCGTCATAACGGCCTGGTGACCACCTTCAGTGGCATGATCCTGAAATCCCGCACCGCGCATGTATTTCATGCGGGTGACAGCCGTATTTATCATTTTCGGGGTGGCAATCTCGAACAAATCACCCGCGACCATGTGCACAACATGGGTGGCCGTCAGGCACTTTCACGGGCAATGGGGATGGATACCCGTCTGGAAGTGGATTATCTGCAGCGGGATTTGCAGGTGGGGGATCTGTTTCTGATCTCCACCGATGGTGTGCATGGATACTTGCCTCACAACCACATGCGTGACGCGTTGGCCAGCCTGGGAGAGGAATCAACCCAGCGCCAGATCGAACAGGTATGCCAGCAATTGCAGAACGATGCGCTGGCGGCGGGTTCGGACGACAACCTCACCTGTGTGATCCTGCGGGTAAAAGACCTGCCATCCAGTGAGCTGGAAGAAATGCAGCGCTCAGCCCGACAGCGGGTGATTCCGCCGGTGCTGGAAGAAGGATCGGTGATTGATCACTTCCAGGTGAAAAAGGTCATCCATGCCAACAACCGCAGTTACCTGTACAAGGTGGTCAGCAAGCGTGATGGCAAAACCTATGCGTTAAAAGCACCATCGATCAACTTTGAAGATGATCCGGCCTATCTGGAAGGCTTCGCTCGTGAGCAATGGATCGGCAGCCGTCTCGATCACCCCAATCTGATGAAGATCTGGCCGCAGCAGGAAAACAGCCAGTTTCTCTATCACCTGTGTGAGTGGCTGGAAGGTATCAGTCTGCGGCAGTGGATGCATGATCATCCACATGCCGATTTGCAGCAGGTGCGCGCCATCACCGATCAGATCATTCTCGGTCTGCGTGGTTTGCAACGGGCGGGTATGGTGCATCGTGATATGAAGCCGGAGAACGTCATTTTGACTGAGGACGGTCGGGTCAAGATCATTGATTACGGCACGGTGTCGGTAAAAGGTCTGGCCGAGCTAGGTGTATTCTCACTGGAAGATGTGCCGGTGGGGTCGGTGAACTACATTGCACCTGAGTATGTGGTCGATAACGTTGCCACCAGCCAGAGTGACCTGTTCTCACTGGCGGTGATGGTTTATGAAATGCTGGCTGGTGCCTTGCCATTTGATATGGAGCACGTCTATCGCCGTGGTGCCAAGTCGGTCAGTGAATGGAAATACAAACCGCTGCGTAGTCATCGTCCGGACTTGCCATTGTGGTTGGATCTGGCCTTGCAGAAGGCCATGCATCCGTCGGTTCGTCAGCGTTATGAAGCCTTCTCCGAGTTCCGTACGGACCTGTTCCAGCCCAACGAATCCTTGTTGGCATTACATACCCGTCAGCCGCTGATGCAGCGTGATCCATTGATATTCTGGCAGGCGGTTTCGGTGATCTGGGCTACTGCCGCGCTGGTGGAAGGCTGGTGGATTTTGAGTCATATGTGAGCAGAACGGGAGCTTCGAGAGATTTTTTGTGAGCTGGTTGGACATTTGTGCGGATTGATATCTTTAATCCTGAGCGGTCACTCAATGATTGCAAATCGTTACAGGAGTTAACAGAATTGCCCGCAGTTGCAGCAATAGCTGCTATCATGAGTTAACGGATCTATCCAAATCAGGGACGGAAACATGAGTGTGTTGGATGTACAGTTTGGTGGTGTGACTACCGCAGGTAAGCGTGAAATTAATCAGGACGCGTTTGCCATTCACCAATCCGCTCCTGACAATGCGTGTTCAAAAGGCGTTGGTGCCTGTATTGCTGATGGAATAAGCTCCAGTCTGAATGCCCAGCAAGCCAGTGCAACCAGTGTTACGCACTTTCTGCAAGACTATTTCAGCACGCCTGACGAGTGGGATGTCAAAACCGCTGCGGCGCGAGTTCTGGTTGGGCTTAACTCCTGGCTTTATCACCACGGTCGGCAGGCATCTGCACAAGCTAATGCTCTGGTTACAACCTTCAGCGGTCTGATCATCAAAGACCATTCTGCCCATCTGTTTCATGTTGGCGACAGTCGCATTTATTTGTGGCGCGACGGGGTGCTGGAACAGCTGACCCGTGATCATATTCATACGGGGAGCGGTCAGGCATTTTTATCCCGTGCGCTAGGTATGGACTCTCGTCTGGAAGTCGATTACCAGCAACGGGATGTACAGGCCGGCGACGTTTTTCTGTTGTGCTCGGACGGTGTTCATAACCGTGCCACCCGTGCGGCTATGGTGGATGTGGTAACGGCGGTAAACGAAAAGAGTGATCGTCAGCAACTGGAGGCGCTCTGCCGACGCTTGGTCGATAACGCCATTGACGCCGGTTCCGAGGACAATGCCACCTGTTTGCTGTTAAGGGTTAACGCGCTGGGTATTCCACAGCCGGAAGTTCGACGGGTTGAAACGGGCAAGTGCCGTTTGCCACCGCTCCTGAATGAAGGTGACAGCCTTGATCAGTTTCTGATTCAGGAGCTGGTTTATACTACCCATCGCAGCCATATCTATCGGGCGCTCAACCGTCGTAACGGCCGCATCTGTGCACTCAAGGTGCCTTCTGCTGGCAGTGGTAATGATGCGCTGTGTGAGGATATTTTCGCCCGCGAACGCTGGGTGGGCAGTCATGTCTGTCATCCTAATCTGATGCGAATTCACGACGATAATCATGACAGCCAGTACATGTATCACGTCTGTGAGTGGATCGAGGGAATCAGCCTGCGCCAGTGGATGTTCGATCATCCGCAGCCGGGTCTTAGTGATGTGCGCAAGATCGCTGAACAGCTGGTGCAGGGCTTGCGGGCCTTGCAGCGGGTTGGGATTGTGCACCGTGATCTGAAGCCGGAAAACGTCATGATTGATCGCGAGGGTGTGGTCAAGATTCTCGATTTTGGCTCGGTATCGGCGCGTGGTTTACGCGAATCTCAGCCGCTCGACCGGGGGCGTTTGCCACGAAGCAGTTGTAATTACGTTGCCCCGGAATATGTGTTGCAGGGCGAATCCAGCTCGCAAACCGACCTGTTTGCCTTGGCCGTGATTGTGGCTGAAATGCTGGCTGGCCGAACGCCATTTTTGCTGGATGATCTGGCGCAGCGCAAACAGTGCAGCCGCGCCGACTGGCAATACCGACCGGTGCGGGATATCCGTTCGGATGTGCCGCTGTGGCTGGAGCTGGCATTACGCAAAGGTTGTCACCCGGACCCGCGCCAGCGTTATGTGGCCTTCTCCGAATTCCTCACGGATCTTCACCAGCCCAATGACTTGCTGATTGAACAGGCGGCTGCCATTCCGTTCTGGAAACGTGAGCCATTGCAGTTCTGGAAATCGGTTGCGATTGGCGCCACCCTGGTGGCGGTGCTCGAAGCCCTGCTGTTTGCACTCTGAGTCCGGATGGTTGTGAGGCATTACGGGGTTCGTTTATTACTGCTGACGAGCAGTTTTGCATTGCTGGCGGCCGTATATGGTGTCATTCATGACCAGATCACTTACAGCCTGTCGCCTGAGTATTATCAGCGTTTCAAGTTTATCCAGTTTGGAATCGGCCATTGGCTGCTACCGGAACGTTGGCTGGTCGCTGTAACCGGCGTTATGGCCACTGTCTGGGTGGGGGCGTTGGCGGGGTTGTGGTTGGGAATTCTGGGCTATTGGCGCCCACAACTGTTCAAGCAGCGCGGGCGTATGGTTCTGACATTACTTGGCTCGGCTATCAGCGGAGGACTCAGCGGCTATCTCGCTGGCGAACTCTGGTTGACCGAGTATGGCATTAATAGTCTCCAGCACTGGATTTGGCCGGGCGTACAGGCTCCGGCGGCATTTGTGCTGGTCGGTTTTGTGCACGCTGGCAGTTACGCTGGTGCAGTTGTGGGAGTTTTGCTGGCGACAATACTTGTCGTACGCCAGCAGGCGTCGCAATAAATCAGGCGGCACCGTTACACCAGGCCTTGCCAAACAACAGTTGGCTACGTATTGGGCTGATATCCGTCTGATCACTCAGTAATTCGAAATACCATCCCGAGTCGGCTACATCGCCCACACACAACACGCCAATAATGCAGTTGTTGCGGACAACCAGTTTTTTATAGATCCCTTCATCAAGATCCTGCAGCTCCAGTACGTCACAGTCCCGGGTTGCGTTAAAGTCGCCCATACTATGCATATCAACACCGGAAACTTTGAGCTTGGTCAGGTGTTCGCGTTCCTGATAATCAATTGGCTTGAGACTGCTACCGCGCGGCACACAAACCCGGTCGGCAAAAAACAGCTGTAATTGACGACCCACAACTTTGGCCTGATCCCAGATCGGCGCGACCAGTCCGTAAGTGCTGCCGTTAAACTCACAGCATTCGCCAATGGCGTACACATCGGAAACCGAGGTGCGCATACGCGAATCCACCTGAATACCCCGTCCGCAATCAATTCCCGCTGCTGCTGCCAGTTCCATATTGGGCAGAATGCCGGTGGCAAAAATCACCAGATCGGTATCCAGCGTTTCCTGGTTGCCGTCACGGCTGTAACGGACGGCTGACGCCTTGCCGTTGCTGTGTGGCAACTCGAGCGGATTAACACCGGTGCGAACATCCACGCCACGGCGTTGCAGTTCCGCTTCCAGAATTCCGGAGGCAACAGCATCGAGCTGGCGGTTCATCAGTACCTGATTGCGATGCATCAGGGTGACTTCCACGCCCTGGGCACGTAAGCCAACAGCCGCTTCTACGCCCAGCAGGCCTGCACCAATTACGGTGGCATGGCGCAGCTGGGGCAGGGCAGCCAACATGGCATCAACGTCGGTCATGGTGCGGAAACCGAGGACATTCGATGCATCGGTGCCCGGTAATGCTGGAATGGCTGAGCGTGAACCAGTAGCCAGCAACAGGGCGTCGTAGCGGAATTCCTTGCCGCTTTTACAGATCACCCGGCGACCATCGGTATCAATTTTTTCTACCGGGTGTTTCAGGTGAATGTGAATGCGGCGTTGACGGTACCACTGGGCATCGTGAGGGGTGATGTCGGCCAGTGTGGTTTCGCGTGCCAGTAACGGCGACAGCATGATGCGGTTGTAGTGTGGAATACTTTCATCGCTGAGCACTTCTATCGCGTCGAACGCATGTTCTGTGCCGATTTCTTCGAGTACCCGGTTGGCGGCCATGCCGTTGCCAATAATGACCAGAGTAGACGTGCGCATGGATGAAAAAACTCCTTCAAATCAGATGTGCCTGAACCTGGCAGGGGGTGGTGCAGGCCACCCCTGGCCGGGTTCAGTCAGACTGGATCAGAAGCGTTTTTCAGCCCAGAGCCAGACTTTGTCAGTATCTGCACCAGTGTCCCCCTTGCTGTAGCTGGCGGTTTTCAGGCCAACTGCGCTGGTGGCATCAAATGCGTAGGTTGCTTGCAGATCCAGTTCAGTACCAAAGTCTGTACTACCCTGGTCTGCTTCGAAAGTATGATACATCGCCAGCAGACCTACTCCGTAGAGATTTCCCGCTACTTTCAAATAGTTATCTACCAAACCTGCCGTTGGAGTGGAGGCCAGGAATTTGTCGGCCCAACCGTTGAACGCGTGTTTGGTTGCCAGGCTGGTCTGGAAACCGTATTGGCCATCGTCACTGCCAAGTGTTTCGTTACCGAGGAACACCTTGACGCCGGATACGTCGACACCACCTTCCAGGGCCATGTAGTTGGCGCTGAAGTTGTCAGTCTTCTGCTGGGCAAAAGTAGCACTGTACAGGTACATGCCGGTTTTGCCGGTGAAGCTGGCGCCCAGGGTGTTGTCCTTGGCGTCAGTGTCATCGTTTTTCAGCAGGTAAGCGAAACCGCTCAGGGTGCCTGGTGTCAGGGTGTAAGCCACGTTCAGCAGGTGGTCGGTGACGTCAACAGCGTTAAAGCTGATGCCATTTACCTGATCAATAAACGCGTACTGAACCTTGATCGCACCCATGGTGTAGTCCAGCTTGACGGCATCGAACGTCTGTTCGTTCTGGCGCCAGCCGACGTTACCTACAAAGCGGGCGTTATCCAGCACGATACGCTGGCGGCCAAGCACAGCGGCAAAGCCGGTGGTGTTGGCGTAGCTGATCTGGGCACGGTTGATTTCGTTGCCAGTCGGGTCAGGGACCGGGTCAAAACCGGCGGTTTCAGGGCTGTAGTCATTAACCAGCGCATGAACCATCTCGTTTTCAACCAGTACCTTGAAGCCGTTCAGGGCGCCGCTTTCATAACCGATGCGGGAGCGCAGGGTCAGTGCCTTGGCTTCGTCGGTGGTGTTGTCGGTGTCGTTGGTTTCATAACGGAGGCGGAAGTCAGCCAGCATCTTGCCGTCTTTCAGAGCAGATTCCACTGTGGAAGCGGAAGCTGTCATGGCTTGTGCAGACAACAGTGCGATGGTAACTGCCAGAATCTTCTTGCCGTGCATTCGTTTGTTCTCCTTCGAATTCGAGCCCGGAAATCGGGATTGCAGACCGGCTCTTGTATGTGGCCGGTTCTGCTGCCGTTATTGATCGTTATCCGTTTTTGCTCGTGACGTCGGGTTGCGCATTCGGCCTTCCATAGCCGTTTATTCTTCAGTTTTAAAAAGCCGGACCGGATCACCGGAGCCGTAGCGCCTGATTTGCCCATTTTCAGACGTGCAGGTGTCCGGGAGCCAGTGCGGGGGAGCACTGACTCTTGAGTCAGGGGAGACTGGCAAATCAGGGGTTTACGGGATCAGGCGACCTTGGAGTCGGCCTCGGCTTTAGCTTCTTTAGCCTTGCTGAAATCTTCCACCTTACGCTGCTTCTCGTAGAGGAAGCTCAGTACCGCGTGGCGGTAGTGGTTGTAGCGCGGGTCGTCAGCCAGCTGGATACGGTTACGTGGACGTTCCAGGTCGATTTCGAGAATCTCGCCGACGGTGGCAGCAGGGCCGTTGGTCATCATCACAATACGGTCGGACAGCAGTACCGCTTCATCCACGTCGTGGGTGATCATGATGACGGTGTTGTTCAGTTCCTTCTGGATCTCCATCAGGGAGTCCTGCAGGTGGGCACGGGTCAGGGCATCCAGCGCACCGAAGGGTTCGTCCATCAGCAGCACATCCGGCTCCATGGCCAGGGCGCGCGCAATACCAACACGCTGCTTCATACCGCCGGAGATTTCATCCGGACGTTTGTGCATGGCGTGGGTCATGTGCACCAGTTCCAGGTTGTGCTCGATCCACTCTTTCATTTCAGCTTTGGTCTTTTTGCCCTTGAATACGGTTTTCACAGCCAGTTCAACGTTTTCATAGGCAGTCAGCCAAGGCAGCAGGGAGTGGTTCTGGAATACCACAGCACGCTCTGGGCCTGGTTCCCGCACTTCCTTGCCGTTCAGTACCACGCCGCCTTCAGTGGCCTGCAGCAGACCGGCAACGATGTTCAGTACGGTGGATTTGCCACAACCTGAGTGGCCGATCAGGGAAATGTATTCACCCTTTTTGATCTTCAGGTTCACGTCGCGCAGGGCGCGGAAAGAGCCTTTGGGGGTCTGGAATTCAATACCGCAGCCGGTGATGTCGAGAATTACGCTCATAACTTTTGCTCCTGAATTCGAATTTGATTAACGCACAGTGGCTTTTTTGTCCCAGGACACGACTTTCTGGATAGACAGCATGATGCGATCCAGAGCAAAGCCGATCAGACCGATGGTCAGTACTGCAACCATGATGCGGCCCAGGGAGTTGGAGGAACCGTTCTGGAATTCATCCCAGACGAATTTTCCGAGGCCAGGGTTTTGCGCCAGCATTTCGGCAGCGATCAGTACCATCCAGGCGATACCCAGAGACAGACGCAGACCGGTGAAAATCATAGGTACAGAGGATGGCAGGACGATCTTGATCACGTGGGTGATCCAGTTCAGACGCAGTACCATGCTCACGTTTTTCAGATCCTGGGAGATCGACGCGACACCTACGGCGGTGTTCAGCAGGGTTGGCCACAGGCAGCACAGCATCACAGTGATCATGGAAGTGATGAAGGACTTGGGCACTGCTGGATCGTCAGTCTGGTACAGGGCTGATACCACCATGGTGACCAGTGGCAGCCAGGCCAGTGGTGATACCGGTTTGAAAATCTGGATAACCGGGTTGAAGGCGGCGTTCAGGGTGCTGCTCAGACCAATCACGATACCCAGTGGAATCGCCAGTGCGGAAGCCAGGATAAAACCGCTCAGTACGGTGATCAGACTGGTTTCAATCTGGTCGATGTAGGTCGGTTTACCGGTGTATTCACGGATCTTGGCTTCGTAAGTCGGATCTTGTGCCAGGCGGGCGGCATTTCGCTCCTCCTGACGGGCATAAAATTCTTCGGCTTTGGCGCGCTCGGCAAAGTGCGCGGAGACCAGATTCTTGCTTTGTTCGTACACTTCAGAAGGGCCAGGGAAGTTGCCCAGTGAAGTATGGATATTGCTTGCGGCGGCATGCCATACCATCAGGAAGACCAGAATACCGGCCAGTGGTACACCAACGGATTTGACGATGATCTGGATATTTCCGGATACGTTTTCACCTTTGGCAATTTTTACCAGCGGTTCCAGCCAAGGCATGTTCGACAGTGCAATATTCATAATTTCGCTCCTGGTTGACTGTCCCGGCGAACCGGGACAGTCGGTTGGTTATTCTCGAAAGGTCAGGCTCAGATCTTGTCGTCGCCTTTCAGACCGATCTTGAAGGACTTCAGGTAATCGTTTGGTTTGGTGCCGTCGTAAGTCACGCCATCGATGAATTCGTTGGTTGGTGCCTTGAAACCGGTTTCGGTTGCAAAGTCAGGGAAGTCAGACGCTTTTACCTTGCCTTCAGCAATCAGCTCTTTGGCTGCTGCGGTATAGATGTCAGGACGGTAAACGTTCTTGGCAGTTTCCTTGTACCAGTCGTCGGTCTTGGCATCGGCAATCTGGCCCCAACGACGCATCTGGGTCAGGTACCAGATGGCATCGGAGTAGTACGGGTAAGTCGCGTTGTGACGGAAGAACACGTTGAAGTCCGGGATGTCACGCTTGTCACCTTTTTCGTACTCGAAGGTACCGGTCATGGAGTTGGCAATCACCTTGGCATCTGCACCTACGTATTGTGGTTTGGACAGGATCTGCACGGCTTCAGCACGGTTGGCGTTGTTGTTCTCGTCCAGCCACTGGGCTGCACGGATCAGCGCTTTTACGACTTTCTTGTGGGTAATTGGGTACTTTTCAGCCCAGGCTTTGCTCACGCCGAATACTTTTTCCGGGTTGTTTTTCCAGATTTCGTAGTCGGTAATCACTGGCACACCAATGCCTTTGAATACGGCTTGCTGGTTCCATGGCTCACCCACGCAGTAACCGAAAATGGTACCGGCTTCGAGGGTGGCTGGCATTTGTGGTGGTGGGGTTACGGACAGCAGGGCATCAGCCTTGATCTGGCCAGAGATGTCACCTTTGGCTGGAGCGTAGTAACCAGGGTTGATACCACCGGCTGCCAGCCAGTAACGCAGTTCGTAGTTGTGAGTGGATACCGGGAATACCATACCCATGTTGAATGGTTTGCCTTCGGCTTTGTATTTTTCGATAACAGGCTTCAGGGCATCGGCCTTGATCGGGTGAACCGGCTTGCCATTTTCCATTGGGATGTTGGCTTTCATCTGCTGCCATACATCGTTGGAAACGGTGATGCCGTTACCGTTCAGGTCCATGGAGAATGCGGTGATAACGTCAGCTTTGGTACCAAAACCGATGCTGGCACCCAGTGGCTGACCCGCCAGCATGTGCGCACCGTCGAGCTGACCATCGATCACACCGTCGAGCAATACTTTCCAGTTAGCCTGGGCTTCCAGAGTTACGTACAGGCCTTCGTCCTCGAAGAAACCTTTTTCATAAGCGATGGCCAGAGGAGCCATGTCAGTCAGCTTGATGAAACCGAACTTCAGCTCTTCTTTTTCTGCGTATTCAGTGGCGCTGGCAAATGGAGCAGACAGTGTGGCAATACCGGTGGCCAGAGCAACAGCGCTGGTCAGGATGGCGCGACGCAGTGTGTTAATTCCTCGCATCTTTCTTCCTCGGTTCTGTAATCGGTAAGTTCGGGTACAAAAAAAGGCGCCAACGACATCCCCCATCGTTGGAGGGTCGTTAGCGCCTTTGCCTGAATTCAAATTGTGGTTGAAACCCGCCGTTGGGTTTCTGATATATCTAATACAAGTGGTGTGCCAACTTTTGCGATATTGCCAATTTCATGGGTTTTTAGCGGTTGGCTGGGCCAAAAACCCGCGTCAGGGTTGGCTTTGTCAGCAATGCGCATATCGCCGTAAATGCCAGCAAAATAGCCCAATATCGGGCTGCACCATAAAAGTAATGCAAAGTCGGCGAGTGATTTATTTGGGTGCGGTGAATTTGCAATATTTTGATGCGAACGCCAAAAGTGGTGAGATATTTCAGTGCGGGCTGGTTTGATTGTTGGATCGGTGGAGGTTTCGGGAGTATGAACCCTGATGTCCGGTACCACTGCTGCTTCTTTATAGATAGACGGACAGAATAGATAGGCGGACAGAGCGTTGATGAGCGTTCACGTGAGTCAGTGCGTTAACAGGAATGTTGATACAGGAAGCAGTGTGAGCGTCTGATCGGGTGTCAGTGCTGGTGATGGCTGATGAGACGTGTTGAGCCGTGTGTCGGAGTCAGGCTGGGCGGTTGGTGGTCTGGCTGGCGTGGGGGCCCACACCGTCAGTAGGCGCTGACGGTGTGAGGCTTGTGCTCAGAGTGAGCTTTGGTAAGAGAACGCGGTGGCTGCCATCGGGACATCACCCAGCTGCCACGGTTGTTCATGGCGGAAACTCAGCCCCTGTTGCAGGTGCTCACCCAGCGTGTGGTGGCCCAACGCTTCGCAATACAGATCGGCGCGATAACATTCCCGCACCAGGCTTTCGGCATCAATATCGGTTTTGGCCCAGTTCCAGCGTTGCAACTGATGTAAAAACCAGGCGCCGTGTTCGGCCCACGGGTAGTTGGCCAGGTAACGATGGAAAACCAGCATATCTGGCTGGTGAATTGGCGGTTGTTCGGTGCGGTAGGTGAACTGGCCGGTCAGAGCCGGTAATACTGCGGCCTCCGGTACATTAACGTAGCGGGTCATGATGCTGGCGGCTTGCTGGCGATTGTGATCAATCCAGCGACAGGCTTTATCCAGCGCACGCACCAGTGCTTTCACCACATTGGGATGAGCCTCCGCCCAGGCACTGGTCATGCCCAGCACCTTGTCCGGCGCGCTGTGCCAAAGGTCGTTGCTGGCCAGCAGGCAGGAACCGACGCCGCGCTGAATAGCGACGGAATTCCATGGGGCACCGGCAAAGAAACCGTCGATGTTCTGCTGGCTGAGATGATCCACCATTTGGGATGGCGGCAGAACCACCAGTGCTACATCGATATCCGGATCAATGCCATTGGCGGACAACCAGTCGCGTAACAGCAGGTTGTGAATTGAGTAGGGGTAAACCGTTGCAAACAGCAAGACGGGCCGTTGTTGCTGACGACGTTCTTCTACCAGCTGTTTAAGGGCGTTGCCTGCCAGGGCGGCGTCTGCCATGACATTACAGCCGGCAATACGGTCAAGTTCGCTGGCCAGTTGGTTGGAAATTGTGAAGCCATTGCCGTTCAGGGCAAATGCAAAGGGCGTCATCATGGGTTTCTTGATACCGCCCAACCCCAGATGGGTGGCAATCAGCATGGGTGCCAGCATCTGTGCAGCGTCCAGATGGCCAACCAGTACCTTGTCACGGATGTTGGCCCACGACACTTCCTGCTGCAGGCTGACATCCAGCCCTTGTTCCTGAAAGTAGCCATGAGCGTCCGCTACCAGCAGTGGCAGGCTGTCGGTTAATGGCATGTAGCCAATGGTGAGTTCGGTTTTTTCAAGAACGTCCTTCATCTTCTTTACTACCCGTTCAGCAAGTTCATAACCGAGATGATGTTGCGGGCAACATCGGTCAGGCGTTGGCCCCGATCCATCGCCATTTTGCGCATGGCATGGTAAGCCTCATCTTCGGTCATGTTTTTCTGTTTCATTAATATGGCTTTGGCTTCATCCATCAGGCGGCGGTCTTGCAGCTGATTACGGGTTTTTTCCAGTTCGCCACGCAGCGCCTGAAACTCCCTGAAACGCGCGACGGCAACGGCCATGATGCTTTTGACCCGTGAGGGGTTAAGGCCATCGACCACGTAGGCGCTTACGCCGGCTCTCACGGCTTTTTCAATTGTGGCCGGATCGTCTTCATCAGAAAACATGATGACTGGTTTGGGGTTGTGCTGGTTCAGCACGGTCATGTGTTCCAGCATGTCCCGGTCAGGACTTTCAATGTCGATGATGATGACGTCTGGCTGGTGCTCGACCACTTTTTTCATCAGCCCCTGGGCGCTCGACAGTCGGGCAATGACCTCACAACCGGCATCGATCAGTGCTTGCTCAAGAATGGCCGCCCGTGCTGGTTGGTCGTCTACCAGCATGATGCGGGTGGAGGGCCCACTCGGGTGATCGGATTCAGGCAGGTCACGTTTGGTCATATCGGGTTTTTTGGTTTTTTAATGACGGGTGACCTGAGATAGTAACAGTTTTGAACGTTCGCTCTCCATGTCTGGAGTATTACTGCCGGATTCGCAAGGGCTGACATGGTTTGGAAGCAAATTACGCTCCAATGTTCATATTTGAATGTCAGTAATGCTTTTCCATATGCTTAGTGTGTGAATAAGTCCCTGTTTTATAAGCGGGAATAGCGGGTTTTCACAGATATTTTTCATATCGGAGAGTGGGCTTTCCTTTTGTTGGGCGCTGCTTTTTGGGACAATGGCGGTTTGCTGACCACTCTCCTGCACCGTTCTGATCCGGTATGCAAAAACGTCTGTTTTTGTCCCGGTGCAGACAAGGTCATATCCCGTCTTCCTTAACAGGGTAAATCGATGTCCGATAGTTCAACCTCAGGCCGTGTGGCTGCTTCGACCGCTCAGCCGGTCAACACTCATGCTGCGGGGCTGTTTTCACATTTTCCATACTGGGCCGAGTGTTATGGTGTGGCCCCGTTTCTGCCAATGTCCCGCGAGGAAATGGATCAGCTCGGCTGGGATAGTTGTGATGTGATTCTGGTGTGTGGGGATGCCTACGTTGACCATCCAAGTTTTGGTATGGCCGTGATCGGACGTCTGCTGGAGAAGCAGGGTTTCCGTGTGGGTATCATCGCCCAGCCAGACTGGAATGATCCGACGTCGTTTACCAAACTCGGCAAGCCGAATTTCTATTTTGGTGTCAGCGCTGGCAACATGGACTCGCTGATCAACAAATACACAGCTGACCTCAAGGTTCGCTCTGAAGACGCCTACACACCGAACGGTGAATCGGACAAACGTCCGGATCGTGCGGTGATTGTGTATTCCCAGAAAGTCCGTGAAGTGTACAAGGACGTACCGATTGTGATTGGTGGTATCGAAGCCAGTCTGCGTCGTATTGCCCAGTACGATTACTGGAGCAATCAGATTCGTCGTTCAGTACTGATCGATTCCGGTGCCGATATTCTGCTGTACGGTAACGCCGAACGCGCGCTGGTTGACCTGACCCATCTGATGGCTGCTGGTCGTTCGATTCATGAGATCACCGATCTGCGTGGTACCGCCATTCTGCGTGACTCTGTGCCAAACGGCTGGACTGAAATCGATTCCACCCGTATCGATTGGCCAGGTCATATTGACGTTCTGCCAAACCCTTATGAAATGAAAGAAGCCAACAGTGAAAGCTGTGCTTCTGACAACAAGAAGGGCGCTGACGACGATGTGATGCCGATCAAGATCATTCCGATGCCGTTGCAGCGCAAGATTGAACACGATCTGGATACCACCTGTATCCGTCTGCCTTCTTTCGAGAAGGTCCGTAACGACAGCGCCCTCTACGCCCACGCTTCCCGTGTCTTGCACCAGGAGTCCAACCCGTACAACGCGCGCCCATTGATCCAGAAACACGGTAATCAGGAAGTGTGGGTAAACCCGCCACCGATTCCGCTGGAAACCGATGAGATGGATGCCGTATTCGCGCTGCCTTACCAGCGTGTGCCGCACCCGGCTTACGGCACGGCGCGTATTCCGGCCTACGAGATGATCCGTTTCTCGGTGAACATCATGCGTGGCTGTTTTGGTGGCTGTACCTTCTGCTCTATTACCGAGCACGAAGGCCGTATCATCCAGAGCCGCTCCGAAGACAGCATCATCAATGAGATCGAAGAGATTCGTGACAAGGTGCCAGGCTTTACCGGCACCATCTCGGACTTGGGTGGCCCAACCGCCAACATGTACATGCTGAAGTGCAAGAGCGAAAAGATCCTCAAGAGCTGCCGTCGTTTGTCTTGTGTGTATCCGGGTATCTGCAAAAACCTCGAAACCAGTCACAAGCACACTACCTCGCTGTATCGTCGTGCCCGAGATCTGCCGGGGATCAAACGTATCGCGATTGCCTCTGGTCTGCGTTACGACCTCGCGGTCGAGGATCCGGAATACGTTCGTGAGCTGGTGACCCACCACGTGGGTGGTCTGCTGAAAATTGCGCCGGAACACACCGAGCAGAACGTTCTGTCGAAGATGATGAAGCCGGGCATGGGTACCTATGACCGCTTCAAGCGCATGTTCGACAAGTTCTCCAAAGAAGCCGGTAAAGAGCAGTACCTGATCCCGTACTTTATTGCCGCTCACCCTGGCAGTGAAACCACTGACATGATGAATCTCGCCTTGTGGCTGAAACGTCAGAAGATGCGTGTGGATCAGGTGCAGACCTTCTATCCGTCACCGATGTCACTGGCGACCGCCATGTACCACTCCGAGCGTAACCCGCTGCAGCGTATGAGCTACAAGAGTGGTCGTATGCATATTCCGCGTGATATCGAAGAGCGCCGTTTGCAGAAGGCTTTCCTGCGTTATCACGATGAACGTAACTGGCCAATGCTGCGTGAAGAACTGCGTCGTCTGGGTCGTCATGACCTGATTGGCAAAGGGCCGAATGCCCTGATTCCGGATGACGATGCGCCACAAGGCCAGGTTCAGCGTCCGGGTTATCAGGCGCGTGGCCGTGGTGCTCCACAGCCGGGTGCGGCTCGTAACAACGGCAAACCGGCCCAGAATCGTGCTAGCGGTAACAGCTCCGGGTCTGGCAAGGCCAACTCCGGTGCCAATACCAATACAGGTGCTGGCAAACCGGCAGCTAATGGACAGAAGCCAGCAGCAAAACATGGCAATAAGCCTGTAGCGGCTAACGGCGGAAATAAACCTGTGGCGGCCAACGGTGGTAACAAGCCTGCTGGTGGTGCAGGCAAACCAGCACGTGTGCGCAAGCTGAAATAACGGCAGTCTCTGTCGAGCAAAACAAAGGGGCCTGTGGGCCCCTTTGTTTTTGCGCTTCAGTGAACCGCCTATTTTCACGCGACAGGAGTCGGCGTCACGGCGCCCAGCGGTTGTTATCCCCTGAGTGGTTGTATTGCAGGAGAGTGTCTGGATTGCGAGTCCGGTTCCTTCTCGCTGTCATTGCCTGATCATTGATTGCCGACGTTGCCCAGCGCAGCTGGCTACAGCATGCCCATCTGGGCGAGCCGGGATTCACCGCAACGGCCGACCCGGCCGGGGCATGGATGCCCCGCCAGGCCAGGTGTCACAGGGATGTGTCGTCTGGCCGGGGTCGAAAAGCCGTTGTCGGTGAATACCGGAAACACGAGCCCAGCAGGGCTAAGCAGGGGGAGGCCCGCCCGGCCGGGGGACAAGGCCCCCCAAGAGGGCATACGGCGGTGCCAATTAACAAGCCTGCCGGTGGTGCTGGCAAACCAGCCCATGTGCGTAATCTGAAATAACGGCAGTTTCTGTCGAGCAAAACAAAGGGGCCTGTGGGCCCCTTTGTTTTTTGCGGTTCTGTAAACCGCCCGTTTTTATGAGACAGGCGTTGGCGTCAGGGTGCCCAGCGGTTGTTATCCCACAAGGCCCAACAATGCGGATTGGCCATAATCTGGCGCGACATGGAATCGTTGATCAACTGCGTAATCACTACAGGGTCACCTGAGCTGGTATCAATCGGTTCTTCAAACCACTGGTGATAGTCACCATTTTTGTCTTGCAGGATATAAACCGGAATCAGCGGCTTGTTGTGGGTCAGCGCCATGCTGGCGGCAAAGGTTGATGTCCATGCCGGCTTGCCACAGAAATTCAGCAATTTGCCATTACGGCCTCGTTTGGTGCGGACGTCGACAAACAGAAAGGCGTTATCACCCTCGGCGATGTGTCGGATCATGCGTTTGGTATCCCAGGTCGGGATATAAAACTGTGGGTCACCAAAGCGGTTGGTGCTGTTGAAACTGCGGTGATTCAGCAGGCGATCGGAAAAATCCCGGTACAGGCTATACACCGGAATTCCCATACGGAACAGGTTCAGACGACTGATTTCCCAGCCATACAGATGGCATGATACAAAAATCACCCCATTGGGATGATCGTCCAGATACTGCAAACCGGAGCTGCGGATGTGTTTCGGATCTGGTGAGGCAGGGGGCAGGCTGATGCCTTCGGCAACCGCGCCCAGCATGTTCTGGTAGAACATACGCTCAATGCGTTGCCGTTCTTCCAGACTGCGCTCTCCCAGAATCTGCTCAAAGTTGTGCTCACAGTACAGGCGCTGACGCCCCAGCAGTTTGCGGATCATCCAGGTGACAATCTGGGCTGTGCGTGGGTGTGCGGCGAGCCTGCGCACACGAGCCTGACCGAGCCACGACAGCAGGTGCAGCACGGCAAACAACGGCAGTTTGATCAGGAGCTGAATACGCCGCTGACGGTTAGTCAGCGGCAACGGGCGTGCCGACGTGCGACGAACTTTGGTAACCATAATCAGACAGGGGTCAGACCATCCTCGAAAATCCAGCCCCGACGGCGGCAGAAATTGAAGATGCGATTAACCAGCGGGTTGGCTATGCCACTGAGGATGCAGAAGTCCATGCCGAGGTCCTGATGGTGGATGTTATGGGCTTCCTTGGTGATAAAAATATGCAGTTTTTGCAATACTTGTACCCAACCCGGAATTTCACGACGGTGCGCCAGCGCGTGGGCGTACTGAGCCAGTGACAGCATCAGGTTGAACATACAGATAAAAACCAGCAACGCCGGGCCAATGATACCGAGCGCAAAGAGTCCGCCAGACACCAATGCCAACGGGAAGCCGATAAACATCACCATAGGGGCAGCCAGACGCATAAAACTGCGACGGGCCAGTGCACCTGGGCTCAGGTGATGAGTTTTGAAGTCGAAGACTACTTTTTCCAGCGGTGATATTTTTTCCATCGCTTCTTCGCGCATCTTCAGGTACTTGGGTGAGCCTTTGTTACCCTTGAAGAAATACAGCTCGCGCAGACCAACATTTGGCGTGGTGCGGCGGTAATCGAGGTAAAAGTGCGAAATACCGGATAGCGCATCGGCGGTATAGACAGATAGCGGAAAAAGTGCCAATGCCCACCAGGCTGCGCCTGAATAGAGAGCATAACTAACCAGTGCAAAGTTCAGCAGGAAAAACAGCCAGCAAACCAGCAAAAGGCCGGTTTCTGCGGGGGTAATATCATCCAGAGGGCTTGAAGCAGGCTTGCGGGATTCGGATTTGGATGTCGTCAACTCGGGGCCGATCCATCGTGTCGCTTGAGAATTGTGCAGATCATAGCTTTGTGGGTGCTTTTCTTCAAACAATCCGTTCCCTTTGCGGGCTGGTAAAACCTGACATGTTTCGGGTTTTGTGAAGATTCGACCGGCAATCCGGCAAAGGTTCCGAATCAGGATGTTGATCATCCAGAGTGCTTCAAATCAGAGGGCGCTGCGTGATCACCGGTCTGGATGGTCAGAACAAAAGTCTGTCTATCGGCCGTTACATGATATGTTGTGCAGTAGGTGTGTGGCTTGAATGATTAGCCGCAATGTCCGTTGGATTCCCCTGACGGCCTTCGGTATGGGCTGGAGCGCTGGTTATAGTGTGGTTTCCGGCCTGGGCATCGGGGGAGGCGAGGCCGGATTCTGATTCCATCACCGACGCACCTCAGGAGATCCGTTGTGAACAAGGTTGAGATGACTGAAGCCATTATTCTGGCCAAATCTGCCCGCAATCTCAGTTGGGAAGCCATTGCCGAAGGCATCGGCATGGGCACTGTCTGGGTTACCTCCGCCTGTCTGGGAATGAACAGTATGCCAGCGGAACCGGCTGCCAAGCTCTGCGCTTTGCTGGAACTGTCCGATGAGGTCAAGGCTGCATTGATGCAGTATCCGACCAAACAATGGCAGTGGCAGGTACCACAAGATCCGCTGATCTATCGCCTGTACGAGATTGTTGGCGTCTATGGTGAAACCCTGAAAGAAGTGATTCAGGAAAAATTCGGCGACGGCATCATGAGTGCTATCGACTTCACCATGGATGTTGCCAAGGAAGAAAATCCAAAAGGCGACCGTGTGGTATTAACCATGAATGGCAAGTTTTTGCCGTACAAAGCCTGGTAAAACTGGCTGTAAAGCACTGGTTCCGGACTTGTTATTCAACCATGGCTGCGGCAGTCTGCGGCCTTTGATCTCCGGTTCGGTTCCATCATGAAGTGTCTGGTATTTCTGGGGTCGGTGCGTGACAGCACGCCACCGGCGCCTGCCCGTCTTGGCCTGCGCGTCGCGCTGGCCTGTCAGCAACAACTGCAATTGACCTTTGCGGACCTCGAGGTTGAGCTGATCGATCCGCTCGATTTTGCTACTGGTCCGATCTTCAAACCACATTTCGCCTGGTCCCGCCGTCATGTGCCTGCTGATCTTGATGCGCTGGCGCAGAAGATTGCGGCAGCGGATGCCTACGTGATGGTCAGCCCGGAGTACAACCATTCCATGAGTCCGGCGCTGGCGGATCTGCTTAATCACTTTGGCAGTTCGCTGTTTTCGTTCAAACCCAGTGCCATCGTCACCTATTCTGCCGGTCAATGGGGTGGTGCCCGAGCCGCAGTAAATATGCGTACGTTTCTGGCGGAACTGGGCTGTTTGCCGGTGTCGGCCATGATTCATGTACCGGCGGCACAAACGGTGTTTGCGGAAGATGGATCAATCGCTGACGCCAGTCAGTCTGGTCAATGGCAAGGTTATATGGGGCGCACCTTTGAGCAGTTGTACTGGTGGGCACAAGCTTGTTCTAACCAGCGTCAGGTAGCCGGGTTGCCGGGCAAGGCGTTTCAGCGTGATCCATCCCAGCGTAACGCGCCTGCGAACTGACCCAATCTGCTCCTGCAGTGGTATCCATTTACTACCGTAGTATCATGCCGACCGCTTTCTGGAATTCGTCAGCCGGTGTAAGGAGCAGGGCGTGGTCGAACGTACATCACTGGTGCAACATCTGCAGAATCAGGGCGTGGAACTGGACGACAGCCAGCGCCAGGCGGCTGAAGCGCTGGAGCAGTTGCAGCATCAATCCCAGCGCCCGAAGCGCAAGGTAGCGTTTTTTCGTCGCCGTCAGCCCCGTGGTGCCTATTTGTGGGGCGAACCGGGGCGAGGCAAAACCCTGCTGATGGATGCTCTGTTTGCCCTGTATCCAGAGGCTTCACGACGATTGCATTACCATCACTTTCTTCGGGAGTTACATCGCGGCATGTCCCGCCCCGGTGGTGGCACCGATTTCCTGATCACCCTCGCCCATGAAGTTGCCGCCAATTGCCGGATGTTCTGTCTGGATGAGTTTCATGTTCACGACGGTGCTGATGCGGTGTTGCTGGAGCGCTTTCTGGCCGTTTTGCTGAAACAGCAGGTGTTTGTGGTGCTGACCTCCAATTACCCGCCGGATAATCTGTTGCCCGATCCTAATCATCATCACAAGGCCCAGAAAATCATTGCGCTGGTGAATCGGAACTTTGACATCCTCCACCTGGATGGCGCGCGCGATTATCGCCGTCGTGGCGGTGATACATCCCTGCAGTATCTGGCTCCCGCGGATGAGGTATCCGATCACCGTTTGCTGGCGCTGTTAGCTACCGCGGGCTGCTCGTTAACCCTGGACAATCGGCTGGTACGCCTGAGTGGTCGTGCTGTGAATGCCCGTGCGGAAGGTGAGGGCGTAGTCTGGTTTGATTTTGAAGCCATCTGTATGGGGCCGCGTTCGCATCTGGATTATCTCGAAATTGCTGAGCGCTGGTCGCAGGTGGTGGTATCGGGGATTCATCGACGTCTGTTGCATGAGCCCAATGCCTTGCGACGCCTGATCTGGCTGGTGGATGTTCTGTATGAGCATCGGCTGCGGTTGTGGCTGATTTCGGAAGAGCCGATTCTGGAGCTGCTGTCCGACCCGGAGCTGGAAGCGGACACCGTAAGGCTGGTCAGCCGTTTGATGGAAATGCAGCTGCTGGTGTTTGGTGGCACCAGCACTGCACGAACCGGATTGCTGGACCCGTCCTGAACGGGTGGAATCAAGGCTCCTCGATAAAACGGAAGTGTTTGGCGCTGCATTCAAACCACACCAGTTGCAACCCAACCGGCTGCAGGAATTCCGGCAACCGCGGCGGTTGCAACAGGTCGGGCAGAATGGTCAGGTCGTGTTGCTCCGGCAAAAAACGTGACACCGTAATATGGCTGCCCCATGGCATTTGCATGGGCAGTTCTTCCTCATTGGCGGCGACCTGAATGGCTTTCGCCAGCTCAATAAATGCCTCACAAGGCTCTGTGGCCAGAATCACGCTGTTGCGATTAAATAGCAGCCCCTGCGGCTGGATACGAATATCGCCCAGCCAGTGTTCGGCCATACGAGTGACTCGCGTCGACAGGAACTGGCGATAACGATTAAACAGCGTTAATTCATCTTCATGAGCACGAGCGCGCAGTGGTAACGCCGAGCCGGTGGCTATGGTGGTGTGGAGGTTGTCGGCGCTGTAGGTCAGTGCAGGAATGTGGCTGGCGATACGACGGCTCACTTCTTCCAGTGGGCGGGTAACGTCGGGCCCGTAACGCAGCACCAACAGGCAGCCGCTGCCCTTGTTCAGGTTGCCATCGCTGACAAGCGGCTGGCTGTTCATCTGATCCCGGAAACTCTGGTAAATCTGTTGCTGGCGATTGGCAAAACTGTCCATGGCTGAAACTCCTGGGTCGAATCGGGGGTACGCTAACAGAAGCTGAAAACTGGGTCATCAGACAGACCATGGAGTCCGGGCAAGGGTTCCTGCGTCATTGGCTGTCGCAGGATTCTGGCTCCGGGTCGTGGCCTGCCGATTGGCAGTGATAGAATGTCAGGCATGTCGAGACTGCTGATGGTGCCTGTGCATGAAGCTATACCATTCCAATGACCTGGAAATCCTCAAGGAGCTTCTGCTCTCACAAATGCGCCAGAATCCGCCATCTCCGTTCGACGAAGAGGCCATTCTGGTCCAGAGTCAGGGTATGGCGCACTGGTTACGGCTGAATGTCGCTGATGGCCTGGGGGTTGCGGCACAACTCGCATTTCCGTTGCCATCCAGTTTTGTGTGGCAGGTTTTTAACCATCTGCAGCCCGATTTGCCGTCGCGTTCCCACTTCGATAAGGCCCTGATGGCCTGGAAGCTGGTGCGGCTGTTGCCAGCCTTGTTAAAAGAGCCTCAATGTGAGGCCATTCGTCATTACCTCGATAACGATCCTCGCAATATCCGTCTGTATCAGCTGGCCCAGAACATCGCCGACCTGTTTGACCAGTATCTGGTGTACCGGCCTGACTGGCTGCTGGACTGGGAAAACGGCAAGGACAACATCGACGGCGCTGATATCAGTCTGCAACCCTGGCAACCGCTGGTGTGGCGGGCGCTGGTGGCTGATGCCAAAGCCAGTGGCCAGAATCTTGAACACCGCGCCCGTTTGCTGGAGTCCTTGCCTGATCTGGTAAAACGTTATCCGGAGCGGCTGGCGAATTTGCCCAAACGCCTGTTTGTGTTTGGTATTGCCGCTTTGCCGGGCAGCTACTGGCAAGTATTGCAGGCGATCAGTCCGGTCATTGATGTGCACTTTTTCCTGTTGAATCCGTGCCGCAACTTCTGGGGCGATATCGTTGATGACCGTCGTCGCTTGCGCATTCTGCAACGTCAGCCAGATGCCGCTGCCTATCTGGATCGCGGTAATCCCTTGCTGGCCAGCTGGGGCCGGGTTGGTCGGGATTTCCTGACACTGGTGCACGATTCCGAGCAGGTTGACGATATTGAGGCCTGGTATGCCACGCCGGGCGAAACCCTGTTGCGGCATATTCAGCAGGATATCCTCGATCTCAGCGATCGCCAGCAACTGGCGGCGGAAGGCTGCCGTGATGGTTCCAGTGAGGGTAAAACCGCGATCGCCAGCAACGATGATTCGATCCGCCTGATTTCCGCCCATGGCCCGCTGCGTGAAGTGCAGCGTCTGCACGACCAGCTGTTGTACTGGTTCGAGCAGGACACCAGCCTCAAACCGCGTGATGTGGTGGTGATGGTGCCGGATGTGGACCTCTATGCCCCTTATATTGACGCCGTATTTTCCAGCGTCAGCGCCGAAACCCGCATTCCCTGGGCAATTGCCGACCAGTCGTTAGTGACGGAAAACCCGGTTCTGACGGCCTTTCTGGGCTTGCTGGGGCTGCCCGACAGCCGACTGTTGGTAACCGAAGTGCAAGACTGGCTGGATGTGCCGGTATTACGTGCCCGTTTTGATATTGGTGATGATGAACTCGATGACATTCGCGACTGGTTGTTAAGGGCGCGGGTGCGCTGGGGGCTGGATGGTGAGCAGCGTGCCAGCCTCGGCTTGCCGGCATTTGAGCAGAACAGCTGGCGTAAAGGATTACGGCAACTGCTGCTGGGGCTGATGGTGCCCGACCAGTCGCCGGGCTGGCACGATGACTGGCCGGTGGCGGCTGTCGAAGGCACCCGTGCTGAATTGCTGGGCAAGTTGCTGCAACTGGTCGATACCCTCGAGCTCTGGCAGCAGCGGTTGCGCAACCTGGCGAGCAGTCAGGATTGGTTAAGTGCCATTCCGGAGCTTGTGGATGCTTTTTTCAGTCCGGCCGCTGATAGCAGCCTGTTAGTGGCGCAACAGGCCAGTGTTCAGAAAATCCGTGATCTGGTCAGCCGTTGGCGTGATGAACTGGAGCTGGCCGGTGCGCTGCCGGACCTGCCGCTGTCGGCCACACTGGTGCGTGCCTGGTTCTCGGAGCAACTGGGGCAGCAGGGCGGCTGGCAGCGTTTTCTGGCGGGGCCGGTCAACTTCTGTACCCTGATGCCGATGCGCTCCATTCCGTTCCGGGTGGTATGTCTGCTTGGTATGAACGACAGCGACTATCCGCGCTCGGTGCCACCGGTGAGTTTTGACCTGATCAGTGCCGGTAAAGCCCGCCGTGGCGACCGTTCGCGCCGCGACGACGACCGTTACCTGTTTCTGGAAGCCCTGTGTTCCGCCCAGCAGCATTTGTATATCAGTTACCGGGGCCGTGATGCCCGCGAGAACAACGAATTGCAGCCATCGGTGCTGGTGAGTGAACTGCAGGATTATGTGCTCGACAGTTTCTGCCTGCAGGGTGATGAAACACTGGAGCCAGCGCAGAGCCGTGAGCATTTGCAAAACTGGTTGTGTGAAGCGCTGCCATTGCAGGCGTTTAATCCGAGTGTTTTCAACAGCGAGCCGGTACGAGCCGTGCGAGGTTATCAGCCCTTGTGGGCCGGTGTTGCGGCGGCGGTCAGTGGCAGTTTGCCGGCTGCGCGGCGCTTCTGGGAGCAACCGCTGCAATTGCCCGCCGAGTTGCAACCGGGGCAGACGCCGCGGCAGATTCTGTGGGAAGACGTTAAAGCCGCCTTGCGTAATGGTGCCGAGTTTTTTGTGCGCCGCCGTTTGCGCGCCAATCTGGCCCCCTGGTGGCAGGAACACCCAACAGAAGAACCGTTCAGCCTCGATAACCTCGACAGTTATCGTTTGCGCTCAGAACGGTTGCAGGGGCTTTTGCAGCAACCTGCTGAAGCACTGCAGCCGGGCGAACCCTTGTTTGTGGCCCGTCAGCAGGCGTTAGGCCAGTTGCCGGTGAGGGCGTTGGGTGAAGTTGAGGCCGAACGCCTGGATAAACGGCTGTTGCCACTGCGCAATGCGCTGGTGCCCTTGCTGGCGGCTCCGGTTGAATCGGCTTCCTTGCTGTGGCCGTTGAGCTGTCCGGGATATGGCGATTATGAAATTCTGGGTGAGCTGCAGCATCTGCATGGTGACGTGCTGGTGCGTTACCGGACCGGCACTGTCCGTGGTGAGCATCTGCTGGATGCCTGGCTCGATCTGCTACTGGTCAGTGCCGTGGCACCTGGACGGGTGTCCGGTTTGCATTTTCCGGGGGCTGGCAAGGAATTTGTTCACTACTATCTGCGCGCCCCGCAACCCGATCTGGCGGCGGCCCTGATTCAGCGTTATTGCCAGTTCTACCTGCAATGCTGGCAGCAACCGTCGTCCTGTTTGCCCAGCCTGTTGATGTCGGGATTGCTGCAGATCAGCGACCCCGACAAGGCGGTCGTGGCGATCCGCAAATCGGCCGACAGTGAGTTTGGTGAGTTACGCAAACCCTCTGTTCAGCGTTGTTTGCCTGAGCTGGCGAGCCAGATTGCTGACGATGAGCAGGCGCTGGCCTGGCTTGAGGAGCACCGTTGGGTGCTGGATGATTTGTTGGCGCATCTGTCCGAACACGAGGATGGCCCGAAAACAGGAGCGGATGCCTGATGCAACGTCTTGATATTTCAACCTTTCCGGTTCTAGGGCAGTCGCTGATCGAAGCCAGTGCCGGTACTGGCAAAACCTTCACCATCGCCAGTTTGTATAGCCGTTTGCTGCTGGGGCATCAGACCGGGCTGGCGCCGTTGGGCTGTGACCGGGTGCTGGTGGTTACCTTCACCAATGCGGCAACGGAAGAGCTGCGTGGCCGTATTCGTGATCGTGTTCGTGGCAACCTCGACGATCTGTTACGGGCGGCCCGTGGTGATGCCATGACCGACAAGGCCTTTGCGGCACTGGTTGAGCAGACACTGGCTGCCAATCAGTCTTCCTCTGGCATCGGCGTGGCGGAATCCGACGGCCTGCTGTTGCAGGACTATAACCGCATGGCGGATTGGTTCCGCCTCAATCTGGCCCAGATGGATAACGCTTCCGTATTCACCATTCACGGCTTTTGCCAGCGCATGTTGCGCCAGTTTGCCTTTGATGCCGGGGTGATGTTCAGCGCCGAACTGGTGCTGGATTCTGCCAGCTATTTGCGCCAGGCCTGTGAGGACGTCTGGCGTAATGGCCAGTATCCGTTAAATCGCCAGCAGGTGTCCTATCTGCAACAGCTGTTCGGTACACCGGAGCAGTTACAACAGATGCTGCGTGGCTGGTTATCGCGCAGCGGGCTGAAGTTTTTACCGGCGCTGGATCCGCAATTTGATTTTCAGGCGGTCTGGACGCGGCTGGAAGCCGGTTTTCCAGCACTGCGTCAGCAATGGCAAGCGCTGGGAGCGGACGGGGTGTGTAGAAAAATCGCCGCGTCGGGCCTCAGTGGCACCTACTATCGGGCGGCGTTGCTGCCGGTCTGGGCGGAGCGTATCGAACGCTGGCTGGCGGCGGATATGAGTCTGGAATTGCCCGAGAATCTGGAGCGTTTCGGGTCGGTATATCAGCACACCCCCAAACATCTGAAGAAGAACGGAGCGGCGCCGGAACATCCGCTATTCGAGGCGATTCAGGCCTTTCTGGATGCGGTTGAACCCTTGAAAGTCCAACTGATCCAGCACTGGTATCAGCAGGTGCAGAGTCGTTATTTTGAACTGCTGGAACGTGACGGTGCCATGTCACCGGACGATCTGTTACGTCTGCTGGATACCGCGTTGGACAGTCCCGGTGGTGCCCTGCTGGCCGAACGCATTCGTAACCTGTATCCGGTGGCACTGATCGACGAGTTTCAGGATACCGACCCGCTGCAGTACCGGATTTTCTCGCGTATTTATCCGCAAACCGCCATGAATGATGAGCCGGTGCAGTGGGGAATGAGTGCCATCGGCGACCCCAAACAGGCCATTTATGCCTTCCGTGGCGCGGATATTTTTACCTACATCGGTGCCCGGCGTTCCTTGCCTGCGGAGCGGATTTTCACCCTCGATACCAACTGGCGCAGTCACAGCCAGCTGGTCAACGCTGTGAATCACCTGTTTTTGCAACACCCGGCACCGTTTGTGTTTGATCAGGATATTCCGTTTGTAGCGGTGGCGGCGGCCGGAGTTCACGACCAGAAAGCCTTCCGCCAGCTGGATGCCAGTGGCAGCTGGCAAACACAATCACCTTTACAGCTGTGGGTAGACGATTCCCGTCAGTCGCTGGCAGCGGCCCGTAGCCTGTGCGCGCGCCAGTGTGCGGCGCAGATTCTGGCCTTGCTGACCGGTAATGGTCGCCTCGGTGATGATCCGGTCAAGGCGGGTGATGTGGCGGTGCTGGTACGTAGCCGGTACCAGGCCAGTCTGGTGCAGCAAGCGTTGTCAGCACTTGGCATTGGCAGCGTGTTCCTGTCGCGCGACTCGGTGTTTGCCAGTTCCGAAGCCATGGATCTGCTGAGTTGGTTAACCGCCGTTGCGGACCCATCTGACGAACGCGCCGTGCGTAATGCGCTCGCCACTGAATCTCACGGCTACAGCGCCAGCCAACTGGATACCTTGCTGAACGATGAGCCGCTGTGGGAAGCCGAGCTTGGCAAAATGGCCGAGTATCAGCAGAGCTGGCAGCGCAAGGGCATTATGGCGGCGCTGATGTTGTGGCTGGAGCACGACCAGCGCGCCGTGCAATTGCGTTGTCTGGATCAGGGCGAGCGGCGTCTGACCAACCTGTTGCACCTGGGTGAATTGTTGCAGCAGGCAAGCCGACGCCTGCGTGGACATCAGGCATTGTTGCGCTGGTTAACCGACCAGATTTTTGATGATCGGGAACAGGACGAGGCGCAGCTGCGTCTCGAAACCGATGCCAACCTGGTGTCGATTGTGACCATTCACAAGTCAAAAGGGCTCGAATACCCGTTGGTGTTCCTGCCGTTTCTGTGGGGCGATGTCAGTGACAATAACCGTGATTTGGGCGCGCGTTATTTTGATGAAGATCTGGGCGTGGTGGTTGATCTTGATCCGGATGACGAGGCAAAAGAAAAACAGTCGCGGGATAACCGCGCCGAAGCCATGCGCCTGTTATACGTGGCGCTGACACGTCCCAAACAGGGCTGTTTTATCTGGCTGAATCAGGCACAAAGCTACAAAAAAGCGGTGTTGACCGGTACGGCATTGGGCGACCTGTTGCAGGTAGAAACACTGGAGCTGGATCTTGCCAAGGCCGACCATGCGACGCTGGCGGCAGCAGGTATTGCCGTGACGCCGTTTCCGTTATGGCCAAAGGGCTCCGAACCGCTGGGACCAGCCTTGAAAGAGGTGGTTCAGGCTGCGGAATTCCGGCGTTCCTTGTACGACAGCTGGCGAGTCAGCAGTTTTACCTCGTTAGCCCGCCCACGGGGTGGCAAAGCCGAAGAGGTCGAAGCCAGCATTGACGAGCTGTTGTGGCTGGGGGGAGACGATGATGGCCTGCGCTCGGATGAGGTATTGAGTGCCGCACACGCGGTGGCGGGAGGCCTGGCATCGGGCTTTATGAACGAGGTTGCCAGCAGTCTGGTACAAGCTGGCAGTGGTCAGGCCGAGATGTTCGGGTTTGAGGATCAGCCAGCGGCGCTGCCGGTGATGGTGGCTGCGCGGGAGTTTCCGAAAGGCGCCAACGCCGGTACCTGTTTGCACAGCATGCTGGAACATTGGGATTTTAAAGACGAAGCAGCCCTGGCGCTGTTGGTTGAGCGTGAAATGCAACGTTACGGAGTGGCGGGTGCCGATGATGAACAACGTCCGCAGCGGTTGTTGGCGGTTTGTCACTGGTTACAACAGATCGCCCGGACGCCGTTAAACGGTGCCTTTGGCTCGTTCCGGCTGGCGGATGTTGGCAAGCGCCAGCGTCTCGATGAAATGGAGTTCTGTCTGCCTATTCGCAAGCTGCGCGCATCCATGCTGAATCCGCTGCTGGACGTTGGTGCCGCGGTGAATGGCGCTGGAACCGGAGCTGAGGCACTGGTGGAACATCATCAGCTCGATTTCAGCCCGGTCTCTGGTTACCTCAAGGGCTTTATCGACCTGGTGGTGTGTGTTGACGGTCGTTATTACCTGCTCGACTACAAATCCAATTACCTCGGTGAACTGACCGATGATTATCTGCCGGGTCGTCTGAGCACTGCGATGGCGGCCCATCACTACGACCTGCAAGCCTGGCTGTACACCCTGGCGCTGGATGCATTCCTGCGTCAGCGTCTGGCGGATTACGATCCACGGCAACATCTGGGTGGTGTGTTTTATCTGTTTCTGCGCGGTATGACGGCGGATGGAAAAACCGGTGTTGAGTATCGGCCGGTTGACCTGCAGGAACTGCAGCGCTGGCAACAAACCCTGCTGGTAACGGCAAACAAGGAGAGCGCGGTATGAACCCTCTGATGGATAACCGTTTGCCTGAAGGATTACGCCGTGAGCTGGCACGTCTGGTCGAGGAGCGCCGGTTGCGCAGTATTGATGTGCAAATGGCCGGTCAGTTGTTGAACTGGAGTGACCAGCGTTTTGCCGGAGATCAGGCTGCCAGCCTGTTTGTGATGACCTGTTCGTTAAGCTGGGCGCTGGGGCGAGGTCAGGTCTGTTTGCCGCTGGATCATTGCCCACTGCCGGAATTGGGGCGTTGGTGGCCCAATACGGCATTGCTGGAGACGTTAACCCGCGATGTGGTCTGGACTCAGCAGACGGACATTCCCCATGAGCCGTTGCCTGCCAGCGGCTGGGCTGGTCAACCACTGGTTCTGGAAATCCGCCAGAATCAACCGGTGCGTTTGTATCTGGCACGCTACTTTTTCTATCAGCAAGCCGTTGAATCAGCGATTCGCAGTCGTACTCAGGTAGTCCCCGCCAATCCTGCCGATGCTGAACTGGGTGCTTCCTTACGCGCCTTGTTCCCTCATCATCCAGGCCAGGCTGGGCCAGACTGGCAGGCGGTGGCCGCGGCCACGGCTTGTCTCCAACATTTCTGTGTTATCACCGGCGGCCCTGGCACGGGTAAAACCACCACGGTAACCCGTATGTTGTGTGCCTTGTTGGGGCAACATCCTGACATGACCATTGCGCTTGCCGCCCCCACCGGCAAGGCCGCGGCGCGTATGCTGGAGTCGATCCGCCAGTCACGGCAGCGCGATAATTTGCCCGGCTCTGAGCGAATTCCTGATGAGAGTTTTACCTTGCATCGTTTGTTGGGTTGGACGCCGGATGGCTTTCGCTATGGACCGGAGCGGCCATTGCCTTGGGATTGTGTGGTCGTGGACGAGGCTTCCATGATCGACCTCGCCATGATGTATCAGCTGTTGTCGGCGCTGGCTCCTCATGCTCGTCTGGTGTTGCTGGGCGACAAGGATCAGCTGGCGTCGGTGGAAGCGGGTAGTGTGCTGGCGGATGTCAGCAACCCGGATGGCGGATTTGGACTGTCGGCCGGTTTTGCCGAGCGACTGCAATCCTTGTTGGGATACGATCTGGAGCCTTCTGTCGGGGTATGGCGTAGTCCGTTGCAGGATGCCGTTGCACGGTTGTATTACTCGCGGCGTTTTAGCGAAGAGAGTGGTATTGGTCAGTTGGCAAAAGCCGTGAATGCTGGTGATGTGGCGGCTACGATCCGCTGTTTTAATTCCTTTGCCACGACGGATCTGTATCTTGACTCTACTTATCAATTGCCTGCGGGAAGTCCTCGGCGGGCCTTGTTACCGTGGCAACAACGGGTGGTTGGTGGATACCAGAATTACTGTGAAGCTCTCAAGAAGGGTGATGTTCGGTCGGTTTTGTCAGCATTTGCGGAATTTCGTGTGCTGGTTGCAGTCCGACAGGGTAATCAGGGGGTTGAAACCGTTAACCGTCAGATTGAAGAACTGTTAACGGCTCATGCCGGTCTGCAACGCAAGGTCGGTTCACCCTGGTATATCGGGCGTCCGGTGATGGTGACGCGTAATGACTATGATCTTGGTCTGTTTAATGGTGATATAGGCATTATGGTTCATAATCAGGGCAATGAACCCCGGGTTGCGTTTGAAGACACCGATGGCAGTATCCGTTATTACCTGCCCGGACGTTTGCCTTCCCACGAAACGGCCTTTGCCATGACGGTACACAAGAGTCAGGGTTCGGAGTTTGATCGGGTGTTATTGTTGTTGCCGGAGCGCTGGCAGGCGCTGATCAGCCGTGAGCTGGTGTATACCGCTATTACTCGTGCCCGTCGGCACTTCGCCTTGTTGAGTAGTCCGGAGTGCTGGCAACGAGGCGTGCAAAACCGGGTGGAGCGGGCCAGTGGCCTGGCCGCTGCACTCTGGTCTTAAGATCACACTGTTTCTGATTTACAGGGATTTTTATGCCTACTGAACAGACCCATACCCCAGCTAACGGCCGTCCACAGGGTGGTCGTCGCCGGCGCCGCCGCAGTGCGCTGTTTGTGGTCGGGCGTGTTGTACTGGGACTGCTGTTGTTCGTTGCCATTCTGTTGCCGGTGCTCTGGTATCTGGTGCCGCCGTATCTGGTGAAAAAAGCCCAGAACTGGTACGCCGAGCAGGGTGAAGGTTATCAGCTCACCATTGATCGCTGGGATCTGGCGTTCTGGAGTGGGCGTCTGGAAGTATCCGGTCTGGTGTTTAATCACCCGGGTAAACAGGGTGAGCGCAGCGAGCTGGGCACGCTGGTACTGGATCTCGACACCGGTCGTGTGGTGGACGGTGTGGTGGCGATCTCCAACTTTGATCTCGACGGCCTGCACGCTCGTGCAGTTCGTACCGCCAACGGCATTGAGGCGCTGGGTCTCGAGTTTCTGGCAACCGCGTCTGCTGACGAAACGGCTGCTGATGGCAGTGTTGAACAGACTCTCAAGGAACAGCTTGCAGCCTTGCCTGCGGTAGAGCTCGACAGCCTGCATTTCACCGATATTCAGCTTGGCTGGCAGCAGCCAAAAGGCAGCAAGAATAATCTTCCCCGTCGTGCCCAGGTTGCGATTGATGATCTGGCACTCAGCGATATCAATACCCATAGCCCTGACCTCATCAACTTCAGCACCCAGATTCGCGTTCAGAGCCTGGAGCTTGAGCAGCCTGATCCGGTGCGACTGCTGCGTCCGTTGACAGTAGTAACCCACGGCAAGGTGGAAGACTGGTCAGATGACAAGGCGCGTCGCCTGCGTACTGACATTGAGCTCAAAGGGCTGGATGTGCTGTACAAGCAGCAAGCCCATATCCAGCTTGGCGGCGCTCGTCTGGCCGGTGTTAATGCCACCCTCAAGGACCAGTCGGCGGGGATGTTCCTGCTGGAAGACTTGCTGGTTGGTGAACGGATCGCTACGGCGGCAACGTCAGCGGCCCCGGCAGTGGTTGCGAATGAACAGAAAATCGAGGTGGCCAGTGGTCAGGCTTCCGTTCCGGAGCAACCGGCGGTAGCGCCATTAAAAGGCACAGATATTCACGTTGCGCCTGAGGCCAGCAAACTACCGGTGCAACCAAAAGCCGATACTGGCTCCCAGAAGGCCGCGGCTCTGGAAACCACCCTGTTGTCAGTCAGCCGGTATCAGGTTCAGCGCATCGAATTCAGCAAGAACCATCTGAAAACGGCCCTGCACGAGTTACAGGGCGTTGAAGTCTCCAGCGGTTCACAAGATGGTTACCTGATTGGAGCCACCTGGTTGGGGCCGATTCTGGCGTCGGCGGAAGCCACGTCAAAAGCATCTGATACAGCTGCTGCTGCCGATCCTGCAGCTGACGCGACGGCTACCGCTGCGGCGGACGCCACTGGCGCCGAAGACGCCAGCAAGGCAGCAGAACCAAAAGAAGACAAGGCCCAGCCGTTGCCATTTGAAGTGGATATCGCTGGCATCCGGATGACTGGCATTCTGGTGCACTGGCAGCAGGCCGGCCTGGAAGTTGGGCTGGCAATGGGGGATAACCGCATTGGTGCCATTAACAGCGAGTCGGTTGACCCGATTGAACTGGAAGGCGGCATGGAGCTGCGCAAACTGAATGTAGGCGCTCCGTTGGCTCCGAGCAGTGTGCATTTGCAGCAGCCGGTTACTCTGGTCTGGAAGGGTGACGTTCGTGACTGGCGACGTCAGCCTGAGCTGAATGGCGATTTTTCTGCCCAAGGTCTGTCGATGCTGGTGGACGACTATATTCCGGTGCTGGCTGATCAGATTCGTCTCAACGGCATTCGTGCGACCGCCAAACTGCAGGAAATTTCCAGCCTGGTTATCAGTGGCGCCAGTGTGCGTGAGCAGCCCGCTGCGGGTTCCGACAGTCTGGTTGGAAATACCCTGTTGTCGGTTGAAGAGTACAAAGTGCCGTCGATTTATTTTGATGGCCAGATGCTGACCACTGGCGTAAACGAAATTGCGGCGGCACAAATCCGTATGCAGCGTGACGCCAACGGTAATATCCGTTTTATTCCGCAGCGTCCTAACGGACAGGTTGTCACCTCTGGCAAGGAAACCACTGCTGAGAACAGCACTATGTTGCAGTTCCGGATTGCCGGTATCCAGCAGCGTGAGGATAAACCTAGTCTGGTGTTCTGGCATGATCAGGCGATCAAACCGGAAGTACGTACCGACGTCACCCTGGATCTGCTGAATCTTGGTGTGATTACCAATGCGACATTGTTCGCCAGCAAGCGCAGTGATGTACAACGTGCCGAGTTTACTGCCCAGGTATCGCTGGATGAGTACAACAAGAACCGCTTTACCGGCCAGATCGGTCTGGTAGGTGGTGATGTGGATGGTCATCTGGGCATTAACGTCACCCAGCTGAATCTGGTGCCGCTGAGCCCGTATGTGATTGATTCCATCGGCTACCGCGTCAAGAAAGGCATGCTGCGGGTGAATGGTGATATTGATTTCGATCGCGGCAAAATGAACGGTAATGCGACCTTGCGTCTTAAAAACAGCGAATTCGAACCGGCCGATGAACGCATTATCCAGAACGTCAGCCAGCAGATTTCCATGCCGGTTGAGACTGCCTTGTCGCTGCTGAAGGACAAGAACAACAACCTCAAGATGGATCTGCCGATCACCGGTTCTCTGGATAACCCGAATGTGGGTATCAACGACATCCTGTCTCAGCTGAGCCAGACAGCTGTCAAAACCGCGGCCATGTATTACCTCAAACAGCTGCTGCAGCCGTACACCACGGTGATCAGCGTGGCGCAGTACGCGGGCGAAAAGTTGCTGGCGATTCGTCTTGACCCTTTGCAATTTGAAAGCGGTAAAGCGGAACTGACTGACGAGCATCGTCAGTACTTGGGCAAGGTTGCGGAAATGATGGATACCCGTACCAATCTGGAGTTGCAGGTTTGCCCGTTTGTTTCGGATTCCGAAGTGAAAAACCTGGGGGATAAATGGGGTGCGTTGGCGGATCAACGTGGTCGTCTGATCAAGGCGGAGCTGGCAGGCTTCAAGGATCAGCGGGGTAGCTCTCTGTCTGGGCGTGTGACCCTGTGTGGGGCGCAGAAAGGTGGCAAACCAAGGGTTGAACTTGGTTTGTAATCGTTGATGGCGTTTGATCGGGCCGCGATCGGATTTGGCGTCTGGCGCTTTGCGGCTACTCGGCTTGTTAATTTGCACCGCCGCTTGCCCTCTTGGGGGACCTTGTCCCCCGGCCGGGCGGGCCTCCCCCTGCTTTTGCCCGACTGTGCTCGTTTTTCCGGTATTCCCTGGCAACGGCTGATCGCCCCCGGCCAGATGGCACATCCCTGTGCCAACGGGCCTTGCGGGGCATCCATGCCCCGGCTGGGTCTGCCGTTGCGGTAAATCCCGGCTCGCCCAGATGGGCGATTAACGGTGGCCAGCTGCGCTGGGGAAAGCTGTATTTTTGTAGGAACTGCCGTTGGCTGTGATGGCGTGGAGGTTATTTGCGGCGTTGATGCATGCTGTTCGCCCGACGCCCGACGCCCGACGCCCGACGCCCGACGCCCGACGCCCGACGCCCGACGCCATAACCGTCGCCCAATAAAAAACCCGGCTATAAGCCGGGTTTTTTATTTACTGCTTTGTTCGACAGGGGATCAGCCAGCGACTGGCTTCACCACGAACAACAGGTCGCCCTGGTTCACCTGTTGACCATCGCTGTTCATGATACGGGTAACCTTGTACTTCTGGTTAACCGGATACAGTTCAGCACCCTGACGGTTGAATTGCTTCAGCGCCAGTGGTGAGAACAGTTTCATGGCTTCCATCAGACACAGGGTCTGTTCGGTATCAATGATGTCGCCTTCTTTCACGAACGCAGGTTCGCTTGGAGAAGAGGAGCCGTAGAAGATGCTGGTAGACGGAGACAGAACTTTCAGTTCGTCAGAGCCTTCAATCTTCAGGGCGGCGGCATCTACTGCGTTGGCAGACAGATCAGCAGCGTCTTCGATGTCCTTGATCAGGGCTTCGAGATCGATACGTGCCAGGAATTTAGGCAGGTAACCGGTATCGTAAATGCCCTTACGGAAGACCTCGTCATCCAGCACGCGTTTGGCCAGCGGGATGTTGGTGCAAACACCGGTGATCTTCACGCGATCCAGGTACTCACGCAGCTTGGCGATGGTGTCTTCACGATCCTTACCGTAGCAGATCACCTGAACGATCATGCTATCGTAGAACGGCGATACCTTCTTGCCAGGAGCAGCCATGGAAATCAGGTGGATGTAATCCTCTTCCGGCAGTACGCATTCGCGGATCTGGCCAGGAGTTGGAACGAACTGCAGTTCGTCACCCTTCATCACCGCTTTTTCAGCGTTGATACGGACTTCAATGGCATAACCGTTGGCTTTAGGAGCCATGTCGGCAATGCTCGCGCCTTCTGCAATCTTGAACTGGGTGCTGACGATGTCAATACCGGACACCAGTTCGGTCACAGGGTGTTCTACCTGCAGACGGGTGTTCATTTCCATGAAGTAGATGGTGTCAGCAGCCAGGTCGAAGATGAATTCGACAGTACCGGCACCTACGTACTCAACGGCATCCGCCAGTTTGGTTGCGTAGTCGTAAGACAGTTGTTCCAGTTCACGTGGCAGCATGGTGGAACCAGATTCTTCGAAAATCTTCTGGTTGTTACGCTGTACGGAGCAATCACGCAGACCCAGGATCTTGGTGTTGCCATGGCTGTCACGCAGAACCTGAACTTCGATGTGACGCAGAGAGGTCACAAATTTTTCCAGGTATACGTCACCGTTACCGAAAGCAGCCTTGGCTTCGGTAGAGATCTGGTGGAACAGGGTGTGCATCTTGTCGGCTGAGTGAACAACCTGGATACCTTTACCACCACCACCGTGTACCGCTTTCAGCAGTACTGGGTAACCGATTTCATCGGCAACCGCAGCGGCGTTGGCGGAGCTGGTCAGAATACCGTGGGAACCAGGAACCACCGGCACTTTCACACGCATAGCGGTGTTAATGGCGTTGGACTTGTTACCCATGGTTTCCATCGCAGACACTGGTGGTCCAACGAAGTTGATGTCGTGGTTACCACACAGGGCGGCGAACGCACTGCTTTCTGACAGGAAGCCGATACCAGGGTGCAGGGCTTTCACGTTTTCGTGGTGCGCGACACGCAGAACGGACTTGGCGTTCAGGTAGGATTCGTCAGGGGTGTTACCACCGATACATACCACGCGGTCTTCTGGGCCGAGCAGGTCAACCGGTACGGAATCCATGTCCGGGTCAGACTGAACCAGAATAACCTTGATGTCGTTTTCCTGAGCCTTGCGGATCAGTTTGACCGCGGTACAGCCACGAGCGTGAACCAGTACCTTGTCGATCTTGCCGAATTTCTTGGCAGCGGTTGCACCTTTGCCAGTGTCCGGAGCCAGACGGGCAGCGTTCACGTAGCCTTGCAGTACACGGCCGAGAACGTCTTCCACGCTGTAGCGGGCAATTGGCATATCCGGGTCGATGGCGCGCAGACGGTTGTCGAGGTCATCGAAGAACGGGTGACGAACCAGACCAGCCATGGACTTGGAGGACACGGACAGGTAGTTCGACAGGGTGCTGGTGCTTGGCAGATAGCTTGGAACCACGATCTGGCCAGCAAACGGCATGTTGGTACCAGAGAAGTAGTAGCTCTGAACCAGCGGGTGAGTCACGAAGGATGCCTGGGCACCACCGGTGCAGTCACCGTAACCGAATACCACGATTGGCAGATCGTTATCACGCACGAAACGGGTGATACGGTCGTTGGTTACTGCCATGGAGAACAGTGCTGCTGCACCTTCTTTGGTTTGCATACCGCCAGAAGATACGAAGCAGACGATTGGCAGCTGCTGACGAGCACACTCAACCATCAGTTTGCAGAACTTCTCGGCAGCGGCCATATCGAAGGCGCCCGCCTGGAAGTCGAGGTTGGATACCAGAGCACCGACCTGCTGTTCGCGTTCGCCAATACGGATAGTACCGATACCGGTGATCACGCCGCATGGTTTGATATTTTTCTTCAGGGCATCTTCGATTGAGCTGCGGAAGCCAGGGAAAGATACCGGGTCAGAAGACATCAGGTTGGCGTTCAGCTCCTGGAAGTCACTGAAGAAGCGACCAATCAGGGCGTTGGCAGAAGTTTTCTTCTGACGCTTGGTGTCATCCAGGACTTGCTGGATCAGCAGGTCGTGGTAAGCCATGGTCAGGCGGTTCCAGAAGTCTTTACGACGACCAATGGATACCGGGTTGATACGACCGCTGTAGGTCTTGCCAGCCTGGTCGGCGACATAGTATTCCGGCAGCAGTTTTTCGAAGATGAAGGTGATCACCACAAACAGGGTGTCAGACAGACGTGGGAACGCCAGTTTCTTCCATTCTTCAACAGACTTCAGGAAGTCACCACGCTGACCGCTCTTGATGAAGTACGCCAGCCAGTTGTTGAAGGCATCGCGTTCTTCTTCGGTGTAGCTTGGGCCTGAGGTCGCTTCAGCCAGGGATTTCTCCAACAGGGCTTTCAGGGACTCCAGAGACAGGCTGCGGGTTTCGTTGGCTTCTTTCGCAACGTTCACCAGGTTACCGATGAAGTTGTCGTACAGCTGGCCAAATACCAGCATGTTCTGGCAAACCAGAGTGAAGTCATGACGCAGTTCGTCGTGCAGGATGGCGTCCAGAATGGTGATGTCCGGGTGAGCCGGGTTCTGGATGTTTTCCTGACGGAACTGGATGTACGGAGCCAGAGACTCTTCCAGGATGCGACGGTTGGCTTCAACTTTCACGTTGGTGATGCTGTTGGCCAGCGCTTCGGTGCGGGCAGACAGCTTCAGGCCAGAACGGATGCCTTCCGGAATCAGTTCAGACTGCAGAATGGTGTTCAGGGCAGTCGCGATGGACTGGGCCAGAGCGCCACGGGACTTCTCACGAGTCATGCCCAGAGTGATGTCCTGGTGCAGGTCGTGTGGCAGTTGTTCACGAACGTAGGTCGCCAGTGCGTGCGGGTTGCTTTCGATGAACTGGGCTACGGATTGGGCATCCAGAATATCGTTGGCGCGCAGCAGGAAGCGGCTCTGTTTGTAATCTTCGAGGTAGTTCAGCAGGCCCTGGAAGTTAACGGCAGCGTCGGATTTCCAGCGGTTGAACAGGTACAGACCGAGGTTGAAGCAGAGTTCCTGCTTGGCCTTCAGGTAGTTGTTCTTTGGTTCGCCACGGAACAGACGTGCCAGGGTACCACGGGTGTCATCACGCTCGTCGTATTTGGCCCAGAAGTTCTTCCAGCTCTTGCTCAGCATATCGTCGTAAACGATTTTCTCAGGAGCCTGCAGCCAGTTCTGGAACTTGCGGCGGGTTTCCTTTTCCATGCGCTGGGTCAGCTGGCCTTCCGGAATCTCTTTTTCTGCCAGGCGGCCGTAGTTTTCAACGGTGCTGGAGTGGATACGGCGACGCAGGGTCAGGTAACGGGTGTAGCGGTAGGTCAGACCGAAGATGTTAACGTGTTCGGTCGGAGTATCTGCCAGGAAGAAGTTGGTGTTCTTCTGCAGATTTTTCAGCTTTTCGGATGGTGACAGCAGACGGTCAACCGCCAGCTTGTAGTGATCCATCAGGTAAGGGTTGGTACGGGCGAAATCGGCAGCCTTGTTCTCGATAGACTGGATACCAGTCACGATGGCCTGATGCAGGTTGTAACGTTTTTCGTCTGCATCGGTAGGGGCGTAGTCGATGATGCCGTCGATGATACCGGCTTTACGCAGTTCGTAACCGGAGACACCTACGTACTTGGCACATTCCTGCCATGACAGGTTGTACTTGCGGGCAATACTGGCCAGACCCTGTGGCTGGATGGTGTTGAAAATACCATCACGTACGGTCAGCAGCAGGTTGGTGGTCGCCAGAGGGATCGCACCGCCGGAATAGCCGGCACCCCAGATGATACCGAGTGTTGGCACGTCGTTGTTGGCCATTTCGGTGATCAGGTGGGAGATGGAGTGAGCCTGGTTGGCAGCGTTGGCTGCTTCGCCTGCATCAGCACCGGGGGTGTCGATGAAGGTGATGATCGGCATGGAGCGACGAGCGTAGGAGCGAGCTACCTGGGCAGCACGGTTGTGGTGCTGTGGGCCCCATACACCTTTGGCGTGGTCGCGGTTCTGACAGATAAAACCAACACGGCGGACCTTGCCGTTGAAGTCCATTTCGGCTTCAGCACAGTACAACGGACCATCTTCCACTTCGGTGATGGTGCGCAGGATCAGGTGCTGAACGATGGACTTGGAACCTGGACGCTGGGCGCTTTCGCTTGGCGCAACAACCTGCTCGATGTATTCATCGATGTTCAGGGTGGCCAGTTTGGCGAGCTTTTTCTCGCAGCGGGCAGGGGAGATCAGACCTTTTACGGTGCTGTCTACAGCGTTGTCTTCGTATTCCGGAAACAGGGAAAAATCAGCCGATAACTGCTCGGCGATCTGGAATAGCTGGTCTACTTGCTTGGTTGCTGATTGTTCGGACATGGTTAATCAATTCCGTTATTTGCCGATATTCGGACGGATGTGGCCAGCAAACGTCAACTGGCCAAAGCCCGATGTCGAACGCCTCCATTGTCTGGCGGTGTCCGGCATCGGGCTATATTCAGACGGCTACCTCCCCGGTAGCTGTCTGCGAGTCCAATTACAGTGCTTTGAAAATCAGGGCGGCGTTAGTGCCACCAAAACCGAAGCTGTTGGACATAACTGTCTTCAGCTCTGCTTCCTTGTTTTCGCGCAGGATTGGGAAACCTTCTGCACCTGGATCCAGTTCGCTGATGTTGGCGCTGCCGGTCATAAAACCGTGCTTCAGCATCAGCAGGCTGTAAATGGCTTCCTGTACGCCAGCGGCGCCCAGGGAGTGGCCGGTCAGGGACTTGGTAGAGCTGATCGGTGGGATCTTGTCGCCAAACGCCTGGGCAACTGCTTTCAGCTCGGTGACGTCACCGGCTGGAGTAGAAGTGCCGTGGGTATTCAGGTAATCGATGGTTGGGTTACCGGCCATGGCCAGGGCTTCCTGCATGCAGCGGATAGCACCTTCACCAGACGGAGCAACCATGTCGGCGCCGTCGGAAGTGGCAGAGTAACCTACCAGTTCGGCGTAAATGGTCGCGCCACGCGCTACGGCGTGTTCGTATTCTTCCAGAACCAGCATGCCGCCACCGCCAGCGATGACGAAACCGTCACGGTTGGCATCGTAGGCACGGGAGGCAACTTCCGGAGTTTCGTTGTACTTGCTGGACAGTGCGCCCATGGCGTCGAACTGCATGGACAGGGACCAGTGCTCTTCTTCACCGCCGCCGGCGAAAACGATGTCCTGTTTGTTCCACTGGATCAGTTCCATGGCGTGACCGATGCAGTGAGAGCTGGTCGCACACGCGGAAGTGATGGAGTAGTTAACACCCTTGATGCTGAACGGGGTTGCCAGGTTGGCGGATACAGTGGAGCCCATGGTACGGGTTACACGGTATGGGCCAACTTTACGGATGCCCTTGTCACGGATGATATCGACAGATTCAACAATGTCGCTGGTAGAAGCGCCACCGGAACCGGCAACCAGACCGGTACGGATGTTGGAGACCATGTCTTCAGTCAGGCCAGCATCTTCAATTGCTTCTTTCAGTGACAGGTAGGAGTAGGCAGCAGAGTCGCCCATGAAGCGCTTCAGCTTGCGATCGATCAGAGCGTCCAGATCGATGTTCGGACGGCCGGCAACGTGGCTGCGCATGCCCAGTTCAGCGTACTCGGGAATAAAACGAATGCCTGAACGTTGTTCACGCAATGACGCCAGTACTTCTTCCTTGTTGTTACCAAGGCAACCGACGATACCAATACCTGTAACCACCACTCGACGCATAGTTAGATCTCTGACTGTTTTAGTACACGCAAACTGGCAGTGTATGACAGTTGCGTTGAATTATTGTTTCAAAAACACCTAATTCTGACCGTCGGTTACCCACCGGCCGAAATTTTGACAGCCACTATATAGCACGAGTTAAAAAGGGATAAAGAAAAATATTATTGAACAGAGAGGGGGTAATTAGCCCCTCTTGTCCTGAATCAGCTTTGTGGTGAGTTTCATCAGAGGCCACCAGAACCATTTTAAGGCGACCAGAACCGCGACTACGGCGGAGGTACTGGTCAACAACTGTGCATGTGGGTAACGACTGTTGAAAAAAGGCAGGTAAATAGTACCAAGGGTCAGAATGGTTACGGTCAGCAAAAGTGTGGCCGGATGTTCCGACCACGCAGGCAGCGGCCGCCACGCCAGTACGATGGCTGCGACAATCAGGCCCAGCGCAGAGCCGGTTAATACATCCAGAGGCCAGTGCGCCCCAACGGCCATGCGGCTGAAGGCTGCCGCTGCGGCGACGGCCAGCACCAATAACTGGCCTGGCAAACGGCATTGACTGGCAATCAGTGCCATAGAGGCAAACACCGTAAACGAATGGCCGGATGGAAAACTATGGTGTTTCAGCTTCGGACCAATGATGTAGAAACTGTCCTGGGCGAGCACTACTGCCGGGCGGGCAGCATCAAAAAAAGCCTTGCCGCCGTGTACGACCAGGGTGCCAACCAGTAACAACAACAAGGCTCGCGGCAATAACTCGGGCCGTACGGCACACACGGCCAGCAGGGCGGTCATGGCAAACAGGGTGTCGGCCACCATGGTGAGATTACTCCACAGTGCCGCCGGATAGTCATGTGCCCAGTGATTCACTATCAGGAACAATGACTGGTTGTTACCGGTCAGGCGCACAGCCACTGCGGCTATGGCCAGCAGGGCTGCCAGCCACAACAGGCGAGGCAGAATGTTGTTGGCTGGCATGGGTTACTCCGACTCAGAGGCTTCGACGCTTGGCTCCGCGACCGGCTCTGACACAACTGCCGCATCCACCGGTTCCGGTTTCAGCTCGATCAGCACAATCAGGCCGGACTGGAACAGCACGTTGTAACGTTCCAGATCGCGGATTCGGTCAATACGTCCGAATCCCACTTCGCCCGGCTGCAAACCACGGCGCACAGTCACGCGATCGAGATAGACGTTGAAGCTCGGCATGTCGATGGATTGGGTAACAATCGGCTGTTGCAGAGTGCGAGCGTACTGGGCGGCTTCATACACGGGCAGCTGCTGGGCATCGCTGATGGCCGGTACCATAACGGCCCAGACAAACAGCGCCTGAATCACGGCGGTTGCCATCAGTCCGTGCCAGATCGCAAGGCGACGCCACAGGATCAGTGCCAGTGAGGCCAGACCGGCCAGTGCAGCCAGCATCGCAAACTGGTTATTAATGTAGTGAGCCGCGCGTTGGGCGGTGGCGATTTCAATCGGGTTGGTGAGGCGGCCCTCGATGACCGGAATCAGCAACGGGAAGGCCATCAGCAAGCCAAAAAACAACACCGGCAGCACCGCGGCCAGCCAGCGTGAACGCAGGCTGAAGCGGTGGCGTGCCATCAGGATTACCAGTGGTGTGCTGCCATACAGAATGTAGTGGGGCAGTTTGGTGCTGGCGAGGCTGAACAGTACCAGTACGACCAGGAACCAGATCCACAAGAAACGATTAAGGCCGTCCATACGAATGGCGTCACGCACGCTCGGCAGCATACGCAGCAGCAGCGCACCAAACGGTGCCACTACAAAGGGTAAAACGGACGGATAAAAGAGGAAGCCACCATCATGGCCTTCCATCGCGTTATTAAAACGATTGACGTTGTGCTTCAGGAAAAAGCCGTCAATAAACGCCTGGCCTTGGGCCATGTATTCAAGAATGTACCAGGGCGCTGCAATCGCCAGGGTGACGATCCATCCCGGTACAAAAAACAGCGCACGAAACAGGTCTTGCCAACGGCGGGCCCAGCCAAAATACAGGCCTGCAACCATCAGCGGGATCAGCACCGCCACCGGCCCCTTGGTCAGCAAGCCCAGGCCCATCAGGGCGTAAATGGCATACAGTAGATGGTTGGACGGTTTTTCGCTGTAGTGGTAAATCAGCAGCAGGGTGCTGGCTAGCAGGGCATTTAACAGCGCATCGGCGGTGGCAACGTGGCAAATCATGTTGATGCCAAGGGCGCCTGCACAAATCATGGCAGCCGCGACGGCGGTGTTGCGGCCAATGTGGAAACGGCAGAACGCAAATACAGCCAGAGACCAGCCGATACCGGCCAGCATTGATGGGACGCGGAATGCCCAGACTTCGGTGCCAAACAGGCTGATCGAAGCGGCTTGCAGCCAATAGATAAGAATCGGTTTATCAAAACGCATGCGGTCGTTGAGCATGGTGGTAATAAAATCACCACGCTCAAACATGCCACGGGTAGCCTCGCTGAAGGCGCCCTCGTCGTGATCAAACAGCAGGTAGCCGTTGATGTTCAGAGCGAACATCACGACTACGAATACCAGCAGCCCGAGGGGCAGATTACGCGGCAGCAGTTTCATGGGCAGGGCTTAGCCTGCCTGGCTATCGTTCGGGGTGTCGTCTTTGTCCGCGTTTGCCCAGCCGGTTTTGGTTTCGGCGCCGTCATCGCGTTTGTAGATAACGTATTGCTGGATGCGCGAGGACTCAAAGTAGGTGCGGGAAATCAACTCCGACATCACACCTGTGGTCAGGAATTGCAGGGCAGCAATCACAAACACCACGGCAATCAGGAATAGCGGACGACTGCCAATATCTTCATCCAGAATAAACTTCACGAAGGCCAGATAAACCAGCAGCAGGGAGCCAATGGAGCCCATGCTCAGGCCGATCATGCCAAAGAAGTGGCCAGGACGGGCCTTGTAACGCATGAAAAAGTAGACTGACAGCAGGTCGAGGATCACGCGGAAGGTGCGGGAGATACCGTATTTGGAAACGCCAGCAACACGAGCGTTGTGGTTTACCTCGATTTCACCAATGCGGCTTGGTGGTACAACCGCGGCAACCCAGGCTGGAATAAAACGGTGCATTTCACCATACAGACGAACCTGTTTGATAACAGACGCGCGATAGATTTTCAGCGAGCAACCGTAGTCATTGATACGTACGCCGGTGATCTTGCCGATCAGACGGTTGGCGATACGGGACGGAATCTTGCGCATCACCAGATCGTCTTTGCGATTCTTGCGCCAGCCGGTCAGCAGGTCGAGATCACGTTCGATCAGGTGATCAATCATACGAGGGATGTCGGCCGGGTCGTTCTGAAGGTCGCCGTCAAGAGTGGCGATCAGTTCACCGTGGGCTTCATCGATACCCGCCTGCATGGCCGCGGTCTGACCGAAGTTACGGCGCAGTTCAACGATGCGAACGTGAGGGCCACGAATAGCCGCTTCACGATTCAGCGCCTGAGGGGTGCCATCGGTTGAACCATCGTCAACAATCAGCAGTTCCCATGGGCCGTTATACGCCGCCAGGGCTTCATGAACGCGTGCGATCATGGGCCCGACGTTATCAATCTCGTTGTACATCGGGATAACAATGGACAGTGACGGCTTTCGGCTCTGGCTCACAGGTCTACCACTCTGGTCAGTAAAAATTTGCGCGGATAATACCCAAAAGCGGGGTGTGAAAAAACCTGCCAATGGTATTCCGCTCGATCAGTGTTGTGGTGGCTTCCTGACATTCAGGGTCGCCACGGCAATCAGTGCCGTCAGAATCAGGGTCGAACCCAGCACAAACAGGTGCAGGTTAACCGCGGCAGCCAACGCGTCGGTGGCGGCAATTTTCCACGGTAACAGTCCGGCGACGATGCCTGCCTCGTAAGTACCGGCACCGGCCACACCATTGACCGGCAGAACACTGCTCAGTTCACCGGTGCTGGCGCCGATCCATGCCTGGTAAAAACTGATCGGAATAAACTGTTGCAGTAACCAGCTGAACACGGCCACTTTTAATGCCCAGTTCACAAAGGTCCAGAGCAGGGCGCGGACCAGCGGCCATGGGCTTGCAGGCAGGGCGCTCATCAGCTCAACCGCCTTGTTGAGTTTTGGCGACGGATGCTGTTTCAGGAAGAGGTTGATGCGGTTTTGTACCGGCAGGATCAATAAAGGAATCAGTACTGCGACAATGCCCAGACCAATGCGAATCTCCGGGCTCCAGCCCATGTGGGCCTGCAGGGATATGCCTGCCAGTACCAATAGCGCATACAGGTCGAGCAGGCGCAGCCATAACAGCGCTGGAATGGTATGCCGCAGCGGGCTGTTGAAATGGCTTTTCATCAGCATCGGGAAGGCGGCTTCGCCGCTGCGCATGGGCATCAGGTTATTAAAGAAATTATGCAGAACGGTGATGCGGGTCAGGCGCAGGAAGTGGCCACGGCAATTGCTATAAAAGAAGTCATAGAAACGCAGTGCCCGTAACAGGTAGCTGGCCAGCATCAGTAACATGGCAATCGCAACCGCAGATGGCGGGATACTTTCCCAGCTCTGGATAACGGCTCCCCACCCCCAGGTGGTTTCAACCAGCCACAACAGAACAGCCAGCAGGATAAAGGCTGCCCAGAACTTCCAGGAACGTAACATGAACGGGCGATCTCCGGCTTGCGGAGAGTGCAATGGCACTCTCTACGCATCTTCTATAGTGGGCGGCGATATTTGCTGCTGAAAAACGGCAAGTCAAGTTTGCATCCGTCGCCATCCAGCGGTAATTTTCCCGCAGCTAACGTACTGAGTAACCAGCGTGAAGATTCTTGTCATCAAAACGTCCTCTCTGGGCGATGTGTTTCACACCCTGCCTGCCATCGAGGACCTCTATCGATATCGTCCGGGGGTGACGGTTGATTGGGTGGTGGAAGAGGCGTTTGCCGATATTCCGAGCTGGCACCCGCTGATTCGACATGTGATTCCGGTGGCCTGGCGGCGTTGGCGCAAAAGCTTGTTGAGCCGCCAGACCCGTTGCGAAATGCGTGATTTTCGCCGTCGTCTGCGAGAAGAGCATTACGATCTGGTGTTGGACGCCCAGGGGCTTATAAAAAGCTCGCTGATTACGCGAATGGCTCGTGGAACCAAGGTTGGGCTGGATGCAACCAGTTGCCGTGAGCCGTTTGCTGCGCGCGCTTACGACCGGACTGTTGCGGTGGCGCGCGGTGAACATGCGATTCATCGTTTACGTCGTTTATTTGCGTTGGCACTGGATTATCCGCTGACGGAACGTTTTGGTTACGGGGTTGACCACGCGCGTTGGCAACATCCGGATGTGCGGGGGCATTACTGGATTTTCCTGCATGGTACGACCTGGGATACCAAGCTGTGGCCGGAAGCCTACTGGCGGCAGTTGGCGGAAATGGTGGCGTCCAGTGGTCGTCACGTGTTTTTGCCATGGGGTAATGAAGAAGAACGTCTGCGCGCCGAGCGTGTCGCAGATGGCCTGGCGACGGTGAAAGTATTGCCCAAAATGTCGCTGAATTCGCTGGCGGCGTGGTTGGCTCATGCTCAGGCGATTGTCGGGGTTGATACCGGCCTGTGTCATGTCGCTGCTGCACTGGAAGTGCCATCCGTGGCAATTTACGGCTCAACCGATGCACGTCTGACCGGCGCCCTGGGGCCGCAAATGCAGGTGATGGCCAGCAGTTATGCCTGTGCTCCCTGTTTGTCACGTACATGTCTCAAGAAAGAGCCGGGTGATATTCAGCCGCCTTGTTACCGGGAAATTTCTCCGCAAATGGTTTATGCCCATCTGCAACAGCGATTGGCCCAACAGGTTTGATATTTATTGCAGTACGCTTAGCAGCTCGCGGGCCTCTTTCAGGGCCCGCTGATAACATTTCCCGAGACTCTCGACATCAATACCCTTGCTGGTGATGGATTGCCAATCGAGTTGCAGCCAGTCGCCGCGTTCCATCGAAAGAACAGCCTGTAACAGGCCGCCCATCTCGCCAGAGCCAGTGGTCAGAGCGGCGGTCAGATCCGATGCCAGATACATTTTATTACACAGGTGTCCAATCGGTATGTCGACGAAGGCATCCAGCAGTGAAAACAGTCCCATTGTAAACGCGTCTTCCGGCAGGATTTTTTTCCAGACCGGAGCCAGCTCGCGGGCCAGGCATGCCCGCATCACGGCTTGCTCGCGCAGTATGCCGGGTTTGTCATCGAGCCTCCCCAGCGCAATGATGTTTGACCATGAGCGGATACGGTCAAACCCAACAATCATGATGGCACGCGGAATCGAGCTGACCTCATTGGCACAGCCAACGTAGGCCGAGTTCACCATTTGCAGCAGTTTGAAGCTGAGCTGTGGATCAGATTGCAGAATCCGTGTTGCTTCATCTATATCAGCATCTGGATTGTTGAGTACCTTCAGCAAGCGCAGCACGGCTATCTTGTTATCCGGAATCCGGCGTCCGTACAGGATGTTGGGTTTGCTGTAAAAGTATCCCTGGAACAGATCGCAGCCAGCGGCCAGGCAGGCTTCAAAGTCAGCCATGGTTTCAACTTTTTCCGCCAGCCAGCGTAGCCCAGGACGTTGGTACTGCTGGATGATCTCCCGCAACTGTTCGGCGCCATCAATCGCCAGCATATCGACCTTGATGATGTCGAGGTGTTGCAGCAGCTTCTCGGGGAGTGGCTGGCCGGTGTAGTCGTCCAGTGCCACCATATATTTCAGCTTGCGCAGGCGTTTGACCAGCTTGATCAGCTCTTCATCGATATCGATGTGTTCCAGAATTTCGGCAACGATGGGGGAGGGGCCGAGCAAAGGAGGGTTTGCGATCCAGTAGCGGGTGAAGTTGATGTAAGCGGGCAGTCCTCCGGTCACCACTTCGATGCCCAGTTCGTTGTATGCGCCAATAATCACTTCACTGGTGGCTCTATCGCCAAAATTATCCTGCCACTCCTGACTGGCGTTAGGGATCGGCCGACATAACAGCTCGTACCCGACAACCTTCATGGCGCGATCCAATATAGGTTGGCGCGCCAGTAGGGGGGTGTATTCGTCATTCATGGATACCTTCCACATTCTGGGGCCATCAGCGGCTGACGGGAAATCTTTTTAAAGTCTAGCGTAAGCGGGCGTTTTGTCTGGTCTTGTCTACACTCTTTTGAGAGATCTGTTGTGGAGCTATGTATGAGCGGTGTACTGAGTAGCGTTGATGCCCGCACGCGTCTGGTAGGGCAGAATCGCCTTGAGCTTCTGTTATTTCACCTGGGTGGGAGTCAGTACTTTGCAATTAATGTGTTCAAAGTACAGGAAGTCATGCGTTTGCCGCGTCTGACCTGTATTCCTGATTGCCATCCGGTAGTCCGTGGAGTGACTCACTTGCGTGGGCAAACGGTACCGGTTGTGGATCTACGTGCTGCCATTCAGATGGGGCCTTTGAATATGAAGGCCTATGACGCCACCATCATCGTCACTGAGTACAACATGACGGTTCAGGCTTTTTTGGTGGGTGGAGTTGATCGTATTGTCAATATGAACTGGAACGAGATTCTTCCTCCGCCAGGTGGCGCAGGGCGTCAACATTATCTGACAGCAATTACTCGCCTGGATAAGCGTATTGTCGAAATTATTGATGTGGAAAAGGTGTTGGCCGAAATTGCACCGTATAACACGCAACTCTCACCAGACGCCTATGATGATTCTTTAATGGCCCGTATGAAGGGCAAGAAAATTTTGCTGGTTGATGACTCGCATGTCGCTATTGAACAAATGCGTCAGGTAATAGGACCGATGGGATTGCAAATTGTTGAGGCGCGCAACGGTTTGGAGGCCTGGCAACAATTGATGCATTGGAAAGAAACCGGTCTCGATATCGACAAGGAATTAGTGATGATCATCACGGATGCTGAGATGCCAGAAATGGATGGTTATATGTTAACGACCGAAATTCGTCGAGATCCGGATCTGAAAAACGTGATTGTGGTGTTGCATACCTCGTTGTCCGGCAACTTTAACAAGGCGATGGTCGAAAAAGTGGGATGTGATGGATTCCTGTCCAAGTTTGCGCCGGAAAAAATGGCGGCTGAAGTTCAGCGACTGATCAAGACCAAACTGGATAATGTGTAAACGCGCGGGATGAGTTCACTCCCTGCAGGCGCTATCCTAGGGTTCCTGGATAGCGCTTTTTTTTGCCTGAAATTTCGGAGAGCAGATGAATCAGGAAGCAGAGTTGGTGATTACCGGATTGTTTGTGTATCCGGTCAAGTCCTGTGCGGGCATGTCAGTGGATTCACTTGAGTTGTCGGCCGAAGGGGTGGTAGGTGATAGGCGTTACATGATCGTCGCTCCTGATGGTCGTTTTCTGACCCAGCGTCAGTTGCCGGCGATGGCCTGGATTATCCCGCGCTGGTCTGAGGGACAGCTGGTTCTTGGTTTTGATGGTAAGGGGGAATGTGTAGAAGGAGTGGGGGATGAACAGCTGGTGACAGTCTGGCGTGACGAGGTGATCGCCCGTGATTGTGGTGATGAGATGGCGGCCTGGCTGGAGTCGGTATTGGGGCGCCCATGTCGTCTGGTCAAAATGCCGGAGACTACTCATCGTCAGGTCGATTTGCGTTATGCGGAAGAGGGTGAGCTGGTCGGCTTTGCTGATGGATTTCCGTTGCTGGTAACGTCAGAAACCTCTCTGGCGGCGATTAGTCGGGAATGGGGTAAGCCGCTGCAAATGGAGCGCTTCCGGCCTAATGTCGTGATTAATGGTGGTGATGCCGGATTTGAAGAGCTGGTGTGGCGGCGCCTTGATGTTAGTGATGGCTCACTTTTGCTCGTGAAGCCATGCGAGCGCTGTGTTATCCCGCAGCGTGATCCGGTAACCCAGGTGCGTGATGCGGATCTGTTGCCAGTGTTGCAGCAGCTTTGTACGGTGGATGGCAAGATTATTTTTGGTCAGAACGCCATTGCCCGTGGGCTTTCATCCCTTCAGGTCGGGCAACGGCTGACTGTTGTGAGCTGATCAGAACAGTTCGATTTCATCCGTTGTATCAAACGAATCATTAGCGCTGCGCTGGAAGTGATGGTGATAGATTTCCAGTGCCTGTGCCACGCTGTTGCCTGCCATGATGTGCTCAAACATGATGCGTTCGGCTTCCATGGTGTACTGGCTTTTGATTTTGGTTTGCAGTTCTTTCCAGTAGCGAGGCTGGTAGCGCTGTGATGGGTCGGCCATCAGGTGGCCTACTCGTTCAAGGCTCTGACTGACGTGTTCAAGACGTTGGCTGAGGCGATCATAAAACTGGAAGGCAACAATGGCCTGATGAATCTCTTCGCTGACATCGGTAGCGATGTGGCGAATTTCATTGCGAATTTCCCGTGCGGTGATGTGTTCCGCTTCGACCTCGTGGTTGCTGATGGCAAGAATGCGACGGGTATTTTCTGCCATGGCAGTAAAACTGGACGACAAGCGATCAACAGACTGGGTTCCCTCGGTCAGGGAGGTATCGATCTGGGCTACTGCCAATGCCAGCATGGCAAGGGTTTCTCCGACCTGACTCCAGTCTATTTCCTTGTCTTGTGGGTGCGGTTGTCCGGCAATGCTGTGGCGTTCGGGTGGGATCATGGCAACCTCGACTCAGATGGCTGAGTAAAGCATAGTCGAGGTTGCCTGATTGGCGAGTTATTGCAGTCTCGTGAATGCAGTAAATCCTTGATCTGTGTTGGTAGTCACGAATTTGACAAAGTTGACAGTTTTTCAAGGCGTTTGAGCAGGGCTGATGTGTCCTGGCGCCCACATCCCATTGCCTGAAGGTCGGCATAGAACTGGTCGACGAGGGCGGTTACGGGCAGGCTGACACCGCTGCGGTTGGCTTGCTCAAGACAAATTCCCAGATCCTTGCGCATCCAGTCCAGGGCAAAACCATGGTCGTATTCACCCGCGATCATGGTTTTGTGACGGTTCTGCATCTGCCAGCTTCCGGCTGCACCTTGTGAGATCACCGAAATAACCTGTTCAGCATCAAGGCCGTTGTGTTGTGCAAAGTTGATGGCTTCGGACAAGCCTTGCAGCAGTCCGGCAATACAAATCTGGTTGACCATCTTGGTTTTCTGGCCGAAACCCGCTTCACCAAGGCGGGCGATGGCACGGGTGTATGGTGCGGTTGCGTGGCGAACTGCGTCGAAGTCTGCTTCCGCACAGCCGACCATCAGGCTCAGTTGACCGTTTTGTGCGCCTTGCTGGCCTCCTGATACCGGGGCGTCAGCAAAGCGCACGCCGTGTGTTTGGCAAATGGCAGCCATTTCTTCGGCCAGCAGGGCAGAGGTGGTGGTGTGGTCGATGATCAATGCGCCAGGTTTTATGCCTGCAAGTACGCCGTTTTTGGCGGTTATCAGGGCCCGAACATCGGCATCCCGGCCTGCACAAATCATCACTACATCTGCGTTCGCAACAGCCTGTTTTGGCGTTATGGCCGATGTGCCCTGGTATTGTTGCATCCAAGTGTCGACTTTGGCGGTAGTGCGATTATAAACGGTGACATCAAATCCGTTATTAGCGAGATGGCCCGCCATTGGAAATCCCATTGTACCAAGGCCGATAAAGGTTATATTTTTCATATTTATATTCGATATGTTGATATATGAATGTTGGTGAGTCGTGGAGGCTTCAGTGGTAATTGAATATAACGATATTCTTTTTCTGATCAGGTGTCCGGTATGAATAGTAGACAATATTGGACAGGACTGTTTTGATTCGTATCACCCGCCCGGAAAAAGGGTAAAAAAAAGCCGCCTCAAGAGGCGGCTTTTATGTCGATATTACGGCTTATTTGGCTGGGTAATCGCGACGGGTGTGACCAGTATAGAGCTGACGTGGACGACCGATGCGGTAATCGCTGCTGATCATCTCGTTCCAGTGTGCAATCCAGCCAGGGGTGCGGCCGGTAGCGAAGATCACGGTGAACATTTCGGTTGGAATGCCGATCGCTTTCAGGATGATGCCGGAGTAAAAGTCTACGTTCGGGTACAGGCCGCGTTTTACGAAGTACTCGTCCTCGGTAGCGATCTTTTCCAGTTTCATGGCGATCTTCAGCATTGGATCATCTTCCATGCCCAGTTCAGCAAGAACTTCGTCGCAGGTCTGTTTCATAACCTTGGCGCGTGGGTCGAAGTTCTTGTAAACGCGGTGACCGAAGCCCATCAGACGGAATGGATCATCCTTGTCCTTGGCTTTGGCGATGAACTTGTCGATGTTGGACTCATCACCGATTTCAGCCAGCATGCGCAGTACCGCTTCGTTAGCGCCGCCGTGAGCAGGACCCCACAGAGCTGCGATACCTGCAGCGATGCAAGCGAACGGATTGGCACCAGTAGAACCAGCCAGACGTACTGTAGAAGTGGAAGCGTTCTGTTCGTGGTCAGCGTGCAACAGGAAGATACGATCCATGGCCTTGGCTAGCACCGGGCTTACCTTCTTGTCTTCACATGGTGTGTTGAACATCATGTGCAGGAAGTTTTCGCTATAGCTCAAGTCGTTACGTGGGTACATGAATGGTTGGCCAATGGAATATTTGTAAACCATTGCTGCCAAAGTTGGCATTTTTGCGATCAGGCGGTGAGCAGAGATCATGCGATGCTTTGGATCGTGGATGTCCAGAGAATCGTGATAGAAAGCAGACAGGGCACCAACAACGCCACACATTACCGCCATCGGGTGAGCGTCACGACGGAAGCCATTGAAGAAGTGACTCAGTTGTTCATGAACCATGGTGTGGTTCTTGATGGTGCTGAGAAAGTTCTCTTTTTCTTCGGCTGTTGGCAGCTCTCCGTGCAGCAACAGGAAGCAGGTTTCCAGATAATCGGAATTTTCCGCCAGTTGCTCGATCGGGTAGCCACGGTGCAGCAGAACACCGGCGTCACCATCAATATAGGTGATTTTGGATTCAGTGGCTGCAGTAGACACAAAGCCCGGGTCGTAAGTGAAAAGGCCTTTGCCAGTCAGGCTACGAACGTCAACAACATCCTGTCCCAGAGTACCTTCATACACAGGTAATTCGAGCGCTTCCTCGATGCCGTCAACTTTCAGTATTGCTTTTTTGTCAGCCATGGATAGGCCTCCTGCTGTTCAATTTAAGCCCAGTAATTAAGGCGTTACCTCTAATTAAGGGGACTCACTATAGGTTCTGAAGCCGGTTTGTCAATTATCTCGGAGTCGAGCATATCCGAGCCTTGGACTTTAGTATATTGCCGACGATCTTCGTATGAGCCCGATGATGGGATCATGCAAAGGTAGTAATCCGACCTTGGTTTTGTTTGTAAAACAAGGGGGGCGAGACTATAATTTGCCGCGGTCAGAATACTTGTGCAAGAGTTGTACAAAGTTTTGGCCGATTCTTCTTGAGCCCGTGCTCGTACCGGTTTCCGGTTCGAGCCCATAAGAGAGTGTAAAGAGCCGTGAATAGCATTAGACCTAAAAACTTGGATCTTTCTACTATTGAGCTCCCTCTTCCTGCCAAAGCATCCATTATCCACCGTGTCTCCGGTTTCATCCTGTTCTTCGCAGTAGCTTTCATGCTGTCTGCGCTGGCAGCGTCTCTGGAATCTGCCGAAAGCTTCGCCGGGCTGAAGGCTGCGTTTGATAACGGTCTGGTCAAGTTCATCGCCTGGGGCATCTTGTCTGCACTGGGTTACCACTTTGTGGCAGGTATCAAACACCTGTTGATGGACATGGGAATTGGTGAAACCAAAGAAAGCGGTCGTACTGGCGCCATGATTACTCTGGTAGCTGGCCTGATCGTGATCGTTCTGGCAGGAGTTTGGGTATGGTAGCAAGTGTTACAAACCTTGGCCGTAGTGGCCTCTATGATTGGGTTATTCAGCGTCTGACCGCTGTTATCCTGGCGCTTTACACTCTGTTTCTGGTGGGCTTTGTAGCTGCTTCCCCGGATCTGCAGTTTGCCCAGTGGCAAGGTCTGTTTGCTCAGACCTGGATGAAAGTCTTCAGTCTTGCCGCCCTGATGTCCATTTGTGGTCACGCCTGGGTTGGTATGTGGACTATCTCCACTGACTACCTGAAGAACGCCGGTGTTCGTTTCCTGTTCCAGCTGGTGTGTGCCGGTTTCCTGTTTGTGTACCTCGTATGGGGTATCGATATCCTCTGGAGCGTGTGAGTCATGTCGTCATCTATCAGAACCATGTCATATGATGCCATCGTAGTTGGTGGCGGTGGTGCCGGTATGCGTGCGGCACTGCAATTGACCGAAGCGGGTATCAAGACTGCCTGTATTACCAAGGTGTTCCCAACCCGTTCCCACACTGTGTCTGCCCAGGGTGGTATCACCTGTGCGATCGCGTCTGCGGATCCAAACGACGATTGGCGCTGGCACATGTATGACACTGTTAAAGGTTCCGACTACATCGGTGACCAGGATGCTATTGAGTATATGTGCTCTGTAGGTCCACAGGCAGTGTTCGAACTGGAGCATATGGGTCTGCCATTCTCCCGTACTGAAGAAGGCCGTATTTATCAGCGTCCGTTCGGTGGTCAGTCCAAAGGTCCGGATAACCCGACTCAGGCTGCTCGTACTTGCGCCGCTGCTGACCGTACCGGTCACGCCCTGCTGCACGCCCTGTACCAGGGTAACCTGAAAGGCGGTACTACCTTCCTGAACGAATGGTATGCCGTTGACCTGGTGAAAAATGCCAAGGGTCAGGTAGTAGGTGTTATTGCTATCTGCATCGAAAACGGTGAAACCGTCTACGTCAAGGCCAAGGCAACTGTTCTGGCTACTGGCGGTGCGGGCCGTATTTACCAGTCCACTACCAACGCTCTGATCAACACTGGTGACGGTGTTGGTATGGCGATCCGCGCTGGCGTGCCAATGCAGGATATGGAAATGTGGCAATTCCACCCGACTGGTATTGCTGGTGCCGGTGTACTGGTAACCGAAGGTTGCCGTGGTGAGGGTGGTTACCTGGTCAACAAGGACGGCGAACGTTTCATGGAGCGTTACGCTCCTAACGCCAAAGACCTTGCTGGTCGTGACGTAGTTGCCCGTTCCATGGTTCTGGAAATTCTGGGCGGTCGTGGTTGTGGTGAAAACGGTGACCACGTATTCCTGAAGCTGGATCACCTGGGTGAAGAAACCCTGAACGCCAAGCTGCCAGGTATTCTGGAACTGTCCCGTACCTTCGCTCACGCTGACCCGGTTAAAGAGCCAATCCCTGTGGTTCCAACCTGTCACTACATGATGGGTGGTATTCCTACCACTATCGGTGGTCAGGCTCTGACCCAGGATGCCAACGGTAACGACGTGGTTATCGAAGGTCTGTACGCCGCTGGCGAGATCGCGTGTGTATCCGTACACGGTGCGAACCGTCTGGGTGGTAACTCCCTGCTTGACCTCGTGGTATTCGGCCGCGCAGTAGGTCTGCAGGTTGAGCAGAGCTTCAAGGACGGTTATGAGTCTGTGGATGCTACCGATGCTGACATCGAAGCTGCCATGTCTCGTTTGAACCGACTGAACAATTCCTCTTCCGGCGAGTCTGTAGCAGCAGTACGTGCTGATCTGCAGAAGACCATGCAGCTGTACTTCGGCGTATTCCGCGAAGGCGAGAGCATGGAAAAAGGTCTGGAGATGCTGAAGGAAATCGGCAAGCGCGTTAAGAACACTGTTCTGGATGACAAGAGCAAGGCGTTCAACACCGCTCGTATCGAAGCGCTGGAACTGGACAACCTGTTCGAAACTGCTTACGCAACTGCGGTAGCGGCGATCGAACGTAAGGAATCCCGTGGTGCTCACGCCCGTAACGACTTCACCGAACGTGATGACGAAAACTGGCTGTGTCACTCCCTGTACTTCCCGCAAACCAAGACTATTGGCAAGCGTGCAGTGAACTTCGCTCCGAAAACTGTCGAAGCGTTCCAACCGAAAGTCCGTACCTATTAATTTGGGAGGTATGCAATGCTCGTAAGTGTTTATCGCTACAACCCGGAGAAGGACGCCGCTCCGTACATGCAGGACTACAACATCACTATTCCGGGTAACCGCGATGTGATGATCCTGGACGTGCTGGCTCTGGTGAAGGAACAGGATTCCAGTCTGGTATATCGTCGTTCTTGCCGTGAAGGTGTTTGCGGCTCCGATGGTATGAATATTAACGGCAAGAACGGTCTGGCCTGTATTACGCCGATCTCTGAAGCCACCAATGGTAAAATGGACAAGCTGGTTCTGCGCCCGCTGCCTGGTATGCCGGTTATTCGTGACCTGGTTATCGACATGTCCATGTTCTATGCACAGTACGAGAAGATCAAACCGTACCTGCAGAACAATACCCCGGCTCCAGCGATTGAACGTCTGCAGACTCCGGAAGAGCGTGAGAAGCTGGACGGCCTGTACGAGTGTATTCTCTGTGCATGCTGCTCTACTGCTTGTCCTTCCTTCTGGTGGAACCCTGACAAGTTCATCGGTCCAAGCGGTCTGCTGCAGGCTTACCGTTTCCTGGCTGATAGCCGTGATACCGCAACTGCAGAGCGTCTGGCTGGTCTGAGTGACCCGTTCAGCGTATTCCGCTGCCGTGGTATTATGAATTGCGTGAACGTGTGTCCAAAAGGCCTTAACCCAACCAAGGCAATTGGTCACATCCGCAATATGTTGCTGAGCCAACAGGTATAAGCAACAGACTATTCCGTTGCCATATTGGCAACGGAGTTAGACGTAAGTGGGCTGGACACACAGCCCATTTTCGTGAAAAATTTTTTTTCGATATCGCGCCCAAAAAGCAAGATATAACGAAATTAATAAGTAATTGAGGGCGCAGGGTATTTCTGCATCACCTCAGAGGCCTTGCGATCTATCGATCGACCCTCTAACTCGCCTGGCAGTGCTAGAGTCGGTGCATACACTCTGTGGGTGACTTTCCCTCGATTTTTACACGAACAGGGTGAGCTTACATGCACGAGCAGACAATGGAGCAACTATGGAGCACCTCCCAATTGGCGGGAGGCAACGTTGCTTACATAGAAGAGCTCTATGAAGCCTATCTCAGAGACCCAAGTGAAGTTTCTGAAGAATGGCGCAGTTATTTTGACCAACTTCCTCGCGTTGACGAACACGTCACTGTCGATATTCCTCATAGCCCTATCCGCGATCAGTTCCTGCTGATTTCCCAGAACCAGCGTCGCGCACGCCCGGTATCTGCCAGCAGCGTCAGCACTGAACACGAGCGTAAACAGGTTCAGGTTCTGCAACTGATCAATGCTTACCGCGGTCGTGGTCACCAGCATGCCAAGCTCGACCCTCTGGGTCTGATGGCTCGTCAGCAAGTGCCTGATCTGGATCTGCATTTCCATGGTCTTTCCAAGGCAGATCTGGACACCCGCTTCCAGACCGGTTCCCTGTTCATCGGTCAGGACGAAGCTACTCTGAAAGAAATCATCGACGCTCTGGAAACCACTTACTGTGGCACCATCGGCGCTGAATTCATGCACATCGTCAACACCGCCGAGCAGCGTTGGTTCCAGCAGCGTCTGGAAAGTGCACGTGCTCATCCAAAGTACAGCAACGAAGTAAAACTGCACCTGCTGGAGCGTCTGACCGCTGCTGAAGGTCTGGAAAAATACCTGGGTTCCCGTTACCCGGGCGTTAAACGCTTCGGTCTGGAAGGTGGTGAGTCCCTGATCCCTCTGATGGATGAAATCATCCAGCGTTGCGGTTCTTACGGCACCAAAGAGATCGTGATCGGTATGGCCCACCGTGGTCGTCTGAACACCCTGATCAACACCCTGGGTAAAAAGACTTCCGATCTGTTCAACGAATTCGACGGCAAGGTTGAATTCCAGTCTCACGGTGACGTGAAGTACCACCAGGGCTTCTCTTCCAACGTGATGACCTCCGGTGGCGAAGTTCACCTGGCCATGGCGTTTAACCCGTCTCACCTGGAGATCGTATCTCCGGTAGTTGAAGGTTCCGTTCGTGCCCGTCAGGACCGTCGTGGTGACGTAAACCGCGAACTGGTTGTGCCTATCACCATCCACGGCGACTCTGCATTCGCTGGTCAGGGTGTTGTGATGGAAACCTTCCAGCTGTCCCAGACCCGTGCTTACTGCACTGGCGGTACCATCCGTATCGTGATCAACAACCAGGTAGGTTTCACCACTTCCAAGCGTGAAGACGTGCGTTCTACCGAATACTGCACCGACGTAGCCAAGATGATTGAGGCTCCGATCCTGCACGTTAACGGTGATGATCCGGAAGCCGTTCTGTTTGCTGCCCAGCTGGCTACTGACTACCGTCGTGAGTTCCGCAAGGACGTCGTGATCGACCTGGTATGTTACCGTCGTCGTGGTCACAACGAAGCGGACGAGCCGTCAGGCACCCAGCCGCTGATGTACGCCCAGATCAAGAAGCAGAAGACCACCCGTTCTGTTTACGCTGAAAAGCTGATCGCGGATGGCGTTCTGACTCTGGAACACTCCAAAGAGCTGGAAGAAGACTACCGCAAGGCGCTGGATGAAGGCCGTCACGTAGTGAAGAGCCTGGTGAAAGAGCCTAACAAGGCACTGTTCGTGGACTGGACTCCTTTCCTGGGTCACGAATGGACTGCTGACGCTGACACTTCCTTCGATCTGCCAACCCTGCAGGATCTGGCTAACCGTCTGCTGAAAGTGCCAGAAGGTTTTGCCCTGCAACCGCAAGTAGGCAAGATTCTGGAAGACCGCGCCCGTATGGCCGCTGGTGCTGCTCCAATCAACTGGGGCTTCGCCGAGACCATGGCGTACGCCACCCTGCTGCATGAAGGTTACGGCGTTCGTATCACTGGTCAGGACGTTGGCCGTGGTACTTTCTCTCACCGTCACGCCGTGCTGCACAACCAGAAAGATGCGACCAGCTATGTTCCGCTGGCCAACATCAGCCCGGACCAGCCCAAAATCGCTATCTACGACTCTCTGCTGTCTGAAGAAGCGGTACTGGCGTTTGAATACGGTTATTCCACTACCACTCCAGGTTCCCTGGTGATCTGGGAAGCCCAGTTCGGCGACTTCGCCAACGGTGCCCAGGTAGTGTTTGACCAGTTCATCTCCTCCGGTGAGCACAAGTGGGGCCGTCTGTGTGGTCTGACCATGCTGCTGCCACACGGCTACGAAGGTCAGGGTCCAGAGCACTCATCTGCGCGTCTGGAACGTTACCTGCAGCTGTGCGCTGAGCACAACGTACAAATCTGTGTGCCTTCTACTCCGGCCCAGGTTTACCACATGCTGCGTCGTCAGATTATCCGTCCGCTGCGTAAGCCGCTGGTGGTGATGTCTCCTAAGAGTCTGCTGCGTCACAAGCTGGCCATCAGCACTCTGGAAGACCTGGCACACGGCAGCTTCCAGACCGTCATCAACGAGATCGACGAGCTGAACCCGGCTGATGTACGTCGCGTACTGCTGTGCTCTGGCAAGGTTTACTACGACCTGCTGGAACGTCGCCGTAACGAGAACATCAAGGATATCGCCATTGTTCGTATCGAACAGCTGTACCCGTTCCCTGAAGATGATCTGACTGCAATTCTGGCTCAGTACCCGAATATGCAGGAAGTTTTCTGGGTTCAGGAAGAGCCGATGAACATGGGCGCCTGGTACAACAGCCAGCATCACATGATTCGCGTAATCCAGAAGTTCAAACCTGGTATGGCTCTGCAGTATGCAGGCCGTGAAGCTTCCGCGTCGCCAGCCGCCGGTTACATGGCTCTGCACCTGAAGCAGCTTGAACAATACCTTCGTGACGCACTGGATATCCAGGGCGAATAATTAGCAGGAACACTCTAAGGAAAACCATAATGAGCATCGAAATCAAGGCCCCGACTTTTCCAGAGTCAGTCGCAGACGGTACTGTAGCAACCTGGCACAAGAAACCTGGTGAAGCGGTAGAACGTGACGAACTGCTGGTCGATATCGAGACCGACAAGGTTGTTCTGGAAGTTGTGGCTCCTGCTTCCGGTATCCTGAAAGAAGTCTTCAAGAACGAAGGCGACGTAGTACTGAGCGACGAAGTTCTGGCTATTTTCGTTGAAGGCGCTGCTGCTACTGCAGCTCCAGCCGCTGCTGAAGCTGCTCCTGCTGCCGCTCCAGCCGCTGCTGGTGCCGAAGTGATCATGAGCCCAGCTGCTCGCAAGATCGCTGACGAAAACAACGTTGCCGGTACTGATGTTTCCGGTACTGGTCGTGGCGGTCGTGTAACCAAGGAAGATGTGGTTAACCACATCAAGACTGGTTCCAAGCCTGCTCCAGTAGCGCCTTCTGTTGCCGCTGCTCCAGTTTCTGTTGCTGCTGGTGAGCGCGTTGAGAAACGTGTTCCTATGACCCGTCTGCGTGCGACTATCGCCCGTCGTCTGGTTGAAGCTCAGCAAAACGCCGCCATGCTGACTACTTACAACGAAGTCAACATGAAGCCGGTTATGGAACTGCGCAACAAGTACAAGGACCTGTTCGAGAAGAAACACGGTGTGAAAATGGGCTTCATGTCCTTCTTCGTGAAGGCCGCTACTGAAGCTCTGAAACGTTTCCCGGCTGTCAATGCTTCTATCGACGGTAACGATATGGTGTACCATGGTTACCAGGATATTGGCGTAGCCGTATCCACTGAGCGTGGTCTGGTTGTACCAGTACTGCGTGATACCGACAGCATGAATCTGGCAGAAATCGAAAGCACCATTGGTGACTTCGCCAAACGTGGTCGTGACGGCAAGCTGGGTATTGAAGACATGCAAGGCGGTACCTTCACTATCACCAACGGTGGTGTGTTCGGTTCCCTGATGTCTACTCCTATCCTGAACCCTCCACAAACCGCGATCATGGGTATGCACAAGATCCAGGAACGTCCAATGGCCGTTAACGGTCAGGTAGTAATCCTGCCAATGATGTACCTGGCTCTGTCATACGACCACCGCATGATCGATGGCAAAGAAGCAGTTCAGTTCCTGGTCACCATCAAGGACCTGCTGGAAGATCCTGCTCGCATGCTGCTGGACATTTAACAGGGAAACTAAGGAAACAAAATGAGCAATAAATTTGACGTAGTCGTCATCGGTGGCGGCCCAGGTGGTTATGTTGCCGCTATTCGTTGTGCCCAACTGGGTCTGAATACCGCTTGTATCGACAAGTGGATCAACAAGGATGGCAAGCCGGTTTTCGGTGGCACCTGTCTGAACGTTGGTTGTATTCCATCCAAGGCACTGCTGGATACTTCCCACAAGTACGAAGAAGCCAAACACGAGTTTGATCTGCACGGTATTGGCGCTGGCGATATCACCATCGATATCTCCAAGATGCTGGCTCGCAAGGACCAGGTTGTTAAAAACCTGACCATGGGTGTTGCTGGTCTGCTGAAAGGCAACGGCGTAACTGCATTCGAAGGTGTTGCCAAGGTTCTGGCTGGCAAGAAAGTTGAATTCACTGCTCATAACGGTGAAGTTCAGACTCTGGAAGCGGAAAACATCATCATCGCTACCGGTTCTGTACCATTCAACATTCCACCAGCTCCGCTGACTGAAGACATCATCGTCGACAGCACTGGCGCACTGGAATTCAAATCCGTACCAGCTCGTCTGGGCGTGATTGGTGCCGGTGTTATCGGTCTGGAACTGGGTTCTGTATGGGGCCGTCTGGGCGCCAAGGTTACCGTTCTGGAAGCTCAGGACAAGTTCCTGCACGTTGCTGACTCTGCGGTTTCCAAAGAAGCTCAGAAACTGTTCACCAAGCAAGGCATGGACATCCGTCTGGGCGCTCGCGTGACTGGTTCTGAAGTGAAGGACGGTCAGGTTACCGTTACTTTCCAGGAAGGCGGCGAAGAGAAGAAAGAAACCTTTGACAAGCTGATCGTTGCTGTTGGCCGCAAGCCATACACCGAAGGTCTGCTGGCTGCTGATTCCGGCGTAAGCATGGACGAGCGTGGTTTCATCCACGTCGACGAAACCTGCAAAACCTCTGCTCCAGGCATCTGGGCAATCGGTGACGTGGTTCGTGGTCCTATGCTGGCTCACAAAGCGTCTGAAGAAGGCGTTATGGTTGCCGAGCGCATCCATGGCCACAAGGCTCAGCTGAACTACGACGTGATCCCGTCTGTTATTTACACCACTCCGGAAATTGCCTGGGTAGGCAAGACCGAAGAACAGGTTAAAGCAGAAGGCGAGCCATACAACGTTGGTATGTTCCCATTCGCGGCCGTTGGTCGTGCAATGGCCAGCAATACCACCGATGGTTTCGTAAAAATCATTGCTCACGCTGATACCGACCGCATCTTGGGTGCCCACATTGTTGGCCCTAACGCAGGTGACCTGTGTCAGCAGATCGTTATCGCGATGGAATTCGGTTCCAGCGCTGAAGACATCGGCATGATGGTATTTGCTCACCCAACCGTTTCTGAAGCAGTTCACGAAGCGGCTCTGGCTGTAAGCAACTCCGCGATTCACAAAGTGAATCGTCGCCCAGCTAAAAAATAATAAAGAGTAAGAACATCGGCCCGGTTCGCCGGGCCAGTGCTTATATTGCCGGCCACGTCCATCAGCGTATCTGTCAGGATGCGTGGATGGGGCCACAACAAGGCGTGGCTGGTTAACACACACTGTCGGGCAACACCCGACATAAAAGAAGACAGGACGAAAGCGATGAACCTTCACGAATATCAGGGTAAGCAGCTTTTTGCACAGTACGGTCTGCCAGTTTCCAAAGGTGTGGCAGCCAAAACTGTTGAAGAAGCTGTCGAAGCTGCTGACATCATTGGTGGCGACAAGTGGGTCGTCAAAGCACAAGTACATGCCGGTGGCCGTGGTAAGGCTGGCGGTGTAAAGCTGGTTTCTTCCAAAGAAGAGATCCGTGCTTTCGCTGACAAATGGCTGGGCCAGCGTCTGGTGACTTACCAGACAGACGAAAAAGGCCAGCCAGTGAGCCGCATTCTGGTTGAAAGCTGCACTGATATCGCTAGCGAACTGTACCTGGGCGCGGTCGTAGACCGTTCTTCCCGTCGTATCGTCTTCATGGCCTCTACTGAAGGTGGCGTGGAGATTGAAAAAGTTGCGCACGAAACCCCTGAAAAAATCCTGAAAGCCACCATCGATCCACTGGTGGGCGCACAGCCTTACCAGGCTCGTGAACTGGCTTTCCAACTGGGCCTGCAAGGCGACCAGATCAAACAGTTCACCAAGATCTTCTTGGGTCTGGCTCAACTGTTCGTAGACAAGGACCTGGCTCTGCTGGAGATCAACCCTCTGGTGATCACCTCCGAAGGCAACCTGCACTGCCTGGATGCCAAGCTGAACATCGACAGCAACGCGGTATACCGTCACAAGGATCTGCAAGAAATGCACGATCCTTCACAGGACGATCCACGTGAAGCTCACGCTGCCAAGTGGGAACTGAACTACGTTGCTCTGGGTGGTGACATTGGCTGTATGGTAAACGGTGCCGGTCTGGCGATGGGTACCATGGACATCGTGAAACTGCACGGTGGCCAACCTGCCAACTTCCTGGACGTAGGCGGCGGCGCGACCAAAGAGCGCGTTGTTGAAGCGTTCAAGATCATTCTGTCTGACGATTCTGTGAAGGCAGTATTCATCAACATCTTCGGTGGTATCGTGCGTTGTGACATGATTGCTGAAGGCGTTATTGGTGCGGTCAAGGAAGTCGGTGTGAAAGTGCCTGTTGTTGTGCGCCTGCAGGGCAACAACGCTGAACTGGGTGCCAAAGTACTGGGTGAAAGTGGCCTGAACATCATCGCGGACACCGATCTGACTGGCGCAGCCCAGAAAGTCGTTGCGGCAGCAGCTGGAAAGTAAGAGGTAATCATGAGCATTCTTATCAATAAAGACACCAAAGTAATCTGTCAGGGTTTCACTGGTGCTCAGGGTACTTTCCACTCTGAACAGGCGATTGCATACGGCACCAAAATGGTTGGTGGTGTAACTCCGGGCAAAGGTGGTTCTACTCACCTTGGTCTGCCAGTATTCAACACTGTTAAAGAAGCAGTTGAAGCGACTGGTGCTGAAGCGTCTGTAATCTACGTTCCAGCTCCATTCTGCAAAGACTCCATCCTGGAAGCGGCTAACGGTGGTATCAAACTGATCGTTTGTATCACTGAGGGTATTCCTACTCTGGATATGCTGGATGCCAAAGTTAAGTGTGACGAGCTGGGCGTACGCCTGATCGGCCCTAACTGCCCAGGTGTTATCACCCCGGGTGAGTGCAAGATCGGTATCATGCCAGGTCACATCCACCTTCCTGGTAAAGTCGGTATCGTTTCCCGTTCCGGCACCCTGACTTACGAAGCTGTAAAACAGACTACTGATTACGGTTTTGGCCAGTCTACCTGTGTTGGTATTGGTGGTGACCCGATCCCAGGCTCCAACTTCATCGACATCCTGCGTATGTTCCAGGACGATCCGAAGACCGAAGCCATCGTTATGATCGGTGAGATCGGCGGTTCCGCTGAAGAAGAAGCTGCTGCGTTCATCAAGCAGTACGTAACCAAGCCTGTAGTTTCCTACATTGCTGGTGTTACCGCTCCTGCTGGCAAGCGCATGGGCCACGCTGGCGCCATCATCTCTGGTGGTAAAGGCACTGCAGACGAGAAGTTTGCTGCTCTGAACGACGCTGGTGTTAAAACCGTCAAGAGCCTGGCCGACATCGGTGCTGCTCTGAAAGAACTGACTGGTTGGTAAGTTTTTACCGCTTATAAAGTTCTGTCATAAAAGAACCCGCCTTGTGCGGGTTTTTTTATGTACATATTTGTCGCCTGCCTTTTGTTTTAGACCAAGGTTTGATAACTCTTGGTCGAATGGCGACTCTGCCAGTGTGACTCTATCGTGTTCCATATTGCCAAGTGGGGAATACGTATGACATACCAACAAGAATATAAAAACTCGATTACGGATCCGGCTGGTTACTGGGAAAAACAGGCCAGACGCATTCAATGGTTCCGCGAACCAACGACCATTCTCAGCAAGGATAACAACGGTGTTGATCGTTGGTACGCCGACGGTGAGCTCAATACCGCCTATCTGGCACTTGATTATCACGTCCTGCAGGGGCGTGGCGAGCAACTCGCCCTTATCTATGACTCACCCGTTACCGGAACAAAGCAAACCTGGACTTATAACGAACTGACCGCAGCGGTAGCGCGTTTTGCTGGAGCTCTGTCCTGTCTTGGTGTTGAGAAAGGCGACCGTGTTGTTATCTATATGCCGATGGTACCTGAAGCGGCTATTGCCATGCTGGCATGCGCGCGTCTGGGTGCCATTCACTCGGTGGTATTTGGTGGATTTGCTGCCAATGAATTGGCGGTGCGTATTGATGACGCACAGCCGCGGGTCATTGTATCGGCATCCTGTGGTATTGAAGTCAGTCGTATTATTTCTTACAAACCAATTCTCGATAACGCCATTAATATTGCCACTCACAAACCTTCTGCCTGTGTGATTCTTCAGCGTGAAATGCAGCCATGTGATCTGATTGCAGGGCGTGATATCGAATGGACCAATCTGGTAGCCAAGGCCGAGCCTGCTGATTGCACGCCGGTACTGGCTACTGACCCGCTTTATATCCTCTACACCTCTGGCACGACTGGTAAACCCAAAGGGGTGGTGCGTGACAACGGTGGGCATGCGGTTGCCATGAAATACAGCATGGACGTGGTTTACGACATGAAACCGGGTGATGTGTTCTGGGCCGCATCGGACGTCGGCTGGGTAGTGGGGCATTCCTATATTGTGTATGCACCGCTGCTTAACGGCTGTACTACCGTGTTTTATGAGGGAAAACCGGTGCGTACGCCAGATGCTGGTGCGTTCTGGCGTGTCTGTGAGGAGTATGGCGTCAAGGGCCTGTTTGCAGCCCCAACGGCGTTTCGGGCGATTCGTAAGGAAGATCCTGAATGTCTGCTGGCCAAACCTCATGATCTCAGCAAGCTGAAAACCATTTTTATGGCAGGTGAGCGCCTCGACCCGCCGACTTACGAGTGGGTGATGGAACATATCGGTCGTCCGATTGTGGATCACTGGTGGCAAACCGAAACCGGCTGGGCCATTGCCGGTAACCATATGGGGCTGGAGCCTGTTACCGTTAAAGCCGGTTCGGTCACTCGGCCGTCACCGGGTTTTAACGTGAAAATTCTGGATAGTCGTGGCAATCCGGTCGCCAATAACGAGCAGGGCAGTATTGCCATCAAATTGCCGTTGCCGCCGGGCTGCTTGCCGACGGTGTGGGGCAGTCATGACCGTTTTGTTTCTGGTTATCTGCGTACCTTTGAAGGCTATTACGTCACTGGCGACGGCGGTTATCTGGATGACGATCAGTATCTGTTTGTACTGGGGCGTACCGATGACATTATCAACGTGGCGGGGCATCGTCTGTCGACCGGCGAAATGGAAGAGGTGGTTGCCGGACATTCGGCAGTGGCGGAATGTGCGGTGATTGGTCGCCACAGCGACCTTAAAGGCGAAGAGCCTCTGGGCCTGATTCTGCTGAAAGACGGCATCGAGATTGACGAAGAGCAGTTGCAGAAGGAGCTGGTGCAGCGGGTGCGTGATCGTATTGGTGCCGTTGCCTGTTTTAATCAGGCGGTGGTGGTGCAGCGTTTGCCGAAAACCCGTTCTGGCAAGATTCTGCGCAAGATCCTGCGAAATATTGCCAACAACGAGGACTACGTAGCCCCGTCCACGATCGATGATCCGGCTTGTCTTGAGGAAATCGAACAAACCCTGACAGAAAAGGGCGTTCGAAAAGAATAATTTTGGAAACTTTCCGGGGAGCAGGGCGTCTTAATAACAAGACCTGAACATGCTGGCAGCCTGTTCAATCGTCTCCTGCTCTCTGTCCTTGAATTCACCGGGCCCATTTGGCCCGGTTTTTTTTGCCTGTCATTTGAGTCGGCTTATTCGGCGTCTGCTGCTGCCGGTACGCCATCCTGCGGTTTGATCACCAGAATATCGCACGGCACCTTGTCGACCAGCTGCTCTGCGGTGTTGCCAATCAGTACGCCAGCAATACCGGTTCGACCTACGGAACCGACAACCAGCAGGTCCGCTGCGGTTTCCTTGGCAACCTGGGTTACGACATCCAGCGTTTCACCTTCGGCAATATGAATGTGATCTTCAGCAATGTTGTAACGACGGGCCAGCTGTTCGCAGGCCAGTTCATGCTGTTCGGTGATGTATTTCTGGATGTCATCCGGAGCGGAGACTTCCGGCACCATGGCAAACGCGATGGCGATTTGCGGGTAGGCGTTGACCAGATGCAGATCGGTTTCGAAGTGATCGGCCAGATGTTCAGCATACTGCAGGATGTTGTCGTTGATGGTGCGGTGGCCTTCATCGTTGGAGGTTGCATCCACGGATGCCAGCACCCGATTGTGCTGCCATGGTTGTGGGCTTTTCACCAGCATGACCGGTGCCGGGCAATGACGCATCAGGTTCCAGTCGGTATGGGTAAAAATGCGATCCATCAGGCTGTGGGGGGCCGTGCCCTTTATAACCAGATCAAAATCGGTGTGGCGCATGGATTCGATCACAGCGTTGTGCAGGTGTTTTTGCCAGTGCACTTCGCTGCGACCACGTAGGCCGCGACTTTCGAGTTCAGGCAGGAAACTGTCGACCCAGCGCTGGGTGGCGTCGGTGCGGGCGTCACGAATTCGGACGCGGGTTTCTTCATCCAGAGACGCATTTTCGCCAGCATATGGCTCATACACAGCGGTCAACAGGGTGATGTCAGCGTCTACACGGCCAGCCAGCCACAAAGCCTTGTCGAGGGCGATCTGTTCAGGATGCTCGCTATCGAGGACGACGAGGATATGGTTAATGTCCAGCATGGTTCAGCTCCTTCACGGGTTTGTTTCAGCATAACGCTGCTTGTAAATGGCCAGCGATGCCGTGGGTCAATTCCTGATACTGTCGTTCAGTAATTGTATGAGGGCTTTGGCGGCGTTGCCGAGTGAGCGTTCACGCAAATGCACAAGCCCGAGATGGCGCTGCACCGGAATGCCCGGCCATTCCAGGATGTGGACCTGATCATCCGCCATCGAGGCCGGGATCAGGCTCCAGCCCAGGCCTACTGAAACCATCATTTTGATTGTTTCAAGATAGTTGGTCGGCATGGCATTGCGTAATGACAGGCCGGATTGGCGGAAAACCCGATCTACCATGCGGAAAGTGATGGTGTCGTTCTCAGGCAGAATGGCCGGGGTTGCGGCGAGGTCTGCCAGTTTGAGCTGTTTCATGCGGGCTAACGGATGTTCGTGTCCGCACACGCACAGCATGTCGTCGACCCACAGTGGTGTGCAGTCCATAAAGGTTGGATGCTGGTCGTCGAGGGTGGTGAGCGCGAGTTCCACCTGGCGTTGTTCGATCAGGCGATAGGCACCTTCTGAGCCGACAAAGCGGATGTCGAGAGTGGCCGCGGGGTAACGACTGACGAATTCACGCAAGACTGGCGGCAGGCGATGCAAGCCAATGTGATGGCTGGTCGCCAATGACAGGGTGCCGCTGACCGCGCCGCTGAGGTTATGCAATTCCTGACGGGTATCAGCGATCAGGTCGAGAATCTGGCGCGCACGGGGCAACAGCTGCAGTCCCGACTCGGTCAGGCTGACGGTGCGGTTGTGGCGGTCGAAGAGGGGGCTGTCGAGCTGCTGCTCCAGTAACTGGATGCGTTTGCTGACGGCTGACTGGGTCAGATGCAGCTGTTCTGCCGCCAGTGAAAATGACTGGCATGAGGCAACTGCCAAAAACGACTGTAACAGCTGGCTATCCACAAGAATCCCTCCCGATTCCTGTTCGGAATCAAATCTACGAAAATAATGAATTTGCGTTGTTTACCATTCTGCGTATCCTGTCGCAATCCCCTGATCCACGAATCTCGAAGGAGCCTGAACATGGCCGGGAAAACTCTTTACGACAAGCTGTGGGACCAGCATGTTGTCAAAATGCGCGATGACGGTACTGCACTCATTTACATCGATCGTCAGCTGCTGCACGAAGTAACCTCTCCGCAAGCGTTCGACGGTCTGCGTATGGCTGGCCGCAAGCCATGGCGTCTGGATGCCAACCTGGCGACCCCTGACCACAACGTACCCACCACGCCGGTTGAGCGTCTGTCCGGCATTGATGGTATTCAGGACCCGGTATCCCGTATTCAGGTAAAAACCCTGGACGAGAACTGTGACGAGTTTGGTATCACCGAATTCAAGATGCAGGACCAGCGTCAGGGTATCGTACACGTGGTTGGTCCGGAGCAGGGCGCTACTTTGCCAGGTATGACCGTGGTATGTGGTGACTCCCACACCGCGACGCACGGCGCGTTTGCCGCTCTGGCCCACGGTATTGGTACTTCCGAGGTTGAGCACGTACTGGCGACCCAGTGTCTGATCCAGCGCAAGATGAAAAACCTGCTGATCCGTGTTGACGGTGAACTGGGTGCCGGTGTGACCGGTAAAGACGTAGTGCTGCACGTGATCGGCGTGATTGGTACTGCTGGTGGTAACGGTACTGCGATGGAATTCGGCGGCTCTGCCATCCGTTCCATGAGCATGGAAGGCCGTATGACCATGTGTAACATGGCGATTGAAGCCGGTGCCCGTGTGGGGATGGTGGCATTCGACCAGATCACTGCTGACTACGTTAAAGGTCGCCCATACGCACCAAAAGGCGAGCAGTGGGAAATGGCTCTGGCGGCCTGGAAAGATCTGGTATCCGATGATGATGCCCACTTCGACAAGATCGTTGAGATCAAGGCCGAAGACATCAAACCACAGGTTACCTGGGGTACTTCCCCTGAAATGGTCACTGATATCGACGGTACTGTGCCGCGTGTTGAAGATGGCAAGGACGACGTTGAACGTTCGGCTATCAAACGTGCCCACGAATACATGGGCCTGACTGGCGGTCAGAAAATCACTGATATCCAGCTGGACCGCGTGTTTATCGGTTCCTGCACCAACAGCCGTATTGAAGACCTGCGTGCTGCCGCTGAAGTGGCCAAAGGCCGTAAGGTTGCCGCTACCATCAAGCAAGCTCTGGTGGTTCCGGGTTCTGGTCTGGTGAAAGCGCAAGCCGAAGCCGAAGGTCTGGACAAGGTGTTTGTCGAAGCCGGTTTTGAATGGCGTGAGCCAGGTTGCTCCATGTGTCTGGCTATGAACGCCGACAAGCTGGGCAACGGTGAACATTGTGCGTCTACCTCCAACCGTAACTTCGAAGGCCGTCAGGGCTACGGTGGTCGTACCCACCTGGTGAGTCCGGCGATGGCTGCCGCTGCGGCGATTGCTGGTCACTTTGTTGACGTTCGTACCTTCTGATTAGCGGAGACAGTTGATGAAAGCCTTTACTGTACACACTGGTATCGTGGCTCCGATGGATCGGCCGAACGTTGATACCGACATGATCATCCCGAAGCAGTTTCTGAAATCGATCAAGCGCTCAGGCTTTGGCCCGAACCTGTTCGATGAACTGCGTTATCTGGATGAAGGTCAGCCGGATGCCGATAACAGCGGTCGTCCACTGAATCCAGAGTTTGTGCTGAACCTGCCACGTTACCAGGGCGCTTCCGTGCTGCTGGCGCGTGAAAACTTCGGTTGTGGTTCTAGCCGTGAACACGCCCCTTGGGCACTGGAAGATTTCGGTTTCCGCGCCATTATTGCGCCAAGTTACGCCGATATTTTTTACAACAACTGCTTCAAGAACGGTCTGCTGCCAATCATCGCTGACGAGAAAGTGGTGGATGATTTGTTCAAGGCCGTTGCTGCCAACGAAGGTTTCCAGCTGACCGTTGATCTTGAACAGCAGCAGGTTCTGGCTAATGGCAAAGCGGTGCTGTCGTTTGATATTGACCCGTTCCGCAAGCATTGCCTGCTGAATGGTCTGGATGACATCGGTCTGACTCTGCAGGACGCGGATGATATTCGCGCCTATGAAGCCGAGCGTCGCCAGTCATCACCGTGGCTGTTTGGTGCCGGCGCCTGATTTGTCCGGATATTTATGCAAAGCCGGTCTCTGACCGGCTTTTGTTTGTTGAATTTACTGGTAACACACCAGTTCAGGAGAATAAGTCATGAGCAAGAAAGTCCTTGTATTGCCTGGTGATGGCATTGGTCCGGAAATCGTTGCAGAAGCCGTCAAGGTTCTGAACAAGGTGAATGAGTCCTTCAGTCTGGGTCTGGAACTGGAAGAAGGTCTGGTTGGTGGTGCTGGTTATGATGCAGCTGGCACTCCGCTGCCAGCTGAGACTCTGGAAAAAGCCCTGGCTGCCGATGCTATCCTGCTGGGTGCTGTGGGTGGTCCAAAGTGGGATAAGCTGGAAGATCGCGCTCTGCGTCCTGAGCAAGGCCTGCTGGGTATTCGCAAGAACCTGGAACTGTTCGGTAACCTGCGTCCAGCGATTCTGTACCCGCAACTGGCTGAAGCTTCTACCCTGAAAGCAGAAGTAGTATCCGGTCTGGATATCCTGATCGTGCGTGAACTGACCGGTGGTATCTACTTCGGCAAGCCACGTGGTATCCGTACTCTGGAGAACGGCGACCGCGAAGGCTACAACACCTACGTATACAACGAGACTGAAATCCGTCGTATCGGCCGTGTTGCCTTTGAATCTGCCATGAAGCGCAACAAGAAGCTGTGCTCTGTTGACAAGGCCAACGTGCTGGAAGTGACCGTACTGTGGCGCGAAATCATGGAAGAGCTGGCTCCGGAATACCCGGAAGTGGAACTGTCCCACATGTACGTCGACAACGCTGCGATGCAGCTGGTACGTGCACCCAAGCAGTTCGACGTGATTGTTACCGGCAACATGTTTGGTGACATCCTGTCTGACGCTGCTGCCATGCTGACCGGTTCTATCGGTATGCTGCCATCTGCCTCTCTGGACAAGAACAACAAGGGTATGTACGAGCCTTGTCACGGTTCTGCTCCGGACATCGCTGGCAAAGGCATCGCCAACCCGCTGGCTACTATTCTGTCCGTGGCGATGATGTTACGTTACACCTTCGGTGAAGGCGCTGCTGCTGATGCAATCGAAGCAGCGGTGAGCAAGGTTCTGGATCAGGGCCTGCGCACCGGTGACATCTACTCCGAAGGCATGACCCGCGTAGGCACTGCCGAGATGGGTGATGCGGTACTGGCGGCTCTGTGAGCCGTCAGCGTTTCAGGAATTACAGGTAAAAAGATATGTTGAAAGTAGGTTTGGTGGGCTGGCGCGGCATGGTGGGTTCCGTGCTGATGCAGCGTATGGAAGAAGAAGGCGATTTTGACCTGATCCAACCACAATTTTTCACCACTTCCCAGAAAGGCCAGGCTGCCCCGGTATTCGGCGGCAAGTCTTCCGGCGTACTGGAAGACGCTTCCGATATCGAAGCTCTGAAAGCCCAGGATGTGATCATCACCTGTCAGGGTGGCGATTACACCAAAGACGTGTATCCAAAACTGCGCGAAGCGGGTTGGAACGGTTACTGGATTGACGCAGCTTCTTCCCTGCGTATGAAAGATGATGCCATCATCATTCTGGATCCGGTAAACGCTGATGTAATCAATCGCGGTATCGACTCTGGTGTAAAAACCTACGTGGGTGGCAACTGCACCGTGAGCCTCATGTTGCTGGCTCTGGGTGGTCTGTTCGAGAAGGATCTGGTGGAGTGGGCTTCGCCTATGACCTATCAGGCCGCTTCTGGTGCGGGCGCACAGAACATGCGCGAACTGATCAGCCAGATGGGTGCTATTCACGCCAACGTCAAAGACAAGCTGGAAAACCCGTCTTCTGCGATTCTGGATATCGACCGTCAGGTTGCTGATTTTATTGGCAGCGAAGACTATCCAAAAGCCGCGTTTGGCGTACCACTGGCTGGCAGCCTGATTCCATACATCGACTCCCAGCTGGAAAGCGGTCAGAGCCGTGAAGAATGGAAAGCCCAGGTTGAAGCCAACAAGATCATGGGCCGTAGCGATAACCAGGTTCCGGTTGATGGTCTGTGTGTTCGTGTTGGTGCGATGCGCTGTCACAGCCAGGCAATTACCCTGAAGCTGAAGAAAGATCTGCCACTGGAAGAGATCGAATCCATCATCGCTGCTCACAACGAGTGGGTGAAGGTGATTCCGAATACTCGTGAAGCCAGTATGAAAGAGCTGACTCCTGCGGTAGTGACCGGCACCCTGAGTATTCCAGTGGGTCGTATCCGTAAACTGGCCATGGGGCCGGAATACATTTCCGCGTTCACCGTTGGCGACCAGCTGCTGTGGGGTGCGGCCGAGCCGTTACGTCGTATGCTGCGTATTCTGCTGAATCGCAGCTGATTGCATCTGACAACAATGTTAAAAAAGCGGGCTTCGGCCCGCTTTTTCATGCACAACTTGCTGAAGTTCTCATAAACCCTTATTCCATATCAGTTTTATAGCTTTCGGCGGGTTCTGACGATTGCGTCAGTCGACGTAATAAATGATACTTGGGCCAACCTGTGTCTGGTCCAGACTAGCCAGACGGGTCAATTAATACGCGCACTATATGATTTAACCCGGCGAAACCAAGCCGTGATACAACCAAGGATGCACCCATGAAGCGCCTGTTTGCGAACGCCTTGATGCTGGTCGGACTGACCACTTCATCCCAGATTATGGCTTTGGGTCTGGGAGAACTGACCCTCAAGTCGGCGCTTAATCAGCCGCTGGTTGCAGAGATTGATCTGGTCGATACCGCCGGTCTGTCTGCAGAAGAAATGCGCCCATCGCTGGCAACCCAGGCGGCTTTTGAGCGCGCTGGTGTTGATCGTAGCTACTTCCTGACCAAAATCCGCTTTAATACCGTTGGCAACAAAATTGTGTTGACCACTCGTGATGCGGTCACTGAACCTTTCCTGAATTTCCTTGTGGAAGTGAACTGGCCAACCGGTCGTGTTCTGCGTGAATACACCGTATTGCTGGATCCTCCAACGTTTGATGGTGATGTGGTGCGTCCTTTGCCATCTTTGGCTGCCGACACTGCTCCTGCACCTGTTCAAATACAGGAAGCAGTTGCTCAGCCAAAATTGGCGATGCCATCTATTGTCTCAACGGCTTCGAATCAGCCAAAGCTTGCGATGCCGCCTGTAGGTTCAACTTCCAAGGCTCCGGCTGCGCCAAATACTACGGCACCTGTTGCCAAACCTCAGCCGCCTCTGTCTCCTGTGAGTGTTCCTCCTGTGGCGCAGGTAAGTTCTTCTAAACCGGCTGCCCGCAGCGAAACCTCCCGTTATGCCGGTTCAGACTCCTATCAGGTCCAGACTAACGACACTCTGTGGTCTATTGCGCTGGCAACTCGTCCAGACAGCTCAGTATCTCCACAGCAAATGATGGTGGCGATTCAGCGGGAAAACCCGCAAGCATTTATTGAAGGCAATATCAATCGTCTGAAAACCAATCAGACTCTGCGTATCCCGGCTGCAGATGAGGTGCGTGCTGTCAGTCGCGAAACTGCTGTTTCTGAGGTTCAGCGTCAGAATCAGGAACTGGGTCGTGGTAATGCTCAGCTGGATGCGACCGGTCGTTCAGCATCTTCTTCAGCAAACAAGCGTTCCGAAACTGGCGGTGAGGTAAAACTCGTTTCAGCCACTGGTAATGATAACAAGTCCGGTGGTGCGAGCGGTGATGTCAAGAGTGGCAGCGGCACAAACAGTGTGCGTCAGCAAGCGCTTGAGAACGATCTGGCGATTGCGCTGGAAAATCTCGACAAAACCCGTCGTGAAAACCAGGATCTGTCTGAGCGTTTGAAGGCGCTGGAAGAGCAGATTTCAACCCTGCAACGTCTGGTTACTTTGAAGGATGACCAGCTCGCTAATATGCAAGCGGGGGGAGGCAAGCCTGCACAACAACCAGTAGTCCCTGGCGTAACACAGCCAGCGACTGCGCAGGCTGAAGCGGCAGTGACTGCACCGGTTCCTGCGGGTCAGCCGTCAGTTCCTGCAGCAGAACCTGTTGCTAATAATAGTGCTCCGGCAGCAACAACCGAGCCGGGTGCCGCGCAGCCTGTAGCGCCTGCTGCAGCACCTGCACCTGCGCCAGTTCAGAAGCCGGTTCCGCCAAAACCAATTGTTCTGCCTGAACCGGTTGAAGCTGATCCAATTGGCGACTTGCTGTCTGATCCTGTGACGGCTGGTGGCCTGGTTGGTGTGGTTCTGCTGGCGTTGGGTGGTGGTCTGGTTGCCGCACGCAAGCGTCGTGCAGGCAAGCCGGAAGGCGAAAAAACTGACAAGAAAGCTGACAAAAAAGCCGCCAAAAAGGGCAAGGCCGATAAAGAGGTTGAAACCCCTGATCTGGCTGCCGCCGCTGCAGTAGCGGGTGGTGCTGTGGTTGCAGGTGCTGCCGTTGCCCAGGATTCCTCCGATGATGATTTTACCTTTAAAGGTGCATCGGAAGTTGGCTCACTGGACGTTTCCGGCGACTTCCTGAATAACCTCGATATGGGCGGTGATAGTGCCGTGGATACTGGCCCGTCCATGGCGGATATTCTGGCTGAAGCGGATATGGCTATTGCCTACGGCAACTTCGATGAAGCGGCTGAAAAACTGCAAAAGGCCATTTCTGCACAGCCTGATCATGCTGAGTATGCGCTGAAACTGCTGGAAGTCTTTGCTGAGTCTGACAACGCAGAAGCGTTTGCTGATGAGGAGTCGCGCCTGCAGGCTGCCTTTGGTGATTTCTACCATGATCAGGTGGGGGCACTGCGTTCCCGTTTGACCAATCCGGTCGATCTGGATCATGGCTATGGTGATGTGTCGCTTGATGATCTGAGCATGGAGTTCCAGAGTGGTCTGGATGAGGAGCTCGACAAGAAAGCAAATGCCACTGTTGGTGATGACCTGCAAGCAGAGCTGGATTCTGGTCTGGATTTTGCTCATGCACTTGACTTGGGCGGTGATGATCATCGTGCCGGTTCTTCTGTTGAAGAGCTGGAAGCCTTGTCGGACCTGGATCTTGATGTTCCGGCTATGGGTGATGAAGCGGCGGATGATGTGTCTACGGTTACCGCTGGTGGTGACCTCGATTTCGATCTGAGTGCATTTGATGAGCCTGCTCTGGTTGACGAAGAGCCGGAAGAGGCTATTGCGGAAGATGACGCGAACTCACTGGATTTCGATCTGGGTTCTCTGGATTCTCTGCAGGCTGAAACCTATGAAGCTGCTGGTGAAGTTGCTCATGACAATCTGATGGATTTTGATCTGTCCGGTCTGGATTCTGTTGAGGAAGAAGCTCCAGCAGAAGAATTGGCTGCTGATGACAGCAATCTGATGGACTTTGATCTGTCCGGTCTGGATTCTGTTGAAGAAGAAGCTCCAGCAAAAGAAGTGGCTGCTGATGACAGCAATCTGATGGATTTTGATCTGTCTGGTCTGGAACTGCCAGTAGCAGAAGAGCCTGTTGCTGCGGTTGAAGCGCCTGTTGCTGATGACAATCTGATGGATTTCGATCTGTCTGGTTTGGAACTGCCAGTAGCAGAAGAGCCTGTTGCTGAAGTGGTTGAAGCGCCTGTTGCTGACGACAATCTGATGGATTTCGATCTGTCCGGTCTGGAATCTTCCGATTCTGCAGGTATTGACGAGGTTCTGGATGCTGATGATCTGGATCTCGGTGATCTGGAAGCGGAACTGGGTGCGGTAGCCGATGCCGACCTCGATTTGTCTGATCTCGAAGAACTGCCGGAGTTGTCCGCTGAACCGGTTGTTGAAGAAGCCGCTGTTGCCGAAGCAACTGATGATGAATTGCCACAGCTGGATGATCTGGATGTGCTGGCAGACCTGGATGCACGACTGGATGCTGCTGACGAGATCGGTGTTCCGTCGCTGGATCTGGCTGATCTCGAAAACCTGGCTGATCTGACTGCTGAAGAGTCTTCTTCTGACGATCTGAACCTGGCTGATCTGGAGTTGGACGTAACTGAGTCCGCTGCTGCCGATGAACTGGCTGATCTGTCATTTGATGGTTTGGAGGAGCTGCCTGAGCTGTCTCTGGATTCTGCTGAAGAACTGCCTGAGCTGTCTTTGGATTCTGCTGAAGAGCTGTCCGATCTGTCTCTGGATGGGCTTGAAGAACTGCCGGAATTGTCTCTGGATGGTCTGGATTCTGAACTGGCAGCATTTGAAACAGAATCTGCCGATCTGGCTGACTTGTCTCTGGATGGTCTGGCGGATCTGGATTCTGGTGATGACATGTCTGATCTGTCACTGGACGGTCTGTCTGAATCTTCAGCAGCTGACGAGCAAGTATTTGAACTGGATAACGGTTCCGATTCTGATGCCTTCGAACTGGTTGATTCCAACGATCTGCCTGATCTGGATTTTGCCAACACTGGTGATCTGCCAGAGCTGGAAGATCTGCCGGAGCTGGATGGCGTCGTTGACTCTGCGCCAATTGCCAGCACTGTTAACGCAGTAAATGGCGATATCGATCTGGATGCACTGGCCGATGCTGAAGATGAATTCGAATTCCTCTCCAGCACCGACGAATGCGCCACCAAGCTGGATCTGGCTCGTGTCTACGTCGACATGGGAGATGCTGACGGTGCTCGTGACCTGTTGGCGGAAATCGTGCAGGAAGGTAGCGATCAGCAGAAGCAGGAAGCTCGTAGTCTTCTGAACTCTATTGCCTAAGTTGATCTGAATGTCCGAAATCCAGCGTTACGCTGCCATCGTGGAATACAACGGTCGTTGTTTCCACGGTTGGCAGAAGCAGAAACATCACAACAATGAACTTTCTGTACAGGCCGCTCTCGAAGCGGCCATTTCACTGGTGGCGAATCACCCGGTAGATGTGGCTTGTGCCGGTCGTACCGATGCCGGTGTTCATGCTACCCGTCAGGTGATTCATTTTGACTCCCATGCCCGCCGTTCCAACTACGGCTGGATTATGGGGATCAACACCAACTCTCCCCCGGAAGTGTCGATTCAATGGCTGGAGCCGGTCAGTGCGGATTTCCATGCCCGCTTCAAGGCCAAGGCCCGCTGTTATCGATATTTCATCAATAACGCTCCGTATCGTCAGGCGCTTCAGCATGACCAGATGACCTGGTGGAAATATCCGCTGGATGCTGATCGTATGCATGAAGCGGCACAGGCGTTGCTGGGTACTCACGACTTTTCGGCTTTCCGCGCCAAGGATTGTCAGGCCAAAACCCCGATCAAGACCATGCATCGTATTGGCGTCAAGCGCTGGGGCAATCTGATCATGCTGGAGCTGGAAGCCAGTGCTTTCCTGTATCACATGGTGCGCAACATCGTTGGTGTGTTATTGCCGATTGGAGAAGGCCACAAACCGGTCGAATGGATGGCAGATGTATTGGCCAGTCAGTCACGAGTGGCAGCGGGGATTACCGCGCCGGGGGATGGTCTGCATTTCGTTGGCGTGCGTTACCCGGAGGAGTTTGCGATTCCGAGTGATCCATGGGGGCCTATGATGATTGAGCCTCTGTTGGCACTCTGAGCGATCGTTTTCCTGAATAGAAACGCTGCGCAAGCCGGAATGTCTTTGTTACCATTCCGGTTTTTGCAGCGGAGTTTTTCATGAGTCTGTATCAGCGTACGCGGGCCAAAATCTGTGGTATCACCCGTGTTGAGGATGCTCATCAGGTTGTGAACGCAGGTGCTGATGCCATTGGCCTGGTGTTTTATCCCCCAAGTCCGCGCGCCGTCACCATAGAGCAGGCTGCTGATATTGCCGCCGTTGTTCCAGCCTTCGTAACCGTTACGGCTCTTTTTGTTAACCCGACCGTTGAGCAAGTGCAAAGCGTTCTGGATAACGTTAGAATCGACCTTATCCAGTTCCATGGTGATGAAGACGATGGCTTCTGCCGCCAGTTCAACCGCCCATACATCAAGGCCATCCGTGTCCGGCAAGCGTCGGATATGGTGGAGGCGTGCCTGCGCTTCCCAGGTGCCTTGTCCCTTCTGTTAGACAGCTATAAACCGGGTGTCCCCGGTGGTACTGGCGAAACCTTTGACTGGTCGCTGGTGCCGGATGATCTGAACAAACCCATTATTCTTGCCGGTGGCTTGTCCGCCGATAACGTGGCGGCTGCCATTGCTGAAGTCCGGCCTTTTGCCGTTGATGTCAGTGGTGGAGTAGAGGCCAGTAAAGGCATTAAGGATGCCGGCAAGATCCAGGCATTTATGAACGAGGTGTATCGTGTCAACCGATAACAAGATTGATCTGAACCTGCCAGACGAACGCGGCCATTTTGGTATTTTCGGCGGCCGTTTTGTGTCCGAAACCCTGACTGCGGCACTGGATGAACTGCAAGCCACCTACACCAAACTGCGTGTAGATCCGGATTTCCAGGCAGCTTTTGACCGCGACCTGGCTCACTATGTGGGTCGTCCTTCTCCGTTGTACCACGCTGAGCGTCTTAGCCAGCACTGTGGTGGCGCCCAGATTTATCTGAAGCGTGAAGACCTGAACCACACCGGTGCCCACAAGATCAACAACACCATTGGTCAGGCGCTGTTGGCCCGTTTTATGGGCAAAAAGAAAGTGATTGCCGAGACTGGTGCTGGTCAGCACGGTGTTGCCACCGCGACCGTAGCAGCCCGTTTTGGTCTGGAGTGCAAGGTGTTCATGGGCTCTACTGACGTTGAACGTCAGAAGCTCAACGTGTATCGCATGAAACTGCTGGGTGCGACCGTGCAGTCAGTGACTTCCGGTACCAAAACCCTGAAAGACGCCATGAACGAAGCCATGCGTCACTGGGTAACCAACGTTGACGATACCTTCTACATCATCGGTACTGCGGCGGGTCCACACCCGTACCCAATGCTGGTACGTGACTTCCAGGCGGTGATCGGTCGTGAAACCCAGCGTCAGTGTGCCGACCAGATTGGTCGCCAACCGGATGCCGTTGTTGCCTGTGTGGGTGGTGGTTCCAATGCCATCGGTATGTTCTACCCATACATTGCTCACCCTGAAGTGGCGATGTACGGCGTTGAAGCCGGTGGTCTGGGTCTGCATGGTAATGACCATGCGGCACCACTGAGCAAAGGTCGTCCGGGCGTGCTGCACGGCAACCGTACCTACCTGATGGAAGATGAAAACGGTCAGATCATGGGGACTCACTCCATTTCTGCCGGTCTGGACTACCCAGGCGTTGGTCCTGAGCACTCATGGTTGAAAGACGTGGGTCGTGCCAACTATGTGGCCGCGACTGACGATGAAGCCATTGATGCGTTCCACAAACTGACCCAGATGGAAGGCATCATGCCTGCTCTGGAGAGCTCCCATGCCGTTGCTTTCGGTATGAAGCTGGCCGCTACCATGCGTCCGGATCAGTTTATTGTGGTCAACCTGTCCGGTCGTGGTGACAAGGACATTCACACCATCGCAAGCCTGGACGGCGTGACCGCCTGAGGAAAGACAGAATGAATCGTATCAGCTCCCTGTTTGCAAACCTGGCGCCCCAGGGTCGCAAGGCCCTGATCCCGTATGTAACCGCGGGTGACCCACAGAAAGAAGCGACTGTTCCGATGCTGCATGCGCTGGTTGAGTCCGGCGCAGACCTGATCGAACTGGGTGTGCCGTTTTCTGACCCAATGGCCGACGGTCCGGCGATCCAGCTGGCCTGTGAGCGCGCGCTGGAACACAACACCTCCCTGCGTGATGTGCTGGGCATGGTGTCCGAGTTCCGTGCCACCAACAGCACCACTCCAGTGGTTCTGATGGGTTATCTGAACCCGGTTGAAGCCATGGGTTATGACGTGTTCGTCAAGGCGGCGGTAGAGGCGGGCGTTGATGGTGTGCTGCTGGTGGATTTGCCACCAGAAGAGGCCGAAGACGTGGCTGTCTACTTCCGTGATGCTGGCCTGGACATGATTTACCTGATCGCACCAACCACCACTGATGCTCGTATCGAAGCCATCGGCAAGGCTGGCAGTGGTTACGTCTATTATGTATCCCTGAAGGGTGTAACCGGTTCCAAGGCTCTGGATGTTGATGATGTGGCTCGTAACCTTGAGCGCATCCGTCAGCGTGTGTCCATTCCGGTTGGCGTGGGTTTTGGTATCCAGAATGGTGAAAGTGCGGCTGCCGTTTCCCGTGTCGCGGATGGTGTAATTGTTGGTAGTGCGTTGGTAAACCGCATCGCCGCCAATGCTGATAATGCCGACCTGGCACGAGCGCAGGTCAGTGAGCTGCTACGCGAAATGCGTACGGCCATGGATGCCGCAGTGTAAGACGGTTCGGGGTGCCACGGCACCCCGGTTTCTTTTCTGATCAAGCATAATGAAGAATGGAGTAGTGTGATGACGGGCCCTGAACACCAGGCGGCACCTGCCAGCGTTAATGAATGGCTGGCGTACATGGAATCCCTGCATACCGCCGATATTGAACTCGGGCTGGAGCGGGTGATGGATGTAGCCCGACGTCTGGACTGTTTGCGACCGGCTCCGCTGGTGATTCTGGTTGGCGGCACCAATGGCAAAGGCACCACTACGGCCTTGTTGTCGGCTTTGCTGGCGCGGCAGGGGATGCGTGTGGGCGTCTATAATTCTCCTCATATTCTTCGTTATAACGAACGGGTTTCCGTAAATGGTGATGACATCAGTGACGACGATCTCTGTGCATCCTTTGCCATGGTGGAAGCTGCGCGTGGTAATACACCACTGACCTATTTTGAATACGGTACGCTGGCGGCGCTGGCCTGGTTCCGCTCCCGTCAGCTTGATGCCTGTGTGCTTGAAATTGGCCTCGGTGGTCGTCTGGATGCGGTGAATATTGTAGAAGCTGATCTGTCGATTGTGACCAGTATTGGTCTGGATCACGAAGCCTGGCTGGGTAACAGCCTTGAACAGATCGCCTACGAAAAATGCTCCATCGCTCGTCCGGGACGTTTTCTGGTATGTGGTCAACCGGATGCTCCGGCTCGTGGCCAGCAGACGGTTGAAGCCATTGGTGGCCAGTGGGTGGCTCGTGGTCAGGATTACGACATCAGTGAAAACGCTGATGGTTCTCTGGAACTGGCCTTCCGGCCGTATGCCGATGAAACGGTCAAAATGAACTGGCGCTTGCCGCAGGCCAATATTCCGCCGGCCAACGTTGCAACGGCCATTCAGGCGTTGGCATTACTGGGGCATTTATTGCCTGAGCAGCAAGTGGCGGAGACTGTTCAGCGCCTGCGAGTGGCAGGTCGGCTGCAGCGTTGGCAACATGCCAGCGGGCTGAGCCTGACGCTGGATGTCGCCCACAATGAACAGGCGGCGGCCTACCTTGGTAGTCGCGGGTTGCAGGTAAACGGCATCCTGCTGGGGATGCTGGGTGACAAGGCGGTGGAGCAGGTTGTGCAGGTATTGCCTGTGGCACCACGCTGGAAGCTGGCTGGTTTGCAGGGGCCGCGGGCACTGGATGTCCAGACTCTGAAGACTCGGGTGCAAGCCGGACTGGCCGTGGCCGGGCGTGAGCCAGAACTGGAAGGATATGAAACAGTAATGGACGCCATGCAAAGCCTGCTGGATCGTGGTGAAAACGGTCACTGGCTGGTGTTGGGTTCGTTCTTTACGGTTGAACAGGCGTTGCGATTTATCCGGGAATCCAATCCCGATGAGAAGGACAGTGCATGGACAAGCATCTGAAAAAACGCATTCTTGGGGCTGTCGTAACGGTGGTGGTGTTGGCCATCGCCTTGCCCGTGGTAATTGACGGCTCGCGTCAGCAGCTGCCGATTGGTGACGACATGCCGCCTATGCCTCCTATGCCGGATTGGGCTGAGGTGGAAAACCAGCAGCGTATCCGTATTGATCTCGACAAGCTGGCGCGTGGTGAGCCTCAGGGCGAACTGATGCCGCCAACGGACGAGGCGGTTGTGAATGCGCCCGATGCAGCCTCTGCTGCTGCCGCGGATGAAGTGGCGACCGCCGCGCAGCCGGAAGTGCCGATGGACGGCGGCGATGAGCTTGCCAGCCAGGCAGCACTGGCCCAGCAACAAATCCAGAATGATGAGCTGGCGCGCCAGCAAGCCCAGGATCTGGCACTGAAACAGGCCGCTGCGCTCAAGCAGGAACAGGACCTTGCTCAGAAAAAAGCCCAGGAGCTGGCCCAGAAGCAGGCATTGGCATTAAAGCAGGAACAGGAACTGGCGCAGAAAAAAGCCGAGGAGCTGGCTCAGAAACAGGCTTTGGCACAGAAAGCCGCTGCTGAAATGGCCAAGCCGGCAGTCCCTCCTGCTCCGGTTGCACCGGCAGCGGCACCAACGGTCGCCAAAAACAGTGGTCAGCCGGGAGCGGTGGATGCCTCGGGTTTGCCCTATGCGTGGGTAATCCAGATTGGTGCGTTCTCGCAGCAGGCCAATGGTGATGCCGTGCGTGATCGTTTGCGACGTGACGGCTTCAAGGCGTACAGCACTACCGAAAGTGACGGTCTGACCCGCGTTTACGCTGGTCCGGAAGTCAGTGAGGCCGAGGCCGAACGAGTGCGTGTGCGGCTGCAGCTGGCGCTGGATCGCAGTGATCTGCGTCTGAAACGGTATGTACCTCGCTAGGGACACGACCACAAGACAGGCTCTGGTTGTCGAGCATGGCTTCAGCCCCTATACTTCGCGCTTTATCAAGCCGGGTAATGAATCACAATGGCAGTTGTTGATTGGGTGATTGTCGGAGTTTTGGCAATTTCCTGTCTGATCAGTCTGAATCGCGGGTTCGTCCGGGAAGCCCTTTCTCTGGCTGTCTGGGTCGCCGCGTTTCTGCTGGCCCGTATGTACAGCGGCCATCTTGCCACCCTGTTGTCCGATCATATTGAGACCGGTTCGATTCGCTGGGTAGCTGCATTTGTGATTCTGTTTCTGGGCACCGTAGCAGTGGGTGCCATGGTCACGTATCTGATCGCCGAACTGATCCGGATTACCGGATTGTCTGGCCCTGATCGGGTGTTGGGCATGGTATTTGGGCTGATTCGTGGCCTCGTTGTTCTGGTGGCAATTGTGTACGGCTTGCAGTACACCGTGGTGCCACAGGACCCCTGGTGGAAAGTTTCTCTGATTATCCCTCATCTGGAAATGCTGGCGAACTGGGCTCGTGACACCTTGCCCGGCGCTACTGACCAGGTGATGTCATCCCTCCCGACCGATTTCTGAGGTAATGCGCGCATGTGCGGAATAGTGGGTATCGTTGCCAAAACCCATGTTAACCAGTCTATTTATGATGCCCTCACCGTGCTCCAGCACCGTGGCCAGGATGCGGCCGGCATTGTAACCAGCGATCAGGGAAAGCTTTACCTGCGTAAGGACAATGGTCTGGTACGTGACGTGTTCCGTACCCGTCACATGCAGCGTCTGATCGGCAATATGGGTATCGGCCACGTCCGTTACCCGACTGCCGGTAGCTCCAGCTCTGCGGAAGCCCAACCGTTTTACGTGAACTCTCCGTACGGTATTACGCTGGCACACAACGGTAACCTGACCAACACTGAAGAGCTGGCCCAGGACATCTACCGGGAAGACCTGCGTCACATCAACACCACTTCTGATTCCGAAGTTCTGCTCAACATTTTTGCGCACGAACTGCAGGAACAGAAACAGCTGGTTCCAACTCCGGAAACCATTTTCCACGCAGTGCGTCGTGTACACGAACGTATTCGTGGTGGTTACGCCGTGGTTTCCATGATCTGTGGTTACGGCATTGTGGCGTTCCGTGATCCGCACGGTATTCGTCCGGCGGTATTTGGTCGTCGTGACAGCGCTCAGGGCCCAGAGTACATGGTGGCTTCCGAGTCTGTGGCTCTGGATGCACTGGGTTTCACCCTGATCCGTGACATCGCGCCAGGTGAAGCTATCGTGATCACCGAAGCCGGTGAACTCTTTACCCAGCAGTGCTGCGACAACACCGAACTGACCCCGTGTCTGTTCGAGCAGGTGTACTTCGCTCGTGCCGACTCCGTTATGGACGGTATCGCGGTGTACAAGGCGCGTCTGCGTATGGGTGAAAAGCTGGCCGAGAAAATCATGCGTGAATGGCCAGATCACGACATCGACGTGGTGATTCCGATTCCGGATACCAGCCGTTCCTCCGCCCTGGAGCTCGCCAACTGTCTGGGCGTGAAATACCGCGAAGGCTTCATGAAGAACCGTTACATCGGTCGTACCTTCATCATGCCGGGTCAAAACCAGCGCAAGAAGTCCGTGAAGCAGAAGCTGAATCCTCTGGATCTCGAATTCCGTGGCAAGAACGTACTGCTGGTGGACGACTCCATCGTACGTGGTACCACCTGTGAGCAGATCATCGAGATGGCTCGTGAGGCCGGTGCGCTGAAAGTGTATTTCGCTTCTGCTGCTCCTGCGGTTCGTTACCCGAACGTGTACGGTATCGATATGCCAGCCAAGGAAGAGTTTATCGCCCATGGCCGTAGCACCGACGAAATCGCCCAGGCGATTGGTGCCGACCGCCTGATTTATCAGGAGCTGGATGATCTGATTGCTGCCTGTCTGGAAGGCAGCAAGACTCAAGCGAACCGTTTTGAAGACTCAGTATTTACCGGTCGTTATGTGACTGGCGATATCAACGACGAATACTTCACCCGTTTGTCAGACCAGCGTGCGGATAGCAACAAAGGTGGTCGCAAGGTTGTCGAAAACGTTGCGATCGACCTGCACAACGAAGCTGAATCCTGATCGGGCAAGGGAGCCTCGATATGAACGAACTCGAACAACTGTTGGCACCGTATCAGTCTGACCTCGACGGTGCTGCTATCGAAACCCTGGCGGTGCGTGCTGGACAGTATCGCAGCCAGGAGAACGAACACTCGGAAGCCATTTTCCCGACCAGCAGTTACGTATTCCGTTCTGCGGCGGAGGCAGCTGCGCGCTTCAAAGGCGAAAGCCCGGGTAACGTGTACTCCCGTTACACCAACCCGACCGTACGCACTTTTGAAGAGCGTCTGGCGGCGATGGAAGGAGCCGAAGCCTGTGCCGCGACCTCGTCCGGTATGGCGGCGATTTACGCCGTTGCCATCGCCCACCTGAAAGCCGGTGATCATGTCATCTGCTCGCGCAGTGTGTTTGGCAGCACCATCGTGTTGTTCGAGAAGTTCCTGCGCAAGTTCGGCGTGGATATCAGTTACGCAGACCCGGTGAATGCCGACGACTGGCGTGCCAAGTCCAACGCCAACACTCGTCTGTTTTTCCTGGAATCGCCATCCAACCCGATGCTGGAAGTCGCCGATATTGGCGCGCTGTCCGTGGTGTCGCGTGAAGTGGGTGCCATGCTGGTGGTGGATAACTGCTTCTGTACTCCGGTAATCCAGCGTCCGCTGGCACTGGGTGCGGATCTGGTGATCCACTCAGCCACCAAGTATATCGACGGCCAGGGCCGTTGCCTGGGTGGTGCGGTGGTCGGCCCAATGAGCCTGATCGACCCGATCATTGGTGTGCTGCGTTCTGCTGGCCCAACCATGAGCCCGTTTAACGCCTGGGTATTCACCAAGGGTCTGGAAACACTGGGTATTCGTATGAAAGCCCACAGCGAGAATGCTGCCCAGATGGCGGCCTGGCTGCTGGCGCATCCGAAAGTCACCAAGGTGAACTTCTGTGGTCTGGAATCTCACCCTCAATATGATCTGATTCAGCGTCAGCAAACACTGCCGGGCGGTGTGTTGTCGTTCGAAGTGGAAGGTGGTCGTGACGGTGCCTGGAAGGTGATTGATTCTACTCGTATGATTTCCATTACCGCTAACCTCGGTGATACCAAGTCCACCATTACGCATCCGGCAACCACCACTCATGGTCGTCTGTCCGAAGAAGAGCGTCTGGCGGCCGGTATCAGCCAGGGCCTGATCCGCCTGGCGGTGGGTCTGGAAAACGTGGTGGATATCCAGCGCGACCTGGCTCACGGCCTGGACGCACTCTGATTCTGTTGGCGTCTCGGCGCGATCAGATTCGTTAAAAGGGGCTTCGGCCCCTTTTTTATTGAGTGTTGTTCGAGAATGATGATTTTATGAACAGGCGTTGCAATACCGTAACGCTGTATTCCCGCCATTAGCGGCACAATGCGTACCATTCCTGATATGGCCGGTGGGAGTGCTCTGGCAAAGCCTGTATTCTTGGTCAAAACTGACTTTTGTGCCGGAGTGTCCGGCTGGATCTGCCAAGGAGCATTGCATGTCGGTGGCCATTGAACGGGCGCTTGAACAACTCAACCAGATTATTCTCGGCAAGGAAAACCAGCTCAAGCTGGCACTCAGCTGTTTGTTGGCGGGCGGCCACCTGCTGATCGAAGACCTTCCGGGCATGGGCAAAACCACCTTGTCGCATGCCCTCGCCAGTGTGTTGGGGTTGAGCTACAACCGTATCCAGTTCACCAGCGACCTCTTACCGGCGGATATTCTTGGCGTCAGTATTTTCGAAAAAGAACCGGGTACGGATCTTGGACGTTTTCGTTTTCATGCCGGACCGGTATTTACCCAGCTGTTGCTGGCTGACGAAATCAACCGTGCCACACCAAAATCCCAGAGTGCCTTACTGGAGGCAATGGAAGAACGTCAGGTCACGGTGGAAGGGGAGACCCGGCCGCTGCCGGAGCCATTCTTTGTGATTGCGACCCAGAACCCGGTCTCCCAGTCAGGCACGTTTACCTTGCCGGAAAGCCAGCTCGACCGTTTCCTGATGCGTATTACCCTCGGTTATCCCAATGAGCGTGCAGAACGTCTGTTGCTCGAAGGTAACGGTCGACGTCAACAAGCCGGGCAGTTGGCGGCACTGATCTCGCTGGAAGAATTACAACGTCTGCAACAGCAGGTGCGTGATATTCATGTGTCGTCGTCGGTTCTGGATTACCTGCAGCGCATTATTGCCTTTACGCGTTATCAGGCTGGTTATTTGTATGGTCTGTCTCCGCGTGGTGCGTTGGCCTTGCTGAACAGTGCCCGCGCCTGGGCGCTGGTTAATGGCCGCCAGCATGTGGTGCCGGAAGACTTGCAAGCGGTTTTGCCAGCGGTGATTGACCATCGTCTGGCCGACGCCGGTGGTGGTACACGTGCGGCGTCGGCGCTGGTGCTGGAAAAGGTAGCGGTGCTGGCCTGATGACAGCGTCGCTTTCCTTGCGAGAACGCCTGCGGGCGCTATGGCGCATACGAACGCGCCGTTGGCTCGATAAACGTATTCCGCGTCAGCGTGAAATTCGTTTGAGCCAGCGCTCGATCTTTATTCTGCCCAGTGCGGCTGGCTGGGTGTTTGGTTTGCTGTTGTTGCTGTTGTTGCTGACCGCTATCAACTATCAGAACAGTCTGATTTTTGCGATGACCTTCTGGCTGTTCGCCATGGGTGGGGTTGCCATGTACCTCACCTTCCGCAATCTGGCCGGGCTGTCGCTGGCCACCCACGAGGCCATGCCCTGCTTTGTCGGGGACACCGCCAGTATTCCGCTGCGTATCAGTGCGGATGGTCGTTACAACCGTTACGGCATTCAACTGGGTTATCCCGCTAATCCGCAGCGTCAGACCGATGCTATTGCTGGTGAAGTTGCCGATCTGCATATCCTGTTTGACTGCCAGCAGCGTGGGCGTTTGCAGCCCGGGCGTCTGCTGGTGGAGAGCCGTTTTCCGGCCGGGCTATTTTATACCTGGACTCATCTGGACCTTGATGTGGGCTCTCTGGTGTATCCGCATCCGGAAGAGGTGCCGCTGGTGTTATCCGCTGGTGGGGATGGTGACAGCCTGCCGGGAGCCACCCTTGATGCCGCCGGTCAGCAGGACTTTCGCGGTCTGCGCCCGTATCAAGCCGGGGATTCGTTGCGTCAGATTGCCTGGAAACAACTGGCTCGAGGCAAGGGGCTTGTTACCAAGGAATTCGATCGCGATGAAGGTGCCAGCTGTTGGCTCGAATGGAATAACGTCAGTGGTGACGTGGAAACCCGCTTGTCGCGCCTGTGTGGCTGGGTACTGAGCTGTCACGAGCAGGGCTGGTTGTATGGCTTGCGGTTGCCCGGCGTTGAGATTCGCCCCGCCCATTCCGAGGGGCACCTGCAGCAATGCCTGGCGGTATTGGCATTGTTCCGCGCACCGGGAGAGGAAGATATATGAACCAGATTCCCCGTGTTGCATTGATTCTGTTACTGCTGCAAATGCTGGCGACGCTGGTGATCCATGTCAGTCACCTGCATTTCCCGTTCTGGCTGCTGGCTGCCCTGGCCATTTGCTGGCGCTGGTTAATGCATCGTGGCCAGCTGCCGTATCCCGGCTGGCCGACCAAAACGATTGCGGTGGGCCTTGGGGCGGTGGCGGTGTTTTTCAGTTATTCCGGACAGTTTTCGCTGGAAAGTGCGGTAGCGTTTTTTGTGACGGCTGCGCTCCTGAAATTGCTGGAAATGAAGACGCGCCGTGACGCCTTTATTCTGGTGTATTTGCAGTTCTTTTTGCTGGCTACCGGGTTCCTGTTTGAGCAAGGGCCTCTCTGGGGGCTGTACGGCATTGCCGGTTTGTGGTTCGGCACCGTTGCCCTGATTTCCCTGCAACTGAATGTGGCGGGCAGCACCAGTGTGCGGGTTGCCATGCGTTATGCCAGTGCTCTTATGGTGCTGGCGTTGCCGGTGATGCTGGTGCTGTATCTGCTGTTTCCCCGAATGGGGCCGCTGTGGAGCATCCAGCTGCAAAGTGATCGCAGCTTTACCGGGCTGAGTGAAAGTATGACGCCGGGTGACATTGCCAACCTCAGTATTCGCGATGAAGTGGCCTTCCGGGCATCGTTCGAAGGCAATATGGTACCGGATCGCGAAAAGCTCTATTGGCGAGCACTGGTGCTCGATCAGTACGACGGCCGCACCTGGAGTTACTCCCGCAGTTCAAGTTCGGTGCAGTGGTATCCGGACCCGGCACTGGGCAATGGAGCTGTGCTGGTGGCCAATCGTTACGAAGTGATTATGGAGCCTACCGGCGAGCGCTGGATGTATGCGTTGGATAATCCAGCGGCTGCTGAGCGTAGTTCGGGCATTACCAGCACCGGTCTGTTGATCAATCGCCAGGGTGTGTATCAGCGGATGCATTATCGTGGCGTTTCGCTATTCAAACCGCGGCAACAGTCGCTCACCGATGATGAGCGTCAGCTGAATTTGCGTTTGCCGCCGGACATGAACCCGCAAGCCCGCGCCATGGCGGCCGAGTTACGCCAGCAATACAGTGAGGCAGCGGGCTTCAGTCTGGCGCTGATGAATCACTTCAATCAGCAGCCCTTCCATTACACCCTCAAGCCTCCCCGTTACGGACAGGACGAGATTGACCAGTTCCTGTTTGAAAGTCGTCGCGGATTCTGTGCCCATTACGCCGCCGCGTTTGTGTTTCTGGCACGGGCAGCGGGTTTTCCGGCGCGGATGGTCACTGGCTATCAAGGCGGCGAGTGGAACGAAACAGACCATTTCCTGACCGTAAAACAGTACGACGCCCACGCCTGGGCTGAGATCTGGCAAGACGGCCGTGGTTGGGTGCGGGTTGATCCAACCGCAGCGGTAGCTCCGATGCGAGTGCAGTATGGTCTGGAAGACGCCCTGCGCGACGAAGAAGCCAGCCTGATCGAAGGTCAGACGGGTATCGGGCGGCGGATGAAGCAGATCGGTTGGCTTTACGACCTGCAAATGAAAGGCGAATCCATGAACTACCTGTGGAATCGCTGGGTGCTTTCATACGACCGCAGCTTGCAGGAAAGTCTGCTGGAGCAGGTTTTTGATCGTGGTGATTACCAAGCCATGCTGGCCTGGATGGGCGGGCTGGTGGTGGGGTTGTTCCTGTTTATGGGCAGCCTGTTGCTGATTCGCCGTCAGCGCAGCAATACCTTGCCCTGGATTCGGGAATGGCAACAACTGCAGCAGCAGGCGCGCCAGTGCGGAGTTGAGGTAGGCATCGGACAAACGCCGTCTGGCTGGTTGCAAAGCCTGGCGTTGGCCATGCCAGCACTGGCCGATGATTGCCGCCGCCTTGCGCATCTGATTGATCAGCTGGTCTATCAGAGTAACGAGGTTAACCATGACGACCAGCGGCGTCTGCAGCGGCATATCCGCCAGCTGCGTCGACGTCTGAAATCAGTTCGTCGGCCAGCGACAGAAACAGCCGCTGCCCGCCATATTCATGAAGGGGCCGTATGATCCGGCCGCCATCTGGCGCACCATGTTGGGAAAAAAGTCTTCGTCAGAAATACTGCACAGCGCCCCAAAACCATATGCGCCGAAATAACCGAGAGTACCGTCGGCGCGCAGGAGCGCCAGTGACGGACTGGCAGGCAACCAGTGTTGATCGGGCGGCATCCGCATGATGCGCATACGATCACCGTTCAGGCGTTTGAAATCGGCAATCTGTTCGTCGCTGGTATTGGTTGGTGCAACCACCAGGATGTCGAGTTGTTGGCTGGAAAACTGTTTGACCAGACTTTCAAAGTGCCGACTGCTGACCTGATTGCACAAACAATCGGGATTCCAGAAATGAATCAGGGTAACCGGGGTACGTTGTTCCGCCGCTGGTAACCAGCTGGCCAGCTCTGGGGCAAGTTGGGCAACCTGCAGAGTGGCAGGGTTGTGATCGGCTGGCAGAAACGGCTGGACAGAGCGGCTCTGAAACCACCAGAGCAGAATGGCAGTTGCAGTCAGCCATAAAATCACCACAATGCCGAGCACCAGATTGCGATGCTGCGGTTTGCTGTTGGTGGTTGGATTAGCGGCCATAATGATCCTGTATCGGGTTCACTGGTGGCGGAGCCAGCTCCGCGATTGGGGGCAGTATCCGCAGCCAGGCATCCGGATGCAACGATAACCTTGCCCGCCAGCGGGCCCGGATCAAGAGAATCAGCATGAATCCGCGCATTCCTGAGGCCCAGGAACACTCGTTTTTTGAAGACATTCTGCCGCTTTCATGGCAACAACCCCTGCTATTGGATTTCTGGGCCAGCTGGTGCGCGCCTTGTCGTGCGATTTTGCCCGTGCTGGAAAAACTGGCGGACGAATTTGCAGGGCGCTTGCAGGTCGTCAAGATTGATGCCGATGCCAATCCGGCCTTGTGTGAGCATTTTACGGTGCGTGGTCTGCCCGCGGTGTTGCTGGTGCGATTTGGGCGCGAGCAGGCGCGTTTCGACCGTACCCTGCCGGAAAGTGAGATCCGTCGTTTTCTGGCACCTTTTGTCAGTCATCCGGTGCAGGAAGCACTTGTTTCTGCCCGAGCACTGATCCATTCCGGTGACTCTTCTTCAGCAATTGCCATGTTGCGAGCGCTGGCGCGTCAGGCTCCGGCTGACAGCAGTGTGTTGCTTGAATTGCTGCAGGCTCTGGATAGTGAAAGCGCTAATCAACAGGCTCGGGACGAACAGGCTCAATGGCTGGCAGGTGCCAGTCCGGAAGTGATGCGCGATCCACAATTGCAGCAATTCTATCATCGCTGGTTACTGCGGCCTCAGGCACAAGAGCTGGATAGTGCCCAGCAGATGTTTGCTGCCCAACCGGATATCGGCAATTTATTACAACTGGCGACTGCACAAGCGGTCTCCGGACATTATGAAGAAGCCATGCAGCGGTTGCTTGATGTACTGGCTAACTGTGCAGTATCCGCTATTGCATCTCATGATCAGAATCGTATTCGGCAACGCTTGATTGAACTGATCAACACCTGTCCTGATCGGGCTCTTGCCCAGCGCATTCGTCGCCAGTGGGTAGCTGTCTCACGTAACTCATATATGTGACGAAAAACGGCGTATTCGGCGTCAGCCTGCCAGAATGTGTCGAAAAATGCACATTTTGACTGATCGGCGTCATAGTTCTTATCTCTGATCTCGCTAGGATGCCCCTCTTTTAAAACCGGTATGGCATCGCAGTGGAGAGGGTATGGCTTATTTTGACTGGGACAGCAGTCTCGATATTGGTGTGGATCTGATCGACAGCCAGCACCGTCGCATTATGGATTACGTGAATGATCTGCATGAAGCTATTCAGAATAACGATCAGGAACTGGTATTTGATGTAATGGAACGTCTCAAGGATTACACCTTCGACCATTTTGCATTTGAAGAACAGTTAATGGAAAAAGCTGGATACCCGCTGCTGGAGCCGCATATCCAGGTTCATCATCGTTTTTGCAGTCGGGTCGATGAGCTTAACGAATTACTGCGCACTGGCAGTGATCCGTTTGGTGTTGCTCGCAAGACTCGCAATGATCTGACCCGCTGGCTGATTGAGCATATAAAACAGGAAGATCACAACTATGCGGCTCTGGTACGTAAAGCTTTGCGTCAGGAAAGTAGTTGGGTTAGTGGTGCCCTGCGCAAGATTTTTGGCACTGACCAGAAGGCATCCTGACGGATTGAATTCATTCGGGATTGCAGCGCTCAGCTGAACGCTGGGTTGCGAGTGGTACAGGGTGGTTGTGTCATCGTTATACTGGCGACCTGATTCTAGGAGACCAACATGCAGACACGACCACTCGGCCACTCTGGCCTGCACGTAAGCAAGCTGTGCCTGGGAACCATGACCTGGGGCCAGCAGAACAACGAGGCTGAAGGCCACGAGCAGATGGACTATGCCGTGGCGGCCGGTATCAACTTCTTTGATACCGCTGAAATGTATCCGGTGCCGCCGAAAGGCGAAACCCAGGGCCGCACCGAATCGATTATCGGCAGCTGGTTCGCTCGCAGCGGAAAACGTCAGGACATTATTCTGGCCACCAAGGTGGCGGGTCCTGGCGACTGGATGACTCACATTCGTAACGGGCCACAGCTCAATCGCGCCCATATTCGTGAAGCCATCGAAGGCAGCCTGCATCGTTTGCAGACTGATTATGTCGATCTGTATCAGCTGCATTGGCCATCCCGCTCTACCAATTTCTTCGGCAAGCTGGGTTATGTCCACAACCCGGATGAACAGGCGACACCGCTGGAAGAAACCCTGGCCGCGCTGGTGGAGCTGATTTCGGAAGGCAAGATTCGTCATTACGGTCTTTCCAACGAAACCCCATGGGGCACCATGAAGGTTATCCAGCTGGCTCAGGCCAATGGCTGGCCGCTGCCGGTATCGGTGCAGAACCCTTACAACCTGCTGAATCGCAGTTATGAAGTGGGGATGGCGGAAGTGTCGATCCGCGAGAACGTTGGTTTGCTGGCCTATTCGCCGATGGCGTTTGGTGCGCTGTCTGGCAAGTACCTGAATGGCCAGTGGCCAGAAGGGGCGCGTATGACCCTGTTTGAACGTTTCAGCCGTTACAAGGGTGAACAGGCCGAGGCTGCAATTGCCGCCTATGCCGAACTGGCGCGTGAGTATGGTTTGTCACCGGCGGCGCTGGCGCTGGCATTTGTGACCAGCCGAAATTTTGTTACCAGCAACATTATTGGTGCCACCAATATGACCCAGCTGCGCGAAAATATTGCCACTGCCGAGCTGGTTCTGGATGCGGGGCTGCTGGAGCAGCTGGAAGCCATTCATCGCCGTATTCCGAATCCTTGCCCGTAAGGTTGGGGGCGAGTTCGGGATCGTCAGCAGCCCCTGACCGCAGGGGCTTTAAAACTCACGCCGGGAGTTCCGGGGTTAATGGACATACCGATTGCTGACTCGCCACAGGCGGGTCAGCAAGCCCAACGCGGCCATGGTCAGTCCGGTGATCAGGCCAATCCAGAATCCTTCCGCCCCCATGGGTGCTATTCCCAGATATTCCGAGCCATAGAACCCGAGCCAATAACCACAGCCAAGACCGGCGACCCAATAAGCACCAAAGGTAATCAGCATTACCATCAGGGTGTCGTGATAACCCCGCAAGGCACCCGCTGCCGCCACCTGGGTGGCATCGGATAACTGGAATACGGCGGCATACAGAAGCAGGGTGGCCGCCAGACTGACCACCGCCGGGTCGGGTGAGTACAGCCCGGCAATGGTTTCCGACAGTGTCACCATCAGCGTGGCGTTAAACGCCGCAATCAGCAGATTCAGGCGAATCCCCAGCCAGGCGGTGCGCCGGGCTGCTTCGATATTATTGCGCCCCAGATGATGGCCGACGCGCACCGTAATCGACATACCCATGCTGAGAGGAATCATAAAGGTGATCGACGACAGGTTCAGTGCCACCTGATGTCCGGCCACGGTGGTAGGGCCGAGGCCTGCCAGAAACAGCGCAATAACCGTAAACAGACTGACTTCAAAGAAAATGGCAGCACCAATCGGTAAGCCAATCTTTAACAGCTGACGAATCTGTTCCCAGTCCGGTTGCAGGCTCTCACGCAGCAGCGGCCAATGGGTGGGCAAACGGCGTTTGCGGGTGTCGGCCAGCAGGGCCAGCGCCATCAGCACAAACACCAGCGTTGTACCAATACCACAACCGACGCCGCCAAGTTCCGGCAAACCCAGCAGGCCATACACAAACAAAGCGTTGGCCGGAATATTCAGAGCCAGTCCACCGAGCATGACCAACGTCACCCGATGGGCATGGCCTACGGCTTCCGAATAAAAACGCAGTGCCAGAAATAGTCCGGCCGCTGGCATCCCCAGCGCCACCGCCAGCAGATAATCCGAAGCAATGGCGGCCGTCTGCTGATCGTTCGAAAACGATGGCAGCAACCAGGCTGCGATTGCCAGTACCAGAGCAGTCAGGACCCCCATTATCAGGCCCAGCGAAACCGCAGCGGCTTGCAGATGGGGCATACGTTGTTGCTGATCCGAGCTGTGCAGGCGTGATGCCAGCGGTGACAGCGCCACCAGAACCCCGGACAGGAACAGCCATGCCGGTAACCAGATACTGGTGCCAATGGCCACCGCCGCCAGATCGCGGGTGCTGACGTAACCGGCCATCAGGGTGTCGATGGTGCCCATACCCATCTGGGCGATTTGGGTGATCAGGATGGGTGCCGTCAGCGCAGCCAGTGCGCGGGCTTCCTGGCGAATAAATGTCATGACAGAAGCAACATTGAGATTTGGTCGGGCGCATTCTGCCTATCCAGGCTGGTATGCGCCAGTGTCTTGGTAGACCATTACCAACGGTTGTTATGGATTCGGATAATGATACTCGGGAAGGGCTTGGGACACTCTGAATAACTCTGCCAGAGCGGGCGCCGAGTTATTCAGAGGGCCCCTTGCAGTGCTGTTTGAATAGGCAAATAGCACTCCCCATATTCAAAAGGCCGCTTCTGGACTATTATCTCGGCAACGCTGATTAGGCATGCAATATGTTTATTGCGGAAACAATCTGACTGGAGACTCTTTTGCTCAAGAAACTTTTCAAGAACCTCGCTGGCAAGCCGGCTCCTCAGGCAGCCGTGGCCAGTTCTGACAAAAAGTCCAGCCCGGAAGCCCGCTCTGCTGATCACTCCCATACTGACACTGTTGCACCGGAAACCGGCCGTAGCTCCTCCCGTGACAAATCCGGCAAGGGCCACAACAGCCACAGCAAGTCTCCTCGTAACGAAGGTCGCAAGCACGAGACCCAGAAGCCTGCACGCAAGCCGCGTGAACCTCGTAATACCCAGCCGGTAGTGCCATGGTCACCCGAAGACTTCAAGGTTGAGCCTATGCCGGGCAAGTCCCGTTTCCACGATCTCGATCTGGCGCCGGAGCTGATGCACGCTATTCAAGATCTGGGGTTCACCTACTGCACGCCGATTCAGGCCGAAAGTCTGCCAGCGGCCTTGCGTGGTCGTGACACCATTGGTCAGGCGCAAACTGGTACCGGCAAGTCGGCCGCTTTCCTGCTGACCATTCTGAACCGTCTGTTAACCGTTAAACCGGAAGAACGTTTTGCCAGTGAGCCGCGTGCTCTGGTAGTAGCGCCAACCCGTGAACTGGCGTTGCAGATTGGTAAAGACGCCGAAGGTCTGGGCAAATACAGCGGTCTGAACATTGTGACTGTTGTTGGTGGTATGAACTACGAAGAACAGCGCAAGCAGCTGCGTGACCACGTGGTGGATGTGCTGGTGGCGACACCGGGTCGTCTGATCGACTTTATGCGCAGCCAGGATGTATTCCTCGATCAGGTAGAAGTGCTGGTCCTGGACGAAGCCGACCGTATGCTCGACATGGGCTTTATTCCGGACGTACGTCGTATCGTGCGTGCCACTCCGCAGAAAGATCATCGTCAGACCCTGCTGTTCTCGGCCACGTTCAACTTCGACGTCCGTATCCTGATCGACCAGTGGACCCGTGATCCTCGCAAGGTAGAAATCCAGCCGGAACAGGTGACTACCGACCGTGTTGACCAGACTTTCTATCTGGTGCCAGAGTCCGACAAGTTCGGCATTCTGGAACGCATCCTGCGCGAACAGGAGCCAGAACGTTGCATCATTTTCGCCAACCGTCGTGACCTGACCCGTAACCTGTGCGACAAGCTCAATAAACACCAGTTCAAGGCGGTGTTGTTGTCGGGTGAGGTGAGTCAGGACAAACGTATCAAGACGCTTGAGCGTTTCCGTAGCGGCGGTGTGCGTATTCTGGTTGCCACTGACGTGGCCGGTCGCGGTATTCACGTCGATGGCGTCAGCCATGTCGTGAACTACACCTTGCCGGAAGATCCGGAAGACTACGTACACCGTATTGGCCGTACTGGTCGTGCCGGTGCCAAGGGTATTTCCATCAGTCTGGTATCAGAAGACGACGCATTTGCCTTACCGGATCTGGAAAAATACATCGGCAAAAAACTGCCTTTGACCCAACCGTAATACACGGCGCTGCGCTATAGCCCAAAAGCCCCAAAGGGGCGGGCTGTAGCGCGTTTGAGCGTGTTAACGAACTTGAAAGACCCGGCCGGACAGGCTCTTCATTTCACTGCATTCGCCGCCTTGCTCACACACGCTGCAGCATTCGTGCAGAGTTATTCAAAGTGTCCCGAGCTATTGAATCCAATACAGATTCATCACATCTCAAAATGGCGGGGGTCTTTCTTACCCTGCAAGATGATTACTTCATAGTCTCCGGTACGTGACAGGATCTGCTATTGATCCTCGTCGCTTGCGCCCCCTTGATGGTTTTTCTCATTCAGACGTCAGACCGAAATCTATACCGGAATCTCTGCAAGCCTTGCAGGGCATCCTGCGGGTTTTTGTCAGCGCGTATCAGGAATGAGCTGAAGCCGCATTGTTCCATCATGACCAGCTGGTCGCGCAGTACATCCCCGCAGGCGCGCAGGTCGCCACGATAGCCCATGCGGCGGCGCAGGATGTTGGCTTGTGAGTAGGCGCGGCCGTCGGTGAAGCGTTCAAACCACAGGCAGATCAGGGGCAGTTGCAGGGCGGCGGCGGGCAGTTGTTCGGGGTCGTCGTTGGCCTGGAGTTGCAAGCCGGCGTTGCCGGGGCAACCGGCGTTTTGCCATTCTTCAAGGCTCATTACGGGCAGTGTGGCGACGCTTGCTGAGGCTGGCTGCCAGCGGTCGTTGTTTTCAATCACTGGCTGACCGGATAACAGGCTGATCAGTTGGCTCATACATTGGCCTCCGTCGGGGTTTCTGCTGATGCCCCAGTATTCTGGTAAACCGCATTTTTGAACGGGGCGATGCCCAACCGCTGCACGCAGTCGACGAAGCTTTCCCGGGCTTGACGGTGTTGGCGGTAGGTGTTGGTCAGGGTCTGGATCACGCCCGGTATGGCGTCGGCCTGAAACGCTGGGCCGATGATCTGGCCGAGGCGGGCGTTGTGCCCTTGCTGGCCACCAATGGTGACCTGAAACCATTCCTGATCCTGTTTGGTGACACCCAGAATGCCGATGTTGCCAACATGGTGATGGCCGCAGGCGTTCATACAACCTGAGATGTTAAGGCTGATGGTGCCGATGTCGTCGAGCTGGTCCTGATCATCAAACAGCCGCTGGATCGCCGCAGTGACTGGCAGGGTGCGGCTGTTGGCGAGGCTGCAGTAGTCACCGCCGGGGCAGGCGATGATGTCGGTCAGCTGGCCGATATTGGGCGTCGCCAGTTGCTGTTGCCGTAGCCGTTGCCAAAGCGGGTAGAGGTCACGCTGGGCGATATTGGCCAGCACCAGATTCTGTTCATGGGTGACGCGGATTTCGCTGTTGCTGTAATCCTCAGCCATGGTCGCCAGCTGGCGCATTTGCTGGCTGGTGAGGTCGCCAGGGGCGGCCGGGAGAGCGTCTGTTGAACCGTGAGCCGCCGGATGCGGTTTGCTGGAAATCACCACGCTGACATAGCCCTGCTGCTTCTGCGAGCGGGTATTGCTGCGGCACCAGCGGGCAAAACCGCTATCACGCGCCAGCCAGGCGCCGTATTCCAGATCAGGCTGCAGCGTCGGCAGGGGTTGCTCAAACCCGACGCTGACTCGCGCCAGTTCTTCGCTGCTGATGGCGGGAGCATGGCCGCTGTTGCGCATTTGCTGCCATTCCTGTTGCACTTCTTCGCGGAAAGCATCGATCCCCAGGGCTTTTACCAGAATCTTGATGCGCGCCTTGTACTTGTTATCGCGACGGCCATAACGGTTATACACCCGCAAAATCGCTTCAATCGCCGCCGGAATATCGCGCCAGTGCACCGCCTCAAACAGACTCTGGTTCAGAATCGGTGTGCGTCCAAGACCGCCGCCGACCAACACCCGGAAGCGTGCTTCCTGATCCTGTTCGTACAGGTGCAGGCCAATATCGTGGGCGCGGATCACCGCCCGGTCTTCGTCGGCGGCGGTAATGGCGATCTTGAATTTGCGCGGCAGAAACAGGAATTCCGGGTGCAGCGTGGCCCATTGGCGGAGGATTTCGGCGTAGGGGCGCGGGTCCTGATATTCATCGGCGGCGACACCGGCAAAGGCTTCGGTGGTGATGTTACGGACGCAGTTGCCGGAGGTCTGGATGGCATGCATCTGTTGGTGTGCCAGCCGCTCCAGAATGTCCGGAACGTCGGTCAGTTCGATCCAGTTGAACTGGATATTCTGGCGGGTGGTGAAGTGGCCGTAACCGCGATCATAACGATCGGCGACTTGCGCCAGACAGCGTAACTGCTCGGCCGACAGGGTGCCGTACGGAATGGCGACCCGTAACATCCAGGCGTGGCGCTGCTTGTAGAGGCCGTTTTGCAGCCGCAACGGCAGAAACTCCTCATCGCTGAGGTCGCCCGCCAGATAACGCTGCACCTGATCGCGGAACTCCTCGACCCGGGATAGCACCAGCGTTTCGTCGTATTCGTTGTATTGATACACAGTGATTGCCTGACTGATTGGATTGTTATCAGGCTAATCAGCTGTGTGGAATGGGTGCAGGCTCACATAAAACAAAAATCATAGGGACAGATTGTGATTGGCTATCGGGTATCAGGGCACCAGTAACCCCGACAGGGTCTGCAGTGCCTGTAGCCGTGACGGCGTCCAGTCGTGGGCAAAACTCAGGCGCAAGCAGTGGTGAAACTGACCAGATGCCGAAAACAGCGGGCCGGGGGTAATCACCACGCCAGCTTGCAGCGCTTGAGGGTACAGGGTGAGGGTATCGGCGTCCTGATCCAGTTCCAGCCAGACCGCCAGCCCGCCTTCCGGAGTGCTGATGCGGTGGTTGCCGGGCCAGATGCGCAACGCGGCCAGCAGGCGGTCACGCTGTTCACGTAGCAGGTATTTCTGGCGTCGTAAATGGCTGCTGAAACTGCCGTCTTCGAGAAAATCTGCCACCCCCTGCTGCAATGAACGGCTGCTGGCCAGCTGGGTCACCAGCTTCAGATGCAGGATTCGCGCATGCCAGCGACCACCACTGATCCAGCCCAGACGTAAATCCCTGGATAACGATTTCGAGAACGAGCTGCACAGAATCACGCGGCCATGCTGATCGAGGGCCTTGAGGGGATCGGGCGGGGTGGCAAACGCGGTGTCGGCGTAAATGTCGTCTTCGATCATCGCCATATCGTGCTGCTCGGCCAGTGTCAGCAAACGCTGACGATGGGCATCCGGCATCAGTGCGCCACCGGGAGTGGAAAATGCGGGCGACACAATACAGGCCCGGATTGGCCAGCGCGCCAGTGCCGCTTCGAGGGCATCCGGGTCCATGCCGGTACTGGTGGGAGACGGAATTTCAATCACCTGCAATTGCAGCTGTTCGAGTAATTGCAGCAGGCCATAAAAGCCTGGCGACTCCACCGCCACCACGTCACCGGCCTTGCAGCAGGCCATCAAGGCCAGAAATAGCGCGTGCTGGCAGCCCGAGGTAATGGCCAGCTGGTCAACCGGCAACTGACAGCCACGACGGCTCAGATGCAGACACAGCTGTTCCCGCAGGGCAGGCAGACCGGCCGGGTCGTCGTAGTACAGGTAGTCATCACCGCGCTGGCGGCGCAGGGCGCGGCCAATTGAGCGGTTCAGTGCCACAATGCCGGGCGGCAGGTCGCCGGAAGGACGCCCCGGCAAAATATCAAAGGCAGCACTGCGGCGCATGATGTCGAGTAACAACTGGCTGACGTTCACCGGTTGTGGCGGCTCCAGCCGGTTACGTGCCTGCGGTGGGCTGATAGCGCCGGGGCGCAGGGTTACGTAAAACCCGGATTTGGGCCGGGCCTCCAGCAGGCCCTGGGCTTCCAGCCGTTGCAGAGCGTGTTGCACGGTGGCCTTGGAGGCTTCGAACTGCTGGCACAGATCGCGTATGGAGGGCAGGCGTTCGCCCAGCCGCCAGCGTTGTTGCTGGATGCCTGCCAGCAGTTGTTGTTCCAGCTGCTGGTAACGAAACTCCTGATCGGCTGTGCTTGGCGATTGGGTGGGCGCTGGGATGGGCGAGTACTTGGTCATAAGGGTCACTGAAATCTGTACCTATTCATTTTAAATTTTTTAGCCCTGAACCTGTTGTTGTCAATGCCCTAATCTGGGCGCAGTGACACATACGATGCGAGGGGAACAACCCGATGAGTACCCAACCGATTGCCCGCCAGATTCCGCTGCGGGATGAGACCGCCGAGTCTTTGCAGGCCCGTTTGCCGCCGCAAAAGCCGGCTCAGGTGAACGGCAAGTTTTACGTGCGATTGGTGAGCGGGCTGTTCCAGCACCTGCGCCGACTGGTGAGCTGGCCCCTGTTAGCTGCGTTTTTTGGCACGGTGTGGCTGCAGTGGAATGATCGCCCGATGGTGCTGTTTTCGTTCAACGATCACCGGATTTTCCTGTTTGGTCTCAACCTTAGCTGGTACGACTTGCCGTTGCTGGCGGGTTTGCTGATTGCCGGTGCAGCCTTGTTGTTTTTTATGGCGGTGGCTATGGGACGCGTATGGTGTGGTTTTGCGTGTCCGCAAAGTGTCTGGACCTGGTGGTTTATTCGCATCGAACAGCTGATCGAAGGTGACGCCCGTAAGCTGCGTAAAATGGATGAAAAAGGTCTGACAGCGGTTCAGTGGGGGCGGCGCGTGCTCAAACATCTGGTGTGGTTGCTGGTGGGCTTTGCCACGGCGATCACCTTTACCGGATATTTTGTGCCGATTCGGGATCTGCTGGTGGAGCTGGCGCAGTTCAATATTGTGTCGGCCAGCTGGGCCTGGGTGATCACCATGGGATTACTGACCTGGGCCAACGCCGGTCTGGTGCGTGAAAAAATCTGCCTTCACGCCTGTCCGTACTCGCGCTTCCAGAGTGTGATGTTTGATTCTGACACCCGTACGGTCAGTTACGATATTGCTCGGGGTGAGCCTCGTCGAGGCCCGAAAGATTCTGCCAGCGGCGTGTCTGCAGGCAATACCTCCAGCTGTTCCAGTCAGGGCGACTGTGTGGATTGTTCTCTGTGTGTGCAGGTTTGTCCGGTCGGCATTGATATCCGTAATGGTTTGCAGCTGGCCTGTATCGACTGTGGTGCCTGCATCGATGCCTGCGATGGTGTGATGGCCAAAATTGGCAAGGCCGCCGGGTTGATACGTTTTGCATCGGAAAACCAGTTGCTCGGCAAACGTTCTCCGTGGGTTCGTCCGCGTTTACTGACCTATGCGGCCGTTCTGACCGTTATGATGGCGCTGGTGGGCTTCGGTTTTGCCAATACCCACCAGCTGCTGCTGGAAGTCAGCCGCGACCGTGGTGCCTTGTATGTTGAGCGGCCGGATAACACGGTGTGTAACGACTTCGATTTCAAACTCGAAAGTTTTGTTGAGGGCGCGTTTGATGTGCAGTTGGCGGTGCAGGGGCTTTCGTATCTGCAAAGCGGCTGGGCCGGGTTTGAACTGGTGGGCCCCGACACCATCGACCTGCGCGACAATCAGGGGATGCGCCAGAACTTCCGTATCTGTGCATTAAAAGAAGATCAGGGCACCGACACCGTACGTATTACTGCCCGTATGGGGGATGTGGTGGAAACCCGCGATGTGAAGTTTATAACGCCGGTCAACCCCTGATGATTGTGAACCTGCAGTGGTGATTGATGGCTGCTGGGGGGCTGGAGTTGCTGGTGTGAGATGTGTATCTGGCCGTGAATCTTGAGCGGATACCAGCGCCGTATTGACCCCGACAGATGAAAAACCCCGCTGAAGCAGGCAAGCTGGCGGGGTTTTTTTATTGGCGGAGCCTTTATGTCGACAGACCTGCAACTTCTGATACTGGTAATTGGCCTCGACAGCCTGGTGTCGTTACACCTGCTGGTGATTGGTGTCGTAATGGCCCTGATGCGTAAACGTCCAAAATACTGGCGGATGTTCGGCGCCGGACTGGCGTTGGCGGTACTGCCATTACTGGTGTATACCGCCGTGGACTACCCGGAATCTGGCTCGGCACTGGTGCTGACGGGTGGGGTAATTGCTTCAGTGGCGCTGGTTTATGCGGTGTTGGTGATGGTGAAAGGGCAGTTGAATGTGTTGAAGCCAGCGGTGCTGGGTAAAGACGCCTGACGGCTTGTTAGTTTGCAAGGCTTCTCGTTCCCACGCTCCGCGTGGGAACGCTGCGGTTTTTACTTGATCGACGCCGACGTCCGACGGCTACTCGGCGTGTTAATTGGCCAGGCTGCTTGCCCTCTTGGGGGACCTTGTCCCCCGGCCGGGCGGGCCTCCCCCTGCTTTTGCCCGACTGGGCTCGTGAATCCGGTATTCCCCGACAACGGCGTTTCGACCCCGCTCAGATGGCACATCCCTGTGCCAACTGAGCTAGCGGGGCATCCATGCCCCGGCTGGGTCGGCCGTCGCGGTGAATCCCGGCTCGCCCAGATGGGCGGCCACCTTCGGTGGGTGAAATTGGTGTTGATGGATACTGTTCGTCCGACGTCTGACGGCTACTCGGCTTGTTAATTGGCCTGGCTGCTTGCCCTCTTGGGGGACCTTGTCCCCCGGCCGGGCGGGCCTCCCCCTGCTTAGCCCGACTGGGCTCGTGAATCCGGTATTCCCCGACAACGGCTGTTCGACCCCGGCCCGATGGCACGTCCTTGTGCCAACGGGCCTTGCGGGGCATCCATGCCCCGGCCGGGTCGGCCGTTGCGGTGAATCCCGGCTCGCCCAGATGGGCATTTTGCAGCCACCTTCGGTGGGCAAAGCCGGTGTTGATGGATACTGTTCGCCCGACGCCCGGCCCGACGTTTTTTTACTTCTTCTCGCTTGGATGTGGTGGCAGCACCAGACGTGGATCAACGCGGGCGTTGTTCATGCTTAAGGTCCAGTGCAGGTGTGGGCCGGTGGCGCGGCCGGTGGCTCCGACGATGCCGACCATGTCGCCCTGATGGACAACCTGCCCCGGTTTGACGTCGATACGGTCGAGGTGGCAGAACATGGTGATCATGCCTTGACCGTGGTCGATCATCACGGTGTTGCCGTTGAAGTAGAAATCACCGGTATCACGAATCACGCCGTCGGCCGGTGCCACAATTCTGGAGCCTCGTTTGGCGGCGATATCCAGACCGGTGTGCGGGTTACGTTCTTCACCATTAAAGAAGCGACGCAGACCAAACGGGCTCGACAGCGGGCCTTCGGCTGGCCAGATCATCTGTGGCCAGGTCTGGGCCTCTGGTTTGTTAAAGCTCTTGAAAATCTTGCCCATGCGCGCGGCTTCGGTGTTGATGCGTTCCATGGCTTTTGGATCAGGGTTGACGTGTTTGTTCTGCACTTGCAGGCGCTGTTCGGCGTACTTGTGGCTGCCGATGGTGAAGGTGAGCTTCTGATTGCCATAGGTGGCGCTGCTCTGGCCCGGCTTGGCATCCAGCGGAATACCGATAGCGGCGGTCCATTCCGGTGCCTGACCATTGGCGCCGCCGTGGGCGTATACCAGCACTTGCTGGTTGTTGTAACGCACGACCGGAGGCTGTTTGCTCTGGCCCAGTTCAAACAGGGCCAGACCACCTGGAATCAGGTGTTCTTTGGGCAGGTCGGCAAACGCGCCCACACTGCACAACAGGGCGCCAATCAAAAGGCCGGTACGACGGAAGTTCATGTTCAGACAGTCTCGCTGGAGTCATTGGAGGTCGGGGTGGTGCTGTCAGCGGGCGCGCCACTGGCGGTCACCTGGCTGGTAATCCAGCCGTTTTGCAAACGTGTATGAATCTGTTGTTGTGGCTGCACCTGACGGTAGTCACGGATCAGGCCACCCTGGTCGTCCTGACACAGGGAGTAACCCCGCGCCAGTACCTGCAACGGGCTGACACTGTTCAGCACACTGGCGTTACGCGCCAATCGTTGTTGCTGCTGTTGCAGTTGTTGCTGCATGGCACGCAGCAGACGTTGTTGTAGTTGTTCAGTGCTGCGCGCTTCACTCGCCAGTGGCTGTTGGATCGCACGCATCAGCCGTTGTTGCAGTTGTTCATTATGCCGTTTCAGATTGGTCAGGCGCTGCTGGGGATGTTGCAAAACCAGCGCGCGCTGATGCTGCTGCAGACGCCACTGTAATTGTTGCAGACGCGACCGCAGGATGCCGTGCAGGCGCTGTTCCAGATGGTCGAGTTTTTGTGCCTGGTTCTGGATGCGTTGTAACGGCGAGCGCAAACCGGCCAGCGCCTGATTAAGACGCTGGCGCTGATGCTGCAGACGATGACGCTGAGCCAGCAGCAGGCGCTGGCGGATCTGGTTCAGGCGTTCGTGACGATGTAAATGATCCTGACTGATCAGCTCGGCGGCAGCCGATGGCGTGGGCGCGCGCAGGTCGGCGACAAAGTCAGCGATGGTGAAATCCACCTCGTGGCCAACGGCACTGACGATCGGAATGGCCGACTGGAAAATCGTACGGGCCACTGCTTCGTCGTTAAAACACCAGAGGTCTTCCAGCGAACCGCCGCCACGGCCAACGATCAGCACATCAACCCGCTGATCGCGGTTGGCACGTTGAATCGCCGCGATAATCTGTGCCGGTGCTTCGCGGCCCTGAACCAGCGTTGGGTAAATATCCACTTCAATATCCGGGCTGCGACGCGCCAGCACGGTCAGAATATCGTGCAGAGCGGCACCGGTGGCGGAGGTGATCACACCAACGCGGCGCACATAGGGCAGGGGGCGTTTGTTGTCGGGATTAAACAGTCCTTCTGTCGCCAGCTTCTGCTTCAATTGCTCAAAGGCCTGCAGCAACGCGCCTTCACCGGCCGGTTTCATGCTGTCGACAATCAGCTGGTAGTCGCCGCGGGCTTCATAAAGGCTGACACGGGCTCGTAACTCGACCTTGTCACCATTACGCGGCTGGAATTTCAGCAACGCCGTGCGCGAGCGGAACATGGCACAACGCACCTGCGCCTGTTGGTCTTTTAAGGTGAAGTACCAGTGGCCAGACGATGGCTGCGACAGGCTGGAGATTTCCCCTTCGACACGGACGTTGGCAAAACTGATTTCCAGCAGTTGCCGGGCGCGTTCGTTGAGCTGGGCAACCGTAAAAATGGCGTTGTCGGGATTAAAAGCAGACATGGCTTACTCAATCGGAGTTTCAGGGCAGGCTGCCATATTGTGGCAGCGCTGGCCAGACCTGCGATGAACTTGCGCTGGCTCACATTGTGATATTGCTGTGTGTTTATAGACGCAAGTCCTCTGGACGCTTGTGTCTATTATCAGTAACTTAGCGAATGGCTGACGGCCGTTGCCAGCTTCGGTGCTGAGAGCAGCGATGCCGAGTTTCAATCAGGACAGGATGGATTCCTATGAAAAAATTGTTTGCCGCTTCTCTGATGGTTGTTGCTTCTTCTGCTGCGTTTGCCAACCCGGCCGGTTGTGGTCTGGGCACTGCAGTAGTTTTCCCGGATGCCAATGAGTGGCATGAATTTGTACTGGCCGCCACCACCAACGGGACTTCTGGCAACCAGACCTTTGGTATGACTTCTGGCACTCTGGGTTGTGAAGATGCCCATGGCCCGCTGAAGCTGAGCATGGCGCAGGCGTTCATCAACGACAACATGGATCAGCTGGCGCTGGACGTGGCTCGTGGCGAAGGCGAAACCCTGGCAGCTCTGGGTGAAGTGATGGGTGTGGAAGCCGCAGATCAGTCCGTGTTTGCGGCTGCCATGCAGTCCAGCTTCGACCGTATGTTCACCGCTGAGTCCGATGCCGCCAGTGCTACCCGCGTAATGACCGAAGTGATGGCCAGCAACGCCAGCCTGCAGAAATACGTAGGCTGATCGATGTTCGTCAGTTTGTCATGACCTCCGGCTAGGCTGGGGTTGTTCTGACACTGACTGATCCCCTTTAAAGTGCGCTTCGGCGCACTTTTTGTTTTTCAGGGCTGGTGTCTGGTGGTTCGAATATTTGAGGGATGCCTGGTGATGGGTGCTTGGGTTCGATGGATGCGAAAGGCGGGTAGATGGGCGTTGGCTGTGTCGATCCCGGTCGCGACCTGTGCCGAGCCGACCGCTGTCGTCATTACTTCACAGCAGGCTGCGGATCTGGCGGCCAGTCGTCAGTGGCAGCAGTTGCTGCATGTGCGGGCTTCGGCGCTGACCGGCGCAGAGGAAAGCCGCAATCGCAGCCCGGAATTTTTTCTGGCCGCTGACGGTGGTCAGGATCTGGCGGCTGAACTGCAGGCCGATGTGAGTGCCTTTCTGCAAACCGGGCAGGCGCCCGATGCTTCAGCACAGTGCCGGTTTCCGGCCCGTTATCACTGGCTTAAACAGCAGCTGCCGACCTTGCCCTGGCAGGATCAGCCGTGCCCGGAGTTTGAACATTGGCGTGACGTTATTGACGCCCACGCGCTGACGCTGGTGTTTCCGGCGTCTCATATCAACTCACCGTCGTCCATGTACGGCCACACCCTGATCCGTATGGATAGAGCGGAAGGCAGCAGCGATTTGCTGGCCTACAGCGTCAATTTTGCCGCCAATGCCGACCCGGATGATAACGAACTGGTGTTCAGTTACAAGGGCCTGACCGGTGGTTATCCCGGTGTGGTGTCGGTGCTTCCGTTTATGGTCAAGTCCCGCGAGTACCGTTATATGGAGTACCGCGACGTCATCGAATATCGCCTCAATCTTGATCAGGCCGAAGTCGACCAGTTTGTACGCCACACCTGGGAGCTGCAGAACACCTGGTTTGATTACTACTTCTTCGACGAAAACTGCTCCTATCGGGTGCTGGCGATGCTGGATGCCGCCAGTGAGCGTCTGGATACCGCCCATGATTTCCGTTGGCGCACTATTCCGGTGGATACCGTGCGGGCGCTGTATCAGGCCGATGCCATCGAATCGGCCCGCTATCGGCCGTCGGCCTCCAGTCAGATGCTGACCATGAGTGAGCAGGCGTTGCCCGGAGTGATCAGCACCGCCAAACAACTGGTTGAAACCGACACCGATATTGAAACCCTGTTGCAAGCGCTGGCAGCAGAGCAGCGATTGGGGCAGGAGTTGATGGCCCAGTCACAGGCTCTGGAGCTGGCGCACCAGTACGCCCGTTATCTGTCGATTCGCAAGAAACAGGGCAATCCGGTTTTGCGAGCACGCACCATCGCCATGTTGTCGGCGCGCAGTCGGCGGCCGCCGGGGATTGCCTTTATCGAGCCGGAGCAGCCGCCGGTGCGCGATGATCAGGGTCATAATACCCAGCGTTTGCAGCTGGCCCTTGGAGAAACCCGGAGTGCCGGTGGGAGCGTCGTTGAGAGTGGTGCGCGCGACTGGCTGGAGCTGGGTTATCGCCCGGCCTATCACGATATTCTCGATCCTCAGCCCGGTTTTACCGAAGGGGCACAGATCCAGATGGGCCATGTGCGGGTGCGTGTCAGTGATGGGATTGGCTTGCGCCTGCAGGAGTTCCGGGTGGTGGATGTGTTATCGCTGTCGGAGCGGGATGAGTTTTTCCGGCCGTTATCCTGGGGGGGGGCAGCAGGGGTGCTGCGACCAATGGCTGCGGATGGGTTGCAGTCTTTTTTTGATGCCCGTTTTGGTTACAGCTGGCGGCTGGCCGGGCAGGCGCGCCATTCCGGTGTGCGTGGCTGGGCGTTGCTGAATAATCGCCTGACCGCCGGTGATGAACTGGATGGTGGCTGGCGGCTCGCCAGTGGCCCGGAGTTGGGGCTTGGCGGGCGCTGGCAGCTGGGTGGTGGTGAACTGCTGGGGCAGCTGTCCGGGGTTTGGCAACCGGCCTGGGCTGGTGAGGACTCCCGCAGTCGCCGTCTGGGGCTGGATCTGCGCTGGTCGCAGGGTGTGCGGTGGCAGCTGGGGCTGGGTTGGCAGCGCCAGCTGACGGATGCCAGTGCCGGGACTCGTGCCGAAACCGAAAGCCGGATGCAGTGGTCGTGGTATTTCTGAATCTCTTGCGGACATTCGGGCCGCGTCGCTGGTGCCGGGCGTTGATGATGTCAGTGGTGTTGCTGGCGGCGAGCCTGCTGGTCAGTGGCTGCAGTTCGCTGACCAGCCTGTTTTTTGTGCCGCAGACGGTCTGGATTCGTACCCCGACCGAGCTGGGTCTTGACTATGAGGATGTCTGGCTGAACACCGTTGACGAGGTTCAGGTGCATGGCTGGTGGATTCCGGCCCAGCGCCCGCAGTTGCGGGAAGATGGTCTGGATGTCTGGGGTCAGGTGCCGCAACCGGAGCAGGATACCGTGGTGCTGTATCTGCACGGCAATGGTGAAAATATCAGCAGCCATATCGTCAGTGTCGGCTGGCTGGCATCCAGTGGCATTGGTTTGCTGGCACTGGATTATCGGGGTTATGGGGCATCCGCCGGGCAGGCCATGGTGCCTGCGGTGTTTGCCGATATTGAGGCAGCGGCGCACTGGCTGCGCCAGCGTTTTCCGGACAAGAGGCTGGTGGTGCTGGGGCAGAGCCTGGGCGCGGCACTGGCGGTGCCGTTTGTGGCCAAAGCCCAGGATGTCTACGGCATTGATGCGTTGGTTCTGGAAGCGCCATTTTCCGGATACGGGACCATCGCCCGCGAGGCGCTCAGCCACTCCTGGCTGGGCTGGCTGTTGTGGCCTTTTATCTGGCTGCTGCCGGGTCAGTGGGATCCGTTACGGCATGCCGGAGATATCCATGTGCCGGTACTGGTCATGCACAGTCGCGACGATGGTTTGATACCGGCAGAGCAGGGCCGGGCAGTGTTCGGGCAATTGCATGGAACAGACTGTTGGTTGTGGCTGCAGGGCCCCCATGTGGCGGGCTTTGCCAGCACTGAAGTGCGCGATCAGGCTCGCAGCTTTATACTTTCCAATGCGTGTCAGACATTTACCCGTCAAGGGTTATTGGATACAATGCCGCGCCTAAGTTTCTCCGGGGTTGCTGTTCAAGGATAATGTCCCGGCGGAAAAGGTCACTCTTCGGGCTTTCCGCCGCAGTTTCCCCAGGGCTTCCCCCCACCCATTCTGGAAGGCTCTCTATGTTGCGAATCGCTCAGGATGCACTCACATTTGATGACGTGCTGTTGGTTCCCGGTTATTCCGAAGTTCTGCCAAATCAGGTAGTGCTGAAAACCCGTCTGACCCGCGGTATTGAGCTCAATATTCCACTGATTTCTGCTGCTATGGACACTGTGACCGAGGCTCGCCTGGCCATTGCTATTGCTCAGGAAGGTGGTATCGGGGTTATTCACAAGAACCTGTCTATTGAAGAGCAGGCTGCTGAAGTTCGTAAGGTCAAGAAATACGAAAGTGGTGTGGTTAAAGACCCTTTCACTGTGACCAGCAGCACTACGATCAGCCGTGTTCTGGAATTGTCCCGTCAGCACAATATCTCCGGTATGCCGGTTGTGGATGACGGCGAGCTGGTTGGTATCGTTACCAGCCGCGACGTGCGCTTTGAAAAGAATCTGGATGCCACCGTTGCATCCGTGATGACTCCTAAAGAACAGCTGGTTACCGTTCTGGAAGGCACTGCACCGGAAGTGGTTCAGGGTCTGCTGCACAAGCACCGCATTGAGAAAGTGCTGGTTCTGGACGCCGCTGGCAAGCTGGTTGGTCTGATGACCGTTAAAGACATCGACAAGGCCAAGGCTTACCCGAACGCTGCCAAGGATGACCAGGGTCGTCTGCTGGTAGCAGCGGCTGTCGGTACCGGTGCCGGTACTGACGAACGTGTTGATGCACTGGTGAAAGCCGGCGTTGACGTGATCGTTGTGGATACCGCTCACGGTCACACCAGCAATGCCATGGGCACTGGTGTTATCGACCGCGTTCGTTGGGTTAAAACCAAGTACCCGCAAGTACAGGTAATCGGTGGCAATATCGCGACCGCTGAAGCGGCAATTGCTCTGGCAGAAGCCGGTGCAGACGGCGTGAAAGTCGGTATCGGCCCAGGTTCTATCTGTACTACCCGTATCGTAGCCGGTGTTGGTGTTCCGCAAATTTCCGCCGTGGCCAACGTTGCCGCTGCCATGGAAAAATACGGTGTGCCAGTGGTTGCTGACGGTGGTATCCGTTTCTCTGGTGACATCGCCAAGGCGATTGCAGCCGGTGCGTCCGTGATCATGGTTGGTTCCATGCTGGCCGGTACCGACGAAGCGCCAGGTGAAGTTGAGCTGTACCAGGGTCGTGCTTACAAGTCTTACCGTGGCATGGGCTCTCTGGGCGCCATGGGTCAGACCCAGGGTTCTTCCGACCGTTACTTCCAGGACAAGAAAGCCGGTGTTGATAAACTGGTTCCTGAAGGTATCGAAGGCCGTATCGCCGTTAAGGGCCCACTGTCCAACGTGGTTCACCAGCTGATGGGCGGCGTTCGTGCGTCCATGGGTTATACCGGTTGTGCCACCATCGACGAGATGCGTACCAAGCCTCAGTTCGTGAAAATCACCGCTGCAGGTATGAAGGAATCTCACGTACACGACGTGCAGATCACCAAGGAAGCACCAAACTACCGTCTGGGCGACTAAGGTAAATGCGCCGGCAGGTTATGCAAAATAGCCTGCCAGCACAGCACCTGAATCCCGCGGTACTCGGTGAATCGGGCAGGGCGCAAGCGCTGCCTGATTATTTCCGGACGATGGAATTCTGAAGAGGGGATCGGTATCCCCTTTTTGCATTTTTATTTGAACATCAACCCAGGGCTCTGGCCCGGTTTATCTGGATACCCTATGTCTCAAGATATCCATGCTCACAAAATCCTGATTCTGGATTTTGGTTCCCAGTACACCCAGCTGATTGCACGTCGTGTGCGTGAGATCGGTGTGTATTCCGAAATCCGTGCGTTCGAAATGGACGAAGCGGAAATCCGTGAATTCAACCCGTCCGGTATCATCCTGGCCGGTGGTCCTGAGTCTGTGACCGAAGCCGGTTCACCACGTGCTCCGGAATGTGTGTTCACCATGGGTCTGCCAGTGCTGGGTATCTGCTACGGTATGCAAACCATGGCCGAGCAGCTGGGTGGCAAGGTAGAAGGCTCCAAAGTACGTGAGTTCGGCTACGCCCAGATCCAGATCGAGAACGACAGCAAGTTCGTTCGCGACATCAAGGATCACGTATCCGCTGAAGGCAAATCCCTGCTCGACGTCTGGATGAGTCACGGTGACAAAGTGGTAGCCATGCCAGAAGGCTTCGAAGTGGTGGCTTCCACTCCTTCTTGCCCAATCGCTGCCATGAGCTGTGACGCCAAAAACTTCTTTGGTGTGCAATTCCACCCGGAAGTAACTCACTCCCTGCAAGGCCTGCGTCTGCTGGAGCGCTTTGTACTGGAAGTGTGTGGTTGTGAAGCCCTGTGGACTCCAGCCAAGATCATCGAAGACCAGATTGAAAAAGTACGTGCCCAGGTTGGCACCCAGAAAGTCCTGCTGGGCCTGTCCGGCGGTGTAGACTCTTCTGTGGTAGCGGCCCTGCTGCACCGCGCCATTGGCGACCAGCTCACTTGCGTATTCGTAGACAACGGTCTGCTGCGCAAGAACGAAGGCGACATGGTGATGGAAATGTTCGCCAAGAACATGGGCGTTAAAGTTATCCGTGCCAACGCTGAAGACCTGTTCCTCGGCAAACTGGCCGGTGTTGCTGATCCGGAAGCCAAGCGCAAGATCATCGGCGCTACCTTCATCGAAGTATTCGACGACGAAGCCAGCAAGCTGAAAGACGTACCGTTCCTGGCTCAGGGCACCATTTACCCTGACGTGATCGAATCAGCCGCCGCCAAAACCGGCAAGGCCCACGTGATCAAGTCACACCACAACGTTGGCGGTCTGCCAGAAGACATGAAGATGTCCCTGGTTGAGCCACTGCGTGAACTGTTCAAAGACGAAGTTCGCAAGATCGGTCTGGAACTGGGTCTGCCATACGACATGGTTTACCGTCACCCATTCCCGGGCCCAGGTCTGGGTGTGCGTATCCTCGGTGAAGTGAAGAAAGAATACGCCGACATCCTGCGCGAAGCCGACGCCATCTTCCTGGAAGAACTGCACGCCGCCGACTGGTACCACAAGACCAGCCAGGCATTCGCCGTGTTCATTCCACAGAAATCAGTGGGTGTAGTGGGCGACGGTCGTCGTTATGAGTGGGTCATCGCCCTGCGTGCGGTAGAAACCATCGACTTCATGACTGCTCGTTGGGCACACCTGCCTTACGAACTGCTGGAGAAGGTATCCAACCGCATCATCAACGAGATCGAACACGTATCTCGCGTGGCCTACGACGTATCGTCCAAGCCACCAGCCACCATTGAGTGGGAATAAGATCGTCTCGGGCGTGTTGCCGCTTGAGTGGTAACAACGCCGGTTAGACCGGTCAAACAAAACGGGAGCTTCGGCTCCCGTTTTGTTTGCTTGTTAATGGAGCTTTGGTGATCTTTGATAGGGTGGCTGCCGGATGGCAGTATATCTTCTGGTTGGCATTGTTTACGTTAAATGTATCGTGCCGGGATGAATAGTTGTTGTTAATGAGCCTTTATGGGCGGTGGTTGTGAGGTGTTAATCGCTTTCGAAAATGATTTTGTAATGTTGGAGTGAGTGGTTGGTCGTGTATTATTGTCGCCGTTTGTGGTTTTAATGTGAAAGTTTTTGCTTTAGAAGAAATAAGCGTTGTTTGAAATTTTAAAATATTTAAATCGGCAGGGAAGTGGAGTTTGATGATTAAGAAAAATCTGGTGGTCGTATTGCCTTTGTTGGTCAGTGCTTGTGTCGCGATTCCTCCTGAAAAATGGGATACGGTTGATGTGTACAGAAAGAATGGCCAGAATGAGATTATACGAGCTGATTCACCTATATTTCTTGCGGATGACAAGGTCTGTGAAGATAAGATTTTCGGTCAGGGTGTTGATGTAAATGGTGAAGTTATTCGTGACAAAGCACAATTGAAAAAACTGCTTGTCGAGGCTAGTTCAGGGAAATACTCTAATAGGCCGGGAGATCCTAAAAAAGCAAAATCTGTCGAAGAACAAAAGTTGCATACCATGTCGAGCGCCCTCGGTGCGCCCAAATATATTCATGACATCTTTCGGATGCTAACTGAAGAAAATGAATGCATGAGGGATGAAGGGTATCGTTTTACTGGAGCTATACGGATTCATAAAGAAACGAAGCAAGAGTTGAAGTGTACCCCAAGCAAACCTTACGATATTTGCCGTATCGCGAAGGAGTCTGAATTAACCAAAGAGTACTCCGGACGCTCACTTATCTTGAAGTAGAGTAGCAGCCCAGTTCACGTGCGCTTTTGTCATGGCTGAAATGGGTGCGGTCGCGTTCGCCCGCCATCAGTTTGATGGTGGCGTTGCTGATCAAGACGGGCTTGCCGGTAATACGGTGCAGCAGTTCATCTGCTGCGATGATGCGCAATACGGCCCGTCACCTTGATCGAAAAAGCGCCGACACTGCCACCTCCCTGAACATATTATTTCAGCCGTCGCGGGCCTGCGGGTTTGCCCGGATAATCCTGCTCATTCGGTTTGAATGGCGGGAGAATCAGCATGATTGAGCTGGGTTTGCATACGTTTGGTGATGTCACCATGACCCTCGATGGCACTCTGAAACCCATGGGTGCGGTGCTGCGCGAAGTTGTTGAGCAGGCGGTGCTGGCGGATGAGGTTGGCGTTGATTATCTGGGCCTGGGTGAACATCACCGTGATGACTTTGCGATTTCCGCGCCGGAAATTCTGCTCGGTGCCATCGCCGCCAAAACGTCTCGCATCAAAATTGGTACTGCGGTCACTGTGTTGTCGACCGACGATCCGGTACGTCTGTTCCAGCGTTTTGCCACCCTGGATGCCTTGGCTCCGGGCCGTACCGAGGTGATTCTCGGGCGTGGCGCGTTTACCGAAAGTTATCCGCTGTTCGGTTTTCAGGGCGAAGATTACGACCTGCTGTTTGAAGAACGGCTTGATCTGTTTGTGCGCCTGCTGGAGCAGAACCCGATCAGCTGGCGCGGCAAAACCCGGCCGGTGTTGCGTTCCGCCGAGGTGTATCCGCAGTTTGAATCACCACTGACCACCTGGGTTGGTGTGGGTGGCACGCCGGAATCGGTGGTGCGGGTTGCGCGTCAGAACGTGCAGCTGATGCTGGCGATTATTGGTGGTGCTCCCAAGCGCTTCCGGCCGCTGGTCGACCTGTATCTGAAAAGCTGCAAACAGCTGGGGCACGAGCCGAAACCGGTGGGCGTACATTCGCCGGGGCTGGTTGCGGCCACCGATGAGCTGGCATGTGAACGTTTCTGGCCGTATTACTCACGCATGATGAATCGTATTGGTCGTGAACGCGGCTGGCCTGCCATGACCAAAGATCGCTTTATGGGTGAAGTGGAGCAGGGCGCGTTGTTTGTGGGATCGCCGGAAACCGTCGCCCGTAAAATCGCCGCCGCTGCGCAGGACTTGTCGTTGCAGCGCTTTGATCTCAAATACACCACCGGCCCGGTTCCGCATGAATACCAGATGGACTGCATCCGCCTGTACGGTGAGCAGGTTATGCCGATGGTGCGGGAGCTGCTGGCTGACCGTTAACCCGGTTGGGTCCGGTTGTATTCGGTTGTTGATGTATTACGCGCAGCGCCTGATCGCGCTGTGCGAATACATCCTGCGATGCTGATCGGTAATAGCTGAGAGGGAATGATGTAAGAGGGAATGATGTAAGAGGGAGCGAGATAAAAAGAGCGAGGTAAGCGGGTATTGGCTCGGTTTTCCGGCATCTAACCCACGTTTCACTGTGCCCTGTTCGGGATGTTGGAAAGAAACCTGTGAACTCCGCCCGCCAGCAATTGACCAAATCAGGACAAACACTGAAGATCAGGTCTTCCCCCGTTTATGTCAGTAAGCCTCAAGACTTCCATGAAAGCCGTTAACATTCTCGCCAGCTTGCTGATCACCCTTGGCTCATTAAGCCCGGTGGCAGAAGCCGCTGAAACCTCCGTGGTGATCACCCGACCTGCACCATCCAAAGACAGTCAGGCTTTTCTGGATGCAGAAAAAAAGCTGCAAACGGCTCAATACGCCGAGATTCCGGCCCTGATCGCCCCGCTGCAACAGTACGCCCTGTATCCGCATTTGCAGTATCAGGCGTTTCAGCGTTTTCCTGAGTATCTGACTCAACAGCAGATCAACCAGTTTCTGGATGCTTACCCGCTGTTTCCGAAGCGCACCTACCTGCAACAGATGTGGCTGAAACAGCTGTCCAAAAACAATCGCTGGGCCGAATGGCTGGTGGCGTACGAGCGTTTGCCGGTAAAAGCCGACGCCGTGCAATGTGACCTCGGCCGTGCCTATCTGGAAACCGGTAAACAGCAACAGGGCATGGCGCTGGCGCAAACCCTGTGGACGGTGGGTAAATCACAGGTATCGCAGTGCGACCCGTTGTTCGAAAAATGGGTGGCTGCCGGTAACCCGAGTGCCGAAGTCGCCACCCGCCGGTACTGGCTGGCGGTGCTCGCCGGAGAAACCCGACTGGCTGCCTATCTGCACCGCTTTATGACCGCCAACGTGCTGGCGGCGGCCACCGCGTATGAAAACCTGCAAGCCAACCCGGAGCAGGTGCCAACGGCCAACCTGGCACTGTTCCCGGAAGATGCCCGCCAGCAACTGATCAAAAAAGCCTTTGAAGGCATGGCACGCCAGAACCCGGCGACGGCTGCCGAACGCTGGCTGGGCTACCGTTCCAGCCTGCCTGCAACCTCGCCGTTAATTGCCCAGCTCGACGTGTATATCGGTCGTCGACTGGTTGCCGCCACCGCCGATAACGCCCCGGCGTTGCTGCAGAAGATCGACCCCGAATACCGTTACTCCGACATCACCGAAGCCCAGCTGGTGCAGGCACTGGCCGCCAATCCGGTGCAATGGACGCTGATACAAACCCTGATTGGTCGTCTGCCCGACACCTTGCAGACGTCGGACCGCTGGTTGTACTGGTACGCCCGTGCTGGCGACATGCTGACACCGGGCAATACTTCGCTGGATGAAATCTGGGCCAAGGTCGCGCAGTCGCGTTCCTTCTATGGCTTTATGGCTGCTTCCCGTCAGAACCTGCCATATAGCCTTAACGATCAGCCACCCAAGGAAGATCCGTTGATCCTCGCCTCGTTGCAGCAAAACGCCGCAATTCAGCGCGCCCGTGAATGGCTGGTGCTGAACCGTAAAGCCGAAGCGGCCCGCGAGTGGAACTCAGCCCGTGCCAGCTTTAATGCTGCCCAGCGCGAACAGCTGGCCGCGATATCGTTTGGGTGGGGTTGGTATCACCAGGCCATTATGGACGCGGTCAACCAGCAGCAGTGGAACTACCTCAATGTACGATTCCCGAAAGAGTATTCCGGCATTTTTGCCGCCGAAGCCGGGCGCAACAGCATTGATGCCACCTGGGCTACCGCCATTGCCCGCCAGGAAAGCGCATTCCGCGAGGAAGTGGTATCGAGCGCTGGCGCCCGCGGCCTGATGCAGTTAATGCCTGCCACCGCCAAAGCCACCGCCAGCAAACACGGATTGCCACTTGGCGGAATGGATCAGCTGTTTGTGCCACAAACCAACATCGCCCTTGGCACCGCCTACCTGTCGGAAATGTACAACCGTTTCAGCCAGAACCGCGCCTTTGCCAGCGCCGCCTACAACGCAGGCCCAAGCCGTGTAGACCAGTGGTTAAAAGCCCGAGGCCACCTGCCACTCGACGCCTGGATTGAAACCATCCCGTTCACCGAAACCCGCAACTACGTGCAAAACGTACTGTCGTTCCGCGTGATCTACGGCCAACGCGCTGGCCAACCGGTCGATATGCTGGCACCCAACGAACAGCTGCTGTTAACCGGCCCGGTAAGCCCACAAACTGCCGTAGTAGTGCCGTAACGCCAGACTCGCATAGGGAAGAGCGATGTATGGGGGAGAGTTAATTGAAACAGAATTTAACCTAAAACCATCTGGCCAACTCGGTGCTCGCTCTTGCTTATCGAGATTCTTCACCATCTCTAAAGCCCCAAAGGACGGGCCTGCACCGCGTTTGATCGGTGTTGGCGAGTTTGAAAAGGACTTGTCTATCGCTGTCTTGCTTACACGTTCTATAGCACTTGTACAGAGCGGTGCAGCGTTATTGAGATGTCCCTCGCTCTTGAAATAGAAAAAATTGCCTTTATATTCTTTTCTGTTGTTGTTTGTCGCACGCCCAATTTGCAGTTTCGCAGGTTGCGCGTAAGGCGATACATTGGCGTGCTACTGATTGCGAAGATTATCGCAACAGCAAGATGGCGATTGAGATTACGCAACGATCTACGATCGACGGCTATGCTCAAGGTGCCGTGATCGCCAATACCTGGTCTCTTGCCCTCAACAAAGCTAGAGAGGCCAGTAACGCTTTATTAGTGTGCCTAAGGCAGGCTGCGGGCTCGGCAATTCAACTTGTGCTGAAGTGTTTGAAGGTTATGGCGTTCTCGTGCGGCATTTTTGCTGCTAGTCAGTTGGATGTAACTCTTACTGGAGACATTAGAATGCAGTTGGAATATAACTTGAGAATCGAAGCGCAATCGATAATCATTCACACTCGTGAGGCTGGCAAACACCTTTGTTTGTCGCACGCCCAATTTGCAGTTTCGCAGGTTGCGCGTAAGGCGATACATTGGCAGCCTACTGATTGCGAAGATTATCGCAACAGCAAGATGGCGATTGAGATTACGCAACGATCTACGATCGACGGCTATGCTCAAGGTGCCGTGACTCGTTCATATGCTCGCTGGTTGAGGGCTTAATAGCTTCAGCGAGACACAGACATCCTGATTTCAGGCGTCCACACATGCCCAGAAATTCGCTTTATAGTTTCTCCTCTCCTGAGTTTTTGTCAAAAGCTTGGGGGCAAATGCTTTATGACTCCCAAAAGAGCAAGCGAGATAGTTTTGGTCTTGATGGAGTTTCAATAAATAAATTTAAAGAAGATGAAAAAAGAAATATATTGCGCTTATCACAATCACTTCGTGATAAATCATATCGGCCTTCTCTGTTAAATCCGCACTTTATTCCTAAGGCTAATGGCAAGGATAGGGTTATATGCGTTCCGTCGGTTGTGGATAGACTCGTTCAACGTGCTCTTTTGTCTTATCTTACAATTAATGGCTATGCTTTCATTAATGATGTTAGCTACGGCTTTGTTCGGGGGCGGAGTGTTTCGATGGCTGCGAAAAAGGCTGTTGAGCACAGGAGAGATCTTAATTGGGTTTATAAGGCCGATATAACTTCGTTTTTTGATCGTGTTGATAGATTTTTGTTAATGGAGAGTGTCAGGAAAAATATTCGATTAAAGGCATTGCATCCTATTATTGAAAGTATTGTTAATGTGGAAATATACTGTGGTGGCTCTGCTGTCTCTAAGCGTATAAAGAAATTGAATATTAATGAGGGGGTGGGGTTGCGCCAAGGAATGCCTATGTCTCCCTATCTTGCTAACTTGATGCTGCTTGACTTTGATAGATCTATTCAGAGTAAAAAAGTACCTATGGTTAGGTATGCAGATGATTTTGTTGCTTTCTCTGGAAGTGAGGAAGGTTGCCGCGATATACATGAATATTGTGTGGGGAAATTGTCAAAAATAGGTTTGGAAGTTCATCCCATCGGTGAGGAAAATAAGACGATAATTGCATCGCCCTTGGATACTGTTGAGTTTCTTGGACTTGGATTGGTTAGGAAAGCTGATGGATATGCTATTGAGGTAACTCAAAAACAGCTTGATGCTGTAAAGTGTAAGGTATATCAGTACTGCGATTTGGATTATTGTGCCAAGAATAATGTTAATATATCTGGGTTGATGGGTAAGCTTGATGGTGTTGTTTCTGGATATTTAGGTGTTTACCGTGAATGTAGTAACTTTGAACAATTGAAGAATGTCTTGGAGTCTGCAAGAAATGACGTAATGAATCGATTGTTTGTTAGCCAGTTTGGGATAAGGTACGAAAATCTCACTAATAAGCAAAAGCAATTCTTAATGCTCGTATAGCAGTTCGCTTTGGCCTCGTTTGTAATACGCCTTCGGCTATTAGTGCTCTACGAGCCAGTGCGGGGCTCAACTCTCGGTTTCTAGTATTCGATGGCAGGGGCGGGTTGCCGCCAAGCAGCCCACGCTCCCCAGTGAATCACTCCGCCATTATCCCGATCACTCTCGGGTCAAGGCAGGATCTTAGAAACTGGTTCATGGGTTGCTGATTGCCGGTGGGGTAGAACTCCAGCATCAGTTCGTTGAATTCCAGACGGCGGCTGGCGGGCAGGTTGATCACGGGGTAGCCTGCCTCCAGCAGAATGCCGTTCATCATAAAACGCCCCATACGCTTGTTAACGTCCCAGAAGAACTGGTTGCGTGCCATGCTGAGGAAAACGTGAATGGCGCGGTCGTAGATGTCGTTGATCTGCTCCATCTCGGCCACCATGTTGGCAAATTCGCTTGGCAGCTGACTGGCTGGAGGCGGGGTGTAGTCGGTTCCGGCAATCAGCACTCCGCCGCTTCGGAACTTGCCCCATTCCAGTGCTTCTTCATGTCCTGCGATGGCGTGCAGTTTAAATGCCGTGTCTGTATCAACCTTGAAGAGATTGTTTTTGACCATGGCAAAGAGTTCTTGCCAGGCCTTACCCTGATTGGCGGTGATGTTCTGATCCGACAGCTTGCGCCCGCCAATGGTAATACCGTCCAGAATGGTTTGGACTTCGGGCAGGGTGAAGTTGATGTTTTCGAGTTGAATGGCGTTGTAAACCAACGTTGATATTTCGTGCTTGGCCAGCATCAGCGCTTTGGCACGGTTGGGTTTCATCAACTGGAATTGAGTCGGGGTCATAGGTAGGCGTGGGCACAGGGTTATGGTGTGCGTAATTATCGTCTTCTCTGATGCGGATGCCAAATAGCGTTGCTGGTCTGTCAGCAACTATGGCTTCGCGAGTACATTCGCTCGCGCACGATTTTTCTCCCTCATGACTTCTCCGCCCGAATGGCTTCGTCTTCCGCTTTTTCCCTTCGGTCCGTTGTGCTCTGATAGGCGTTAGCCGGTTTGGCGGTTCTATCTGTGGTTTGTTGCGGGAGTCTTCAGGTGTTTGAGGCGATTGAGCATTGGCTGGAGCGGCGGCATATCCAGCAAATGGGGTTTATCCGTGCCGATTGGGATGCTGCCAATGCGGATTGGCCGTTGTTGGCTCGTTATTCCGAGACGGAGCGTGATGAGCTGTTCGAGCTGTCGTTGCGGTTTCTGGTGCATAAGGTGTTTGCGTCGGGGCGGGATTTTGAGCTGACGGGGCCGATTTGCCTGAAGGTGGCGACGATGGCGTGTGTGCCGATTCTGAATCTGGGGCTGAACTGGTACGACGGTTGGCAGACGCTGATTCTGTATGAGGGTGATTTCCGTCCGCAGCGGCCGTATCGCAGTGAAGATGGGGTTACGCATGCCGTTGGGCCGGGCCTGAGTGGTGAGGCCTGGAGTCGGGGGCCGGTGATTCTGTCGTGGGATGCGATTCTGCATTGTGGTCCGCACGCCCGTTCGGGCAAGGCGGGTAATGTGGTGATTCATGAGCTGGCGCACAAGCTCGATATGCTGAATGACGGGGCCAATGGTGCGCCGCCGATGCATGCGGGTATGAGCGCGCAGCATTGGCATGATGTGTTTGCGGCGGCCTGGCAGCAGTTGCAGGCGCTGGCGGCGCTTCATCACCCTATGCACCATGCGGTGTTGCCGATTGATGCGTATGGCCTGACCAATCCGGCGGAGTTTTTTGCGGTGTGCAGCGAAACCTTCTTTGAGGCGCCGCATACTCTGAAACAGGCGTTACCCGAGCTGTATGAACAAATGTGTCTGTTTTATCGGCAAGACCCGGCTGCTGCCGGAGTGTAGCTGGGTTGTGTTGGTGGTGTGTTGGTGGTGTGTTGGTTGAGCAATACGGCTGGCGCCATATACAATCCGTGCCAGCTTAAACTGACTACAAGGTCGTATCCCGATTATGTCTGATTCCAAACCAGAACTGCCTAACCACCTGTCCATTAACCCACGCAGCCCGCACTATGTTGAGGCGTGCTTCGAGTTTGACATCGGTATCCGTTTCAAGGGCAAGGAACGTACTGACGTTGAGGAATACAACATCAGCGAAGGTTGGGTAAAAGTGGCTTCGCCGACTGCCAAGGATCGTTTTGGTCGTCCGCTGCTGATGAAGCTGAAAGGCGAAGTGGAAGCGTTTTACAAGTAATTGCTGGATGTGTTTTCTGCCGGTTCCGTGTTTGTGGGGCGGCAGGGAGTAACAAAAAAAACCGCCTTTGGGCGGTTTTTTTATTTTTGGCGGTTTGTTTTTGCTGGGCGTTATGCGGCCGGGCGGTTTCGATGTAATACGCGCTTCGCGCTATTGGCATCCTACGGCTGTGGTGTTGTATGGCCGCAGGATGCGGTTGGCGGTTTCGATGTAATACGCGCTTCGCGCTATTCGCATCCTACGGTTTGGGTGTTGTGCAGCCGCAGGATGCGGCCGGGCGGTTCGATGTAATACGCGCTTCGCGCTATTAGCATCCTACGGCTGTGGTGTCGTGTGGCCGCAGGATGCGGTTGGCGGTTCTATGTAATACGCGCTTCGCGCTATTAGCATCCTACGGTTTGGGTGTTGTGTGGCTGCAGGATGCGGTTGGCGGCTTCGATGTGATACGCGCTTCGCGCTATTAGCATCCTGCGGTCGTGGTGTTCGGCCGTGGTGGTGTGTGGCGGGTCATTTTTCTTGTGCGGGTAATACCCGTTCCAGTATCTGTTGCAGTGCCGTCAGTGATGCGGTGGGTTGTTGGCCGTACTGGGCATGAATAATCGCGCCGTCGATGGCGATGGTGATGACGTTTTGCATTGGCTCCAGCATGGGACGTTGGTCGCGGCTGGCGCGTTGCAGAATGGCTTGCCACATGTCCTGTTTGTGGTTGCGGGTGATGTCCAGCACCGCGGGTAATGCTTCGGCCAGTTCTCCGACGCTGTTCAGAAAGGCGCAGCCACGAAAATCTGGCCGTTCAAACCATTCCTGCAGGGCCGGAACCAGGCTCTGAATCTGGTTGCCGTGGCGTGTCAGTGCGGCATCAAACCAGGTCATCCAGAGCTGATGACGATAATCGAGGTAGGCGAGGATCAGGTCATTCTTGCTGGGGAAGTGGCGATACAGGGTCACTTTGGTGACGCCGGATTCAGCAATGATCCGGTCGATGCCGGTTGCGCGGACGCCCTGACGGTAAAAGAGGTCGTGGGCAGTGACGAGGATTCGTTCGCGCGCCGGTATGCCGGTTGGGATGGGGCTGTTTGTGTTCATGTCGGTATTGTAGACAGCTCTGTCTACAAAGGGTAGTTTAAGCATGTAGACAGATCTGTCTACCTTGGGTTTTGCCATTTACACCGGAGTTCATCATGGATCAAAAGCCACCGTTGCCGCCGTTTACTCTCGAAAGTGCCATCCAGAAGGTTCGTATGGCGGAAGACGCCTGGAACAGCCGAGACCCGCAGCGGGTATCACTGGTGTATACCGAGGATACCCAGTGGCGTAACCGCGCCGAGTTTCCGCGTGGTCGTGAGGAAGTGAAGGCCTTTCTGGCTCGCAAATGGGCACGCGAGCTGGACTACCGGCTGATCAAGGAGTTGTGGGCCTATACCGACAACCGCATTGCGGTGCGTTTTGCCTATGAATGGCGTGATGATTCCGGCCAGTGGTTCCGCTCGTACGGCAATGAAAATTGGGAGTTTAACGCCGACGGTTATATGCAGCGCCGCTTTGCCAGCATCAACGATCTGCCGATTCAGGAGTCTGAGCGCAAGTTCTTCTGGGAAGCGGGGCGTCGCCCGGATGATCATCCGGGCCTGAGTGAGTTGGGCCTGTAATCCGGGTTGGACTAGCAGCTCGGGAACCGCCAGCGGCGATGATCAGCAAGGATCATCACCGCTTCGGGTGTAACCCGGCTAGCGTTTAGCGCTGGTAACCGGTGATCTGGCCGATCCAGTTCACCATGCCTTGCGGGTCGTCATCGGCGCAGTGGCCGCCGCCCCAGAACTCGGCGCTGTTGACGTTCTTGCCATGATTTTCCAGGCTCAGGGCCAGGTTGGTCATAACGATCGGCGCGTTGTTGTTGTCGTGGCTGCCGTTACGCAGCCACCAGTGCTGCGCCACATCGCTTTGTTTGCCATCGGTAAAATACATGGCGTTCATGTGGTTGATGCGCTGTTGCAGTTCCTCACCCAGCTGGGCGTTATCGCCAGCACTATGACGCAGACTGAACTCGGTAAAGTGATTGGCCTTGTCGGTGCCGGTGGCAAACAGCTGTGTTTCCGGCGCTTTCATCTCGAAGTCATCAAACGCTGGCAGGCCTTTCATGCGGGTCATGTCGTTGCGGTAATCTGCAAACGCCAGGGTCGCCTGTTGGCCATCCCAATGAATCCAGCCGTGCTGGGCCAGGTAGTCGTCACGCTGATCGGCAGGCAGAGCTTGCAGATAAGCCGTAGCCGACGGTTGCAGCCAGGTGCGGGTGAAATACTCGGCGTAGTTGGCGGCGGTAATGGCTTCGCCCGGTTTGCCATCTGCTCCGGCCAGACCACTCAGCGCCAGCTGTTGCTGGTAAGCCTCGTACTGATTACTAAGTTCGGCCGACAGGGGCTGATCGACCAGCTTGCCGTTCACCGGCATCTGGCCGAAGAACCATTCATAAGAACTGTCGGAGTGGTTGATATCGGTGATCGGGCTGTAACAGGCGCTGGCAAAGATATTGTCGGGCGCGTTGGCGGCACCGATTTCATCCAGATACGGCTGATACCAGGTGTTGTTGCCTGAGGCTCCGAGCAGGGCCGACATGGCACCACCGGCGCTGCAACCCGCTGACACTATCCATTCGCTGTTGCCCGGCATTGCAGCATCGTTATGACGCAGATAACGCACGGCCGCTTTGAGGTCGACGATACCCGCCGGGGCCATGCCGTATGGTTTGCCGTCACGCTGGTTGTTGATGCCACGGGCACCCGGTGTGACCACCACGTAACCGGCGGCCAGTGCCAGATTGGCCTTGTCGGAACCCATGCCCATACCCATCGCGAGGCCACGGGGTGGCTTGCCACCTTCGGCTCCCGGGCGTTGGCCTTGTGGTGGCATATCGCCCCGCGGGCCGTGATCTCCATTCGGACCATGATCACCTTGCGGGCCATGCTCGCCCGGTTTGCCATCCGGGCCTGCTGCCATACTGGCACCCGGTGGCTGCATACCGTGTGGGCCACGGCCCATACCGTCATCCGGGTTGCGGTTGTTCACCGAGCGATAACCGCCAATCTTGATGTTCAGAACGATAGGCGCAGCGCTGGCATCAATGGGTTTACCGTTAATGGCCACGGGGACTTGTACATCAAGGCTCTGGTAGTCGGCATCGACGGGTTTGGAGACGTATAGAAGATGGTTCCAGCGGTGGACGGTGATGGTCTGTTCACCCGCGTCGGTTTTGACGGTGAGGGTTTCTTCGACAAAGCCCTGCGGCGGAAACGCCAGCGGGTCCTGGTCGGCCATGGCAGAACTTTTCTCGGCCGCTTTTTCGGTTTCAGCCACTGGCTCCGGTTTGTCGGAACAACCCGCCAGCAATGACAGCGTTGTACCAGCAGCCAGCAATACAGGAATACGTTTCATACACACACCCACTTGATCAGTCAGACGATCGGTACACAGCGCGGCCGGTGATGGCCGCCGCTGCGTCCTTGTTTGTTTCATGACAGCGATACTGGACGTCTGATAGTTAAGACCGGGTTAATACTCCCGGCGAGCTTGCAAGGAATTGTCATGGGTTGGAAAAGCTGTGATGGGTTAATACAGTCGTGAAGTCTGAATATGGCCAACAGGGCACGATAATTTCAGCCAGCGTGTTACCTGATTGTAGATTTTCATTATTAGGATAGTGTCGAAGCCAAGGTGCCGCATTTGAGAAGAGCCGTCAGGAATGTGGCTGTTGTATTATGCTGATGCCAACTTTGATGGTGGTTGTCGATCAGCGGAGTTATGTTCCGTGGCGACACGATTGAGCAGGACTGTACTTGAGGATGGTTGATGAAACTGGAAAGACTGAACCTTGAAAATTTTCGATGTTTTCAACGGGCTGAGCTGGAGCTTGATCCTCAGCTGACTGTGCTTGTTGCCGAAAATGGTCAGGGTAAGTCGTCAGTTCTGGATGCGATACGCATTGGGCTTTGGTCGTTTGTCAGCTGCTTTGATATTGCCAGAAATGCCAAGGCCGACCCTGCCAATGGTATCTCGATCGCTGATGTTCGTATGGTCAGAATGGCTCATGGCAATATGGCCCGTCAGTTACCCGCGACCGTATCCCTGACCGGAGATTACGGCAATGGCGAGATCAGTTGTTGGCAGCGTTATCGGGATAAAGAATCGCGCTCCAGCCAGACGAAAGACCGAGGTGATGCCAGGGCACTCAAGCAGTGGGTCGCTGATTTGCAAGACAAAACACGGGATCCGGATTTGGAGAGCCAGGTTAACTTGCCGGTGTTTGGCTACTACGGGACCGGGCGTCTGTGGGCGCAGAAAAAACTCACTGAAATATCCAAAACCAAAAATGATGCATCGGATGACGATGTTGGTGTTCGTACCTTTGCTTATCTGAACTGCCTTGATCCGGCGTCCTCCTACAAGCATTTCAAGGAATGGTTCATCGGTGCCTTTGAGAGCCTTCGAGAAGAGCAAATAAAGGGTCTTGAAGGCCAGCCGAATGCTGAAGCGTTAACCTCGGCAAAGGACCGGGTAAAAGTGGTTCAGCAGGCCATCGACTGTTTTTTGCGGCCAAGTACCGGCTGGCATTCACTTGAGTACAGTGTCACGCATGACAGGTCGCTGGTTTTATCACACGGTGATCAGGGTGTATTGGAGGTTGAACAGCTCAGCGATGGCATTCGCAGCATGTTGGCGATGATCGGAGATATTGCCTATCGCTGCATCAAGCTAAATCCTCATCTGGGGGTTGAAGCTGCGCGTAAAACAGAGGGCGTGGTATTGATTGATGAAGTGGATATGCACCTCCATCCGCGTTGGCAACAGGTGGTGGTGGGGCAGCTTCGCGAAGCCTTCCCGGCAATTCAGTTTGTGGTTAGTACCCACAGTCCGCAGGTACTGACAACCGTTGCCAAACGCTATATCCGGGTTCTTGCGGTGAATGATGGTCAGATATCAATAGCTGAACCCGGGTTCAGCCCACTGGCTCATGAGTCGGGCGATGCGCTGGCTTATATCATGGCGACGCATACCGAGCCGGAGCTGGCTCTTAAGGGTGTGGTTCGGGAATACGAACTGCTGGTGCGAGCCGGTCAGGAGTCGTCTCCTAAGGCACAAACACTCTGGCAGCAGCTGGAGCAAGAGGGGTATCAGTTTCACGAGAGTGACCTGACGACGTGGCGGTTTCTGGCGGAGCGTAAGAAGAACAGGGAAGGTTGATTCGCTATGGTTGAGTTGCAGCATCGTGCTGGTGGGGTTTCCGCGTTAACCGGTTTTGTTGCCAGTCATCCGGATTTGACGGTGAAGGATTTTGATTCGTTGGCATTCGGGCCTATCAAGGATGCCGTGAAGGCTGCACTCAATCAGGATCAGGGAGGATTGTGTGTTTACTGTGAACGCTCACTGGAGCCTGACGCAGGACAGGTTGAGCATATCAAACCCAAAGCAGGGAATAATGCCCATCCACAGCTGTGCTTCGTTTACAGCAACTACGCTCATAGCTGCATTAATAACCAGACCTGTGGCCAGAAGAAAAAGAATGGTTTGCTGCCGATTGAACCGGGACCTGGCTGTAACCAATTCTGGACCTTGTCGACCGATGGTTTTATTGAGCCACTCATTACGCTGACGCGTAAACAGAAGCACCCTGTGGTTCAGACTCGCGATATGTTGGGGCTGAACAAGGATGCCTCTCTGGTGCGAGATCGGGAAAAGTGGCTGAAGCAGGCGAATCAGATCGCCAATAACTCACCAGCGGATCTGGCTGATTTTCTGAATCAAGCACCGTTTCGATATTTACTGGATACTGTTTTATAACCTTGTCGCTTGTCTGTTACTCCACCACTCGAATCACCACGTTTTTTTTGCCATTAAACATCAGGCCCTGTGCGCCCTTGTCAAAGCTGCCAAGTTTGATCAGGCCGCTGGCGTGGTGAAACGGTTTGTAGAAGATCGCCAGATTGCCCCAGGGTGCGTAGTAGGTGATGTCTCCAGCTTTGGCGGCGGTGCCGGACGGTGAACCAACGGTGGAGAGTTTGCCCGGCAGGTCGCTGATTTTTTCGGTGCTGGCGTAGTCTTCCAGCGTCAGGGTGAGTGGCAACATGGCGGCGAAGTCGCGGGCGGCGGCGGAGTCGTTAAGGGTGCCTGGCAGTTCGATGCCGTCGATTTCCATCACAATGTTCATTGCATGTTCCTGAATGTTGGTCGGGTTTTCGGATTGGGCGCAGCTGGTGACGATCCCCAGAGCCAGCGCCAGTAGCGTGCGTTTGATTGTCATCAGCCGTGTGGTCATACCTGGGCTGTCTCCTGTTGAGCGGCGGTTAGTCGTGTTCGCAGGTTCAGCAGCGTGACCAGCATCCAGCCAACAACGGCCAGCACGGCGTAACCACTCACCAGTTCCAGCAGGCTGAAGTGGCTGGTCAGGCGGCCGACAATCAGGGTCGGAATGGCAGCACCGGTGTAGGCGGTGGCGTAAATCACCGAGAAGGTGCTGGCCCGTTGATGGGGCTGGGCGCCACTCATCAGGCTCCGAATCCCGCCACTCATGGTGGCACCTTGTGCCGCACCGGCGCAGGCGCTGCACAGCAAAAACGGCAGCAGCAAGCCAAAATGCAACGAGGTGGCGACGCCGATCATGGCCAGCATAAACACCAGCATGCCGATAATCAGGGCGCGCTGATGGCTGAAGCGGGCGGCAAGGGTGGAGCCTAAAACGCTGGGTAGCATAAACGACGCAAACACAATGGCGGCGGCGACCGGGGTGCCGGAGTGCAGATACCCGGCGGCGATGGTGGGGCCGAATGCCTGATAAAAACCACCCACTGCCCAGGTACAGCTAAAGGCAATCGCAGCGGCCGGATACCAGTGTCGACCCTCTTTCGGTAATCCAAACACCGGCTTCAGAGATGACCTGACCCCAGGCTTGCGGTGCACGGATTCTTGTCCGAACAGCAGCACCAGCATACTGGCAGCGAGCAACAGCAGCGATACCACAAACACCAGTGTGCGCGGATAGGGCGCAAAGTTGATCAGGCTGCCACCGCCGAGGCTGCCAATCGACAGCCCCACCAGCGGGCTGACGCTGATAATCAGGGCGGGCAGGGCTTTGTGTTCAGCTTTGGTGGTATCAACGATCCATGCGGTCATGGCAGTAGAAGCCAGTCCGCAGGCCAGGCCCTGTAACAATCGTGCGGTCAGCAACGGCCAGGCGCTGTGCACAAACAGGAACAGCACACTCGCCACGCCTGCCAACAGCAGCGCCAGCAAGGCCACTGGTTTGCGGCCGAGGTAATCCGACAAGCGTCCGAATACCAGCAGCGCCGATACTGCCCCGACAAAATAGATCACAGAACTCAGCGACAAGTCGGAATAACTGAGGTCATCGACTGAACGCCAGGTTTCATAAAGGGGAATGGGTGAAGCCGAGGCGGCATAGGTCATCACCAGTGCGACAGCGGCGCCCCAGAAGGCGAGGGAAGTGCGAAAGGTATGCATGCCTGAATTCCTTGTGGGGTCAGCGGAATAAGGCGCCAGCACAGATGTCTTCACCGGCGACGTGAAGAGCATCGGTACTGGCAGGGGACTGCTATCTGGCCAGTTATCAGAGCGATAAGAGGAATCAGGCCAGGTTTTCGCCGAAGAAGGCGTCGATGCGTTCAAACGGGATCTTGTCGAGCTGGTCGTACAGATCCACATGCACCATGCCCGGCAGAATCAGCTTCTGCTTCGGTTCTTCGGCGGCATCAAACACGTCATCGGTGAAGTAACGGGAGTGCGCGTTTTCACCGGCGATCAGCAGGATCGGGCGTGGTGAAATCTCGTCCACGTAGCGCATCAGCGGCATGTTCATCAGGGCGAACGCCGAGGTGATGGTCCAGCTGCCATTGGAGTTGATGGAGCGTGGGTGGAAGCCGCGCGGGGTTTTGTAGTAGTCGAAGTAATCGGCGACGAACTGTGGCTCTTCACCGCTCAGGGCGCTTGGCAGACCCTGGTTGGACAGCGCAGGTGCACCGGCTTCGGCATCGTCCCAACGCTGCTGGCTCATGGCGGTCAGCGCATCGTTACGTTGTTCCGGGGTCATGGAGTCGAAGTAACCTTTCGACATCACCCGGGACATATCGTACATGCTGGTGGTCACCACCGCCTTGATACGCTTGTCGACGGCGGCGGCGTTCAGCACCATGCCACCAAAACCGCAGATGCCGATGGCACCGATCTTGTTGCGGTCCACATTCGGTTGCAGGCCGAGAAAGTCGACAGCGGCGCTGAAGTCTTCGCTGTTGATCTCGCCAGAGCTGATGTGTCTTGGCTCGCCACCACTCTCACCGGTGTAAGACGGGTCAAACGCCACGGTCACATAACCACGTTCGGCCATGGTCTGGGCATACAGACCGGATGCCTGTTCCTTCACCGCACCAAACGGGCCGCTGATCGCAATGGCTGGCAGGCCGCTGGTTGCCGCATTTTTCGGCACATACAGATCGGCGGCCAGTTGGATGCCGTAACGGTTGGTAAAGGTGGCCTTGCGGTGTTCAACCTTGTCGCTCTTTGGGAAAGTTTTGTCCCACTCTTGAGTCAGATGCATGCTTTATACCTCGCATTGGGTAGAAAAACTGGATGAAACCAATATGCATCGACGAGGCTGGTGGGCGGTATGAAGATCCTGCGGATTTCTTGCCTGATTCTCTGAATCCTTGAAGGGCAGGATTCTGGTTGCAACTATGCTTTTGGAGAGAGCTGGATAGATTGTGTATTTCTTACTGAGTCTTGCAGGCATTCTGCCATCATCATCCTGAGATTGTTTTGTGGAGCCTTGAAATGGCGAAATTAACCGTACGCTTGCCCGACGATAAACATAATCGCCTGAAAGCTTTGGCAGCTCACAGAAAAATCAGCATGAACAAACTGATTGAAGAGCTATCAACGCAGGCCATCGCCGAGTTTGATACTGAAGTCCGCTTTCGGGCGATGGCGGCTGTGGGCGACAAGCGCAAGGGGCTGGAGCTGCTGGATAAGCTGGACGAGCATTTTACCGGGTAACGGCGGTGGACCGGGTTCGACGAGATCGACACCTCACCCGGTTAGGACGGATTCGAAACATCCAGCACAAATACGTCAATGGCACCCCGCAACTCATTCGGCAAGGTTGCTTCAATGCTGGTTTTTAGCTCATCAGCGGATGTTATCTTGTGTTTTCTATCGTTCACTTCGAGGTGTGTTCCGAACCAGAGCACCAGATATATTCCCTGATTTGCCGCATCAGGGTGAATGGAATAACGGTCTTTCAGCTGGGTTTTGGCAGCGGTATAGAGTTCCGGGTGCCACTGGCCTTTTACTTCAATGACTAGTAAATGCTTCTTGTCTGATAGGGTTTTGGACACAGTAATATCCATTCTCTGAGCCGCTTTGGTCTGATCTTCAATCTTGACTGAAAACTGGCCGCCAAGAGTCCATTTCAAGTGTTCGGCAATAACCTCCGCTGACCTGACTTCTCTTAAATAGGTTTCAGGTTTCTTGAAATCTTCATAGAAACGCCGTACCTGATTTAATTCTCCGCCGTTGATTTCATTCTGGTACGTTTTCAGTTGCTGCAATACTCGGGCACGTAACCCTTCAACAGTTACGACGTCGTCATGATCCAGCAGCCGGACAATCTCGGCAGGTTTTGGCGGTTGGAAATCTCTATGAGCCTGTTTACGTTTGAGTGCCGCAAGCATGCTTTTCATCTGATTATGAAGATCAGTATAGACAGTTTTTGCCAATAGTCTTTTCAATACCGGGATGGCATTTTCTGGAGTGTCTGATGCGATACCTGAAACCACATCGGTCAGGAAACGGTAGGCTGTTTCTTCCTGCGGGCTGTCGGAGCCCCAATGACTGGGAAGTTCGACCTTTGGCCAGTGAGTGAAGTATGCCTCCAGAAGTGCCTCGATTTTTGAGGCTGTCAACCTTGGCCAGGATGCTCCGTCATGATCGATGAATCGGCCGGAGCGCTCGTTAAATCCGAGAATCATATTTTTGTCAGATTTGAGCCAATCCCAATGTTGGCCAACACTTTCATTCAGGAAATACGCAGCCCTTATGCACCAGAAATTACGCAATTCCTTCGGTTCGTCATCAGGTTGTTCTGGGACCGGGGAGTAGAGAATTTCTGCGCATTTTTGAGCAACAAGTTCTGTGACTTTGGCTTGGCTTGTACTGTCGACAGCAATATCAAAAAGAGTGTCACGTGCAAATGGAGACATATTGGTATATTTGCTCAGCCACTCCAAAGCCAGAGTTGGAGCAATATCTTTGAATATCTTGTCGCTGCGAAGTCGGTCCACGCTCGGGTGTTCGCAGGTGGCGTTGGCAATTTGAGGTTCAATATATTCTCTGCAAAATCGTTCAATCTCTGATGGATTTGAAAATGCCAGTCTGTTTATTTCGGCGTTTAGTGTTGAAGTCTCCTCGTTAGATTTGCCAGGGTATTGGATATTTGAATCTGCTTTGAGTATAAATAAAGGCTCTGCTGGTGCTGAAGCCAGGTTGCCATCTATTCGTAGGCGCGCCAAGCATGCGGCATGGAGAATTTGAACTATCTGGAAATGCTTGGAAACGCATTTTAATTTTGCAACATTTTGTATTGTCGGCAGGTCAGGAGTGATCGTGTCAATGCAATTATAAAGAGCATCAAATACTAATTTTTTGTCGCCGAATCTTGCGTCAATTTCTTCTGGGCTGAAAAGCAAGGCAGCTGCAAATTGTTCAATGGCCCTTCGATGCTTTCCGCTTTTGATTAGTTCTCGATTTTTCTGTATGTATTCAATGTTTTCTTTGTGTTGTTCTTGTCTTTTTCGAGTATACCGTTTTGACGATCTATGCAGTCTGTAGTCGGTTTTATTCTGTTCAAGGTTTTGTCTGACAGAGGCTTTTTCATTCTTCACCCATTGACGCATCAGTTCTGGCTTCTGGAGAGCCTGAAGTCGCATATGCCGTCGAAGAGCATTTGGTTTTTGGTATTCCTTGCTGGCTCTATGGATGTGATGCTGCATAAAGGCAGACCAGAGGGGGACATTGTCATTTTCGAAAGCAAAATCGATGATATATCGGTAATCGTCTGTGGTCAGTGTGAGACCAGAATGTGAGTGCCATCCAAGTCGGGAAATCACTGAATTTATCATTTCATGGTCGTTCAGGCCTGAAAACGCATGGCGTATGATTCCATGCCTGAGTTCCATATTGGTTTGGAGAACTTCGACGGATTTGCTTTGATCTGCACGAACGCTGCCAGAAAAATTCAACTCACACATCCAGCCCCAGATTTTTTCATAATCAAACGGTGCTTCTTTCAGTTCAAAATAGCGATCCAATAAAATGCTGATCACCTTGCTGATGGTGACTCGGCACTTGCAGGAATAAAACTTCTGACCGCAGGTGCAGGCGAGTTCCTGCGTCAATGAATCGAGAATATATTCAGTAGTATCAATGTCGAAACTGCCAATCAATTTCTTGACGAAATAACGACTGCCGACAACACTTTCGATTGGATGACGTTCTGTCGGATATAGGTGAATACAGACACGAAGAAAACCAGCAAGGTACTCTCTGCTAAAAGAAGACGGCGAGTAATATTCAATCGCCTGTGCTGCCAGCTTTAAAGATTCTGTACTGGCGGTAAAGATCAAAACAGCCAGGTCACCGTACGGGTTGTAGTCCTGCTTCAAACTACATAAGCACTCAAGCGCGTATTGCCGCGTTCGAAGATATTCCTGCTCTGACAATAGCAGTGGGCGTATGTCATCCTCCAGGTCATGAACAATGGCGGAGCCAACCAGAAGCTCCAGAAGCAGACCGGTCAAATCACCATCAGAGCTGGGAGTCAGTAATAAACGAACTTCATCGACGACATCGGGTGTAAACAACCCGGCGACACTGAAGTTGCGCCAGAAGTCTTATCGGTTCTGGCGGTTTTTATCCGACACAGAGTGGGGCCTGTGTTGGTGTGAATACTGGCACGCTCAGCAAATTTTCGTGATGGCCTTCGGTGGGGCAACATAATGTATAGGACAAATCGCGAATAACCACCCTGACCATTCTGCGACTGTCCCGCATGGGCTGAGGCCTCTATACTGTCGGCCGTTTTTTCTGCCAGCCGATCAGCATGCCGCGTAAACCAGCTTATTCATCAAACCCGTCAGCCTCCCGTTCCCGTACAGGAGATGAGCGCCGTTCCCGCCAGACACGTGTGTCCGCTCCGGCCACAAAACCGACAAGCACAAAACTGACAAGCACAGAACCTACAATCACCAAACCGGCACTCCCAAAAGCGGCAACAAAACCCGCGGTAAAGCCGTCGGGCCCACACCCCCGCAACCGTCATGGCAATGGTTACGACTTTGCGGTTCTGACCCAGGCTTGCCCGGAACTTCAGCTGTTTGTGCAGTTGAATCCGGCGGGCATCAGTACCATTGATTTCAGCAACCCGCAGGCGGTGAAAACCCTGAACCGGGCGCTGCTGCAGGAAGCCTATGGCATCCAGCACTGGGATATTCCGGAGGGTTACCTGTGCCCGCCGGTGCCAGGGCGTGCCGACTACATTCATAACCTCGCCGATCTGCTGGCCAGCGCGAATCAGGGCAAGGTGCCACCGGCGAAACGGGTAAAAGCGTTGGATATTGGCTGTGGTGCCAACTGTATTTATCCACTGATTGGTCAGGGCGAATACGGCTGGCAATTTGTGGGTTCGGATATCGACCCGCAGTCACTGGCATCGGCACAGCGCATGCTGAACGCCAATCCGACGATGGCCAGCCAGATCAGGCTGGTTCAGCAGAACCATGCTGATCGCTGTTTTGCTGGTGTGATTGGCCCTGCCGACTACTTTGATCTGACCCTTTGCAACCCGCCTTTTCACGAATCGGCAGAACAAATGCTCGAAGGCAGCGAACGCAAGTGGCGCAATCTGGGTAAAACCGGCGAGCAAAAACCGGGGCTGAACTTTGGTGGGCAACACAATGAACTCTGGTGTGACGGTGGCGAGCTGGCGTTTGTCAGTCGCATGATCGAAGAAAGCCAGCAGTTTGGCAGCCAGGTGTTCTGGTTCACCTCATTGGTATCCAAACAGGCGAATCTGCCAGCGTTTGAGAAGCTGCTGCAACATGTGGGTGCGCTAGAAAGCCGGGTAATCCAGATGGCGCAAGGCCAGAAGATCAGCCGCCTGATCGCCTGGACCTTTCTGAATCCACAACAACAGACGTTGTGGCGACAAATGCGCTGGCAGTCGCGTTAACTGCCAGACACCTTCATATCAGCCATAAACCTTACTGGCCGAATTTTTCTTTCAGCGCTTTTAATTCCTTGAAGCGGGCGATGTAAGCCGGGAACAGGTTTTCCTTGTAATAAGCCAGACCTGGCAGCGTCGTCGGATCAATGCCTTTCAGGGCCGCAAAGTGCTGGATCAGACCTTCGGAATCACTGCTGAACTGGCCCGGTTCTATTTCCACCGTCGGGAAGCTCGCCGTCGCGCCGGTTTTTTCCTGCAGCAACGTGCGGTAACGGTTCATCTCTTCTTCGTTATCGCCATCAATACGCACGATGTTAATACTGTCCATCAACCCGGCTTCGGCCATAAACATCACAAACTTGAAGCAGAACGGGCAAGAGTTTTTCAGGTACGCAACCGGCTTGAATTCAGCAGACATCAGGGGCTCCTTGTGTGTCTTCGGATAATGGCAACCACTGCCACTACCCGCCAAAACCCACACCGTAACAATCGTACCGGCTCCACTCAACGCCAAAGCTGAAACGCAGCGTTCAGGTTTGCGCAACCAATGTTGTCCTTGCGGCCCTCTGAATAACTCGATGCCTGCTTTCTTTGGCTTGTCGGAATGGTGATGAATCACGAAGCCGGTTTGATGGGCCTCATTCCTGAATCCGGGGGGCTACGTTAAAAACCGGCGACTATTGAGTTGTCACCGTACCAAAAGCCCCGAATGGCACGGGCTGCGGTACTTGCGCAGAGCTATCAGAGTGTCTCCTGATGAGCAAATATTGAATCACTGTCTATTCTTGTATCGAAGGACATGTAGCACATGGACAGGAAACCGTTGCCCCTATTGAGGATTTTTTATGCCCGACTCTCAAGGCTCGCTGTCTGGCAGCTTGCGTAAACGAATTCTGGTGCAACTGGTCACCCCTGTCGTCCTGATGTTCAGTACCTCGGTAGGTCTCGACATCTACCAGAATGCCGAACAAGCCGAAACTGCTGCCAAACAGCTACTGGCTAGCGAAGCTGCCAGTGCGGCTCGCCAGATTGAGCTGGGTAACCTACACGCTCTGCAAACCGCCAAAATCATGGCTGAATCACAGGTGGCTGGATTATTTGGCCAACGCCAGCTGAGTATCGACTTTGCCCGTGAGGTGCTGGACAAAAACCCGGAATTTCTGGGCAGTTCATTTGGTTACGAGCCAGATGCTGATGGTGCCGACAGCAACAACCTTGGGCAACCCGACAGCCATTCTGGTGATGGACGTTTTTTGCCGTACTGGTATCGCGATGGTGAAACACTCAAGCTGACACCGCTGGTGGATATGGAAACCAGCCTCTATTACGACGGCGTCAAACGCCGCTTCCAGTCCAGTGGCAAGGCTGAGGGGCTGATCACCGAACCCTACATTTATGAAAACAAGCTGATCATCGAGCAGGTTTACCCAATTGTGATTGATGGCCAGTTCAAGGGTATCGCCAGCATCGACCGTGCCCTGAGCTTTCTCGACGGTTACCTGAAAAAACTGGCCGTAAAAGAAGGCACTGATCTGTTGTTGTTAAGCCATGAAAACCGCGTTATCGCGGTATCGGTCAACTCGGAACAGATGCGTACCCAGAAAATCGCTGATACTCCTTACAAAGAGCTGTTTGGCACCATGTTAAGCAAACCTGGCGAGGTGATTGAGGCAGTTGATCCCGTCGACAACAAAGAATTTTATTTTACCGCCATCAATATCCCGACTGGCGACTGGAAGTTGATGCAGCGAGTGTCGCGTGAAAGTGTCTATGCGCCGATTTACGCCGATGCATTGCGTAGTGCGCTGATTCTGGCGGTGATTATGGCCATGATTATCGGCATCGCCATGACCTTTACTGGCTCTATCACCCGCCGTACCCGTCGTACCCTGCAACTGGCACGTCAAGTTGCTGCAGGTAATGTGGATAATCTGGATCTGGGTCAGCCAGCTGGTAACCAGGATGAGATTGATGCACTGGAAACCATCACCAGGCGGGTCGCCACGTCCTTCCAGCAGGTAGCTCGCGTCTGTCAGGCCATTGCCGCCGACAATCTCACCCAGCGTGCACAACCAGCCTCGGCCGATGACGTCGTCAGCCGCGCTATCAATGCCATGGGCGATAAACTGCAACGTGCCGATAACCTGACCCGTGAACACGCCAGTCAGGTGTTGCAAAGTACCTCGCGTCAGGCTCATGAAATCGACAGCGTGGCATCTGCCATGCAACAGATGCACTGCACCATTCGTGAGGTTTCGTCGCTGGCCAGTGAGTCGTCCAATCAGGCGTCATCTGCCGTTAACGCTACCCGTCAGGTGCGGCAGATACTCAGTAAAGCGGTCAGCTCTGTCAGTTCTCTGTCCGGAGATATGGCCAAAACCAGCACTACTATTGAAGCGGTCTCCACCAGCACCGATAACATCAATCGCATTATCGACGTGATCAATATGATCGCTGAACAGACCAACCTGCTGGCATTAAACGCCGCCATCGAAGCCGCCCGTGCCGGTGAACAGGGGCGTGGTTTTGCCGTTGTTGCCGATGAAGTACGGACTCTGGCAGCCAAAACCCAGACTTCTACCGAAGAAATCAGCAGTCTGATTGGAGACCTTTCCAGCAAAGTTCGGGAAGCAGTCGCTATGGTCAGCAAAGGTCTTGAGCGTGCTACCGATACTGTTGATGCTACCGCTGTTGCTGATCAGTCATTGGCGGATGTTGCTCAGACCATCGACAGCATCAGTAATCACATGTTGCAAGTCGCCACGGCAGTCGAACAACAAAGCGCTACCACTGAGGAAATTACGGCCAATATTAGCCGTATTCGCGATGCCTCCAGCGATCTCGCCAGTTTTGTCAGCAGACGTTAGAGCGATTTTTTGAAGAGTGTTTCGTGGGCATTTATGCCCACTTCAAATCCTTGCCGCCCACGGAATAATCCGTTTCCAGCTCATCCATCACCGCCAACCACGTTGCAGCGGGTATAATCCGCCATCCCTCTCTGAAAAACTGCCATGAACTCAACCCTGCTGCTGTCCGGCGCTGCCGGTAATATCGAAGTATGGCTGGATGCTCCCGCCGAATCTCCGCGTGGTATCGCCCTCATCGGCCATCCACACCCACTGATGGGGGGCAACGCCAACCACAAGGTGCCGGTGACCATTGCCCGGGTTCTGCAATCCATGGGTTATCTGGTGGCACGGCCGAATTTTCGCGGCGTTGGCCAAAGCTCGGGCAGCCACGATCATGGCAATGGTGAAACCGACGATATGATGGAAGTGCTGCGCTGGTTGCGCAGTGAATACCCGAACCTGCCACTGGTGCTGGCCGGGTTTTCGTTTGGAACCTGGGTAGTAACGCGTGTACAGGAACGGCTGCACGCTCAGGGCATCGAGGTGCAAACCATCATGCTGACCGGCACCGCCGTAGGAGAGGTTGATAGCGGCCGTATTTACAACACCCCGCATCCACAAGGTTCAACCCTGATTGTGCACGGCGAGAAGGACGAAATTGTGCCGTTAAACTCGGTGTTCGACTGGGCCGCCGATCAGGACCGTCCGGTGGTGGTGATTGCCGGTGCCGACCACTTTTTCAATCGCAAACTGCATATCCTCAAACGCATCGTTACCGACCATATGACCCTGGTACTGAACGCCGGTTAACCCCAGGGATGCTCCCGGAACCAGTCTTCGAGATAATCAATCAGCGCCCGTACCGCCAGCGACTGATGCTTGCGCGAGACGTACAGCACATAGATTTTTAACTGGTCCGGCTGCCATTCCGGCAACACCACCTGCAACTCCCCTCGGGCCAGCTGGCCAGACACCAGATAGGTCGGCTGCATGGAAATCCCCATGCCCTGCTGCGCCGCCACCATCAACGCCGTGGCCTCATCAGCGGTCAGACGACAGTTGACGCTGACCGAACACTCATCACCATCACGGTGGCTCAGATGCCAGACATGGCGTCCGAAGTTGCGATACCCCACACAATCGTGCTGCTGCAATTCATCCGGATGCTGCGGCGTCCCCCGTTGCTGCAGATATTCAGGCGCTGCCACCAGCACCGAATCACAGAGGGCGATGGGTTTGCCAATCAGGGATGGATCAGGGTTGCTGGCAAACCGTAATGCCAGATCAATTCGCTCAGCGGTGAGATCCGTTACCCGGTCCTGCAAGGTCAGATCGACCGTCACCTGCGGGTAACGCGCCATAAACCCGGCCAATGCGGGCACCAGTTGCGAAAAACCAAACGACATACTGGTCGCCAGCCGAATCTGGCCCGACGGTTGTTGCTCCGCCACCAGCATCTGCGCCAGCCGCTCCGCTTGCTGCAACCACTGCTCGACCTCCGGCAAACAGGCTTCACCCGCACTGGTCAGGGAAATCTTGCGAGTGGTGCGGTGAAACAGTCGCGCCTGCATCCAGCTTTCCATAAATTCCAGATGCCGACTGACCATCGGCCGCGACATCTCCAGCCGATCCGCCGTTTTGGTAAAGCTGCCGGAATAGGCCAGATCCACAAACACCTTTGCTGCTGTTATCCGATCCATCTACGCCCAACCTGTTCATATTCTGAAATAATGATGACGATTATTGGCTATTTTTCAGTAACCAATCAAACGCCAGAATGCTCCCCATAGCGACCACAACGAACAACCGGAGCCTTCCATGTCAAACACCGTTAGCAAAACCCTGATCGCCACCGCCACCAGCCTGCTGTCCACCGCCGCACTGGCCGGACAACCACTGACCCTCGACGTTTACAACGCTGGCCCCAACAGCTTCCACGTCAACTCCACCCTGATCGTTGGCGAAAACGAAGTGCTGCTGGTGGATACCGGTTTCACCAAAGCCGATGGCCTGCGTCTGGCGGCCAAGGTGCTGGACACCGGCAAACCGTTAAAAACCATTTTTATCAGCCAAGCCGACCCGGACTTCTACTTTGGTGCCGAAGTGCTGAAGCAGGTATTCCCGGATGTCCGCATCATCACCACCCCGGCCGTGCGCGCAGCAATTGAAAAGAAAATGGCGGGCAAAGTAGCCTACTGGGGCCCGAAACTGGGAGCCAACGCTCCACAACAGCCAGTGCTGCCAGATGCCTGGAATGAAAGCAGCCTGAATCTGGAAGGTCACAGTATCGACATCCGGGGCACCGATGGCGTGCTGGCAACCCGTCCATACCTGTGGATTGCGGATAACAAGGCCATTCTGGGCGACATCGCCGTGTTCGGAAACCTGCATCTGTGGACCGCCGACACCCAGAGCGCCGAACAGCTGGACGCCTGGAACCAGCAGCTCGACAGCATGCTGGCACTGAAGCCTGAGGTGGTCATTCCAGGGCATATGGCCGCCAACACTGAACTGACCGCCAGCGCGATTGAATACTCCAAAGGGTATCTGGCCGCTTTCCGTCAGGCCGTTAAAGACCACCACAACAGCGCCGACGTAAAAGCTGCCATGCAGCAACAGTATCCAGACGCAGGCCTCGGCATTGCCCTCGAACTGGGCTCCAAGGTACATACCGGAGAGATGAAATGGTAAGGGCTCATTACTTTTATGACCCTATGTGTGGCTGGTGCTTCGGCGCCACCACTCTGGTCAGCATCCTGCAGCAACAGGCCCAACAACAGGGGTGGCAGCTTGAATTACACCCAGGTGGCATGCTCGAACGCGGCGAAATCAACCCGCAGTTCCGTCGTCATATTCTCGAAGCCGACCAGCATATCGCCAACCTGACCGGCGCACAGTTTGGAGATGCCTATCGGCAACGGGTAGCGGGCAAAGGCTCACTGGTGATGGACTCCATGATCACCAGCCAGGCCATTCTCGCCAGCAAAGCACTGGGACTGGATGAATTCAGCGCCCTGAAAGCCATCCAGCAAGCGCATTACCAGCACGGGCTGGATGTCGCCGATATCCGCGTGCTGGCCACAGTGATCAAGGAACTCGCCAGCCACAACGGTAAACCCCTCAGCAGCGCAGATTGCCAACAGGCCATCGCCAACGCCCGGCAAACCCTGCACGAAACCTTGCAACACAGCCAGCGGCTCATGACCCAACTGGGCGTACGAGGCTTCCCGACCCTGCTGCTGGAAACCGAAAAAGGCTGGCAACGCCTGCCGCACAGCCAGTACTACGGCAAACCGCAAGAATGGCAAAACCTGCTGGCCAGACTCAGCTGAGCATCGGACGTCGGGCGAACAGTATCCATCAACACCGATTTCGCCCAGCGCAGCTGGCAACTGTTAATTGCCCATCTGGGCGAGCCGGGATTCACCGCAACGGCCGACCCGGCCGGGGCATGGATGCCCCGCCAGACCCGTTGGCACAGGGACGTGCCATCGGGTCGGGGTCGAAAAGCCGTTGTCGGTGAACACCGGAAAAACGAGCCCAGCGGGCAAAAGCAGGGGGAGGCCCGCCCGGCCGGGGGACAAGGTCCCCCAAGAGGGCAACCAGCCAGGCCAATTAACAAACCGAGTAGCCGCCAGCAGCCAGCAGCCGTCGGACGAACAGTATCCATCAACACCGATTTCGCCCAGCGCAGCTGGCTACCCATTGCCCATCTGGGCGAGCCGGTATTCACCGCAACGCCGACCCGGCAGGGGTATGGATGCCCCGCCAGGCCGGATAGCATAAGGTTGTGCCAATTAACAAGCCGTGCAGACGGTGTTGCCATCCGATGCGATTCCCGATACCGCCACAGAAATTTGCTCCTGAAAACACCATGCCTTTTGTCATTGTTCCGAGAAGCCACAGTGGGTATCGAGTTATTCAACGGGGCTGCAGGTTGATCTGAGTCGGTTTACAAAAGATTCGTTCAGCAAACAAAAAAGCAGAATTGCTCCGAGTCAATTTGGGGTCACTCAAACAGGTATAGCCTGACCACAAATCGATGATTCGGAGTTTACCGATATGGCCGCAACTGCTTTTTTTATTCCTTCTGTGAACCTGATGGGCACTGGTTGCCTGAAAGATGCCGCGGCGGCGATCCAGTCGTACGGTTGGAAAAAAGCGCTGGTGGTAACCGATGCGCCGCTGGTGAAAACCGGTATGGTTGGCAAGGTTGCCGAGCTGCTGGCTGCCCACGGTGTGACCTCGGTGGTGTTTGATCACGTCAAACCCAACCCGAACGTTGCCAACGTTGAAGATGGCCTGGCGGTTCTGAAAGCCAATGACTGTGATTTTGTGATTTCCCTTGGTGGTGGTTCGCCACACGACTGCGCCAAAGCGATTGCACTGGTCGCCGCTAACGGTGGTTCCATCACCGAATACGAAGGGGTGGATCGTTCTGCCAAGCCGCAACTGCCGCTGGTGGCGATCAACACGACTGCCGGTACCGCCAGTGAGATGACTCGCTTCTGCATCATCACCGACGATAGCCGCCACGTAAAAATGGCCATTGTTGATAAACACACCACACCGGTGTTGTCTGTGAACGATCCGGAGCTGATGGCCGGTATGCCAGCGTCGCTGACCGCGGCTACCGGTATGGATGCGCTGACTCATGCGATTGAAGCCTATGTGTCGACGGCTGCCACTCCGGTAACCGACGCCTGTGCGTTGCAAGCGGTACGTCTGATCAGTGCCAACCTGCGTACGGCGGTGAATGACGGCAGCAATATCGAAGCCCGTGAACAGATGGCGTACGCCCAGTTCCTCGCCGGTATGGCGTTTAACAACGCATCGCTGGGTTATGTACACGCGATGGCGCACCAGCTGGGTGGTTTCTACGACCTGCCACACGGTGTATGTAATGCCATTCTGCTGCCACACGTGCAGGCATTTAACGCCCGAGTGGCGGCCAAACGTCTGGGTGAACTGGCGGCCGCCATGGGTTGTGAAGTGCGTGGTCTGAGTGATGAAGCCGCCGCCGATGCCTGTCTGCAGGCGATTCGTGCCCTGTCTGCAGATGTTCATATTCCAGCCGGTGTTGGCCAGCTGGGTGCCAAAGAGGAAGATATTCCGACTCTGGCCACCAACGCTATGAAAGACGCCTGTGGTTTTACCAACCCGGTACAACCAGGTTTCGAGGAAGTGTGCGAGATCTTCCGTCAGGCGTTGTAATCCGACGGCTTGCCTGATGCTTCTGATAACGAGCAGCGGGTTGGCATCTGAAATGATGAGAAACCATCGGTCGCGTCAGCGGCCGGTGGTTTTTTTATGGCCCTCACCAGCAGTTGCCAGCTGCCGTTGATGGATCAGCGGGCCATCGCTTTATGGCATAACACAACAGTGCATTCCTGATCCTTGTCTCTATAGGCTTGCCAAAAACTGGCAATATTCGCGTTTACGCTGTTCAGCGTTTTCCTCTTGGCCGGTATTCGGAGCCTGTCTGTGTTGAGCCTGTTTTCTCCCTGGTTGTCCGGTTCTGCGGCCATTCATCGTCTGGCTGGTGTGATTATGCTGATCGCGCTGGCTCTGGTGTTGTTCACCAGCCTTGAACACAGTCTGCCGCCCTGGATAGCGGGCTCCGGTTTGTGGGTGGCGATGTTGTTGGTGGCGCCGGGTATCAAACGCACCCAGAAAAAGCAGATTGGTATTCTGATACTGGTGGGGCTGGCCGGTTTGATGTTCGCCACGCTGGCCGGTAATGCGGGAAGTTTCTGGTTAAAAGCACTGGAGGCCAATCAGCTGGTGGTCGGCATGATGATTGGCGTGAGTTTTTTGCGTCTGGTAGCGCTGGCGGGTGTGAACTCCAGTGATGCCTTGCCGTCTGGTGTGTCGGTGTTGCAACGCAGTCTGTTTGGCACCCATCTGTTTGGTGCGGTGCTGAATATTTCGGCGGTACTGATTGTGGGAGATCGTCTGGCTCATGCCCGCCACAACCAGCCATTACAGCCGGTACAAGGGCTGGTGTTGCTGCGGGCGTTTTCCACCTGTGCCTTTTGGTCACCGTTTTTTGCGGCTATGGGGCTGGCACTGTTGAGTGCGCCGGGCTCACATCTGGCGACTCTGGTGTTGTTCGGTTTGCCGGTGGCGCTGGTGGCATTGCTGTACTCGGCATGGGAGATAAAACGTAACCCGGAAGCGCAAACGGCCATGGGTTATCCGCTGCAGTGGTCATCACTGTGGATGCCTTTATTGTTAGCGGTGCTGGTGATTGTGGCGCACCTGATCTGGCCTGCAGTGGCGGTATTAACCCAGGTTACGCTGATTGCACTGACATTCGCTTGCAGCTGGCTGTTGCTGACCCAGAAAGTCGAGGGAGGCAGGTCGCTGCGGTGTCATATTGAAACGGGGCTGCCGAATATGTGCAGTGAACTGGCGTTGTTTCTGGCTGCTGCGGTGCTGGCGGCGGGAGTCGCGGCCACCCTGTACACACTGGATATTTCACTGGCACCGGAACACTTCGGATATAAAGAAGCGGTATTGACCCTGATTGCCCTGCTGGCGGCGGCCATGGCGGGAATGCACCCGGTGACCAGTGTGGTGCTGGCAGGCAGCCTGCTTGGCTCCAGTGTGACCGACCCGGACCTGTTTGGTATGACCTTGCTGATGGGCTGGGCGTTGGGGGTGGGGCTATCACCGTTATCCGGCATTCAGCTGACCTTGCAGGCTCGTTATGGGTTGAGTGCGCGGGCGTTGTTAAGAGCCAATCGCAACTATGCGGTGCTGATGTTTCTGGTCTGCTGTTTAACCCTGTACGTGTATCAGTTTTTGTCATAAATGCCTGATGGAGTGTCTGACAGGTTAATTGGCAGGCTGACAAGGGGGAGATGGTGGAGTTTCCCAAAAACAGGATTTTTTCCCGTATCTGACAAGGTATGATTGCCGGCCTGTTCAGTGAGCGTCTGTTAATGAATCATCGCCCAGTCGATAACTCCGCAGCTATCCCTGATCCTCGTCAGGAGCTGGTGCGTGTTATGTATTCCCAGATGCCTGTTGTTGCAGCGGGTAATCTGGCTTTATCTATGGCTAATATTCTGGCCTATATCGAACGCTTGCCATTGACTGGACTGGCCTTGTTTGGTGCTGCTGTATTGGTGTTGACCACTATGCGGATTGCAGCATTCGGGTACTATCGGTTGTCCCGTTTTCGTTCGTGGGACGCAGCATCGCATTCCCGATTGTTAGCGTTTTTTTCTTTCCTGAATGGCATCTTGTGGAGCTCATGGGGGCTGTTCGTAGTCAGCAGCGTGCCGCATGCCGATACCCTGATCATGCTGGTGATTCAGGCCGGTATCTGTGCCGGTACGGTGTCGACTTCTTCGGCTTCCCGGGTCAGTCTGGCGCTGTTTGTGGTGCCTGTGTTGACCTCGCTGGCCTTATGGGAAGGTTGGCAAGGGACGGTGGATGGCAATATTCTGGCTGCGGTGATGCTACTGTATCTGGTCCTTATTCTGAGTTCGTCGCAGCGTATTTATCGCACCCTGCACGGTAGCATTGTGCTGGCCCACAAGAACCGCCTGTTGGCCGATGAGCTGTATCTGCACTCCAATACCGACGGTCTGACAGGGATTGCCAATCGGCGTTTCTTTGACAATGCCTTACAGGTTGCCTGCGAGGCATCGCACCAGAATGGCAAATCCTTGTCGGTGATGCTGGTGGATGTCGATTTCTTCAAGCTCTACAACGACAGCAAGGGCCATCTGGAAGGCGACGAATGCCTGAAGATTATCGCCAGTCGTTTGCAGACGTTTTTCAGCTCGGAAGAGTGGTTTGTTGCGCGTTACGGTGGGGAGGAGTTTGTGGTGGTATTGCCGGGGGTTGATGAGTCACGTGCTTATGCGCTGGCCGAAGAATTCCGCATCGAGATTGCCAACAGCCGTATTCCCCACGATCTGGCGCTGCCATGGCACCATCTGACGGTTTCCATTGGTGTGGCGTCGTGTTTGCCGAGAACCGAAGTTTTCCCTCAACGTTTGCTGGAAGCTGCTGACCGCGCCTTGTACACGGCGAAACACTCTGGTCGTAACCGTGTGAATCTGGCCAGTGATATGGCATCGATGATCAACGGCTTTGCTTTGGCCGATCTGGATTTGTCAGCGCAGCTTTAAACAGGTGCCCGTGTGGGCAGCAAAGTTCAAAGGAATGAAGGGTATGAACCAGGATTGGGATGACGTCCGCTTTGTTATTGCGTTGCTGCTGGTTGCTCTGGGGGGTTGGCTTTTGGTCGACCAATATCTGAACGGATTCGGATTCTGGAAAATAGTCGGCATGGTGGTGTGTGGGTATCTGGCCGACCGGGTGCGTCCCGAAGCCGGTAATGGCCGCCGCTTGCTGGATGCTGTGCTGGATATCGCTAACTTCCCCTGGGAAGTGCTGGTCTGGCTGTTCAAGGGGGCAGGGCGTTTATTCGTCTCCGTGGCCGATCTTTTCTGAGCTACCCAGCGTTGGCTCTTTTGTTGTGGCTCGCCGGGTAGCAAGTGTTTGCTCAGTTTCATGCGAAAAAACGCTTCATCATACGGCTGACAAATCCACCTTCCATGGATTTACGGACATAGGGAACATAGTCCTTGTCATCCCGCTGAATATGGTTGGTTAACCATAAGCCAATATCCGAACGCACTTCCTTGGCGACCTTGATGCAATCCTCACCCTGTTCGATACGCTTCTCATAGGATAAGGCACGGTTGCGGAAAGCTTCGTGGACCTTGGCGTGAGCTGCCAGGATGGGATAATCCGCCTGTTCCATCAGGGTTTCTTCAAAGGCGTTGTGTGAGATTGAATAATCAATCAATGAATGCACCACATGCTGGATGGAATCTGTTTCTTCCAAACGGATCGCACGGTCAACTGCCAGTAAATATTCAAAAATTCGCATGTGCTGGGCATCCACTACTTCTATGCCGGTTTCAAATTCAGGTAGCCACTGAAACTGTTGCATGAGTACTCTCCACTTTGTTTGAAAGTACATTGGCAAAAACCATTCCAGATAATAAAGCTATTTAAATCAATGACTTGTTTCTTGTGGTTGGAAATTTTTGTCGGCATTCCTACAAAATGACAGCCTCGGTAGCACGATGAGTTCTGCGCGCTTATCGCTTTGTTGCAAATCCGACAAGCCGTTATGCCAGTCCGCTGCGGGATCTGTCTTCCCGATTTGTAAAAAACTTTAATGCTACCAATGGGGGGTGGTACTAGCAGCCAAAGGAGAGGGCATTCTCACCGTAAGTACCATTCATGATCGCCAGTAGTGGATGGATGCTTTCAGACCCTTGCATAGCCGTGGTCAGTTGTCCTGGATAGTACCTGATGGTGTTTTATCCGGTACCGTTGAGGCTGTGGAACGGAATCTCCCGTGTTATATAAAAAAGATAAAAATCATGACAAAAACAGCCATAACTCGTGTCTCGACTCTGATCGCCAGTCTGCTGGTGTTTCTGGTCTCAGCGACTTCCTCTGCTGAGTCGATCCGTTTTGGCGTGGTAGCGCCAGAAGGTCATCCCTGGATTCAGGTAATGCAGCAGTTCAAGAGCAATCTGAATACGCCGACAAGTCCCATCAACGTCAAAGAGTCCCGCTTTGTAAAAGTGCGTGGTGAAGCGGCCATTCTCGAGATGCTTGGAAGTGGTGAGTTGCAGGCTGGTATTATTGCGGTTGAATCCCTGACGACTTTTGACCCGGCGTTAAACGGCTGGCTGGTTCCATTTCAGTTCCATAAACTGGATCAGCTGGAAGCTGCAGCAAAATCGCCGGAGGGGCAAACCATGTTGACCAATCTGCAGAACTACAATCTTGTTGGATTGGGGTATACCTTCAGTGGCATGCGTAACATTATGAGCCCCAAGCCCCTGAACTCGGTAGAAGACCTGAAAGGCAAACGAGTTCGTTCTTTTGCCAATGATATGTTCCATAACTGGTATCGCCGTCTAGGAGCGGAACCGAAAGTCATACAGGTGCAGGATCTGGTCGTAAATTTGCAAAAAAACGAGATTGATGCTGTGGATTGTGATCTGGCGACGGCGGTAGGTATGGAGCTGGACAAGGCAGCTCCGTATCTGCTGCACACCAATCACATGGCATCGCCGGGCATTTTTGTGGTGTCGAAAAAATGGTGGGATGTGCAAAGCCCACAAACCCAGGCGCGTATTACCGATGCGTTCAGCCGTGCCCAGACTGCCGGTTTTGAACTGCTGGCGCAGAGCGAGCGTGACAATCTCAAAACCCTGCGCGACCGTGGGGTAACAGTGAAGGAAATTCCGGAAGCCCAGTTTGGTGACGCGCCACAGAAATTGCGTGATTTTTATTACTCTACCAATCTGCGCATCCAGCAGTTTGGTGTCGCTGTGCAGTAATTCTCACTGATTCACAGTACGGCCAGTGCGGAAGTCTCTGGTCGTGCTTGCTGATGTCTGTCTTGCTCGGCATCATCGCCGCCCCTGGCATGATGTCTGAGACTCTGAATGGCATATTCCTCTACACGGCTTGACCGCTTTCTGGCCGCTCATTTGCAATGCAGTCGCAAGACTATTCGCGCCGTGCTGGCGGCTGGTCGGGTGGTGCTGGATGGTGAACTGGCGCGTGATCCCGACAAGGTTGTAGGGCCTTTTACCAGGGTTGAGCTGGATGGTGAATGTCTGCAAGGGCGCAGGCCTTTGTACCTGATGCTGCACAAACCGGTTGGGGTAGTGTGTGCTACCGAAGACGAACAGCATCGCACGGTGCTGGACCTGATTCGTGCCCACCCCGAGGACCTGACAGCCAGTGAGCTGGACGATTTGCATATTGTGGGACGACTGGATCTGAATACGTCTGGGCTGGTGTTACTCACCAATGATGGTGAATGGTCCCGGCGTCTGATGTCGCCAGAGCACAAAGTCGCCAAGGTGTACGAGGTGAGACTCGCCAACCCGCTCAGTCCTGAGTACGTAACGGCCTTCGCCGAAGGCATGTATTTCCCCTATGAAGACATTACCACCCAACCGGCCCAACTTGAGATCCTCGGTGAACGTCAGGCGCGGGTGACCCTCACGGAAGGCAAGTACCACCAGATCAAGCGTATGTTTGGTCGTTTTCGTAACCCGGTTGTAGCCCTGCATCGTCATTCGGTTGGTGAGTGGAAGCTCAACAGCAGCTTGCAGGCTGGTCAGTGGCGACGGATTTTTCCGGCTCACAACTGACAGGTTTGCGCACCGGTCTGCCCGTTCCTGATGATTGGTGAGTATCTGCGGAGGTGGAGTGGGTGGTTCATAATTCAGCAGATATCCGGATTTTTATATCAGAGTGATCGCTGCGGCGTGTGTTGCTGCTGGTCTGGTTATATGTTTTTTTGGAATGGTGTCTTTCATATTTTGCAATTTCTGGTTCTGGTATTTTTATTGTTATTTAAAGTCCTCTGATTGTGTCGAGGTTTTGTTATTATCACTCGTCAAGTGATGGGGTTTTGTGGTTTTTTCGGGTTTTGCTAGCATTTGCTGATTGTCGGATATCGAGAACGATTGTTATAAAATGATCTGCGTCATATCTTTGTTATTTGCTCGGTCGTGTTGGTATCTGCTGTGTTTTATTGATCCATGACAGAGTGCTCTTTTGTGAAATTGTTTTATTGTGCTCATGGATTTGCTGGCACAATTGCCGACAGCCTTGTCGGGCTCATTTGAGATATTGCATTTCCGATTCCAGTTTGTTTGTTTCCCGGATTCGGTGTGTGTGACCTGCAATATGGATGAACAGGCAGGAGTGAAATCAAGGAGGTTTCAGTCTATGAAGCGAATTGCTTGTCTTGGAAGTGTCCTGCATCAGCAGGACCAGAATGCCTCGGAAAATATTCTTGAATTGTATAACAGTCTTCGGGTTTGCAATGCTGCACACTCTGTTACCGGGTTATTTGTCGCATTTCGTAATCTGGTTCTGCAGGTTCTTGAAGGAGATCCTCAGAATATTGCCATCTCACTTTACAAAATGCGCCAGACAAAACTGTTTAATGAACTCGTTGTCGTGAATGATATGAGTATTGATGCGCCCGCGTTTACGACCTGGCGTGCCAAATTCTATCACCCGGATATGGCCAATCATCGTGAGTTTTTGCAAAAGCTGCGACATGACTGTTTGCCAGAATCTTCCGTTCAGGAAGGTCGGCCGAAAGAGCTGGCAGAACAATTCTGGGCGGCAGCCCTGATATCCGGCACGCCAGCGACACCGGAGAAACAGGTCAGTCACGATACCTTTGGTAATCATATGTTTCATATTACGGCATGGCCAAAGCAGTCGCGGGTGGCATTAACCCCGCGACTGATCAAACTGTGTACGGTGTTATCCAATGGCTGGATTACCTATCAACAGTTGATGGCTACCGGCCTGTTCAAGTCCGAAGACGAACTGGATGGTGTGCTGAAACAGTTGTTGCGACTGGATGTGTTGTTGATCAAAGACGCTGGACTGACTCAGGAGGCTGTGACCGCGGCTCAGGAAGCAGGACGGGAAGATCATTTCGGCAGTGTCATGCGCAAGTTTCTGTCGATGAAATGGAAAGAGAGGTCAGGGCAATGACCACCATCTATAAAAAGCTGGCGATTGTTGGTGAGGTTGGGGCGGGCAAAACCCAGTTGGTGCGCACGATCAGTGAGATTTCGCCGTTTGCCACGGAAGCCCGTTCCAGTATCGACATTGGCAAGGAATTCACTACCGTTGGTATCGATTACGGCCGTCTGAGCTTTGACGAAGAAACGGCGTTGGGTCTGTATGGCCTGCCGGGACAGCACCGCTTCCAGATGTTGTGGGACATCGTCAAAGGCCAGTTGTGGGGACTCTGCATTCTCGTCAAATACGGTGATGGCCTGAATCTCGATGAGCTCGACAGCATTCTTGAGTTTTTCAAACCCCAGGCGAATGGTTACGCCACCGTGGTGGGCATTACCCATTGCGATAACGTGGATTCTGAAGAACTGGAAACCCTGATCGACTACATCAACTTTTGCCTGGAGAAGCATCGTCTTATAGCTCCGGTTATCACGGTTGATCCGCGTGATCGTGATTCCAGCCTGTTGTTGCTGGAATTGTTTCTGGGCCTGAATAACCACTCGTTCGACGAAAGCCAGGATGGTGAATATGCCGTTGTTTGAACAGCACGAAAATACTCTGTCAGCCCTTTTCAAGGATTGCACCAGTCGTTATGAGCAGATTGAACTGATCTGTCTGGCGACCACCGATGGTTTTCCAGTACAGGTCTACAGCAAACCCGGTCTGGATGTTGAAGCCGATACCATTTCCGCAGCATCCGGGACCCTGTTTTCAGTCAGTAATGCCATTAGTCAGCAGATTCTGAAACACCCGTTCCGGGTCAGTTTTATTGAATCGGAAGGCGCCAACGTGGCGTTTGTAACCATCTACGGAAAAGACGCCGACTTCGTTTTGTGTATGTCGGCTAGTGAAGAACTGAGTATTGCGCATCTGCGCATTACGATTAACCGCCTGGCGACAGAAATCGCCAAGCTTGCTTGACACCCAATCGCTGGCAGGTGCAAGCCCTGCCATTCAAGGACCTCAAGGAGTAGTAAATGGCTAATATCAATGAAACCGTTAACGCAATGATGCAACTGGATGGCGCCCTGGGGGCTGCGATTGTTGATTACAACTCTGGCATGTTGCTGGGCAGTGTCGGTGGTGGTGTGGATCTGGAGCTGGCTGCAGCCGGTAACAGTGAGGTGGTAAAAGCCAAGCTGAAAACCATGCGTAGCCTCGGCCTGCACAGCCAGATCGAAGACATCCTGATCACCCTGAGTGACCAGTTGCACATCATCCGTCCATCCCAGGCTAACGAAGGTCTGTTCCTGTACCTGGTACTGTCCAAAGCCGGTAACCTGGCACTGGCTCGTCGTAAGGTGATGGACGTTGAGAAAGATCTGAGCACCATCTGATCCGTATTTATCAGCCCTTATGAAACAGGTGTAAGCATAACGCACCCATGCAAGGCCACTGACCCCGGCAGCGAACCACAGCGCTGGCGGGGTTTTTTATTTCAGGCGGCCGAATCAGCGGCGGCTGGTTAATGGTTTTTTTCATGTTTTTTTAATGTTCCATTCAGGCGATTTTCAGAGCGTTTCTCTACCTTGGGTGCTTTCTGTATCCGGGAGTTGAATCGAATATGAAACACCATTTGCTGGTATCCGCCGTTGTTCTGTCTGGTCTTGCGCCATTGGCGTTGGCGGATTCTGCCCAGGTGAGTGATGACGTTATTGCCCAACAACAGCAACAACTGATCAGTAATACCGCAGGTAAAGGCTTTGGGCCGCAGTCACCTCGTGATATCGACAGTCTGGTGGGGACCAATCCGGTTGAGTTTTCTGTCGCGCCCGATTACCGCAGCATGAATCTGTGCAATATCCACTTTCATGCCGGTGCTGAGCACAAGGGCGGAGAGTTCACGACTTATGTTGGCAACGGTGATGGCAAGGGACACGGCAGCGGTTACCGTTACAACGGCACGCTGACGGCTGAGCAGCTGCAGCCGGTTAATCGTAATGTCTGCGGCGATGCCAAACATTCACTGAAGGCGGGTGATACCCTGGAAGTCCACTTTGTGCACTCGTCTGCCAGTGTCAAGCCGGGCCCAACCCTGGGCGCCTGTCTGTCTGAGAGCATCAGTAATCCGCAATTGCGCGTTGAAACTCAGGTAATGGTGCTGGCCAATGATGCCAAGGCGCTCGACTTTGGCGCCATGACAGCGGTTACTCAGGTGAATGGTTATTATCAGGCCGCCAGCATTCCGTCTGACAAGGGAGCGCCAGTGGTTTACGCAGGTTCAACTACCGGCCCTTCCTATAACGAAAAAGGCTCACCATTGCAGGTGACCTGGAGTGTGCGGCCGCAGGTGGCTGTGGTGAATATTGCGACGGTAGCCGACTGGTGTGACAACAACCCGTTTGACGAAAACCATGCACATGGTGTTCGTAATCTGGTGACCCATCCGGAGCTGTTGTCGGTTATCGAGTGAGGTCGGAGGCTGCTTCGTTGACCAGCAGGCGGTAACCATTGCCACGCAGGGTTTCGATGCTCAGGCGCTGGCTGCTGCTGATGCGCTGACGCAAACGGCTGATATAGACGTCGACGATATTGGTTTGTGGGTCGCGAACGCTTTGCCATACCCGGCTGAGAATGCGTTCGCGGCTTAGCACCTTGCCGAGATTGCTGGCCAGGTATTGCAGCAGATCAAACTCGATGCGGGTCAATGCCAGTTCACAGGACTGGATATAGGCCAATCGTTCATCAAGGTCGAGACTCAGATCTTCGACGGTCAGCAGCCGTCGTTGTGTGGCTGCTGGTGTGTCCTGACGCCGCGCCAACGCCTCTATGCGTGCCAGCAGTTCATCAAAATCAAAGGGTTTGCACAGGTAGTCGTCTGCCCCTTCCCGCAAGCCGCTGACGCGCTCGGCCACGTCATCCAGCGCTGTCAGCAACAGCACTCGAGGTGGGTTGGCCAGTCTGCGAATATGGGGCAGCAGGCTAATGCTGTCGTCGTCGCCAAACATGCGGTCGAGCACCACTACCTGAGGTTGGGTGCGTTCAATACTCGGCAGCAATTGAATCAGGCTGGATTCTGCAATCACCTCCATACCCTCTGCCAGCAAACCACGTTGCAGAAAGTTGAGCAGCGGGGCTTCATCATCAGCAATCAGAATTTTCATGACAGCAATGTCTCCGGCAGGACCAGTGTGAAGGTTGAGCCCTGACCCGGTGCGGATGTCACCCGAATATCCCCCTGATGGGCAATGGCAATGACCCGGGCGATGGCAAGCCCCAGACCGGTTCCTTCGGTTTTGGGTTTGAAGCGCACAAAACGCTCAAAAATATGCGGTAGATCCTGTGTGGATATGCCTTCACCCTGATCGATCACCTGAATCATGAAACGGCCATCGGCCTTGCCCAGTTGTAGCGTGACCGGGGTTTGGGTCGGCGAGTAGCGGGTGGCATTGTCCATCAGGATGGCAATGACCTGTTGTAGCCGTTGTTCATCAGCCTGTAGCAGAGTGCTGCCGAGATTGGGGGCAATCACACAGTCAATATGGCGCGCCGGATGCAGGCGCTGCCAGTCGCGGGCCTGTTGCTGCAGTAACGTCACCAGATCAACGCTGGAGCAGTTGAGTTTCAGTTGGCTCATTTCTGCACGCGCCAGTAACAGCAGATCATCGACCAGACGGCTGAGGTTAACCGACTGATCCAGAATCACCTGCAGGGTCTGGCGGTAGGTTTGTTCGTCCAGCTGTGGTTGGCGCAGGGTGACCTGGGCTTCGCCGCGAATAATGGTGAGAGGTGTGCGCAACTCGTGGGATACGTCTGCCATAAACTGTTTGCGGCGGGCATCCTGCAAGGTCAGCTGATGATTGGCTTCGGTCAGCTCGCGGGTTCGCTGCTCCACCTCAAACTGCAATTGCTGGTGTTGCTGTTCTTGCTGCAGCTCATGTTCCGCCAGACGCGCCGCCAGTTGGTTCAGAGACTGCACCAACGAGTGAAATTCACTGTCGAGGTTTTCCGGCAGGCGAAAATGATAGTCGCCGGATGCAATCACCTGAGTACCTGTCTGGATTACGGTTAACGGTTGGTAGAGCTGGTTGAACAGCCAGACACAGCCGAACACAATAAAGGGGCCGGCGAGGGTGGCCAACAAAATGGTGAACCACATCAGCGCGGTATTGAGTGTATCGATACGGGCATTGGTGGCTGCCACCATCCGGCTCTGGCGGGTGACTGCAGCATTAATGGCTTCGCGGAACTGATTGTCGATGGTGACTTCCAGCAAGCGTTGCAGACGTTCTTGCTGGCGCAGCGGTGTGGCATCGTTCAGGTCGATAATGGCCCGGAACTCCACAATGATTTCGGTGAGCAGTTTTTCCAACTCGTCGGTATCTTCCACGCTGCCCTGAGTCAGGTCTGGGCCCAATGCCTCCCGTTGACGTAATTCGAGTTCACGGATGACCCGCAACGACTGGTCAATCAGCTCCTGTTTTTTGCGCACCAGTGCCTGGTTGGCGTTGCGTCCAAAGATCAGTTCATCAGTCAGCTGTTTGAACAGCCGATAGGAAATGCTCGACAGTTGCTGGTGTTCGGTTAAAAGGCTTTGCGCAATCATGCTTTGCTGCAGATTGGCACGGGTGATATGGGCTGATAGGGCAACCCCCGCAAGCGCAACAAGCAGCACTGCGCCGGACAGGAGTCCGAATAAAAACAGCTTCTTTTTATACATAACGATCCCGCTTGGCGGATTGTCTGGTAGTCCGATGAGAATTATTTTCAAATTACCGTTATTCTACTGGTGTAACCGTTGATCCCAAAATCGGTGTGGTTAACACGCCAGCTACCAAAAGGATCAGACGCGATATACACAGGAGCGCGGGCTGGCCGTATTTGCCCGGTACGGGTCAAGAATCCTGTGGATCAGTGCATTTTTCCGCTGGTATTTCCGACGTGTTTTGTCGTCTACTGCGGACGTTCGTTCATGCTTTACGACACAAGGATGTAGTCATGGCTGTTTCGTGGTTTATGCGCTTTTCAACCGTTCTGTGCTGGCTGGTGATTTTGTGCCTGGGGATGGCTTGGTGGTTTCGTTACAGCCTGGTTGAGCTGGATAACACAGTAGTGCAAGAGCTCGCATCTCCTGATGGTTCCCTGGTGATTCAGGAGTTCCGTTCCAATCGTGATGGTTTTGATCACGCCCCTTACGGCCAGATGCTGGTGCTCAGTCGCAAGCCGACCCGCAATCCGGAAGATGGTTATGTGTTTTTCGCCGGTTATTGCCAGAAGCTCAGTTACGCCTGGGAGGGTATGACCCGTGTTAACGTCCAGTGTCTGGGTGATGATACCGAGCCACGGACGCTTTCAACCCAGATGTACGGTATCGAAGTGCAGTATCGTGCAGGTGTTGTCCGCAACGCCAAACATCAGCCCGGCTAATGCGCGGGGAGTGTTAACCGGAAACGGATATACTGGGTTCTGACCTTGATAGCCAGAACGCAGGATCTGCTCATGACCACCGATATTCATACCATCACCCGCCATTTCCTTGAACTGGATGCCCTCAAGCAGGTGCAGCGCAAAAGTTATATCCACGGCGCCAGCCGCCTCGAAAACTCCGCCGAACATTCCTGGCATCTGGCCATGGCCTGCTGGTCAATCGCCCGCAGTTTTGACCTCAAGGTGGATGAAGGCAAGCTGATCAAGCTGGCACTGGTGCATGATCTGGGTGAAATCGACGCCGGTGATACCTTTCTGTATTCCGAGCACCGCAGTGATGCTCATAAGGCTGAGCGTGAATGTATCCAGCGTCTTGCTGGTCATGCCGGTAACGGCATTCGGGATCTGGCCGACATCTGGGAAGAGCAGGAAACCGGCAGCAGCCCGGAAACCCGGCTGTTAAAAGTGGTCGATCGTTTGTTGCCCTTTATGCTGAACGTCGCCAGTGAAGGCCGCAGCTGGCAGGAAATGGGCGTCAAACGTCATCAGATCGAAAAAGCCCATGCCTTTATTGAAGGCGAGTTTCCTGAGGTGCATGCCTGGATCAGTGAGCAGATTCGTATGGCGGTAGCAAAAGGCTGGCTGGCGGAAGCCTGAACAGCTTCTATTCGTGATACCAAACGGCAAACATCTGCTCCGTAAGGTAAGAGCCTGTACCGTCAGGTAAAAACAAAAAGGGCATCTGTTTGCAGATGCCCTTTTTATTTGGGTTGTGCGAATCGGCTATCGCGCAGGAGCGTGGAAGTCAGAACGTCGTTCAACGTCTGACTCCAGACCTTACAGCGCTTTGATGGCTTCGATCTGTTCGCGGATCTTGCCCTGGTCGCGTTCAAAGCCGCCCAGTTTCTCTTTCTCTTTTTCGATTACCGCTGCCGGAGCTTTGGCAACAAAGCCTTCGTTACCCAGCTTGTTGGCAATACGCTGGATTTCGCCGTCGAGCTTTTCCAGTTCCTTGGTCAGACGAGCGATTTCCTCGTCCTTGTTGATCAGGTCGGCCAGAGGCACCAGAACTTCCATCTGACCTACCAGCTGGGTGCTGGCCATCGGCAGGGTATCGCCGTGGTTGAACCACTTGAGGTTGCCCAGTTTGGCCAGTTTCTTCAGCAGCGCCTGATTTTCATCGGCACGACGGAAGTCTTCGTCGTCACCGTCTTTCAGGATTACATCCAGTTCTTTGCCAGGGCCGATGTTTTTCTCGGCGCGGATGTTACGAACGGCGGTGATTACCGCTTGCAACCAGGCGATGTCGGCTTCGGCTTTGGTATCGATAAACGCAGGCTGAGGTTCTGGATACTTGGCCAGCATGATGGTATCACCGGACTTGCCAGCCAGTTCTTTCACCTGTTGCCATACAGACTCGGTGATGAACGGGATGATCGGGTGCGCCAGACGCAGGGTTGCTTCGAGAACACGAACCAGGGTGCCGAGGGTGCCGCGTTTGATTTCCAGCGGGGCGTTGGCGTCCCACAGTACAGGCTTGGACAGCTCCAGATACCAGTCGCAGTATTCGTTCCAGATGAACTCGTACAGTGCCTGAGCTGCCATGTCGAAGCGGTACTGGTCGAGGTGACGACGTACTTCGGCTTCAGCGTGTTGCAGGCGGCTGATGATCCAGCGGTCGGCCAGAGACAGCACGGCCGGTTCGCCGTTGGCACCACAAGCGGCCTTCATGGCATCGGTGATGACGATGTTGGTGCCTTCAGCGGCCGCTTTTTCAACGGCTTCTTCACCGGCAACCGACAGCATGACGTAGCGGGAGGCGTTCCACAGCTTGTTACAGAAGTTGCGGTAACCTTCCAGACGCTTCATGTCCCAGTTGATGTCACGGCCGGTAGAGGCCATGGCTGCCAGTGTGAAACGCAGGGCGTCGGTGCCGTGTGGGGTGATACCTTCCGGGAATTCCTTCTGGGTACGCTTGCCAATCTTTTCAGCCAGTTGTGGCTGCATCATGTTGCCGGTACGTTTTTCCAGCAGGTCTTCCAGAGAAATACCGTCGATCATGTCCAGCGGGTCGAGGACGTTGCCCTTGGACTTGGACATTTTCTGGCCCACTTCGTCACGGATCAGACCGGTTACGTACACGGTCTTGAACGGTACTTGTGGTTTGCCATCGGCGTCTTTGCAGAAGTGCATGGTCATCATGATCATGCGGGCAACCCAGAAGAAAATGATGTCGAAGCCGGTAACCAGTACGTCGGTCGGGTGGAAGTCGGCCATACGTTTGGCAACTTCCGGGTCATCCAGATTTGGCCAGCCGAGGGTGCCGAAGGTCCAGAGTGCAGACGAGAACCAGGTGTCCAGTACGTCGTTGTCCTGGTTCAGGGCAACGTCGGCACCAATGTTGTTCTGGGCGCGTACTTCTTCTTCATTGTGGCCAACGTAGACGTTGCCTTGTTCGTCGTACCAGGCCGGGATACGGTGACCCCACCACAGCTGACGGGAAATACACCAGTCCTGAATGTCACGCATCCAGCTGAAGTACATGTTCTCGTAGGATTTCGGCACGAACTGGATGTCGCCGTTTTCGACCGCTTCGATGGCTGGTTTGGCCAGGGTCTTGGCGTCGACGTACCATTGGTCGGTCAGCATTGGTTCAATCACCACGCCACCACGGTCGCCGTATGGAACGGTCAGGTCGTGATCCTTGATGCCATCGAGCAGGCCAGCGGCGTCGAAGTCGGCAACAATGGCTTTACGGGCAGCAAAACGCTCCATGCCACGGTATTTTTCCGGGATGCTGGCGTCGATGCTGGTATTCAGGGTGCCATCGCTGTTGAACACTTCAGCTTGCTGACGGATGTCGGCGTTGAAGGTCATGATGTTGATCATCGGCAGGTTGCAACGCTTGCCGACAGCATAGTCGTTGAAATCGTGAGCCGGGGTGATCTTCACGCAGCCGGTGCCTTTGGTCATGTCGGCGTAGTCGTCAGCCACAATCGGGATACGACGGCCAACCAGTGGCAGGATAACGTCCTTGCCAACCAGCGCCTGGTAACGTGGGTCGTTCGGGTTAACGGCAACACCGGTGTCACCCAGTACGGTTTCCGGACGGGTAGTGGCAACAACGATGTAGTCTTTAACGTTGCCTTCGCTGTCGGTGTAGGTCTGACCGTCGGCCAGCGGGTAACGCAGGTGCCACATGTTGCCTTTGCTTTCCTTGTTTTCTACTTCAAGGTCAGAAATGGCGGTGTGCAGTTTCGGGTCCCAGTTCACCAGGCGTTTGCCACGGTAAATCAGGCCGTCCTTGTACAGACGAATAAAGACTTCCTGAACGGCGGCGTAGAAGCCGTCGTCCATGGTGAAACGTTCGGTTTCCCAGTCAACGGAGTTACCCAGACGACGCATCTGGCTGGTGATGGTGCCACCTGAATGGGCTTTCCACTCCCAGACTTTTTCGAGGAATTTTTCACGGCCGAGTTCGTGACGGTCTGGCTGGCCTTCGGCGGCCAGTTTGCGTTCTACCACCATCTGGGTGGCGATACCGGCGTGGTCAGTACCCACCTGCCACAGGGCTTTTTTGCCCAGCATACGGTTGTAACGGGTCAGGGCATCTTGCAGGGTGTGCTGGAAGGCGTGACCCATGTGCAGGGAACCGGTGACGTTCGGCGGCGGGATCATGATGGAGTAGCCTTCGCCTGTCAGTCCGTCCTGATACGGCTTGAACCAGCCGTTCTGTTCCCACTGCTGGTACCAGGTCTGTTCAATGGCTTGGGGCTTGTAGGTCTTGTCCATGGCGGCTTGATCACTCGTTTTCGTCTGGGCGGAACGCTATTCGCTTGCTGGGCAAGTCGAATTGGCGCTGGTTTGTCGGCTCGACAATCCGCTGAAAATTAAGAAGTAAAAAAATGGCGGCCAGTATACCGGATGCACGAGCAGGATGCAGCGTTTGCAACGGCGCTCGACCTGCTGCTTCGGTACTGTCCGGATGCGGCTTGGTTCAGAGTAGACCGGTGTGGGAGGGCGGCGGTTGCCAATAAGCGATTGTGGCCAATAAAAAAGGCCGGATTAACCGGCCTTCTGTTTTTGATCTGGTGGTGTTGTCGAGTTGCTCAGCTGGTTGGTGTTTCCGGCTTCTTGATCAGCATGGTGCGCAGTTTTTCGCGTAGACGCGCCTGAATAATCGGGGTCATCTCGTCGACGATGGCGTTGATCAGGTGAGTTTTGTCTTCGCTGCTGAGCCGATGCATGGCTTCCGATTCGCGTGCTTGCTGTTTCTCCATTACCCGTTGCATGGTGCGATGAGCTTCTTCGGCACTGTGCTGGGCGGCCAGGCGTTCCTGGGTCAGACGGTCGATCACCTCCTGCGGCAGAAACGGGTTGCTGGACCGCGCGGGTTTGGCTGGTTCAGCAGCTGTCTGCTTGGCGGTGACTGTTGGTGCCGCCTGTGTTGCAGGCGCTGCTGGTTCAGTCATCAGCGGAGGAACCGGCGCGGCTGGTTTTACGGTGTTATACGCCTGGGCACTGACCGGAGTTGGTGCGGCTGCAGCCGGTCTGACCGGAGTGGTAACGCGGTTGGTTACCACTGGAACATCAGCGGTTGAAATCATGCCAGGAGCAGCCGGTTTGGTTGCGGTTGCTGCTGAGTGCGGCGGTGTCGTTGCTATGGCTGTTACTACTGGAATGTCATCTGGTAGTGCTTCAGCCAATGTTGGTACCGCTCGCAGGATACGCTCGCTATGGCGGTCCAGAATGGCTTCTTCCAGAGCGCTGGTGAAGTCGTCTTCGTTGCTTTCACCTTCGAGGGCGCGGTTCGCTGCCTTGCGCATGACTTCCTGATGCAGGGCTTCAAGAATGTCACCCGGGTTGGCAGGAGTGGCTGGCGTTACCTGTGATGCCGGGCTTACGGGGGCGCTACGACGCAAGGGCGCAATCGGGGCCTGTTGCTTCAAAGGTGGAACGGCACGCAGGATTGGCGGTTCATCGCGGCTGAACATGTCGCTCAGTACTGGAACATCGTCAACGGTATTCAGTTGGGTCAGGGCATGTTGCAGATCAATCTGCTCGCCAGCGGCGTCGTCGAGTACCTGTTGCAGGGTTGCAAGTTCGTCGACCAGATTGCGTGTGTCTTTTTCTGTGCTCATGCTCGTAATCTCATATCCTGATGAGTCACCGGGTAACCCCGGTCTTTCAGGAAGCGATAGTGCTGACGTGTACTTTCCAGTACGCGGTCTTCCTGAATCACAATTTCCACCAGCCGTTCGAAACGGCTGAAAAATGCCGGTAATCTGTCACTGAGGTTTATCATGACCTCAGGTTGGGCTACTGGTCCACGCTCGTGGGTATTGTTTTGCCAACCAATTAATACCGGACAGTTGTCAGGCTTGTTGCTACTGTCTATCAAGGCGTGAGGCACAAATGCGTGTGGTCGCCATGTCCACAACAGCTCGTCAAGTAACCTGGCTTGTTCCGCGTCGTTAGTATGAATATAGGCCGTTTTACCCTGTGACAGGACTTTTTCTGTCAGGCGGCATAAAAACAGGCTCTGATCGTGAGCTGTTGATGCGGCTAGTACGTAAAACAGCACATCAGTCATAAGTATGAGGTAAGCGCAAAAGCTGCTGATTGTCGGTTGTCTGGAAATCCTACTCGCCCGTCTCCGGCCTTTCAAACCCTTAATCGGGACGGGTACGGAGACTGGCAAGCCGTGACACTTATTGACGTCGGACGTCAGCCGCGCATGAGAACTGGTTCACAAAGTGATAAAAATTGACATCCAGCGTCACGTCCAGACCGGGCAGTGACAGAACCCGATCGCGGGCTTCGGCACTGGCACGCCAGCCGTGAGGCGTCATGGTCAGCAGATCGCCCAGCGCTGCCTGAGGAATATGGATTTTGCAGGTAAATGGATGCTGTTGCTGGCAGTGGAAGCCGCCCTGTTCGAGTTGTGGTATCGGGTCGAAGACCTGATTACGCACTTCGCTGTACAGGTGCTGACGCAGTTCTATCAGGTGATCGGCGCCGGAGGTGACCAGCAGGGCGCTGCCACCGGATTTCAGGGTTTTACGCCAGCCTTCCGGCATCACCGGGGTAAACAGGCTGACGAGGGCATCCAGCTGGCCATTATGCAGTGGCAGGCGACCACCACTGGCAACCAGCCAGTAGATGTCGCGGTTGCGCTGGCAGGCCTGACGTACAGCATCACGGGAAATATCGACGCCGTACAGATTCACCGCATGTCCGGCGTTGTTCAGCTCACGCAGCAGGCGATCGGAATAATAACCTTCGCCACAACCCACGTCGGCAAGCTGGTCGGCATTGGCAGGCAGGCTGGCCACAACAAACTGGTTAAAGGCATCGGAAATCGGTTGGTAAAACCCCTGCGCCAGAAACTGACGACGGGCGATGACCATGTCGGCGCTGTCTCCCGGTGCGCGGGATCGTTTGTGCTGGGCCAGCAGCAAATTGATGTAGCCCTGACGAGCGACATCAAAACTGTGGCCTTGCGGACAGCGGCAGCTACGCGGCTGGCTGTCGAGATCAAGGATCAGGCTGGCGTCGCAAACCGGGCAAACGAGAATGTGGGCAGGGGTTGTAGCGTTCATCAGGCCAGCAGACGCTCCAGAATGTTTTCGTACAGGGCTGCCAGGGTGTCGAGGTCGGCGGCCGAAATCTGTTCATCCACCTTGTGGATGGTGGCATTGCAAGGGCCGAGTTCAACAACCTGGGCGCCGGTCGGTGCAATAAAACGCCCGTCAGAGGTGCCACCGGAGGTCGACAGTTCGGTTTCGATACCGGCAACGGCACGGATGCTGTCAACACAGGCATTTACCAGCGAGCCGCGGTCGGTCAGGAACGGCTGGCCGTTCAGTGCCCATTCGATGTCGTAGTCGAGTTCGTAACGATCGAGAATGGCCTGGGTACGGGTCTTGAGGATGTCAGCGGTCAGTTCGGTGGAGAAACGGAAGTTGAACACCACTTCCAGCTCGCCCGGAATCACGTTGGTGGCACCGGTGCCGCCTTTGATGTTGGAAATCTGGAAGCTGGTGGCCGGGAAGAATTCGTTACCGTTATCCCAGACTTCGTTGGCTAGTGTCGCCAGTGCCGGCGCAGCCAGATGGATCGGGTTTTTGGCCAGGTGTGGGTAAGCCACGTGCCCCTGAATACCCTTGACGCGCAGGATGCCACCGAGTGAACCACGACGACCGTTCTTGATCACGTCACCGACCTGGTTGGTCGACGACGGCTCGCCAACGATACACATGTCGATTTTTTCGTTACGGGCTTCGAGGGTTTCAACCACTTTGACGGTGCCATTGTGGGCTGGGCCTTCTTCATCACTGGTGATCAGAAACGCAATAGAGCCTTTGTGGTTTGGGTGTTTTGCCACGAAATTCTCAACCGCAATCACCATGGCGGCCAGTGAGCCTTTCATGTCGGCAGCGCCACGGCCACGCAGCATGCCATCAACAATCTGGGGTTCAAACGGCGGGAATTCCCATTTGGCTTCCGGACCGGTTGGCACCACGTCGGTATGGCCAGCAAAACAGACGACCGGCTTCTGGTCGCCACGACGAGACCAGAAGTTCTCAACATCGTCAAAACGCAGACGTTCGTTGTTAAAACCGACGGCACCCAGACGCTGCATCATGATGTCCTGACAGCCAGCGTCATCAGGGGTTACGGAACGTGCGGCGATCAGCTCGCAGGCAAGTTTCAGAGTAGGGGTCATGATTTCTCCAGCGCCGTAAGGCGGTGTATGGCAAAACGGGGCGCGGAGTTTATCACTAAAGCCGTCAGGAGGGCAGAAGCCTGCTCGCCTGACGTTTGTGGAGGGGGCGGTCAGATGCTCAGCGACGGATCGGGGTGCTGATGAAAATACGTGAGCGCGGAGGTGGCGGTGGCCCCCAGAATCCGTAATCCATGAAGTACACCACTTCAGGGTCCTGCGATTTTGGCCACAGCTCGATGCCGTTCACGTCAAGTGTCGGGAAGCTGTATTCGTGTTCACCAATCTTGCCTGCTTCAATACCGGCGAAGGTGCCACGAACGCTGACCAGTCGACCACTGGCATAGACTTCCGGATCGAGAAAGTAAGGCACGTGTGCATGGATGCGACCACCTACGAGATCCCGTTCGGTGCGCGGTTTGCCGGTATCCCACAGCGGCATTTGCAGAATTTCCAGTACGGTGCTCTGGTCCTTGTTGGTCACGGACACAATTTGTCCGCCCCATACCAGAGTTTGTCCCTTGTACTGATCGGGATTGGCCTGAACTTCCTTGAAGCCTGGTTGTTGTGCGGGGTCTGCTACTTCAATGGATTTTGGATAACTTGCGCATCCCACCATCAGAGCGGCGACAACAAGACTAGAATAAAGGCGTAACGCCTTGGCCAGCATGACGGATACTCCTGGATCGGTGAACCGGTTTTGGATTGTGCTGGACGGTTTTTGGAACACGTCGTGACAGTTGTTAAGACCCTGGACTGAGCCAAGGGGTTCCATATGGTTGCGGCGCGACTGGCCAGCGGTGTTACCATGATGGTTTTACTACAGTATCAGGGGCATACATTATGACGGAAGTACCCTCTGCAGCAGAATTGCAGGTTATCTTGAAAGAAGCGGATTTGCTGGCCGGGCCTGAGCAAATTGAAGCCGCACTGCAGCGTTTGACTGTAGAAATACGCGAGCGTCTGGCAGATCAGGTGCCTGTGGTGTATTGCATCATGAATGGTGGTCTGGTGATGGCTGGACAATTGTTGCCTCGCCTCGATTTTCCGCTGGAAGTGGGTTACATGCATGCCACTCGTTATCGAGGTGAAACCACTGGAAGTAGTGAACTGCAGTGGCAGGCACCACCATCGGTACCGATGGAAGGCCGTTCTGTGCTGATTCTGGATGACATCTTTGATGAAGGTTATACGCTGGCGGCGGTCGTGGCGGCTTGTCGCGCACAAGGGGCAACCGAGGTGATGACGGCCGTTCTGACCAACAAGATCCATGATCGCAAGGCTCCGGGTTTTGATGTGGATTTTGTCGGGCTGGAAGTGGAAGACCGTTATGTTTTTGGTTTTGGTATGGATTACCGCGGTTTCTGGCGTAACGCGCCCGGCATTTATGCCGTTAAAGGGCTGTAATCCGTTATGCAGGCCGATGATCAGGCTTGAGTGGTATAAGTGGCTTTTTGAGCCATTGGCCTGATGAGTCTGACAGGTTAGAGAGGATAGGCGGCAAAAGCAGGCGTTCCTGCCTGCTATGCTGGACGTCATTGGGTAACCCCGACGCTGCCTCTACTAGACTGGCATCAGAGGTGTCGAGATCTATGAATGTCGTCTTCATCAATGCCTTTGTTGAAAGCATCAACAATATTCTGGTGACCATGGCTTCCATGAGCTGTGAGTATCAGAAGCCATATATAAAGCAGGATCAGCAACCGCTGGGGGTGGTTACCGGAATGATTCCGATGGCGGGTGATAACGTCAAAGGGTCGCTGGCAATCAGCTTTTCTGAAGGTGCCATTCTGAAAATCAGCAGCAAGATGCTGGGCGAGGAAATTACCTCCCTCGAAGATGGGTGTACGGATCTGACGGGGGAAATCACCAATATGCTGTCTGGTGGTGCACGCAAGATTCTGTGGGAAAAAGGTTATGACTTTGACATGGCGCAGCCACATCTTCTGACCGGAACTCAGATGATTGAACACGAAGTGACCGGGCCGGTGATGGTGATTCCATTTGTGACCCGATCAGGCCCTTTCTTTATTGAGGCGGTGTTTGCCAGCCGCCTGAACCGGGCCAAGTCCATCGTCTGATCTTTTCGACCGTCAGATGAATGGTATTGGAACTTTTTGCATAGAGTTTCATCTTACATACCGAAATGACGATGCATCTCCGGTGAGGGCCTGTTTGCAATCCCACTCGAGACATGTCCTGGATGCATCGTCATTTAAAAATCTGCTGACACCCCCTAAGATGCCTCGACCTGTCGACTGAACGGAGCTTATCTGTGTCGGGTTTCCAACCTGCTTTGCCCACCAAGGGTTTTGCCAAAATAAAGGGTGCTTTTTGCTGGCGCTCCCGTTTGCGTCTTACCCTGTTTCTGCCGCTTGTTGCTCTGGGTGCTTGTAGCACGACCCCTTCCCGAACTCTGGATATAGCTGAGCCTGAACTGGCTGGTTTTTCGACGTCTGCCGCGCAGCTGCCAATGGCCGTGCGCTGGTGGCAGGAATTCCATGATCCCATGCTGAATGAACTGGTCGCGACCAGCCTGGAGGCCAATAACGGTTTGCAAGCCGAGTGGGCGACGGTTTCCCAGTATCGTGCACTGGCGCGTCAGGCTGGAGCCGAGCGTTACCCGGAAATCAATGCCGGACTGGAACGCCAGCAGCTGCGCAGTGATGGTCAGCTCAGCTCTGACCAATGGAGTGCCACACTTTCAACCAGTTATGAGCTGGATTTCTGGGGGCGGGTAGCAGCCCTGGATAAACAGGCCGTATTACAGGCCGATTCGCGTGAACGTGTTGCTCGGGTCGAAGCCAATACCGTGGCCGCGCAGGTCAGTCTGGCCTGGTATGGCCTGATTGCCAGCAGTCGTCAGCAACAGTTACTGCAGCAACAGAAACAGCGTACCGAGCAATTACTGGAAAGTACGCGAGGTCGTTATCAGCGCGGTCAGGCGGCTGTTACCGACATCTGGCAACAACAGCAATTGCTGGCGGCACTGCAATCCGAGCTGGATGTGGCGGCCGGGCAGCAGCGTTTGTACTGGCAACAGCTGGCGCTCTGGACTGGTCGGGGCGAGTGGTTGCTGCCGGGTGATGCAACCGCGCGTTTCCAGAAGGAGCTTCCGGGACGCCACTTGCCAAACAACGAGCTGGCCGCCGACGAGATTGCCCTGAGTGCCTTGCAACAAAGGCCGGATGTTGAACAAGCCTGGCTCGATTTGCAGGCTGCCGATGCCGGAGTGGCCGCCGCCGTTGCGAATCGTTATCCGCGTTTTACCCTCTCCGCCACGGTTGGCACTGAAAGCCCGTCGGTTTCTGGTTTGTTCGACAGCTGGTTTTCCTCACTGACCGCCGGACTGGTTATGCCGGTTCTGGACGCCGGTAATCGCAAGGCCGCAGTGGATGCCCAGCAGGCCGCTGCTCAGGCTGCGTTGTACCGATACCAGCAGGTGTTGCTGGAAGCGGCTACCGAAGTTCAGGAGGCGCTGGTGAATACCGATACCGCACGGCGTCAGTTGCAGGGTATTGATGAGCAGCTGGCGTTGGCGACTCGTACCGAGGATTACCAGACCAGTGGTTATCACAAAGGCGTTGTGACCTATCCGCAATTGCTGGATGCCCAGAAGTCTCGTCTTGAGCTGGAGAATCAGCAGCTCAGCGCTCGCTGGCAACTGGTGCAATACCGCATCCAATTGTATCGCGCCCTCAGTCACGCCGATTTTCCGGCCAATGTCTCTGACGATCAGGTCTCTGACTCAAAGGTTTCCGAATGAACAAGAAAGTACTGAATGCCGCCATGCTGGTGGGCCTGCTGGCGGCCGGTGTGGCGGTTGCTGGCTGGATTTTGACCTCTGCGCCGAAACCGGTGCGGGTCAAACCGGAAGTGAAAGCGCGACTGGTGGATGTTCTGCCGATCGAAACCAGCCAGCAGTCGCCATACTGGCAAGCCGGTGGCGAAGTGCAGGCGGCGGTGAGTCTGGTATTGCAGCCACGTGTGAGTGGTCGGGTTCAGACGGTGGCCGTTGATGCCGTTCCCGGTGCTGTATTAAAAGCCGGTGCTGAACTGGTGCGGCTGGATACAGCGGATTTTGAGGCGGTGGTAGCCCAACGTCAGGCGGCGCTGGAGCAGGCGCAGGCCGATTTGCAGATCGAACAGGGGCAGGCTGCGCTGGCGGCTGACGAGTACCGCATGAGTGGTGCGCGCCTGAAAGGGGATGACGAGGCACTGGTGTTGCGCAAGCCGCAACGGCGCAAGGCGGAAGCGGCGGTGGCCAGTGCCCGTGCGGCACTGGAGCAGGCGCGTCTGGATCTCAGATACAGCAAGGTCACCATGCCGTTTACGGGCCAGATCAGCAGTCGTAGTGTCGCTCCGGGAGCGCAGGTGTCGACTTCAACCGAGCTGTTCAGTCTGGTCAGCACCGAACATTTCTGGATTGAGGTAAAAGTACCTCGTGCGTTTCTCCCCATGCTGGATATGCAGGGCCGTGTGACGTTGTCGCATCCGGCCTGGAACGGCCAGACCCGGCATGGCCGCATTCTGCATCGTCTTCCGGATGTCGACAGCAGTGACCGCATGGCGCGTCTGCTGGTCGATGTCGAAGATCCGTTGGCGCTGGCAGCATCTGGCCCAGCCTTGCTGATTAATGATTATGTCGAAGTAAAATTGCCGGGACGGGAGTTGCCTGATGCCATTCAGGTGCCTCTGGAGCAACTCGATAATCAGGATCGCATCTGGGTGGTCAACAATAGCACTCTCCAGCAGCGCACGCTGACGGTTGCCTGGCATGGTCGTGAATATGCCTGGGTAACAGGTGGTTTTGAGGCCGGTGATCAGTTGCTGAAAGGCCGTGTGGATGCTGCAACGCCGGGAATGGCGGTGCGAGTTAATCAGCCAGCGTCGGAGTCGGGTTCTGCCGGTGAGTCGGTTGGTTTGTCCGAGGCAAGCGGGAGCGGTAAGCCATGACAACGCCCGCCAATCTGTTAAACGCACCGGGCCCTGTGGCCTGGATGGCACGTCACGGGGTTGCGCCCAATCTGCTGATGGCACTGCTGATTGTCGGTGGCTTCCTGATGTCGCTGTATATCCGCAAGGAATTTATCCCGCAATACGAAGCCGACATGGTGATTGTGTCGGTGGCCTACCCGGGCGCGACGCCCGCGGAAATGGCACAGGGCGTGGTGCTGCCGATCGAAAATGAGTTGGCCACCCTTGATGGCTTCAAAAACGTTAACGTTACGGTTACCCAGGGTTCGGCTACTGTGACGGTTGAGCTGCAAAACGGCGTGGATCGCCAGCAGGCGTATCAGGACATCCAGCAAGCCGTAAATCGTATCACCACCTTCCCGGCCCAGATGGAGCAGCCGCTGGTGGCGATTGCCAGTCGTGCCATCAGTGTGATGGAGCTGGCGCTGTTTGGCCCGGTTGATCGTTATGAACTCAAGCGTCTGGCGGAGTCGGTGAAGGATCAGTTGCTGGCATCGCCGGGGGTATCCAAGGTGGAGCTGACTGGTGTGCCGGATGAAGAAATTCATATCGAGATTGCCCAGGCAGAACTGCAACGTTATGGCCTGACGCTGGCGCAGGTTGCCAGTCTGGTAGGGGGGAATGCGCTGGAGCAGAGCGCTGGCACAGTAAGGACCGCAGGAGGCGATATTCTGGTGACGCTGGATGACCGTCGTTATCGTGCGCGCGAGTTTCTTGATCTGCCGTTAATCACCGATGCCAGTGGTGTGCAGTTGCGGGTGGGGGATATTGCCACGGTCACTGAAGGTTTCAGTGACACCAACGAGCTGGTGACCTACAACGGTGAAGACGCCATTCGTATGGATATTTATCGGGCCGAGCAGGAAACCCCGCTGACCGTTACCAAAGCCGCCTACGAATCGCTGGAGCAGATTCTGCCGCAGCTGCCACCGGGTATCAGCCTGATCGTGACCGATGACGATGGCAAAACCTATAACCAGCGCGTGGGCCTGTTGCTGAAAAACGCCGTTATTGGTCTGGTGCTGGTGATGGTGCTACTCAGTATGTTCCTTGAATACCGGTTGGCGTTCTGGGTCACCATGGGGATTCCGACGGCGTTTCTGGGGTCGTTGTTATTGCTGCCCGCGATGGATATGTCGATCAACATGATCTCGATGTTTGCTTTCATCGTGGCGCTCGGGATTGTGGTCGACGACGCCATCATTGCTGGTGAAAACATCTATGAACATATGCAGGGCGGCATGCCGTTCCGCGATGCGGCGGTGTTGGGGGCTCGGGAAGTCTCCGGACCACTGGCGTTTGCGATTCTGACTAACGTGGCGGCTTTTCTGCCCTTGCTGGCGTTGCCGGGGATTATGGGCAAGCTGTTTATTGCCATCCCGGTGGTGGTGATCAGCTGCTTCCTGATTTCCTGGGTCGAAGCCCTGTTTATCCTGCCGTCGCATCTGGCTCATCTGAGCGAGCAGCCATCCAGTCGTCTGGGCCGTTATATGGATGCATTACAGATGCGTTGTGACCGTATGCTCAGGCGTTTTATCCAGAACGGTTATCGTCCGGCGCTGGAGGGAAGTCTCAACCGACCTGGGCTGACACTGGTGCTGGCGTTGGTGTTGCTGCTGATGGTGCTGGCATGGCCTGCCAGTGGACGGATGGGCTTCAGTATGTTCCCGCGTCTGGAAGGTGATTTTGCGGTGGCCACCGTTGAGTTGCCTTCCAATGCGCCGTTCTCGCAAGCACGCGACGTGCGTGAGCGCCTGGAAAAGGCACTGCGTGATGTAGTAGCGCCGATCGAGGCCGGCGGCAAGCCGGTGCTGGTGAGTGTACAGGGCACTATTTCCGGTACTGAAGTGGAAGTGGAAGCACGGATGGTGGATTCCGAGGTTCGCCCGCTCAGCACTCACGAAGTGGCACGTTTGTGGCGCGAACAGCTGGGGGAAATGGCCGGTATTCGCAGTCTGGTGTTTGATTCCGAGCGCGGAGGTGGTCCTTCGGGTGGTGCTGGTCTTACCGTTGAATTACGAGGTTCGGATACTGATCAGTTGCGTCTGGCCAGTGAGGAGCTGGGTCAGTTTATGGCGGAAATCGGCGGTGTGAAGGATGTTGCCAACAGCTTCACCAACGGTAAACCGCAGTGGAACCTGCAGCTGACGGATGCTGGACGCAGCCTGGGCTTGAGCGCTGACGATATTGCCAGCCAGGTGCGGGCAGCGATTTACGGCGCGCGCGCTTTGCGTCAGCAACGTCAGAGCAGCGAAGTGACGGTGCTGGTACGGGTTCCAGAGCAGGAGCGTGAATTTGCCGCAGATATCCGGCGTTTGCTGATTCGTACCGGGTCCGGCCAGTTTGTGCCGTTGTCCGAAGTGGCCGATGTGGAGATTACCAACGCGCCCGCCAAAATCACTCGGCGTAACGGCCGCCAGATTCTGCAGCTGACAGCAGAAGTGGAGCCTCGTGAGCAAATTCCAGCGGTGATGAAGGTGTTGCGTGAAGAAGCTTTCCCGCAAATGCAGGCGCGTTATCCGGCCATCGATTTTGGTTTCAGCGGTCGCCAGGCCGATACCACCGAAAGCATGAGTGCCATGCAGTTATATGGTTTCTTCTCGTTACTGCTGATCTACGCGCTGCTGGCTATTCCATTCCGCAGTTACAGCCAGCCGTTACTGATCATGCTGGTGATTCCATTCGGGGCGGGTGGTGCGTTCCTGGGCCATATGATGCTCGGTTATAGCCTGTCACTGATGAGTGTAATGGGGATTGTGGCACTGGCCGGGGTGGTGGTGAACGACAGTCTGATTCTGGTGGATTACGCCAACCGTGTGCGCCGCGAAAAAGGTCTGGACGCCTGGACGGCGGTACGGGATGCCGGTGTTCGACGTTTCCGGCCGATTCTGCTGACCACTCTTACTACCTTCGGGGGGCTGGCACCGATGGTGTTTGAGACCTCACGACAGGCACAGTTTATTACTCCGATGGCGGTGTCGTTAGGTTTCGGCATCCTGTTCACCACCTTTGTGTGCCTGCTGGTGTTGCCAGCGATTTATGTGCTTCTGGATAACGCCCTTGCTCGTCTGGGATTGCGGGATGAACCGGTAGCGGGTGAGGAAAATAGCGGGCCGGTGTTGCCGTAAGTGATGACCACATCAAACCGGCTCATGGCCGCAATGTGGATCAGTGAAGGACTTTTAAACAGCTCTGATCATTGATTTCCGAATTTGGCCCAGCGCAGCTGGCTGCCCAATGCCCATCTGGGCGAGCCGGGATTCGCCGCAACGGCCGACCCAGCCGGGGCATAGATGCCCCGCAAGGCCCGTTGGCACAGGGATGTGCCATCGGGCCGGGGGCGAAACGCCGTTGTCGGAGAATACCGGGAAAACGAGCCCAGCCGGGCAAAGCAGGGGGAGGCCCGCCCGGCCGGGGGACAAGGTCCCCCAAGAGGGCATACGGGTGTGCCAATTAACAAGCCGAGCAGATCGAGATCATCCGATGCGGCAACGAAGTGTACGAATGCCGACAGGTGCTTAACTGATCACATTGGCCTATAGCTGGTTTTATGTTTTATAAGGTTTTTTGTGTAGTGATTAGTTGTTTGTTGAGCATAAGTAGCCATTAAAGCCTGATTCCATCGACGTCGGCTGTTATAGTGCGCGCCTTTTTGCGTTTACCGACGAGGCCCGCACGTATGTCCTATCTGCGCGAGTTCGCCCGAACTTTCTCTCACAATCCCCGAAACGATCTGCTTTCCGGCCTGACCGTTGCCCTGGCTCTGGTACCGGAAGCGGTGGCGTTTGCGTTTGTAGCCGGTGTGCATCCACTGGTGGGTTTGTACGCGGCATTTATGGTGGGACTGGTTACTTCTTTGCTGGGCGGTCGGCCTGGCATGATTTCCGGTGCGGCCGGTGCGCTGGCGGTGGTGATGGTTTCGCTGGTGGCCGAAGCTGAACGCGCTTACGGCGCCGGTTCTGGTGTGCAGTACCTGTTTGCCACCGTTATTCTGATGGGCATTCTGCAGATAAGTGCTGGTTTCTTCCGGCTTGGCAAATTTATCCGGCTGGTGCCACACCCGGTGATGCTGGGGTTTGTGAATGGTCTGGCGATTGTGATCTTTCTGGCGCAGCTGCCACAACTGCAGGTATCAACCCCGGAAGGCAAGTGGGGTTGGCTCAGTGGTGAGTGGCTGTCCGGCATTTCGCTGTATGTGATGCTGGGTCTGATTGCTTTGACCATGGCCATCATTATTAACCTGCCAAAACTCACCAAAGCGGTGCCATCGGCATTGGCAGCCATTGTAGTGGTGAGTCTGGTGGCTATCGGTTTTGGCCTTGATACCCGCACCGTGGGAGACATGGCCAGTATCGCCGGTGGTTTACCGCAACTGGCGGTTCCGGTAGTGCCGTTTACACTGGATACGCTGCTTTTTATCCTGCCTTACGCAGTGATTCTGGCGGCGATTGGTCTGATTGAATCCCTGCTGACCGTGACCGTTATCGACGAAATGACCAACACTCGTGGTCGCGGTAATCAGGAGTGTGTGGCACAGGGGATCGCCAATATTGCGACCGGTTTTATCGGCGGCATGGGTGGTTGCGCCATGATCGGCCAGAGCATGATTAACGTCAGCTCCGGTGGCCAGGGGCGTTTGTCGGGGCTTGCAGCGGCCTTGTTCCTGCTGAGTTTTATCCTGTTTGCTTCACCGCTGATTGAGCAGATTCCAATTGCGGCGCTGGTGGGGGTGATGTTTATGGTGGTAATTGGCACCTTCGAATGGGCCAGTTTCCGCATTGTTGGCAAGGTGCCACGCCATGATGCCTTTGTGCTGATTCTGGTGTCTGTGGTGACGGTATTTACCGATCTCGCGATTGCGGTGATTACTGGTGTGATTGTGTCGGCACTGGTGTTTGCCTGGCAGCACGCGCGCCGCATTGGAGTAAAGGCATCGGTTCTGAACAACGGTGGCAAGTTATACCAGCTGGATGGGCCGCTGTTTTTTGGTTCGGTGACGGCCTTTCGGGATGCGTTTGATGTTCAGAATGACCCTGAGCAGGTTTACATCGACTTTGCCAGCAGCCGGGTGTGTGATCATTCGGCGCTGGAGGCGATAGATACCCTGGCTGACCGCTATCAGGAAGCTGGCAAGCAGTTGCATTTGTTGCACCTCAGTGAGGAGTGCCGGGGTCTGCTGAAAAAAGCTGGCAGCCTGTGTGAAGTTAACGTGATTGAAGATCCTCGGTATCGATTGGCAGTTGACGAGCTTTCCTGAAACCAGTTGTTGCAGCTACAGCTATTACCCGTGTTGGTAATAGCTGTTATTCTCTTGATCGGAATCAAATGCCCGCTTCTGCATATAGAGTTGATTGTCAGTATGTCTTTCCAGGCGATGTCGCTTTTGATTGCTGTATCTGAATTGTGTTTATCTATGTAAGGTCGCTCTGTCTGCATCGGAGAGTGACGTAAAGTTCGCCCAAAATTGAATAGCCGTACTCGTGCCGGGATATACCCGCAACGAGCCACTCGAAAATAGCTGGAATTATTAATAATGGTATTTAATACAGATGACGATCGTCGCATGATTCGTATCGGTGTTTTTTATGACGGTAACTATTTTTCCCACGTCAGTAACTATTACCTCTATCAACATGCTCGCAAGGCTCGCATCAGCATCTCCGGTCTGCACCAGTTCATTGTGAATGAGATCGCCCGGGAAGAAAATTGCGACAGCCGTCGCTGCCGTATAGTTGATGCTCATTATTTCCGCGGACGTCTCAGTGCCTATGAAGCTCAGTCCCGAAACTCACTGTACGGTGAGCGTCTGTTTGAAGAAGTATTGATGCGTGAAGGCATCATTTCCCACTTCCTGCCGTTGTCAAATGCTGGTGAGAAAGGCATTGATGTCTGGTTTGCACTGGAAGCCTTTGAGTTGACCATTCACAAGCGGTTTGATGTGGTGGTGCTGATTGCAGGTGATAGCGACTATCTGCCACTGATTCGCAAGATCAACACTCTTGGTAGTCGGGTGATGGTGTTGGGCTGGGATTTCTCATTCACCGATGATCAGGGTAATGAGCGTTCCACTCATACTTCCCAGGCTATTCTGGAAGAGGCTAATTATCCTTTGGTTATGAGTGATGTGATTGAGGATCGATCTCGGCGCAGTGATGTATTAATTGATGGGCTGTTTGTGCAGGCGCGTCGTGACAAGTCCCATGACGGGCAGGGGGATGTCCGGGAGTCCCGTTACGAGCGCGAGCTGCGCGTAGAAGCGCGTGAGCCGCGTCAGGAGTCTCGCCCCGAAACTCGCGCTGCCGAGTCGCGCTCTCAGTCGGACAGCGGTGTTGCTGAAAGTGGTGGCCGCAAAACGGTTGAAGGCACAATCTTGAATCTGCACAACGGTTATGGATTTATTCGTCCTCACAACGAAGGTGACAATTTGTTTTTCCATTACACCGATCTCCAGAATGTTGACTTCAACAGCTTGTGGATGGGAGATATCGTGATGTTTGATATATCATCAAACCAGAAAGGACCGTGTGCGAAGAATATTTTCCGCCGCCAGGGGCGCCATTCTGCGGGTAATGGTAATCATGCTGCTAGCAGCCAGCAAACAGTTGGCAATGTCGCAAGTGTTCAGAGTGACCAGTCTGCAGTGCTGGTGGCCGACAATGGTGCTGATGACGAATAACCGGATTAACCAATAACCTGTCATGCCTGGATCTGGCAGCTGACTGGGTTCTGTTCTGGTTGTTTATCTATCTGTCTGGATGGTGGAGTGGTGGTCTGGCAGGCTGCCCACTGTCCAGATCAGCACTATTCGTTTCATGGTTGTTCCGGTTTGTTGCAAAAACAGATCAGTGTTTTGTCGGTTGTTCGACATATGAAGCGGCACAAAAGTATATATCCTGTGTCGCTGATGAAGGAGAAACAGGTCAAAAATTATGAAAAGCCTGATGTGTATCGCGTTGGTGGCGTTGTTTGTAAGTGGATGTGCGCGCTGTCCGGAAGTGGCGAAGGATCAGGATGTGACAGCAAAGCCACAGTCAAACAGTGCCGAACGGGCAATCCAGACCACCAGTGATCCCTGTACGCCTGCAAATGCCCGAGCTCAGGACTGCCAGCCACGCTATTCCATGTAATTCGTGCGGCTGGTTGTCTGAGCCTGTTATGGTTGCGCTTATAACGCAAAGCCCCCGATCCTGATGGACTTGGGGGCTTTTGTGTTTTGGAGCGTCAGGTTTGGCAGCTTGTTGACCGGTATTTATGACAGTAACGGCGGTTCTGAGTCGTCATCCGTCAGGTTGTTGTCTACTGCAGCAGCCGGTTTGGGGTGTGCCGATGCTGGCTGGTGAGGGGAGGGTGTCATATCCAGTTTGGTTTTTGGTTTGGCTGGCAGCGGCGGGCGTTTGCGCAGGGAACGGTCGTTGCGCACCATATTCGCTTCCAGACGCAGACGTTCGGCGGCTTTTTCCAGGGCGTCGGCTACATTGGCTTTTTCGGTATCACGAATCTTGTCGGACTCCAGATACAGGGAAAAGCCTTCGGTTTCGTGATTCATAAAGCCTGGGTTGGCTCCCAGGTCGCGGCGGTAATCAACCACCTGATAGAGCGGAACAGGGTCGCGGAACCCTTTTACCATGGCTTCGCCGCGCTGGCGGCAGATGATCTTGTCTTTTACCAGTGTGTAGGTTTCATGTGAAATCAGAATTTCACCGGCGTCTGCAGTACTTTCGAGACGGCTGGCAAGGTTTACTTCCCTGCCCACAATGGTGTAATCCATGCGGTTTTCCGTACCGAAGTTACCAACGGTGCAATAGCCGGTGTTGATGCCCATACGAATCTGCAGTGGTGTGGTCATGCCCAGTTCAATCCATTTCTTGCGCATCTTTAACATGTGACGACGCATTTCAATCGCCATGGATACACAAGCCAGAGCGTCTTTTTTGGTGCCTTGGCTGTTTGGGTCGCCGAAGAAAATCATGATGCCGTCACCGATAAATTTGTCGATGGTGCCGCCAAATTTCAGAGCAATACGCGACATGTCGGTCAGATAACCGTTCAGAAGGCTGGTCAGGGCATCGGCTTCCATGGTCTCTGACAGGGTCGAAAATCCGACCACATCCGAGAAAAATACCACCAGACGTTTGCGTTGGGTTTCCAGCTTGGCTTCGCGACGACCATTGAAGATAGAGTCCCAAATCTGAGGGGCTACATAGCGGGATACCTGATGCGACAGCTCTTGAAAATGGGCTATCTGGCTATTGAGTTTCTGTTCGGTGGCTACCAGCTGTTCAGCCTGTCGTACTCCTAACAGAGCCAGTGTGGTGAAATAGAGCGCAACTCCCAAGCCTGTAATAATGACCACCAGCTCTGGTAGTACCGTATGGGTTATTTCACCGAAAACCCCCATGCCCGGGATTCCAAGGCCTGCCATGATGCCAATTCCACACACGGCGAGACCTGTGGTCCACAAAATCTGGCTACCCGATAGCAACAGGGCGACACTTAACATCAATACAAACAGGACGCTCATACTGGCGGGGGCGCCCATTGCTCCCAGTAGCAGACCGCATAGCAGTGCGTCTAACTGAATCAGGGTTCGATTGATTGGGGTGGTGCGAGGGGTGTTGCGGACAATCAGCCAATGAGTGGCATGCGGGTATACCAGACAAAACGCTGCTATAAAAAGAAAAGAAAGTGGCCAGGCTCCCAGTGTTACGCCCACGCCGATGGCAACAGCAGCGGTTGCATATCCGATCGTACGAGCTATGTAATCGAGGCCCAGGTTCAGTAGATCCTGAAGGAGCAGGTTATCTGGCTTGACTGTCATAATCCTTTCTGCGGTATTGCCGCGTCTTTATATATGCCATAGCCTGTCGTAGCAGGTATATCCGGAATTGCCCGGCGCGGCAAGTGTACTTCCATTCGTTAGCCAAGTACCAGTCTGTCGAATGGACAATCTTACAAGTGAGGTGATTCAAATGGATGCTATTGAGGCGATTACCCGACGTGTATCGGTTCCTGTGTTGTCCGGTCCGGATGTTACAGATGAACAGATTCAGCTGCTGGTGTCAGCGGCACTTCGAGCCGCCGATCATGCCTGGCTGCGCCCGAGCCGTTATTTGCTGGTCCGTGGTGAGGCGCTTGCACAGCTGGGCGATGTGTTTGCCAGTACGCTGGAGAGTGGCGAGCGTACCGACGATGCCGTTGCGCGAATGAAAAGTTTGCCATTGCGGGCTCCGTTGATCATGGTGTCGGTTTGTCGTGTGATTGAGCATCCCAAGGTCCCGCGTGATGAACAGTTGCTGTCCACCGGAGCGGGCGTTCAGAACCTTCTGAATGTGGCACATGCGATTGGTCTTGGTGCGATTTGGCGCACTGGCGCGATTACCCAGCATCCGCTGGTTCGTGCTGCATTTGGCCTGACGGAACAAGATGTAATTGTTGGGTTCATCTATGTTGGTACTCCTGCCGGTAAATTGAAAGAGCCGCCCGAGCTGAATCCGTCCGACTTCGTAACTGATTGGAAAAGTTAATTTTTTTAGATCATTTCAAAAAAGTTGTTGACATTCACTATCTTGATCCGTATATTACGCGGCATCTGATTGAGACGACGCAAAAATGGCGCTGTCAAGCAGTCACGGTGAGGTGTCCGAGTGGTTGAAGGAGCACGCCTGGAAAGCGTGTATACCCAAAAGGTATCGAGGGTTCGAATCCCTCCCTCACCGCCACTAAATTAAAAAAGCCCGGCTATGCCGGGCTTTTTGCTTTTTGAGAAATGTCACGATCAAACTTGATCTGTATTCTGGTATCGTCTGTTTTGGTCAGAAGTTACAAATCATAAACAGGATACGACTTGCCTGATGGGTGGTTTCCTGACATCTTTTGCCGGTTTTTGTGTATGTCTGTTGCAGTGTGCCTGATTGCACATTTTAGAATTGTCAGCAGTTGGTACCGGAGTGCGTAAGCAGCGGAACAATATGGATATCAGTCATTCCCGAACTGGATATGTGCCGACTGGAAAGTCTCTCAAACGCTTCAGGAACAAGCATCGCCCACGGGTCCTGCTGGTTCAGGGGCCCGTTGGGACGTTCTATAATCACCTTCAATCATCATTGGAAACGCTCGGGTATGAAACCTGGGTGGTAAATCTGAATGCCGGTGATGCTCTCTTTGGCAAGCGCTTTCAGCATTTCAACTTTATGGGTGGCCTTGAAAAGTGGGAAGCTCGCCTGTCGGTTTCTCTGGCTCGACGCGACTTTGATGCGATTGTGATTTTCGGCTCCGAGAGACCCGCGCATCGGGTTGTTCGTGATGTGGCTGATTACTACGATGTACCGGTGCTGTCTCTGGAAGAAGGTTATCTGCGTCCAGGGCTGATTACCGCCGAGTGGGGGGGGAACAACGCCAACTCACCGTTAGCAGGTAACGCTCCTGACGAACTGTTTGTGCCGGAGCATATGCCCGAGGCCAAGGTGTTTCGAAGCTTTGGTAGCATGGGCACCACCGCCATGTTCTATTTTGCAGTCAGCAATCTTTTTACTTTTGGTCGCCGTCGTGAGCTGTTTCATCGTCCGATGTCGCTGCCCAAAGAGTGGTTCTGCTGGGTGAGGAATGGCTATCGCCGCTTGGCTTGGCAACATCGTAATTTCAATATTATCCAGAATCTTCTGGAGCACTATGACCGCCGTTTTTTTCTGGTGCCGTTGCAGGTTGCCGCTGATAGCAACATGCAGGAAGCAGCTATGGGCTGGAACACCATGCGTCTGATTGAAGAAAGTATGCAGTCATTCGCAGAGTCTGCGCCTGCGGACACGCGGCTGGTATTTAAAGTACATCCATTGGAGCGTGGTCATCAGCGTTATGCTCCGATAATCGAAGAGTTGGCCGAGCGGCTTGGTATTCATAACCGTGTTGATGTGATTGATGTTGGTTCCATGGGGCTACTGGCACGTCATTCTGCCGGTATGATCACGATTAACAGCACTTCGGGTTTATCGGCCATTCACCATGGCCGACCGTTGCTGGTGTTGGGTAAGGCCGTGTATGCGTCCCCTCAGGTGGCTATTTGCGCTATGGGGGTGCCGGATTTTGCTGCTTTTTGGCAAGGAGGATTTGTGGCTACGCAAGTGGTTCGTCGCCGTTTCCTCGATTGGATTCGTCATGAGGCCTTGTTGCCGGGTGATTTTTATTCTCGTATGGGCAAACGTGTTGCCAGTGAAGCGGTGGCTCGTCGAATTGATGAAAAGCTGGCGCCACTATGGCGACAGCAATCAGACTCTTCTGTTCGCCAGGTGGAGATTGTTCCACGTGTAGTGGTTGCCAAGCCTTGCGTGTCCGGCTCTACTCACGTTGCCTGAAATCCGGAAGTAATCCGTCATGATACAACGCCCTGCTCACGTATTGTCTGAGTCTTTGGATGCAGACATTGCCTGCTCGGATTTTCACTCCGTTTCCCTTATGTCGGCACCGCTCGTATCGCAACCCGCGGTGCGATCGTTATTTCCCGCGGCGGATGTAAAGCTGCGTGCCTCGCGGGCGGATGTATATGTAGGCTGGGGGCGTAAAGGGTCGGGGGACCGTGCCCGTCAGAAAGCCGCAAGTCACTCGCGTCCATATCTCCTGCTTGAAGATGGTTTTCTGCGCTCGGCCGCTCGGGACGACGATTCGGTCTCGGTGGTTATCGATAACGCCGGTATTTTTTACGATGCCTCTGTTCCTTCACGTCTGGAGATGCTGATTCAGCAGCCGTTGTCGGTGGCTGAGCGTGCGCGTTGCCAGCTACTGATCCGGCGTTGGTGCGAGCTGCGTTTGTCGAAGTACAACAGTGCGCCGGAATATCATGGCCAGATCAGTCAGCCTTATGTGCTGGTGCTGGATCAGGTCGCGGGTGATGCGTCGGTGGGCAGTGGTCTGGCAACACCGGCTTCGTTCCAGGAGATGTTGACGGCCGCATTGCGAGAAAATCCGGATTGCACCGTGGTGGTGAAAGTACATCCGGATGCTTATACCCGTGGCAAGGCGGGCCACTTTGATGTTCATCAGTTACAGGATAATCCTCGTATCCGGGTGGTGGCCGAGAATTGCCATCTGGTTGGGTTGCTGGAGGCGGCTCGTGCTGTTTATACCGTTACCTCTCAGGTCGGCTTTGAAGCGCTGTTGTGGGGTAAGCCGGTTCGTTGCTTCGGAATGCCGTTTTATGCGGGCTGGGGCCTGACCCGGGATTCGTTGCCAGCTCCGGAGCGCCGTTGCTCGGTTGAGCTGGACCAATTGGTCTTTGCGGCACTGGTGCGTTACAGCGCGTATGTTGATCCTGTGAGTGGTCAGGCCTGTAGTCTGGAGCAGGCGATGGATTACATCGCATTGCAGCGTTGCTTGCAGCTTCGTTTTCAGCATCTGCAGCCATTGGCGGCAGTTGCGTTTTCGCGCTGGAAAAAACCGTTCGTAAAACGTTTTCTGGCGGGTCATGAATTACGTTTTGTGCCGACCCTGCAAGAGGTTCCATCCGGTTGTACGCCGGTATTGTGGGGAAACAATGATGACGGCAAGGTCACGGACCCGCATTTGCGTATCGAAGATGGCTTCCTGCGATCTTCGGGATTGGGTGCCGACCTGATTGCGCCCATGTCTTGGGTGATCGAAGAGCAGGGTATGTACTACGATGCCCGCACGCCATCGGCGCTGGAAACCATTCTTGCAACCCATGAATTCGATGATGAGCTCATCAGACGCACAGTTAGCCTCAAACAGCGCATTATTGCTGCGGGGGTTTCCAAGTACAATCTGGGTGGTCAGCGTTGGCAGCGTCCGGATACCGACAAACAGGTGGTATTGGTTCCTGGTCAGGTTGAGAACGATGCATCTCTGCGTTTTGGCGGTTGTGGCATTGTCACCAATCTTGGCTTGCTCAAGGCAGTCCGGAGCATGCGCCCCGATGCCTGGATTATCTACAAGCCCCATCCGGACGTGGTAACCGGTCTGCGTAAGGGCATGATTGCTGCTGAGGATCTGGTTGGCCTTGCCGACGAAGTGGTCACCGACGTTGATAGCATGCTGATGCTGCCTTTAGTCGATGAAGTGCACACCATGACCTCCTTGCTCGGTTTTGAAGCCTTGTTGCGAGGCCGTACAGTGGTTTGTTACGGGCATCCGTTTTATGCCGGCTGGGGCCTGACTGCTGACCACACACCGATTCCTCGTCGCCAGCGTCGCTTGAAAGTGGATGAGCTTATTGCTGCGGCGCTTATTTTGTACCCGGTATACGTCAGTCGACGAACCGGACGTTATTGCTCAGTTGAACAGGCGCTTGAAGAGCTGATCGTCTGGAAACAACAGGGTCCTTCCCGTATGCCGTTCTGGCGTCGCTGCCTGCGCGTGGTATTACGCGCATGGGTATCACTTGGTATTCGTAAGAACGCCTGACAAGAGTCAGGCAGGACAGATGGATATTTCGTTTTTCGCCCGTTAATGGGCGGCATTCCTGCTACGGTCGTCTAGAGTTTTAAAATAGACGACCTGTGTGCAGGAGACCACTATGTTCGGTAAGCAGAAGTTGGCGGATGCCAAAGATGAGATCGCTCGCCTTAAAACGAGAGTGCAGGATCTCGAGCGAGAGTGCGAACGGCTTCGGGACGAACATAACCAGTCAGATTTGCGAATTCGTTCATCGGAAAGCAGACAGGATGCCCAGCGAAGAATTCGACAGTTGTGGATGAGCTCGTTTGGTTTGCTGGACGTGGTTCGTGCGACAATTGCTGACAGTTCTCATCGTCTGGATGAAGAAAATCGAACGGTTGAACGGTCCATGTCTGATGTTGGCAATATCGGTGGGCGCCTTGAGGGTGTTACTCGGCAATTAGACGATATTCGCGGGCGTTCGGGGCAGGCGTCTCAGGCGGTGTCGGGGCTAAAACAGGTCGCTACCGGCATCGGTAATTTTGTGGGCATGATTCAGGGGATTTCCGAGCAAACCAACTTGCTGGCGTTGAACGCTGCCATTGAAGCAGCGCGTGCTGGAGAGCAGGGGCGCGGGTTTGCCGTTGTGGCCGATGAAGTTCGTACATTGGCAGGCAGAACTGCTGAAGCAACCACGGAGATCGCCAACTTGATTAATAAAATAGGTAGTGAAGTAGATCAGGTTGCCACTCAGATTGATCGTGTCGGCGAGCAGGGTGACAAACTTTCTGGCGAAGTGCAGAGCCTTGCCAGTCATATTGATCATGTTGGTGAGTTATCCAGTCAGTTGGCGCACACGTTGTCATCGGCGGCTAACGAAGGCTTTCTCGAGACGGCCAAACTCGATCATGTAGTCTGGAAAAACGAAGTGTACGAGATGGTCCTGAATCGCGATGTTTCCAGATGTGGCAGTCTTGCTGGTCACGATAGCTGTCGCCTGGGTGTCTGGTGCCGTCAGGGAGAAGGGTATAGCCGTTATCGCAATTTTGACGCATTCTCGCGGATCGATCGTCCTCATCAGCAACTGCATGAAAATGGTCGCATGGCACTGGAGGCGATGGAGAGGGGGGATGAAGCAGGCCTGTGTCGTCATCTGGAAGCAATGGAGACTGCATCATCGCAGGTAATTGATGCACTCAGCCAGCTTGAGCAGGAAATTCGTCGACAAAAGAAAGTTTCTGGACACTGAAACGCGCTGCGTGATTGGTCTGATTTCTCTATAATCAGGGTTCTTGTTGACCCGATAAATCGAGAGAGACCATGACTGTCCGCACTCGCGTTGCGCCGTCACCAACCGGTGACCCACACGTAGGAACTGCCTACATTGCCCTGTTTAACCTGGCGTTTGCGCGTCAGCACGGTGGCCAGTTCCTGCTGCGAATCGAAGATACCGACCAGGTGCGCAGCACCTCTGAATCGGAACAGGCGATTCTCGACAGCTTGCGCTGGCTGGGACTGGAATGGGATGAAGGCCCGGATGTTGGCGGCCCTCACGGTCCATACCGTCAGAGCGAGCGTAGCGCCATTTATCAGGAACACGTTCAGATTCTGTTGGAGCGTGGTCACGCTTTCAAATGTTACCGTACTCCGGAAGAACTGGATCAGTTGCGTGCCGCCCGTGAAGCGGAGGGCAAACAAGGCGCTCTGAAGCCTGCTGACCTGATTCTGCCTGCCGATGAAATCGCCCGTCGCGAAGCCGAAGGTGTGCCATACGTTATTCGTATGAATGTGCCAGCCGAAGGTGTTTGTGTCGTGAACGATTTGCTGCGTGGTGACATTGAGCTGGATTGGGCTCAGGTCGATGCACAGGTTCTGATGAAATCCGACGGCCTGCCTACTTACCACCTGGCCAACGTGGTGGATGACCATCTGATGGAAATCACCCACGTGATTCGTGGTGAGGAATGGATCAACTCTGCACCGAAACACAAGCTTCTGTACGAATACTTCGGTTGGGATATGCCACAGTTGTGCCACATGCCACTGCTGCGTAATCCGGACAAAACCAAGCTGAGCAAGCGCAAAAACCCGACGTCCATCATGTTCTACGAGCGTATGGGCTTTATGCCGGAAGCGCTGCTGAACTATCTGGGTCGTATGGGATGGTCCATGCCGGATGAGCGTGAACAGTTCGCCCTGACTGACATGATCGCCAATTTCGATATCAACCGTGTGTCCCTGGGTGGTCCGGTGTTTGATATGGAAAAACTGCGCTGGCTGAACAGCCTGTGGCTGCGTGGTCTGACGCCGGAGCAATTCTGTGAGCGTTTTGCTTCCTGGGGTCTGAAGCCTGAACGTATGCTGGCCATGGTTCCTCATGTACAGCCACGTGTTGAAGTGTTCTCCGACGTAGCTCCGCTGGCGGGTCACTTCCTGGCGGGTCTGCCTGCCCTGACAGCTGCCCAGTTTGAACACAAGGCCTATGACGAAGAGAAGCTGCTGACCACCCTGCAATTTGGTCTGTGGCAGCTGGAAGCGATCCGTTTCTGGAATCGCTCTGAAATCGAAACCCGTCTGTTTGCACTGGCTGAAGTATTGGAACTGAAAGTACGTGATTTCCTGTTCCCGTTCTTTATTGCGATTGCTGGCACTTCGGCCACGATTTCGGTACTGGACTCCATGGTGCTGCTGGGCCCGGACATGAGCCGTTCCCGTCTGCGTAATGCCATTGAAGTTCTGGGTGGTGTTGGCAAGAAGCGCGTGAAGAAGATGGAAAAGGATTACCAGGCCGCTGTTGCTGCTATTGAAGCCAAACTGGCTGAGAAAGCGGCCGCGGCTGAGTAATCAGCGGGCAACGGAGTAGGGCGATTTACGCCGCTACTCCGGCTTTTTTAAAAAGATCAGAATATTTTTAAAAAGTGTTTGACAGGCATAAAAGCCAAGCGTAATATGCGTGCACGTTCTGAGAACAAGGGGCCTTAGCTCAGCTGGGAGAGCGCAACACTGGCAGTGTTGAGGTCAGCGGTTCGATCCCGCTAGGCTCCACCAAATTCTCGATATGTCCTGTCCCCATCGTCTAGAGGCCTAGGACACCGCCCTTTCACGGCGGTAACAGGGGTTCGAATCCCCTTGGGGATGCCAATTAAACGGCATATGAAAGGATTGAGAAAGAGTCAAAATAATGACTTGACAGAAACAGGACGTAGCGTATTATGCGCAAAAAATTGGGGCCTTAGCTCAGCTGGGAGAGCGCAACACTGGCAGTGTTGAGGTCAGCGGTTCGATCCCGCTAGGCTCCACCAAATTCTCAAGTGTGTCCCCATCGTCTAGAGGCCTAGGACACCGCCCTTTCACGGCGGTAACAGGGGTTCGAATCCCCTTGGGGATGCCAATTTATTCAGAAAAAAGCGGGCTTTGCCCGCTTTTTTCGTTTCCGGGGTTTGTTCTGCATCTTCTGTCCGGATGTGGGTAGAATGGTGTTTTCTTCACATAGAGAGATCATTATGCAACCCGTTTCATCTGCCTTGTCGGCCAAGGCACAGGCGGTTCGCCTGGTTGTGTTCGATGTTGATGGTGTTCTGACCGATGGCACGCTGACTTACGGTGCTGATGGTGAAGAACTGAAACACTTCAACGTCAAGGATGGCGTTGGTATCAAACTGCTTCAGGCGTTTGGTGTCGATACGGCCATTATTTCTGCCAAAAAATCCTCCGCGTTATCCCGTCGAGCCCATGACCTGGGCGTTAAGCATTTCTTCCCTGGTATCAAGGACAAATGGCCTTGCCTGCTGGAGTTGCTGGCCGAGCTGGAAGTCACTCCGGATGAAGTCTGTTATGTGGGTGATGACGTAATTGATCTCAAGGTCATGATGCGTGTGGGTCTTGCGGTTACGCCTGCCGATGGTTTCTGGATGGTGCGTGACAAGGCTCATCATGTAACAACGGCCGCTGGCGGTCGTGGTGTTGCCCGTGAAGTGGCGGACATGATTCTCGGTAGTCGTATGTCGCTGGAAGAGGCTTATGTCAAAGCCATGTTGCCGGAGTTTGAGGTAGTTCGTCTGTGAAAAAAGCGTTGGTAACCGGTGCTGCCGGTTTTATTGGCTCTTATGTTTCCCGCCGACTGAACCAGATGGGTTATGAAGTGGTTGGGGTGGATAACCTCAACGACTACTATGATGTTTCCCTCAAGGAAGCGCGGCTCAAGTGGGTGGGTGAGTGTGATGGCTTCACGTTCAAAAAGGTGGAGCTGGGCAACAAGGCGGAAGTTGAAGCCTTGTTTGCCGAACACCGTTTTGATCGCGTGGTGCATCTGGCCGCACAGGCCGGGGTGCGTTATTCGCTGATTAACCCGGATGCTTACGTAAACAGCAACATGATCGGCTTTGTGAATATCCTCGAAGCCTGTCGCCATGCCTCTGTTCCTCACCTGGTATATGCCTCCTCCAGCTCCGTGTATGGCCTTAACAGCAAGTTGCCGTTTGCCACCTCGGACAGTGTTGATCATCCGGTATCCCTGTATGCGGCGTCCAAAAAAGCCAATGAGCTGATGGCGCATACTTATTCCCATTTGTTCCGGTTGCCAACCACTGGCCTGCGCTTCTTCACCGTGTATGGTCCGTGGGGGCGTCCGGATATGGCTGCGTATTCGTTTACCCGCGATATTCTGGCTGGCAAGACCATCAACGTGTTTAACCACGGTCGTATGCGCCGCGATTTCACCTACATCGATGACATCGTTGAAGGGGTGGTGCGAGTGGTGGAAAACATCCCGCAGGCCGATGCCAGCTGGACCGTTGAAACCGGCGATCCAAGCCGCAGTTCCGCACCTTACAAGGTCTACAATATTGGTAATCACAACAGTGTGGAGCTGGGTGACTTTATCAGTACGCTGGAAAATGCGCTGGGTAAAAAAGCCATTATCAATTATCAGGATATGCAGCCGGGTGATGTGGTCGCGACCCATGCCAATGTTGATGACCTGATGGCGGATGTCGGATTTGCACCGGATACTCCGCTGGCATCCGGTCTGGGCCGCTTTGTTGATTGGTATCGTCAGTTTTACGGTGTCTGAACCTGTTCCTGAACCTGTTCCTGAATCTGTTACGGAAAACCTTATGAACCAGTACAAGATTGTTATTCCAGCCCGTTATGCTTCCAGTCGTCTGCCTGGCAAACCACTGATCAACCTGGCTGGCAAGCCGATGATCCAGCACGTTTACGAACGTGCACTGGAAACCGGTGTAGAAGAAATTGTGATTGCCACTGACGACGAGCGTATTCGTGATGCGGCGCTGGCGTTTGGCGCTGATGTGGTGATGACCTCTCCTGATCATGAAAACGGCACTGAGCGTATTGCGGAAGTGGCTCGTATCAAGGGTTGGGCAGATGACGTTGTGATCGTAAACCTTCAGGGTGATGAACCGCTGATTCCACGTTCACTGGTTGAGCTGACGGCCGCTGGCCTGCTGGATCATCCGGAAGCCGGTATGAGTTCTGTGTGCACCCAGATCCAGCATGATCAGGATGCGTTTGATCCTAACGTTGTGAAAGTGGTGCTGAACCGTGCCGGGTTTGCCATGTATTTCAGCCGTGCCGCTATCCCGTGGGACCGTGACGGTTATAAGCAAGGCACAGGTGTGATGACCGCTAAAATGCCGGTATATCGTCACATTGGTATGTACGGCTACCGCGTTTCCTTCCTGAATCAGTACACAGGTATGGAGGCCTGCCCGTTGGAAGGTACCGAGTCTCTGGAGCAGCTGCGCGCGCTCTGGTACGGCGTTGGTATTCATATGAGTGTGATCGACAAAGCGCCGGGTCATGGTGTGGATACACCATCCGACGTTGAGCGTGTGGAAGCCCTGCTGAAGGCAATGGCCTGATTCAGCAACGGCACATAATCAGGATAATGTCCGGGCCGGATGCCCTTATGTGTATCTGTGGAGGCTGGCGTGATGAATAGCCGCGAAATTCAGGAGTGGTTCCATCGTCGTACTCTCAGCGAATTGCTGGGGTATGCGGGATTGCTTCCGTTTGGCGGAGCAGTTGTGGGAGCCCTGTTCGGGTTTTCCTCTGCTGTAGCGTTTTTTATTTCCTATTCGGCAATGATTCTGGTGTTTATGGCCGGGGCTTGCTGGGGCGTTGCTCAGGCGCGTTCCATGGAGGCTGGAAAGCTGCCGTTATTGTTGTCGATCGGGGTATTCTGGTTGGCGCTGGCGGCCTGGTTGTTGTCGGCTTTGTTGCCAGACTCGATTGTGCTGCCGATGCTGCTGTTGGGTTTTTTGGGATTGTATGCGCTGGAAACCCAGCCGTTGTTTCAGAATGCCTACGACTCGCGTTATTCCCGCTTGCGCTCGGTGCTGACTCTGGTGGTTGCGGGTGCTCATGTGCTGATGTTTCTGCTGGTGCCGGTGGGCTGATTGTAACGGTCGACTGTTATCCAATAAAAAACCCTGCCACGGCAGGGTTTTTTATTGGATGTATTTATTGGGTGTAGCAGACGAATATCAGTGCAGGTCGTCCTGCTGCTGGAACTGGTTTACTTCGTCATCGGTCAGGTAGTGCAGGCAATCGCCACCCAGAATCCACAGCAGCTCGCGGTCTACGGCCGGTGCCAGTTGCGGATTAAACATCATCAGGCTGGCCAGCCACTGACAGGCATCCTGCCAGGCGTTGGTGTTGTGCTCCTGCAGCTGGATGATGAGGTTTTGCAGCTGATCAAGTTGCTCCTGATCGATAAAACCACCCTGTTGGGCGGCCGTCAGACGACCTGCCAGTGCTTGCATGTAGCCGATTGGACCATCAACCCTCATAACGTCTCCGCGCAAAAATCAAAACGCTATTCTAGCAGAAGCCATTGGTGGGATTACCAGTCGATGCGCCAATCCGCTTGCCATAACCAGCGCGGGTTGTGCTGGTACATCACGGTGTCAGCATCGTAACGGCTGGTGAGGGCCCAGTTACCCAGCGGAGTGTCGATCCCGTAGCTGCGCAGTTGCCATTCGCTATCGCGATTTTCCTGTTGCCACTCCGGCATCAGATGGTCGCCCGTATTGGTCAGAACCTCGGAGTCCTGCTGGATGCTGGCGTTGGAGTTGCCTTCCTGCTGGTTAAGGTTGCGATCGGCCTCAACGTTCAGGCGATTGTTGGCGTCCGGACGCAGCTGCGCTTGCCAGTTGGCGGCTTTGGTCTGGCTGAGGTCAGGAGGGTTGTCATTGTCGTGATAACCACCGAACTCCCCTACACGTTGTCCCCACAGGCTTAGACGTTGATCGAAGCCTTCACGACTGGAGGCCAGTGACGCATAACCCTGACGCCCCTGATCGGACTGATAGTGAGCAGCGAGGGCAATGCGGCTGGAGTCGGCCGGATGTAGGGTAAAAATATGGATCATGCCCTGAAAGGCGTTAAAACCGTAGGAGACGCTGCCCGGTCCGCGGGTAATCTCGATGCGATCTACGTCTTCTATCGCAATGTCGAGCTGCTGCCAGTCGATCTGGGAAAGCGTCGCTTTGTAACGTGCCTGACCGTCCACCAGAACCTCAAGGCGGCGGAACAGATTCAGTTCTCCGCTATGGCAAACAACGCGGTTGCGTCGAGTCGGGGCTGCGTGCCGTAAACATGTCCGGCACGTAGGTGAAAATGTCGCTGAATTCGTGAATGCCCCATTGGCGTAACTGGTCGGTGGTAATGACGGTGACGGCGGCGGGAGTTTCCGAGAGAGGCTCCGACAGGCGCATGGGCGTCAGAACCTCCGGCATTGGCATGTCGAAGTCGTCGTTGGCTGAGGCGGGGCTAGCCGCCAAAATGGTCAGGGCCAACACTCCGGCAGGCCGTCGAAGGGACGGAAACAACGTTTTCTCTCGCTATCCAATGGGGTGTTTTGTAGGTCGTTTATAACGAACAACGGCTGTTCAGCGAAAGATTTTACACAGGAATGGCCCGTTTTGTCTGAAACCCTGCGCATTGATAACAATCCTGCAGGGTTTCCGACGAGCTGTGTCGCAAGTGGGCAGGGTCAGAGCAGGGCGGACTCGATGTCCTTGACGTTTTCCATCACCACAAACGTACTGGTCTGGGTTACATAGGGCAGGGAGGAGATCTTTTCGCCTAATACTGCCCGGTAAGAATCCATATCCGAAGTGCGTACTTTCAAAAGGTAATCGAAGTTGGCCGCTGTCATGTGGCATTGTTCGATTTCGGGAACCAGGCGGACGGCTTCGTTAAACGCCTGCAGGGCACGAGTACGGGTATCACTGAGTGAAACCTGAACAAACGCCACGTATTTGGTGCCCAGTTTCTTCTGATCAATCAGGGCGATATAGCCCAGAATGTAGCCCTGTTCCTCCAGACGTTTCATACGAATCTGGCATGGAGTCTTGGATAGGCCAACGCGGGATGCCAGTTCCGTAACGGTGATGCGAGCGTTTTTCTGCAGCTCGCGGAGAATGGCCATATCAAGTTTGTCGAGATTTTCCAAAATGCCTTTTCCTGACTGATTGGCTAGTGTTATCGCCGATATTCTTACACACAAATAAATCACTTGGCTGCAATACTTCGGTACTAAAGGAAATTCGACTTCTGGCTCCGGGTTAGACTGACGTCGCCGAAACTCAATCCCCGAGTTTCCGAACCCCCTATGGCATCAAGGAGCCTGTTTATCATGAACGACCGATCTGACCTGTCTGCGACGCAGGTTGAGGTGTCTGACATTCATCCGGAATCGTCCCGCGAACTGACCGACGAGGGCGACGACGGCCACACGAGTAGCGGCGGCCCGCGTCCGCAGCGTCTGGAAAAGCGTGCGTTTGCCCGTTTCCAGCGCTGGAACCTGGAAATGCTGCCGTTGCTGGACCAACTGGCAACCCGTCATCAGGATTCATCCTGGCTGCGTTTTGACCGTGCTTTCCCGTTTGCCTATTGCGAAGCCTTCAGTGGTCAGCAGGCGCTGGCGGATGTGCTGGTTATGGCCAATCTGACTGCTGAAAAGCCGGTTGCTATCCGTTTTGACTCCGATCTGGCCGCCAGTGCAGGTCAGTCGGTGAGTTTTCGTTTATACAGTGCGGCCCAGCAGCCGGCCCTGTCCGATGTGATTCCGGTGCTGGAAAACCTCGGTCTGCGGGTGCTGACCGAACATCCTTATCGTATTGAAACCCGTCGCCAGCAGGTGTTCTGGGTCAGTGAGGTGAGGGTTCAGCTGGCGCTGTTGCCAGTGGATCAGAAAGGTTTGTGGGAGCGTTTGCAAACCCTGTTTGCGCGAGTCTGGTACGGGGATGCCGAAAACGACCGCTTTAACCGTCTGGCGCTGGTAGCAGGTCTCGACTGGCGCGAAATTACTCTGCTGCGCGCTTGTGCCCGCTATATCAAACAGATTCGTTTTGGCTTCAGCCAGACCTATCTGGCGGATGTGCTGTTCCGTCATCCACACATCACGGCTGCTTTGCTGGCCTTCTTCCGCGCCCGTTTCGAGCCGGGTAACCAGGATAACGAACAGGCGGCGTATGACGTCGTTGAGCGTCACCTGGAAACCGTCGCCAGTCTCGATGAAGACCGCATCCTGCGTCGCTTCCTGCAGGTAATGGTGGCGACTACCCGCACCAACGCCTGGCGTCAGGATGAGGCGGGTGAGTTGCGGAATTTCTGGGCATTCCGCATTCGTGGCGCTGACCTGCCCGATTTGCCCAAGCCTTGTCCTGCTTATGAAACCTTTGTGTATTCACCGTCGATGGAAGGTGTGCACCTGCGGGCTGGCAAAGTCGCTCGTGGTGGCGTGCGCTGGTCGGATCGTCCGGAAGATTACCGCACCGAAGTGCTGGGTCTGGTGAAGGCCCAGCAGGTAAAAAATTCGGTAATTGTACCGGTGGGGGCCAAAGGTGGATTTGTCTGCAAACAGCTGCCGGAAGAGGCTTCCCGCGAGGAAATCCAGGCCGAAGCCATTCGTTGTTACCAGACCTTTATCCGTGGCTTGCTGGATCTGACCGATAACCTGGTCGAAGGCCAGGTGGTGCATCCGCCAATGACCCGTCGTCACGATGCCGACGACGTGTATCTGGTGGTGGCGGCCGACAAGGGCACGGCCAGTTTCTCCGATATTGCCAACGCCATTGCCGCGGAATACGGCTATTGGCTGGGGGATGCGTTTGCCTCTGGCGGCAGCCACGGTTACGACCACAAGGGCATGGGCATCACCGCCCGTGGTGCGTGGGAATCGGTGCGCCGTCATTGCCGTGAACTGGGTATGAATGCCGAGTTGGACAGCCTCAGCGCCATTGCCATTGGTGATATGAGTGGTGATGTGTTCGGCAATGGCATGTTGCTGGCACCGCGTCTGCGCTTGCTGGCGGCCTTTAACCATCAGCATATTTTTGTTGATCCGGAACCGGATGTGGCGGCGGCATTTGCCGAACGTCAGCGTCTGTTTGCCTTGCCACGTTCGACCTGGATGGATTATCGCCCGGAGGTGATTTCCGAAGGCGGCGGTGTATTTGCCCGCAACGCCCGCTGGATTCCGGTGTCGGCCGCTATGCAGCGTCGTTTTGGCATCAGCGTTGAGCGCATCACGCCGAACGAACTGATTCGGGTGTTGCTGATGGCTGAGGTGGATCTGATCTGGAATGGTGGTATTGGCACCTGGGTCAAGGCCAGTCGAGAAAACCACGCCGATGTTGGCGACAAGGCCAACGATGCTGTGCGTATTAACGCCAATGAGCTGCGTGCCCGCATGATTGGTGAAGGTGGCAACCTCGGTTTCACCCAGCTGGCGCGTATTGAGTTCTCGTTGCGTGGTGGTGCCTGTTACACCGATTTTATTGATAACGCTGCTGGTGTGGATTGCTCCGACCACGAAGTGAACATCAAGGTGCTGCTGGATGAACAGGTCAAGCAGGCACGGCTCAGTGTGGAGGATCGTAATCGCCTGCTGCAGGAAATGACCGCGGATGTCGCGGCGCTGGTGTTGGCCAGCAACTATCGCCAGGCTCAGGCAGTTGAGCTGGCGCTGGTGCAGAGTCGTGATCAGGGCGAGGAATTTGCGGGTTATCAGCGTTTCCTGCAGCAGCAGGGACTGCTCGACCCGGCGCTGGAATATCTGCCGGATGACGAGGCACTGGTAGCCCGTCGGGATACCGGCATGGTGTTGTCGCGTCCTGAGCTGGCGGTGCTGTTGTCGTACGCCAAGATCGAACTGAAGCAGGCCTTGCTGCGCAGCCCGGTCAGCCGTCATCCGGTATTTGCCGATGCGGTGGCGTCCATGTTGCCGGCGGTGCTGCTGAAACGTTTCCCGGATGCGCTGGAACAACACCCGCTGCGTCGCGAGCTGGTGGCCACGGCCATGGCCAATGATCTGGTCAACCGTGCTGGTATCACCTTCGCCTGGCGTCTGCGCAATCTGTGTGGTCATGACCTCGGTGAAATTGCTGCGGCCTGGCGAGTGGCCTGCCGCCTGTTTGATATCGATCGTCACTGGCAGGCGATTGAGGCGCTGGATGATCAGGTTGCAGCACCGGTTCGCAAGGCCATGATGCAGGCAGTGATGCAGTTGATGGAACGCTCGACCCTGTGGTTGCTGCGTTATGCACCTACGGTGGACGCGCTGGCTGCGCTGTCCGATCGCGGCGCGCTGGCCACGGAATGGCTGGTATCACCGGATGTATTGTCCAGCCTGATTCCGGATAGCCGCTGGCGTCCGCAGTTTGAACAGTGGCAAAACGCCGGAGTACCGGTAACAACGGCGTTGTTCGCGGCGGCGGCTGAAAGCCTCTACTGGCTGCTGGACATCGTGGATATCAGCCATGGTCGTGAGGGTGGTCTGGAGCCGGTGGCGCGGGTGTATTTTGCCCTCGGCACCACGCTGGAGCTGACCTGGCTGGATGAACAGCTGCGCAAGGTGACCGGTGGAGGGCGTTGGCAGACGCTGGCGATCAAGGGCTACCGTCGTGAGCTGGATGCCCGTCTGCGTGAAATCACCCAGGCTGCATTGGCTGAAACCGGCGGTGATGCTGCAGAAGTAGGTGCCTGGTTACAGCAACAGGGTCTGACACTGGCACGTTGGCGGCAAACACTGGCCGACCTGCAAGCTGCCGGGCAGGGGGATTGTGCCCTGTTCTCGGTGGCGCTGGCGGTGCTCGGTGAGTTCTGCACACCATCGGTACTGAACCCGGTGTAAGCCAATCGGACTTGTAACAAGCCCTTTGTAATATCCTGAATGCTGGTTCGCCCCGTCGGGTTTGCTGCCTCTCCAACAGCAGATTCGACGGGGCTTTTTTATGCCTGTGATTCGGGGGTTAGTGTGCCGCCGCTGGTATTCATGAATGGGTCGCTGGCGGAAAAACCTGTGCCAGTCGGAACAGATCAAGATGACGGCTGAATGACGTAAGGTCGAAAAGTTCCGTGCAGATCTTTTTGAGTGACTGCGTTGTGATGGTGCGAATCGCAGTGTTGTGCACTAATATGGGACAATAGTAAAGGGCTTTTTTGCCCGTAAATGGGCGTTGGCAGGAAATGTTGCACCAGAAAGTGCGAATGGACGGATTCACTCCGTATGGACTATTTTCCGTAAAAAATCCTGCAAGAACCGATAATTTAACGATAAATTCCCGCATTTTTGCATTTTATAGGGAATTCGACCTGAACATTTGTTTTAGGCTCTCGTTTGTGGATTGCATTCGATACTGTTGCCGGAAGTGAGACAATTAATGACTCAGCCCCGCGGCATCCGGATTCAGAGCGGAACAGTTTGTTGTTCCGGTCGATGCATTTCACCTGTGCCGGACCCGTCCACCAGCCATGCTACAGGGCTTTGCTGGTGGCCGCCATGCCGGTGTCCCTTTGCCAGGGAGGTCCCGGTTGTGCGGGTCTGAAATGGTTAGCGGAGTCGGGTTCGGCACAGGTTTTAGCGACCGATAAGGCGCACTCCTGAATCAATAATGAAGTTTAATAAGAGCAAGAGGATAATTGATGGTTACCCTGACGTTTGTACTCTACCTGGCCTTGATGCTGGGTATCGGGATTGTCGCCTGGCGGCGCACCAGTGACCTGTCTGATTATGTATTGGGCGGTCGTAGTCTTGGACCTTTCCCGAGCGCCCTGAGTGCCGGTGCTTCCGACATGAGTGGCTGGTTGCTGCTGGGTCTGCCGGGTTATGCCATGAGTGCCGGTTTTGGAGCGTTCTGGCTGGCGGGTGGTCTGCTGGTTGGTACCTGGCTGAACTGGCTGCTGGTTGCCCAGCGTCTGCGTGTTTACTCTCACCGTGCTGACGATGCCCTGACTCTGCCAGCATTCTTCGAAAAACGTTTCGAAAACCATAACCACGCCCTGCGTCTGGTGTCGGCGTTCTTCGTACTGGTGTTCTTCCTGTTCTATACCAGCTCTGGCCTGGTTGCCGGTGGCAAACTGTTCCAGACCGTGTTTGGTCTTGATTACCACATCGCCGTACTGGTAGGTGCGTTTGCGGTGATTTCCTACACCCTGTTTGGTGGTTTCCTGGCGGTATCCTGGACTGACGTGGTGCAAGGTCTGCTGATGGTTGGTGCCCTGATGCTGGTGCCGGTGATTGCCATGAACGAAGTGGGTGGTGCATCCGAAGCGTTCGCCATTATTGAAGCGAAAAATCCTGAACTGCTGGATATGTTCACCAATGCTGACGGTACCAGCATTACCCTGATTGGTACTCTGTCGCTGCTGGGCTGGGGTCTGGGTTACTTCGGTCAGCCACACATTCTGGCGCGTTTCAAAGGCATCGCCAGCAAGAACGACGTTCCGACTGCCCGCCGCATCGCGGTAGCCTGGACTGGTCTGTCCATGGCAGGTTCCCTGGCTATTGGTCTGTTTGGTATTGCTTACCTGAAAGGTGGTCTGGAAGACACTGAAACCGTATTTATGGTGCTGGTAAATGCCCTGTTCAGCCCTGTTATTGCAGGTGTTCTGCTGGCGGCCATTCTGGCGGCGGTGATGAGTACGGCTGACTCCCAGCTGCTGGTGGCTTCTTCGGCTCTGGCGGAAGACTACTACAAGGCGATTTTCCACAAGGATGCAACCCAGGAGCGCCTGGTAAACGTCGGTCGTATCGCGGTAATTGCGATTGCTGTTCTGGCTACCTGGATGGCCATGGACCCGGATTCCGGCGTACTGAGTCTGGTTTCCTATGCCTGGGCTGGTTTCGGTGCGGCGTTTGGTCCGGCTCTGATCTTCGCTCTGTACTGGAAGCGTATGAACACGGCGGGTGCTCTGGCCGGTATTCTGGTGGGTGGTCTGACTGTGGTGATCTGGAAGCAACTGTCTGGCGGCTGGTTTGATCTGTACGAGATCATTCCGGGCATGATCTTCGCCAGCATCGCGATTGTTGTTGCCACGCTGGCAACTGCAGCACCGTCTGCTTCTATCCAGCGCAAGTTTGATGAAGTGGTTGCCGAGGTTCGTTCCTGAGCCTGGCGGGTTTGATTCGCGATACTGGTACGGGGCCAATACCGTTCTGGTTGAAGCGATAAACCGACACACAAAAAAGAGGAGCCTTCGGGCTCCTTTTTTTATGGGTCTGTTTTTTACCGGACTGATGTTTTTTACCAGGCTGATGGGTTTGCCGGGCTGAAGTATCGATTCCTTTGTCTGGTTGCCTTTGTCTGATTACTGGCGCGTTGCCGGTATTGATGGCATGGAGCGTGATTCAGCCTTTTGTCATTTCTGAGTAATTCTCAGCGGTTTGGGCTGTGTTGGTTGGAGTGTTGGCCGGACTGGTATGCTGCTGATATTGAGGTCGTAATACGGTGAAAAAGAACGTTTTTATTGACATTTTCAGAGCAAAACAATGGCAGCACTATAAAGTAAAAACGACTTTATTATTTGTATAAAATAAAACAATGTTTTAAACATTGTTGAAAATACGGTTCATATGTCTTCATAAGTTTCCATTAAAGGAAAAACGACTTTTTTCCATGGCTAGAATGGGGTTATCAGAGTGCGGGCAAAAGTGTCGGCACTCGTCCAGACTTTCCATTACTTGTTGAGGAAATATCCATGCAGTCCGAACTCGAAAGTATCCGCCAGACCATTCGGCAGTTCTATCTCAAAGATGAACAGCAGGCGCTGGGCACCCTGATCGCCGGATCGGGTCTGGGTGACGAGCAGCGGGCTGCGATCTCCCGCCAGGCGGCCGAGCTGGTTCGTCGTGTTCGTAACGACAGCACCCCAAGCCTGATGGAAAACTTCCTCGCCGAATACGGCCTGAATACCCGTGAAGGGGTGGCTCTGATGTGTCTGGCCGAAGCGCTGCTGCGGGTGCCGGATGCCTCCACCATTGATGCCCTGATTGAAGATAAAGTGGCCTTTGGTGAATGGCGTGAACACCTGGGCGCTTCTGCCTCCACGCTGGTGAACACCTCTACCTGGGCACTGATGTTGACCGGCAAACTGATTGGGCCGGTCGACGAACAGGGCATCAGTAGCACCCTGCGTGGTCTGGTGAAACGTCTGGGTGAACCGGTTGTGCGTATGGCCGTGGCACAAGCCATGAAAGAACTGGGTCGCCAGTTCGTTCTGGGTCGTAACATCAAGGAAGCGACCGACCGTGCTACCCGTCTGGAAAAACGTGGTTACACCTATTCCTACGACATGCTGGGTGAAGCGGCGCGTACCGACGAAGACGCTATTGCGTACCTGCATTCCTATTCCCGCGCCATCAGTGCTCTGACCCCGCTGTGTGTTCACAAGACCATCGGTGAAAACCCGGGTATCTCGGTAAAACTGTCAGCATTGCACCCACGTTATGAAATTGCTCAGCGCGAGCGGGTAATGAACGAGCTGGTGGACCGCACTCGTCAGCTGGCGCGTCAGGCTGCCAAGGCCAACATGGGCTTTAACATCGACGCCGAGGAAGCCGACCGTCTCGATCTGTCGCTGGATGTGATCGAAGCCGTGCTGCGTGATCCGGAACTGGAAGGCTGGGAAGGTTTTGGTGTGGTCGTGCAGGCCTTTGGTCAACGTGCACCGTACGTTATCCAGTGGTTGTACAGCCTCGCCAAGAGCCTGAACCGTCGCATCATGATCCGTCTGGTGAAAGGTGCGTACTGGGATGCCGAGATCAAGCGTGCCCAGACCATGGGGCTGGATGGTTTCCCGGTTTACACCCGCAAGGTGCACACCGATGCGTCCTACCTGTGTTGTGCGGAAAAAATGCTGGGTATGACCGATGTGATCTACCCGCAGTTTGCGACCCACAACGCCCATTCGGTGGCCGCCATTTTGAACATGTCTTCCCATCTGAAGCCAACCCAGTGGGAATTCCAGCGTCTGCACGGCATGGGTGAAGCCCTGCACGATTCCGTGCTGACCGGCAACAACACCCGCTGCCGTATTTACGCGCCGGTCGGCGAACACAAGGACCTGCTGGCTTATCTGGTGCGTCGCCTGCTGGAAAACGGTGCCAACAGCTCGTTTGTGAACCAGATTGTCGATACCCGTATTTCACCGGAAGACATCGCTACCGATCCGTTTGCCCGTATTGCCGCCCGTGGTGGTGTGACACCAAGCCAGGTGATCCGTCGTCCAGAGCAGCTGTTTGGCACCGATCGCAAGAACGCCCGTGGTTGGGACCTGAGTGCGCCGGATCGTCTGCAGGCACTGCTGGCTGCCCGTGATGAATTTGCCGATCGCCAGTGGCTGGCTGCGCCGATGGTCGCTGCAGTTGAAGGTGAACAGACGGCTCCAATCGCCATTGGTAGCGCCCAACCGGTGTTTAACCCGGCCAATCCGCAGGATCAGGTCGGCCAGGTCAGTGTTGCCTCGGCTGCTGATATTGAGAATGCCATTCGTGCCGCTCGCGCCGGTTACCTGCGCTGGAGCAGCACCAGTGCGGAACAGCGGGCGGTGGTGCTGAACCGTATTGCCGACCTGTACGAAGAACACGCGGTGGAATTCTTCGCGCTGGCCTGTCGTGAAGCCGGTAAAACCCTGCCGGATGCCATTGCTGAAATTCGCGAAGCCGTCGACTTTGCCCGTTATTACGCCCAGCAACTGCTGTCGCTGCGTAACGGTCAGGGCGATGACAACGCTCTGCGTGCTCGTGGTGTGATTACCTGTATTTCTCCATGGAACTTCCCGCTGGCGATTTTCACCGGTCAGATTCTGGCGGCGGTTGCCGCAGGTAACGCCGTACTGGCCAAACCGGCGGATCAGACTCCGCTGATTGCCGCCCGTGCCGTACAACTGATGCACGAAGCCGGTATTCCGGTCAGTGTGGTTCAGCTGCTGCCGGGCAGTGGTGTGGCCGTCGGTGCGCCACTGACCAACGATGCGCGCATTGACGGTGTGTGTTTCACCGGCTCGACCCGCACTGCCCAGATCATCAACCGCACCATGAGTGGTGTGATGGCGGCGGACGCTCCTCTGATTGCCGAAACCGGTGGCCTGAATGCCATGGTGGTGGACTCCACCGCACTGCCAGAACAGGTTGTACGGGATGTGGTGGCATCGGCGTTCCAGAGTGCTGGTCAGCGTTGTTCCGCCCTGCGGATGCTGTACGTGCAGGAAGACATCGCTCCTAACTTGCTGGAAATGCTGTACGGCGCGATGGCAGAGCTGAATCTGGGCAACCCGTGGGAATTGACCACGGATATTGGTCCGGTGATTGATCAGGCGGCGCGTCAGCGCATTGAAACCTGGGTGGCTACCAAGGCCCGCGAAGGCAAGGTCACCAAAACCATGAAACTGCCGGAAGCCGGTCTGTTTGTGTCCCCAACCGTGATTCGGGTGAAGGGCATTGAAGAGCTGGAAGAAGAAATCTTCGGCCCTGTTCTGCACGTGGCTACTTTCCGTGCCGGTGAGATCGATTCTGTGATCGACGCTGTGAACCATAAGGGTTATGGCCTGACCTTTGGTCTGCACACCCGTATGGACACCCGTGTGGAAGAGATCACCGCGAAGATCAAGGTGGGTAACTGCTACGTCAACCGTAACCAGATCGGTGCGATTGTGGGCTCTCAGCCGTTTGGTGGTGAAGGTCTGTCCGGTACTGGTCCAAAAGCCGGTGGTCCGAACTACCTGCCGCGTTTCCTGCGTCAGAGTGGTGAAGCGGAAGTGATGGTAGCCGAAGGCGAAATGCTGGGTGCAGTACCGCTGACCCGTGCCATCACCAGTCTGCAAGAGCGTTCGTGTGCTGCTGATGTGATTCTGACTGTTGGTGATCGTGTGAATGCGCTGTTCCGCCCACTGGGTGTGCGTATCGACGTGCCACATCTGGATGCCATCAACCTGCCTGGGCCAACCGGTGAACTGAACCGTTTGTCCTTCCACGCTCGTGGTGTTGTGCTGGTACTCGGCCCTGGTCTGGAAGCCGGCCTGCAACAGGCGGCACTGGCACTGGCCACGGGTAACCGTGTGGTGCTGGTGGCGCCGGGTGCTGCAGAAGCGGTTGCGCGTCTGGGCAAACACGATCTGCCACTGGAAGCGCTGGACGGTCGTCTGATGCCTCAGGCACTGACCCGTGTTGATGGTTATAAGGCCGTGGTGTGTAACGCCGATCCAAAAACCATGCGTGAATACCGCATGGCGCTGGCTGAGCGTGATGGTGAAATTCTGCCACTGATCAGTGAGGTGAAAGACCCGCACCGTCTGCTGCTGGAACGTCACCTGTGTATCGACACCACAGCGGCTGGTGGTAACGCCAGTCTGATTGCGGCCGCGGAATAAACGGCCAGGGCGCAGCTCGTTGCGCCCCTTTTTATTCACCTGATCTATTCACCTGAACGGAGATCTCCCACTCCAATCGGGTAGTGAGGCGGCTTTTATCCTGTTGGCCGCCTATGTTTTATCGTCTCATCTCAGTCCACCAGTGATCCTGGTGGCTCCCGGTTTGACCTGCTGTCAAACACTTGGCCGCTCCTGTGTACTCCTGCCGGAGCGGCATTTTTTTAAACGTCAGGGCAGCTGAATCGCCTGCAATGCGTCGAGCCATGGGCTGACGTCTTCTTTGCCACCGGCCTGAATTCGCTGCAAATGCGCTTGGGTCCGGGTCATATATCGACGTGCCACCTCCGCTTGCCCGGCGCGCTGATCGTGCCACATGGCATCCCCCACCAGGCTCGGCAAGGCCAATGAATGCGGCGGTACGCGCACCTTGATCAGTTCGTAACAGCGTCGGTTTTCTTCCAGCAACTCTTCGTGCAGAAGGCCAAAGCCCAGCTCCCGCAGGGTTGTACGAACATCCTGACAGTGATTCACAGGACATAACAGCAACTCAAGATTCAGACCCGAAATGGCGGAGGCCAGCTGATTCAGCATGCGTACCATCAGATCACCACCCACACCGGCAATGATCAGCAGCTGGTGGCCGGAGTAGTGCTGCAATGGCAGCTGAGCAACATCAAGGCAATGGCATTGCCAGTTGGCCTGTGGGTACCACTGGCTGAGACGTTGCGCCAGTTCATTCATCAGGGCCGGAACAATATCCACAAAGTGCAGGGTGTTGGCGGCATGGCGGTCGAGCAGGGCAGCGCCCAGCTGGCCGTGATCACAGCAGCCATCCCAGATGTGTTGGTAACCGGTACCGGCGAGTTCGGCCAGTCGCAGCAATCGTTTGCCGGGAGTCATACAGTAGATGGTTGGTAAGCAAAGGGGCGGGGATTCTAACCCGGATAGCCATCGGCGTGTCTGCTGATGAGCCGTTGTCTATCAGCAGGCGTATTTCAGTGGGCGTATTTCAGTGGGCGTATTTCAGTGGGCGTATTTCAGGGGGGCAAGTGCCAGGCGAAACCCCGGCACCATAGACGCGGTCATTAACCAGCGCTTTTGCCAATGCCACGATCAAGGGCATAACGAATCAGACCGGCCGAGTTGGAGATCCCCAGCTTTTGTTTGATCTTCAGACGATGGGCTTCAACCGTGCGGACGGAAATGTCGAGTTCACGGGCGATTTCCTTGTTGCCCATACCTTCGGTGATCAACGCCAGCACATCGGTTTCTCGCGGGCTTAACACCTGCTGACTGCTGCTGCCGCCGGCGACCGGGGCGCCAAATTCACTGAACAGCGTGCGCGCCACACTGGAGCTGAAATAGGTGCCGCCCTGATGCACGGTTTGCACTGCCAGCAACAGTTCTTCGGTGGGAACGTCTTTTAACACGTATCCCGCCGCACCGGCTTGAATCACCTTGAGGATGTACTCGCGGTTATCGTGCATGGTCACAATCAACAGGCGGATGTCAGGCAGTTGCTGGCGGAACAGTTCGCAGGCTTCAATGCCACCCATAACGGGCATGGAAATATCCAGCAGTACCACGTCCGGTTTTAACTCGGCGGCCTTGTCGAGGGCTTCACGGCCGTTGCTGACATCGGCCAGCACCTGAATGTAGTTTTCACTTTCAAGGCTGACTTTCAGGCCTTCACGCACCATAGGGTGGTCATCGGCAATAATCAGACGGATTGGCTGGCGTCCGTTGGTGGTCATCGAATGGATTGCTCCCTGGTCAGATCGGGTTCCGGATCAAGCTGGAACACTGCGTGAATGAGTGTACCGCCGCGACGGCGATTGCGGACAGAAAACTTGCCTCCCAGCAGTTCCACCCGCTCCCTCATGTTCATGATGCCGATACCGCTTTTGTCGGTATCCGGTGAAAATCCTTTGCCGTTATCGCCCAGTGTCAGCTGGATGGTCTGTTGGTCAGAGCGCAGGCTGATACTGACGAAGTTGGCGTCGGCGTGTTTGCGAATATTGGTAATGGCTTCCTGCACCACCCGATAGATGGTCATCTCGATGGCGTCGGGCAGGCGCTGGCGCGGAATCCGGATGTGGCGACGGGTGCTGATGTCGGCGTTTTCTTCCAGTTCATCCAGCAAACCGTGCAAGGCCGCTTCAAGGCCAAGGTCATCCAGCAGGATAGGGCGCAGGTTATGGGAAATGCGGCGTACTTCCTGAATGGCGGTGTTCAATTGTTCGATGGCTTTGCCGAGGTGTTCAAGAGCACTGTCATCTGGCCATTTCTTGTCGGCCAGATTCAGACGCAACTTGGTCGAAACCAGCAGCTGGTTGATGCCGTCGTGTAACTCACGGGCAAAGTTGCGGCGTTGCATCACCTGGAACGTCACAAAACGGTTGGCCAGTTCCTGCAGACGCTGGTCGGCCAGCTGGGCGGTGTGCATGTTCACCAGTGTCACTACCAGTACCACCATCGACAAGGTAACCACCAGCATGATGGTCGATGCCCAGAAACTGCGGCGGGCGTTGGCCGCCACCTTGGAGCGCATTTCCTGTACCTGACGGATGATGTCATCGACGTAGATACCGGTGCCCATCATCCAGCCCATACGGGGGATGGTGATGACGTAACTGAGTTTGACCTGATCAAGGCCGTTGGTGGGCTTGCGCCACAGGTACTGATAAAACCCGCCGCCCTTGCGGGCAATGGCCAGCAGATCACGAATCACGTACTGGCCGTTTTCGTCTTGCAGGTCCATCAGGTTCTTGCCTTCGAGGTCGGGCTGGGTGGAATGCACCAGGTTGACGCCATCGGCGGTGTAACAGAAGAAATAACCATCCTTGTCGTAGGTCAGACCGCGCAGGATGTGTTTGATACGTTCCTCGCCAAGCGCGGGCTCCAGACCGTTGCGCATGTCTTCCAGCACTGGATTGATGGAGTTCATGGCCAGGCTGACGTAGTCGATCAGGGCCTGACGGCGGCTTTCGAGGAGGTTTTCTTCAAAAATGGCAACGTGCTGTTCGGTCAGTTCCCGGGCCTGGCGCTGGTACATCCAGCTGATGGCCAGCGACAGCGCGACCATGGGCAGAATGGTTAGTAACAGAATCTTGGCTTTGAATGACAGACGCACGTTAGAGGCTTCTTCTGAAAGAAAACAGCTGCCCGCAGGCAGCTGTTTCAGGGTAGGAGATCAGTCAACCAGACCGTAGAACTCCGGGAATACCATAATCGAGACCACCACAGCAACCTGGATCAGGATAAATGGAAGTACGCCACGGTAGATATCGACGGTTTTCACCGATGCTGGTGCTACCCCTTTGAGGTAGAAGAGGGCGAAGCCGAACGGTGGTGTCAGGAAGCTGGTTTGCAGGTTCATGGCAATCAGAATTGAGAACCACAGTGGAGCAATACCCAGGCTTTCAGCCACTGGCAGCAGAATCGGTACGATAATAAAACTGATTTCCACGAAGTCGATAAAGAAGCCCAGTACAAAAATGGCCACCATCGACAGCACCAGGAAGCCAACTTCACCACCAGGCAGGTTGCTCAGCACTTCTTCAACGATGGCGTCGCCACCGGTGTAGGTGAAAGCCATACTGAAGGCGGTTGCACCAATCAGAATCGCAAATACCATCGCAGTGATCTTGACGGTTTCTTCAGCGGCTTCGTAAATCATTTTCCAGCTGAAGGTACCGTAAGCAACGGCCAGACCAACGGCACCAATACCACCCAGAGCAGAAGACTCGGTAGGGGTAGCAATACCGGCAAAGATCGAACCCAGAACCACCAGAATCAGTGCCAGTGGAGGCACGATAGCTTTCATGGCCTGAGCGTACAACTGCGCTTTGCTTTCAATATTGGCATCGGCTGGCAGGGCTGGAGCCACTTCCGGTTTCAGGAAGCTGTACACCAGGATGTAAAGGATGTACGCGCCGATCAGGATAAAACCTGGCGCCATGGCAGCATGGAACAGGTCGCCCACCGGAATACCCATCACGTCACCCAAAATGATCAGGATGATGGATGGTGGAATGATCTGTCCCAGAGTACCGGAAGCACAGATGGTGCCGCAGGCCAGGCCTTTATCGTAGTTGTACTTCAGCATGACCGGCAGGGAGATCAGACCCATGGCCACCACAGACGCGCCTACCACACCGGTAGAGGCTGCCAGCAGGGCACCTACCAGAACGGTAGAAATGGCCAGACCACCACGCACACCACCAAACAGCTTGCCCATGGCTTCGAGCAGTTGCTCTGCCAGTTTGGTGCGCTGCAGAACGATACCCATGAAGATAAACAGCGGTACCGCCATCATGGTGACGTTTTCCATCACCGCCTGAATACGGAATGGCATGAAGGAGAAAATATCCGGACCTTCTGCAATTACACCGAATACCAGTGCAACACCACCGAAGGTAAAGGCCACTGGGAAGCCGAACATCAGCATCACCAGCGCCACAAGAAACATCACAATACCGATCATAGGGTCACCTTCCGGGTGTGGTCGTGTTTCACACCGCGCAGCTCATTAACGCTGCCGAGAATCATGCCGATACCGGCAATGGCGGTGGCGAAAAAGGTAAAGGAAATCATCGACTTGATAATCCAGCGGTACGGAAGGCCGCCCGGATCACCGGAAGTTTCGTTGAGCATCCAGGACTCTTTGGCGAAGTCGAGGCCGTACCACACGATCAGCACGCAGAATGGCAGCAACAGCAGCAAACCACCGAGGATATCGATCCAGTCCTTCAGGTGGTTTGGCAGACGCTCATACACCAGGTCAACGCGAACATGGCCGTCGTGACGCAGGGTGTAAGGGATACCCAGCATGAACATGGTGGCAAACAGGTGCCATTCCATTTCCTGGGAAGCAATCGACGATACGTTCATGGTGTAACGCAGAACCACGTTAACAAACACGTTCACCATCATCAGCAGAAACAGCACGGCCGAAATGTTGCCGAGCAGGTCGGAAAAGCGATTGATAAGACGCTCAGCCCGAAGCAGCATGGGTTTTCTCCCGGGTGGGGGTAGTACAGCAACCCGACCGGGTAGCACGCGATCCTTATGGGGGCGGCTATCCGGCGGGAGTCAGGAGGTGATTACTGAGCAGAAATACTGTTCAGGTAAGCCTTGTCGGAGATGTCGGTCCAGCGACGGGCTTTTTTCATGTAAGCAGCCTGGGAATCGAGGATTTCCTTGGCTTGTGGATCTTCTTTGGCTTTCTCGGCCAGCAGTTCGGAGTTGGCTTTTTCGATAGCCGCCATTACGTCAGCTGGGAAAGTCTTGATCTTCACGTTTGGATATTCAGTATCCAGAACGGCCATGTTTTCAGAAGATTCGTGGTAAGACTGGATGTACATGTCGTAAGCAGCGGTACGCATGGCGACACGCAGGATTTCCTGCAGGTCAGCTGGCAGTTTGTCCCAGGACTTCTTGTTGATCATGAACTGCAGTTCGGTAGCAGGTTCGTGCCAGCCGGTGTAGTAGTACGGAGCAATCTTGTGGAAGCCCATACGCAGGTCGAGGGAAGGACCAACCCATTCCAGAGCGTCAATGGTGCGACGTTCCAGAGAGGTGTACAGCTCGCCCGGAGCAATGTTCACAGGGCTCACGCCCAGTTTGGCCAGAACTTCACCTGCGAAGCCTGGAATACGCATTTTCAGACCTTGCAGGTCAGCAACGCTGTTGATTTCTTTCTGGAACCAACCGCCCATCTGGTTGCCGGTGTTGCCGCCTGGGAAGCTCAGGATGCCGAATGGCTCGTACACTTTTTCCATCAGCTGCATACCGCCGCCGTAGTAGAACCAGGAGTACTGTTCTGGCGCGGTCATACCGAATGGCATGGTAGTGAAGTACAGGGTGTTAGGTACTTTGCCTTTCCAGTAGTAGGAAGCAGAGTGGCCCATGTCGTACTGGCCGCCCTTGACCATGTCGAACACACCAAACGGAGACTTGTGCTTGTTAGCGGAGTCGATGGTGATTTTCAGACGGCCGTTGGACATTTTTTCAGCCATGGCTGCCATGTTACGTGGCGCATCACCGAAAATAGGGAAGTCAGCCTGCCAGGTTTCAGCCAGCTTCAGCTTGTAGACTTTTTCATCAGCCTGGGCGCCATTGGCCAGCAGCAAGCCGCACACGGCAGCTACAACTGCACGCTTGAGTTGAGCGAGTTTCAGCATCTTGTTCTTATCCTGTTTGTTGGTTCCAGTCGGACCCGGTTTGGGGCTTCTGTTTAGGCAACAGGTGCATCCCCGGGTCATCAGGTTTTTTTATGGTGCTGTCTGGAACTTTTTCAGGCTATACGGGTGACTGCGACCACCTATGGGTGAACTACGTAGTGTGATTGCGGTAATAGGTAAAAATACCTGGTAAAAATACCTAGGTAGTTGGTCGAATATGATTGCAAGGCTCGCGAACCATGCGGCTTTGCAAGCCGCTCGTTATGGCGGATTTGGGTGGAATCCGACCCGCGGACTACGTATAAGACTTTGGTAGGTGATGGCGGGTTTGTCACGAAAAGATGTATTGATGCCGACGATAAGAGGACTGCCAAATATCCAGTTGGATGTTTTTTGATCTATTCGCTCGAAGGCAGGCATGATCTGGTAACGCAATAGTTATTCCTGCAGTTATCAACAGAAAATGTGGATAAGCGCACCCATGAGTTCATACGGCAGAACCAATTAACAAGCCGAGCAGATCGTGACCATTCGACGCGGTAACCAGGTGTAAGAATGTCGACGGGTGCTTAACTGATCGGTATTACACCCATGGATGAATGTTTTGTAATCAAGTGTGTACATGTGCGTGGACGAAAGGGATGCTTGAACCAGATGTCCGCTTTTGTTGTATCTGACCTCAGCCATCAGAACAGGCTCAGGGATTAGGCGGGCAGTCACTGAAGAAACGGTACTGATTACGGCCGGATTGTTTGGCGAAGTACATGGCCGTGTCGGCAGCACGCAGCAAGGCATCGAGGTTATCACCATCGTTTGGATACAAACTGATGCCAATACTTGGGCTGCTGATCATGGGTGCCCCTTCAAACCGGTAGGGAAAACTCAGGCTTTCAATCAGGAATCGCGCCAGTGGTGCCGCAGCACTGCGGCTTTGGATGCCGGTAAAGACCACCACAAACTCGTCACCACCAATGCGTGCGACGATGTCGCACTCACGGACGGCATCACGCAGGCGTTTTCCAACTTCTATGAGCAGGTTATCACCGGCGGCGTGGCCGAGGGTGTCATTGATGATCTTGAAACGATCCATGTCGATAAACATCAGCGCCAGCATATGGTTATGACGACGTGCCGTACTGATAGCAAATGTCAGACGTTCATCAAGACTGATGCGGTTCACCAAGCCAGTCAGTGCGTCGTGGTGAGCAAGATGATGGATGCGCTTCTCAACTTCCTTGCGTTCGGTGATATCGATTACGTTGACGATGTAATGATGCGGTGAACTGGCATCCAGACTGCTGGCTGATACCGACACCAGTTGCGGGAAACTGCTGCCGTCCTTGCGGCGGCCCAGCAGCTCGCCTTGCCAGAAACCGCGATGGCGTATTGCTCGGCTGATTTCTCCAGTCAGGTCGGCAGGATTATCTTCGCTGAGCAGAATGCCAGCATAGTTCAGCGGCAGGTCGCTCGCACAGAAGCCGGTCATTCGTAACCAGGAGTCGTTGGCGGCAACCAGTTGTTGCCGTTCATTAAGCAGGGCAATACCCTCGCCGCTTTTGTGAAACACGTCGGCGTAGAGGTTCAGTTCCTGCTCGGCTTTTTTCTGGTTGGTGACATCCTGCAGGGTGGCATGAATCTGCAGCGGCCGCTGGTGATGGTCATATTCCAGCTCTCGATGTTCGTGGACAAAGCGGATTTCGTCATCAATTATCAAACGGTACACTGCGTCGAAGTGCCCATGACTGAGGGTTTCAGTGAAGCAGGCGTCGGCCAGGTGGGTATCGGCCGGATGTATCAGGCGTTGCAACAAGCCGATGCTGACATCCTGACCGGAGGCCAGATTGAGAATGCGGTGTAACTGGCTGGAGGCGGTGAGTTTGCCGGTGCCCAGATCCATGGCCCAGCTGCCGGTGGAGGCAATACGCTGGGCAGTGTTCAGGCACATCAATGTGCGGCGAAGCTGGCGATTTTTGTCGTTCAGCTCGCGCGAATTCATACTGATTACGTGTTCGAAAAAACGTCGTTCCCGGTCCATTTGCTGGTAGGTGTCACTGACTCGATCCAGCAGGGCCTGCAGATCATCAGGCAGTTCGCCATCGGCTTTTTCTTTCAGATAACGTTTGAGCTGGCGTTTCAGTAATGGATGCATGCTCATGCCGGTGAATCCTCCCGACCGTGTTCATGAATGCAGGTTACCGTAACGGTCTGGTTGTGCAGATGACAATGTGATCCGGTGGACTTCAGTGGGCCCAGCTCGCCATAAGAATAAAAACCAGTGATCCAGAAATCGGCTGGCAGGTGGTCACGGATAATCCCCAATTCTTCATCGGTCTGAACGCCCAGCACGCTGCGACGACCGCCACAGCTGACCACCAGCGCCAGCCCCGTTCCCAGTTGCTGTTCCGGGTTGTGATTGGCCATGCCCTGAACCGTATTGGCGACCCCTTCGATCAGACGATTGAAGTTCGGGTGCATCAGCCGTACGGTGCAGCCTTCTGGAATATCACCGGCGAAAGTGATGCTTTGTTCGGCCTCGTTAATGCCCAGCAGGGTGCGAATAATCCCTTCTTCTTCGAGTCCGGTTTCGATACAGAGCGGAAAGCGCATGCCGCTGTCTGGCAGCTCGTTGGCAAAATCACCAAGGTAGCGTTTGTAGAGGGCGAGGGCGGGTTCATGATCCAGCTCATACAGGCAGTTGCCCTGCGAACGGGTAACACGGCGGTTGGCGCCAAAGGCACTCCAGCCAGCATAACTGCCACACTCGACCTGAATATTGTCACCGTACAGTCCGATGGCCACGATTTGCCCAGCTGCGGGCATGTCGTTGGCCATTACCCAGGTTTTTTCAAAACGGGTGGAATCACCTGCCAGACCGCCAGTAACGGGATGGGGGCAGTGATTAAAGCCTCTGGCCAACTCTGAACCATTCACCTGCAGGCCATCGGAGAACACCAAAACGTGTTTCAGGTGGGGGGTGGGTAACTGGTCGTGCAGACGTTGGGCCAGTCGTTCGATATTGTCACCCGCGACAAATGGCAGGCTGGTGCAGTGAACAGATCCTTGCTGGAGCTGAATCGCAGTGGCAACAGCTTCGTGGCGGTTGATTTCGTCGCCGAGAATATTGCCGCAGGTCGAGGCTCCGGCGATCCATGCATTGGGATAGCGTTGATGCAGTTCGTCTAACAGACGTCTGGGATTGGATAGATCTGAGTCACCAAAGACCAATATCAAGGATGCGTTATCTGGATTGCCGATTGCCTGACGGATCATGGACCAGCCGTCTGCGCCATACTGCAGTTTGTCCAGTTGCATGTAAGTCCTCGCCGGTACGTCGGCTGCGTGTCACATCCTGTGTCTATCCGGTTGAAGTATCGTTATATCCAGAATTTGACGCTCTTTTATCCCAAAAACGATAGGTAAAGTGTGCCACATTCGGGAAATTGGTCGATAGCCATATATCGATTTTGGTTAGCCTGGCCGCGAAATCAGGCGTTTCTGGATCCGTATATCAAAAAGCCAGCGCCCTGATTGGGCACTGGCCGGGGTTGGCCGTGTTAACACGGCTCTGATTCTTGAGTCCTGCTGGGTTCTGATGTGCTCAGGTTGTTGTTTTTATGGGTGACGCGGAGGTCGGGGTCTTACGGTTAACTGATCCTGAAGTCTCTGTTTCAGGCAGAGTGGCAGCTTTAACCGGTGGGCGGCGAGGCTCAAAACGGGGAGCTGCCATATGCAGGATGCGTTGGGAACGGTGGGGTTGGTTCTTCAACACAGTTTGTGCTCCTGTACTGCAAATGGTCATGCCGGAGGACTATTGGCAATCCCCCAGCTCTATCAGACTAACACAAGGCAGGTATCTCGCTGAACTGAACGGTAGTGTCGGGTGTATCTGCCTGTCAGGAGCACAACGTTAGTGCTGAATTGCGGGTGATTGTTTAAGCTCACGCCCGAATTTGAACTCAGGATGAACTCAACATGGTGGTTCCAGAAAGTATTGGACTGTTTGCCCTTACCTCATTGGCGTTGGCATTGGCACCAGGCCCTGACAATCTGTTTGTGGTTGCCCAGTCGGCCATGGCCGGGCGGCGCAGTGGTTGGGCGATTACCCTGGGACTGTGCACCGGGTTGCTGGTGCATACGTCGCTGGTGGTAGTGGGAGTAGCGGCGCTGATTCAGGCATCACACATTGCCTTTACGACGTTGAAAGTGGCGGGTGCCTTGTATCTGCTGTGGCTGGCGGTTAACAGCTGGCGGGCAGGTCATACCGGGGCCGGGTTTACACAGAGCGAGCGTTTCGGACGTTTGTACCGGCGTGGCATTCTGATGAACATCACCAATCCCAAGGTGACGATTTTTTTCCTGGCGTTTTTGCCACAATTTGTCGATGTCGAAGCGGGCTCGGTGGCAAGCCAGACACTGGTACTGGGCGCGGTGTTTATTCTGGTGTCGTTGCTGACGTTTGGTTTGCTGGCGGTGCTGGCGGGCAGGTTACACGACCGTTTTGTGCATAATCCTGATGTCCAGAAGGGGTTGAATCGGGTGGCTGCGCTGGTGTTTGTGGGGCTGGCGGCCAATTTGTTGGCAGGAGAGGTTAACTCGTAAGCAAAAGCCCTCGCACCCAAGGGTTAAGGGTGCGAGGGTAAAACTCAATGCGTACTGGTCAATTACAAATATCGCCCAGAATTTCGACACTTGGAGCGGCGCTACTGTTAGTAGCTTTATTACCATTAAAGCCGAAGATAACACTCGCTCCTGGCGCGATACTGCTGTTCCAGCTCATGGCTGAGGCGCTGACGCTATTGCCATTACTGGAGTAGTTTGCACTCCAGCCATTGGCAAAAGTGCTGCCATCATTGAATACCCAATACGTATTCCAGCCGTTAATCGTGGTGGAACTGGTGTTTGTAATCGTAACCTGGCCAGTAAATCCACTGTTCCATTCGCTTGTGACGTCGAAGCTGCAGGTCGCCTGAGGGGTATTGCCTGTGCCGGAACCATCATTAGAACCACCGTTGTCATCAGAACCACCAGTGCCTGAGTCATCACTACCGGAGTCGTCGGTGTTACTGATGCAAGCAGAGTAACTGAAGTTACCGCTGTGCTCTAGCTGGATGCCAAACAACTGGCTGCCTCCAGCGGCCAGGCCTGTACCGGTCGCAATCAGGCGATTGCCACTTAATACCACCGTTGCTCCCCAGGCTTGTTGAATTGCAGTAGCGCCATTTACTGGAATCTCAACACTCCAGTCGGTGCTGGTATCACCCAGGTTGGTCACCTTGATGTTGTTCAGTACCGCACCGGTATTCCAGATGTCACCGCTACCGTTTTCACAGCTGACCGCACCACTCACGGCGGCTTCGACGCTGATCTCACGACTGATACTGGTGCTGTCTTCGCCGTCGCTGACGGTCAGGGTCACGGTATAGGTGCCAGCACTGCTGTAGGTGTGGCTGGTGGTCACACCGGTGGCGCTGCTGTTGTCACCAAAGTCCCACTGGTAGGTCAGGCTATCGCCGTTGGCATCACTGCTGCCGGAGGCATCAAAACCCACCACCAGGAACTGGCTGCTGATGATAAACGCAGCGTCTGGAGCCTGGTTGGGTTGTGGTTCTACGGCGACCAGCGTGACAGTGCTGCTGGCATCCAGTTCGTTGCCTTCGTCATCGAGTGCAATCAGGGTCAGGGTGAAGTTGCCGGTGCTGGCCGGTGCCTGCAGGTTGATCTGATTGCTGGTGACTTCAGTGGCCACCGTGGTGCCATTGATCTGTATCTCGACGCTGGCGGCATTGCTGTAAGCAAGCTGCAGGGTGAAGTTGCTACCCGCTTCAATTTCTGTGCCTGCGGTCGGTGACTGAATGGTCACGGCTGGAACTACAGGTGCTTCAATGGTGATGTTGACAGTCGCCACAGCTGAACTGGCACCCTGATCATCCACCACCTGATAGGTGAAGCTGTCGGTGCCGAAGAAGCCGGATGCCGGGGTATACCAGGCAGATGCTGTTCCGGTGGCCGGTACGATGAATTCAATGGTGCCGTGCTGTGGCTGATCGACAATCACAAAATCAGTCACGGAGCCGTCGCTGTCGGTCCCTGTCAGAGTCATGCCGAGGGTGGTGTTGTAGCTGCCAGTGACGGTCAGAGACTCGGCTTCCGGTGCACAGTTAACGCCGGTGTCGGCACCGCAGGCAGCGCTTGGTTCTTCGCCCCATACCAGTTCGCCGTTGTCATACAGGGCGATGCGGCTGGTCTGGGTCAGGCTGCTGCTGTAGTTGTCCCATGATGGATCGGCACTGTTGTCCCAATCGCTGCTGTTCGTGTTGGTTGGCAACGACAGACGGAATTGCACTTCTTTTTGCGAATCGGATTGGCCACCCGGGAAAATATTTACCCCGGCAAACGAGATGTCGATGTAGTAAATATGATCATCCGGGTTGCCCCAGCTTTGCAGGGCGCTGATGCTGGTGGCCTGGCTGTAACCGCTGCTGATGGTGACGTCCGAAACATCATAACCGGCGGCTATTTCGGCACTGAGATCGACCCAGTAACGCATGGTCAGATGGTCGCTGACGCGAGCAGGCCAAGCGCTGTGGTTGTACACAACGGTCTTGAGTTCTACATAACGTGGGCCGGAAGAATTGACCGCAGCTTCTACGTAAAACTCATCATCACGGGTTTCGGCGGGCGGGAACTGGTCTTCCGCAATCGGTGAACCACCAAAATCCAGATACAGGCGTGCCAGTGCCGAGGTGAAACCGGCGTTATAGTCGGTGGCGACTTCGTTGGCGACGTAGTCACTGCGGTCGTCGGTATAGCTGTCACCGGAACCCGGGCCGCCGACCAGTGCACCAATCAGCAGGTGACGGTTGTCGGTCGGGCTGTTGATGCTGTCAGACCAGCTGCCATGGGAAGTGCGGTGGTGCGGGTTTTTCGGACCGTCTTCAGTCAGGCCAATCTGGTACGGAATACCCATCGGGTTGTCACCCAGCAGGTATTGCAGCTGGCTGACGGCAAAGTTGTAGTAGGTGTCAACGCGGCTGTTGGTTGGGTCTACTGATTTCAGATAATCCGAATACACCAGGGCAATCCAGGCGGTATTGGCAGCGTAACGGTTGGCCCCCCATTGATCCAGCTGGGCGAGGCCGCCACTGGTATAGGAAACACGCTGGCCGTTGTAGCCGGTGGTCCAGTAGTCGAGCCAGCGTTCGGCATCGGCGCGGTAGCTGCTGTTGCCAGTCAGTTTTGCCATCAGCACGTAAGAGCCATAGGACTTGTCATCCCAGGCCTGGGTCCAGGTATAGGATTTTACGCCACCAGAGGTGGTGCCCAGGTTGTTGTAGGCACTGGTCGCTGCGCTCAGGTAACTGCTGTTACCGGTGGCACGATACAGCCAGGCGGCAGACCACACCAGTTCGTCCTGGTAACCACTCCATGAATTGTAAAAACCGGAGGCATCGGTGATGCAGTCGGAGTATTTGCCCTTGTAGGTCACAGCGAGATGGTACAGGGATTCAGCATGAGTCAGCAGTTTGCTGGAATAGGCCGGATCGTCTTCTGCAAACACCATGGCAATGGCCGCCAGTGCAGCGGCAGTTTCACCGGCCAGATCTGTTCCCGGACAGGTAGGGGAGATCGCATAGGAAGGACGGGTGGCGGTTGCCTTGCCGGTGGCTTCCAGAACTTCAACCGGGCCCCACCAGGCGTGATCGGATGAGCCAGTGCCAACCTGACCGTAAAAGGTGTTGTCGTCCGGATGAGCTGCCACAAAGTAGTCCGCTACAAAGCGCAGGTTGTTGCGGATGTGTTGCATCTGCCCGGAGGCTTCATAGGCTTGTGGATTTTCGACCACACCCCAGGCCAGCATGGTGGCTGAGGCAGCCATCGGAAAGCCGAATTTGACGTGGTCGCCAGCATCATACCAGCCGCCTGAAAGATCCAGTCCGACATCGCTGCCATCGTTGACAGTGGCGTCACCACGCCATTCAACCCGGTTCCACGAAGGAAGTTCACCCGCCTGTTGGGCTTCGTAGAAATAAATGGATTTTTGCAGCGCTTCCCCGTAGTTCGGGGTGGCATTGGCAATGCCGGGAAGTGCAAAAACACTAGCCAGCGCTAGCGATATGGAAGTGCGCTTCACGTGAAATGTGGACTGTTTCATAATCCTTTGAATCCTTGTCGCAAGTTGTGATCTTGTTGTGACTAGGATTGCCTATGAATGCACATAGTGTCTGTGACTTCTGTCATTACTTTGTGTGGATTGTCTCACAAACTTACAATTAAGGTTGTAGATAGCGTCAGCATTTACAGTTTCGTGTCAGCTTTTCAGGCAGTCGTCCTCGAAAATCGGAGGCCGCGATTTACGGTTTACTGACGCCGTTACACCTTCCAGACGAATGACTAGAGAGCCTCCTGGCGGAATATCCCGGTTCCAGTCAGTCGGAGTGGCGATATGACTATCCCGGCTACGCAGGTTGGCGTTCCAGGTTTGCAGTGGCTTTGAGCCATCGGCATAACGCCAACGCACCTGCCAGTCGTGCACGGTAAACGGGTTGCGGTTGGATACCTCGATTTCGGCAGTAAAACCGCCCGGCCATTGATCTCGAATAATATAGCGGCATTGCAGCTTTGGGGTTTTGCCCATGTTGGCTTGCAATGGTGTGTTATCGGTAACAGTGACGGAGCGATGGCTGGACTGTGGGGGTGTTTGGTCCGAGGACGTTACCGATGGCTGATGCGGGCGGGCGGGTGTCGAGAAGTTGGTTGTGGTGTCTGTGAACGCTGTGGACCCGCGAGTTGTCAGATGGCCAGGGTTACCGGTTTCTGGAATCGGTATGTCCGGTGTTTGTGCGCGAACGCTTGCAAAGGTGGTGGCTGCCTTGCTATCACGAATATTTGACAGTGGCGCTGTATCGTTTTCCCCAAAGAATGAGCTGTCCGGGTCTTGCAATGAAGGCTTCTTCGGCATATCCGGATTGTCTGGTTTCGGCCTGGGTTCTGGTGCTGTTGTGCTGTTACGTTTTAAGCCAGTGGCAGTGGCTGGCATGCGGGTCATCAGACGTGCCAGCAAGGGGCCGAAATTGCGAGTTGTTCCCATAATCTGGTTGCTGGTTACCGAAGCACAAATCCCGGTTTTATTCTCACAGGGTTCATCGCCCCACATCAGCTGGCCATTTTCATACACAGCGAACGCCGGGCTGAGCTGTGGCTGCGTATTGTATCGGCTCCAGTTCTTGTCAATAGTATTAGTCAGGCCGCTAGTGTTACCGGACTGACGAATACTCAGATTGACGGAGCTGTGACTGCCGTATATCCCACTTGGCACGCTGACTTTGGGAACCGGAATGTCGATGTAATACAAACCACTTTTTCCCCACGAAGACAGTTTCAGAGTTTTGTTACTGCTGGATATCTTCAAATCTTTGGCGGCGACGGGCTTGCCTTCCGATAATTTTGGATCGATCCAGTAACGCAGTGTCAGGTCGCGGCTGGAGCGTGCTGGCCAGGCTGTGCGGTTTTCAATACTGGCTTGCAGTTCAACCTGATCCTGACGAGATGATTTCAGGATGGCACTTACCACGTATTCGTTGTAAACATTTTCCGCCGGTGGGAACTGGCTGTCGGCAATTGGCTGTCCCCCAAAGTCCAGATACAGGCGGGCGAGAGCATTGGTAAAACCGGCGTTGTAGTTGATGCTGATCTCATTGCCGATGTAGTCCGTGCGGTTGTCGTCAAACTGGTCTTCTTTATAGGGCCCACCGACCAGGGCGCCAATCAGTGGGTGACGATTGGTTTTCGGTTCCTCAATATTGTTGTTCCAGCTGGCATGGCTACCGCGATGATGCGGGTTCTGCGGGCTCTTGTTGCCCATACCAATCTGGTAACTCATACCCAGCGGGTTATCACCCAGCAGGTAGTTCATCTGACGCACTGCGAACAGGTAGTAACGATCGCAGCGAGCAGGATCCTGCTTCTGGTCATTGAGGTAGTCACTGTAGAGCAGTGCTCCCCATGCGGTGTTGGCAGCGTATCGGTTCGAACCCCAGGCATCCAGTTGTGCCATACCGCCACGGGTGTAATGCACACGATTGCCGTTATAACCAGTCGTCCAGAAATCGAGCCAGTGTTCAACATCCTGGCGATAGCGTGGCTTTCCGGTCAGGCGAGCCAGCAGCAGATAACTGCCATAACTCTTGTCGTCCCAGGATTGGGTCCAGCTGAAAGCTTTTTCACTGGCGCCATCGCTGAGTCCGTCATAGAGACTTTCAGCAGCTTGCAGATAATTGCGTTGGCCTGTCGCGCGGTATAACCAGATGGATGACCACACCAGCTCGTCCTGAAATCCACTCCATGAGCGGTAGTGTTGGAACGCATCGGAAATACAATTGCTATAACTCCCTTTATAACGATTGGCAAATTCATATAGCTCACGACTATGGCGTAGTAACTCTCTGGCATAGTCTGGTTCGTCTGCAAATACCATCGAGATGGCAGCCAGTGCTGCCGAGGTTTCTCCGGCAACATCAGAACCAGGGCATTGTGGCGAGATGGATTGCGCTGGACGGCGGCTTGCTTTGGCGCCGGATTGTTCTATGACTTCTGCAGGCCCCCACCAGGCATGATCCTGTTCTGCCAGCCCAACCTGTACATAAAGAAGATTGGGTTGTGGATGTGCAGCCATGAGATAGTCAGCAACAAACTTCAGGTTGTTGCGAATGTGTGGCCATTGGCCGCTGTTGTGATAGGCCTGAGGGTACTCAACAACCCCCCATGCCAGCATGGTGGCGGCTGACGCCATTGGGAAACCGAATTTGACGTAGTCCCCGGCATCGTACCAACCGCCAGACAGATCCAGACCGGCATCTTTGCCGTCATTAACCGTAGCATCTGCACGCCATGGTACGCGATTCCATGGGGGTAATACTCCAGACTGCTGGACTTCATAGAAGTAAATGGATTTTTGCAGCGCTTCTGCATAATTCACGACAGGCGTTATCGAACTGGCAGCGACAGCTGCTGGTACGATTAACTCCAATAGTACGAACAATAAAAGTGGTCCAGAGACCTGAGTCTGGCAATTTAAATATAACCGACCAGTAATAAAGGAGAACAGTTCCTTTGCTCCGATCATATTGCTGTCCCTATTCATTTCCTGACATCGAAGGTGCGCGATGTCATCGCACTTAGCACGAAGATGGCATCGTGTGTCAGTTGGCGTAGCAAGATTTTGTCACTATAGACCATCGAGAGGCAACCTAATAATAGGATTGTAAGACGATCGGTATTCTCCTTTAAAATCAATCACTTTGTTAGATGGTATGGGGTTAGTATTGGTGATTTAGGTCAATCTGTGACAATGAAGGCAGGCAATGATGTGGAAAATTCTGTTTCATAATCAGGTAGCAATGTGGTCTTTTTCAAATAAGTTTTCCAGAATGCAAAGCCCCTTTGTTTTTGTGTTTTGGCTGTTTTGAATCTCAGGATCATGACGTGATTTGACATTTCAAGGCATTATTGGGCGTATAGTGACTACTATTGATAAAAAAATCATCATAATGGTCTTTATCTGGTCCCGTGGCATCAATGATTGGTGCTGTGCTTTTACAATCAGTAACAAGTGGGGCTCTGAATAACTTTGAACAGTTCTGGCTTATCGGGTTATTCAGAGGGGCTTTAAGGCTTGCTCTCATGTTCTGGCGTCAGAATGTTCGGATTGTTTGCAATTCGGTAGTCGCTATGGAAATTTATGCGGATGGTTGATTTATTGCTGAGAATGGTACTGTGATTGCTTTTTGCCGCCCCAGTGTGTTTGTGGTTCCTGCGGATCGTTGGGACTGTCTGCTCGACTGTTTGTGTGAGCAATTCCCTAACATTGACCGGACTACCTGGCTTGACCGTTTTGAACGCGGGATGGTCCAGGATGCCAACCATCAATCTCTGTCAGCCAATAGCCCGGTTGTGCGTGGTCAGCGGGTGTTGTACTTCCGTGAAATTCGTAATGAAGTCGAAATCCCCTTTTATGAACGTATTCTGTTTCAGACGGAACATTTTCTGGTTGCCGACAAACCGCATTTTTTGCCGGTAACACCGGGAGGTGGTTACGTTAGTCAGACGTTGCAAAGTCGCTTGATGACACAGTTAGGCAACTATCAGTTGCAACCTGTGCACCGTATTGATCGTCACACCGCCGGGCTTGTGTTGTTTTCTCTGCAGCCGGAAACCCGTAGTTTGTATCAGGGGTTGTTCCGTGATCGCCAGATCAGCAAGTCATATGAAGCCATTGCGCCCGCATTGCCGGATCTTGAATTTCCTCATGATCGGGCAAGTCGTATTGTGCGTGGGGAGCAGTTCTTCTTGTCGCAGGAAGTAGCAGGTGAGGTGAACTCTGTATCCCGTATTGATGTGCTGGAGCGTGGTGAGCACTATTGGCGTTACCGTCTGGAGCCGGTGTCGGGTAAAAAACACCAGCTGCGGTTGCACATGTCAGCGCTGGGCGCACCGATTTTGCATGATCCCCTGTATCCGCGAGTGGATGACAAACTGGCGGCGGATTACACGCGGCCGTTGCAACTACTGGCGCGGGAGCTGGCGTTTGTTGATCCCGTTAGCGGTGAGTCTTTTGAATTTCGCAGTGAATTGCAGCTATTGCCGCTGGTCTGAGTCGATCACTGGTTAACGCACAATGCACTAAGGAGCACTCTGAATCCGCCGCAAACCACGGTGTTGGAGATGGTGATGAATACACAATTGAGCCCTCGGCCAGTGTATGGCGAGGGTGATGCCTCTTATCAGGCCGCAGGCGGTTATGATGGTCTCAAACGCCTGGTTGATGATTTTTATCGGATGATGCAAACCTTGCCCGAGGCCAAGGGCATTCTGGCCATGCATAACGTTGAAGACATGACGCTGATCCACGACAAACTGACCCGTTTCCTGTGTGGTTGGTTGGGTGGTCCGAAGTTGTTTGGCGAACGTTATGGCCCGATCGTAATCCCTGCGTTTCATCGGCAGTTCCCGATTGGTCCGGCTGAGCGGGATGCCTGGTTGCTCTGTATGCGAGAAGCCGCTGCCTTACAGCCGTGGGAGCCTGAATTCCGCGACTACCTGCTGAAAGCCCTGTTTGTGCCAGCTGAGCGTAGCCGCTCGCTGGACTGAAGCACTCACATCCCTGTGCCGTCGCTTGTGGTTGCACGGTAATCACAAACGCCTTGCGGGAACGTTGCTTGTAGCTGTTCTCGCAGAGCAGGAGTGATGTCGAGAGGTGCGTATACACCGGCCGCAATCGCGGCATCCACACTCATGAGTGGGCAAATCAGGCTGGTGGCGCGCGAGTCATCACCCGCCACCTGACGGCTACTCATAAAAAACGGGTATTGGCGTGTACAGGCACCGTCGTCTTGCTGGTTCCAGGCACCGTTCCAGACGTCATCACCGTGCGCGATCACACCACCACTGGAATCCAGGCAGCGGTCGTTGGCCCAGTCGGGAACCTGGTTCTGCCATTGTCCTTCTGCACGTTCATCCAGCCAGCGGGTCATCGCCGCAAAGGCGTCCCATTGGGCTTTGTAATCGGGCGCGCTGGTCCAGATTTGTTGCCATGGATTCTGGCCCTGTTGCTTCAGAATACGTGCGCGACTGGCTAACGAAGCCCAGCTGTGGTGCATGTTGGGTGTGCGGTCGAGATAGGGACGGACATCAATCAGCGGAATACCGATCTCACCCCGGAATACCTGGCCCGAGCGCCATGCGCCCAGTTCGGCGGCGCGTGAACCGGCGCTACGCGGAGCCAGCGTAACCCGTTCGCCGTTGTGGGTCATATTGTGTTCGCCCCAAGGGGAGAAGCGCAGCAAACCACCGAAACCATCATCCTGACTGGCCAGCCAGAAGTGTTCCTGTTGCATCTGTTCCTGTGGTTTCCAGCCGCCGACCTGACGGTTGATGTCAAAAAACTGTCCGGCATTAATACGACCATCGCGCCAGGCGGCCAGTCCATATTGCACGCCAATATTGCCGGTTGGCACCAGCGCCCGGCCGTAACGGTCGGTGCCGTAGGCATGGCGGTTGTCCTGCCAGTGACTCCAGAAGTTGGTTTTGTTCACTTCGGTACTGTAACGGGCGAAATGGCTGTTGAAGTGCGGGTTGTTGGCGTTGGCGGAAATGCCACGCCAGTTGCGATTACATTCGGTGGCGCCATCTTTGGCCGGTGGCAAACGGCCGTTTAACAGGCTGACGACACTGGTCAGATAATCCAGCGTGGCGGGGCTGGCGTTTTCGTTGTACCCGAGGCCTTCAATCCAGCTGCGATGTAGTGGGTTACGCCAGAACTCCGGGTCTGGCGCGAGGCGATCGAAATAGTACTCCAGCAATTCGCAATCAAGGCCGTAGGTGACCTGGGTGATCATGTCGGGGTAGGCAATAATGGCCACACCACCGTCGATCAGCCCCGGATGGTTCTGTGCCATCAGATACTGCTGCAGGCCACCGCCTGAGTCACCAAAACCTATGGTGTATTGCGGCTGGCCATAACGCTGACTGAATTGCTGTTTGACCCGCAATGCGGTGTCTTCCTGAAGGGTGGCGTTATAGAGGTAATCGGTTTCGGTGCCGGTGGAATACATCACCGCAAAACCTTGTTGTAATGCTGGCTGCATATCGCGTAGCAGGCGCTGTAAACGGGCTTCACCCTGCTGGAAGCCAATGCCAACGGCGCCCTTAAAGTGATAAACCGCTTTGCCATTCCAGTGGCTGAGGTCGGGCTGATCGCGTTGGTCCTGCGTGGTGGTGGGAATCAGCAGAACGTAAATAAAGCGGTTGATGGTGCCGGTCTCGACCCGTACCAGCAGATCATTCTCGATTGTGACTGAGCGTTCGCTGGCCGGTAACTCATCATCGAAGCGGTTAAACACCGGTTTGCTATTGCTGGCGGTAGCCGGATCGCGGCGGAAATAATGCAGGCGGGTTGGCAGGCTGCAATCCTGACTGTAACCCTCAATCTGGTTGCCAAGAGAACCATCGGAGTTTTCAGCAAAAACCGGCACGCCATATCCGGCCTGATTATCAATCAGGCTCTGGCCCAGCCCGGAATCCACCGTCTGGCACAGGAATGGATACTGCAGAGCACCGGCGAACAGCGGTTCAACCGGACCGGATTTTCCCCACTGGATGGGAAAGTCGAAGGTGTCGTGTGGGCGTGGCTCAGAGCCTGGCTGCGGACCTCGCCAGGATGGCAGATTGGCAATGACTGCACCGGGCGGGGTAGCGTTCACCACCGGCAGATTGGTGTCGACGGCTAGTTGGTCTGAAAGATAGCTGACCAGATACCAGTAACCGCCAACCAGGGCGAGTCCGAGAATCAGTACAACACTTCCTGTCCATTTTAACCAACGTGGGACTTGCATGACGAACGTTACCTTCCACTGGATACCAATCCCACGAGGATAACGACTGTCATGCCGGATTACATCCGTGATTTGTCGATAACCTCTATAACCGGGAGTTGATCCGTGGATGTTTGTGCAAAATTCACCTTCGGTCGCATAAAACGTTTACGGTGATTAAAAGTTGCCGAATTGTCAGCGAAATTACGTATAGTTCGTGTGAATTTTGATATTGCAACCTTGAGACACTCTGAATAACTCTGCACAGCTCTCTGCTCTGGCTGCAGCCCGCGCCCTTCGGGGCTTTCGGGATGGCGATGACTTTGTGTCGCAGGTTTTGACGTAGCCCCAGTATTTAGCCATCAAATCGGCTTCGTGACTCATCACCATCCCGATAAGCCAGAGCGGGCACCGAGTTATTCAGAGGGTCCCTTGAGCAAAGGAACCTGCACGTAGCCGTATATAGACGATGGCCGCTGTGTTCAAGAAGGATTTTGTGATGATTCTGAATGAGATTTCCGTTCGGGATGGCCTGGTAACATCCGGGCAACCCACCGCAACCCAGCTGGAAGAAATCCGTGCTCGGGGCTATACCACCATTATTGATCTATCAACACCAGACTCCCGAAACGTACTGGCCGCTGAGGCTGATATTGCGGGCCGACTGGGGCTTACCTACATTCGTATCCCGGTAATCTGGGAAGCGCCACGACTGGAGCAGTTCGAGCAGTTCGCACGACTGTTGCAGGTGCTTGAACATGAGCGTGTATGGGTGCATTGTGCCCTGAATATGCGGGCATCCTGTTTTATGTTTTTATACCGGCTGCTGATTCTGCAGGAAGACGAAAATACCGCCTTTAATCTGGTCACGGCCGTGTGGCAACCCAACAATTGCTGGACGCGTTTTATGCATGAAGTGGTGCGCAAGTATCGGGGAATTGAGGAACCGCCCGTTCGGTTCACATTGGCACGCCGCCTGTTGGGTGTCCGTTTCTGAGTGGGTTGGCCAGAGTTTATCAGTAGTGTTTCCGCTGGGCGGAACCAGGAAGAACGTGTTGAAAACGACCTTGTGGTGGGCTGGACTCAAACGTCCATTGGTGTGTTCGGGCATGGTGTTGGCGGCAATCACAGCGGGTCAGGCGCATGCCAGTGATCTGGCCGTCAGTTGTCAGCATGCTCCCGCGGTAACCGACTATGACAAGGCCATGGTGGCCGAGCTGAATCGTATTCGTACCGACCCGGTAGGCTTTGCGGCCGATGTTCGTCGTTATTACGCGGGCCTGACCAATGGCCGTGAATACGTTCGTAACGGCGTGCGCATACAAATGAGCGAAGGCCGCCCGGCGGTGGACGAAGCGTTGGCATATCTGATGCGCGTCAGTCCGGTGCCTCCTGTTGATCTGGCGACTTGCTTGTCGGCAGCCGCCGGTGATCATGCCAGTGACCAGTCGCATCGTGGTGGTATTGGTCACACTGGCTCCGACGGCTCAGACCCATCAGCACGAGCTGGCCGTTATCTGAGTGGCAAAGCCTATTGTGGCGAGAACATTGCCTACGGCGATCACACACCGTTTGAGGTGGTGATGCAGCTGGCGGTAGACGACGGTGTTCCTAATCGTGGTCATCGCACCAATCTGTTTGATGAACGTTATCTGACCGTCGGGTTTGGCCATGGCAGCCACCCGGAATACACAGGTGTGGATGTGATGCTGCTGTGTATGAACAGCATCGCCAACAACAACGGCCACGATTACGAGGCTCCAGACGACAGCAGTATGCCGGTGACTGGCCCGGTAACCGCCCCGGTGGCAACGCCTGCACCGGCTCCCGTTACGGCGCCGGGCAAAACTCAACCAGAGAAAAACCAGCCGGAAAAAAAACGGCCTGCCAAGCCAGTGCCAGAAGAGCAGCAAGCGGGTAGCACAGACAATGATGGCCGTACACTGGTGGATTCCAACTCCCATTCGACCGAAGAAAAGTACGAACGCGACGGCGTGAATTACACCGTGGTTACCACCGTCGAAACCCGTCGTTATTCGGATGGCACCGAGGAGGAAGAAACCACGGTGGAAACCACTCAGGAGTGGACGGAAGAAGTCAAAGAGTAAGCTGGCGTCGTTAAGGCTGAATGCCTGATTCCCCTACTGGGCTAAACATCGATCTCAAAGTTGGACCAGCGCAGCTGGCTACTCAATGCCCATCTGGGCGAGCCGGGATTCACCGCAACGGCCGACCCGGCCGGGGCATGGATGCCCCGCCAGGCCCGTTGGCACAGGGATGTGCCATCGGGCCGGGGTCGAAAGCCGTTGTCGGTGAAAACCGGGTAAACGAGCCCAGTCGGGCAAAAGCAGGGGGAGGCCCGCCCGGCCGGGGGACAAGGTCCCCCATGAGGGCAAACAGTGGGGCCAATTAACAAGCCGCGCGCAAGTGCCTATCTGGATTTTTCGTTCCCACGCTCCCGCGTGTTTTTTAGCCGCTTACGGCACCCGCACCTTGTAACGCAACAGGAAGCCTGGTGTTACACCGTTCACCGCCTCTGGCATTGTGCCTTTTGGCTTTACCCTGAAATGGGTGAGGGCATAGTCATAACCATCGGCATCTGGCGTTGGTACGTAACCAAAACTGTTGCCGTTATCGTTCGAGAACTCCACATCGTCTGTGGTGGAATCGAGGCTGATAAAAGTCAGCGTCAGATAACTTGGCGATGCTCCTTCTATAAACTCGATTGGGCTGCCATTAGTGAGGTTGCCGACAAAAAATGGTGTCAGCAGTGGAATGGTATCACTCAGTGTTACTGAGTTGGTATCAATGGTGCCTTCTCCGACATTGCGAACATTCAGGGTATATAGCACCTCAGCACCCGGAATGGCTTTCGGGTTATTGGTGCCGTTGATTGGGTCGTTCAGCACAACGTTGGTTTTCTGGACGCTCATTATCGGACGTCCAGTTACTCGGATATTCAGTGTGTTACTGGCTGTGACGATATTTTCGTAACCTTCCCTGGTATTAAAAATGACTTTCCAGATGCCTTTGGTGGTTCCGGTTTGCACTGGAGTTGCCATTTCAAACACGCTGATAGCACCACTGCTATAGGTTGGACTCATGGCGGTATTGTTGAGCAGATAGTTACCGTTTGGATCAATCACGGTGATGGTTGTGTTGGTAATATCGGCATAACCAAAAGGATCGGAAACAACCGCCCGCAAGTACACATTGGAGCCTTCCATCACAAACGGCACTACAGTACCACCTGGGTAGGCCGCACTGTAAGGCGCAAGACTATCGATATTGATGACCGAATAGGAAGACAGCTTGAGCATGCTGATCGCCGTGGACGATTGGGCAGGAAATACCCTCAGACTTGATGAACAGCCATTGCATGACGATGAAATCTCCAGCGTCAGAGGTGTTCCAGCGGGGAGGTAATTGATACTGCCAGCCATATTCAGGGTAATGGTGTTACTGGCGGCATTTCGGTTTGGAACGCTAAAAGAATTGGATGCTGTTGCTACAACTGTCGCACCTGTTTTCAGGGTGGCAGTGATTGTCTGGTTGCGGTTGCTGTTTGACGAGTTGTTGACCACCAGCTGCAAGGGAATGCCGTTACTGATGTTGAGCAGTAGATTCTTTGCCAATGCAGGCGTCAATGTCCACGTAGATGTAGCGTTGTTACTGACCGTGACATAAGTCGTTGTGCTGTTGCTGGCAACCACTCGGGTCATGGTTTGATCTTGTTGCAGGTACAGTGGCTTGTTGCCACTGGATGGGGCATATGCCTGATCTGTGGTAACCGTGGGGGAGGTGACTGTGGTGTCGGTGCCAAAGCCATCGTTAATGGTTGCCACGTTGGTAATACTGGTATTTAACGCGGTTCCGGCAGCAATTTCGGCATCAATGACCAACACAGCATTGCTGCCGGCATTAACGGTAATATTGGTCAGGCTGATGCTGCCGGTGCCGTATTGGCCCGCCGGGGATGGCGTAATGGTTAATATCGAACCGGCAGGATGGCTTACTACGCTGAAGCTGCTGATATTGGCCGGAATCTGGTCTGTCAGAGTTGCGGTGCTGGTGCTGGCAGTGCCTGTGTTGTTAAGAGTGATGGTGTAGCGCAAGGTATCACCGGCGGTCACCATACCACCATTTATATCTTCTACTGACTTTACCGAGGTAGACAAGATTGGATACCCAAAAGCCATCTCAAGGGTTGCGGTATTGTTCCAGTCACGGTTATCGAATAACACACCGGTTACTGTAGCGGTCAACGTCAGTCCTGATTGGGTGGTCAACGCCGTACCAAAATTGATCTCCAACGGGGTGGCAGTTCCATTTATCGCGATAACAGGACTATAGGTACAGTGCAAGTTATTGCTTGCTACTGCGCAGCTCCAGCCTGTACCGCTGTAAGAAGCCAGAGTCAGGTTATCACTCAATGGAATATTTATCTGAGTGCCAGACGTAGCGGCTTTCGGACCATTGTTGGTCACCGACAATGTGTACGTGGTATTAGTACCTCGTGGTACCCCCTGGTAGCCTGTGCTGACTAATTGCACATCGGCGGTATCCACGTTTGGAATACTGATCAGCTCTGCAGTCAGTAGTACCAGATCCTGGCCTGAAGAGTATTGAGTGGTTACGCTGGTGGCGCCAGCGGCCATATAACTGCCAATGTTGTACTCGTCGATGTCCACGCCACTGGTATTGCCCTTGACATTGGAATACGAGTTGAACTGGTTATTGTTCGGGTTGCCTGCATCGGTAAGAGTATTGCCATTAAAAGCCAGACGCTCCGAATAACCGCCAGCATCCTGAGAGTTGCCAGCATCGCCCTCCCAAGTAATGTGTGCGTGTTTACCACCTTTGGCGGCAGGATTGCTGTCGACAATAAAGTTGCTGGGATTAATTGTAATTGAAGAGCTTTGAAATGCCCTGAAACCGTCATACAGATTGACAACGCGTTGTGCTTCGCTCGGGTTTTGGTAAATCACAGCCAGTGCCCAGCCAGCAAAAATTACTGCAACATCACAGTCGGCCTGTACGTACGTGGTGTCGAGACCCGAGACGGTATAAGTACCGGAACCGCTCACCAGTGAGGTCACATCCGCCTTGGCACCAAAAAAGTTGTGGGTGACGTTATTGTAAAAAAAAGACTCTGTGTACAGATGATTGGCGTTAACCGTCGTACCGTTAAACGTTACCTGGTTATCGGGGTTTGGGCCGGAACCGGCCCAGTATAGATAAGCGGCCTGTACTGTTGATCCAGTTGGCAATGAGATGGTGTCGCTGGAGCTGTTGATGCGATTACATTCGTTATTGGCATCACGCAATGAGTTGCCGCCCAATTCGAACGAAATATTCCCCGCAAAGCTGTCACGCAGAACCACGTTTTCACCGGCGCGCGCGGGTGTCATAAATACCAGCATCAGCAGACAGCAGAAAAAATTGAGCCAAGTATATGCAGATAAAACAGGAAGCTGGCGGTGGTAGGATTGTTGGTTAGCAGGGTTGTTGCCAAGAGGGATTTTTGGATTGTCCGACATGTGGTTTGCTCACATCCAGCTTGGGTTTGCTGGCGTGTGACCATCCTGGTCTCTGAGTAGCGTCGTGCTGCTACCAGCTGTTAGAAATAATTTTAAATAAATATATCAGTATTGAATCCTACGTCTCGTTGTCAGGTAGTGTCAACTTGGCAAAAAGCGGGTATTTCAAACGATCGAATTGATATGCCTGCCAGAGACCCTGTAAAAACTGCAGAGCTCTGGGCACACCGTTGGCGAAGATTGATATCGGATTGGATTATCAGTGGTTTTGCTCTGGCAAAAGCGGCAGCAGCAGGTTAAAGCGGGTTTCGTGAGCGTCGGAGCTGACGTTCACAAACCCGCCATGTAACTGGGCGATGGAACGGGTGATGGCCAGCCCCAGCCCGGTGCCGTCGGTAATCCGCTGGCGCGAACCATCGACCCGGTAAAAGCGCTCGAACAGATGCGGCAGATGTTCAGGCGGAATCGGCGCACCGGGGTTCACCACACTGATACAGGCAAACGTCTGCTCGCCATGGTTAACCACCAGCCGCTGCTCATGTAACTCGATTCGCACCGACTGACCGGCGGCCGTGTGGCGAATGGCATTGGAGAGCAGGTTACTGATCGCCCGCCGCAGGGTATCGCGGTCGGCGGCGACCAAGGGTGTTGCGCCTTCACAGCTCAGGGTTACGTTTTGTTCATCGGCCCAGGCTTCAAAAAACTCCATCAGATCCGCCACTTCCTGATCCAGCGCCAGCGGTTGCAGCCGCAAGCTCAACAGGCCGTTATCGGTTTTGGCCAGCCATAACATATCGGCCACCATGCGCGACAGACGTTCTTCTTCCTCAAGGCTTGAGTACAACAGCTCCTGATATTCGTCGGCCGAGCGGTTCTGCGCCAGCGCCACCTGGGTTTGGGTAATCAGCGCCGCCAGTGGCGTGCGCAGCTCGTGGGCGATATCGGCGCTGAAGTTGGAAAGCCGCTCAAAGCCCTGTTCCAGACGCGCCAGCATGGCGTTGAAGGATTCAATCAGTGCCTGCAACTCGGCCGGACTGGCATTGGGGTCGAGACGTTGATGCAGGTGTTGGGAGCCGATGGCACCGATTTGCTGGCTCAGCTGACGCAGCGGTGCATGGCCACGATGAATGCTGAACCACACCGCCAGCAGGGTCAGCAGGCCAATCAGCAGGGTCAGCAGCAACAGGCGTACGGCAAACTCATCGAGAAAGTGGCGGTGGAAGGTCTGGTCGCTGGCCAGCACCAGCTGATATTCACCCAGTTGCACCCGCGCCAGCCGCACTTCGGTCGTGTCAGCCATCGCGGCGGCCAACACCGGAGTGGTGGAATAGGGCTGAACCGCCTCGGTGCTGGCGGCGGTTAATACATCCGGACCTGCGGTAACAAACAGCGGTTTGCCGTTGTTATCGAGCAGTTGCCAATAAATGCCGTGATGACCAAGGGCCGCCTGCTGCAGCGCTTGCTGTTGCGGTAACCAGGGGGCGATCACCGGATCGGCGTACGGATGAATATGAATCGAATGTTCGTTGCTGGCTCGCGGCGCCAGTGCAGTGGCGCTGTCGGGGTTCATGATGCGATTAACCGCCGCAACCACGACGCCCAGCTCATGGGAATCCTGTTCAACAAAGTGCATGGCAATGGCCTGTTGCACCGACCAGCCCAGCAGGGCCAGCCCCAGGCTGATCACCAGCCCCACCAGCAGGGTGACGCGCCACTGCAGGGATAACGGACGATTATTGGCCATCGTCGGCATCCAGCTTGTAACCCATGCCGCGAATGGTCTGGATCAGTTTGCGCTCGAATGGATCGTCGATTTTGCTGCGCAAACGCCGGATCGCCACATCGATCACGTTGGTATCACTGTCGAAGTTCATGTCCCACACTTGTGAAGCGATTAACGAGCGGGTCAGCACCTCGCCTCGACGGTTCACCAGCAGTTCCAGCAGGCTGAACTCGCGGCTGGTCAGGGCGATTTTCTGGCCTCCACGCCAGGCCTGACGCTTGGGTAAATCCAGCACCAGATCATCCACCACCAGCTCGTCTTGCACTGGGCGGCTGCCACGGCGCAACAGGCTGCGCACCCGTGCCAGCAACTCGGCAAAAGCAAAGGGTTTGACCAGATAATCATCGGCCCCCAGTTCTAACCCCTTCACACGATCGGCCACCTGATCACGGGCGGTCAGAAACAGGATGGGCGTCTGGTTGCGCGCATCACGAATCGACTGGCAAATCTTCCAGCCATCCACATCGGGCAGCATCACATCGAGAATGATCAGATCGAACGATTCGGTCATCGCCAGATGATGGCCATCCAGACCATTACGGGCCAGATCGACCCGAAACCCGGCTTCCGACAAGCCTTGTTTCAGGTAATCACCGATCTTGATTTCGTCTTCCACAATCAGAATGCGCATGAACAGCAGTCCTGTAATCCAGAGAGGGCGTGCAGCCCGATGTAGCCGGTTTATACCCCTGTGGGCGCACCGCCAGATGACGGCAAGATTACCGTTTTGTCATCTTCAGGTCATGTTGGTGACAGGCGCGTGGCGCTAACCTGAAAGCATTGAGGTGTTGTGTAACACCGCCCTTTTCGGTGATCAGGAGAAAACCCTACATGTCAGCCATCTGGACTCCCCAATGTTCCCGTCGGCGTTTTGTGCAAGGTATCGGTGCTGCAGCCCTGCTTGGAGGTGGCAGCCGTTCCTGGGCGCAGGATGCTGTTGCCAATGCGGCCGCCAGCCCACTGACCGGGACCGAGTTCGATCTGTACATTGACCAGACCCCGGTGAACTTCACCGGCAGTCGCCGTCTGGCCTATACCGTTAACGGCTCACTGCCAGCGCCAACCCTGGTCTGGCGCGAAGGCGAAACCGTGACCATTCGTGTCCACAATCGCCTGTCGGAGCCGACTGCCATTCACTGGCACGGCATTCTGCTGCCCTATGAAATGGACGGTGTGCCGGGCCTGAGTTTTGGTGGTATCGCAGCCGGAGCAACCTTTACCTACCAGTTCAAGGTGCGTCAGAGCGGCACTTACTGGTATCACTCGCACAGCGGTTTTCAGGAATTGCAGGGCCTGTACGGCGCGATTGTGATTCTGCCGCGCGACGGCGAGCGTATTCGTGCCGACCGTGATTACGTGATCCAGATGGCCGACTGGAGTGATGAAAACCCGATGCGGATTCTGCAAAAGCTGAAATCCAACGCCGGTTATTACAACTACATCAAACCGACTGCGCCCGACTTCTTCAGCGACGTGCGCCAGTACGGTTTGCAGCAGGCCCTCAGCAAGCGTGATATGTGGAACGACATGCGGATGAGCCCGACGGATCTGGCTGACGTGTCTGCCGAAACCTACACCTATCTGCTGAATGGCCAGACCCCGTCATCCAACTGGACTGGCCTGTTCAGGCCGGGTGAAACCGTGCGCCTGCGGCTGATCAACTCGGCCGGTAACACCTTCTACGATTTCCGTATTCCGGGCCTGCCACTCACCGTGGTGCAAGCGGATGGCCAGGATGTTGAGCCGGTTACCGTTGATGAATTGCGTATGGGCCCAGGTCAGACCTGCGATCTGCTGGTACGCCCCAAAGACGACGCCTATACCTTGTTCGCCCAGAACATGGATCGTTCCGGTTATGCCCGTGGCACGCTCGCCGTGGCGGCTGGCCTGACCGCTCCGGTGCCTGCACTGGATAAACCGGAATGGCTGTCGATGGCCGATATGATGGGCAACATGAACCACGGCGGCGGGCAGAGCGGACACGCTGGGCATGGTGGCCAGTCGCTGGATCACAGCGCTCATTCTGGCCAGCCAGCCATGGATCATTCGAGCATGGCCGGTATGGACCATTCGAGCATGGCCGGTATGGATCATTCGAGCATGGCCGGTATGGATCATTCAGGTATGGCGGGCATGAACCACGGCAGCCAGGGCAAGCCCGGTATTGCTGTACCGAGCCAGACCGTCAGCCACGCCAGCACTGAATACGGCCCATCGGTGGATATGCGGGTGGATACACCGCGCACCAACCTCGATGATCCGGGCATCGGGCTGCGTAACAACGGCCGCCGTGTGCTGACGCTTAACGACCTGCACACCATTGGCGGCAGCATGGATAAACGCCTGCCAGAACGTGAAATCGAACTGCACCTCACCGGCAACATGGAGCGTTACAGCTGGTCGTTCGACGGCCTCGAATTTGGCCAATCCACCCCGGTGCACTTCCGTCATGGCGAGCGCGTGCGGGTGATACTGCAAAACGACACCATGATGACCCACCCGATGCACATGCACGGCCTGTGGAGCGAACTGGAAAACGACCGCGGTGAATTTATGGCGCGCCTGCACACCATTCCCGTGCAACCGGCGCAACGCATCAGCTTTCAGGTAACCGCCGACGCGCTGGGGCGTTGGGCCTGGCACTGCCACCTGATGTTCCATATGGACTCCGGCATGTTCCGTGAGGTGTTGGTGGCATGAAACGTACAGCGCAAGGACATTTCCGTATGAGTGAATTCACCGTAAACGCCACCGCCTTCAAACCGCTGGTACTGGCCCTGATGCTGGCCGGTAGCGGGCTGGCGCAGGCTGATGATAACGACTGTACTGCCGCAACTGCTGCTGACTGCACCGATAAAACCATGGATCACAGCACGATGGACCATGGCAATATGGATCACAGCGCCATGAATCATGAGGGTATGGACCATAGCAAGATGGATCACAGCTCCATGAAAATGGACGGTGATTCCATGCCGATGGACCATAGCAAAATGGGCCACAGTGCCATGAATCATGAGGGTATGGACCACAGCAAAATGGACCACAGCGCCATGAAAATGGACGGTGATTCCATGCCGATGGACCATAGCAAAATGGACCACAGTGCCATGAATCATGAGGGTATGGATCACAGCAAAATGGACCACAGCAAAATGGACCACAGCGCCATGAAAATGGACGGTGATTCCATGCCGATGGACCATAGCAAAATGGAACACTGCGACATGATGAAAGACGCCGGTTCCATGCCAATGGATCACGGCTCCATGAATCACGGAGCTATGAATCATGAGGGGATGGATCACGGTTCCATGAACCACGATATGAGCGGTATGCAGGGCGGCAAAGCCCCGGCCAAAGCCCGTGATCCTCATGCCTGGTCCGATGGCTATCAGCGTTTCACCGGCCCGTACGTACCACAAAATGTCGGCCACCTGCACACCATGGACAGCCACAGCTTCTCATCGCTGAAGGTTAATGAACTGGAGCAGGTGAACGAAGGTGACAACGGCATCGCCCGAGTCAGCGGCGAGTTCTGGTATGGCACCACCTGGGATCGCGCCGTACTGGAATTTGATGCCGAACGCGACAACGGAGCAACCGACGCCGAGCTGGGTGCTTACTGGCAACATGCCTACACCGCCTTCTGGAACACCCGGCTGGGCGTCCGTCAGGACATCTCGCCCGAGGTAAAACGCACCTGGCTGGGTGCTGGTTTTGAAGGGCTGGCACCGTACTGGTTTGAATCCGAAGCCATGTTGTTTGTGGGCGAAGAAGGTGTGGCCGAACTGGCCCTGCACAGCGATTACGACCTGCTGCTGAGCCAGCGTCTGGTTCTGCAACCATCGTTACAAGCCAGTTTCCACAACAAACAGGACCCCAAAGGGCAGTTTGACGCCGGTCTGTCGAACAGCACCCTGGGGGGGCGTCTGCGTTATGAGTTTACCCGCCAGTTCGCCCCATACGTGGGTGTCGAGCGGGAACACTGGTTTGGCGGCAGTGCCGATCTGGTTGGGGAGCGCGCGGTAAACCGCTGGATGGCCGGGGTTAAATTCTGGTTCTGAATGCAACGTCCGCTCCTGTAGATATTGCTGCCGGAGCTGGCATTGCGCCATATCATCCAATGCCCACAAACCGCTATTCGTCGCTTGACCTTGTCACGATGGGAAGGTTTACAGTCTTCCCATCCAACGGACCTCTCCAGAAGGAGTGCATCATGAAATTGAAAGTAGAAGACATGACCTGCGGCGGCTGTGCCCGTGCCGTCACCGCTGCCATTCGTGAAATCGACGAAAACGCCGTGGTGAATATCGACGTCGCCACTCGTCTGGTCGAAGTGCAGTCCAGCGCCAGCAACGACGCCGTTACCCAGGCCCTGAACGAAGCCGGTTTCCCGCCAGAAGTGCTGGCGGGTTAACCCGATTGATCAAATGCGAATGGCCAACGCGGCCATTCGTGTTGCTGCATTCCTGATTCCGAATGCGTTTCTATAGCAGGCGTTAGTCAGTGATTGTTCAGGCGAACTTGCTGCGGAACACAAAAAACACCGCGCCCAGCAAACACAGCGCCGCCCACAAATAATCCAGCTTCAGCGGCTCTTTCAGGTAATAAATCGAAAACGGCACAAACACCGCCAGACTCAGCACCTCTTGCAGCATCTTCAGCTGTCCAACGGTTAACACCGTATTGCCAAGACGATTGGCCGGAACCTGCAGACAGTATTCAAAAAAGGCGATACCCCAGCTCACCACAATCGCAATGATCAGCGGTTTGGTGCCCAGCTCCTTCAAATGCGCATACCAGGCAAACGTCATAAACACGTTGCTCAGCAGCAACAGCAGGGTAGTAAACAGAATCGGGTTGCTGGCCATCATGTTGGTCGAACGCCTGTTATAAGGTGTGAGCGAAAAGGGGGGCGCTACATTACCTGCAGCGGCGGCCGCAAAAAAGCCGGTGAACAAAAAATTGCCCTGCGTGGATCAAAAAATTGCCCTGTAGGAGGGGCTGTCAGCCCCGAAGCGTTGCCAATTCCCCCTGTCGTTTCCAACATCAGCCCATCATTTTGTCAGGAATCCACCCTCGATACCGATCCAGCGCAAGGTTGGATGGATTGTCGGTTGTGTGTCAGGTCGGCTTTTGGTGATAGTGCGTTCTTCCATTTTCAGCGGGCATTAAACCCGTTACCCAACCCTCGCTCAGGAGCACCCGCAATATGGCGTTTCGTCCCGATCCCTGGATTATTTATTGCCCGGATTGCGGCTGGCGGCGTATCTGCGCTCCCAAATCCGACACCATCATGGCCTGGGAAAACCCAGCCCAATGCTGGCATTGCCATGGCGACAACCTGCAACGCGGGCCATTAACGGTAAAAGATCGTATTGCGCTGGTCTGGCGACAATTGCGCGGCTGAATTCACTGCTCTTTAATACTTCGCGGCCTATAAACGGACTTTACCTTGCCATAGTGGGAAGGTTGATACTGACCGGGTAGTAACAAGGAGAGCGTTATGAGTGAACAACTCCCCACACGTTCGATTCAACTGAATATCGAAGGCATGACCTGCGCCTCCTGCGTTGGTCGGGTCGAGCGCGTATTGAAAAATGTCCCCGGTGTTGAACAGGTCAGCGTTAACCTCGCGACTGAACGTGCCGACCTGCTGGCCTCGACCCCGGTTGCCGATCTGGTGCGTGCGGTTGAACGTACCGGCTTTGGTGTGGTGCCGCCGCAGCCGGTGCAACTGGCCGTTGAAGGCATGACCTGCGCGTCCTGTGTTGGTCGTGTCGAACGGGTGTTAAAAGCCCAGCCCGGCGTACTGAATGCCGAGGTCAACCTTGCCACCGAACGGGCGCTGGTAGCCATAGAACCCGGTGTTGCCACCGAGACCCTGATCAAGGCCATTCGCAAGGCCGGATACGACGCCCATACCGTTGCCGCCGATAACAACCACCAGCAACGTGACCAGAAACTCGCCGAACAACAGACCCTCAAGCGCGACCTGCTGACTGCACTGCTGTTGACCCTGCCAGTATTTGTGCTGGAAATGGGCAGCCACATGATTCCGGCGCTGCATCATTGGGTGATGCAGAACCTCGGCACCGCCAACGGCTGGATTCAGGGCATTCTGACCACCCTGGTACTGCTGCTTCCCGGTCAACGATTTTTACGCCACGGCATACCGGCACTGCTGCGCGGAGGCCCGGACATGAACTCGCTGGTGGCCGTTGGCACCCTGTCGGCCTGGAGTTACTCCTGGGTATCGGTGTTATTACCGGGCAGCCTGCCGAGTGGCTCGGCCCATATCTACTTCGAAGCCGCTGCGGTTATCGTCACCCTGATTCTGCTTGGGCGCTGGCTCGAAGCCCGCGCCAAAGGCCAGACCTCCGCCGCCATCCAGCATCTGCTGGGGATGCAGCCACGTACCGCACGGGTACAGCGCGCCGATGGCCGCGTTGAAGACATTGAAATCCGCCTGCTGAACCCCGGTGATCTGGTTGAGATTCGGCCCGGCGAACGTATTCCGGTAGATGGCGACGTGGTGGCTGGCGACAGCTACGTCGATGAGTCCATGATCACTGGCGAACCTCTGCCCGTTGCCCGAACCGCTGGACAAGCGGTAGTGGGTGGCACCCTCAACCAGAACGGCATCCTGCTGGTACGCGCCACCCATCTGGGCGAACAGAGCGTACTGGCGCGCATTGTGCGAATGGTCGAACAGGCACAAGGCAGCAAACTGCCGATTCAGGCCATGGTCGATCGGGTCACCCTGTGGTTTGTGCCGGTGGTGATGGGGCTGGCACTGCTGACCCTGCTGGTGTGGTGGGCACTGGTGCCCGGTGTTGGTTTTGGTCAGGCACTGGTATATGCCGTTGCGGTGCTGATTGTGGCGTGCCCATGCGCCATGGGCCTTGCGACTCCAACCTCGATTATGGTCGGCACCGGGCGCGGTGCTGAAGCCGGTATCCTGTTCCGCAAGGGTGACGCCCTGCAGCAGCTGCAATCCATCCGTATGGTGGCGTTTGATAAAACCGGCACCCTCACCGAAGGCAAACCATCCCTGACTGATTTGCACACCAGCTCGCGTTATCCGCGCAAAATGGTGCTGGCCCTGCTGGCGGCGATTGAGTCCCGCTCCGAACACCCGATTGCTCGGGCGCTGGTGGCCGCCGCACAAGCCGAACAACTGCCATTACCAGCCCTGATCACCTTTGAAGCCCTCACCGGTAAAGGCATTCGTGCCCGTTGTGACGACGACGGCCACAGTCTCAACGTGGAGCTGGGTTCTGAACACTGGATTCGCAGCCTCGGTTATCCGCTCAAACAGTTTGCCGATCTGGCGCATCAACTGGCGAGTGAAGGCAAAACCCCGGTGTACGTGGTGATTAACGGCGAACCGGCGGCTGTATTTGCCGTGGCGGACCCCATCAAGGTCGACACCCCGGCCGCCCTCAAACGTCTGCACGACCTGGGCCTGAAAGTCGCCATGATCAGTGGTGATCATCGCGCCACCGCCGAAGCCATCGCCATAAAACTCGGCATTGATCATGTGGTGGCGGAAGTGTTACCGGATGGCAAAGTCGCCACCCTCAAGGAACTGCAACATCAATACGGCGCAGTCGCTTTTGTGGGGGATGGCATCAACGACGCCCCGGCACTGGCCGCCGCAGATGCTGGTCTGGCGATTGGAACGGGCACCGACATCGCCATTGAAGCCGCCGATGTGGTGCTGATGTCGGGCAACCTGCTGGCGGTGGCCAACGCCATCCAGCTCAGCAAGGCAACCCTGGCCAATATTCGTCAGAACCTGTTCTGGGCGTTTGCCTATAACAGCGCCCTGATTCCGCTGGCGGCCGGGGTGTTTTACCCGTTTAGCGGCTGGAGTTTGTCACCGGCGGTGGCCGCCGGAGCCATGGCGCTGTCATCGGTGTTTGTGGTTACGAACGCCCTGCGGCTGCGGCGTTTGCCACTGCCGGGGCATTCCTGAGCGGGGCATTCCTGAGCGGGGCATTCCTGAGCGGGGCATTCCTGAGCGGGGGGGGGAACAGCAGGCGTGAGCAGGGCAGGGCGAAGGTTTCAGCCCTGCCACACCTCGCTGGCAACCTCGATGCTGTGGTTTTCATCACCCAGCCACAGCAGGCCATCCTGAATCGTGGCCTGCAGTCTCATGGTACGCTGGTGCAATTGCTCCAGCTGGCTGACGGCCGCGGCGTCCAGGTTCACTACGCGCAAATTATCGTGACGGGCACACTCGGATTTCACGCTGTCCCACCACAATGCCGCCGGGCGGCCGTGGTAACCGTAAATGATCACCTGTTTGGCCTTATTGCAGGCCTTGCGAATGCGTTTGTCATCGGGTTGGCCCAATTCAATCCAGAGTTCGATCTCGTCGGAGTAATTGCGCAGCCAAAGGTCAGGTTCGTCATCGGTACTTAGGCCGCGAGTAAACTCCAGACGCTCTTGGGCATTGAAGGCAAAGGCCAATAAACGCACCATGATACGCTCAGTCGTTTCTGACGGATGCTGAGCCAGCGTCAGGTTAAAAGTTTCATACACGTGGCGATCCATATCCGAAATCGCCAGCTCCGCCTTGCAGATAGTTGCTTTAAGGGCCATGTTTTAAACGTCATCTAATGGCCCAGAGGCCGGAAGCCCGGCATTGTAGAACCACTACGATGCCGACGCGACCACCCATTTCATTAATGGAAGACCGAAAGGAAAATCGCCATGAGCTACCAGCAACTCAGTGTCAGTGCCCTGATCGCCGAAGTTGGGCATCGTGTTCGTGCCGCCCGGTTGGCCAAAAACCTCAGTCAGGAAGAACTGGCCCGCGCATCCGCCGTCAGTCGTTCCACCATCAAACGCCTCGAATCCGGCGGCGACAGCATCAGCCTCGGCAACCTGCTGACCGTGCTGCAAGTGCTGGATCAGGTAAACCCCTTTATTGAATCCCTGCCGGAACACAAAGGCGCCAAACAGCGGGCATCCAAACCGCGAAGTAGTGGGGCGTAGTAATTCCGGGAAACCTACCCGAAACCACAAGGACGATAACATTGGCCAAATCCAATGGTTGGACTCGCGAGCAGCTGCTCGTTGCATTTTATTTGTACTGCAAAATCCCATTTGGACGTTTTCACAGCTCTAATCCAGAGTTGATTGAATACGCTTCCCACATCGGCAGGACGCCTTCAGCGTTGGCGATGAAGCTTTCCAATATCGCTAGTCTCGATCCTTCTTTTCGAGAAAGTGGGCGCAAAGGTTTAGAAGGTGCATCAATCGCCGACAAGGCGATGTGGCAGGAAATGTCGCAGGACTGGGATACCTTCGCGGAAGCAGTAAATCAGGCGCTTATCGGTTTCCAGTTGTCGTCATTTTTACCACCGGAGCCTCCACAACCCGACTTTACCGGTGAGAATCGCGAGGTACTGACTAAGGTTCGCGTTGGTCAATCGCTGTTTCGTGGTGCTGTGTTAAGTGCCTACGAAAACCGTTGTTGTATCAGTGGGTTAGCGATTCCAGAACTTTTGGTTGCCAGTCATATTAAGCCTTGGAGCGCCAGCCCGGAGAATCGGCGCAATCCGGCAAATGGTTTGTGCCTCTCAACCCTGCATGACAAGGCATTTGATCGTGGGTTGGTCTGTGTGAACGATGATTTCACTCTTAGAATCGCCAACCGCTGGCGTCATTGGGATGATCCGTTTTGGCAGTCAGCCGTGGTTGCGTACGAAGGCAAAGAGATTTACCTACCGAAGAAATTTCAGCCGGAGCGTGATTTGTTGGCGTATCACCGTGAAAAAGTATTTGTTGATTGATGATGGCCAACGGGGTTCGTTGGGCATGATGTAACGTCGTTAAAGACGTGGTTTTTTGAGTAAGGGATTTGAGTTGAAGTCGTTAATTGTGGGTGGGGAAGGAGATGGATTGTGGTCGCATCTGCGTACGGTGTTGGCCACGGCAACCGAAGTGGATATTGCCGTCTCGTTTGTGATGGTCAGTGGGATAAACCTCATCTTTGATGACCTTAAAGCGGCGCTCGATTCTGAACGTAAAGTACGGCTGCGTTTATTGACCAGTGATTATTTGCTGGTTACTCAGCCGCCAGCGTTAAGCAGTCTGTTGTTCTTGGTCGAAGCGGGTGCCGATGTTCGTATTTATCAATGCGAGCGACAAAGTTTTCACCTGAAGTCGTATTTGTTTATCCGGCGTGAGCACGATGTTGTGGTTTCGGCGGATGCTTTTGTTGGTTCGAGTAACATCAGTCGGCCTGCGTTGTTGGATGGTTTGGAGTGGAACTACCACATCGACTATCCGAATTCCCTTGATCTCTCCGCTAAGGCTCGAATCGAAGAAGTTCAAGCAGCGTTCGAGGGGTTATTTGCCGATGAGCGTGTTGTGGCGCTGACTCCGGAGTGGCTTGAGTCGTATAAGTCGCGTTGGTCAGCTGCCCAGACAGCTATCGTTAAAAATGAAGAAAAAGAGTTGGTCGTCGCGACGGTTAAACCTAACGAGATCGAAAAGCCAGAGCCACATCCTCATCAAGATGAGGCACTACAGGCATTAGCGGCTACCCGTTTGCGCGGCTATCAGAAAGGTTTAGTCGTATTGGCGACAGGCCTTGGTAAAACCTATTTGGCGGCGTTTGATGCTGAACAAGTCGGAGCCAATCGTGTGCTGTTTATTGCCCATCGTGAGGAAATTCTGACTCAGGCTGAGCGTAGCTTTTTAGCCGTTTTAAGCCATAAGCGGATTGGTCGTTACAGCGGTACTCAGAAGGATCGAGATGCCGATCTGCTGTTTGCTTCTGTGCAAACGATTGGCCGTGCACAGCACTTGCAGCATTTCGCCCCCGATCACTTTGATTACATCGTGATCGACGAATTTCACCATGCCGCCGCCGGGCAATATCAAGCGTTGCTCAAGCATTTCAAACCCAAATTTATGCTGGGATTGACCGCCACTCCAGACCGTTCTGATCGTCTCGATATTTTGCGTTTTTGCGATCAAAACTTGGTGTTTCGGTTCGACCTGTTTGATGGCATTCGAGCCAAAAAACTCTGCCCATTTCATTACTACGGCATTTTGGACACGGAGGTTGATTACGACCATATTCCTTGGCGCAACGGCCGCTTTGATCCCAACAAACTGGCGAATAAGTTGGCAACGGTTGGTCGCGCCAAGCATGTACTCAAGGAATGGCGTAGTCGCGGCAAGCTCAAAACCTTGGCTTTCTGTGTGTCGAAAAAGCACGCGGACTACATGGCAGATTATTTCCGCAAAGAGGGCATCAAAGCGGCCAGTGTTCATACCGATTCTGGGTTGAGTCGCTCGGAGGCGCTTGATCAGCTAAAAACGGGCGAATTAACGGTACTGTTCTCGGTGGATTTGTTTAACGAAGGCGTGGATTTGCCGTCGATTGATACCGTGATGATGCTGCGCCCGACGGAGTCGAGCGTGTTGTTTTTGCAGCAGCTTGGGCGTGGTTTACGAACGGCGGAAGGCAAGCCGTTTTTAACGGTTCTCGATTTTGTTGGTAATCACCACAGCTTTAAAAATCGCCCTGGTTTGGTATTCGATTTTCCGAAAAAGCCAACGCAGGCCGATATGCTGGCCGCCATGCGGGAGCCCAATAAGTTTCTGCCTGAGGGGTGCTTTGCAAACTATGATCTCGAATTCATCGAGTTTGTTGCCTCCAAAGAATCCTCCGTGTTGGTGGAAAAATACTGGGAGCTGAAGACGCGGTATGAGCGGCGTCCAACCTTGCTGGAAATGTGGCGTTCAGGTGTTTCCATGAGCAGCTTGGGCAAGCAGTACGGCAGCTGGTGGGAATTTCTTGATCACTTGGAAGAACTTCGAGACGAAGAACTCGCCGTTTTAGAGCCAGCCACTCAGTGGTTTCGCGATTTGACCGATGAGCCCAAGGCACTGGAACCGCTCATGCAATTAAGTGCTTTGATGGAGTTTGGTATATCCGAAGCCGGTGTTGCTGAAAATAGAAGTGCAGCGGATGTGAAAGGCTGGCTGTCGGGGCAGAGTCAGTGGGTGGCGGCGTTGACGGATTCTGAGGCGACGTCTTATTCGGCAGAACGCTGGCAGACGTATCTGCGTCGGGCTGCCTTAACCACCTTGTTATCACCGACGGCCAGTGGTGTTCCTCTGCTGGTGGAAGACGAAGGTCTGCTGTATTTGAACGTCGAAATTGCGTCTGAACTATGGGCGCAATTCCGGACGATGAGCAGCGATATTTTAGGCTGGCGCTTGGCAGTCAAAGCTCGCGAATTATTGCCTGAGCCTGAGCCAACTTTGCCGGTGATTACTGACAAATCCGAGCTTTTGTACTTCCCACACATTCAAATGGCTTGCGGTCATTTCCGTAACGGTCATGCGGGTGATGAGCAGTTTGTCCGTACTCCGGAGTTTCTTAAGGGTACGAATCTGGATCGGTTGTTTGTGGCCCGTGCAAAAGGCAACTCAATGAATGGTGGTAAGTCGCCTATCTACGATGGTGACTATCTGCTGTTTGAGTACATCACTCCGGAAACCGCCGGGAAAATCAGTGATCAAGTGGTCGCGATTGAGCGACAGGACGTATCCGGTGATGACCAATATTTGCTGCGTCGGGTGTTAAAGCAGCCTGATGGTAGCTATCTGTTACGAGCGAATAATCCGGACTATGCGGACATGATTGCCACGGACGAAATGGTGACCTTTGCGCGCCTGAAGTCCAAGGTCGATCCATTAAAAATGTTCGTTGGCCAAGCCTTTATGCGCGAGGAAATTCCGGCGTTATTTGGCGTTGAGTATCAGGCGGGGTCTTGGGCCAGCGGTTACGTGCCAATCACGGGGACCAATAAACGGGTGATGCTGGTAACCATCAACTCGAATCGTGGTGGGCAGGATACCTACGCTAACTATTTTGTTGATCAGCATGTCTTTCATTGGCAGTCGCAGAACTCCACAACGCCGGATTCAAAACGTGGGAAGGAAGTTACGACTCCGCGGGCGGTTGGCGTGAACATGTATTTGTTTGTACGTGAAAACCGACTTCAGAAAAACGGCAAAGCGGCCCCGTTCGTGTTTTACGGCGAAGTGGATTACATCAGTCATTCTGGCAGTCAGCCAATTGATGTGAACTGGCGTTTGCTCGATACCACGTACAACGCTCAGTAAGCCGTTTCTGAAACCCACCGTTCCACCCTCAGGCCGCCGTTTGGCGGCCTTTGTTTTTGCGCTGCCGGTGTTTTCTGCGGATCATGGTTTTCTGTTTCTGATGGGTTGCGGGAGATTTTCAGGCTATGAACATTGGTGCGGCGTCGGAGGCTTCGGGCATTTCGGCGAAGATGATCCGTTATTACGAGAGTATCGGGCTGATTACGCCTGCGGGGCGGTCGGCGTCGGGCTATCGGCGTTATTCCGAGCGTGATGTGCATACGTTGCGGTTTATCCGGCGGGCGCGGGATCTCGGTTTTTCAATGGAGCAGGTGGCCGATTTGCTGGCGTTGTGGGGCGATTCAGGGCGGCAGAGTCAGGATGTGAAGGCGTTGGCGCAGCAGCATATTGATGGTTTGCAGCAGCGTATTGGTGAGTTGCAGTCGATGGTGAATACCCTCAACCATCTGGTGTCGTGCTGTGCCGGTGATCAGCGTCCGGACTGTCCGATTCTGGAGGATATGGCGGGCCTGGGGCGTTCGTGCTGTGAGGCGGGAGAGGGTGATTAACACTGGCCGCCGGGGCGGCCAGTGGGCTGTGGTTATAACAGGTACATTTTGAGGCCAACCGAGAACAGGGTTGGCAAGCCGGTGACTTCGTCGTAATCGCTGTAGTCGGCGTTGTAGTCGTATCCCACGACGTTGTTCTGGCCGTAGACGTTGATCAGGTCGATGTAGAAGTCGGCGGGTCGGTTCAGCAGCCGGATGCTGCGTTCGGCGCGCAGGTCGAGGTTGTGCTGGAACGGCAGGCGTTGCGAGTTGAGGTCGCCGTAGCTGGGTTCCCATGCGCCGAGGCTGTCGTCGTAGGTGGCGCCGGTAACCGGGGTGATCAGCTGGCCGCTCTGGGCGCGCCATTTAAGGCCCAGTGTCCAGTGTTCGTTCCATTGGTAGTTGGCGACGAGGTTCAGGATGACGGGCTGGTCGTAGCTGTAGCGGAAGTGGGTGTTGGTGAGTTCGTTGTAGCGGAAGGTGCGCGACCAGGCCAATGACATCCAGCCATCCCAGCGTTCACCGCTGTTTTTGTTGATCAGCAGTTCGGCACCAAAGGCACGGCCGTTGGCGTTGTTGCTGAAACGTGGCAGTTGCAGGTATTCGGCTTCGTTGAGGTCGGGATAGTAGTCGTCGCTGGGGCGGGCGATGACGAGGTTTTTCATGTCTTTGTAGTAGACGTCGAGGTTGATGTCCCAGAGGTCGGTGAGCTGGTGCTGGCTGCCCAGTTCGTAATGGGTGGATTGCGGTTGTACCAGGTCGGGGTTACCGGCGCTGGGCGAGTAGGGGTACAGGTTGTCGGGCAGTTTGTGGTAACGGCCGTAGTTGGCGTGGAACTCCCAGGCGTCGGTTGCCTGATAGCTGCTTTGCAATTTGGGTTCGAGGTAACGCTGGTCGGTGAAGTCGTCGCTGGCGTACAGCAGGCCGGGGGTGAGGGTGAGCTGTTCGGTGGCTTGCCAGCGGTCGCTGATAAACAGGTTGAGGCTGCGAATGATGAATTCGTCTTGCAGCAGGATTTCTTCCGCGCCGCCGCTGAGTTTGCAGTCGGGCTGGTATTCGTCACAGGGGTTGAGGCTGAGAACACCGGTCGAGGTGACGGTACGGTGTTCGGTTTGCAGGCCCCAGCCGAGTTCGTGCTCGGGGCTGATGGCGTGGCTGAATTCGCTGCGCAGGCCAATGTCGTCGGAGTGAATGTTGATGTGGTTGCTGTTGCCGAGTTTGAGGCGCAATTTCTGTTGCAGGTTGTAGGTGCCCACCCGGCTGCTGAGGCCGGATTCAAACTGGTGATCCCATACTACGCCGAGGCTGTGGAATTGCTGGTTAACGTCGATGCCACCGGCCAGTTCCGGGTCTTTTTTGACTTCGTCGGAGTCTTCATCAAACAGCAGGCCTGCCTTGTCGCGGGCGCCAAGCATTTGCAGGCTGATCTGGTCGTGGTCGAGTTGCCACTGGTAGCGACCCTGGTAGTCGTAAAACTCGGGTACAACGGTGAATTCAAATTCTTCGTCGTCGAGGAAGTTTTCGATGTAGTACTGGAACAGGCTCTGGCGCGCGGAGAAAAATCCGCCACGGCTGCCGTATTCGGTGTTGGTGCCCGATTCTACAAACAACCCGGCGCGTAGCAGGCTGAGGTCAATAATGCCTTGTTGGGTGTCCATCACGTCGCGGGAGCTGGCTTCAATAATCGCGCCGTTGGCGTTGTTGTAGTTGGCGGGGAAGGCGGCGCTGTCGAGGTTGAAGGTGTCGAGGGTGTTGTCGTTAAGAATGCTGCTGCCGTCGTTGTGGAAGACGTATCCCACCGGCAGGAAATCAACAATATAAAGGTTGTCTTCCGGGGACGAGCCGCGTACGGCGGGTTCCGGGTTGTTGTTGGCGAAGGTGACGCCGGGCAGGCTGCCAATGGCTTTGAGCGGGTCGTTACCGGCTCCGGCGACTTTGACCAGGCGTTGGGTCTGGATCACTTGTGGCTGTTCCACTTCGCCCAGTACGTACACTTCTTCGATAACGGGTGATGGGCTGGTGGCTGCGGCGTCTTCGGCTTGGGCGGTCTCTTCGGCCTGTGCCGCGGGCAGGTTTAACGCCAGTAGCAGTGTTGGTATCAGGGGGCGGCAAGTCATGGCTGCACGCCAGGATTCTGGGATCGACATGATCGTTCTTCCTTGTTGATAGTTCGGTCGCCAGCGGCGATTGGCTGGCATTGTAAAGGCAATATATCGAATGGAATATGAGCAGTTTGATTGTCTGGGTATGGTGAGGGGCTGGTGGGCATAAATGCCCACCCTACGGGGAGTGTCGATCGGTTAAGGGCTTATTAATAAGCCTGAATATTGATTGCTGAATTTACCCAGCGCAGCTGGCTACCGAATGCCCATCTGGGCGAGCCGGGATTCACCGCAACGGCCGACCCGGCCGGGGCATGGATGCCCCGCCAGACCAGTCGGCACATGGATGTGCCGTCTGGCCGGGGTCGAAAAGCCGTTGTCGGTGAAAACCGGAAACACGAGCCCAGCCGGGCAAAAGCAGGGGGAGGCCCGCCCGGCCGGGGGACAAGGTCCCCCATGAGGGCATGCGGTGGTGCCAATTAACAAGCCGAGCAGATCGTGAACATCCGACGCTGGAACGAAGCGTAAGAAAGCCCGCACGACGTTGCTGATATCGGTGTTTCTAGCGGTGTGTTTGTGCGTTGTGTGATTGCTGCCAAAGGGGCGCTGTTGCACAATGCCGCGTCTTTTGGCTTGCCGCTCCGAGCGCTGCAAAGTCTCTGCAACAGGGTGTGTTCAGGCTGTATGTGGGTGCCCAATGGGCTGCTGTGATCGGGAAGTCTGTCTGTTTTTGTCCGTGGTCGTCTGATGGCCCGCGGAGGGGTGAATATGGAACGTTTCTGCGCGCGTGCCGGTTTGGGTGCGGCGCTGATGATGCTGGTGGCCTTGCCTGCTCTGGCGGCTAACCAGTCTGCAAAATTGGTCAAGACCCCGGCGGTCAAGGCCAGTACTCAGGCCGAACTGGCCGCGTCGGATGTGGTTCGTCCGGCCGATCCTCGCAAGATTCCCGGTTTGCTGGATGCTGGGCTGGAAGCCTGGCTGCAGGCCGATGATGCTGCTTTGCTGCCGCTGGCGTCTGAGCTGATTTCCCTTGAAAAACGTCTTGCGCCGTCGGCGCGCCAATTTGCCTGGTACTGGCAGGCGCGTGCCTTGTTGCGGCGCGGTGGTGCCGATGACCTGCTGGCGGTGAATGATTTGCTGGGGCGTATGACGGCAGGCGATCCGTTAACCCTTCTGGCTTATGCCGGTCTGATTCTGGCGGCCGATCAGCAGCAGATGAAACCTGACTTGCTGGCGTTCCTGATGCAGCGCATGGCGGATTCGCTGGCGGTCCGTCCGAGTCCGGAGTTGCAGCCATTGGCCGACAGTCTGCGTTTGCTGGTGATCCGGCGTCTGATGGAGTCGGGTGATTCGGCATTGGCGATTTCTATGGTGGCCGAGCTTGATGTGCGTTTCAGTCCGTATGCCGCGGCGTTGGTGCAGGTTGCCATGAGTCCGCTGCGTGATTCGGTGTCGTGGCTGGGGGTGCCATGGCCCGATAGCAACACCAATCTGGTGTGGACGCCGCTGTTGCGCGATGTGCGTCTGGCTATGGTGGATACCCTGCGGGCGTTGGGTAGTGATCAGCTGATCCAGAACGAGCGGGCCGAGTGGGTGGCGTCGATTCGTGACCACATGCTGGCGGTACGTGCCTGGCAGTCGCCTCGGGTGTTGAAAGAAACCACGTTGTTGTGGCGCGGTCGTTTGCTGATTCCGGATGGCAACGAGCCTGATCTGGCGTTCCAGCAGTTTGTGGGTTGTGAGGGTGGAAGTGCGGTGCTGCGGTGTTCCGGTCTGGCGCTGGAGTATCTGTTCCCGGTGTTTGCCACTCGTTCGGTGCGCGATGCCTTGTCGGCGTTTAATGATATTGCCCAGGCCAGTGATGATCTGGCCGATACGCATACGGAGCTGGAAGCCTTGATCCGGGATCAGTCGGCCAGTTTGTTTGATTCCGATAGCTCGTTTGATCTGCTCGGTAGCGATGATCATCAGGATTTCAGCGTAGGGCTTGAGCGAGGTGAGCGCGAATATCCGTTATCGGAGCTGAATCGCTTGTCGCAGGCGATGGCTGAGCATGTGGATATTATGGAAGTACAGCAGCGTGATGCGCTGGTCGCGCAGATTTTGCTGGGGCTGGCGGAGCGTCGTCAGCATCTGGGCGGGTTTGGGCGACAGGTGCGCTCACAAGCTCGAATGGGCGTGTGGGCTCTGCGTTGAGCTGATAACTCGCAAATGGCACGCTCGTGTGCTCCTGTGAGGGGAAAGTTCCCGCTTCAGTCAGGCGTACACGAGTGTGTTACATCGAAAACGGGCAGTGCTTAACCGAACGTAATCGGTGGCAGTTCTGGCATGTCGATGGTCATTTTTTCGGTTGGGGCAATCACGGTCGCTTCGCCGGTCACAACTACTTTGCCGCTCTGGTTGGTCAGGGTGGTGTCAAAAATCACCAGGCCTTTTTTGTCGATCTTTTCTTTGACGGTCAGCTTCACGGTAATGGTGTCGCCAATCATGATCGGGCGTTTGAACGCCAGATTCTGTCCCATATAAACAGTGCCTGGTCCTGGCAGCTCCATCGCCAGACCTGCAGAGATCAGGGCGCCGGAATACATGCCGTGAGCAATCTGGCCCTTGAATTGGGTGGTGGCAGCGTATTCAGGGTTCAAGTGCAGCGGGTTGTGGTCGCCGGATACGGCCGCAAACAGTTGCAGATCACGTTCCACAATCTGGTGAGTACGCTCGCAGCTGTCGCCGATGGCCAGTTCGTCGTAGGTACGGTTGGTAATGGTTTCCATGGAGTCTTGTCCTCTGACGTGGGTGCAAAACCGGGTCCTTCCCCGGAGAATGGCGCGAAGTTTACCCACTTTTCCCTGCATTGGTATGTCAGTTTGCCCGTTATGGCAGCAATACCCACGGAAACTTGTCCTGTGGCAGGTTGGGATGGCAAGTTGTTTTGCCTGCTTCTCAGGCTTCGAACTTCACTCGTATTGGCTGGTCGCGCTGGACGCTTGTTCGGTAAACGGTCAGTTCGTGGTCGGTTGATCGGCTGTAACGGTTGGCAACTTCTATACTGATTTATGTGATCGTAACCCGGTGGTCATGCGCGCTTGCTGAAATCAGCCTGGAGCGCGGATTTGTTTAACGGGTCGACAGAGAAGTATGAGTCGATTGTACGTGTGTTGTGAGTGTGAGGTGCTCTGTCACGAGTGTGTTGGATGGCTGATTCGTGCCGACAGGTTGTTAATGTTAGGACACGAGTGGTTATTTAGTCGCCATTTTCGGCAGTAAATGGCTTTTTAAGGGATTTTCGGAAAGGCATCTTTTCCTTTAATTCATTATAAAGTTACACTGCCTTGGCAAGCCTGATGCAGACTTGTTGCTAATCCCATGCCAGAATCCGGGGTTTTCGCAATCAGGGTCTGCTTTTGAATAACAAGAAGAAGCAGGAATACACAGGAGTCATCGATGAACGAGCAGTTTTTTCAGGAGCGTTATCCGAAGGAGTATCCGGGTACGATTGATACCAACAAGTACAACTCCCTGGTCGAACTGATCGACAAGTTTCTCAGTAAGTTTGCCTCGCGCCCGGCTTTTATGTGCCTGGGGCAAACCATGTCGTTTGCTGAACTCGATCGCCTGAGTATGCAGTTTGCTGCCTGGTTGCAGCAGGACCTTGGCCTCAAGCCGGGTGAACGTATCGCCGTGCAGCTGCCCAATATCCTGCAATATCCGGTGGTGCTGTTTGGTGCCCTGCGAGCTGGTCTGATTGTGGTGAACACCAATCCGCTCTATACCGAGCGTGAGATGGAACACCAGTTCAACGATTCCGGCGCGGTGGCGCTGGTGGTGCTGGCCAACATGGCTGCCAAGGCCGAGAACGTGTTGCCACGTACCGGTATTCGTCATGTGATTGTGACTGAAATTGCCGATTTGCATCCGCTGTTCAAACGTCTGCTGATCAACAACGTGGTTCGCCATGTGAAGAAGCAGGTGCCAGCCTATAACCTGCCAAACGCCATTTCTTTCCGTGCGGCACTGGCGGCCGGTGAAAAACGCACCCTCAAGCCAGTGGCTATGCAGGCCGATGACGTGGCGGTGTTGCAATACACCGGTGGTACGACCGGGATTGCCAAGGGTGCCATGCTGACCCACCGCAATCTGGTTGCCAACATGATGCAATGTCACGGCCTGTTCAACATGGTGCTGAAAGAAGGACAGGAAACCGTCATAGCACCGCTGCCGCTGTACCATATTTATGCCTTTACCGTGCACTGCATGGTGTTGCTGGAAACCGGTAATTGCTCGCTGCTGATTCCGAATCCGCGTGATATTCCGGGTTTTATCAAAACCCTGCAGGGTGTGCCGTTCAGTGGTTTTGTTGGTCTGAACACCCTGTTTGCCGGTCTGTGTGCGCAGGAAGACTTCCGCGCGCTGGATTTCAGTAATCTCAAGTTGACCATTTCTGGCGGTATGGCGCTGACCTCGCCGGTGGCGCAACGCTGGAAGGATGTGACCGGTTGTGAAATCGCCGAAGGTTACGGCATGACCGAAACCTCGCCGGTGGTGTCATTTAACCCGCCGGGTTACATCAAACAGGGCACCATTGGTATGCCGGTATCCAGCACCGCCTGCAAAGTGGTCGACGATAACGGTGTGGAACTGCCGATGGGTGAGCCGGGCGAGTTGTGTGTGCGCGGTCCGCAGGTAATGAAAGGTTACTGGAAGCGTGAAGCCGCGACCGACGAAGCCTTCCTGCCTGCGAGTAACGGTGGTCCGGGTCGTGAGTGGTTAAAAACCGGTGATGTCGCGGTGATCATGGAAGACGGTTATATGAAGATTGTCGATCGTAAAAAAGACATGATTATTGTGTCGGGCTTTAATGTGTATCCAAACGAAGTCGAAGACATTGTGGTGGCGCATCCGGAAGTGATGGAGGCGGCGGCCATTGGTGTGCCAGATGAAAAAAGCGGCGAAGCGGTCAAAGTGTTTGTGGTTGTGCGCAAGGATTCTGCAGTGACGTCGGACGATTTACGTGCCTGGTGCAAGGAACGCCTCACCAGTTACAAGGTGCCGAAGACATTTGAGTTCCGTCTGGAGCTGCCAAAAACCAACGTTGGCAAGATTCTGCGTCGCGAGTTACGCGATACCGCCAAATAATCCCCTCTCAAATCAACGACCCGGCGTCTGCCGGGTCGCCGATTGGCCTCGATCCTGCTATAGTCGCGCCGAATTCGGTCAGGTGCCTTCTGATGTGCTGGTGTAATACCGGTCATGAGTGGCTTGAATGGGAATCCGGTGCAAATCCGGGACTGTACCCGCAACTGTAAGCCGCTGCTAATGCGGCAAGTCAGATACCAGCCTGCAATTTCTGGATTTCTATTCGTGCGGGAGTACACGGATAACATCATCCCTGATCGCCGGTCATCAGCACTGGCTCCGGATTTTGTTCGGTTCCCGTCGGTTGTTGTTGGCTGGTCATAGCATTGGAAGCGGTGGCAGTCTTGATCGGTAATTATCATGTCGTTGTTATCTGGCTCTGAACCGGGTCTGAACGCCGAAGGCGTATCGTTCTCGGTAGATGGTCGTGCGATTTTGCAGGCGGTCAGTCTGCAGTTGCCGGCGGGCCAGGTATTAGGTCTGCTCGGCCCGAATGGCGCGGGCAAAACCACTCTGTTACGTGCCCTGACCGGGCAACTCCCCTGTGAAGGCCGCGTAGCCTGGATGGGCCGTCCATTGGCGACCATGCCGTTGGCCGAACGTGCCCGTCAGATCGCCATTGTGAATCAGCTGAATGATCCGGTTCTGGCGCTGAGTTTGCGCCAGGTCGTTCAGATGGGCCTGTTGCCGCATCTATCGTTGCTGGGGCGTCGCAGCCCGGATGATTTGCAGCGGGTTGAACAGGCTCTGGCCCGCGTTGGGCTATCCGATCGTGCCGATCAGCGGTTTGTCTCTCTTTCCGGTGGTGAACAGCAACGGGCCCTGATTGCCCGCGCGCTGGTGCAACAGGCACGTCTGATTGTGCTGGATGAGCCGGTCAATCACCTGGACGTGTATTACCAGCACGATGTGCTGACACTGCTGCGCACGCTGGCACATGAAACCGGCCTGACGGTGGTTATGAGTCTGCACGATCTTAATCTGGCGTCCATGTACTGTGATCGTCTCGCGCTTCTGCACGAGGGGCATTTGCGTGCTTTCGGCAGCGCCAGGGAAGTTCTTGTGCCCGAGCTTTTACAACGGGTATTTCGTTTGCCCTGTGTGGTACGTGCTTATGATGGCCTGATGCGGGTGGATTTTTGTCCATCCTCAGTGGGTGTTAGTCAAATTCTGATTCAACCATCGGTGATCAGCGCCGATGGGCAGGTGAAATAGGTTAATGGTGGTTTCGCAATTATCGGTTCTGCTGAGCGGCCAGCGTCGCTGGTGGGCGATGGGCCTGCTGGCCCTGGTGTCGGTGTTTTTATCGCTGGGGTTTGGTTCTGCCAACATTGAGCAGGTGTGGTCGTGCCTGATTGGCAGCTGTTCTGATCCACTGCAACAGATGATCTTCTTTGATATTCGTCTGCCACGGGTGATTGCCGGTTTTATGGTGGGTGCTGGGCTGGCCGTTGCCGGTTCGGCCTTGCAGAACGTTACCCGTAACGGTCTGGCTGACCCGTATCTGTTTGGTGTGGTTGCCGGTGCTGGCCTGGGTGCCAGTGTGGTTACCATGTTGCCGATCATGCTCGATTGGCCGGATGTGGGCGTGCGGGCTTCGGTGGCCTTGCCGGTCGGTGCGTTTACCGGTGCCTTGCTGGCCGTTCTGATGGTGCAGGGGCTGGCGGTGAGTGCACTGGCGCGCAGTACGGAACAACTGCTGTTGGCCGGAGTGGCCATTTCCCTGATGCTGGGTGCTCTTACCCACCTGATCCTGTTTATTGGTGAGCCGTTTGCCGCCAACCAGGTGCTGTTCTGGCTGATGGGTAGCCTGAGCCGCATAGAACCGGTGAATCTCTATGTGATTGCGCCGGTGGTGATGATCGGCAGTGCGGTGTTGCTGGTGTTGGGGCATCGTCTGGATGCCTTGCTGCTGGGCGATGACAACGCCTTTAACCTTGGGGTTAACGCCACCAGTTTGCGCAGTCTGACCCTTGTGTTGTGTGCCGGTCTGACCGCGGTGATTGTGACCTATTGTGGTGGCATCGGCTTTGTTGGCCTGATGGTGCCGCACATTGTGCGACAGTGGTTTGGTGTAACCAGTCGTACTCTGATTGTTGGCTGTTGGTTGTGTGGTGGTACTTTCCTGGTGTGGGTGGATGTGATTGCCCGTTCTATCGTCACCGGTCAGGAGATCCCAATCGGGATTATCACCTCGGCGATTGGCAGCATGTTTTTCTTGCTGGTAATGCGCCAGCAACGTTCCTGAGTACCGGAGTTTCGATGCATCCTGATTTTCAACCGGCAGCCGTGGAGCTGGTGCCGGGTCTTCCTGAAATTTTGCCTTTGGATGAGGCTCTGTTACCCGGTATTCGTGCCCGAATTCTGAACAAGACCAAGCCGCCTGGCTCGCTGGGTTATCTGGAAGATCTGGCCGAACAGATTGCGCTGTTACAGGGCTCACCTGAGCTGCTGCAATTGCGTGCGCCGATCATGCTGGTGTTTGCCGCCGACCACGGTATTGCCCGTAATGCGGTGAGTATTGCCCCGCAGGCGGTTACTCGTCAGATGGTGCTGAACTTCCTTAGTGGTGGCGCTGCCATCAACTGCCTGTGTCAAAGCTCGGCCATGCGTTTCCGGGTGGTCGACGCCGGTATTCTGGAGCCTGTGCGCGTGAATTCCGAATACCTGCGAGTACAGCGGATTGCGCCAGGAACCGAAGACTTCTCCCGCGCTCCTGCCATGAGTGCAGACCAGTGCCGTGCCGCCCTGATGGCCGGTGTGCGGATTGCCAATGACGAAATCGACGCCGGTGCTGGCGTGCTGGGTTTTGGCGAAATGGGCATTGGCAACACCAGCTCGGCGTCGGCGCTGCTGGCGCTGGTGGCCGGTTTGCCCGTGGACGATGTGGTGGGTCGTGGCACCGGTATTACTGATCAGCAGTATCGCCTGAAGCTCGATCTGATCACTCAGGGGGTGCAGCGTGTGCGGGGTGCTTCCATGGACCCGGTTTCTGCGATGACGGCACTGACCGAAGTTGGTGGCTTTGAAGTGGCGCAGATCACCGGAGCCATGCTGGGCGCGGCCGCGCGCAACCGCGTTATTCTGGTCGACGGTTTTATCGTCAGTGTTGCGGCTTTGCTGGCGGTTTGTATCAACCCGCAGGCCCGTAGCCGGATGGTGTTTGCACATCGTTCCGCCGAACGTGCTCATGTGATGGTGCTTGAACTGATGCAAGCCCGCGCCTTGCTCGACCTCGACCTGCGCCTCGGAGAAGGCACCGGTGCGGCGCTGGCGCTGCCACTGCTGCGTGCCGCCTGTATTTTCTATAACGAAATGGCCACCTTCGACAGTGCCGGTGTTACCGGGGTGGAAGTCTGACGTGAACTGGCGCTACTGGCTGGAATCCCTGCGTGATCGCTGGCTCGATGGTCCGGAACGGCCGGGCTCCGGGCTGTCCGGCTTCTGGTTCGATTGCCGCGACTGGCTGGCGCGCCGCTGTTCAACGCTGGCGTTTATGGCCAATTCCCGCTCGGGCGCGGCGGCGGTGCTGAACCGTATCCGTCTGGCGCTGGGTTTTATGACCCGCTTGCCGGTGGGTCAGCAACTCGATTACAGCCCTGATCTGATGCATCGCTCCTTGCCATGGTTCCCGCTGGCGGGCTGGGTGCAGGCGTTGTTGCTGATCAGCCTGTGGGCGCTGTTGCAGCCGTTGCTGGGCACACCGGTAACGCTGGTGCTGATGCTGATCAGCAGTCTGCTGTTAACCGGCTCGCTGCACGAAGACGGTCTGGCTGACTGTTTCGACGGTTTTTACGGCGGCTTCGACGCCGAACGCAAACTCACCATTATGAAAGACAGCCGTCTCGGTACTTACGGCAGTGGCGCGTTATTGATGTCGCTGATGTTGCGTTTCTGTTTGTGGCTGGAGCTGGCGGCGCAGGGGCAATTGCTGCTGGCGCTGCTGGTTGCCTGTCCGTGGTCGCGGGCGTTGGCGGTTACCCATGCCCAGGACCTTCATTATGTTTCCTCCCATAACAGCAAAAGTGATCCGCTGGCGCGGCCAATGACGCGCCCCATGCTGGCGCATTTGCTGGGGTTAGGCGCCATTGGTTTGCTGTTGTTGCCGTGGCCGGTATTGCTGGTTGTGCTGGTGGCATCGGCCTTGTGGCGACAGTTCCTGAAGCGCTGGATGTATCGTCACATCGGTGGTTTTACCGGTGACAGTCTGGGCGCAGCCCAGCAGTTGCAGGAGTTGATGATTCTGACTCTGTTGCTGGCCGCATCAACGACCGGCTGGTTACCAGCAGGAGGTGCCTGGTGATTCATCTGGTATTGGGTGGTGCGCGTTCGGGCAAATCACGTCTGGCGTTGAACCGCGTATTGGCTGCGCATGAAGCAGGGGCTGGTTTGCCACAATCCGGTGAATGGCCGCGTTATTTCGTGGCCACGGCAACCATTCTCGATGACGAAATGAACGCCCGTATCGAACGTCACCGTCAGGAACGTGATGCTGGCTGGACCCTCGCGGAAGTGCCGCTGGATCTGGTGGGCTGGCTGCGTGAACACGGCCAGCAGCCGGGGGTGATTCTGGTCGATTGCCTGACTCTGTGGCTCAACAACCAGTTGTATCACTTTCCGGATCAGGATTTTCCGGCGCTGTTTGCCGATCTGCTCGACGCCTTGCGGCGTTCGGTTGCGGATGTCTGGCTGGTGTCCAACGAAGTGGGGCTGGGCATTATTCCCATGGGGGAAATCACCCGCCGTTTTGTTGATGAAGCCGGGCGTCTGAACCAGACCCTCGCCGCTGGTGCCGACACGGTGACACTGGTGGTGGCCGGTTTGCCACTGGCACTGAAGGGCTGAGCGGATGGCCGACCACTCTGGTGTTGCTGGTGTGAATGAATCCGCCACCTTGATTGATCTGGTGCGCCACGGTCGCCCCGATGGCGCGTCGGCCTTGTACGGCCATACCGATGTAGCGTTGTCGGAACAGGGCTGGCGGCAATTGCGCGGTGCCTGTTCGGGGTTAATGCCAACGCGAGTGCTGAGTTCGCCATTACGTCGGTGCGCTGACTTTGCCCGTGAGTTGGCCGGGCAGCGTCAGTTGCCGTTACAGCTATTGCCCTTGCTGCAGGAATACGATTTTGGCGATTGGGACGGGATTCCGTTCGATCAGTTGTTAGGCGAGTACGATCCGCACAGCCCTGACTGGCAGTTGCTGGAAAATTTTGGCCGTGCTCCGGCTGAATTTGCACCTCCTGGTGCTGAACATCTGTACGATTTTTATCGGCGGGTGGAATCTGGCTGGCAACAGCTGGTCAATGAACATCGGGGCGAGCAGGTGCTGCTGGTCTGTCATGCCGGGGTGATCCGGATGATTCTGGCGCAGCTGTTACCGGTGGACTGGCGCGATGGGCGCTGGTTTTCGGCACTGGATATTGCCTACGGCAGCCGTACCCGTATTCGTATTGGCCACTGGCCCGGTGCGGTGCCGGTGGTTGAATGTATTGGTGTTCGCACGGAATAACGGTTTGACGGGTTTATGGTTACCCGCCGGCCACATGGTTCAAGGAAATAACAGGTGAATAGCTGGAAAGCAGCCAACACGCTGATGGTGCAGGGCACCACGTCGGATGCCGGTAAAAGTTTGCTGGTGGCCGGTCTGTGTCGTTGTTTTAACGACATGGGAATGCGCGTTGCGCCCTTCAAACCGCAGAACATGGCACTCAACAGTGCCGTTACACCGGAAGGCGGCGAAATCGGCCGTGCCCAGGCATTACAGGCAGTGGCGGCACGTGTCGCGCCGCATGTGGATATGAACCCGGTGCTGCTCAAGCCCAACACCGATACCGGTGCCCAGGTGATTATTCACGGCAAGGCCGTTACCGATATGGAAGCGGCGGCCTATCACGACTACAAACGCACCGCCATGAAAGCGGTGCTGCAGTCGCATGAGCGCCTGTCGGCGGCGTATGAGCTGGTGGTGGTCGAGGGGGCGGGCAGCCCGGCCGAAATCAATCTGCGTGATCGTGATATTGCCAATATGGGCTTTGCCGAAGCGGTCGATTGTCCGGTGATTATCGTGGCCGATATCGACCGGGGTGGGGTGTTTGCCCAGCTGGTCGGTACTCTGGAACTGCTGTCGCCGCTGGAGCAGGCGCGGGTGATGGGCTTTGTGATCAATCGCTTCCGCGGTGACATCGGTTTGTTGCAGCCGGGCCTCGACTGGCTCGAAGCGCGTACCGGCAAGCCGGTGTTGGGGGTGTTGCCGTATCTGCACAATCTCGGCGCGGCGGCAGAAGACTCCATCGACGTGCAGCAGAATGTTGATCGCAACGATATTCGCTTGCGTATCAAGGTGCCGGTGCTGTCGCGTATCAGCAATCACACCGACTTCGATATGTTGCGCCAGCATCCGCAGGTGGAACTGACCTATGTAGGCCAGAACGAACGCCTGGACAACGCCGACCTCATTATTGTGCCGGGCAGCAAACACGTGCGGGCCGATCTCGATCTACTGCGCCGTTGCGGCTGGGCCGACGACATCGCGCGCCATCTGCGTTATGGCGGCAAGGTGTTGGGGATTTGTGGTGGTTACCAGATTCTCGGTCAGGAAATTGCCGACCCGGACGCCATCGAGGGCAAGGGTGGCACCAGTGCCGGTCTTGGATATTTGCCCATTCGTACCCGTATGTACCCACAAAAAGCCTTGCTGAACAGTCAGGGCCAGCTCTGTTTTGGTGGTGAGCCGGTGGCCGTGAAGGGTTACCAGATTCACGCCGGACGTTCCGAGCTGTTGCCGGAACTGATGCCCGCCAATACCGAAATCCAGCCGTTTGCCGAACTGGATGGTGAAGGCTTTGATGGCTGCTTTAGCGCCGATCATCAGGTCGCGGGCACCTATTTGCACGGTTTGTTTGATTCCCCTGACGCCTTGCAGCGCATCCTGCGCTGGGCTGGTGCCGACACCAGTCTGCAAGCGGGTTATCAGGACCAGCAGGAAACTGCACTCAATCGTATTGCCGCGGCCTGTCGGGATCATCTCGACCTCGCCCGGATTTTGTCATTTACGGCCTGTCAGGCCCCGAACGCAGGAACTGTGTCATGACCGACCAGAATCAGGACCATCAGGATCACAAAGCCAAAATGCAGGCCACTAAGGCCGAAGTGGATGCCCGTGTGGCCCAGGCCCGCGAAAAACGCGGCACCATCATTGTTCTGACCGGTAACGGTAAAGGCAAAAGCAGCTCCGGTTTTGGTACCGTGCTGCGCTCGGTGGGTTATGGTCTGAAAACCGGTGTTGCCCAGTTCGTGAAGGGCAAATGGCCATGTGGCGAACGTGAATTGCTGACCAAGCTCGGTGTGCCGTTCCATGTGATGGCGACCGGTTTTACCTGGGTGACCCAGGATCGTGACCTGGATATCGCCGCCGCTGAAACCGTGTGGGCGGGCTGCAAGGAGTTTCTGCAAGATCCGTCTATTCATCTGGTGCTGCTGGACGAACTGACCTACATGCTGACCTATGGCTACCTGGATACCCAGGAAGTGCTCCGTTATCTGCAAGAACGTCCGGTGGAGCAGACTGTGATCATCACTGGTCGTAACTGCCCGCAGGAAGTGATCGATATTGCTGACACCGTCAGCGAGATCAAAGCTGTTAAACACGCCTTCGAAGCCGGTGTAAAAGCACGTCGCGGAGTGGACTGGTAATGCTGCGTTTTATCCCCAGTCGACGTTTGTTGCTGGTGATGATGCTGGTTGCCGCGGCTGGTGTTGCCATGGCATCGGTATCGGGGTCAGTGCAGGCCGATGCTCCTCCGGTCAGCCAGGACAAACCTCCGGTGCAGCCTCCGGCCAAACGGATTGTGGCGTTGGCTCCGCATATCGTTGAACTGCTGTACGCGATTGGAGCGGGGGATACTATTGTTGGCACCACCGAATACGCCGATTACCCGGAAGCCGCCAAGACTATTCCGCGTATCGGCTCCTACGCGGGCGTGCAAGTGGAACGGGTTCTGGAGTTGCAACCCGATCTGGTACTGGCCTGGAAAACCGGTAACTCGGTCGCTGATCTGGCCCGTATCGAGGAATACGGCTTGCGCGTGGTGTATTCCGACCTCAAACACATGAAAGATGTGGGTGATGAAATTCGCATGCTGGGTGAGCTGACCGGCCACCAGCAGGCTGCAGAACGGGAAGCCGCCCAATACGAACAGCATCTGGCCGAGATCAAGGCCCGTTATGCGGGTAAACGCCGGGTTAAAGGTTTCTACGAATTATGGTCAAGACCGTTAACCACCGTGGCGGCCAATGCCTGGCCCCAGCAGCAGCTGGAAATCTGTGGCGTCGACAACCCATTTGCCGGTGGTGTTGATGATTACCCGCAAGTGGGTCTGGAACAGGTGCTGGTGACCATGCCGGAAGTGATTATCCAGCCGGACCAACACAGCCGTGCCAGCCCGGATGCGGTGGATTGGGGCGTGTGGCCGCTGATTCCGGCGGTAAAAATGGGTGCGATTTTCCACCCGGATTCCGACAAATCACACCGTATGACCCCGCGCACGCTGGACGAAATGGAAATCCTCTGCGAAGAGGTTGACCAGGTCCGCCAGCAGCTGCAGTAACCCTCTCGCCAATACCCAAATCCGTTCGACGGACCGTCAGTTCAGTTAATGGGCTGGCGTCCGTAGGCACTGGTGTAGGCGCTTAATAAAGTCTGCTCTGCCAGTGTGAGTGTGGGAAGCGTAGTGGGACGATTGATCTATCGGAATACCGGGCTGGATGGGAAAGCGTTCAATAAAAAGCCCGGGCTTTTTAGCCCGGGCGCAGACGCCTGTTACCCGGCAACTGACGTCCAAGTCGGGATAACGTAACGTTTATTCGTTGCTGGTAGTCTTTTGGCCAACCTGATCGATGTATTTCTGGATCAGGTTGCTGGCTTTGGTGTACAGAGCCTTGCCGTCTTCACCATCGGCCGTCATGTCGGCAATCCATGAGTCTGTGACTGGCTGCATGGCTTTCTTCCATTTGGCGGTTTCGTCCGGGGTCAGGGTGTAGAAGGTATTGCCTTCGGCCACTGCGGCATCACGACCGTCTTTTTCAGACTCATCAAACAGCTGGCCAATGTGTTGCGCCAGTGCCATACCAGAGTTGTCGTCGATTACTTTCTTGAGATCGGCTGGCAGCTTGTTGTACGAATCCTTGTTCATGCTGAACAGGAAGAAGTTTACATACAGGCCACGGTCGCCAACGATTTCGGTGTTTTTGCCAGCCAGCTGATGAATTTTCATCGGCTTGACCACTTCAAACGGCAGTACAGCAACGTCAACCACACCTTTGGACAGGGCGGATGGCATCTGGGTGACTGGCATAAAGACCGGGCTGGCACCCAGCAGGGTGAAGGCTTCCGAGATTTCCTTGTTCGGTGCGCGTACTTTCATGCCGTTGAGGTCTTCGGCGGTACGGATTTCCTTGTCACGCGAGTGCAGCGAGCCTGGGGCGTGAGTGTGAACGGCCAGAATATGGACGTCGCTCAATTCATCCTTCATTTCCTCTTCGGCATACTCCTGCAGCGCCATACTGGTGGCTTCTGCATTGGCCGGGATAAACGGCAGTTCAAAGGCACCGGCTTTCGGGAAACGGCCCGGCGTATAACCACCTACGGTCCAGGACATATCGACCACACCGGTACGGGCCTGGTCGAACAGTTGTGGTGGTGTACCACCCAGCTGCATGGCTGGGAATACATCAATTTTGATACGACCGTTTGATTCCTTCATGACCTTTTCGGCCCATGGCTGCAAGAATTTCTGATGCGCCATCGACATTGGTGGCAGGAAATGATGGAGCTTGAAGGTGAATTCGGGCTCGGCTGCCTGGGCCGGCAGAACAGCAGCCAGGGTGAGGCCAACAGTGGCTAACAGTTTCTTGAATTGCATCATGGTCACCAGTCTTATCGTTATTGTTTATAAGCCCAACAATCAGGCTGGGCTGAAATTAACATATGAATTAAATGTTTGGGCTAGACCTTGGTGGATGTCAGACGCGAATGTCCCAAATTGTTCCAATTGGTGTTTGAAAAATGCCAGTACTGGCAAGGAATGGGCGTTTCCTATACCCGGGTTGTGCCGTTGAATACTGGGCCGTTATATCCTGATTCAGCCAAGCCAAGCCCACCCAACGCAAATCTGTCACGAAACATCTGCAGTTAATGGCCGTTCTGAAGGCTCGCTTTGTACTGAGTGTTTACGCAATGATGGTGTACTGCCAGCGACGCTGGATGTCGCATAAACCCGGTAACGACGTGGTTTGACGGATGTTTTCAGGTTTTTACCGTGCAAAAAAAGGGCAGATTCGGCTGGCCGACAAGGCTCAAAGGCCCAGAATAATGCGATTTGTCAAAATAAATGATTGTCCTACACTTTTTTTGAATTCAGAACAGTTGACGGCGGTTACCGAGGAATTTACCTTGCGCTGGTTTTCAAATATTGAACCAGGGATGACACAAATATGAAACGCTACCTCATTTGTTTACTAATGGCGTTGTCTGGCACGGTAGCCTCTCCATTCATTTATGCCGCTCCGCCGCCGGGGGTTGCCAGCACGGCGCACGAGTCCCGCTTTATTGTGGTGTGGAAAAACGCCACCGCCAAAACCAAAGCGACTGCCAACCGTACGTTTCAGGTCAATTCTGAAAAGCCTCTCAAACATCTCGATTCCATTGGCGTTTACGAAAAATCATCGGGTCAGTCCCTGAAAGATGCCATGGCGGCCATGCAGGCGGTGGATGGGGTTGAAGCGGTATATCCCGATAATCATATCGAGCCCTTTCAGCTGCCGAACGATCCTTCATTCGACGAATTGTGGGGCTTGAGTCAGAGTAACGATGTAGACATCAACGCGCCGCTGGCGTGGGATAGCTCAACCGGCAGCGACACCGTTTATGTGGGTGTAATTGATACCGGTGTGGATGTCAGCCACGAGGACCTGGCGGCCAATATCTGGACCAACCCCGGTGAAATTGCCGGTAACGGCATTGATGACGACGGCAATGGCTGGGTCGATGATGTGCATGGTGTTGATACCCTCAACTACGATGGCACACCGGAGGACGATGTCGGTCACGGCACCCATGTGGCCGGTACAATTGCAGCGGTGGGCAACAACGACATTGGTGTGGCCGGGGTAACCTGGAATACCAAAATCATCCCCTGCAAGTTTATGGACGAGTTTGGCGGTTACGACTCCGGCGCCATCGCCTGTCTGGATTACATGCTGACCCTCAAGGCCGACAAGGGTCTGGACATTATTGCCACCAACAACAGCTGGGGCAGTTACTCCTTCAGCCAGCCCTTGTACGACGCAATCCAGTCCCACGCCAATAACGGCATTCTGTTTATTGCTGCAGCCGGTAACGATGCCGTCAATAATAATCAATACTCGTCCTATCCGGCGTCTTACAGCAACGCGAATATCATTGCGGTGGCGTCACACGGCCGCACGGGTGAACTCAGCTCCTTCAGTAACTATGGCAGTGGCGTGGTGGATATCGCCGCGCCGGGCGAGGACATCTACAGCACCGTTCCGGATGATCAGTACGCTTATTACTCCGGTACGTCGATGGCGACCCCGCATGTAACCGGTGCTATTGCCTTGTTACGCGCAATGTACCCCGACAGCACCGCGCTGGGTTTGCGCAGCCTGCTGCTCAACGCCGGTGTGGATCGCACAGATTTTTCCGGTCAGACCGACTATGGCCGTTTGCGTCTTGCCAATAACGATGGTTCCGGTGCCATTGCCTGTGGCACCGATATTCTGATTTCACGTATTGAGCCCTTGAACGCCCATACCGATGTATCGATTGGTACCTCGGTGCTGGTGCGGTTCAGCAGCTCCCGTTGTGGTGAAGCAGGTTCGCCGGTGGTATTACATTCCAGCAATGGCGAAACCCTGACCCTGACCGATGACGGTGAGGGCGCTGATGCTGTTGCCAATGACGGAATTTTCTCGATTTATATCCATGTTGACTGGAGCGGCTCTCGGGAATTTGTGCCCGAGGGTGACGAGGAAGAGACCTTTAACCTCAATGGTCTGGTGCAGCCGGTGGTGACCCAGGTTTCTTACCGTTGGGAAACCCCTGTCAGTACTACCGCGCTGGCGTTAACCGATGACAGCTATGCCGCCATTCCGCTTGATTTCGATTTACAAAGCCCGAACGGCACCATTACCACCCTGTATGCCAGCTCCAATGGTCTGGTGTTTGGCTCAAACGACGTCACCAGGGCCTATCAGAACCTGCAGATGCCATTTGATTCGTCCGAGGAGTTTTACTCGCCGTTCTGGGCTGACCTGACGCCATCAACCGGGACGGAATATCGTTATGGGGTGGTGGGCAGTGCTCCCAGCCGCAAACTGGTAGTGGAGTTCAGTAATGTTTACTTCTACGGCGTGTATACCGGTGATGCCACGGTGACCTTCCAGGTGGTGTTCAGCGAAGACTCGCCGGTGGTGTATTTCAACTATCAGGATGTCACCGTTGACAGCTACCGCAGTGGTGGTGCCACCGTGGCGGTTGGTTACCAGCACGATGGTTATGGAGAAACCTGGAGCCGTAACAGCGCTACCTTATCCGACAACATGAGTCTGATGGTGGCGGTGCCCGGCGTGATCGACACGGCACCGGAAATTTACAGCGTAGAGACCAGTGGTATTGCGCGGGTTGGCTATCCGGTTACCGTTACCCTTGATGTTCCGGCGACGAATCCGGACGGAACCGTGCTGGAAGTGGATATGGGGGATGGCAGTGGTTATCGCGCCTACAGCAGTGACACACCCTTTACCTACACCTATTCAGAAGCCGGTGTTTACACCCTGGTTGGGCGTGTGACCTACGAATCATCCTACAGCATGGCCAGCACCAGTCTGTCGATTCTGGCCTTGTCCGATCTTGAGATGGCACTGATTGATGAAGCTCGGAATACCGCCATGGAGGATATTCTCGCGGCACCGGATGAATACGGACTGATTACCCAGGCAGAAGCGGAGCAAAGCCAGACTGATGCGGTAGCCGCCGCCGAAACTGCAACTGCCGCCGCAACGCTGACAGCAGTAACCAGTAATCCGCAAGACTACGGACTGATCAGTCAGGCCGATGCTGAAGCCAACAGTGCGGCGGCGGCCGCGGAGGCTGCCGCTGCTGCCCGACAGGCGATTCTGGATGATCCGGAAGCGGTTGGTCTGACCACTATTGTGAACACCTCCGACGAGATCGGCGCGCTGGCGGCGGGCACTCATCTGGTCGGAGCCTCGACTGACATTACCAACCTTGCCAGTTTCTTTGGCGATGTACGGTTTGTATGGGTGTTCCAGGATGGCGTATTCAAGGGCTGGTCGCCCGATGCCGACCTGCTGACCCGTTTGCAAAACTCCGGTTATGGCGTGCTGACTTCTATCAGCGCAGGCCAGGGATTCTGGGTGAGCAAATGAAAACGTTACTGACGATTCTGATGTGTTGTTGTGTGCTGGCCGGTTGTGACAAAGGCCCGAAGAGTTCTGGCTCCTCAACCGTCAAAACCCTGTCCGGTTTTGGCAGCAAAGGTATTGTGCAAAACGGCGTGGTCAAACTGTATCGGGTTGTGAATGGCGCGGTGGGGACGGTGATCGCCACCACCACAACCGCCGACGATGGCTCGTTTGCACTTGCTCCGGCCGAGGCGGATCTCACCTCCATGGTGTGGTTGGAATTGCGTGGTGCCGAAGACGGCTCAACCCGGGTGCAATGTGACCTCGCCAGTTGTGGTGTGTATGCCGATAGCAGCAATGACGACCTCAACGATAATGGTCTGGTGGATGTCGGTGAGTGGGTCAACGTCGATAGCAGCTTTCGTATGACCGCTTGGCTGGTCTGGAGTGGTAATGAAACGGCCATCAGCATTAACCCCGTTACCCACGCCATCGCCAGCCAGTACAGTAGTGCTCCCAGCGCCAGCACGCTGGCTGCCCAGTATGCCGCCGTGCAGGAACAGCTCGGTTTGATGGTATCGCCGGCTCATCTGCCTGTGCTGGATGTGTTGACCAGCGATGATACCGCTGGCCTGCAAAACCAGTTGCTGGCCGCCGCTGTAGCCAGTGTGTACGGCAGTGATGCTGAAACCATCGAGCAGCAACTGACTGCTGTTAGTACCGGCGTGAGTACTGTGCCCATGCGTGAGCAAAGCCTGACGCGGATTTCCGAGCGCGCACTGGCCGTTGCGCGGCGGCTGCCCGAAAACACCCGCGCTACGCTGGTCAGCCATCTGGATGAAGTGAACCAGAATGCGGCGGATAGCGAAAATCGTTTGTCGGCGGATGATCTGCCCATGCTGCCACCTCTGCAGTAATCCCTGCTGTAATCCATAGACTCTGCGCTGTTCAGGCGGCTCTGCTGGCGGTTTGGCGGATGGCCTGACAGCCGCAGAGCATCAGCCGACCACCGTTGGTCGGCTCGACATCTCAAGAATCATGAACTACCGCCGTTAAGAACAGGATCGGGCTACGGCCTTGCACCGCCAGAAGCAGTTTTGCTGCATAACGAGGTGACGCCATGATCAACTTTCCCAGCGGCTACTCCAGTCTGTTAAATCCTTCGCGCACGGCCAATACCGTTGGCAACGGTTCGGCCGTGAACTCGTCGGCTAATACTTCCAATACGTCTGCCGGGGCGTCGGGCACCGCAGCCGGTATCGCCGATACCAGTTCGATTGGTGGGCTGGTGCCCAGCGGTGAACGTCAGGACGCGGCAACAACCGCCAGCCGGATTCTCGATTTTGTCGCCAGCGGTATTGATCAGTTGCGCTCGCAGGGCGCGTCCGATAGTCGTCTGGAGCAGCGTCTGCAGGCAGCGCGCGAAGGGGTTGCCAAGGGATACGATCAGGCCACCGATATGCTCAAGGCCATGGGCATGCTGGATGACGGCCTCAAGGCGGATATCGCTGCTTCACGGGCGCTGGTGGACAAAAGCCTCGAAGACCTGACCTCGCTGGATAATCGCGCGGCGCTGTTGCAACAGGCGCAGGCCGATGCACTGGCTGCCGGGACGTCTGCGACTGGCTCGGCTGCTACCAATTCTTCTGCAGCCAATTCTTCTGCGAATCCGGTCAGTGGCAGCCGTTATACCAGCAGCTATTCCAGTCGTTATTCGAGCAGCTATTCGAGCAGCAGCTCGGCCAGCCTGTCGCAGACCTCAGTGAATAACAGCCAGCAGGGCGGTTACAGTCGTCAGCAATCAGTGCTGGCGCAGGACAACCGCATGTCGATGGAAGTCATGACCCGCGACGGCGACCGGGTAACCGTTTATTTCGGCCAGCAGTCCGCCATGATGAGTGACCAGACCCGCAACGGAAACAGCAGCAGTTTCAGCTTCGCCGCCATGCAGGGGCAGAGTTACCAGCTCAGTGTGGAAGGGCAGCTGGATTCCGGTGAGCGTGATGCACTCAACAGCCTGTTTGAGCAGGCCGGTAATCTGGCCAGCCAGTTTTTTGGGGGTGATCTCGGGCGGGCACTTGAGCAGGCCATGAATCTCGATTACGACGCCACTGAACTGGCGTCATTCAGCCTCGAATTACGTCAGAGTACCTTCGCCCAACGCAGCCGTTTTTATCAACCACAACCGGTGGAGCTGCCAACAACGGAACTGCAAAACCAGAAATCTCCGCTGCTGAATTACCTCGACAGTTATCTGTCGGCGCTGGAAAAGTTTAATACCGGCCCGATTGCCGACAGCGCCAGCTTACTGGACGACATGGTCGAACAGCTGATGGGCAGCGACGACAGCCGCATGCCGGTGTTCCGCGATTTTAACCAGGCACTGCGCCAGCAACTGGCGAGCCAGCTCCAGCCAACAACGACGGCAGGTACTAACAACATCGGCCAGTAACAGCGGCCAGTAACAGGTCAGTAGTAGTCCAGTAACCGGCCGGTCACGGACAAAAGACTCTGTTCAGGCTGGCGTTTGCAACGGGTAATCCCGCCATTCCGGGCGTGTGCTGTCGCGTCCGGATTTTCTTCCCGCCGCCGAAACCCTTACACTGTCGCCCTTTGTTTGGCTGTATTCCCTGATCGAAGGATTTCTCCTTGCATTCTGATGTAGCTTCCACCGCTTCCGCGCCGTCTCCTGAACTCGACCGCCAGGCCCTGCACCGGGCTATTGATCACTGCCTGATCAAGGATCGTCATCGTCTGCGTCGGCAGGTGAGTGATCTGGTGGAGTTGCACAAGCAACAGAAACCACTGGCTGAGTCATTGACCAAATTGCTGGCCCGTATCGAACAAAGCCAGCAGCAGGTCAAACTGCGCAGTGAGCCGTTGCGCCTGTTGTATCCGGATTTGCCGGTGTCCGAGCGCAAGGACGAAATTCTTGAAGCCCTGAAAAAACATCAGGTGGTGGTGGTGGCCGGTGAAACCGGTTCTGGTAAAACCACCCAGCTGCCCAAAATCTGTATCGAAGCCGGTTTCGGGCGTTATGGTCGCATTGGCCACACCCAGCCACGACGGCTGGCCGCACGAGCGGTGGCTCAGCGTATTGCCGACGAACTGCAGGTAGAGCTGGGTACGGCGGTGGGGTATCAGGTTCGATTCACCGATCAGAGTGCCGAGAACACCCGCGTCAAACTCATGACCGACGGTATCCTGCTGGCGCAGACCCAGCACGACCGTTTCCTGAATGAATACGACGTTATCATCATCGACGAAGCGCACGAACGCAGCCTCAACATCGACTTCCTGCTCGGTTATCTGAAGCAACTGCTGCCGAAACGCCCGGATCTCAAACTGGTGATCACCTCGGCCACCATCGACGTTGAACGTTTCTCGCAACACTTCGATAACGCCCCGGTGATTCAGGTGTCTGGCCGTACCTTCCCGGTGGAGGTGCGTTACCGCGCGCTGGTGCGTACCTCGGAAGAGGAAGAAGACCGCAGCCTGTTCGAAGGCATTTACGATGCCCTCAGTGAACTGCGCGCCGAAGATAAATCATCCGGTATGCCGGGTGACGTGCTGGTGTTTTTGCCGGGTGAGCGCGAAATTCGCGAATGTGCGGAATATCTGCGCCGTGCCGGTTTGCCGTCGACCGAAGTGCTGCCGTTGTATGCGCGTTTGAGCGCCGGTGATCAGCAGAAAATCTTCAAACCAACCGGTGGTCGACGGGTTGTGTTGGCTACCAACGTCGCTGAAACCTCGTTAACCGTGCCGGGCATCCGTTATGTGGTGGATTCCGGTGTCGCGCGTATCAGCCGTTACAGCTATCGCAGCAAGGTCCAGCGGTTGCCGGTGGAAGCGATTTCCCAGGCCAGCGCCAACCAGCGGGCCGGTCGATGCGGCCGTACCGCGCCGGGTGTTTGTATTCGTCTGTATGAAGAATCTGACTTCCAGTCCCGTGACGAATTTACCGATCCGGAAATCCGCCGTACCAACCTCGCGGCGGTGATTCTGCAGATGCTGCATCTCGGCCTTGGCCGCCTGCAGGATTTCCCGTTTGTGGATGCGCCCGACGAGCGTTTTATCAAAGACGGTTTTACCCTTCTGCAAGAACTGGAAGCGGTCGATAACAAACAGAAAATGACCCAGATTGGTCGGCAGATGGCACGTTTGCCGGTCGACCCGCGTCTGGCGCGTATGATGCTCGAAGCCCAGAAACAGGGCGCGCTGAAAGAAGTGCTGATCATTGCTGCTGCGTTGACGGTGCAGGATCCGCGTGAACGTCCGCCGGAGAAACAGCAGCAGGCCGACGAGAAGCATCGCCTCTGGGCCGATGAAGACTCGGATTTTGCCGCGCTGATTAACCTCTGGAATGCCTGGGAAGAAACCCGTCAGGAAGAATCCCAGAGCCAGTTGCGCAAGTGGTGTACCAAACACTTCCTCAATTACATGCGGATGCGTGAATGGCGCGATATTCACCGCCAGCTGCATTTGTTGTGCAAGGAACTGGGCCTGACCGAAAACGAAGCGGGAGCAGGTTTCGAAGCCATTCATAAATCGCTGCTGGCCGGTATGCTCAGCCACATCGGTTTTAAAGGCGAAGGGATGGAATATCTGGGCGCGCGCAACCGCACCCTGCACCTGTTCCCGGCCTCCAGCCAGTACAAGAAAAAACCGAAGTGGATGATGGCCGCCGAGCTGGTGGAAACCAGCCGTCTGTTCGCCCGTATGGTCGCCAAAATCGAGCCTGAGTGGATCGAGGAAATCGGCCGACCGCTGCTCAAATACCAGTACTTTGAACCGCACTGGGATCGCAAGCGCGGTCAGGTGGTGGCGTTTGAACAGAGCACGCTGTACGGACTGATCGTGAATCCGCGCAAACGTGTCAACTACGCCCTGACCCATCCGGAAGAAGCCCGCAAGCTGCTGATCCAGGATGGTCTGGTGGCGCAGCAGATGGACACCAAGGTCGAGTTTTTGCGTTACAACCGCGATCTGATCGAGGAAGTAACCGAATACGAAGAGAAGTCCCGTCGCCGCGATCTGGTGATCGACGACAACTATCTGGTGGCGTTTTACGAAAAACACCTGCCTGCCGATATTCTCAGCACCCGCCATCTGGAAAGCTGGTACAAGGCGGCTACCAAAGCCCAGAAAGATGCTCTGAAACTCACTCGCGAAGAGTTGCTCAGCAGCGCCGCAGCCGGTATTCGTGACGCCGATTATCCGTCTGAGCTGGAGTGGCAGGGGCTGGCGTTTCCGCTCAGTTACCGCTTTGCCCCAGGCGAGGAAGACGACGGCGTCAGTCTCAGTGTGCCGGTGGCCATGTTGCAGCAAGTACCGGCTGATCAGGTTGAATGGCTGGTGCCAGGCTTTGTGGGTGAAAAACTGGCGGCCATTATCAAGGGCCTGCCAAAGGTGGTGCGCAAGCTGTTTGTGCCGGTGCCCAACACCGTGGATGACTTCCTGCGCGGTGCCAGCCCGGACAAAGGCGGCCTGTACACCCAGCTGCTGGCCTATCTGAACCGCATCGCCCGTCCGCAGGTGATCACCATTGAGCAGCTGCGCGAAACCGAGTTAACCCCGTATTTCCTGATGAATATCCGCGTGCTCGACGGCAACAAGCTGCTGGCACAAAGTCGTCATCTGGACACCCTGAAAGCCGAGTTCAGTGAACTCAGTCAGGCCAGTATCCAGGGTATGGTGCGCCACAAGCTGCAGCGCGACGAAGTATTGCGCTGGGACTTCGGCGACCTGCCAGAAGTCACCCAGTCGGAAGTGAACGGCCTGCCGGTGCGGGCATTCCCGTGCCTGAAGCGCAAAGGCCATGATCTGGAAGTAACGGTCGAAGCCGATGCCGCGGTCGCCCGTCAGAACCACCGTCGGGGTCTGGTGCTGTTGTACCGCAAAACCCTGTTCGAGCAGGAGCGGGTGCTCAAGAACCTGATCCAGAAAAAGATGGGTGCCAAGTGGCTGCAAGCCAAAGGTATGGGCACCCAGCAAACCCTGACCGAAGAACTGCTGGAGGCCATGTTCCAGCACGTGTTTGTGCCGCTGGATCAGCCGTTGCCATACGAAGAAGCGGAGTTCCAGAAACGTCTGGAGCTGCGCAGCCAGGTAGTGCCGTTTGGTGAACAGCTGCTGGAGCAGTTCAGTCAGTGGGTAACCCTGCGCCACAAAATCCTCAAGGATATGGGCGGCAAGGTCAGCCTCGACCGCGCCATGGCCTACAGCGACATCAAGGCCAACCTCGAACGTCTGCTCAAAACCGGCTTTATGCTGGATGCCAGCTGGGATCGTTTGAAGTGTTTTATGCGTTACCTGAAAGCCATGGAATACCGTATCGACAAACTGCAGGGCAACCTGCCGCGCGACCGCCTCGGTATGGTGGAGTTTGCTTCGGTGTACGAGCCGTTTGTGGCCTATACCAAAGACAAACCGCTCGATGAACCGTCTGACCTCACCGATTTCCGCTGGCTGCTGGAAGAATGGCGGGTATCGCTGTTCGCCCAACCGCTCGGGACTCAGGAACCGGTATCACTCAAGCGTCTGGAAAAACGCTGGGGCGAGATTATCGGCCAGGTGCGTTGAGATCCTTGGGAAGGATGTCCAGATGATGCCTCTCTGGGCTTCCGAGAGGGTGGTGACTCGGTGTCGCCGGTTTTTGACGTAGCCCCAGGGGGTAGTTATGAGGCTCATCAAACCGGCTTCGCGATTTGTTGGCATTTCAGGTCGGCGCCGGGTTATGCAAAGGAACCTTTGGCAAAACTTCTTGAGACGGGGTAGTTTGCCTGAAGAAATGAACCCAAAAACTGGCGATGTTGTGTTGGGTATAAACTGCCTGTCATGGTGCGGTATCTGATTCTGGAGCGCTCAGACTTTATACTATTCTGGTATCCGAGTTGGCGGTTGATTGTGCGATGCGCTCCAGCAGCCATGCCGGGTCTTCCAATGGCAGGTCGTGTCCTGCGGTGGTATGGCAGTGCAGCGGTTTACGCCAGTGATCGGCGATGCGTTCGCTTGCTCGTGATGACACCAGCCGGTCGTGCTGGCAGGTGTAGATAAACGTGCGTTTGATCGGTGCCTGTTCGAGCCCCTGATAACGACTGGCTGACCAGATTTGCGTCAGGGTGTTGCGCCAGCCTTGTGGGTGTTGCCAGGCGAAGCGAATCCACTCTCCAAGAACATCGGCCGGAATACGCTGATTTACGGTGGCTGCCAGAATGGCGGCCTCCAGCGCTGCGGGGTTGAGGCGGGTGGTGATGGCGACTTTCAGCAGTTCGTACAATGCCAGTGGTCGCATACGTTCCCAAGGGCTGCTGTAACGTCCGAAACTGGTGTTGATCAGATGCATTTCGGCGATTTCGTGCGGGTACAGCCGTGCCCATTCGGTGGCGATCATGGCGCCCATGGAGATCGCCAGCAGATGCACCTTCTGGTCCTGCGCCAGCTGCGGTAATACCTGTGCGCGCAAATCTTCCATCATGGCGGTGATGCCATTTGGGGTTATGTCGTGGCTGCGTTCGCCGTTCCCTGCCAGTTCAGGCTGCAGGATGCGATCAACCCAGGGTTGCTGGGCCAGCAGGTGGGGGAATTTATGCCAGTGAAAACGGCTGCGCAACAGTCCGCGCAGCAGCACCCAGGTGCGCCCGCGGACGTTAGTGGTCTGTTGCTCAGAACAGATCGAAGTAACGGTGGATTCCGAACTGGATAATGGTACCGGCATCGTACTCGCTTGTGAGATTGGTGCGTTCAAGACTCAGGCGGTAATCATACTTGTTATAAGTGCGTTCGCCTGCAATACGGAAGTGCCAGTATGTCGAACGATTGTTACCGCCAAAGTTGTAGTCATCGTTAACTTCGAGGTAACGATGCTGGGCGGTATAGAACTCGATACCAAACGTGTTCAATGGCAGGGTGTAGGCCACTTCAACGGTGCGTTTGGCAAAATCGCTGCCCAGATATTTGGCGCTTTGGCGCCAGCCCAGTGTCAGTCGATCGTTATAGAGGGCGCGGGCGAAGGTTTCGGAGTAGTCCTTTTCATTGCCGTAGCGATCACCCTGGAAGGTGTAGCGGGTAACACCGGCATCCACTGCAATGTCGTCGGTCAGCGGGATATACCAGCCGGCGAACAGGTCCCGTTCGTAATGACCGGTTTCATACTGGTGTTTGACTTCAGAAGCGGCAATACCGCCGTAAAGACCGGATGAGTGCGTGTAATCAGCACCGGCCTGGAATGCGTATTCACCGGCGGTGTAGCTGATACCGTCACGCATATACTCGGACACCAGACCGATATTGGCCTGACCGCCAGCCAGGCTGGCCGAGCTTGCCAGCAGTGCAGGAGCAGAGGCTGCAAGGATTGCCAGGGTACGAACGGGAAGCATGAGGCGATTCTTTCTCTGTACGGGTTAACGGAACATGTCAGACCGGTGTGGGCGTTACAAGTTGCCGACCGGATGAAATCGGCCGGTATCATAGCGGATTTCCGCGTTCAGTGTTGTCCTGATTGTGTCAGCCTCCCAGTAGAGTGCTTTTGTTGCTGACCATGATGGGTTTGGGTTCTGTGCTTTCCAGATGCGGATACCAGCGATTCAGCGCTTCCATTTGTGCCTGTGCCCGCCCGGTCTCGGTCTGGGGCAGCCAGTTTTCAGCGTTGAGAAGGGCTGACATCAGGAAATCCAGCAAAATGGTGTGACGGCGCAGGATTCGCTGATGCCGATGTGGCAGAACCGGGTTAAATAAACTGTGGTAATGAAACAGGTGCGTCGGGTTCTTGCGCACCCACAACCATGAGCCCATCTCCAGTGTCATGGGCAGAAATACGCCGTCGGGTTGTTGCTGATGATAACCATCGTACAGGTAATCCCAGACGTCACCGCTGGTGGTATAACTGTGCGCCTGCGGCTCAAACAGATACTGGTTGTGATGTGGGTAGGTGTGCTCAAACAGGGTGGTCAGTGCCCATGCCTCACCAATGGCTGGCCACGGCTGAAAACTGCGCGCATACGGAAACCAGATACGATCACGAGTGCCAAAACCTGAGTGGCAATCGAGAGACAGGCATAGCTTCTGGTTAAACAGGGTCTTGCTGATGACATCGGTCAGCGCCTGGTTTTCAGGCTCCATAGGAGAGCCTTTTTTGCCTCGATACCAGGGCAGGTGGTGACTGATGCGTTGGCCGCCGACCAGAAACGGTGTGCGTTCCTCGCTGTCGACGGGGGCGTTACGCATCAGGTCGACGCCATTCGGGTTGCAACGGCTGTTGGTCCACATACCACCCGGGTTGACCAGCGGGATCATGATGATGCGCAGGTTATCCAGCTGACTGGCGTAGGTCGGGTCCCATTCGCGACGGCGGATCAGCATTCTCAGCCAGGCCAGCAATACCTGGGTGCCAATACGCTCGACGCCGTGAACGCCACCGATCAGAGCCAGAGTTGGTGCCTGTGGCGCACGTGAGCCAAGCTCAAGGGCATACACTGGTAATTGCTGACCTGCGTGGCTGACATGAACCGGCACCGACACCCGTAGTAGCTCTTGCCCCTCGCGGATAATGTCCTCAAGCTCCAGTAACTCTGGCAGTGCCTGACGAACAGCGTGGCGTCTGGTGGTCATACCTGGCTTCTCCTGTCTGATGATCGGCGACGGTCATTGGTTGCCAAAAAATGAGGCGGCCGCAGCCGCCTCGATGGACCGTCAGGTGACACTATAGGTGGTAGGCATTGACGATACGTTTCATTGAGTCGGATACCTTGGTCAGTTCATTGGCTTGACGGGATGTCTCGGATGCTGCCTTGCTGTTTTCTTCTACCATCTGCGCCACGCTTTCGACTTGCTGGGCAATCGAGTTGGTGGCTGCACCTTGCTCGCGAATGGCGTTGGAAATGTCTTCAACGAGCGATACGCTTTCAGATGCCACCCGGCAGATTTCGGCCATGGTGTCATTGGCTGCACCGGCCCCTTCGACTCCCTGTTCAACCTTGGTAATGGCTTCTTCCATGCGTTTGACGGCTGAGCGCGATACGCCCTGGATGGCAGTGATGATATCGCTGATTTCCTTGGTGGAAGTGGCTGTACGGGCAGCCAGACTTCTCACTTCGTCGGCGACTACCGCAAAGCCACGACCCTGTTCTCCGGCACGAGCAGCTTCAATCGCGGCGTTCAGTGCCAAGAGGTTGGTTTGTTCGGCGACGGAGCTGATGATGTTGATAACGCTTTCAATCTCACGTCCTTTGGCATCCAGCTGACGAATATCGCTGGCGGCACTTTCTACGGCATCGGCGATAGCGTGAATATTGTTAACTGTTTTGGCGATGACGTCCTGGCCTGCACTGGCCTTCCGACCCACTTCATTTGACTGTTCGCTGGTGGTTCTGGCCTGGTCAGCGACATGGTTGATGCTGACCGTCATTTCTTCGACCGATGCGGCCATGTGCGCCGAGGAGGAACTTTGTGAGTTTGATCCTTCGGACACTCTTTCGGCCGCATTTTGCAGCTGATTGGCGGTGGTATAGACCGTATCAACTCCTGTCAGTATGTCGCGCAGGCTGCTTTGCAGGTGTTGCACCAGCCCATTAAATGCACGCAGCATTTCAGCAATCTCGTCGTTGCCTTTGGCTTCGGCTCGCAGGGTGAAGTTGAGAGTTTCCCGGATTCGACCTATGGTGTTTTGCGCTGATGTCAGACCGTTGTGCACCTGGGTGTAAATCATCAAGCCGATGCCGATCAGAATCAGTGCGGTAGTCACGGCGACGGAAACCAAAACCCAGACTGCGTTTTCAAAATTTGCCTGCCCGATCTTGTCCGCAGCGGCGGCCAACTCTTCGTTGTAAGTGATATTGGCGGTCAGATCAGTCGACACTTTTTCAGCGATTTCGATAAGTTGCGAAAGCGCCGCCGTGGCTTCCTGATTCTTGTTGGCACGAGACAGCTCCAGTGCCTTGTCAGCCAATACCATATACTGGTTGACGCCATTTTGGGCGGTTGTGAACAGCTGGCGGTCCTTCTCATCTGAAAACAGCTGCTGATATTCTGTGATTTCGCTGTCAAGATGGGTTCGAGTATCGGCGATACGCCTGTCGAGGGTTTGCATTTCTGCATCCGAGGTGGTCAGGATGTGGGCTCTGATGAGCACCCTCAGTCGTAGAAATTCGGCGTTGGCGGTATTGAGCGTGTTCAGGCTTGGCAACGTATTGTCCATGATGTAGCGCATATTCGCATTAAGCTCTACCAGTCGACTGTAGCCAACGCTAGTGATAATGACTGCGCCCAGTAATCCCACCACAATCAACAGAGTGAGTCTATGAATGATTTTCATTGGTTGCCTCAAATGGAATGTTACGACCTCTCTTCAGAAGTCTGGTGCAGGCTTTGTGTTCTCGCCAGTGACCGACTGATTTATTGTGAATTTTATAAAAATCAGGTCTGGGTTATGAAACCAGGGACACTCTGAATAACTCTGCACAGCTCTGCGCACCGAGTTATTCAGAGGGTCCCTAGGCCGCGTGTATCTGTGATGATGCGCTTTGCTCAGGTTTGCAGTTGCGAATGTTCTGAGCCTGATCAAATCAAGGAGAAACATACCCGTGCAATTACTACTGGTTGATGCCATGAATCTGATTCGCCGGGTGTACGCTGCCGTGGCGGATCGGGCCGCCAGTCTGGAAGCCACCGCCAGTCGATCGCTGGCCATTATCGGTACTGCAGCCGAACAGCTTGGCTGTACCCATGTGGTGGTGGTGTTTGAACGTCAACAGCAAACCTGGCGTCACGAGATCTGGCCGGACTATAAAAAAGGTCGGCCGCCTATGCCGGAAGAATTGGCCAAAGGCCTGGCAGGCTTGCGCCACCAACTGGAACTGGCTGGTTTGTGTTGTATCGAAATCACGCCGTGGGAAGCTGATGACGTGATCGCCAGTCTGGCCGACAAGGCGGTATTCAATTCGGTGCCGGTGGTGATTCTTTCCACCGACAAGGGTTTCTGCCAGCTGGTGAATCCGCGCCTGCGTCTGTGTAACCACTTTGATCGGGTAGTGCTGGATCAGGCCGCCGTTGAAGCCCGTTATGGGCTGCAGATACATCAGCTGGTGGACTTCTGGGGCATGACGGGTGATACCACCAATCATCTGCCTGGCGTGGCCGGTATTGGTCCCAAGGCAGCGTCGGCCTTGCTCGATCAGTACGGTACACTTGATCGTTGTTTGTTATCGCTGGATCAGTTGCCTGAACGGCAGGGCAAGGCGTTGCGTGAACAGTGGCAGCAGGCGTTATTGACCCGTGAGCTGGTCAAGTTGCGGACGGATGTGCCGTTGGGCATCAATCTGCACGAATTACGCTGGCAGCCACAGGGCGCGCGGCGCAATAGTCCGGTGGTTTGAATTTAAACGATCGTTTGATTAGACTGACCGCTTTCTGAGCAGTCGGGCAAGCGCCCGGGAGGCGTTATGTCCATCGATATTCGGGTTCGCGGTTATCACCTCGACATCTACCATCACGTCAACAACAGCCGTTATCTGGAGTTTCTGGAAGAGGGGCGTTGGGATTACTTTGATCGTCACGCCTTTGTAGATCTGTTTGAGAGCCAGAGTCTGGCCTTCGTCGTTGCCAATATCAACATCAGTTACCGCCGACCAGCGTACAATGGCGAACTTTTGCGTGTGACCTCAAAACTGGATGGTCTGGGTAACAAGAGTGCCCGCATGATCCAGAAGGTATGGCTGGTCGACAATGATCAACCAACAGAGCTGGTGGCCGAGGCCATGGTGACCTTCTGCCTGCTCGACAGCAAAACCCAACAGTCCGTGCCGATTGCCGGACCCGTTCGTGAAGTACTGGAAAACATGATTGAGGAAGGTCTATGACCCTCGACGAAGTAATGGCCGAGATTGGTGAGTTCCTGGGATGTGAAACCCCGGACGCCTGGATCGAGGTGGCCTTGCAGCAGCAGGAGCTGATGCTGATTGATCACGCCAACTGCGAAAAGAAAGCGGCAACAACGGCCATGAACCTGCTGTACCGACACATTGATCGTGATGATCTGCTGAAGAAGATGAGTCAGCTGGCCCGTGAAGAGCTGCTGCACTTTGAACAGGTGGTCAACATCATGAACGATCGCGGTATCCGTTATCGTCATGTGTCATCCAGTCGTTATGCCTCTGCACTGCGCGAGCAGGTGCGTAAAGGCGGCCACAATGGCGTGGATGAACTGGTCGATATATTGATTGTGGGTGCGTTTATCGAGGCGCGTTCGTGTGAACGTTTTGCTCGTCTGGCACCCCATCTGGACCCACAGCTGGAAAAGTTCTACCGCTCGTTGTTAAGGTCGGAAGGCCGTCATTATCAGGACTACCTGGGACTGGCACGCCAGTACGCAGGTGGGCCTATTGATGAACGAGTGGAAACTTTCCGGGCCTTGGAAACATCACTGATTCTGGATCCGGATCCGGAATTCCGCTTTCACAGCGGAACTCCGATCGCCGCCTGATTCAATCAGTCGCGGCAGGCGCGGATGATTTTCAGACACACGTCAGTGATGGTTTCGTATTCGTCTTCGTCGATTACTTTGGCATCGAGGTCGCGGCGCGCCTGACTCAGGCGTGCTTCGGCGTCTTTCAGGTCGGTAAAACGACGGTTGGCTTCGAGTGCGTTCTTGACGGCGATTGTGGACATATTGTGTTTTCCCTTTTGTGTGCGTCGCTGCTTGGCGTTTTTTGTTTGGTCGCTTCTTGAGACAGCAAGTGTAGCGACAGAATTCCGGTTCGCCTGTTCCTGAAAGTCAAAACTGCTTTCCGCTTCCGCTAGGGACCCTCTGAATAACTCGGTGCCCGCTCTGGCTTATCGGGATGGTGATGAATCACGAAGCCGGTTTGATGGCCCTCTTGCATAACTCCAAGGGGGCTACGTCAAAAACGGAGCACGAGTCATCAACATCCCGAAAGCCCCGAAGGGCGCGGGCTGCAGTGCATTTGAGCGGTGTTGACGAACTTGAAAAGGACTTGTCATTTCGCTGCGTTCGTCGCCTTGCTCACACGCGCTGCAGCGCTCGCGCAGAGCTGTGCAGAGTTATTCAGAGTGTCCCTAGAGGCGATTTGCGAATTTCTATCACCCATTAGTCTGACGTGCTTACAGTTTACTGCGATTTGCGGGCTTCAATATTGATCAATGCCCACTTTGTAATGGTCGCAGTCTGGCATTTGCGGCTTGCCCTGATTGACAGGTCAATATAGCTTTTCCCCGGATGGCCGGAATTATGCAAAACAATATGAAAACTTGTTGTATCGAAAGTTGGAAAATTGAACAACGCGGCCCGATTTGTAGCTATTTGCGCCAAGGTCGGCCTGACAATCCTGTCTTACACCTGTTGCATGGTAATGGTTTTTCAGCTTTATCCCTGTTAGCCCTGGCCGACGCACTGCCAATTGAGTGGACATTGCTGGCAACTGACATACCGGGGCATGGAGGTTCGGAAAATGATAATCCGGACAATCCGGACTGGACTCATCTGGCCGATCAGATTGCTCATAGTCTGAAGGGGCGAATTAATGGTCCGGTGATAGGTGTTGGCCATTCGATGGGCGGTGTACTGAGTCTGCGTATGGCGGCTCGTTATCCGCAACTGTTCAGCCAGCTGGTACTGCTCGACCCGGTGCTGTTTCCACCAGCGATGCTGGGGGCTCAACGCATGTTGCAGCTGACGGGTATGGCCGGGCGCCTGCCGCTACCAAAGCGCGCCCGGGCGCGGCGCTGCCAGTGGCCTGCCATGCGTGAGGCTGAGGTTTATCTGCGTAGTAGGGCGCTCTACTCAGAATGGCATGAGCGGGCTTTGAAGGGGTTTATGGCTACTGGCCTGAAACAGGTTGGCGGGCATGTTGAGCTGGCGTGTCAACCGAGCTGGGAGGCGGCAATATTTGCATCACACCCTGGTGCCTTGTGGCGGGATGTGAAAGCGCTGTCGATACCGGTTGATATGCTGATTGCCAGTGAGGGCTTTGGCTTTATTCGACCGGGTGCTGAACGTGCGTGCCAGCTTAATAGCCGGATTAATATGTACGAGGTGGATGGTAGTCACTGTTTCCCGATGGAAAAGCCGGACGAAACCGCAAAAATATTGCAAAGCTGTATCGGGTGACAGGGAATTACAACCTTGTGACGGTAAAACCTTTGTCAAACTAATATCATTCGGCTATCGTGAGCCTTCATGGTCAACTAATTGAGAGTACTGAGTAAGACGTATGAACATGGAGATTCAGGCAGCGCTGGACGTTGCTGATGAGACTGATTCATTTCTTCAGATTACGGACGTGATTTACGACAAGGAAGCGGAGCTCGGATATGACGCGCTTACTGACGCCGAAAAGACCGTGTTCTGCGTAGATGGGTTGTTGCGGGAAATGGAGAACGGTGGTTTTGTACAGTTCTTCCACCACGAAGTGGGAGCCCATGCGGAAGATACGCTGGAAGCTCTGGAGCGCATCAAAGCCAAGGAAACCCACACCTTGCTGGATCGTCTGGTAGCATTTTTTGATGATCGCCATGTTCCTCAGGATGAAGACGAGCGTATCGCACGCTTCGATCAGATCGAGAGTGAATACGCTGACGACATCGCCGAGATCGATGATCGTTTCTACGACTGCAGTGAAAATCTGGTCGGTCTGACTCTCAAGTTTGTATCTCGCAATCTGCGCGACTTCCATTGAGTTGCTGATTACCAACAAAAAAGCCACCTTCGGGTGGCTTTTGTGTTTCTGTGCTCGGCGTGGATAGCTTCTGCGAACTGATGTCTTGTGCAGACGGACGTTTTCTGCGCCCCGGACGGGCGCTGCCACTGCCAGCGGGTTGCCCCGTGGCAGTGGCTGAAACCGCAGCAGTGTTATCAGTCTTCGTGTTTCTTGCTGAGATTGGCAATCGCCTTCAGGCGGGCAATGATTCGACCATTGATGCTGTCTTCCGGGAATTCACCCTGGTCGTTCAGTTCGCCGGCCGGATGTTGCATCAGCAGTTCGATGGCCTGATCCACATGGGTTACACAATGGATGTGGAACTTGCCAGCCGCGGCCGCCGCGACCACGTCATCGTGCAGGATCAGGTTGCGACGGTTGGATGCCGGAATAATCACGCCCTGTTCGCCGGTAAGGCCGCGGGCGGCACACAGGCGGAAGAAGCCTTCGATCTTTTCGTTCACACCACCAATCGCTTGCACTTCGCCGTGCTGGTTCATGGAGCCGGTCACGGCAAAGTTCTGGTTAACCGGATGCTGGATCAGAGCTGAAATCAGGCACACCAGTTCGGCCAGTGAAGCACTGTCGCCATCGATGTAGCCATAGCTCTGTTCCATCGCCAGGTGAGCAGAAATCGCCAGCGGGAACTGTTGAGCGTAACGGTTGCCCATAAAGCCGCTCAGGATCATCACACCCTTGGAGTGAATGGCCTGACCGAGGCTGGCTTCACGTTCGATATCCACCACACCCTTGCTGCCCGGATACACGGTTGCCGTGATGCGGGCAGGGGAGCCAAAACTGGTGTCTCCCAGTGACATCACCGTCAGGCCGTTGATCTTGCCAACCGCCTTGCCGCTGCTTTCCAGCAGCACCGTGCCGTCGAGCATTTGCTCGAACAGGCGATCGTACACCCGTCCGGTGCGTTCCTGTTTGGCCTGCAGGGCGCGGTCGATATGTGCGGGCTCGATCAGCTCGTCCTTGGCCAGGCGGCGCAGGAAGTCGGCTTCGGCCAGCAGATCAAACTGTTCACCCAGGTGTGCGCTGAGCGTGTCCTGCTGCTCCGCCAGACGGGCGCTGAAACGCACCATACGTTCGACGGCGGCACGGCTCAGATGCGCATACCCCTGTTCAACCACACGGCTTTTCAGCAGGCGGGCGTAGGCTTCCAGTGAGTCGCTGTTCAGTGGCAGGTCATTGTCGAAGTCCACCACGGCGCGGAACAGGCGTTTGAAGTCTTCATCGTATTCCTGCAGGAGGTAATAGACCTGACGGGAGCCGATCAGCACCAGTTTGACCGACAGAGGAATGACTTCTGGTAGCAAGCTGGTGGTGTTAACCCAGCCCATCTCGCTGTACGGCGATTCCATTTTCAGCAGGCGGGACTGAATGGCGCGTTTCAGCGCATCCCAGACCATCGGTTCGCCCAGCACTTTTTCGGCGTCCAGAATCAGGTAGCCACCGTTGGCGCGATGCAGGGCACCGGCACAGATGCGCTGATAGTTGGTCACCAGTGCGCCCTGTTCGGAGCTGTATTCAATACGGCCGAACAGGTTGGTGTAACTCGGATGTGGTTCGTAGACTACCGGGGCGCCACTCTGGTCGCTGTGATGGGTCACCACGTTTGGCAGCAGGAATTCCTCGAGGCGATTGCGTTTGACGTATTCCTCGCGAATCTCCAGCAGGCGTTCGTCGACCAGCTCCTCCAGCACCAGACGTGGTAGGTATTCTTCCAGCTCGTCGATGTGGGTCTTGAGGCGGTCGTGGTGAGTGAAGCGCTCACGAATCGGTTCCAGCAATGGCAGGATGGCCTGCTGGATCGCCAGCTGGTTCAGCTCACGTTGCTGGTCGCTGCTTTCACGTTTCCATTGCGGCAATTCGGCCAGCTGGTCACCCAGCATCTGCTCCAGCTCGGCAATGGTTTCGTGGAAGTCTTCGCGTTCGTCTTCCGGCAGCTGGGCAAATTCGGTTTCGTCCAGCGCCTTGCCATCACGCATCGGGGTGAAGCTGATGGCCATGGAGTCGCGATAAACCGCTACGCCTTGTTTGTGGGCTTCTTTTTCCACCTGTTCGATGGCGCGGTCGTAACGGCGATTGAACAGGTATTCGATCGCTGACTTTTTTTGCTGGTAAGCCGGGTTCTCGAACACGGCCGGGAAGGTTGCCAGCAGCTGGTCGATCAGCTCGCGCATACTGCTGCGCAGCAGGTCGGCTTCGGCCGGGTCGAGGGCAACCGAACGTGGTTCGCGCGGATTGGCAAAATTGTTAACGTAACACCAGATACTGGGAGTGGCCTGACGTTTGGCTTCACTCTTCAGGTAATCCCGTACATAAGAAGAACGGCCGGTGCCGGTATCACCCATAACAAAAATATTGTAACCGGGGCGTTGCATGGCAACCCCGAACTGGATGGCGTTAACCGCCCGATCCTGGCCAAGCACGCCCTGGAAGCTCTCCAGTTCATCAGTAGTCACAAAGGTAAGGGTGTTCAGATCAACAGCCTGAGTCAGCTGTTCGGAAGAAAGGCGCGTCGCGGTCACTGGGCTATCACAGACATGTCAGTTGAGATTCAACAACAGTAATTGCCCGGATGCAGCCTTGGCAAGTGATTCGCAAGCGATACAGAAAGCCTCGGCATGTGTTGTCGGTCTTGCATTCAGGGTTTTGCACGGCATAATTCCCGCCGTTTGTTTGTTGGTATTCCCGATGTCAGTACAACCCGAAGATCGCACTACTATCGATATGTTCTCGACGCCGCGTCGGGGACGCCCACGCAGCAACCCTTACGATCGCCGGGTGCAGAGTCGTTTTAACAAACGGTTCCAGCGTCAGCGTGACAAGGAGCAGGGCCTGCAACGTCTTGAGGTCAAGGTCGAGGCAGCGGTGATCACGCGCCTGGATGAAGTGTGCGCGGACTTGGGTATAACTCGTACCGAAGCGGTTAATCTGGCCCTTCGTCACTGGTTGCATATGTGAAATTTGTGCGTGGCGCACAAAATTTTGCAATATCTGCTTGATCTCTCGGGTTTTTCTGTATTAGGATGCGTCCTCCTGTCGCAAGGCAGCTTTTGTTATGGTGGCCCCTGCTGGTCCCCTCGCAACGATACACTACAAACCCCGCCAGGCCCGGAAGGGAGCAACGGTAGTAGTGAACTCGTGTGCCGGGGTGTGGCTGGTGGGGGTCATCTCCAGACTGACAACTGCGCCGCCAGAGGCTATTATGCCTCATCACTTGCCATCCAGAGCCTTCGATTCTCATGAGTTATCAGGTACTTGCCCGTAAATGGCGTCCCCGGTTCTTCGACGAGATGGTTGGCCAGGAACACGTTCTCCGCGCCCTTATCAATGCCCTTAATGAACAGCGTCTGCATCACGCCTATCTGTTCACTGGCACCCGCGGTGTTGGCAAAACCACCATTGCCCGAATTCTGGCCAAGTGCCTCAACTGCGAGCAGGGCATCAGTGCCCGGCCTTGTGGTGAATGTTCTTCCTGTCGCGAAATCGCCGAAGGCCGCTTTGTTGACCTGATTGAAGTCGACGCCGCGTCCCGCACCCGCGTGGAAGACACCCGTGAATTACTCGACAACGTCCAGTACGCGCCAACTCGTGGCCGTTTCAAGGTGTACCTCATCGACGAGGTGCACATGTTGTCGACCCACAGCTTTAACGCGCTGTTAAAAACCCTCGAAGAGCCTCCGGCTCACGTCAAGTTCCTGCTGGCCACTACCGATCCGCAAAAGCTGCCGGTGACTATCCTGTCGCGCTGCTTGCAGTTCAGCCTCAAGAACATGACCCCGGAAAGCATTGTTGGTTACCTCGAAACCGTACTGACTGCTGAACAGGTGCCGTTTGAGATTCCGGCACTGTGGCAACTGGGCCGCGCTGCCCAGGGCAGTATGCGTGATGCACTCAGCCTGACCGATCAGGCGATTGCCTTCGGTGAGGGCAGTGTGCAGGAACTGCAGGTGACCAGCATGCTGGGCACCATGGACCGTGGCCGTCTGTTCCGTCTGGCGGAAGTGATGGCACGCGCCAATGCGTCGGAAATCCTGACCGAAGTCGCCGAAATGGCCGAACACGCGCCAGACTACGACGAAGTGGTGCAGGGCTTGCTGAATCTCTGGCACCGCGCGGCGATTGCCCAGGTGATGGCCGATGCGATCGACAATACCCAGGGCGACCGTGCTGCCATTCTGGCGCTGGCCCAGGCCATGAACCCGGAAGATCTGCAGCTCTATTACCAGATCGGTCTGACCGGTCGTAAGGATCTGGCGTTGGCCCCGGACCCGCGTCAGGGCTTCGAGATGCTGATCCTGCGTATGCTAGCGTTCCGCCCGATGCCGGAAGCCAATGCTGAGCTGGCCAATCTGGATCTGGTATCAGCACTGGAACAGCAAACCAGCGAAAAAAAAAAGCCACTGACGGCGACTGAGCCGTCGCCTGCCGTTGCCAGCCAGCCAGCGGCTGCGCCTGTTTCTGACGTTTCTGGTATCGATCCGGTTGTAACGGCGGCTGTGCCTGTTATGCCTGCTGCTGTTGCAGTCGAGCCTCTGGCAACGCCTGTCGAGCCTCATGCTCCAGTTGTGGTTACTCCCGTTGATCATGTTTCTGCTGATCCTGCTCCCGTTGATATTGCCCCGGAATCTCTGGCAGCGACGCCTGCGCCTGCTCAAGAACCTGAGCTGCCGCCGCCGTGGGATCCTGATCCGATGGTTAGCGCCGCTGCACCGGCAAACCCGATTGCACCTGCACCGACTGTTATTCCGGCACCTGCTCCAGAACCGTCAGTACCGGAAACTCCTGCGATCGCTTTTGAGCCCGCTGTTCCGGCACCGGTTGCCGAAACACCGCCATGGGTAGACGATAACGAACCGCCAATGTTTGCGCCGGAACCACCGGTGTGGCTGGACGAAGACGACGATGATGACGACGAACCCGCGCCTGCGCCGATTTCTGTGCGGCCGGGAAGTGGGCTTGCCAGCCTGCTGGATGCACCATTGCTCGTTGAGCCATCAGCGTTGGCCCCGGCCCCGGTTGCCCGCACGATTCCGGCACCTGAGTCCCGTCCTGTCGAAGTGATTGATCCGGCCACTCTGCCGGAACTTGCTCCGCATACCTGGTGGCAATGGGTCGAAACTCTGGGGCTGGGTGGTCTGACACTGGCGATTGCACGTAACAGTGCACTGGTGCGGGTGGACAATGGTCAGCTGGATTTTGACGTCGATCCCCAGCAGGGGGCCTTGTTCAACGCCACTCATGCCCAGAAAATTGAACAGATACTGCAAGCCCGTGTGCCGGGTATTCGCATCAACATGCAATTGCAGGTCACCCGTGGTGAAACCCCGGAACAACGTCGTCAGCGTCTGGTTGCCGAAGCCGGTTATCTGGCCCAGCAAGCCATCGAGACGGATCAGCGGGTTCGCCATATACTCAGCAGTTTTAATGCGGTGGTGCTGCCCGACAGCATTCGCCCACTGAATTCTTGAACCGCGTGGCGGATACTCGCGCCGGTTAACCTACAGGAGATACATCATGATCAAAGGTGGTATGGGCAATCTGATGAAACAGGCCCAGCGCATGCAGGAACAGATGCAAAAAATGCAGGCGCAACTGGCTGAAGCCGAAGTGACCGGTGAATCCGGCGCTGGTCTGGTGAAAGTCACCATGAATGGTCGTCACGACGTCAAGCGTGTAGAGCTGGACGACTCCCTGATGAGCGAAGACAAGGAACTGCTGGAAGACCTGCTGGCAGCCGCCGTGAACGACGCGGTTCGCAAGATCGAATCCAACTCCCAGGAACAGATGTCCAAGATGACAGCCGGTATGGGTCTGCCTGCCGGTATGAAACTGCCGTTCTGAGAATCGGACTGCATCTCCGTTGGTGCGCCTGATTCCCGCCCAGATCCGCGCAGTTGCCGCCGCATTCGACGGCCTGCCCGGTGTTGGGCCACGAGCGGCGATGCGTTTTGCCCGCCATCTTCTGGCCCATCGGGGCGAAGGAGAGGGGCTGGTACAGGCGCTGCAAGGTGCACTCACCGATGTGGCGCTGTGTGCTGATTGTCGTTCGTATACCGTTAACTCCGAATGTGCGTTTTGCCAGCACTGGCAAACGCTGGACAATCGCCAGACTCGCTGTCTGGTGGTTGAGCAACCGGAGCACTTGCAGCAAGCGCTGGACGCTGGCTGGAGTGGAACAGCGTTTGTCCTGCATGGTCTGTTATCGCCGCTGGACGGGCAGGGCCCGTTACAGTTAGGGCTCGACCGGCTGGATGAACTCCTGCGTGCCGAGCAGCCGCCCGCTGCCCTGATCGTTGCCCTCGACAGCAGTGTTGAAGGGCGCACTACTGCCCATTATCTGAGCACCCTGGCTCGCCGTGCCGACGTTGACTGTCAGGCACCGGGTTGGGATGTATGGCTGGAGCAAGCTGCGGGCAGCTTGCCGGACCCCGAGGAGAAGTCGTGAGCGTACCCCACGTCCCGGAACCCGTTTGGGTTTGCAGCAACGAAACGCTGCGTCAGCATTGCCAGGGTTGGCTGTCCGAGCCCTGGTTGGCTCTGGATACCGAGTTTGTCCGGGTCAGTACCTTTTATCCGCAAGCCGGTTTGCTGCAGGTGGCCGACAGCCATTCCTGCTACCTGATTGATCCGTTATTAATTACCGACTGGCAGCCGCTGGCGCAGGTTTTCCGTTGCACCGACGTCATCAAGGTGTTTCATGCCTGTGCGGAAGATCTCGAAGTCTGCCGACGCCTGACCGGTGAATTACCCGAGCCGCTGGTGGACAGCCAGATGGCCGCATCACTGGCGGGTATGGGCGGCTCTCTGGGTTTCCAGAAACTGGTTGGCCTGCTGCTGGGGATTGAACTGGCCAAGGAAGAAACCCGCTCCAACTGGCTGCAACGTCCGCTCAGTGATGAGCAGGTGCGTTACGCCGTCGCCGACGTGTTTTATCTGCACCAGCTGTACCCGCTGCTCGACAAGGCCCTCACCGACATGGGGCGTCGTCACTGGTTGACCGAAGACTGCCAGCGTCTGCTGGCCGATTTTGGCCAGACCGATAATCCGGCTGACTATTATCGCCGCGTCAAACTGGCGTGGCGTCTGCGCCCGCAAGAGCAATACGTGCTGCAACAGGTGGCGATCTGGCGTGAACAGCAAGCCCGTGAGCGTGATGTGCCGCGCAGCAAGGTGATCGACGACAACAGCCTCTGGAACATGGCGCGCTACAAGCCTTCCAATCGTGAACAGCTGGCGCGTGCCGGTCTGCGCCACGAAGTGCTGCGTCATGATGCCCCGGAGTTGCTGAAAATCATCCGTAATGCGCTGGCAGCACCGGCCGATCAATGGCCTCGTATCCTCGATACTCCGCTGTCGCCAGAAGCCGGACTATGGCTGAAACAAACCAAAGAAGTAGTTGCCTCACGCGCGACTGCGCTTAACATACCGCCGGAAATTCTGGCCCGCAAAAAGGCCCTGGAAGCCCTGATCCGCTCTGGTGATAACGGCCAGTGGTGTCTGCCGGAAAGTCTGGCAGGCTGGCGTCAGGAGCAAATCGGGGAACCCTTGCTGGTATTGCTGGCTGAGCTGTCGAAACAGCCCTATGTGGAAAGTGAATCATGAGCAAAACCCTCTGCGACGTTTACAAGAGTCGTAAAAAAGACGAAACCTATCTGTACGTTACCCGTGCCGATGGCCTTAGCCGTGTACCGGAAGCCCTGATGGAGCAGTTCGGTGCACCGGTGCTGGCGATGACCATGATCATCACCCCGGAGAAAAAACTGGCCCGTGCCGAGGCGCCAAAAGTGCTGGAGCAAATGGCAACCAACGGTTTTTATCTGCAGATGCCACCACCAAAAGACATTGATCGTCTTGACCTGTTCTGCAAACTGGATAAGTCATGAGTCAGACCGTCTTCTGGATGCGCAAATCGCTGCGTGACATGACCCGTGAAGAGTGGGAATCACTCTGCGACGGCTGTGCCCGGTGCTGCCTGCACAAACTGGAGGATGAGGACAGCGGTGATGTTTATTACACCGATGTTCACTGTCGTTACCTGCAACAACCGGATTGTCGTTGCAGCAACTATGAAGATCGTCAGAAAAAAGTGCCGCATTGTGTGTGGCTGACACCCGATCAGGCCGAAAGCTTTTTCTGGTTGCCCGATACCTGTGCATACCGTTTGCTGGCGGAAGGCAAACCGCTGCCGGAGTGGCATCCGCTGCTGACCGGCGACCCGGACTCCGTGCACCATGCCGGTATTTCGCTGTCGGGCAAAGGCTACCCGGATGACCAGGTGCCAGAAGAAGAGTGGGAAGACCACATCATCTGGAAAGCCTGAGCAGGCATCGATCAACCGTCTGACCCTGTTTAACTGAGGCAAGGAGCGAACCTTGGAACTCTTGAATCTGCTGGGCCAAATGGCCTACACCGGCAACACCACCCTGATGTGGACCATGTACATCGTGGCCGGTCTGGTAGGTGTGTGGTGCTGGAGCCAGGTCTTTTTCTGGTTGCCGCGTGGCACGCTGGCTCGTGATATCGCTCGTGCTGCCGGTGCGGTGTTGCTGTTGACCCCGGCGCCTGCCGTGGATATTGGCAACCAGTATGCGCCAGCCTTTATGGTCAGCGCCTTTACCCTGATGAATGCCGGTAACGTCAAGGAGCCGGGTTTACTGACCTGGTGGTGTGTGGGTCTGGTGGGTGGGGCACTTATGGTGCTGGTCACTCGCATGTTGCGTCCGAAAACTGCACTGGCCGGTGATGTGCACGAAGAAGAAATGGAGCCAGCTCCGGTACCACGTCAGCGTCCACAGGCAACCCGTATCGATCCGAGTATGTAATCGGGCATGGCCGGGCCGCGGCTCTTGCGCTTCGCGGCTTTTATCTCGTACCCATGCTCCTGCGTGGGTATGCTGCGGTTTTTACTTTATCTCGTTCCCACGCTCCTGCGTGGGAATGTTGTGCTGGTGTTTTGGGTCTGGATGCTGTTCGTCCGGCTACTCGGCTTGTTAATTGGCCTGGCTGATTGCCCTCATGGGGGACCTTGTCCCCCGGCCGGGCGGGCCTCCCCCTGCTTTTGCCCGCTGGGCTCGTTTTTCCGGTATTCCCCGACAACGGCGTTTCGACCCCGGCCCGATGGCACGTCCCTGTGCCAACGGGCCTTGCGGGGCATCCATGCCCCGGCCGGGTCGGCCGTTGCGGTGAATCCCGGCTCGCCCAGATGGGCATTCAGCAGCCAGCTGCGCTGGGCCAGATCGGTGTTGATTGACACCATTCTTCCGACGTCCGACGTCCGACGTCGGACGTCCGACGCCCGACGCCCGACGCCCGACGCCTGACGCTTCGCGGCTACTCGGCTTGTTAATTGGCCAGGCCGCTTGCCCTCTTGGGGGACCTTGTCCCCCGGCCGGGCGGGCCTCCCCCTGCTTTTGCCCGACTGGGCTCGTTTTTCCGGTATTCCCCGACAACGGCTGTTCGACCCCGGCCCGATGGCACGTCCCTGTGCCAACGGGCCTTGCGGGGCATCCATGCCCCGGCTGGGTCGGCCGTTGCGGTGAATCCCGGCTCGCCCAGATGGGCATTCAGTAGCCAGCTGCGCTGGGTGAAGCCGATGTTGATGTTGCGGATGTTGTGCTGGTGGTTTGGGTCTGGATGATGTACGTCCGACGGCTGCTGGCGGCTACTCGGCTTGTTAATTGGCCAGGCCGCTTGCCCTCTTGGGGGGCCTTGTCCCCCGGCCGGGCGGGCCTCCCCCTGCTTAGCCCGACTGGGCTTGTGTCTCCGGTATTCCCCGACAACGGCTTTTCGACCCCGGCCCGATGGCACGTCCTTGTGCCCTGTCTATCGGTAAAAATAGGGCCTTGCGGGGCATCCATGCCCCGGCTGGGTCGGCCGTTGCGGTGAATCCCGGCTCGCCCAGATGGGCAATTAACGGTGGCCAGCTGCGCTGGGTGAAATTGGTGTGTTGGTGGATGCTGTTTGCCCGACGCCCGACGCCCGACGCCCGACGCCCGACGCCCGACGCCCGACGCCCGACACCCGACACCCGACACCCGACACCCGACACCCAACACAGGCCTCATTGAACAAAACTCTGGCGGATTCTAGCCAGATTCATGCCCAAATCTGGCCGAAAGCCTGATCTTTGCTAGCGTTAAGGGAAAGCCCCACGTGTTTGGGGGCGACTGCATACCTGGATGGCGTCCGGGTGTCGCGCTGGCGGAGAGATCGCATGAAAAAGCCCGTAGAAAATCCTCTCACCCGACTGTTGTGGGCTGGCCTGTTGTGGCTGGTGATGGCATGTGTGCATGCTGCCCAGCAACCGGCCGACGTGCGGGTGGTGATCGACATTTCCGGCAGTATGAAGCAGACCGATCCCAATAACCTGCGGGTTCCGGCGTTGAATCTGGTGGTTGAACTACTGCCTGATGGTTCTCGTGGCGGTGTCTGGACTTTTGCGCAGGGGGTGAACAACCCATTGCCGGTCGGGCAGGTGAACGATGGTTGGCGAACCCGGGCCCGTGCGGCGGGAAAGTCGATCAATTCCAGTGGTCAACGCACTAACCTGACCGAGGCGCTCGAAAAGGCCGCGGTTGGCACCAAGGCGATGTCCGGTTATGACCAGAGTGTGATCCTGCTGACCGACGGCCGTATCGATATGGCACCTGCCAGTGCCGGTGAAGGCCCGAATCAGGCTTCACGTGAGCGTTTGTTCAAAACCGTTTTGCCCGCTTATAAAGCCGCCGGGGTAAAAATCCATACGTTGGCGCTGTCGGATGCTGCCGACCGTAAGCTGTTACAACAAATCGCCATGGAAACCGACGGCTTGTATCTGGAGGCCGACACCGCCGAAGCACTGAGCAAGAGTTTCCTGAAAGCCTTTGAACGTGCCGCCCCGGCGGAAGAGGTCGGGCTTAAAAACAACCGCTTTACCATCGACAACAGCATCAAGGAATTTACCGCGCTGGTGTTTCGTAAACCCGGTGGCAAGGCCAGCCAGCTGATCAGCCCGTCCGGCAAAACCTACGATCAGGCCTCTGCTGATAGCAAATCTGACCTGCGCTGGCACAACGAAGTCAACTTTGATCTGGTCACCATCAGCAATCCCGAGCCGGGGGAGTGGCAGGTAAACGCCGATGTTGATCCGGACAACCGGGTGCGTATTCTGTCCGACCTCAGTCTTGGCGTAGACGGCATCGCCGCCACGCTGTTCAGTGGTGATCCGGTCAAGATCAGCATTGCCCTGTTTAATGAAAACCGGGTGGTTCAGGAAAAGGCGCTGCTGCAGCTGACCGACTTTACCCTGTCGATCACCAGCCCTGATGGCCATACCGTCAGTCAGCTGTTGTCGGACCCCGAAAAACTGCCCGCCGATGGCATCTTCCTACATACCCTTGAGCGTCTGGCACAGCCGGGTGAATACCGCTTCGAGATTCAGGCTCAGGGCCGTACCTTTAACCGCCAGCGGGTGATTACCGCCAACCTCAGCGAGCCGTTCACCATCAGTGAGCAGCGCGATGTAGCGGGCCAGCAGCTGCAGATCCGGGTCAGCGCCGATTCCGATGGCATCGACACCGGCTTGAGCCGGGTGCTGGTCAAAGTCACCAACCCGGATGGCAGCTCGGTGATCCAGACCATGGATTTTGATCAGGGTACTCGCAGCTGGAACTACGACGCCATGGCGACTCAGGGCGATGGTGAATACCAGTACGAGCTGAACATTCGGGGCGTCAGCGTGGGTGGCAAGAGTTTCCGCAGTCAGCCAGAAACCATCGTGGCGGAATTCCCGCTGCGTGAAACGGTTGCCACCAACAAGGTCGCCGAAAAACCGGCCGCAGCTCCGGCCGCTGAAGTGACCAGCAAAACCGACGAAGCCCAGACCGACGGCGATCAAAAAACACCGGTGACCACGGAAGCCACCGCGGTGCCAGCGGCACCGCAATCCACTGAACTGGCAACCACTCCGGCACCGGACGACGCCACAACCGCAACCGAAGAACCGCTCGACTGGATGTTCATGGCCATGGTGGGTGGTGGTGTATTGGTGTTCCTGCTGATTTTGGTCGGGGTGTTCCTGTTCCTGCGTAAACGCAAAAAAGCCAAGGCTGAACCCGCCGCCGACAATACCAATACACAGGCAGCCGGTACTGCGGTGGCCGTTGGCTCCGGCATTATGGCCGAAGCCGCTGAATTGGAACCGGGTGACAACATTCAGGAGATGGACGACTTCGAAGCCTTTATGTCCGCCGGTGAAGAACAGATTCCGGCCAGCGGCGAAGAAAAACGCCCGGACACCCTGGGCGGTGATACCAATATCAACCCCTTGTCAGAACCGGCCAGTGGAGCCGATGAAGCGCTGGCGGAAGGTCTGGATGATCAGGACTGGGGTGAATTTGATATCGACGAAGAGGACGGCAAGAACAAATAAACGTCAGTGAGGATAGATTGGCGCCAGCCAATCGAAGGTTGGCCTGCAAGGCATCTATGGTTACAATCATGAGTGTCAGAAATCGTCATGATCTGTCATGCGAATGCTGGCAGTTTATGCCCGTCGGAGTGACGGGGTGATATTGAACTCATCAACATGGATGTTTATGTATGGATTCCAGCCGAACCCATCCTCTTGCGTATTTGCTACTCGGTATTGTGGCGGCATTTGCGCTGCTTAAATGTTCTCAAGTCCCCCGTGTCGCGTTACTCGAAGAGCAGCAGAACGCCATGCTCGATGCCCAGGATGATGCTCGTCAGCAGGCGCAGCAACAACACGAGGCAGCGTTGCTGGCAACTCTGGAGCGTTTCCGGATTGCCGACCCGGGATTAAAAGACTGCATCAAAGACAGTCTGGATTTTGGGATGTCTGGCCGCTACGTACCACCGGAACTGCAGGGTGGTCATCTGGAAAATCTGACCGAGCTTCGTTGCGAATACAGAAAAATTGAATCACTGGCGGGTATCCAGAACGTTACCGGTTTGAAAACCCTGGTGTTGACTCGCAACCATATTATAGATGTATCGCCGCTGCGCTCCCTGACGAACCTGAAATCATTGTGGCTGGGTGATAACCCGGTGCGGGATTTGTACCCGTTGTGGGACCTCCATAATATCCAAACCCTGCGACTGCCGAACCTCGAGAAGATGTACTGCTCGGATGTTTATAAAGTGCTGTACCACGCTTGTATCAAGGAGGTGACGTTTTCAGGGCATGATTCCCATGCTTGCCAGGGCAGCCGGGGTGAATTTATGCAAGCGAAGTCCGCCGGTTACCACTGTAGAAACCCTTGAAAGACTGGCTCCGCCGGATGTCGAGTGGGCATTTCTGCCCACTTGCCCAGAACATCTCCCGCCCAGAACATCTCCTGCCCAGAGCATCTCTGTCGTAGCGTGGGCATTTATGCCCACTTATATTCATCCCGCGACTCAGACCTCACTCCTTAACCCACAGGTGCCCCATGATCAAAGCCGTCTGCCATTGCCAATCGGTGGTGCTGGAAATCCATACCGAATCCCTCGTACAGGTCCATTGCCACTGCAAGGATTGCCAGCGCGCCCACGGCGCGGCTTATGTATCGTCGTCGATTTACCCGGCGGCGGCTGTCCGCCAGATCTGCGGCGAACTGGTCGAATTTATCCTCGAACGCACCCCGCGCCTGCGCTGCGCCCAGTGCGGCATGCATATGTATTCTGAACTCAGCGCCATCAACCTGCGCAGCGTCAACGCCTACGCCCTGCCAGACGGTGCCTTCCAGCCGCAATTTCATGTGCAATGTCAGGACGCCGTCCATCCATTGGCCGACCAGCTGCCACATTACAAAGCCTTCCCGGCCAGCTTCGGTGGCAGTGATGAAATGATGGAGTGGTGACACTGGCGAAGGATGAATTCCCAACTGGTTGAGGCGAATCAGGCCAGTGTTACACTGGCCTGATTACGCTCTGGAGACCTGTTATGACCCAGCCTGTGCGCCTGAAATTCACCGGTACTGCCGATTATGTGGCGACGCCACAATTGACGATGGCGGTTAACGCTGCCATCACTCTGCAAAAACCCTTGCTGTTAAAAGGCGAGCCAGGCACGGGTAAAACCATGCTGGCGGAGCAGTTGGCGGCGGCGCTGGGTACTGAGCTGATCCAGTGGCATATCAAAAGTACCACCCGCGCCCAGCAGGGCCTGTATGAATACGATGCGGTGAGCCGTCTGCGTGACTCGCAGCTGGGTTCCGACCGGGTGCACGATATTCGCAATTACATCGTCAAGGGCAAGCTCTGGCAGGCGTTTGAGGCTGACAAGCCGGTGGTGTTGCTGATCGACGAGATCGACAAGGCCGATATCGAGTTTCCCAACGACCTGCTGCTGGAACTCGACAAGATGGAGTTCTTTGTTTACGAAACCCAGGAACGGGTGGTCGCCCGTCAGCGCCCGATTGTGCTGATTACCAGTAACAACGAAAAAGAACTGCCGGATGCCTTCCTGCGGCGTTGTTTCTTCCATTACATCGATTTTCCTGATCGCCATACCATGCAGCAGATTGTGGATGTGCACTTTGGTGCGCTGAAACCGGAGCTGGTGCAAACCGCGCTGGATGTGTTTTTTGATTTGCGCACCGTGCCCGGTCTCAAGAAAAAGCCGACCACCTCTGAGCTGATCGACTGGCTGAAACTGCTGCTGGCGGATGATATTGGTCTGGATGCGTTGCAGAACAAGCAGGGCACCCAGGCGATTCCGCCGTTACACGGCGCGCTTATCAAGAACGAGCAGGATGTGATGCTGCTGGAAAAACTGGCGTTTATGAGTCGCCGTCGCAGCTGATACCAGCCGGTATTGGCAAAGAGGGGAGTCCGATGCTGATCGACTTTTTTCAGGTAGTGCGGGCCGCCGGTGTTCCGGCTTCCATTCGTGAATATCTCGACCTGCTGCGGGCCTTGCAGCAGGGGCTGGCGTTTGCCGATCTTGATGAGTTTTACCAGTTGGCGCGCTTGTGTCTGGTCAAGGACGAAAAATACTACGACCGTTTTGATCGGGCATTTGGTGACTATTTCGAAGGCTTACGGGCGTTCGATAGTGTGTTGGAAGAGCTGAACCTGCCCGAGGACTGGTTGCGCAAGGAAGTTGAACGCATTCTGAGCGATGCTGAAAAAGCCGGGGTGGCGGGCAAGGGCAGTCTGGATGCCTTGATGGAGGCGCTGCGTGAGCGTCTGGAAAACCAGAAAGAGCGCCATCAGGGTGGCAGCAAGAATATCGGCACGGCGGGGACGTCGCCGTTTGGTGCCTACGGCTACAACCCGGAAGGCATCCGTATTGGTCAGCACGAAAACCGCCATAACCGCGCCGTAAAAGTCTGGGATCAGCGTAACTACCGTGACCTCGACGACAAGGTTGAGCTGGGTGTGCGTAACCTCAAGGTGGCTTTGCGGCGGCTGCGCCAGTTCGCCCGTCATGGCGCGGCCAATCAGCTGGATCTTGATGACACCATTCGTGCGACCGCGCGCAATGCCGGGTTTCTCGACCTCAAGCTGGTGCCGGAACGGCACAACGCCGTAAAAGTGCTGTTGCTGCTGGATATCGGCGGCTCGATGGATATGCACGTGCGGGCCTGTGAGGAGCTGTTTTCTGCCGCGCGTGCCGAGTTCAAACACCTCGAAAGTTATTACTTCCACAACTGTCTGTACGAGTTTGTCTGGCGTCATAACAGTCGGCGTTACAGCGAGCGCCTGCTGACTCGTGACATGCTCAACACCTATGGCCCGGACTACAAGGTGATCTTTGTGGGCGACGCCAGTATGGCGCCGTGGGAAGTCAGCCATGCGGGTGGCAGTGTTGAGCACAACAACGAGGAAGCGGGAGCTGTGTGGCTGCAGCGGGTGACGGAGCATTATCCACATGTGGTGTGGCTGAATCCGACGCCGGAGCGCTGGTGGGTGGATCATGGTTCGATGGGGATGATCCGCAAGTTGATGGAGAACCGGATGTTTCCGCTGACTGTGGAGGGGATTACCGCGGCGATTCAGGAGCTGGGGTAGGTTTGGTTGGCGGCTGGCTGCTGGCCGGGCCCAGGCGCTTTGCGGCTTGTTAATTGGCCTGGCCGTTTGCCCTCTTGGGGGACCTTGTCCCCCGGCCGGGCGGGCCTCCCCCTGCTTTTGCCCGACTGGGCTCGTTTACCCGGTTTTCACCGACAACGGCGTTTCGACCCCGGCCCGATGGCACATCCCTGTGCCAACGGGCCTTGCGGGGCATCCATGCCCCGGCCGGGTCGGCCGTTGCGGTGAATCCCGGCTCGCCCAGATGGGCATTTGGCAGCCAGCTGCGCTGGGTTAAAGCGGTGTTGATGGATACTGTTTGTCCGACGTCCGACGTCCGACGTCCGACGTCCGACGTCCGACGTCCGACGTCCGACGTCCGACGTCCGACGTCCGACGTCCGACCTCTGGCGGCTACTCGGCTTGTTAATTGGCGAAGCTGTTTGCCCTCTTGGGGGATCTTGTCCCCCGGCCGGGCGGGCCTCCCCCTGCTTTTGCCCGACTGGGCTCGTTTACCCGGTTTTCCCCGACAACGGCGTTTCGACCCCGGCCCGATGGCACATCCCTGTGCCAACGGGCCTGGCGGGGCATCCATGCCCCGGCCGGGTCGGCCGTTGCGGTGAATCCCGGCTCGCCCAGATGGGCAGTTAACGGCAGCCAGCTGCGCTGGGTTAAAGCGGTGTGTTGATGAATGCTGCTCGCCAGACGCCCGACTCGACCTCATGCCTTCTGCGTCTGTATCAACAGGCATACGCCTATCAATCCTGCGCCGAGCCAGCCGTACCAGGTGATGGTTTCGCCGACGACAAACACGGCCATAAAGGCGGCGACGACGGGTTCAAACAGGGTGAGGAGGGTGGCGCGGCTGGCGTCGATATGGCGCAGGCCGTAGCCGAATAATACGTAGCCGATAAACATGGGTATCAAGCTGATGTACCACACGGCGGCGCTGCCTGTGGGGGTGGCGAACAGCTGGTTGCCGGTGAGGCAGAGGGAGCCGAGTAGTATCAGGCTGGCGGGTACAAACAATCCGGCCATGGCGGACTGGGAGCGTACACCTCGTTGAATCAGGCGCACGGCGATCCATGAATACAGGGCGTAGGTAAAACCGGCGACCAGTCCGAGGATGATTCCGAACCTGTGTTGGCTGTCGGTACTCGGCAGTTGCTCCTGATCACCTGGATGAGCCAGTAACAGAATCCCCGATATTCCCAACATCAGGCTGACAAACCAGCGCCGGTCCATGGGGTTATGGTTGCCAAACAGGCGTTCGATAACGGCGGTCAGCAGCGGGGCGGAAGCGATGGTAACCACCGTGCCGGTGGCTACTCCGGCGAACCGCATGGAGCTGTAGAAGGCCAGTGGGTAGATGGCAACCGCCAGCGCGCCGGTCAGTACCAGCGCAGGATTGGCGCGTAAACCTGGCCAGTCATGCCATAGATGGCGGTATGCCAGCAGAGCCTGCAGCAGGCCACCGATTCCCATGGCGAAGGCTCCAATCGCCATGGGGCTGGCCAGTGGTGCAAAGCTGGCGGCGGTGCCGGTGGTTCCCCACAGGAAGGAAGCCAGCAGAATGGCCATTACACCGTTCTGACGTGTGTTATATGAGTGAGCAGGGGGCATGGTTCAACTCGATTAACGGTTCGTTATCAACTGGAAGCCATGGTAATCGGTAGCGGTTTGGCCGGAAGTGTTGATCAGACACCAGATTGTGCTGATCAGACGCCGTTGTGGTTCTGACCCTGTGCAAATACTCGCGGTGGTAAACCAAAGTGCTGGCTGAAACGACGGCTGAAGGCTGAAACATCGGAATAACCGGTCTGCTCGGCGATCTGCTGGACACTGAGGTCGGTGTGGCTGAGCAGGGCGCGGGCTTTTTCCATACGCTCGCGGGTGATGTATTGCATCGGGCTGATGCCGAGTTGCTCGCGAAAACGCTTTTTGAATTGGGTTGTTCCGAGCCCGGCCTGACGCGCCAGCTCGTTAATGCCGAGGCTGGTATGCAGCTGTTCAGTGATCCAGTGCTGAATCGCGCTGATCAGGCGGTCCTGGGGTGGTGCCATATGCTGCTGGCTCAGTAGTTGGCCGAATAACTGCACCATGCTGGCTTCTACCTGGGGATCGACCCGGTACTCCAGCTGTTGCTCAACAAACAGCAGAAAGCTGCGCAGTGGCGGATTGATGCTGAACAGACAGTGTGGGGTATCGGCCAGAGGCGCAGGCAACTCATCAAGGTCGGCCACCACAAAACGGGCCGCTTCGTTGGCCCCAAAATCGTGGCGCTGACCGCTGCGTATCACCACACATTCGCCCACACCGACCAGCCCTCGATAACCTTCCAGTTCAATATGAATGCTGCCCTGCAGGGGTAATACCAGCTGGTGCCAGTCATGGATATGGGTTTCGGTGAGTGGTTGGTAGGAGCGAATGCTGAGGCTGTTCACGGGTTCAGCACCAGGCAGCCGGGTTCAGCGGACGCGGATGGCTGACCGCGCGTTCGCGGCAGAAACGCTGCCAGTCGCCATGATGAATCGGCTGGCAACGCGCCAGACTCTGGCCATTGCTGTACACCCAGGTCTCTACCGTATGACCGGTTTGTGGGTGAGTGACGCGCAGGCGGCTGCGCTGGTATTCCCGTGGAAAACGATGATTGGCATTGCTGAGTTCGTAGGCGTCCAGCTCGGGCAATAGCTGCGCCGGGCGCAGCAACTCATAGAGTTCAGCCTGAACGCGCGATGGGCTGTGGGCGTCGGGCACCAGCACCGGATACCCGTGGCGCAACCAGAGTTTGCCCGGCACCTGCAGGGTTCCGACGCTGCGCGCGTGGCGCAACAGCAAACGGTGCATGGCGCTGTTCTGTTGTTGGGGCAGACTGGTGCGCAAGCCTTTGTGGCTCATCAGGCTTCCGTATACCAGCAGAAAACGGGGTTCAGACATAACACGACCCTGCAATGAAAAAACGGCGATTGTCAGAGCTTCAGACGAGGCTGTCCAGCCCGGAATCAAGGCTTGCCCAGATGCGAAGAGCAGAGAAGGAGGGGGCTGTCTGGATGGTTGAGTCGATGGCTGGCCCCATTACTGAACAGATGAGTAGTGAAATCATGGATTTACAGCTATGACAGCCTTCTGCATGATCAAGAGATCCGGTGGTTACCGGGCATTCGATCCGTCTCAGGGAGGCCAGCATGGCATACGATCCGAATAATATTTTTGCCCGCATTCTGCGCGGTGAGCTGCCTTGTATCCGTCTGTACGAGGATGATCAGACTCTGTCTTTTATGGACATCATGCCGCAGCTGCCGGGCCACGCGTTGGTGATTCCCAAGGAACCGGCCGTCACCATTTACGAATTGTCCGATGAGTCGATGGCGGCGTGTCTGCGCACGGCCAAAAAGGTTGGCAAAGCACTTGAACAGGCGTTCGGTTTTAACGGCACCAGCCTGTTCCAGCTGAACGGCACGGAGGCCGGGCAAACAGTGCCACATGTGCACTTCCATGTGCTGCCGGGGGCGTTCCTGCAGAGCAAGGCGTTAAAGGGCCACGCTGCGGAAATGGCCGATCTGGCCGAGCTGGAAATACTGGCTGCCCGTGTGCGTTCTTTCCTGTAAGGCACAAATGCATTAATTGATCAAAAAATGATCAATTTGTACGAGCCAAGCAGGAATCGGCCAACGCCAGTGTTATTCCGAGGGTTATCCACAGAAGTTGTGGATAATGAATGAGGCCCGATTGCCCTGTGGACAATCAGTGAGAGGCCTCGTTCATTTGCACTTCAATCAGGCTGGCGAGGGTCTGTAAGCCTTGCTCCAGTGCCGGATTCCAGCGGCACGCACAGGACAGGCGAATACAATTGCCAAAACGTCCGCTGGCCGAAAACAGCGGGCCTGGGGCGATGCTGATACCGCGCTGCAGAGCCTGTTGGGTCAGGCGAATAGCGTCTACTCCCTCTGGTAACTCCAGCCACAACACATAACCACCTTCAGGGCGGGAAACCCGTGTGCCCGCCGGGAAATACTGCTGGATTGCACTGGCCATGCGGGATGTCGCCAGCGCCAGCGCCGATGTCAGCTGGCGCAAATGGCGGTCGTATCCACCGTTTTCGAGGAAATCGGCCACCACTCGCTGGGCCAGGCTGTTCACGCCCATGTTCTGCACATACTTGAGGTGTTCGACTCGAGCCCGTTGACTGGTTGGGGCCGACAGCCAGCCGATTCGTAGCCCCGGTGCCAGGGTTTTGGAGAACGAACTGCAGTAGTAGATACGGTCGGCCATGCCCGCTCGCAACATGCCCTTACAACTCTTTGGACGCTCGCGGTGATAACCCAGATCACCGTAAACATCGTCTTCAATAAGCGCCACTTCGTGCTGGTTTAACAGATCAACCAGACGTTGTTTGTGCTCGTCGGGCATGCAGAAGCCGAGCGGATTGTTGAAATTGGGGACGACCACACAGGCTTTGATTGGCCAGCGGCTAAGCGCTAGCTCCAGAGCCTCCAGTGACAAACCGGTGGAAGGGTGTACCGGAATCTCCAGCGCTTTCAGCTGTAAGGACTCCAGCACCTGCAGCAGGCCGTAATAGGCCGGTGATTCCAGCGCCACCAGATCACCGGGGCTGGTGGTGGCTTGCAGGGCAATGATCAGAGCTTCCTGACAGCCGTTAGTGATTACCACGTCATCGGCACTGACCACACAACCACGATTGACCATGCGCCGTGCAATCTGGCGGCGTAACTCCGCCAGCCCCGGTGGGAACTGGTAAGTCATGGCTTCGAGACCATGATGTCGCGCCATGGTCGCCATACTGGCCTGTAATTGGCGCATGGGTACAAAGCTCGAATCGGGCACAGCCGCCCCTAACTGAATGGTCGCAGGGGCACTGGCCGCGCGTGCCATGGCCGCTACCAGCTCCTGGCCGGTTACCGGTGCTGGTGCCGGGGTAAAGGCCGCCACAGCGGGTTCAGGCAGGCGTTTCTGGCTATGACCACAGACATAAAACCCGGAGCGGTCACGGGCTTCGACCAGTGTACGGTTCTCCAGATTGCGATACGCCGCCATCACGGTGGCAATGCTGACACCACGTGCCTGGGCAAGCTGTCGAACGCCCGGCAGGCGTTCGCCGGGCCGATAGAGGCCATTCATGATGTTGGTGCTGATATCGTCAGCAATCTGTTCGTACAGACTGGTCATGCGTTAACTCCGTCAGAAACGGCTGGTATGCGGGAATCGGGTAAGCGTTTTTATGGTAGAGCCTTGCGGCCGGGGTATCCCGATACAGTTCAATGGATTTTAACCAGTACAGATTGGGTCTTGTCGCACTCTGTACCGATACAATTTGCCGCACCTGCAACTGTTACGGCAAGGAAGCAGCCACTAGACTGGAGGCTGAATCGAGATTGTCTGGAGGACTTCATGGCTGTACCCCTGTTTATTGTTGATGCCTTTGCGGATCGCCCATTTGCGGGCAATCCGGCGGCGGTATGTCTGTTGCCGGTTGGTCATGACGAAATTGCAGACAGTTTTTTGCAGTCCGTGGCCGCTGAGATGAATCTGTCGGAAACCGCGTTTCTGGTGCCCCGTGCCGATGGCAGCTGGCAGTTGCGCTGGTTTACGCCGGCGGTGGAAGTGGATTTGTGTGGCCACGCAACGCTGGCCAGTGCTCATGTGTTATGGGCTGAAGCCGGTGTCAGTGGTGATGAGCTGGTCTTTCATAGCCGCAGTGGTGAATTGCGGGCCAAGCGCCGCGAAGACCTGATCGAGCTGGATTTTCCACGAGTCAGAACCATCACAGGCGAATCGGTGGCACCAGAGACGATGGCAAAGGTGCTGGGAGTTACTCCAGAGCAGCTGGTGGCGTATTCGCAGGCCAGCGCTGGCCCGGACTGGCTGATTGAACTGGATGACGCTGAGTGGGTCGAGACCTTGCAACCTGACTTTCTCGCCCTGCACGAGTTGCCTTATCGGGGGCTGATTGTGACCGCACGAGGCGGACGTGAGGGCGCTGATTTTACGTCGCGCTTTTTTGCTCCGGCCGTAGGGATTAATGAAGATCCGGTCACTGGTTCGGCCCATTGTGCGCTGGCGGATTACTGGTGTGGGCGGCTTGATCGTTTGAGTATGCGCGGCTATCAGGCGTCGGCACGTGGTGGTGTGGTTGAGGTGGTGGTGCAGAGCGAGCGGGTATTGCTGGCCGGGCAGGCCAATACCGTGGTGGCAGGGCAGTTACGCGCCGTTGTGCCGGGTTAATCTTGTAACCGGTCTGGAGGGTTTTTCAGGTTCGGGTGCCGGTCCAACTGAGTGGCGATATCTCGCCACTCAGTCGTTTCATGACCTGGATTGGTTGACGTTACTGATAACCTCGTAAATGTTTGGCATTTTAGCGGCATACCGTTTATCGTCAGTCTCATATGACAGGTTGTCTAACCTGTCAGCAGCCAGTCAGGTTCAGAGCATCAGCTATTCTTTTGCTCACTGATGGTTGGAGTAGCCTGAGGAGGTTCCGGGTTAGCGTTGGCAGCTTTCTGCGCGGCTTCCCACTCTTGCAGGTCTTCTCGGTAAATGTCCCAGACGCAGCGATCACAACCGCTTTCGCAGCATTCGTAGTCACCGGGAGGAAGGGGTTTTTCGATCATGATGGTTTCTCATCTGGGAGTCTGGATCGGTAATCGATAGATCAATTATCGATCGTTAATGGTTGATTGGAGTCAATAATACGACGCATCAGGCCATGCTGCTGGCACAAATGCTAATTTGTTCGCGATTGCTGCATCATGGGCTGGTCTCTGCATACGGACGTGCTAAAACAATCTCATTGTCTGACGATTTTGCGTGTTCCGCTGGAGAGTGTCTGATGGCCGAATTTATTTCTGAAAACCTGTTTGCCATTGTAGCCGTATGGGCTTTTCTGTTTATCGGTTTTACCGGATTTTTCCGCGTTGCACCGACTGACGATACTACCTCATCTGATCCGAGCGCTGTGTCTGGTGATATTTATGCTGGCTCTCCGATGTTGATGCCCGTTGTGATCCGCAATCACAAGCACTGATCCAGCGTCTGTTGCCAGGCTGTCGTCGTTTCAGCGGCAGAAACAGTTACATAGCCACTATTCCTGATCAAATAATCGCGCCGGAGTGACTGCAATTTTGCAGTGGCTCCGGCGTGTTTGTTTGAGTCGTTAAAAGCCTTGTCGGGGAATTATTTCAGAATGCAGTGGCGAGCGAAGTCTTTTGCTTCGTTCATCGTCCAGTCGCCTTTTGGCTTTTCTTTCATATCCGCACACCACTCATCGCTACCTACTTCGGCGGCACAGCCGCCCAGCAGGGTTGCCAGGGTCAACATGAGCAGGGTAGTGCTGAAGCGTTTCATTGGAATTCCTTTAATAACAAATCGTTGGCAATTTTTTCTATGATAACCATCTGTCTGGAATGATTCAGTGCTACGGTGTGCGACTTCGACAGATGGGGAATAGCGGAATAAACTTTTTACAGTTGACGGATCAAACAAATATTCCGACTAACTGAGAGCAGTTTTGTTGGACAGAAAATGTGAAATACTGTTCACTATCGGCAAAATGAGTAAAGAAAATGCAATTGGGCTGCATCAGGCCGCTTGCCTACGCCAGCACCAGGATAAACGGAGGTATCCATGCAACGGCACTCAATTTCTCTGCTGTTAATATTGTTCTGCGGTGGTGTTGTGCAGCCCGCACTGGCCGAGGTGTGGCAATGGCGCGATGAGCAAGGCGTTCTGCATTTCAGCGATCTCCCCCCTTCTGAACGGCGGGTTGCCAGCCCTGCGCTGATTCCCCCTACTCAAGTAGATGTTGATGTGATGGCGCGCGATCGTCTGCAGCGCCAGCAAGACTGGCTGCAACTGCGTGAAGCCGAACGCAAACAGCTGCAGGCACAAAAAGCCCAGGAAGCAAAAGTGGCCGAAGCGCGTAATAACGCTTGCCGTGTGATGCTGGGCAAACTCACCGATATCAGTCGTAGCAATCGTTTTTATGACTATGATGCCAGCGGCAAACGTGTGTATCTGGATACGGCCGAAGTGAACTCCCGCCAGAACAGCCTTCAGCAGAAGTTCGACAAGCAATGCGCCGGTTACGCCAGGTCCTGAAGCAGATTTTCTGAGGCGTTTACACCTGTTTCGGTGGCAGCGGGTGAATCGGCGGAATGGTGTAGGCGTTCAGTAACAGGCGGCCGTAAACCACACCCCGCAGGGTGATCATCTTGTCGGCGATTTCGTTCAGCAAATCGGCCGGGCCCTGTACCAGAATAATCGACAGCGTATTGGTATGGGTGAGGTTAACGTTGAGGCTGGAGATCACCTCGTCGATGTATTCAAACTGCAGATCGTGTAGTTTTTTCTGCAAGCCTTGCACCGAATGGTCGTACACCAGATTAACGGTGCCGGTCATCACCTGGCTGCCCTGACGGGAGCGGTGATCGTTCAGTTGCAGGTTGATCATGTCACAAATGGCTTGGGAGCGGCTTTCAAAGCCACGTTCGGCCACCATCTGGTCCAGTCCTTCCAGCAGGGTTTCCGGCAGGGAAATACTGATGCGGCTGATCTTGTCTTTGGACATAACAGGCTTCCTTCGATACAGGCTTCCTTCGATAGAGGCTGCACATCGCTGCTGGTGTCAAAACAGCAGCGGTGAAGAGCCTGCCGGATCAGGGCAGGCTGCAGACATCAGGCGGATCAGAACAGATGGGAGTAACGCTCGATTTCCCACTGACTGACGTGCAGATGATACTGGTTCCATTCATCCTGTTTGTAGCGAATAAATTCCGCTTTTAACTCCTTGCCCAGCACTTGCTCTACAAAGGGGTCAGAATCAAAGGCCTGAATGGCTTCCTGCAAGGTACGTGGCAGGAACTGGATACCCAGTTCTTCCCGTTGTGCTTCGGTGAGTTCGTACAGGTTACTTTCCTGTGGCAGACCCGGATCAAGGTTCTCACGAATCCCTTCCAGACCGGCCGCCAGTGCCAGTGCCGCCGCCAGATACGGGTTGACTGCACCGTCGGCATTACGGGATTCACAACGACCACCACCCATTGGCACCCGAACCGAGTTGGTACGGTTGTTGGAGCCAAATGAGTTAAACACCGGCGCCCAGGTGAAGTACGGCATATCACCCTGACGCACCAGACGCTTGTAGGAGTTAACGGTTGGTGCAAACACCGCACACAGCGCCGGGCCGTGTTTCAGAATACCGGCGATAAACTGGTAACCCAGACGGGTCAGACCGAGGCCATGTGGGTCTTCGGATGGTTTGCACTGGAACAGGTTTTTGCCGGTTTCCAGATCGTACAGCGACATATTGAAGTGCGCGCCGGTACCGGTTTTGTTGGCGAAGGGTTTTGGCATAAAGGTCGCCAGCAGGCCATCCTGTTTGGCGTATTCCTTGGCCATCATTTTCAGGAAGGTAAAACGGTCACAGCTGGTGATGGCATCGGCGTAGTTGAAGTCGAATTCAAACTGGCCGTTGGCGTCTTCATGGTCGAACGAATACAGGCCCCAGCCGAGATCATTGATGCTGGTGGCCATACGGTCGAGCCAGCCAAAGTTACTGAGGAAGCTGCGGATGTCGTAACAGGGCTTTTTCAGCTTGTCGTCCGGGTCCGGTGCCGACAGGGTGCCATCGGCATTTTTCTTGAGCAGATACACCTCGGCTTCAATGCCCAGGTTCATACCAAACCCCATGGCGTTGGCCTGTTTCAGAACCTTTTTCAGCAGTACCCGGGTATTCAGTTCGTAGGGTTCACCGTACAGGGTGTTGTCGGCGGGCATCCACGCCACTTCCGGTTGCCATGGCAGCTGGATGATGTGGTCGAGGTCGGGCACCGAGGCAATTTCGTCATCGTTCGGAGCCTGGCCGAGGCCGTCCAGCGCATAGCCGGTGTACAGCTCGGAGCCGTGTGCCATGTGATGCAGATGGCTGATCGGCACAACCTTGCCTTTCGGAATACCGTGGATATCCACGTAGGTGCCCATGCAGTACTTCACACCTCTGCTGATCAGATCGTTCTGGATCTCGGTGATCTGGGCATCTGATTTGGTCTCAATCATGTCATTTACCTTGTTTCGTAATGATATTGACCCGGCTGAGCCGTTAGGGCGGCTAGCCTGAATTTTCGCCGGGGTTGGGTACGGACTCCGTACCGGGAGTGGAGCAGTCTTGCGTCGGTTTTTACTCTGGTTTTTTACTCAGGTCGTGGTCAGCACCGACTGGTAATAGGGTTGTTCTAACGGTGGTTCTTCATGAATGGCTTTCTGCAGCAGGGCCGTCAGATCGGTGAGCATCCATTCGTACAGCTGGCTGCCCTTCTCGGCGGTGGCATCTGACGGGCGTCCGGTCACACCATTCAGGCTGGTACGGTTCACCGGATGGCTGAACACACAACCATCGGTACGGTCGGGATCATCGGCGTCGCTGAGTTTGTCCATCCGCACCATGTCCGGGTGCAGGGCCATCATCAGTGCGGTTTCGGCATCGTTGGCGTGCCAGTCATCGGCATCCTGGAAGTGGGCGTCGCGCACGCGCGGAGACAGACGGGCGGTGTGCACCAGCGCCACCATAAAACCGTCGTGACGGGCACGCAGCATCTCCAGACCACAGCGCAACGGCGCTTCATTGGTAACGTGGCCGTTAACCAGCACCAGACGGCGGATACCGGCCGACCACACCCAGTCACCAATATCGCTGATCACATCAATCAGGGTTTTCGGATTCAGTGCCAGGGTGCCGGGCCAGCGCCGTGAATGGCCAATCGAGCAGCCATAGGGCAGGGTGGGCAGCAGAATCACCGGCACTTGTGCCGCTACATCGGTGCACAGGGTGTGGGCAATGGCGGTGTCCATTCCACAGCCCATATGCGGGCCATGCTGTTCGGTGGCACCAATCGGCAGAATCGCGGTTTGCACGCCAGCCTGTACGGCGCTGGCGACGTCTTCCCAGGTCATATGGTGAAGGTCATACATCAGAACACACTCCCGACATCGTCATTAACGTTCACCATGCGCACCATGTTGAGCTTGTCATCGTCGTCGTCACCATGGGCGGCCGGAGGATGAATCAGCTGTTCGATATGGCGTTTGGTGGCGAGGAATTCCGGGCTCAGGAACTGCCCCGGATGGCGCGGCTGTGGCACCGGCACTTCAACAATTTCCTGCACTTCACCGGGATGGGCTTTTAACACCAGAATGCGGTCGGCCAGATACACGGCCTCGTCGAGATCGTGGGTGATAAAAAAGATGGTGATGTCGATGTTCTTCCAGATCTCCATCAGGTACGCCTGCATTTTGGCGCGGGTCTGGGCATCCAGCGCCCCGAACGGCTCATCCATCAGCAGGATTTTCGGCTGATTGGCGAGGGCGCGGGCAATGGCAACGCGTTGTTTCATACCGCCGGATAACTGGTTCGGATAATGGTTTTCAAACCGCGCCAGACCAATCAGATCAATCCACTGGCGGGCATCCGCTTCGGCACTGCCACGGTCCTGACCACTTTCGATGAGGCCAAACATGATGTTTTCTTTCACCGTTAACCAGGGGAACAGGGTGTACCCCTGAAACACCATGCCGCGCTCAGGGCCGGGTTTGGTCACTTCCTTGCCGTTCAGCAGCACCTGCCCGGAGGTCGCCGATTCAAGCCCGGCCAGAATGCGGATCAGGGTCGATTTGCCGCAGCCGGATGGCCCGATCACACACACAAATTCGCGCTTGTGGATGGTCAGGTTGATGTCCTTGAGGGCGGTGACGCTGCCGGTACGGGTGCTGAATTCCTTGGTCAGGTTTTTTACTTCCATGGTCACCGGACGCTGTTTCAGACGCTCGAAACGGTCGCGAACGGTATCACTCTGGTGGCGGTAATCTGGCAATTCAAGATCAGTCATGGTGGTTCTCCAGATCAGTGATTCACACGTTGCCACGGAAACAGACGACGTCCGAGCCAGGCCAGCAGCAGGTCAATGGTGAGCCCGAGAATGCCGATGATGATGATGGCGGCAAACACGTTGTCGAAATTCTTGTAGCGCGCCTGTTGGGTGATAAACCAGGTGATACCGGAGCTGGTGCCGATCAGTTCCGCCACAATCAGGTAGGTCCAGGCCCAGCCGAGCAGGATGCGGGTATCGCGATACAGGTCGGGCAGAATGCCCGGAATTACGATGCGGAAAATCAGCGAGCGGTTACTGGCTCCCAGCGTCTGTCCTGCTTCCAGCAGGGCCGGGTCCAGTTTGCGGGTGGTATTGGCCACCACCAGCACCTGTTGAAAGAAGGTGCCGATAAAAATAATCGCAATTTTCGGGGCCTGGTAAATCCCCAGAATCGCCACCGCCAGGGCACCAAACGCCGGTGCAGGCAGGTAGCGGAAAAACTCGATAAATGGCTCGAACAGGCGTGAGAAGAAGTCAAAGGTGCCGGCCATGATCCCCAGCGGGATACCAATAATCGACGACAGCACAAAGCCCCAGAAAATCACCTCGATACTGCTCCACAGGCTTTCGTGCAGCCATTTTTCGCTGCTGCGGGTGGGCTCGGTGGTAAAGGCAGTGTAGAGCGCCGTCACCACCTCATGGGGTGCGGGTAAATAACCGGGGTTGGCCGGGCTACCTTGTGGCAGGGCGGTGCCCGCATCTCGGGCCTTGGCCAGTTCGGTTTCGAAAATCGCGTTGTCGATCAGCATGTCGGCTTTGAAGTAACTCACGGAGCCTGGCTCGCTGATCAGGGTTTGCGGGTGCCAGATAAAGGGCACATAACTGACCAGACTCCAGATCACCAGTGGCAACACAAAACTCAGCACCGTCACCAGTGAGCGGGTGCGCGGTGGCAGTGGTTTGTTGACAGCAAAAAGCGACATAAGCGGCTTCCTGTAACGGGTTTGCAGGGTGCAACTTCCCCCTGACCTGCAGCGCGGTCATACGGCTGTGCGGTCATCGTGCGAGGGAAGGGAAATTGGCCCCTTTTCCCACTTGCCCGGAAACATCCGCAGCAAGTGGGTGAGGCATGGGCCGATGGTTATTTGTGGACAGCGCTCATCAGTGAGGTATCGATGTAGCTGTCGACGTTTTGAGGTTGCTCGTAGACCTTGTTGTTCACGTTGAACTCGTCAGCAATCTTGCTGGAGCCATACAGTGAGGCAAAACCGTCGGCCTTTTTGGTAAACGGCATGGCTTCACGAATCGACAGGATACGGGTGCCATCAAGGAAAGCCTGATACTCCGCCGGTGTAACACCCACTCGGGCTGCCATAATGGCCACTGCTTCGTTATGGGTCGCCGGGTCGTTCAGATACGCCACCACGTCGTCCCAGACTTTCACCACTTTCTGCCAGTCGCCGCGGTGTTGGGCCAGGCTGGTCGGTGATACCGCCAGTACGTCGTAAATCAGGCCCGGCTCATCCGCCGAGGAGTACACGCGGCCAGAACCCGGCACCAGATTCAGGGCCTGACCGGAGTTTGGTTGCCAGGCGACAATGGCATCAACCTGACCAGAGGCCAGCACCTGCGGGGTTTCGTTGGTTGGCACGTTGACCAGCTCAACATCTTTTTCGGTCATACCGTATTTTTTCAGGCCGTTGAGCAGCAGCAGGTGTTCAACAAAGCCGATTTCGACGCCGATCTTTTTGCCCTTCAGGTCCTTCAGGCTTTTGATGCCGGGAGCACCCACCACCATGTCGTTACCGTTGGAGTAGTCGTTGATCAGAATCATCACGTTGGGGGCACCGCTGGAGCCGGTCACCAGCGCATCACCGTTGGTCATGGTGACCGCATCGAGCTGGCCAGCCGCAAAGGCTTCCATACTGGCGACGTAGTCGAACCACTCGAATTGCACCTCAACGCCTTCTTTTTCAAACATTTTTTTCTCGACGGCGATTTCCCAGGCGACCCAGCCCGGCCAGTCGCTGTAACCGATTTTTAACGGTTCGGCGGATACCGACTGGGTTAAGGCAAGACCGGCAAACAGGGCAGACAGCAGGGTTTTCTTCATCGGGTAACTCCAGTAACGGGTGTCGATTCAGGGATTCGGATCAGGCTTTGAGTATTACCAGAACATAAATTCGTAATACTGGTCTAGCACCGCCTATGCCATTTCCAGTGTGCGAGCGGGCGATGACAGCCTCGTGGATAGCCGTGCCAGGTGCCCGAAAATTCCGCGCGCCGCCATTGGCCATCGGGCTTGCAGGCCGGTAGACGCAAATGGAAAAGCGGGAGTCGTGAGTGGGGTGAACAAGTGGTCAAATCTGACAAAGTTGTCAGGTCAAGCATGAGAGCCACCGCGCACCAGAGAACACTCGGCCATCTTTGCCTTGTATTGGTGCAATATTGGCCGGTTGTTGCCATGTTTTGAGGCGGATATGCGCCAAAGACGGACGGTATGCGCCAGCGGACGCTGGCAAACACCGCATCAGCGTTTTACCGGCCGCTGGTCAATTGCCCAAAACGGCCGGGTTGACGGAGTGGCACCGGGTTTGCTTTAGTAAAAAAGTTGAAAAAACGTTGAACACATTCAGACCGCGCCCGATCCGTTCGAGCGCAACTGATTGGCGCGCAACTGAAACGTCCGTACCCCTTGACGCGTTTCGCATGAAACGATTCAAAACGGACCAGCCTCTGGGCTGACACAATTTGGTGGAATAGAGCGCTAGGGTTCCGACCTGTTGCCAATGGCACAGGTGACTGGTCCGAGAGCACTCGACCTCTCAGGGATCTGCTGCCCGGCAGATCACCAGGTTACACGGCGGGATAAAAGCCCGGGAGACTCGTTTGGCAAAGGCCAGGGGTACTCCATGTGAACCGAGCAACTGAGAAGCAGCACATGATCCATTCCATCGACTACCAGACCCGATTGTCTCCCGGCGGCCACTGGTCCTTGCGTCTCAAACGCGGCACCGTGCTGCGTCTGACCGATCTCGACGGCGGTGCCAACGTTGGCATGCTGTTCTACAACCCGGAAAACCTGCTGGAGCGTTACAACGCCCCGGACACCCTCAAGTGCCAGCACACCTTCCGTATCACCAAGGGCCACTGCCTGTACTCCGACATGGGGCGCATTTTTGCCTCGGTCGTCGACGACAGCATGGGCTGGCATGACAGCGTCTGTGGCAACAGCCACGCCCAACAGGTCGCCAGCCGTTGGGGCAAACGCGATTATCAGAACGCCCGTAACGAGTGGCACCAGAACGGCACCGACGCCTTTCTGGTCGAGCTGGCCAAGTACGGTCTGGGTCGTGCCGATCTGGCTTCCAACCTCAACTGGTTCAGCAAGGTTGCCACCGATGCGGTAGGGAATATGCGCCTGGTGCCCGGTGCCAGCCCGGCGGGCAGCCAGGTCACCCTGCGTTTTGAAATGGACACGCTGGTGCTGTTACACGCCTGTCCACATCCGCTCAATCCGGCGGACAGCTATCCGGCTCGCGCCGTGGGGATTGAACTGGGTCTGGCGTTGCCGGTGGCGGCAGACGATCCGTGCCTGAATCTCTGTGATGAAAACCGCCGTGGTTTTGCCAACAACGCCCTGTATTACCTCGGTGCCGATCACCATTACCCACAACCGGTGCCTGCTGCACTGGCCAATCTGCAGCCGGATCAGGAGTAACCCATCATGCTGACCACCAGTTCCTATCTGCCTGAACAGGCGATTATTCGTGATACCGTTGCGGCCGGTGATTACTACATCAAGACCATCAAGGCCGGGCAGACCGTGCGTTTGCTGGATCTCGAAGGCAATCAGGCCGCCGACACCCTGTTTTACAGCGCCGCCAACCCGAGTGAGCGTTACAGCGCCAGCGATACCATTCGTGAACAGGGGAACGTCTACCTGACCAGTGGTTCGGTGCTGCGCTCCAACCTTAATAATCCGATGCTGGAAATTGTCGCCGATACCTGCGGTCGCCACGATACCCTCGGCGGTGCCTGCGCCACCGAAAGCAACACCGTGCGTTACGACCTCGAAAAACGCTGCATGCATGCCTGTCGTGACAGCTGGATGCTGGCCATCAACGAACACCCGGAATACCGCCTCAACAAGCGCGATATCGCCCACAACATCAACTTCTTTATGAACGTGCCCATCACCGAAGCCGGTGGCCTGACCTTCGAAGACGGCATTTCAGCACCGGGCAAATACGTTGAGTTAAAAGCCCTGATGGACGTGGTGATCCTGATCTCCAACTGCCCGCAGCTGAACAACCCGTGCAACGGTTACAACCCGACTCCGATTGAAGTGCTGGTCTGGAACTGACGGCCGCCGGTCAGGCGTTGGCCATTCAACGCCCGACCATGACCCACCGGGACGACCCGGCCGGGTGACTGAATTTTCGCAGGACGACCTGCAGTACAAACACGGAGTCTGTATCCGATGATTGGCAAAGTACTGATTGCGAACCGGGGCGCCATTGCCACCCGCATCATCCGCACCCTCAACCAGATGGGCATTGCCTCGGTGGCGATTTACGCCGACTGCGACGCCGACAGCCTGCATGTGCGGCTGGCCGATGAGGCCGTGTGCCTGAACCCGGATACCCCGGAGCAGAACCAGGCGGCGTATACCTACCTGAACGTTGAGCGCATTCTGCAAATCGCCCGCGAAACCGGTGCCCACGCCATTCACCCTGGTTACGGATTCCTCAGTGAAAACGCCGATTTTGTGGCACGCTGTGAAGCCGAAGGTCTGCAATTTATTGGCCCGACGCCCGAGCAGATCACCACCTTTGGCCTCAAGCATCAGGCGCGTGAACTGGCGTTAAACAGCCAGGTGCCATTGCTGCCGGGTTCCGACCTGTTAACCGACCTGGCGGCGGCCAAGGCCGAAGCGGCGCGGATCGGATATCCGGTGATGTTAAAGTCGACCGCTGGTGGTGGTGGCATTGGTATGTCGCTGTGCCACAACGATACCGAACTGGATAACGCCTTTGCCTCGGTCAAACGTCTGGGTGCCAACAACTTCGCCAACGACGGCGTGTTCCTCGAAAAATTCATCGCCCGCGCCCGCCATATTGAAGTGCAGGTGTTTGGCGATGGTCAGGGCAAGGCACTGGCGATTGGTGAGCGTGACTGCTCCAGCCAGCGCCGCAACCAGAAAGTGGTGGAGGAGTGCCCGGCACCGAATCTGTCAGACGACATTCGTCAGCAGTTGTATGCCACCGCTGAACGCCTGCTGGCCAGTGTGGCGTATCGCAATGCCGGTACGGTGGAATTTATTCTCGATGCCGACACCGGCGCGTTCTACTTTCTGGAAGTGAACACCCGTCTGCAGGTCGAGCACGGTGTTACCGAAGAAGTGTATGGCGTTGATCTGGTGCAGTGGATGGTGAGTCTGGCGGCCGGTAATACCTCGGATCTCGACAGTATTCGCCAGCAACTGAAGCCGTCTGGGCATGCCATTCAGGTGCGGATTTACGCCGAAGACCCATATCTCAACTTCCAGCCAGCGGCCGGATTGCTCAGTCAGGTAGCATTTTACCAGCCTGCCGAGCAGGAGCGGGTACGGGTGGATACCTGGGTCGAAACCGGTATCGAGATTCCGCCCTATTTCGACCCTATGATCGCCAAGCTGATTGTGCACGCCCAGAACCGTGACGACGCGCTGGCGCTGATGCAGAAAACCCTCGATCAGTCACAACTGTATGGCTGCGAAACCAACCTCGATTACCTGCGGGTGTTAACCCGTGACCAGCGCCTGCTGGACGGTGAAATCACCACCCGTTACCTCAACGACTTTGCTTATTTGCCTGCCCGTATCGACGTGATCAGTGGTGGCACCCAGACCACCATTCAGGATGTGCCGGGCCGCAGTGGTTATTGGGATGTGGGTGTACCGCCGTCGGGTCCGTTCGACAGCCACTCGTTCCGCTTGGCCAACCGTTTGTTGGGGAACCCGGAAAACGCCGCCGGGCTGGAAATCACCATTCAGGGCCCAACTCTGCAGTTCAGCCGTACCACTCAGGTGGTGATTGGTGGTGCCGATATGGATGCCAGCCTGCAAACAGCGGGGCAGGGTGAACGTATTCCTGTGCGCAACTGGCAGGTGATTACCATTGAAGCCGGGCAGATCCTGAGCCTTGGTCGGGTTGCCAAAACCGCTGGTGCCCGTGCCTATCTGGCGGTGGCCGGTGGTATCCAATGCCCGGATTATCTGGGTTCCAAATCGACCTTTACTCTCGGCCAGTTTGGTGGCCACAACGGTCGTGGCATTCGCGCCGGTGACGTCCTGCATCTGGATGGCAGCGCCCTGTTGCCACAACCAACGCTGACCGAATTGCCGACCGAGCTGCAACCGGCGATCTGTTCACTGGATACGCCGGATGCCGGTGATGCCTGGCTGCTGCATGTGATTTACGGCCCACACGGTGCACCGGATTTTTTCACCCATCCGGATATCGACACCTTTTTTGCTACCGCCTGGGAAGTGCACTACAACTCCAGTCGCACCGGGGTGCGCCTGATTGGCCCCAAACCCGAATGGGCGCGAGCCGATGGTGGTGAGGCCGGTTTGCATCCGTCCAACCTGCATGACAACGCCTATGCCTTTGGCTCGGTGGACTTTACCGGCGACATGCCGGTGATTCTGGGGCCAGATGGCCCATCGCTGGGTGGTTTTGTGTGCCCGGCAACCGTGATCACGGCGGATCTGTGGAAGCTGGGTCAGCTGCGCGCGGGCGACAAGGTGCGTTTTGTGCCGGTCAGCCTCGAAACCGCCGTGGCGCTGGAAGCCGCCAACCAGCAATCGATTGAATCCCTGCAAGCCGTGGCCGTGAACATCGAAGCGATAGAGCCGTTAACCCCGATTCTGGCTAGCCTCAGTGCCGCCGAAATGGGCGATGACGTAGTCTATCGTGCCGCTGGTGACCACTTCCTGCTGGTGGAATACGGTGCCATGGAACTCGACCTGCGCCTGCGCTTCCGTGCTCACGCCTTGATGCAATGGTTACAGCAGCATCCATTGGCCGGTATCCGCGAACTGACACCGGGTATCCGTTCGCTGCAGGTGCATTACAACTCCCAGCAGCTGCCAGTGCAGCAACTGATTGCCTATCTGCAACAGGCCGAACGCACGTTGTCCAACCAGCTGGACGAACTGTCGGTGCCATCGCGGATTGTGCATATTCCACTGTCGTGGGATGACGAAGCCTGCCGTCTGGCGATCCAGAAGTACGATCAGTCGGTGCGCAAAAATGCGCCGTGGGCACCCAGCAATCTCGAATTTATCCGCCGTATTAACGGTCTCGACAGCATTGATGCGGTCAAGAAAATCGTCTTCGACGCGTCTTATCTGGTGATGGGGCTGGGCGACGTCTATCTGGGCGCGCCAGTGGCCACACCGGTTGATCCGCGCCACCGTCTGGTGACCACCAAATACAACCCGGCGCGTACCTGGACTGCTGAAAACTCGGTGGGGATTGGTGGTTCCTATCTTTGTGTGTATGGCATGGAAGGGCCGGGTGGTTACCAGTTTGTTGGCCGTACCCTGCAGATGTGGAACCGCTATCGCCGCACCCATGAGTTCAGCCAACCTTACCTGCTGCGCTTTTTTGACCAGATCCGTTTCTACGAAGTCAGCCAAAACGAACTGATGCAAATCCGCCGTGATTTCCCGCAAGGGCGTTACCCGCTGACGATCGAGCAAGGTCATTTCAGCCTCGGCGAGTACCAGCAGTTCCTCAGCGACGAAGCCGCCAGCATTGGCGCCTTCACCGAACAGCGTAACCAGGCCTTTGCCGCCGAACTGGAGCGCTGGCACCGTGATGGCCAGTTCAACTATTCCGTTGAGGAAGTTGAGGCCGACAGCACCGATATCTGCTGGCCGGAAGACGCCATTCTGGTCGACAGCCCGGTATCCGGCTCGGTGTGGCAAATCAGCACCGAGGTGGGCGCCAGCGTCAAGGCCGGTCAGGTGTTGATGATTCTGGAATCGATGAAGATGGAAATTACCGTCCACGCCCCGTGTGATGGCGTGGTTGACCAGATTGTTCTGAAAGAAGGCGGCCGGGTGAACCCTGGCCAGGCCCTGATTCTGATGTCCTCTGTGGAGTAAGCCCAATGACTGTTCCGAACAAAACCCTGAACCTGAGTTTTGCCGCCCTCAAACAGGCTTACCGCAGTGGTGAGTTGAGCCCTCAACAACTGGTTGAGCAGATTATCGAACGGGCGGCCGGTTTTACCGACCACAACATCTGGATCACCGCCCCAGCGCTGGACTGGATTCAGCCCTATATCGACGGACTTGCCAGCAAGAACCCCGACAGCAGCCCGCTGTGGGGGATTCCGTTTGTGATCAAGGACAACATCGACCTCGCCGGTGTGCCAACCACCGCCGGTTGCCCGCAGTTTGCCTATACCCCAGGCCAACACGCCTTTGTGGTGCAGCAGCTGGTGGATGCTGGTGCCATTCCGGTCGGCAAGGCCAACCTCGATCAGTTTGCCACCGGCCTGAACGGCACCCGTTCACCGTTTGGAGCCTGCCATAACAGCTTCGATTTTGATTATGTCAGTGGCGGTTCCAGCTCCGGCTCAGCGGTATCGGTGGCGCTCGGGCTGGCCAGTTTCAGCCTCGGCACCGACACCGCCGGTTCCGGCCGTGTACCGGCCTGTTTTAACAACCTGATTGGCCTTAAACCGAGTATCGGCTTGTTGTCGGGCAGCGGGCTGGTGTATGCCTGCCGCAGCCTCGATTGCATCAGCATTTTTGCCACCAACAGCGACGACGCCAACGAGGTGCTGGAAGTTGCTGCGCAATACGACGAGGCCGATGGTTTCAGCCGCCATAACCCGTATCTGAACCTCAAACGTCATTACGGACTGGCGGCCAGTAACCTGAGTCTGGGGGTGATTCCGCCATCACAGCTGCAATTTTTCGGCGATGAAGGTTATGCCAGTGCATATGCCGATACCCTGAGTGAGCTGCAAGCGGCCGGTTTTACCCTCACCGAAATCGACTTTGAGCCCTTCCTGGAAGCCGCCCGTTTGCTGTACGAAGGCCCGTGGGTCACGGAACGTTATATGGCGACCCAGCCGTTAATCGACACCAACCCCGATGCCATCTTCCCGGTGGTACGGGCGATTGTGGAGCAGGGCAAATACCCAGCGGCTACCGATCTGTTCAAAGCCCAATATCGCCTGCGAGAACTCAAGCGCACCTGCGATGCCATTCTGGCCTCGGTGGACGCCCTGCTGACGCCCACCGCCGGACGTCATTTCACCATCGCCGAGATGCTGGCCGAACCCATCAAGGCCAACAGCCAGCTCGGTTATTACACCAACTTCATGAACCTGCTCGATATGGCCTCGGTCGCCGTGCCAACCCGACTGTTCAGTGCTGCCAACGGCAAAACCATGCCGTTTGGTATCACTCTGGTGGGGCCTTGTATGTCCGACCGCTGGCTGCTGTCGATTGCCAATCGCCTGCAAGGCATCTTTGAACTGCCACAAGGTGCTACTGGCCAGCCGCAACCCGCCCGTGCCCAAAACCCGGTAACTTCCCAGAAACGCATCGACGTACTGGTGTGTGGTGCGCACCTGACCGGCTTGCCGCTCAACTGGCAGCTGACCGAACGCGGCGCCACCCTCAAAACCGTCACCACCACCGCCGCGGTGTATCGCATGTACGCACTCGCCGGTGGCCCGCTGTTACGCCCCGGCCTGATTCGTGACGAATCCAATGGCGCGGCGATTGATGTGGAAATCTGGAGTATGCCAGCTGATCAGTTCGGCACCTTTGTGGCCGCCATACCGGGGCCACTGGGTATTGGTAAAGTGCAGATCGCCGATGGTTCGATGGTCACCGGGTTTATTTGTGAGCCCTCAGGGCAAATTGGCGCGGAAGATATTACCCACCACGGCAGCTGGAAAGCCTGGCTGGCCAGCCGGTGAGGAGATCTCTTATCGGTCTCGATATGTCAGCAAAACCGCTTGCTTTGCCGGGCCTGGTCTTTGTTATGGGCAAAACGGTCTGGATAAACTGAAGGGGACATCTATTTAATCCGGTGCCCGCTCTGGGCTTCCGGATGGTTACGAATCACGAAGCCAGTTTGCAGGCCTGACGGGTCAAGTCAAAAACTGGCGACACAGAGTCGGAATCATCCAGCAGCCCCCGAAGGGCGCGGGTTGCCGCTTCACATAGCTGCGTTAGAGAACTTGAAAAGGACTCGTCATTTCGCTGCGTTCTCCGTCTTGCTCTGAGAACCGGCAACACTCGCGCAGAGCTGTGCAGGATTAAATAGATGTCCCCTGAATGTTATGGCTCTGGTTGTGAGCGCGAATTTATTGGCTGAGCTGCTCCTGCGAGCTCCAATTGACTCCCTATCTCATCTGGATTTCAACAAAGGTTTACCCAAACGGTTTGTAGAGTGGCAGGGCGGCGGGGCGGGCGAGGTCTTGCTGACGGTAGTCGCATACGCCGTACGGGAATATTTCCCGTAATTCATCCAGTTTGGTGCTGACGTTGATGTCACCATAGAACCCGGCTTTGATGGCTTGCTCCACCGGAATCAGGGCGCACTGGAAGGTGTAGCCGGTGATGGCATCGCCAGCGACCTGACGTGAGCTTTCGTGGAATGGCATCAGGCGAGTGCAAGGACCGTCTTCCTGGCCATTCCAGGCGCCATTCCAGACGTCGTTGCCATGGGCGATGACCTGACCTTCGCTGCCAAAACAGGTGTCTTCCGCTTCCAGTGGTCGGGCGGCGGCCCAGCGTTGTTGCTGGTTGCCGTGGAAGTCGGGGTCGTCGGCCAGTTCGCGTTCACGGGTCAGCCAGTGGTCGAGTGTATTGATGGCGTCCCACATGGGGTTGTACGGTTTGGTGGTGATCCACAGTGGATTCAGGCTGTTGTCGCCACCGGCTTTGCGAATACGTTCGCGCGTAGAGAGTGCGGCCCATGTGTGGTGAATGTTCTGTTCGCCATCCAGATACATGCGCACATCCATAATCGGAATATCGAGCTGGCCCAGGTACACGTTGCCAGACCAGTAGGCGGCGCTGGCGGCGCGCAGGCTGCCGTGGAAGCGCGGTGCAACGTCCATCACCTGACCATTGTGAGTCATGTTGTGTTCGCCATATGGCGTCAGGCGATACAGGCGGGAGTCGCCGCTCAGGTGCCACAGATGCTCCGGTGTCATGTTTTCACCGTTTTTCCAGGAACCGATCCGGCGATTGAGGTCGATAAACTGGTCGATGTTAATCACATGATTACGCATGGCCTGCAGGCCGTATTGTACGCCGAGGTTGCTCCACGGGGACGGAGCGCGGCCACGGCGATTGGTGCCGTACATGTCGCGGTTGTCTTGCCAGTGGGTCCAGTAGGTGCGGTTAAACACGCTGGGGCTGAAGCGCTGCCAGTCACTGTGAAAGGTCGGGTTGTTCACCAGTGGCGTTGAGCCGCGCCAGCCTGCATTACATTCAGAACCGGGAGGTGTGCTGCTCGGCCATTCGTACCGCAACAGGCTGGCGGCGTCCTGCAGCCATTGCAGTCGGGGTTCCTTGCCCGGTGCGGGGGCACCCGCGACGCTCAGGCCCATTACGGCTTCGCGGTGGAACGGGTCGGCCCAGAACTTGCGGTCGGCACTCAGGTGATCGAAATAGTATTCGAGCAACTCACAATCGAGGGCGTAGTGCACCTGGGTCACCATATCCGGGTAACTGATCAGTGCTACACCACCGTCGATAATGCCGGGACGGTTCTGTGATAACAGGTACTGCTGCAAACCGCCGCCAGAGCCGCCGATGCCCATGGTGAATTTGGGCGTGCCGTAACGGGCCGCAAACTGGTGTTTCACCCGCAGCGCGGTGTCTTCCTGCAACGAGATGTTATAGGTGTTGTCGGTTTCATTGGCGCTGGAATACACCACGGCGTAGCCCATTTGCAGGGCTTCTTTTACATCCCGCACCAGACGTTCGATGCGTACCTTGCCTTGCTGGAAGCCAATGCTGATACCGCCGCGAAAGTAATAGATCAGCTTGCCGTTCCAGACCGTGGTGTCCGGGTCCTGCAGCTGATCGTTGTGGGTGGTCGGCATCATGATGGTGTAGATGTAGCGGTTGATGGTGCCGGTTTCGACCCGCACCAGCAGGCTGGTGTTGTCGGGCACTTTGCCAATATCGTCGTCGACCCGTTTGCCGACCAGCTCCTTGCTGCCCGGCGCGTAGTAGATGTAATGCAGCCGCGTTGGCAGGCTGCAGTCCTTGCTGTAACCAATAATCTGCCCGGAGCGATGGCCGTGTTGGTCTTCGGCGTACACCGGCACCCCCCAACCCTGGGTATTGTCGATCAGCGGCTGGCCCAGCCCACCTTCGAGGCTCTGGCACAGGAACGGGTATTGTGGTGGACCTGCAAACAGGTTTTCGACCGGCCCGGTAGCGCCATATTCAATCGGAAACTCAAAGGTTTCAGCCGGGCGTTTGAGCTGGTGTGGATGCGGCCCTGCGTAAGCGGGCACCAGGGAACGGCGGGCATCGGGTGGCATACCAACCACGTTTGGATAGGGGGAGTCGAGTCCGGCCTGATGGCGCAGGTTCAGGTAGGTGGTGTAACCAGCGCCACTGACAGCGGCTCCGATCAGCGCGGCAAACAGCAGATAGGGTTTCATGAGGCTCCCGTGCAGGATAGTCAGCCAGGTGGTGGTCGATTTTGGCTTTCCTGTCTTTTATTACTGAAGTCTAGACCCGGATGATGGGGTTTGCCGGTGTCCTGTGATGCCGGTATCGGTAATGATTTGAAGTGAAAGTTGTTTCCACACCGAAGCGTGGAAACGTGGGCTGGAAACGTGGTTCTCGAAGCTGTGAAAGAGACAGCTGTGAAATAGAGAAATGTGAAAAAGCGAGGGTGTGGTTTCCGGGCTTTACACCCGGAACTTCTGCAGCAGTTGTTTCTGGCTGTTGGCCAGTTGTTGTAGCTCTTCGCCAATACGAGCGGTTTGCTGGGCGCCTGCGGCATTTTTGTCGGCAGCGTTGGCGATGGCGACAACGCTCTGGCTGATTTCACGAGCCGTGTGGCTTTGCTGTTCCGTGGCGCTGGCGATCTGGATATTCATGCTCACGATCTCGCCAATCGACTGGCTGATATTGCCCAGTCCGCGTTCGGCATCACCAGCAACCGAAATACTGCTTTCACTCATCCGCGAGCTTTCCGCCATCACATTCACCACGGCGGTGATGAGTTTCTGCATAAGCTCGATGGTGTTCTGGATTTCGGCAGTGGACTGTTTGGTGCGGCTGGCCAGTGAACGGACCTCGTCGGCTACTACGGCAAAGCCGCGGCCCTGTTCACCGGCGCGAGCAGCTTCGATGGCGGCGTTAAGTGCCAGCAGGTTGGTCTGTTCGGCGATGTTGTGAATGGTTTCGATCACGGAGTCGATTTTTTTGCCGTAGGAATCCAGCTCGTTGGTGGTGCCAGAGGCTTGTGCAACCTGCGCCGCTTGCTGGCGGACGTTGCTGATGGCGGTTTCGATGGCCTGACGGGCCTGGTTCATCTGCTGTTTGACGTCGTCAGCGGCGTGCATGGTGTCTTGTGAGCGTTGCGCCACTTCACGCACGGTGCTTTCCATTTCGGTCATGGCGGTGGCGGTCTGTTCCAGCAGGTGTTTTTGCTCGTCGGCGGCCTGTCGGGTATCACGGCTGGTCTGAGCGTTGGTGCCTGAGGTGTGCGACAAACGGTCGGCGGCAGAAGACAACTCACGGAAAGTGGTTTGCAGGTTGTCGGTCAGTTCATTGAGGTGGCCGCCCAGTTCGCCAAACTCATCGCTGCGACGGGTATCAAAGCGCACACGCATGTCTCCACGACTCATGCTGACCAGATTTTCGCGGAAACCGTTAATGGCGGCGCGAATACTGCGTGACAGCACCAGGCTGATGATCACTGCCAGGGCGATGGCGCCGAGGCTGATCAGCGATAGCAGGGTCAGGCTGGTGTTGACGGTAGTTTCTGAGTCGGTGCGTGCCACATCCAGCATTTTGCCTGCTACGCCCACCAGTTCGTCGGCGTGCTGAGTAGTTTCTGATACTTCACCACTGATGGCAGTCTGCAGGCTGGTGCTTTCGGCGTCCAGACGATTGAGGTTGCGATAAACATTCATCAGGCCCTTGTCGTCGGACAGGTGATAGAGCAGGGGCACCAGCATAATGGAGTAAAGCTTGGCCTTGTTTGGCTCTGTTGTGCGAATACTGTCGAGGGCGTTTCTGATGACTCCGGCCTGGCCTGCAATCTGGGATTCAAGGCGTTCCATATCGCGATTGACCAGGAAGGAGCTGAAGGCGTTCATCACCGTGCGGGTGTCGCGGTCCAGTGCCTGTACGGTGGTGCGAACATCCGGCGCAAGGAACAGGTTGGTGGTGTCTTTGCCCAGGTATTTGTCGAGCTGACGATCCAGCTTCACCATGATGCGGGCATGGTGTTCTTCAATCTTGCGTAACTCCAGGGTTTTAAGGTGGTTGGCCAGCAGGCTGTCGCTGTTTTTACCGAAGTCGGTGGCCGAGGAACGGATGCCATCAAGTGCTGTTTTGAGGGCGCTATTGCTGGCAATCAGCTCCGGGCTGATGCTGCCGAGCAGCTGGTTCAGCTCCGCTATGGTGTTATCGAACTGTTGTTTGATACGGGCATTTTCTTCAATACTGTCGGTTTGCAGCAGACGCTGCATTAGCAGATCGGCATGTAACACGGTCGCGCGGATCGAACCAGCGGTGCGTGATAACGGCACGGCGCGTTCAGTTACGCCCTGTAGCTGGGTCTGAATACTGCTGAGCGACATAAAGTTACTGCCAGCCAGAACCAGCAGGGCAATCAGCAAGAGGGCAAAGCCCCAGATAATGCGTTGTACCAAAGACATAACGGGTCCTCGCCTGGATCAGTATTTGAAACGTTCAACGTTGTCCGGTGTGACCAGCTTGAAGGGCACCATGATGACGGAATCCACGGAGTTGCCATTCAACATGTTCACCGCCGCTGATACGGCTCCCTTACCCTGACCTCGGGCATCCTGCAGCACGGTGACATCCAGTTGGCCATCGGCCATGGCTTGCAGGGCATCGCGGGTGGCGTCGACACCGCCAATCAGATAGTCCTTCGGATCCTTGCCTGCATCCTTGATGGCCATGATGGCGCCAATGGCCATTTCGTCGTTGTTGGCGGCAATGATGTTGAAATCCTTGCCGGCATTGAGCCATTCAGTCGTTTTGCTGAGTGCCAGATTACGGCGCCAGAGGGCGGCGTCTTCGACCACCAGTGACATGTCCGGATATTTGCTGATGACGTCTTTCACCATGCGGGTGCGGGCAATGGCGGCCGGATGATTGTCCGGGCCACGCAAGAGGGCGACCTTGCCCTGATAGTTGGCCAGACGTGCCAACTCCTCCATTTCGAGGGTGCCTGCTTCGGTATCGTTGGAGCCGACATACACAACACCATCGGGCAGTGGATCGATGCCCGGTTTACGGTTCAGTAGTACCAGCGGAATATGTTTGGGGGAGGCGATATCAATCACCTTTTGTACGTATGCCGGGCTGCTGTCGACCAGAATCACGATCAGGGCATCAACATCCAGGTTTGCGTATCCTGCCAGCTGTTCCAGTTGCAGTTCCGAGTTGTCTTCGGCATCCCCCACGAATATTTCATGGCCACGGCGTTCGGCGGAGCTTTCCATCGATTCTCGCAGGAGGGTCTGAAAGGTATCGTTGTAACGGGTAATGGATGCGGCGATGACACCGGCATCGGCACTGACAGCCCCGATCAGCAAGGCAGATGCCAGCAGACGGCGGGTAAACGGCAAGAGTGGCATGAATGGCTCCGGCAAACAGGTGTTTACCTAAGCATAGAACAGGCCTGTTTTTTTGCTCGGCGCAGAGGGCGTGTGACTAAGGGACAGATCGTGCCAGATAACAGGCGCTGTCGCCGTATTTCTGCAGGCGCTGTTGTAACTCAGGGCTGAGGCGGTGGGTGTGATCGGTGAATCCCAGCGAGCGCCAGAACGGCAGGCTGCCCTGAACCGCCACCAGTGCGGCATGATCAAGACCCTGGTCGCGGGCGATCTGTAATGCTTGCTGTACCAGACGTTGCGCCAGTTTCTGGCCACGGGCACCCGGGTCTACGGCCAGATCATGCAAATAAAAGCAGGGTTGGCCCGCGGGTGGGCAGGTGCTGATGGTATCCAACGCGGGAATATCGCCCATGACCCAGGGATGGCATAACAGATAAGCGGCCAGACCTTGAGACGACTCACAGGCGAGACAGGCGTGGGCAGGGATAGCCAACTTGCTGGCCATCACTTCAGGGCGTTCCGGTTCGATGTCCAGATAACAGCGGGCCTGAATGGTCATCACGGCCGACAGGTCGCTGACCTGTAACGGCCGAATCTGATACGGCATGTTTCAGTCCTGCCCGGTTTTGTCCTGATCGGTTTTGTCTTTGGCTGAAGGCCAGGCAAAACCACCGGACGATTTTCCAGCAGCGGATGCCGGGCGATTGGCTGGCTTTGGACCCGCCACTGGGCGCGGGCGCGCCGGTTTGCGGCTGCGCTCGGCCGGAACGTTGACCGGTGAACCGCCAGTGGCGAAGGTGCCGACGTACAGTTCTTCCACGGCTTCGCGTGCCCATGGGGTGCGGCGCAAGAATTTCAGACTGGATTGCACCGATGGCTCATGGGCAAAACAGTTGATGCGGACGCGTTCTGCCAGTCCGTCCCAGCCGTAGAACTCTTGCAGACGGGTGACGATGGCTTCGAGGGTGAGTCCGTGTAACGGGTTGTTGGCCTGGCTCAAGGGTAACTCCGGAATTTCAGGGCTCTGCACGGTAAAGAGCGGCAGAGGCCCTGTCAATTGTTGGCCCCATTTGTCCGTTAATGGGGCAGGGTTTCGGTAAGCGCGGTTCAGGCTTACTCGTTCATCATATCGATCAGGGCTTCCGGATCGGTGTCATCGGGCATTGGCTCATCAGCGGCGGCTGGCATCTGATCCAGCAACTGACCCAGTTCATCCAGATATTCATCCGGGCTTTGAACCGGCCCCAGATACCAGGATGCCGGTGCCAGCGAGTTGCTGTAACTCGGCCAGTACTGGCGGCTCTCAAAGCTGTTGAATTCGTTAACAGCCAGAATGCCGGTCAGAATCAGGGTTGCCATGGCCGCCACCATGCGTGGTCGTTTGAGTCGGGTTGCCAGCGCCATGTGTTTGCTGATCAGCAGGAACACCAGCAGCAGCGAGATCAGGTGATCGGCAATACGGTTCAGCAGTGGTGTGTTGGTGGTAAAAGCCAGCCAGTCGGGAACGTATTCCAGAGGCATGGTGATCGCGAGCACCGTTGTCAGCGCCAGCAGATGATCAAAAAATGCCGCTTGCTGACGGAACAGTTTGCCGACCAGAGCCCAGATGCCGGCCCACATGCTGGCGACCATCAGACCAGCCGTTACAAACACCAGGGTTTCACGCCAGTTGCTGGTCGGGTTGATCAGCAGCCACTCCAGCCCCTGGAAACCGGCCAGTACCAGCATCAGGCTGGCCAGTGTAAACAGGATGCCAAGGAATCCACCTTGCCAGCGGTGGAGATTGAGTGGTCGTGCTGCGGCTACCGGCACATCCGGATCAATCAGCACCAGGGTGGTTTTGCCAATGGTGAGTTCGTCGCCATTCTCGATTCGGTAATGGGCTCCGGCTTCCAGCGGGCGGTCGTTAAGGCGAACGTTAACGCTGTTATCAACCAGCATCAGTTGCCAGAACTGCTGGTCGGCGGTGCGGCTCAGCTGCACGGCACAGGCATCGGCGTATTCGTCATTAATCACCAGCTGGTTGCGGTAGCCGCGACCAATGGTGCAGGACTCGGTGGCTTCAAACAGGCGCGGAATCGCTTCGCTGTCGTCGGCCAGACGAATCAGCAGGTCGGCCGGGCGAGTGTTTACGACTTCCATGCAAGGGTCTCCATAAACCGGCGGAACAGGGCAAGGGCGTTTTCGCGGCTGATGCCGCTGGCACCGAGATTCACCACCAGGCTGGCGTGGGGATCGTTAATGGCAGCCATGATCAGGCTGGCATCCAGCAGTTGCGGGTAACGGCGGTAGGCACGGAAACAGGTGGATACTTTCCAGTCCTTGTCCTGCAGGCGCACCACGCTGTCGTCGCAATGGAAGGCACCCTTGTCTTCGCGGGAGCCACCAAACGAGGCGTGGCGATAAAACCCCTGAACCTGGCTGTAAAACTGGGTGCCATTCAGGTCTTTGGTGGTAAGCCAGTGATAGCGGTAGCTGAGTTCACCGGTTTGCAGGTCACTCGACAGAAAAATGTCGTCGTCGGTCTGGCAGGAAAGGGTGATGACATTGAGGTCGATGCTGTCACTGCCGCCACGGTCGTCGTTGGTGTTGCCCCAGCACTTGATGGTGTCGTCGAGTTTGCCCGGCACTTGCAGCTGGCCAAGGGTTTCAGTCGCGAACGGGCCGTTCAGCAGATTCTGGTAGAACGATTGCTGGTCAGCCAGCAGGCTGTCAGCAATGGCGTTTTCGCTGATATCGGGTTCGCTCAGATTGCGGGCACGTTCGAGCAGTTGTTGCAGGTACTGGGCGGGCACCAGAAAGCTGATCTGATCACCACCGGTAGAGACGTTGACGCCGATGATTTCACCCTGGCCGTTAAACGCCGGGCCACCACTCATGCCCGGGTTTAACGAGCCCGAGAACAGGATTTTGCGGTAACGCGACTGTTGCAGTTCGCCGTTATAGGTACCTTCGATAATGGTCATCCCCAGATCGTGCGGGTTGCCCATGGAAAAAATCCGCTCGCCCTTGTCGAGGGCGCTGGTGTTGATGTTGAACCAGTGTTCGGAGGTTTCGCCTCGCAAAATCGCGAGGTCATGCACCACGTCAACGGCCATCACCGTGACGGGCAGGGCCTGACCGGCATCGTTGAAATACTCAACGCGGAATTTCTCCGGATGATGCACATAGTCCGACACCACGTGGAAGTTGGTGGCGATCAGGCCGTCGGTGCTGACCTGAAAACCCGAACCAATGACGTGTTTGTTGCCGGAGCCGATATCGATAATACGGATCTGGTGCACTTGCTGGCGCAAGCTGGCGAACAGTTCGCGGGCTTGTTGGCCGGTTTCGGCGTGTGCAGGGTTTGCCACGGGAAGCAGCAAGGCCAACAGGCTGGTGGCCAGCAGGATTTGGTAACACCGGATCAGGCGTTGCCAGCGAGGCATGAGAGAAGACAAACGCGCTTCCTTATCGAAGGTTTTGGAAATCATACTCCGGTGATCCCCTGAGGTCTGCCCGGTAGCGGGCGGGTTCTGTGGTGATTTGGAGTATAGCGGCCTGATCACAGGTTAAGGGTGAGCCAGGTTGTGATTCACCGGATTAACCCTAATGGCCATTGGGGCATAGCGTTGGTTGCAGGGTGGATTCGCAGTTCCTGAAACAGACAGGGCAGCTTGCGCTGCCCTGGAGTGGTACTGCTTATTCCTCGTCGTCGTCACCGAGGCCGCTGGCGTGCAGCACCGGAGCACCCCACAGGTCGTATTCGTCGGCGAACTCAATTTCCACCTCGAGAATATCGCCCGGTTCGCACTCGTGGAACTCGTTCAGGTACACCAGACCGTCGATGTTCGGAGCATCACCCATGGAGCGGGCAACGGCACCTTCATCATCAACCTGATCAACGATCACCATCATGCGCTGGCCAATCTTGCGCTGCAGTTTGCGGGCGCTGATGGCTTGCTGGGTTTCCATAAAGCGGTCAAAACGTTCCTGCTGGACTTCTGGTGGAACGTGGTCTGGCAGTTCGTTGGCCTTGGCGCCATCAACCGGGCTGTATTTGAAGCAACCCACGCGGTCGAGTTCGGCTTCTTCCAGCCAGTTCAGCAGGTGCTGGAAGTCTTCTTCGGTTTCACCCGGGAAACCCACCACGAAGGTGGAACGGATCACCAGCTCTGGCACCTGTTCACGCCATTTCTTGATGCGCTCGAGGGTGTTGTCGGCGTGTGCGGGACGTTTCATCAGCTGCAGCACACGTGGGCTGGCGTGCTGGAATGGAATATCCAGGTACGGCAGTACCTTGCCTTCCACCATCAGCGGGATGATGTCGTCAACGTTCGGGTATGGGTAAACGTAGTGCAGACGTACCCAGGCACCGAGGTTGCCCAGTTCGTTACACAGGTCGTAGAGTTTGGTCTTGACCGGTTTGCCATCCCAGAAACCGGTACGGTATTTCACATCCACACCGTAGGCGGAAGTGTCCTGGGAAATCACCAGCAGTTCGCGGGTGCCGGCTTCAACCAGACGTTTGGCTTCATCCAGTACGTCACCGATTGGACGGCTGACGTGTTTGCCACGCATGGCCGGGATGATGCAGAAGGTGCAGCTGTGGTTGCAGCCTTCGGAAATCTTCAGGTAAGAGTAGTGACGCGGGGTCAGCTTGACACCCTGTGGAGGCACCAGATCCATGAATGGGTCGTGGCTGCGTACCGGTGGAACCCACTCGTGTACCGCGGTCATTACTTCTTCATAGGCTTGTGGGCCAGTGATGGCGAGAATGTCCGGGTTCTGTTCACGGATGGTTTCGGCGTCTTTGCCCTTGCCCATACAGCCGGTCACAATTACCTTGCCGTTTTCGGCCATGGCTTCGCGAATCGCTTCAAGGGATTCCTGTTTGGCGTCGTCGATAAAACCGCAGGTATTGACTACCACCACGTCAGCATCGGAGTAGCTGTTGACTACTTCATAGTTATCCATGCGCAACTGGGTGAGAATGCGCTCGGAATCCACCAGAGCCTTTGGACAGCCCAGACTGACAAAGCCGACCTTGCCACTGCTGGTTTTGGCGGCAAACTGGGTTGCACCTGGAGACGGGGTGTTCTGTTCAGACATGTAGGGGTTGCCTCGGGTTTTGACGGGCCACGAACATCACGGCGGTATTCGGGCGACAGGGCGTTACGGAAAACGGCGTATTCTAGCCGAGCTGGTGGCTGTCGTCATGCCTTCTTGTTGTGGTGGATTTGTTGCTGCGGATTGTTGTTGATTGTGGCGGCTGCGTTGTTACGGATGCCAATCGGTGTACCGTGAAACGAGGCTGTACAGTGTCCGTAGCGGATGTATGGAATTGAAGTTGGTTGAACCGTCGGGTTCGGGTTCGGCTGCTGCCCTGTGGGCATGTACTACTGAGGAATCACATGAAGATAACGCGTCTTGCCAGTCTCTGGCTGACTTCCCTGATGGTAATGACTGGCGCTCTGGTTGCTCCGGCGGCGCTGGCTGGCCAGTACAACCTCTGCATTGATGCCTCCGGTCGGCATAGCTACACCCAGGATCCTTGCCCAACGGGTCAGAAAAGTATCGTGCGCCAGTATGAATCGACGCCGCCACCGAAAGCCGACGATAGCAGCAAACCTGCAGATACCACCAACCGGATTTCCACCGAAAACCCGCAATATCAGGCGGTGCGTGACGGCAATCGTCAGCGCGAGCTGGAACGGCGTCTGCTGCAGTTGCAGCGGCAGCTGGCGGATTCCGAGCAGAAAATGGCCGCCGAACTGCAACCGATGGAAGCCGACCGCGACGCCATTGCCGGTAACAACAAGACCAACCGCAGGGCAGTTGTTGAGCTGTCGATTGCTGATACCCGCAGTCGATACCAGAAATATCAGGACTATGTTCGTAGCCAAATCGATGAAGTGAAAAAGGAACTGGCGGCACTCAAGGCGCGGAACCCGTAAAATCGGCGGTTTTGTGCCCCGGAGTGGTTGTAGATGAGTGCGCCCAGAATCCTGTTGTTATCAGCTTATCGCTCTGACAGCCATGCCAGTTGGGTAGACTGGCTGGTGCAACATCTGCAGGCGGATTGGCGGGTACTGGAACTGCCGGGCCGTTTTTTCCGTTGGCGTATTCGGGGTAATCCGCTGTCGTGGTTGCCTGAACTCGAAGCTCTACTGGCAAACTGGCAACCCGAACGGATACTCGCTACCAGTATGGTGGACATCGCAACGATCAAGGGCCTATGCCCGTCATTGGCGGCGGTTCCGGTCAGTTATTATTTTCACGAAAACCAGTACGCCTACCCGGTAACGGCCAGCCAGCACAGCTCGGTTGATCCTTTGATGGTACAGCTGTACGGCGCTCTCGCCGCCGACGAGCTGTTATTCAATTCTCTCTACAACCGCGACTCCTATCTGGACGGTGTTGAGCAGTTGCTAAAGCGGTTGCCCGACGCCGTGCCGCCGGGAATTCGTGAACGGCTGGCTGGCAAGTGTCAGTGGATGCCGGTGGTGGTAAACCCGGTTGCTGCTTCGGCGGCGGTTGAGCGGGACCCACGTTTGATTCTCTGGAATCACCGCTGGGAATACGACAAACAGCCTGAAGCCTTTATTGCCTTGCTCGATGCGCTGACGGCGGCGGGTGAAGAATTTCGTCTGGCGCTGCTCGGTGGTCGCGCTCCCAAAACACCTCCTGCTTTGAAAGCCATTCGTGAACGGTACGCCGATCGCATTCTGGTGGATGGCCGTGTCAGTCGTGCTGAATATCAGCAATGGTTGCAGCGGGCGACGGTGGTGGTCAGCACTGCGATTCATGAGTTCCAGGGCTTGTCGATGCTGGAGGCGACCAGTGCCGGTGCCATTCCACTGGTACCGGACCGTCTGTGTTACGTTGAACAATATCCATCTGTATACCGTTATCCTTGCTGCGCCAATGTGAATGTTGATGCGAAGTCCGCTGCTGTGTCGTCTGAGTCTGCCGCCGAGCGCGAAGGGCGGGAGCTGGTGTCGCTGGTGCAGGCCGCGTTTGCCGGGCAGTTACCGCCTTGCGATGTATCGAACTGGCTGGCCGGTAACAGCGTGACGCTGTGGCAGCAATGGCTGCAAACGGTAAGCGCAACGCGTGATCGGGTTTTGTCCTGATGTCTCGTGCCGGTCGTTTATTGCAGTTGCTGGAGTTATTGCGTGGGTATCGATACCCGGTACAGGGCCAGGTGTTGGCTGATGAATTGGGTATCAGCCTGCGTACTTTCTATCGGGATATTGCGACTCTGCAGCAGCAGGGCGCTTGTATCGAAGGGGAAGCCGGTGTTGGTTATGTGCTGAAACCCGGATTTACCCTGCCACCCTTGGTCTTCAGTGCTGAAGAACTGGAAGCGCTGGTGTTGGGGATGCGTTGGGTGGCCAGTCAGGGCGACTCGGGCTTGCAGAATGCCGCCCGGCAGGCGGAAAGCCGGATTCGTGCCGTGTTACCGGCTGGTCTGCTGGACCATATGGAAAGCAATGGTTTGCTGGTGGTGCCAAACGTCAGTCTTCCTGAGCATCAGGTCGATATTCAGAAATTACGCGAAGCGATGCGTGCCGAGCAGCGGGTCGATCTGACCTATGCCGACGCCAACGGTGTGCCCAGCCAGCGCCGTATCTGGCCATTTGCGCTTGGTTACTTTGAACGTGTGCGGGTGTTGGTGGCCTGGTGTGAGCTGCGCGGGGACTTTCGCCATTTTCGTACCGATCGAATCCAGAGCTGGCGGGGGCTGGACGAACAATATCCGCTGCGACGCCGAGAGCTGCTGCGGCGTTGGCGTCTGACCCTGCCGGGGAGTGCGCGTCAGAGCTGATGGTTCAGGCTGAAAGGCATTGGGCAAAACACTGCTGACAGAAACTGTCAGTGCCTCGTGGGATTCTGAGCCGGTCAATCAAACCACTGAGGAATACCCTATGATGCACCCGGGATTTGTGCTGCTGTATGTGAATAATCTTGATACCAGTGTGGCGTTTTACAACGAGTTTCTGGCATTGCAGCCGGTTGAGCATTCCGGCGGCTTTGCTCTGTATGTTCTGCCATCGGGACTGAAGTTTGGACTGTGGCTGCGGGAAACCGTGCAACCAGCGGTGACGGCACAAGCCGGAGCGATGGAATTGGCGATTGTAATGGCAGACCAGCCAGCACTTGATGCTCAATACGATGTGTTACGCCATCAGCGGGTGGCGATTGCGCAGGCGCCGGTGCAGATGGAGTTTGGGTATACCTGTGTGGTACTGGACCCGGATGGTCATCGTTTGCGTTTGTTTGCGCCCGGTGAGGCCTGAGAAAAATAGCAGGGATTGGTCGAGTAGCGATGTTTTGGCTGTGGTGATCTGTGGGCATAAATGCCCACCCTACGTGAAGCCAGAGTAAACGCGTTGATCACCCTGTTGGCCCAGCGTAGCTGGTTGCGTAATGCCCATCTGGGCGAGCCGGAATTCACCGCAACGGCCGACCCGGCCGGGGCATGGATGCCCCGCGAGGCCAGGTGGCACAGGGATGTGCCGTCTGGCCGGGGTCGAAAAGCCGTTGTCGGGGAATTTCGGAGACACGAGCCCAGTCGGGCAAAAGCAGGGGGAGGCCCGCCCGGCCGGGGGACAAGGTCCCCCAAGAGGGCAAGCAGCTCTGCAAATTAACAGCTGGAGCTGCCATCGGATGTGTGACGGCGGAGTAACAGCAAAGAGCGGGGTTAACCGCTCACCACAACGGCTTCCGCCGGATTACTTCTGTTGTTCCAGCCACTTGGTGAAGGCTTCGCGTTCTTCCGGACGCGCTTTACGCCACATGTTCTGCATCTCTTTCAGGCGGGAAACATCGCCATTTTCATCCACCGGCAGGTATTGAATGCTGGCGGTTTCACCTTTCACCGGCTCGCCGGTGATCTTCTGTTTGGCACCAATCAGCCAGATCGGGGATTCCTCACTCAGTTCCTGCGCTTGTTGGCGATCTTTGACCGGCGCGTGGGTCAGGACATAACGCTGGCCCGCTTCGAAATCGTTGTCGATGGCAACCGGATGCCAACGAATGATGTAGCCGGATTCATCCGGGGTGTTCCAGTTGCCTTCGTACTGCACGACGATGCGCAGCTGGCCTTCTGGAACCTGCAGGCGATATTGGCCATCGGCGAGGTTTGGCGATGAAACCGGACGGCCATCAATCGCCAGTACCTTGAGGCTCGATGGCACCAGAATTTCGACGTCGCCTTCGCCAACAGTGACGAGATCACTGCCAGACTGGACGGATGAAATGGAGCAGGCGGACAGAAAGAACGCCACTACGCTCAGGAAAACCTTGAAAGTATTCATGTGTCTGCAATCGTTTCGCTGGAAAATGTCGACCATTTATTTGCGTGATATGGCCGTTAGTGCGAAGAATACCGTATTGGCGAAGTCAGCCAATAAGCCATTGGCAGTATGCCGGGGGGGTATTTCGATACTCGCCGGTCGCGAATCCTTGCGGGGAAACGGACACCAGGCGGTGTCCGTTGGGAGTACAACCAGGAAAACGGCGTCCGAGCCCCAAATTGTCGGCGCCGTTTTCCCGGTTGTGACTGCTTTATCAGAAGTCCAGACGTACACCCAGTTGGGCGGCAGACATGTCGTCACCGGTAGAGGGTGTGCGAGTGTCATCGCTGTTCAGAACTTCATAAGACGCCCAGGCACTGAAGGTTTTGGTCAGGGCGTGGATGTACTCAACCTTGGTGGACGCTACGTCGCCTTTGGCATCACAGCTGTCGATGGCATAACGGCCATGCAGTTTGTCAGCACCAATCATGTAGGCAGCGTAAACGCCGGTTGCAGAGCGTTTTTCGCCGCTGCAGCTACCAACACCGCTAACGCCGTCGGCGGTGATATAACCGCTGGAGCCGCCGTGCAGGTCAAATTTGGCACTTTGCTGATGACGGTAGACAGACAGGGTTACCTTGTCGTTCAGCTTGTACCAGGCGCGAACACCGGCCAGACGGCCTTTGTTATCACCGCGTTGGTCTTTCTGCAGGGCTGCTTGCAGGGTCAGGGCATCAACCTTGTAGTCACCGGCAACGGTCCATGAATCGACGTTGTCACCATCGCGGTCTTCGGTCAGCAGGCCAGCAGCCACGCTGTAGTTGGCACCGGTGAACTGGTAATGGGTCAGTTCGTCGTCACGGGAGGTGCCCAGACGGATGGTGTCGTTGCCATCAGCGAAGTACGGGCTGCGAACATAGGTGTGGAACAGGGTCGCTTGTGAGCCGTAAGTCAGTTTGCCGAAATCACCTTGCAGGCCAACGATGGCATAACGCAGGGTAGGTGCGGCTTTCTGTTCGAAATCTTCACCGTCTTCGGATACCAGGCCGTATTCCACCTGACCCAGACCGGTCAGACCGTTATCCATTTTCAGAGCGGCTTTAACGCCTACTGCGGATGAGTAGTCACGGCCGTTAATGGAATCGGTGGAAACGCCAGCATCTACTTTCTCCAGGCCTGTACGCAGGGTGCCATAAAAGGAGGTAGACAGTTCTTCGGCTTGTACCAGGCTTGCAGACAGCAGGGTTGCAGACATGGCGATGGCGAGTTTGGTCATTTGCATGAGATGGCTCTCTTTTTGTTTTTATGGTCGTTGTTATGTGCATTACCCGTTGCGGGTCTTCCCGGAAGAATGCCCGGGTAATGTTTTCTTCAGGCAGCACTTCACCACAACCGCAGGTTTTGTCCGCGGCTGGGAGAGTGTTTTATCGCTAGGGATCCTCTGAATAACTCGGTGCCCGCTCTGGCTTATCGGGATGGTGATGAATCACGAAGCCGGTTTGATGGCATAGCGGGCTACGTCGAAAACCGGCGACACCGAGTCATCGCCATCCCGAAAGCCCCGAAGGGCGCGGGCTGCAGCACGTTTGAGCGGTGTTGACGAACTTGAAAAGGACTCGTCATTTCGCTGCGTTCGTCGCCTTGCTCACACGCGCTGCAGCACTCGCGCAGAGCTGTGCAGAGTTATTCAGAGTGTCCCTGGGGATAATTTGGCCGGGCGCACACTTGTGGTGTGGCCGGCCAGAGAATGAAAGCCGATTAAGGATTGTTGGCTTTCAGTGCGGCGTTAACCAGGTCAGCGCCGATTTCGTCGATGAACATGTTCCATACAGGCTTCATGGCATCTACCCACTGCTGACGTTCTGCGTCGGTCAGAGTGATGATTTCAGTTTTGCCGGAGTCTAGGATGTGCTGACGGTCAGCAGCGTCCTGTTCGATAGCAACCTTGTTGCCGTAAGCGATCGCTTCGTTCATGGCAACGGTCAGCTTGGCGCGAACGTCATCCGGCAGGCCGTACCAGAACTCGGAAGAGGTCACAACCATGTAATCCAGGATGCCGTGGTTGGTTTCAGTTACGTACTTTTGAACTTCGAAGAACTTGGAAGCGTAGGTGTTGGACCATGGGCTTTCCTGACCATCAATTGCTTTGGTTTGCAGCAGGGTGAACACTTCAGCAAATGGTTTTTTCAGCGGAATCGCCTGAACAGCTTCGAACTGCGCCTGCAGAACGTCAGAGGTCATGATGCGGAATTTCTTGCCGGAGATATCAGCAGGAACCCGGATCGGGTCGTTAGCAGACAGCTGTTTCATGCCGTTGTGCAGGAAGCCCAGACCAACCAGCATCTTGCTTTCCATGGACTTCAGCAGAGCCTGGCCTTGTGGGCCGCGTTGGAAACGGTCAACTGCGTCGATGTCTTTGAACAGGAATGGCAGGTCGAACAGTTGCAGCTGGTCAGTGTAAGCCTGGAACTTGGACAGAGCAGGAGCAGCCATCTCGATGTCACCCAGCTGCATGGCTTGCAGAACGGTTTCATCGGTGTACAGCTGGGAGTTAGGGTAAACCTTTACTTCTACCTGGCCTGGCAGGGCAGCTTCAGCGAGCTCCTTGAATTTCAGAGCCATTTGGCCCTTAGGAGTGTTTTCTGCCACGACGTGGGAGAATTTGATTTCGATTGGCTTGGCTTCTGCTGCATTGAAGGTCAGCAGGCTGGCGCATGCCAGAATGGAAGCGACTAAGGTTTTCATTCCTGGTCCTCACTTTTATTTTAGTTTGAAGGGCATGGGATATCCGGCACGGGTGCCAGTGGTTCTCCAGTGCTTGATCCTGAAAAGCAACCGGTGTGCCAACTTTTGTAAATGCGGCACGCGTCATGCTTGAATCAGCATAGCGTTTGCTGGTTCAAAAGCCGTGATCAGAGTCGGATTAGAGCCTGCCAGGCCTGACTGGCTGCGGCTTGAGTGCCTTGTGGATGCCAAGCAAAATGGTCGGACCGGAGTGTGTGGACGATTTATGGTCTAGTGCCAAAACAATGACAAAGATGCCAGTAGACGACAATCCCACATGATTGTTGGTAAGAGCTGGTCAATTACAGGGTGATCAATGGGTGGAAACACCCCCATAAGCAAGTGCGGAATGGGTGGTATTTTGCCTTGGGAGCAAATGTGATCAAAAAATGGCTGGAAGGCAGGTCTGCCTGGTTCTGGACGACGGTTTTGCTGGCCGTGGTCTGGCTGGGTGGAATCCTGGTGGTGGTGGCCACATCCTGGCGACTTCATGAAGAGCAGGCCATCAGCGAACTGGATCTTGAAGCAGGGCAGTTGGCGGGTGAGCTCGACCATTATCTGAAGGGGTTCGAGAACATCGCACCGCAGGTAGCAGCCCTGCGTACGCTGCGTGGCGCACTGATGAACCCATCACCGGATGGTATGGACACGCTCAACCGCTTTTTGTTCCAGACCAATAAAAGTCTGGGCAGTGAAAATATTTTTGTACTCAACATGAACGGGCTGGCGATTGGTTCCAGTAACCATGCCGATGCCAATAGCTTTGTGGGTTACAACTTCGCGTTTCGGCCGTATTTCCAGCAAGCCGTATTGGGTGAGCCTGGTAGCTATTATGCAAAAGGGGTGGTTTCCACCACACGCGGGTACTTTTTCTCCGCTCCGATTCTGGAAAATGGCCGGATTCTGGGGGTGGCGGTGGTAAAAATTTCACTCGAAGAGTTGTTCGCCAAACAACGTCGCGAAGGTCATCGCTACATCCTGGTGGGGTACGACTCGATTGTGTTTGCGGCTTCCGAGCCCGAATGGGAGCTCAGAAGCCTGCAAGCCATACCGGAAAGTCAGCTGCGCAGCCTGCGGGCGTCACGTCGTTATGGCAATGCGTCGCTGGCGCCTTTGTACCGAGGGGATGAATTCGACCCATTACAAAGCCGTAACCTGATTCTGCCGTCCAATGCCGTGAGTTATCGCTATGTCGTCGGGCGGGCCTTGATTCCCGACGCCGGTTGGCAGCTCTATACCCTGATGCCGCACAGCGAAATCCTGCGCCGTACCTTGCAGTTCAGTGCCTATTATTCGCTGATTTTTGGTCTGCTGGTGGTGTGGCTGATGTACTGGAAAAAACGCCAGGAAGTGCAGCGCCACGTACGTACCATGAACCAGGAGCTGGAGCGGCGGGTGACCGAACTGACCTCGGAGTTGACCGAGTCTAACGCCGAACTGCAAGAGCTGGTGGCGCATTACCAGCGGACCCAGAATGAGCTGGAATCCACCCAGGACCAGCTGATCCAGACGGCCAAGCTGGCCCTGTTAGGGGAAATGTCGGCGGGTCTGAATCATGAGCTCAACCAGCCGCTGCTGGCACTTCAGACCTATGCTGAAAACAGCCTCAAGCTGGCTGAGCGGGGCAAGTTCGAAACGGTCAAAAGCAATCTGGGTGAAATCCTGCAAATCACCGGCACCATGCACGCCATTGTGTCGCGCTTCAAGGTGTTTGCGCGTCGTTCGCCGCCAGAGCCACGCCGGGTAGAGGTGGGTGAGGTTATCGACTCGGCACTGGTGATTATGAAACCGTTGCTGAACAAGGTCGGTATCCAGATTCAGGTGCCATCGCCGAAGTCACAGGCAGTGATTTTCTGCGAGCCGGTGCAGATTCAGCAGGTGCTGGTGAATCTGGTGACCAACGCCGCCGAGGCTATGCAGGAAGTGGACCCGGATTGGCGCCCGAAACAGCACCTGATTTCGATTGAAGTGCTGCAAGTGGAATCTCGGGTGGAAATCCGGGTCAGTGATAATGGCCCGGGTATTGCTAAGGATATGCAGAACCGGATCTTCGAGCCCTTCTTTACCACCAAAAGCAAAGGGCTTGGTATAGGTCTGGCGCTGTCACGGCGAATTCTGGAGGCGCTGGCGGGTTCCTTGAGTGCCGAGCCGGGTCGTGACGGTGGTTCCGTATTTATTATCAGTCTGCCAGCGGTGGCGACTGAAACGTTCGATGGAGAAACACGATGATGGAAGTGCTGGTAGTCGATGATGAGGAGCTGGTGCGTAAATCGCTGGCCCAGACTCTGGAAATCGAAGGCGCGGATGTCGTGACGGCTGCCAATGGCCGTGAAGCACTCGCTCATATCCACACCGGCTGGGCCGGGGTGGTGGTTACTGATATCAATATGCCGGTGATGGACGGTATGGCGCTGCTGCGCGAGATTCGGCTGATCGATGCCGATCTGCCGGTCATCATGCTCACTGGCCATGGTGACGTGTCGATTGCCGTGGATGCCATGCGTCAGGGTGCCTATGACTTTCTCGAAAAACCCTTTTCAACCGACGTTCTGCTGGAAACCGTCCAGCGTGCCCAGGAAAAACGCCTGCTGACTCTGGAAAACCGCCGCTTGCGGCAGGAAGTCGAAGTACAGTCCCGGCCGGGGCCGCGAATTATTGGTAACCATCCGGATATCCGCAAACTGCGCGATACCCTCAACCATGTTAAAGATACCCCGGCCGACGTGCTGATCAACGGTGAAACCGGTTGTGGTAAAGAACTGGTGGCGCGTTATCTGCACACTCACAGCAAACGCAGCAGCAAGGCGTTTGTGGCCATCAACTGTGGTGCGATCCCGGAAAACCTGATCGAAAGCGAGCTGTTTGGCCACGAAGCCGGTGCTTTTACCGGTGCTGGCAAAAAACGGGTGGGAAAATTCCAGTACGCCAACGGCGGCACACTGTTTCTCGATGAAATCGAAAGTATGCCGATGGTTCTGCAGATCAAGATGCTGCGGGTACTGGAAGAGCGCAAGGTCGAGCCGCTGGGCAGTAACCAGCAGATTCCGCTGGATATTCGTATCATTGCCGCCACCAAGGTTGATCTGAAAGAACTGAGCGACAAGGGTGAGTTCCGTCTCGACCTGTATTACCGTCTGAACGTGGTGCAGGTGCATATCCCGCCGCTGCGTGATCGTCGTGAAGACGTCCCCATCCTGTTTGAGCATTTCGTGTGGGCCGCCGCTAACCGTTACGGCGGTAGTGAAGTGCCTGCGCTAACCAGCGCCATGCGTCAACAACTGATGGCTCATGACTGGCCGGGCAACGTGCGGGAGCTGCGCAACCTGGCGGAATGTTTTGTGCTGCTCGGGCCTGAACGTGCCTTTGATAGCGCACTGCGTACCGAGGCGGGATCGGGTGGCCGGATTTCACTGGCTGAGCAGGTCAGTCGGTATGAAGAAATGCTGATTCGTGAAGTGCTCACCCGTCATCAGGGGCGTTTGAAAGACGCTCAGGAAGAAATGGGGCTGGGGCGCAAAACCCTGTATGAAAAAATGAAAAAGTACGGCCTCGACAAACAGACCTTCAAGGGTCTGAGTGCCGATGACGTAGCGTCCCTGCAGTAATCCTTCCGTCATAACCAGCCGGAGTTATTCCCTTGCAAGCGTTGGGGAATACTCCGGTTGTGACTCGCTTGTCCTGTCTGCCCTTTGATTTTTTTGTGTCTTTTTCGGCTGCCATACCTGTTTGACCTGTCTTTGATGTGGCAAGGCACGCCAGCGGCAACTATTTTTCAAACAGACCTGTAATCAAAAGTCATCTGGTCCGACTAACCAGCTGACACTCTCTGGTTTGTGTGGCGGATACTGATATGAATTTTCCCGTAATGGGCGCGGGCCTTGGTTTGCGACGAGGTTTGCTGAATGAACTGGAAAGCCAGGTGCTGACCAGTACTGACCCGGCACCGTTTGATTTTCTGGAGTTGACTCCAGAGAACTGGATTGGTGTTGGTGGGCGTAACGCCCGGCGTTTGCGTGCGTTTACTGAACGTTTCCCGACGACCTGTCATGGACTGTCGCTGTCGCTTGGCAGTCCTGATCCTCTCGATGAGTCGCTGGTGCTGGCCGTGCGCGATTTTATGCAGGAGCACGATGTTCGTATGTACAGTGAACATCTGAGCTTTTGCAGCGCCGGTGGTCACCTCTACGATCTGATGCCAATTCCCTATACACCAGAAGCTGCCCGTTATGTGGCTGAGCGTATTGTCCGTGTGCAGGACTTGCTGGGGCGGCGTCTGGTGATTGAAAACGTCTCGACCTACGCCGAACCCGGCAAACAGATGGATGAAGCGGATTTTGTGCGGGAAGTGTTAACACTTGCAGACTGTGATCTGCTGCTGGATGTTAACAACGTCTATGTGAACTGCCATAACCACGGTGGTGACCCGCGTGCCTGGATTGCCACCATGCCAACGGCACGAATCGCCGGTATGCATATCGCGGGGCACTATCAGGAGTCGCCGCAAATCCTTATTGATACCCACGGTCGCCCGGTAAAAGAAGATGTCTGGCATCTGCTTGAATATGCCTATCAGACGCATGGGGTGATTCCCACCCTTCTCGAACGTGACTTCAATTTTCCGCCGTTACGCGAGTTGCTCGACGAGGTCAGCCACATTCGCAACATCCAGCACAAGGTCAGCGTCGGAGGTGGGCATGAGTAACGAGCAGCCAGACGGTAACTTCCAGCCGCTGCAACAGCAGCTGGCAAGTTACATTCGCACCTATGGCGACAGCCCGGCTCCTGATGACGTTGCGCCTGAGCGTCTGGAGATTTATCGCGACCTGTTTGCCAACAATATTCGCAATCTGCTGGCGACAACCTTTCCGGTCACTTCAAAAGTCCTGACCAGTCCGCGCTGGCGTTTGTTGACCCGTGATTTTCTGCGCGAGCATCCTTGTGAAACGCCGTACTTCGCCAAAATCAGCGAGGAATTTCTGGCGTATCTGCGTGGACGCGCTGGTAAGCCAGTCGCTCATCAGGACCCGCCGTGGCTGTACGAGTTGGCTCATTACGAATGGCTGGAGCTGGCAGTAGACCTGGCGGAGGACGATAACGGCGAACGTTGGCCGTTGGATCATGGTTCCGATGGTCTGGACGAGTGGTTGTGTGATGGCTGTGTGCGCCCAACCCTGTCGGCCCGAGCTGGGGTTTATCATTATCCGGTACACATGATTGCGCCTGATAATGCCACCCCGGCCGAAGTGCTGACCACCTTGCTGGTGTTTCGTGATGACTCCGACAAGGCCCGTTTTTTACATACCAGCCCGTTTACGCTGGCGTTATTCGAACGCCTGCAGGCCAATGCACTGCGCGAGCCAGAGCAACAACGTGTTGCCAATGTGGTGCTGGACGAATTGCTGGAAAGCTTCGGACTCAGCCAGCAGGCCGCTGCGGTCGCGGGTGGTCACGAAGTCTTGCGCGGCTGGTGCCGTCTGGGCATTTTACGCAAGGATCGGAAAGACTGATTCGCTGGTCGGTCATCTCTTGGTGAATGGCGTTTGCGCTGTTTTAATAGCCGCCAAAAGAAATCAGGGATTTTCAACATGTTGAATTCACGAAGCCGAGACTGGTTTGACCGTGGCCGCTCCTGGTTGTTGTCGGGCTCGTTGCTGCTGGCGACGCTGACCGCTGGGTCAGTGGTGAGTGCTGCAGAAAAGGCCGATCCTGACCCGTGGGAAGGCTTTAACCGTAGTATGTTTGCATTTAACGACCGTCTGGATCGTTACATTGCCAAGCCGGTTGCCAAGGGCTACCAGGCGATTACGCCAAAACCGGTCGACGAATCGGTTACCCATTTCTTCTCCAACCTTGGAGAGGTTCTGGTGATTGTGAACGACGTGGGTCAGCTCAAGATTGGCCAGGCAGCGTCTGACACGGCGCGTTTTCTGGTGAACAGCACCGTGGGTTTCTTTGGTGTGTTTGATGTGGCCACCCACATTGGTCTCAAAAAACACGACGAAGACTTTGGTCAGACGCTCGGCTACTGGGGTGTTGGCACGGGCCCTTATCTGGTGTTGCCAATTCTGGGGCCAAGCACGGTACGTGATAGCGTTGGTACTGGTATGGAGTGGGGCTCCGGTATTACCTATACCAATACCGTTGATACCACGGGCGAAAAAGTGGGGCTGTTTTCGGTCAAGATGGTGGATACCCGTGCGGATCTGCTGTCGGCTGAAAGTATGATCACCGGCGACCGGTATGTGTTCCTGCGCAGTTTGTACCTGCAACGTCGTGAGTATCTGGTTAACGATGGTGTCAGCAACGACAGTTTTGATGATTTCGGCGATTTTGAAGAAGACGATGCTGAGTGGGACGACAACTGGGACAGCGAACCGGCGCCAGGCAAGGCAGAATAATTCCGTTTGGCGAAAAAGGGTGTTGATCCGGGGTGACAATCCCGGATCAGGCCGTTATGATGCCGTCACTCTTGGGGGAGTAGTCTGACACCTGTTCAGTGAAACACGTGTCGTGTGCGTCAACATTCTTGAGCCTCATTGCTCATGGCGTACACAGCCCATCGCGGTTTGACGAGACCTGAGACAAACATCCGGGGCACTTTAACGAGGGCGGCCTCCGGGTTTGTCTCTGGTTATTCGCCGCCCCCGGAACCATTCAAATGTTTGATCCAACTTTGATCGATTCCCTTGTGAACAACGGTTTTGCGTCGTCTGCAATTGCTGTCACTCTGGCAGAAATTGGTGACAAGACCCAGCTGTTGTCGCTGTTCCTGACTCTGCGTTTTGCCAATAAACCGGCTCTGGCCCTGGGTATTCTGCTGGCTACCTTGCTGAACCACGGCGTGTCTGCCTGGTTGGGCTCCTGGCTGGGGGTGGGTCTGGATACCTGGTTAAACGCCAGTTACGTGCGTTGGATTCTTGCGGCCAGCTTTATCGGTATGGCGGTGTGGGTACTGGTACCAGACTCTGAAGACGATGAAGATTCGCGCTTTATGAGTATGGGTGCCTTTATGGCCACGCTGGTGCTGTTCTCGCTGGCGGAAATTGGCGACAAAACCCAGATTGCAACGGTGTTGCTGGCGGCTGAATGGCAGTCTGTATTCTGGGTAACCGCTGGTACTACTGTGGGTATGCTGATCGCTAACCTGCCAGTGGTCTGGTACGGCGAGCGTGTCATGAAGGTGCTGCCACTGGATCTGGTGCGTTACCTGACCAGTGCGGCGTTTGCTGTGATGGCACTCTGGACCCTGTTCGGCTGAGCGGGTTCCGGGAGGCAAACAAGCGGATCATTCTCTGATCTGCTTGTTCGCTTGCAAGCCGTTGGGCGTACGGTTTAACCGATGCGCCATTCCTGCGGTTCTTCGGGCCGCAGGGTTAATACTTCAAAACCACCGGCGGTTACCGCAATGGTGTGCTCCCACTGGGCTGACAACTCGTTATCACGGGTGATGACCGTCCAGCCGTCTTTCAGGGTTTTGACCCGCGCTGTACCAACGTTGAGCATCGGCTCGATGGTGAAGGTCATACCCGCTTCCAGGCGTACACCACGACCGGGCAATCCGTAGTGGTGAATCGCCGGATCTTCGTGCATCTGTTTGCCAATACCGTGGCCGCAATAGTCCGTCACTACCATGTAGCCGTGCTTGCGGGCATGACGGTCAATCACATGGCCAATATCGCCAGTGGTGGCGCCGGGGCGAACTTCGCGAATACCCAGCCACAAGGCCTCGTAACAGACATCCACCAGCTTGTTGGCGGCTTCCGATGGCGTGCCAATCCGGTACATCTTGCTGGAATCGGCGATATAACCGTTTTTCTCGAGGGTGATGTCGAGGTTAACGATGTCACCGTCTTTGAGAATGTCATTGGCGGACGGTACGCCGTGGCAAACCACTTCATTAATAGAGGTATTCAGCGAGAACTGGAATCCGTACTGGCCTTTGCTGGCCGGACGGCTGTGCAGCTCCTGCACAATAAACTGCTCGGTCAGGCGATCGATTTCCAGCGTGCTGATACCGGCTTTGACATGGTGGTCGAGGTAGGTAAATACCTGTGCCAGCAGACGTCCGGATTCGCGCATCAGCGCCAGTTCTTCACTGTTCTTGATGGTGACTCTAGCCATTGCTCACCATTCCTTCCTTGCTGGCTTGATCCTGAAGGTCAGCCAGTTTCAGTTGTTCGCGGATCAGTTGTTGATAGGTTTTGTCGGGATTGGACTCGGCCAGCATGCCGATGCGGATCCAGAATTCCGCCTGTGCATTGATGGAGCGCAGCATGGTGGTGCTGGCCTTGCGCAGGTCATCGTGAAGTTCATCACTGATACGGATAATACCCATGTATACACTCTGTATATAAAACGTATACGGAGTGTATTGTCGAAGTTGTGTTTCGGCAACGGCTTTTCGGCTGCAGCACTCGGCATACACCGGAACTGAGACCTGTTTTGGCAAAACAAGTGCCCGCATTGCTGTCTTCACCTGCAAGGTCTGGCTGGTATTCTGGTTGGATTGTCGGGTCAGATCTCTTTGCTGGCGAGGTTGATTGCTTCTATTTGTGTAAAAATTTCATTGCTGTCGTTATTTAAAAGCATAAAATAAGTGTATCACTGAAGCGCTCGTTTACCCTCAACGACACAACAAGAACAAGAGAAACGCATTCATGTCTGCATACCCGCATCTGTTTGAACCCCTTGATCTGGGTTTTACCCGTTTGAAAAACCGGATTGTGATGGGCTCCATGCACACTGGTCTGGAGGATCGTCCATGGCATTTTGGTCGTCTGGCTGAATACTTTGCCGAACGGGCGCGGGGTGGAGTGGCCTTGATGGTGACGGGTGGGTTCTCACCGGATCGTGCTGGTGATTTGACACCGTTTGGCTCCAAGCTGAATCACGGCTGGCAGGTGCCATTCCATCAGCGAATTACCCGCGCGGTTCATGAACACGACAGCAAGATTCTGCTGCAAATCCTCCATGCGGGCCGTTATGGCTATACCCCGTTTTGTGTGGCACCGAGCGCCATTCAATCGCCGATTACACCCTTCAAACCCCGTGAGTTGTCGGCGAAGCAGATTCGTTCAACGATTAATGCCTATGCCCGAACGGCGCGTCTGGCCCGCAAGGCGGGTTACGACGGCGTCGAGATTATGGGTTCCGAGGGGTATCTGATCAGTCAGATGCTGTCGGCTCGCACCAATCAGCGGGATGACGAGTGGGGCGGCAGTTTTAGTAATCGCATGCGATTCCCACTGGAGGTTGTACGTGCGGTGCGCGCGGCGGCTGGTCATGACTTCATTCTGATGTTCCGGATGTCGATGCTGGATCTCGTCGAACAGGGCGCCAGTGGTCCGGAAGTGCTGGAGTTGGCGCAGGCGCTGGAAGCCGAAGGCGTAAATATTCTCAATACCGGCATTGGCTGGCATGAAGCCAGGGTTCCGACCATTGTCACCTCGGTGCCGCGCGCCGCGTTTGTGGACGCCACTGCTCAGGTGCACAAGGTGGTGAAGATTCCTGTGGTAGCTTCCAACCGTATCAATATGCCGGCCACCGCGGAGGCGATTCTGGAAGCCGGGCAGGCTGATCTGGTGTCGATGGCGCGTCCGTTTCTGGCTGACCCGCAATGGGTGGTGAAAGCTGGGGAAGGGCGTGCTGACGAGATCAATACCTGTATCGCTTGTAATCAGGCCTGTCTGGATCACACCTTCTCCGGCAAGATTTCCAGTTGTCTGGTGAATCCCCGTGCTTGTCATGAAACCGAGCTGCTGTATATCAAGGCGGTCGTGCGTCGTCGGGTTGCGGTGATTGGTGCTGGGCCTGCTGGTCTGGCTTGTGCGACGGTCGCGGCCAGTCGTGGTCACGAAGTGACTCTGTTTGAGGCTTCCGGCCGTATTGGTGGCCAGTTCCGACTGGCGGCGACCATTCCGGGTAAAGAAGAATTCCGCGAAACCTTGCGGTATTACCAGCGCCAGCTGGAGTTGCTGGGTGTGGATGTGCGGCTCGGGCAGGCGGTGGATGCTGAGCATCTGGCGGTAATGGGGTTTGACGACGTGGTGGTGGCGACCGGGGTCAAGCCGCGCGTGCCATCCATTGAGGGCATTGATCACCCTTCGGTGATGACGTATCAGCAATTGCTCAGTGGTGAACGCACCGCCGGTAAGCGAGTCGCGATTCTCGGGGCTGGCGGCATCGGTTTTGATGTGGCGGAGTACCTGGCCGAAGATGGTCATTCGCCAAGCCTGAATCCCGAACTCTGGCAGCGGGAATGGGGGGTAGACCCGATCAGCCATCAGGCGGGTGGTTTGCGCAAGCCAGAGCTTCGTCCGGCCGCGCGTCAGTTATACCTGTTGCAGCGTAAGCCAGCGCCACTCGGTAAGGGGCTTAACAAGACTACGGGGTGGGTGCATCGGGCGGCGGTTAAACAGAAGGCGGTGCAGATGCTGGGCTCGGTGGCCTATCAGAAGATTGATGATGATGGTGTGCATGTGCTGGTCGGTGAAGGGGATGCTGCAAAGAAACGCGTGCTGGCCGTTGATTCCGTAGTGCTCTGTACGGGCCAGGAATCGGTGAATCAGTTGTTTACCCAACTGCAGGCTCTCGCCAATGAACGTTACCGCGTGCATCTGATTGGTGGTGCCGCGGTGGCTGCTGAAGTCGACGCCAAACGTGCAATTCGTCAGGCCAGTGAGTTGGCCGCAGCCTTGTAATACGGTTTTGCAGTCGCTGATCAGACAATTGTGATGGCTTTGAAGCCGCTGTTTCCAAATGGAACAGCGGCTTTTTTATTGATGGTATTTTTATATTGTCATCATTGGGATTTGCTATCGACAGTGTGTTTGGTGCGCGATTGTCAGGCAGTTCAAAAAATATCCAATTGCATGAAATATACTGTTTGTTTTTGCTGATGTTTTGAACAGTGCATTTTTCTTTATGAATACAAGCAGTTGCCCGGATACCCGGTTTTTATGTGCGGATATGGCTTCGTTTTTCCACTTTTTATATGTGGATATTTTGTAGCAGGTGGCGAAATAAACTTGTACAAACGGGTTGCCTGAACGCGACTTGAAAACCTGAGTAAATTGGTTGAGTATTGTCTGTGCGCGATGAAATCTGATTTGTTGCGTAATCATCTCTTGTACAGACTTGTGCATTGTACAGGTTTCTGCGTAAGTTGCCCTTGGGTCAAACAAGAGCCTCTGACCAGCTACAGTCGATTCAAGGGATTTGAAATCGTCTCTAATAGAGGTAACGATATGGAAACCGGATATAGTTTTGTTCTTGTTTTTCTCTCGTATTGTATTTCAGTTCTTGGTTCCTATACCGCGTTAAAACTGGCGGCGGGAATGGTGCTTTCACGAGATAACACATTCTGGGTGTGGTTATTGGCAGCTGCATTTGCACTTGGTGGCGGCGGTATCTGGGCCATGCACTTCGTGGGAATGCTCGCGTATGAAACGCCGGTCGATTTTGGATATGACCTCGGCATTACCATGATGTCGCTGGTGTTGGCAGTCGCGGTGGTGGCGGTGGGGCTGTACATCGTGGCGCTGAAGCCGGAAGGCATTGGCCACCTGTTGGCCGGTGGTACTGTAACTGGCCTTGGTGTGACTGCCATGCACTATTCCGGTATGGCGGCCATGGTGATGCCGGGCAAGCTGGTCTATGACCCGGCTCTGGTGGGTGCTTCCATGTTAATTGCGATTGGTGCAGCGATCTGTGCCCTTTGGCTGGCGTTTAACGTGCGTCAATCGTGGCAGCGAATCGCCAGTGCGATGGTGATGGGCTTTGCAGTGTGTGGCATGCACTACACAGGTATGGCAGCTCTGCATCTGCAGTATAACCACGACATGTCGGCCATGACGCCGGAGCTTATGAGCTACGAGGCCACTCTGGATCCAGCCGTGCTGGCGGTGATCATTGCTGTGGTTGTGGTTGGTCTTCTGGTGTCGCTGCTGGTGGGTACCATGGCGGGCTATGAAGAGCAGCGTCGTCTTGAAGCAGCACGGGCGAGATGATTTCTCAGGATTTCTCCGCCTAACAGGTTTGCAGGTGGGTCAAGACCGGCTCGAACAATGGATGTCCCCGACCGGTCTTTTTTCTGTTTGACTGCCCGTCACTTTCTGCGGTTGTCCGCTCTGGCGTGAAACCGTCGGGATTCCCGAAGGCCGGTAGCCTCTCTGGCTGGCCTTTGCCCTCTGCTTTGGCTAGGCTTCCGCTCTTCCTGAATATTTAGCCAGTCTTGCAGAAGCTTCTACATGTTTTTTAGCGAACAACGAGTCCAGTTTTTCCGTCCTCTGACCGGCAAGTACCGCGCCCAGATCGCCGAGTGTCTGCGCGAGCTGTACGTGCGTTTGTACAGCGCCAGCAATGCAGACTACGGTCAGGCCTTGCAGCGCGATGCGCTGGTAGGAATTTTCCAGGAAGCTCTGGAGCGTACGCCGTTTGATGGCAGCCTCGATTCCGACGGTGAGGATGACACCCGTTTTCGTAACAGTCGTGAGCAGGCGGTCTGGGTTCTGAACCAGTTGCTGGAACACGGCTGGATCGAAAAGCAGCTGGATCAGGCGACCCTCAGCAGCACCTTTGCCTTTACCCGACATGGCCGTGATTTCACCGAGCCGTTTGTTAACAGCAGCCGGGTATTGGCCCACACCCGTCATCGCAATACCCGTAATACCCGCAATTCCCTCGAAGCGTTTGTGGATCGTGGTGACGTCTACGACCTGCTTGATGCCTTTGAATATTCCGAACGTATCATCAGCGACTTCACCGACGTGATTTCTGAACTGGATGAGCGCAAGCGCGATCTGGTACGGGAGATGGAAGACCAGTTGCTGGTTCGTCACGCCAGTGAGGCGTTTTTCGACTTTATGGAAAATCGCTTCCAGCCCGACCTCTCGGTGCGGCTATCGGCGGATAACGTTGAGCGTCATCGCGACCAGATCGAACAGCTGATCCAGAACATCCGGCGTCGCGACAAGGGTTTTAAAGCCAGCATTGAAAAACGTCTGCGCGAACTGATGCCCGAGCAGGCGCGCCCCGGCGAATCCTTGTTGTGGTGGGTGCTGGATGGTATCGAACAGCGTATGCGTAATGCTTCGGAAGTTATGCTGCCAGCCCTGCGTCGGGCCTTGCAGGGCTTCACCCGCCGCGCCGACATCATCATGCGGCAGATGAGTTATCTGGCATCACAACAACATAACGACGTGCTGGCTGTGTGCCAGACCCTTGCGGCCCTGCCAGAAACCGAGCAGGACCGGCGCCTGTTAATGGCCGCCGACAGCATGGGGCTGCCGGGCATGGGCTTTGTTGATCCGGCCCAGGTTCGACTGGCACCACCGCGTCAGCGGCAAGTGCCGGTGGCCATGCTTGATCGTGCTGAAGCACCGCTGGATCACGATGCTCGCAAAGAGGCCTGGATTCGGCAGGTGCTCGATCAGGCCTTCCTGATTAACCAGAAAAACCTGCGCCAGTGGCTGGTGGACCAGCTCGGTTCTGGTCGGCAGATTTCCAGTCGTGAATTACCGGTCAACAGTGCCCGCGATTTTATGGCGGTAGCGCATGCCATCAGCCTTGGTTCGGCGGAGCAGGAAACCGCCAGTGGTTTCCGGATTCGTGTGGATTACGCCGATCCGGACGGTGCCTTCCTGCCGCCACCCGTGGCGGATGATCCTGCGCAAAGCTGTTTTGTCAGCAAGGATCATTTTGTATTCGAACTGATCGAAACACCGGTGCCAGCACTGAACTCCTGACTACTCCGGTTCCAACCCTTGAATTCCGGTGTCGGCCATGGCGGGCGACACCCTCAGTCTGAAGAAACAACATGCTGCAACTGATTGAAAAACAACTGCAACAACAGGGAATCAGCCTGCGTGAATACTCCGAGCTGCTGATGCGTTTGCTCGACTACGGAGTGGTCTGTCGGGATGAAAGCCAGATTGAACAACAGCTGTACGACCGTTATCTGCGTATCGAAGCGCTGGTGCAGGACTACCTGCAGCTGATTGGCTTGCGGTTGCTGCATGATCGCCGTTTCCAGTTTTTGCGAGTGGTACCACCCGGTGCCCACGTTCCCGGTATGAATGACGATCCCGGGCACGAAGGCAGTCAGGCATTGCGTTTGCGCCTGAACCAGCACGAAGTGGCGCTGGTGCTGGTGTTGCGTGCGCAGTACGACAAGGCGTTGCGTGAAGGGGCGGTGGACGAACAGGGCTGTGTGCTGCTGGCCATTGAGACTCTGGCGATTGCCATGAAAAACCTGCTCAAACGCTCATTGCCGGATTCACCGGCAGAGCGCAAGAACCTGTTCCGTCGTTTGCGTCAGTTGCGTCTGGTGCACGTCAGCAACGATGAGCTGCTCAGTGATGCCGACGCCTGGTTGCGTATTCGGCCGCTGATCATGAGTTACGTCAGTGACGAAGTGCTGGCCGCACTGATGGCGGCACCGGCTGAAGGTGCGCCAGTACCGGAGCACAGCAGCACTGAGGCTCTGGAAAACGATTCGCAGGAAAACGACGCGCAGGAAAACGACGCGCAGGAAAACGATTCGCAGGAAAACGATTCGCAGGAAAACGATTCGCAGGAAAACGATTCGCAGGAAAACGACGCCGACGCTGATAATCAGGACTCCGGTAATACCGATACGGCCGCGGCTGACGCGACTGATGTGGATGTTGACAGCAAGGACCTCTGATCATGTTTCTGAAAAAATTCGTATACGTTAACTGGGGCAATATCCCGGCCAGTGAATTTGAATTTGGTCCGGTAAACCTGCTGTCCGGTGGTAACGGCTCCGGTAAAACCACCGCAGCGGATGCCATCCAGACCATCATGACCGCGGCCCACGACACCCTGTTCAACTATAACCCCGGTCAGGACGAAGCCACCCAGCGTGGTCGCGGCAAGCAGGTGCGTACCCTTGCCAGTTATGTGCTGGGTTGTGACGACGGTTCCTACGCGCGTCCGGAAGGCGCGGTTGGGTATCTGGCGGCAGTGTTTCATCCAACCCGCGAAGAACCGGGCGAAGCCTTTACTGCAGTGATTGGTGTCAGTGCCACGCTGGACCGTGCTGGCAGTCATCCGGTGGCGCGCCAGAACGATATCCAGTTTTTTATCGTTGCTGGTGAGCAGCTGTCGCTGGGGGATTTTCTGCAGGACGATGGTCAGGGCAATCGACTGGTGGTGCCCGTCAATCGCCTCAAGACCTGGTTAACCCAGCGTCTGGGCGCCAGCCATGCCGATGCCGGTTTTAACGTTGAGCAGTACGATTCCAAAAAGGCCTACCTGCGCCGTTTGTACGGTGCCCTGCGTGGCCGTTTTGACGCCGTTGGTGAACGTGAAGCACTACACGCCGCCCGCACGTTTTCACGCTTTATGGCTTACAAGCCGGTGCGCAGCATTAACGAGTTTGTGGCCCATGAGGTGCTGGAACCGCGTGACCTGGGCGATGCCATTCGTTCGGTTTCGGACCTGATGAAAACGATTTATGCGCTGGAAAACGAGTCAGCCCAGCTGGCCGCCAGTGTTGAGCGTCTGGGGCGTGGCCGTGATCTCTGCCATCGTTACATCGACCAGTGGCTGGAACACCAGATTCTCGAATACAGCGCGGCGCGAGCCCGTTATCTGGCTGATCAGCGCGGCTTTCTGGATGCTCGTGAACAACAGCAGCAACTGCGTAGCCGTCAGGCCCAGGTGACTTCTGAGCGGGAATTGGCTCAGGAACGCCGCCGGGTGCTGCGTGAACAGCTGATTGCCATGGAAGCGCGTCGTCTCGGTATTACCGCCTTGCAAGACAAGGACGCCGCCGAAAAAGCCATTGCCGCAGCCAAACAGTCGCTGCAGCAGCAAGCGGTGCCACTGCTCGAACAGGGGGATCGTTTGCAGGCCAGTTTGCGTGCCAGTGAACTGTTGATGAAAGGGCTGCAAACCAGCTCGCTGGCGCTGGAAATTCCGGGGCTGGGCAGCAAATCCTTGCAGGCAGAAATGAAAGCGGTGCTGGGGTTGCGGGATCAGCAAACCATCGACCTCAAACAGCTGCTGGGCAACGACTGGATTGATCTCAGCCCACTGGAAGCCCATCTGGATCAGGCGCGCCAGCATCAGGCGGTGCTGAATCAGTGGTGGCAAAGCTGGTTTGAAACCGATGACAAACCGCAGTCGGTATCCTTGCGTGATCAGCTCAGCCGGGTTCTGGATCGACGAGAACAGAAGCTGCAGCAGCTGCAATCCCGTGTCAGCCAGAAACAGACGGATATCGACAGCCTCGAAGGGCGTCAGCTCAATTATCCGGGCTTTGTCCGCCAGGCACTGGAAGCGATTCGCCGTGAATGTCCGGAAGCCGAACCTCAGGTGCTGGCCGACTATGTTTCGGTAACCGACAGCCGTTGGCAGAACGCCATTGAAGGTTATATCGGTGGTGCCCGTTTCAGCATCATTGTGGATTCTGATTACGAAGCCGACGCTGCCCGTATTGTGCGTTCTCTGCCTGCGACCGGCGGTGCTCGTAACCGTGCCCGCGTGGTGCAGGGGATCAAGGCTCGTCAGGACGCTGCGCGGATGCCGCTGGCGGCCAACTCGATTCTGCATTTGATGGCGTTTGAGCACGCCACCGCCCGCGATTATCTGCACGCCAGTTACGGCACGGTCGAGCAGGTCGACGATGTTGAAACCCTCAAGGTAACCCGTCGGGGTCTGACCGCTGAAGGTCTGGGCTCTGGTGCTTACTCCATTTACCGTTGTGACCTTGATGAAGGGGAACTGGTGTTTGGTGCCGGTGCTCGTGAACGTGCACTGGTGGCGCGGCGGCAGGAGCTGGATACATTGCTGCAGCAGGCAGCCGATGCGCGTGTCCAGCGTGACGAATGCTCGCGTTTGCTGCATGCGGTCAATCAGCTGCGTCATCTGACCTTTGCCGATCAGATCCAGACCATGCTGGAAACCCACTACCAGCTGCGTCAGGCCGAACAATCACTCGGTGATATTGACCTGTCGGACTTCTCCAGTCTGGAGCAGGAGTTCAGTCAGCTGCGTGATCGTGCTGACGAGCAGGATGTGCGCATCCGTGAGCTTGACGGTGAGCTGGGTCGACTGAGCCAGCAGATCAAGGATTGCGAGCAGCGTTGCCACTGGTTGGGTGGTCAGCAGGAGAAAACCCTGTTACAAGCCGAAGCCGCCGAGCAGGCGATGCGTCGTCTGGCCAGTTTGTGGCCAGAGCTGGATCTGGATGCCACGCTGGAACGTGCCGATGGTGATGCGGCAACGGTGGCGGCTGAACGTAATGGTGTGGAAAAACTTGAGCAACAATGCCGGCAGTTGCTGCAGCAACTGGGCTCCGACTCACTGGAGCTGGAGCGTCTGGTGGCCGAGCACAACCTGCATTGCCAGACCCTCGACGCTATTGTTTACAGCCCGGATTACCGCCAGCAGCATCAGGACCCGTTCTTCCGGCAGATCACCGCGCTGTTGCGCGAGGTCGAGCGTGTTCACAACCGTCTGAAGAACAACATTCTGGTGGAGAAGCAGGGCAAGCTGGCGCAGCTGCGTGACAGCTTCAACAACGCTTTTGTGACCAACCTTTGCCACGCGATTTATCAGTCGATCAACGATGGTAAACGGGTGCTGGAAGAACTGAACCGTGAGCTGGAGCACCATCGTTTTGGTGCCGACCAGGAACGTTACTGGTTCGATTGGGAGTGGGTGCCGGAATTCCGCGAATACTGGCAGTTCTTCGAGGAGGTTATTCGTAACCCGACCCTCGGTGAAGGTGCAACCCTGTTTGACGCCGAGTTGCCGAAGACCGCCCGCCGGGTGCGTGACCAGTTAATGGCCATGCTGCTGGATGAAGACGAACAGAAGGCCATGCGTGAGCTGGAGAGGATTTCCGATTACCGCAACTATCGCCGTTATGAAATCTTCAAGCAGCCAGCCAACAAGGAGCCGATCGCCCTCAGCCAGTACGGCACCGGTTCTGGTGGTCAGCTGGAAACACCGGCTTATATCATCCGCGCGGCAGCGATTACCTCGGCGTTCCGTTTCAGTGAAGGCGACACCCATCTGCGTATGGTGCTGGTAGACGAAGCCTTTTCAAAAATGGACGAAACCCGCTCACGCGAGGTGATTCGTTATCTCACTGAAAGTCTGGGGCTGCAGTTGCTGTTTATTATGCCAACCAGCAAGTCGGGTCCGTTTATGGACCTGATTTCCAACCAGTTTGTGTTCAGCAAGATTCCGCTGGCGGGTGGGGTCAAGACCGGTGAGCTGCAAACCCGGGTGCTGGTGGATCGGCAGCAGTGTAATCAGGAGCGTATCCGTGAGTTGTGGGCGTTCCATCGCAAGACCATTCGCCATCAGGCCAGTCTCGATTTTATGGAGGAATTCGGGGCGGTGTGAGGGGTTTTCGGGGGCTGAAAAGGCTTTGATGCTGTTCGTCTGGCGTCTGGCGTCTGGCGTCTGGCGTCTGGCGTCTGGCGTCTGGCGTCTGGCGTCTGGCGTCTGGCGTCTGGCGTCTGGCGTCTGGCGTCTGGCGTCTGGCGTCTGGCGTCTGGCGTCTACTCGGCTTGTTAATTAGCCTGGCCGTTTGCCCTCTTGGGGGACCTTGTCCCCCGGCCGGGCGGGCCTCCCCCTTGCTTTTGCCCAACTGGGCTCGTATCTCCGAAATTCACCGACAACGGCTGATCGACCCCGGCCAGATGGCACATCCCTGTACCAACTGGCCTTGCGGGGCATTCATGCCCCGGCTGGGTCGGCCGTTGCGGTGAATCCCGGCTCGCCCAGATGGGCATGGTGCAGCCAGCTGCGCTGGGTTAAGGCGGTGTTGATGGACACTGTGCGCCCGACGCCTGACGTCCGACGGCTACTCGGCTTGTTAATTGGTGAGGCTGCTTGCCCTCTTGGAGGACCTTGTCCCCCGGCCGGGCGGGCCTCCCCCTGCTTTTGCCCGACTGGGCTCGTGTCTCCGGTTTTCCCCGACAACGGCTGATCGACCCCGGCCAGATGGTACATCCCTGTACCAACTGGCCTTGCGGGGCATCCATGCCCCGGCTGGGTCGGCCGTTGCGGTGAATCCCGGCTCGCCCAGATGGGCATGGTGCAGCCAGCTGCGCTGGGATAAATCGGTGTTGATGGACACTGTGCGCCCGACGCCCGACGCCCGACGCCCGACGCCCGACGCCCGACGCCCGACGCCCGACGCCCGACGCCTGACGCCCGATCCGAACGCGCCCGGCCCGACGCCCATATTTCAGGGCAGGACGGCCCATGGCTGGTGCCAGTCGGCCGGTATCTCTCCCCAGTCGCCACTGACGGGCAGTTGCACTATCCGGTGTTGCTGGCCCTTGTCTTCAAAACACAAGGCCATGGCGTGCAGGTAGGTACGATCAGCGGTTTCGCCTTTGTAACGTTCATCACCGTCAATCGGTGCACCGAGGCTGCGCAAGGCTACTCGTAACTGGTGGGTTTTGCCGGTAAATGGTTGCAGCAAAAACAGACGTTTCTGCAGGCGTTCGTCAAAACAGGAATCGAAGCGGGTGATGGCCGGGTTGTTGGTGCTATGCGCCAGACGCCAGCTGCCGTTGCGGATTTTTTCCATGTCACCCTTGATCCAGCCCTGCTTTTTCTTGGGCCGACTGCTGCTGCGTGCCAGGTAGTATTTCTGGATACGATGATCGGCAAACAGCTGACTGAGGCGGGCGGCGGCTTCGGCGTTACGGGCCAGCAGCAACACGCCGGAGGTCACCTTGTCGAGGCGATGCACTGGCCAGAGTTCTTCCTGTTGTTGCTGTTGCAGGCGGGTAACGATGCCTTCAATGATCTGGTCGTTGGCATCGGTTTCCTGATGCATACCAATGCCTTCAGGTTTGAGAATGGCCAGCCAGTCGGAGCTGCTGGCCAGAACAGGAAACATCAACGGCGGCTTTCCTGTTCCATGATTTCCAGCAAGCGGCGGGCGATGGCTTCAAACAGCTGCGCCTGTTCGTTGTTGCTGGCGGCGGTGAGGCTATACATCAGGCTTTCGAGTTCGGAGCGTGACATATAACGCACGGTAACGGGGTTGGTCATAACGGCAGGCCTTCCAACAAAACGGTCGTTATCAGAAACGATAGCTGATCAGCAGATTACGGAACCAGACATTCGGGCGTTTGTAATCGTGGCCAGCCGCATGGTTTTCGTCGTCGTAGTCTTCGTTGTCGCGCCAGGTGGCGGCCACATCAACGGTGATGGCTCCGACCTGATAACCGGCACCCAGTTGCCAGCCCCAGCCGTTAAATACGCGAGTGCCACTGCTGCGTTCAACGGCCATCTTCTCGCGGTGCCAGGCCGGGCCGGTGTACAGGCGTGCACCTTCGCTGGCGAGGCCCCAGCCCCACATCAGCTGGGTTTCAAAACCGGTTAGGTCTTTGTCGTCACCGTGGTAGCGATACATGATAAACCGCGATGCTGCGTGTTCGCTCTGCGGGAACTCGGCAAACAGGCTGGAACCACGGTCGCCAGCGTCAGTCAGATACGAAGCGGCCGGGTCAATATCCAGGCGAAAGCTGCCCACGCCAACGCGAAAATTGGTGTAAGCCGGTTTGTCTTCCGCCAGCGCAGAGGTGCTGACCAGAGGTAACAGGGCAAACAGGCAGGACAGGGCGACTGGGCTACGCATGTATCATCCTTCTCCGTGATGGGACGGTGCTGGAAAAAAGTCGGGCAAGGCTAAACCAGGCCTTCTGGTATGGCAAGGTTGCTCGTCCGGATTACTGTGTATTTGAACAGTGTTACGCCTGATGCACACTGGTTATGGCAACCGGCTTGGGTATAATCGCAGTTTATCAATTTTAACTATCTGTTGAGGATGACATGATCGAAACTCTGGTGGAACGCACCATCTACATGGCTCGCTGGATTCTGGCTCCTATCTATCTGGGATTGAGCCTTGCCCTGCTGGCTCTGGGTACCAAGTTCTTTATCGAGATTTCGCATCTGCTGCCACACATTGTGGAGATCTCGGAAACCGATATGACCCTGGTGATCCTGTCGCTGATCGACATGGCACTGGTGGGTGGTCTGATTGTGATGGTAATGTTCTCTGGCTACGAAAACTTCGTATCTCGCATGGATATTGGCGAGGACTCTGAAAAATTGTCCTGGTTGGGCAAGCTGGATACCAGCTCACTGAAAAACAAGGTGGCGGCGTCGATTGTGGCGATTTCGTCCATCCACCTGCTGAAGATTTTCATGAATGCGACCAACATCGATAACGACAAACTTATGTGGTACACCCTGATCCACCTGACCTTTGTGTTGTCTGCGTTTATCATGGGCTTTCTGGATAAACTGACTCGTCACAGTCACGATTGATCGTTGGCCTGAACGGGCTTTAATGATTCTCTGGCGGGGCCTTCGGGCCCCGTTTGTTTTGTTTGCAGGAGTAGCGACGTTGCAGTGTCGTGCCGGTTGTGGTGCCTGTTGTATTGCACCTTCCATTTCGTCTCCGATTCCGGGAATGCCCAATGGCAAACCGGCCGGAGTGCGTTGTATTCATCTGACCACCGATTACCTGTGTGGCATTTTTACCGATCCGGGCCGTCCGCTGGTATGTGACCAGTTTCAGGCCGACCCGGTGGTGTGTGGCGAGTCACGACCAGAAGCGCTGAAGCTTCTGGGCTGGCTGGAAGATAATACCCGTTAAGTCCATTCCTGTTACAGCCGGAATTGCTGGACCAGCTTGTGCAGGCGTCCTGCCAGTTCTGCCAGCTCATGAACACTCTGGCTGGTGCGGGCAGCGTTGCTGGTGGTGTCCTCGGATAACTGCCGCACGCTGCTGATACCATTCGCCACCCGTCCTCCCAGTTGCGCCTGGTGCTCCATGCTATGCAGCGTTGCATCGTTCAGGCGCGTCATGTCGTCCATCTGTTGCACCATTTCACGAAGTGCTTCTGCGGCCAGTTGTACCTGGTTTACTCCTTGCTCGGCTGAACTACGGGCGTGTTCCATGGCGTCTACTGCATTGCGCGCTTCGCTTTGCAGTTGGGTAATCATGGTTTCAATTTCGCGGGTGGAGTCGTGTGTGCGCTGAGACAGGGTGCGAACCTCATCCGCCACTACGGCAAAACCGCGGCCACTTTCACCCGCGCGGGCGGCTTCAATGGCTGCGTTGAGTGCCAGCAGGTTGGTCTGTTCGGCAATACTACGGATGACTGCCAGTACGCCACCCACGCTGTTGGTGCGTTCATCCAGATGATCAATAACGTTGGCGGTCTGCTGAATCGCCTCGTTCATGGTGATGATATGGCCAGCGGCTTGTTCGGTTTGTTGCATGCCTGCACTGGCAATGTTACGGGCATTGGCAGCCGCTTCGGTGCTTTGTGAGGCGTTGCTTGACACTTGGCGGCTGCTGTCGAGCAGGCTGTCGATCGCGTCCTGCATCTGCAGGGTTTCCTGACGTTGGCGCGATGCGGTTTCCAGCGCTCGACTGGCAGACTGATCAATGGTGTGAGTGTTTTGTTGCAGCTGTTGGGCTGCATTGACTACCTGACGTAACGAGTCGGCAATCCGCTGGGTCATGCGGTTGAGGGTTTTGCCTGCGCTGCCAACTTCGTCGTTACTGCTGAAGTCCAGCCGGTGGCTGAGGTCAGAATGCTGTTCGATATGGGCGAGGGCACTTTTCATCTGGCGGATCGGATGCACGATAAACCGGCGCAACAAGAGTGATAGCACCAGCAGCGCTGCGCCCATGATCACCGCCTGAATCAGTCCGAGGCGGGTGGCGTTGGCATTGATGCCAGCATCGACCGCCTGCATCGAATAACTGATTCGGGTGGCACCCAGAATGTCACCGGCTTTGGCCTGATGGCAGCCGAGGCAGTTGGTGCCGCGGTAGTTTTCTTCCGCCACAATCGGCTGGATATAGGTAATCACGCGCCCTTTTGGGCCTGCCTGTTCGAGCAGGATACGTTCACCGGCCAATGCCCGCCGATCAAGGTCATCCTGGGGTTGTTCATGCGGATGGCCTTTGCCATAGATGCGGTTCACCACGTCTGAACGTATCATGCGGGCTTCGGTAATGGCCTGATCGGCCAGCAGTTTTTCGCGTAGTAGCTCGCGGTTGCCAATGGCACCGGAAATCATCAGCATGTTCATCGAGTCGAGATAGCCGCTGGCCTTGTCTTGCAACAGGCTGTGCACAAGATCATTCCCCAGTTGGCGTTCTGAATGGGTGCTGATGGTGACCGCGATGATCAACAACAGCAGCATGATGCTGCCCAGTACAAGATTGAGTTTACGCTGAATCGACATGTTGCTTTCCTGTTGTCGTTTTCCTGCTGAGCCTGCACAGCGTGCAGGTCTGGTAAAAGCGTAGACGATTATTAGGATAAGCAGCTGACAAAACAGTTTTTTGGTTATTTCATGATTGGCATCCGGAGTTTGAGGAGTCTGATGTACAAATTGGTATTTTTTGTTCCAGAGAGCCATCTGGAATCGGTAAAGACCGCCGTGTTGGCCACGGGGGCGGGTCAAATCGGCGATTACGACAGCTGCTGTTGGCAGATAAAAGGCATGGGACAGTTCCGGCCGTTAGCGGCAGCCAATCCATTTATTGGTTCGGCAGGTGTTCTGGAGCAGGTCGATGAATATCGGGTGGAACTGGTGTGTGCCGATGCGCTGATTCGTGAAGCGGTTCAGGCGCTGGTGGCGGCTCACCCGTACGAGGAGCCGGCCTGGGATGTGACACGTCTGGTGGATGTGCTGGCGGCGGACTTCAAGCCCTGAGCCAACGGGGTGTCAGTCAACCTTCTGAACGCCACCGTGGTTGTTATGAATGCTGAAAATATGCATGGCGCCTTGCAGGTCGGGTGCTTCCAGATAACGCCGCAGGGTTTGTTCTACGGTGGAGAAGGCCAGTTCGTCCCACGGAATTTCGTCCGGGGCAAAGAGGCGCACGTCGAGGCTTTCTTCACCGGAACTGAATTCCGGCTTTGGCAAGTCGGCGAGGAAAAACAGATGGACCTGGCTGATGTGAGTGACGCTGATCATGGCAAATAACGAACGGATGGTAACTTCGGCGCAGGCTTCTTCGCGGGTTTCCCGCAGAGCTGCCTGTTCGGTGCCTTCACCGTTTTCCATAAAACCACCGGGCAGCGTCCAGTAGCCCTTGCGTGGTTCGATCGCCCGTTTGCACAGCAGGATCTTGCCCTGATGCACAGGCAGGGTGCCGGCCACAATTTTCGGGTTCTGATAAAAGATGCTGCCACAGTGGTTACACACGTGGCGCTCGCGGTTATCACCCGCCGGAATCTGCAATGTGATCGGACCGCCGCAGAGGCTGCAGTAGTTCATCCTGGTTTTCTCTCCCTGGTTGGGCGGCAGTCGGCCTGAGCTACTGCCGCAATCAGGAGTGCAGTATACCGTCGTCAGATTTGATTAACGATTCGCGAAAGCTGAAAAGAGAATAACACTATTGTCCTGGGCCGCTGGTGCTGGTTCGGCGGCTATATCACCATTAGCAGTCAGTACAGTGGTGCGTAGCTGGTGCAGATGGTCGTGCATCATTTTTGAAATACGGATGCAGGAAGCCATTGGGGTGCGAGCGCGACGGCGTTCCATATCGATCTGGAATTGCAGACCACGCAGGCGACGCTGGTATTGTTCTGGCGCTTTGCTGATGGTGTCTTCGATTAGCTGGGCACGCAGCTTTTCGAGCTGTTCAGGATTGCTGGCAGCCAGCTTCTTCAGTTCATCAAAAGAGGGCAGTTGCACGATGTAATCCTCTGTGAAAATTTGTGAATAAACTTGCATTCTGTGTAATACAGTCTACTCAACCATCGGCATTCGCAAAATCCATGCTGATGTTTTTTTAACCTGACTAACCTGTTGATACTGCAGCAGAAATATTTTTGACAGTATTGGTCGGTAAAAATGGCTCAAATTTTCTGAACAATAGTTCTGTTGCTATTTTGTAAGTGCAGTTTGTCCAGGGGTGTGGTCCTGTGAACAAAACAGGACGTTTTTGTGTCAATCAGGTGCTGCTGCAACAGACTGTCAGCTGGCGGTGGTGGTTTTTGGCGCAGTTTTCGCTGGCTTAACCGCTATGCTCGTAGATACTGTTCGCTGTGTGGAGGCGCGCGGGTTCAATCGATGAATCAATCTGATCTGTTTTCCTATCTCAGTGGGCGTTGGCAAGACCACGACCCAAAAGTCATGCATCAGCCAGACCTGAAAGAAGCAGCAGTGTTGGTGGCTATTACCGATTGTGCTGAAGAGCCTATGCTGTTGTTGACCCGGCGTTCATCGCACATGCCAACCCACAAGGGCGAAGTGGCGTTTCCGGGCGGCAAACGGGATGCCGGCGATGTTGATTTTATTGCCACGGCCCTGCGTGAAGCCGAGGAAGAAGTCGGGCTTGATCCGTCGCTGGTGCGTGTTGTCGGCGAACTCGATCAGATTGTGTCGATTCATGGCTTTCTGGTGACGCCAGTGCTGGCGGTGATTCCCCACGATGTCCGTCTGGTTGCCGACCCCGGTGAACTGGAATGCCTGTTTATGGCGCCTTTGGCACTGTTTCGACGCCCCCCTGACAGTTATTTCCGTCGTGAAGGCTACTGTATGCCCAACTACCAATACGGCGATTTCCGAATCTGGGGCCTCACTGCCTGTGTGATTGCCGAGTTGATGAACCGTTACTGGGATATGAATATCAAGGTCGGACGACCAATGTAATGGGGCGGGAGGTTGCCATGCCGGGGCCCAGCCACTAGCATGACCGTCCTGATATATCTCTGAGGAAGCTTCAGTGACCCAATTCGTTCGTTCGCCTTGCGTACATGTCTGTGTTCTGGATGACCAGGAGATCTGTACTGGTTGTTATCGCAGTGGTGAGGAAATTGCCCGCTGGGGTCGCATGACGCCGGAAGCCAAGCAGGAAGTGCTGGCCCGCTGTTACGAGCGCGAAGAAGCCTCGATCAATTTTATACCGGTAACTCCGGTATCACGCTGAACACCTGCCAGGCAGGAAGCAAAGCGCCGCTGAGTCGGCGTTTTTTTCTGGATCAATTTTTTATCGGAAGAGTTTTCATATGGCCATGTTCAGTTCTGGCGTACTGGGTACACCGTTTTCGCCTGTTGCAACCCGTGTTTTGCTGTGTGGAGCTGGGGAGCTCGGCAAGGAAGTCGTAATCGAACTGCAGCGTCTCGGCTGTGAAGTGATTGCAGTGGATCGTTATGCCCATGCACCTGCCATGCAAGTGGCGGATCGCAGCCATGTGGTCGATATGCTCGATGGAGCTGCCTTGCGTGCTGTGATTGAACATGAACAACCGCATCTGGTGGTGCCGGAAATCGAAGCGATTGCAACGGCGACGCTGGCTGAACTGGAAGCCGAAGGCGTGAACATTGTGCCGACCGCTCGCGCGACCCAGCTGACCATGAACCGTGAAGGTATTCGTCGTCTGGCGGCGGAAGAGCTTCAGCTGCCAACCTCCCGTTACCGTTTTGCCGCCAGCAAGGAAGACTTTGATGCTGCGGTTGCTGAAATCGGCCTGCCATGTGTGGTGAAGCCAATCATGAGTTCTTCTGGTAAGGGTCAGTCTCTGGTGCGTACTGCTGATCAGGTGGATGCCGCCTGGCAATACGCTCAGGAAGGTGGTCGTGCAGGCAAGGGCAAGGTGATTGTTGAAGGTTTTGTGGATTTCGATTTTGAAATCACGCTGCTGACCATTCGCCATCGTGGTGCCGATGGCCAGACCGTTACCTCTTTCTGTGAACCGATTGGTCATCGTCAGGAAGATGGCGACTATCAGGAATCCTGGCAGCCGCAGATCATGTCTGAACTGGCTCTGCAACGTGCCCAGCAAGTCGCCGACGCTGTTACGGCCGAACTGGGTGGCTGGGGGCTGTATGGCGTTGAGCTGTTTGTGAAAGGTGACGAGGTTATCTTCAGTGAAGTATCGCCACGTCCGCACGATACAGGTCTGGTGACCCTGATTTCCCAGGATCTGTCCGAGTTTGCCCTGCATGCCCGTGCCATTCTGGGTCTGCCGATTCCATCGATCCGTCAGTTTGGCCCGTCTGCTTCTGCGGTGCTGCTGGTGAGTGGTGAATCAGCCAGTATGCAGTTTGGAAATCTGCCAGCAGCACTGGCGTTACCAGATACCCAGTTGCGTCTGTTCGGCAAGCCGGAAGTTCGTGGCAAGCGTCGTCTGGGCGTGGCACTGGCGCGTGATGAGTCCACCGATGCCGCTCGTGAACGTGCGGCTGCGGTGATTGCGGAGATTCAGGTAACGTTCTGACGCGTTGCCTCGGGTTCCAGTGGGTGTTGCTGATCAAACACGGTCAGCACACTGTTGTTCCTGCCATTGGCCTTGCCTTTGTACAAGGCCATGTCGGTATAAGCCAGCCAGTCTTCCTGGTTGGTTTTATTCAGCCATTCCCCTGAGTTGCGAATCCAGGCAATACCGGCGCTGACGGTAATCCATTCGGATGTTGGTGAGTCCGGGTGGCGAATTGCCAGGTTGGCAATGGCTTCATGCAGGTTACGACGCAGACTCTCGACTTCGAGGGTGCTGTGGGCATACACGATCAGCGCAAATTCCTCTCCGCCAAAACGGGCAGCCACTTCATCGGTGCGACGGGCCATGTTGGCCAATACTTCGGCTACCTGCCTCAATACTTCGTCCCCGGCAGGGTGGCCTGCGCTGTCATTAAAGCGTTTGAAATGGTCGATATCGATCAGCATCAGTGCCATCGATTGCTGGTAACGGTTCATTCGGAACCAGGCGCGTTCCAGTGCGTGATCAAAGGCTCGGCGATTGGCGATACCGGTTAGGGCGTCGGTGCGGGTCAGTTGTTGCAATGCTGACTTCTGTTCCAGTACGGTGCTGGCAAGCTGGTTATAAGCCGTCAGCAGGCGCCGGATTTCACGAATTTGCAGGCCGTCCTCTGGCACTTCCAGATTGCGGATGCTGCGGGTGCGCACGCTGGATTCCAGAAACAGGGTCGCCTTTCGTATAGGAGCAATCAGCAGATGCATGATCAGCCAGAAGAATAATGATGGTACCACTGCCAGAATTCCAAGCATGATCCAGGTACTTACCCCCATAAACTCGGGGGGGTGATAGTTTGGAAAGCGAATATCCATGCAGACCTCAGGGCGTCCAAGACGGTCGTGCATACAGAGCTGATGACTTTCCTTGATCTTGGTAAGTGGATTGACAATATTCTGCAAATTGCGTTGAGCGTGTGATAACGGGTGAATTTCGAGTCGGGTGATACGACTCAAATTATCTAAAAATGACTGATCAATCGGCCGCCAGAAAAACAGCCAGCCCTTATCGGCCCTGGTGCCATCGGAACGGGTGATCGCACTGACGCTCACCAGGGCTGGTTGCTTGTTGAGCAGTGCGACGTCGTATACAGCTACATCTTTCGTGAGCATCTGTTTGCTTCGAGCAAGGGAGATCTCTGTGTCGGTATCGAGTGTATCCAGAGTCAAGTTGTTGAGTTCACGATCGTAGTGCCATGAAATGATATTGTGTGCATCAATATCAATGATCATTGCACCGATAAGATTTAAAGAGTCGAAGGTGTCTCCGACAAAGTTGGATTCGATGTAGGTGTTATTGCGGTCCTGTACGTAAAACCAGGTGTCGTCCCATGTAGCATAATCGCGGGTTTGGGTGGCCAGCTGCTGCTGGCTAAGGGTGATTGCCGCATTCAGGCTATCAATCGCCTGTTGCTGCTCGCGCAGGACGCCAGCTATTTCATTCGGATAGCTTACATACCAGCGGAAGCCCAGAAGGCCTGCGACCAGTAATGCCATATAGGCAGTGACCAGACTGAAAAACAGCCGATTGATTGAAACGCTCGTAGCCAATGCCCGACAGTCTCCGGAAGGTGGATGCCAGCCCACAAAGCACGCAATGTAAAATATCTGGCAAGACAAGTGTAGCGTTAGCTGTCGATTGTCGGGCAATTATTATTCAACATAACGAGGAGCAGGTTGCATTAAACAGATTGCTGTGTGACTTCAACATCCGCTTTGGACTGACAAGGCAATTTGTTGATTTCTTGCGACCATAACTCATAGTGATCTTGCCACTGGTTTAGTGGGCACCTTCTTATAGAGGAAGTAACTGATGATCTTATGAATAACCCGGTGTCCAAGCTCAGGTAGGAAAAGAACATGTGAAAAATGAGTTGGGCACCCTCCGAATCACTCGGTGCCCACTCTGGCCTATCGGCATGGCAAGGAATCACGAAACCGGTTTGATGGCCTTCTTGCATCAATCCAGGTGGGGCGACGTCAAAAACCGGCGACACCTAGTCATCACCATCCCGAAAGCCCTAAGGGCGCGGGCTGCAGCGCGTATGATAGGTGTTGACGAACCTGCGCGGCCCTACTTGAAAAGGACCCGGCCAGGTTGGCTAGTCATTTCGCTGCGTTCGCCGCCTTGCTCACGCGCGCTGCAGCACTGGCGCAGAGTGATTCAGAGTGCCCCTGGAGCACCAGTGATTGTCTTTCTATGGTGACAGACCTCTTCACGCAGAATACCGGGATGTAGGCTGAGCAATGATCGAAGGACTGAGCTGACCTGTCAGGTACAGAGAAAGCTCTGGAGCAAAAAAGCCAGCAGCCTCTGTTCTGTACCGATCTTTTTTGAAGGATGTGGTGTTGAAAAGTGCAGGATTTACTCAAGAAAAAAGATGATTGTGAGCTGACTCGCTAAGTATACGGGCAACGAAATTCTGCGATCCGTCCTCCACTGCCTGCGGGTAGCGAAGTTAAGGATCCTCTGGATAACCTGTTGCCGACTCTGGCTTGTCGGGATGGTGATGAATCGCGAAGCCGGTTTGATGGTCCTCTTGCCTGCATCCTGGGGGCTGCGTCAAAAATCGACACTGAGTCAAAATCATTCCACAAGTTCGAAGAGCGCTGGTTGCAGCACTCTCGCAGAGCTGTGCGGAGTAGCTCTATTGTGGCAGGCTGTGAATGGATAATATGAATGTTTGCGTTAAAGTGGGGGCAAGATCAGAGGTCAGGTGTGCTGATTGAAACGATACTCTTATGAAAGCTGATATGAAGGTAGGAAAGCGTTATGGAAAAGATCGTCAAAACAGATGCGGAGTGGCAAGCGTTGCTTGATCCTTTGACTTATCAGGTAACGCGTAAGTCTGCTACTGAGCGTCCTTGGACGGGAAAGTATATGGATTGTAGTGAACTTGGGACTTACTGTTGTGTCTGTTGTGGTACGCCATTATTTGTGTCGGATGCAAAGTTCGAATCCGGGTGTGGATGGCCAAGTTTTTTCGAGCCTTTGGCAGGGGTAATACTCGAACGCCTTGATACCAGTCATGGCATGGTTCGTACCGAGGTCACTTGTGCTCGTTGCGATGCCCACCTTGGGCATGTATTCAATGATGGCCCGGCACCAACCGGTCTGCGTTACTGCATTAATTCGGTATGTCTGGTACTGGAAAGCCGCTAATTGAGGTGGTTGGCAGGTTGGAGTCGGCATACTTTCTGCCTATACTTGTCCGCCCTTTCGGTATGGTCAGCAAAAGGGGCCAATTAACCGTTTTTCAGTTACAAGGATTTTTATTTTGATCAGAACGCGCAACTCCTGGCAAATTATGGCCGATACCATTTTTGCCTTGATAATGAGGGAGTTACGTTCTCGCTACGGCAATGGCCGACTCGGATACTTTTGGGCATTGGCAGTTCCGGCCGCACAAGCGGCGGTTATGGTGCTGATCTTCTCATCCATCGGACGAAAGTCGCTGACGGGGGTGCCCGTGGCCTTGTTCATGTTGGTGAGTCTTTTGCCGTTTAAAATGTTCTTCAAGACATTAACGCAAGTATCTGGAGCTATTGATGCAAATGCGGGGCTGTTGTCTTATCGACAAGTCGTTGCTCTGGATCCGGTGATTGCCAGGGTTCTGCTGGAGTTTTTTCATTTTATACTGGTGGCATTTATTCTTTTTTCTGGTCTTGGATGGCTTGGGGTAGATGTTCTGCCTGACCGATTTCTTGAATTATTGCTGGCCTGTATACTGCTTGCTTTGCTTGCAAATGGTTGTGGTCTGGTTGTCTGTTCTGTTGCTTTATATTGGGATTCGGTAAATAAGGTTATCTCGGTGCTCATGACTCCTATGATGCTTTTTTCCGGGGTGTTTTTTGCGGCGAGCATGATTCCTGAGCAATACTGGCATCTGATCGCATGGAATCCGGTTTTCCATGCTCTTGAACTCATGCGTGATGCCTGGTTTCGTAGTTATGCAACTCCTGCCGGTAGCTGGGAGTATTTGATTATGGCTGTTGTTCTTTCAAACTCGTTGGGGTTAATGCTTTATTGGCGTAATCGTGAGAGGTTTATTCTTTCATGATCGGATTTGAAAATGTTAGCAAATATTATCCTACACGAAATGGACGCAGTTATGTTTTTCGTGAAATTAATGCCGAAATTCCTACAGACAAGAGTATTGGGATACTTGGTCCTAATGGTGCAGGCAAATCCACTCTTATTCGGATGATTGGTGGTGCGGATATGCCAAGTGCCGGTCGGATTTATTCGGATGTGAATATTTCTTGGCCTTTGGGGCTCCAGGGTGGGGTTCAAGGTAATATGAGTGGTAGAGAAAATGCTCGTTTCGTGGCTCGTATTCATGGTTATCGTGATACTCGAGAAATAGAAGAGCGTGTTGCTGATTTTGCGGAAATTGGCAAGTACTTCGATGAACCAATGAAGAATTATTCCAGCGGTATGAGATCGAGAGTCACCTTTGGTATTACAATGGCTTTTGATTTCAATTTTGATGTCTTGCTCATTGATGAGCTGACAGCTGTCGGGGATGCTGCATTCAAAAAGAAAAGTGAGCAGGTTCTGAAACAAAAATATGCGTCATCAACGCTGATTATGGTTAATCATTCTGTGGATCAGCTGCGGCAATTTTGCGATGCTGGTCTCGTTGTTTATGATAAAAATATCCGTTATTTTGATGATATATCGGATGCTGTGAATGAATATAAGAGGTTGTACGGTGTCTGATATCGGATCGGCTGGCTCTGATGTGTTGAATGTTCAGGAAAACAAGCGAAAACCTCATGTTATAAAACGCGTGCACAAGCGCGTGATGAGTCGTATTGCACGGCTGGGGTCTTTTGCTATTGTTATTGCCTTGTCGCTCCTGATTGTATTTTATTTTGTCGCAATAGCATCTCCTCGCTATGTAAGTGAGGCCCAGTTTGTGGTTAAACAGGCAGATAGCAATGATTTGCCATTATCCGGACTTGCCTCTCTCGGCGCTGTTAGCGGGACTATGAAAGATTCGCTGATTATCAAAACCTTTATTGAATCGCGTGACATGGCGATGTTGCTTGATGAAGAAATAGGTTTGCGTCAGCACTATCAGCAAGACAGCATTGATCCTTTAAGCCGTATGCCTGCTGATGCAACTGCCGAGCAATTTGTTAAGTACTATAATGATCATATCCATGTTTACCACGATGAAATGTCGGATGTTGTGTACGTGGAGGTGCAGGCATTTGATCGTGAGTACGCCCTCAAACTTGGCAAGACCGTTTTAGAGCTGAGCGAGCAGTTCATTAACTCTATTGGTGACAAAATGGCTCACGAACAGCTGGATTATGCTGCTCGTGAAGTCAATCGTGCTCACCAGGTTTTACAGGAGCAGCAGCAGCGGATGTTGTCATTCCAGGATCAGAACCGACTGTACAGTCCTGAGCAGGAAGGTTCGACTTTGTTAGGGGCGATCAGCCAGTTGCAGTCGGATCTCATCAAAGCTGAGGCGCGCCTCAAGGAACTTCTGGCGGTGATGAGAGAAGATGCTGCCGATGTTCGTACGCAGAAAAACCTGATTCGTTCTTTAAGTGCGCAGTTGAGTGAGGAACGTTCACGGTTGACGTCTGCCAATAGTGACGCATTGAACAAGGTAAATGCTGATTTTCAGGAAATCCAGATGGCTGCAGCGTTGGCCTCGGATCTATACAAATCAGCACTGGCCAGTCATGAAGCCGTGCGTTCCGAAGCTTACCGCAAGCTCAAGCACTTGTTGATTGTGCAGAAACCATCAATGCCAGAGGAAGACAAATATCCACGGCGTTTGTACAACATAATGACCTGGTTTAGTGCCTTGTTGTTGATATATCTGGTTGGCAAGCTGATTCTAGCCATCGTTCGTGAACACCGGGATTAACGGAAAGTGATTATGCAAAAGTGGGTGTTGTTGGCACTGTTGTTGGTGGTATCTATAGGAAAAGCGCAGGCGCTGGATGTTCAGCCAGAAGTGCCCGATGCCAAACCTGAAGTGCTGACTGATGGTAATTTGTCCAGGGTATATGGTGGCTGGTTGTTCAAAGGCGGTTTTCGGGACGCTTCTTTTACCGGAATTAACCCTAATTACCGGATTTCCCAGGGAGATACCTTGCTGGTGCAATTGTGGGGTGGTCTTGATTTCCAGCAGCAGGCGGTGGTGGATGCTCAGGGGAATATATTTATCCCGAAGGTTGGCCCGGTACGAGTTCTGGGTGTTGAAAACCGTAATCTGAACGCAGTTGTTCTGAAATCGGTTGAGCGTGTGTACAAGTCCAACGTTGAAGCTTACGTTACCTTGGCATCCAGTCAGACAGTAAAGGTGTTTTTGTCCGGTCTGGTTGTTAAACCGGGTCTTTATGAGGGACAAAGTGCGGATAGCATCCTGCGCTATATTGATCAGGCTGGTGGTATTCGTGAGGATTTGGGTAGTTATCGCTACATAGAAGTAAAACGCCATGGTGAGACTTTGTATCGTGTAGATCTATACGCTTTTATTGAGCGAGGTGAAATGCCAGATATACAGTTGCAGGATGGTGATGTGATTTTTGTTGATCGCAAGCGTGGCGATGTATCAGTCGAAGGGGAGGTCAGCTTCAGCGGCAAATACGAGCTGAAAGAGACCAATACACCACTGAAAGAAATCCTTGCGGCAGTTGTTGGTGGAGAGCGTGCTACGCATGTGACCCTGGTTGAACCGAATGGCACTCGTGTTGGTGCTCGTCAGTATGCTGTAACCGAAATTGATGGGGTGGTAGTAACGCCAGGTACCCTGATCAAGGTGACGTCGCAGTTGCGTGCCGATAGCATTAGTGTCGAAGTGACGGGTGAACATGAATCTCGTACCGAAATTGTATTGCCATGGGGCGCAACGCTGAAGGATTTGCTCGATCAGGTTGTGTTTACCGAGTTATCTGACAAAAAAGCTGTACAGCTTTTTCGCCAGGCAGTTGCAGAACGTCAGAAAGAAATGCTGATGTCTTCTCTGGCTGCGCTTGAGCAGAGTGTTCTTACTGCACGGTCAGGAACCAAAGATACTGCAGAATTGCGTCAGGTAGAGGCGGACACGGTGTTGCGTTGGATAGACCGAGCGCGCCAGGTTCAGCCTCGCGGACAGGTGCTGTTGTCCGATGGATATGACCCTGCAACTGTTGTCCTCAAACAGGGTGACAAGGTTGTGATTCCTCCAAAACGTAATCTGGTCATGATTCACGGTGAAGTACTGTTCCCGACTGCGATTACCTACACCAAGGGCGAAACGATTGAAGGATATGTTGAACAAGCCGGTGGTACTAATGCCGATCTGGAGGATATGAATACTTTGGTGATGAAACCCAATGGAATGTTCCGCTCGGCCAATGACAAGCTGGATAGCAAGAAGATGATCGGCCCGGGTGATGAAATTTTTGTATTGGCCAAGCCAGATTTGAAAGCCTTGCAGTTGACGAAGGACGTCAGTCAGGTGATTTACCAGATTGCAGTATCTGCTGCTGTTGCATTAGCGATCTGACGCTACAGTACGGTGGTGGATCGATGAAGTCTGATTCAGGATTGCGGGGGAGTGATCCGGTGTATTTATTGCTTGATCCGGTAAATCGGACTGATTCAGGAATCACTAGATACAGTAATTCTGCCGTTGCTGTTCTGAATAAATCTGGTATTCCTGCTCATGTGTTGTCAATTGAGTCTGATGAATCGCTTGAACAGTTTCGTCAACGAGTTGCAACGTATTGCTCAGAAAATCCGGTGTCTATGGTTGAGTCACCAGAAACATATGGTGCCGCAAATCTCGTACTTTCAGTAGTTCCTGTTCACATTCGATTGCATTTTTCGAAGTATATAGGGCAAGTGATGGAAGGCAAGCTCCCTGATGAGGAGGCTTTTCTACTGGAAAAAATCGCCATTCATCAGGCGCGTTATATTTCAGCTCCGTCTCATGTTGCTGATCATATGACAAGGCGCTTTTTTGAATATGAATCGTGCTCGATTTTTGCCAATCCACTATGTGAAAGTCTGGTTTCTTCTGAATTTGAACGTGAAATTGCGGTCGGTTTTGTTGGGCGCTGGCACTCGCTTAAGGGAACTGATTATTTTCTTGCTCTTGCCAGATTATTCCCGGAGCTGAAGTTTTACGTGGTTTCTGGAGATGAGGCTCAGGCTGATTTAGGGCGTTTTCCCAATGTGGAGTTTCTTGGTCCTCTTGCGAAATCTGAATTGTATGAGCGTTGCCATATTGTTGTGGTCCCAAGTGTTTTTGAAACCTTTTCGATGGTGGCTCTTGAAGCATTAGCCAAAGGATGCATTGTTGTCTGCTGGGATCATTTGGGGATAGTGGAGTATTTCTCTACGCCAGTACTTTTTACTGCAAAAAAATTTGAGCTTGCTTCAATGAAATTGGCGGTAGAAAGTGCATTGAGCTCGAAATCTCATGGCGGAGAATGTGCAGAAATTGCTATAGCGTCTTATGTTTTGGGCGTTAGAGCGCTTTTGCAAAATAGCATATATGTTGACCCGAATGCTACAGGTCGGGTTGGTGATTTTGATATCAACTATATATTTAAGGTTTCAGGAAAAATGTCTGTTCTTAAGAAAAAAGGATCCTTTTCAAGGAAGTTGAGGAAGCTGTTTGTTAATCCGAGGCAATTTTTTCTTGATTTCTATAGGAAAAGAACCGGTAAGCTTGTCGTTTCTCAAGATAGAAGTAAGGTTGTGCTGCCAGTTGTAAAGAATACTCCTGCTGCGGCATCTATAAAATATGATATAGATTTTTCTTTGGAGAATTATTCGAAGTATCTTGTTTCCGAAGTGGATGTTAAACATCGTGCAATGCGTGTTCTTTTTATGTCGGACGGGGATTTTGAATTCTCGAATGATATTCTTTTGAAAGTTGATGGATTTAAAGATTTCTGGCCTTTGCGTCATCCGAACTTGAAGTATGGCAAAGTCGATTGTTCTTTTGACTGGAATTGCTACGAAATGTTGCGCTCCATCCCTCCTGCGACCAGGTCCCGGTTTGGAGCGTTTCGAGTCATATTTTTATGGAATATCAGTAATCCGGAAATAGCTAAATTTCTTCGTTGTTGTGATCCTGACATTATTGTTGCGGGGGTTTATGATGGTAGCAAACCCTTCGACTTCGATGCGCTTTCTCCTCATTTTGATGTTTTGATTGGGGATATCCCTGAAGCGGTGTCGGCCAGAAAAATATACTATTGCAAAAATGATTTCTTGCATGTGGTTATACGCAAGGTGGTTCAAGAAGCAATTGTATCTCCTGGTGGATATCTGGTCCCTGTTTGGAATGGATTGAAATACAGGCCTGGGCTTGAGGATTTTGATACTGGTTTTTATTCTGGTTTGGCGGTTTTGCGAAATCCTGATTTTGAGTTCAGTGGTTTTTCGCATGATAGCTTTATAGAATATTTTGTTGATGAGTTGGATGATTTATTTGTGACTGATCAAGTGTATTATAGATATAAAAGTATGTTTGAGGATTTTAATAACAGACAGTGTCGAGTTGATTTTGTTCGGCTTTTTTTACTGGATGGGTACATGTTTGATGTTGAATGATATGAATATTTTGCATATAGCGCCAACTCCGTTAGTAGGTGCTCCAGTGAAAGTTGTGAAAGCACTTGCTGCTGTTGGTGTTAATGCTCGGTGTTTGCTTCTTTCTGACTATCCAAAGCAAAGTGGATTGCAGGGTTTTTTCACAGATGGAGCGGAGCTGATTAATTCAGCAACTGCTGAAGGTGAAATGCTGTTGAGGGATGCACTTGAGTGGGCAGATGTTGTTCATGTGCACAACTTCCTGTCAGAGCAGGCGGCTTTAATTATTAAAGAGTACTCGTCAAAAATTTTTGTGTATCAGGTGCATAGCCCTCAACGGGAAGGTCCTGTTTTTACTCCCCGCGTTAATGAATTTGGGATTGGGTTTTCTAAGTATCTGGTTCTCGCTCAATATCATCCTCGACATTATCCGGGGTATGAAATTGTTCCAAATCTGGTTCTGTTTGATCCGGTATGCGAGGAACGTCAAGGTGATGTCCTGAAGGTTCTGTTTACACCGACTCACGCTCGTGGTGGACGTTGGAATAGCAAGGGCGATCCCCGGCTTCCAGGAATCTTTGAGCAACTGGTGCGGGACTGTCCTGTTGAAATGGTTTCTTTGAAAGGTCCTGTTACTCCTGGCAAATTATTCGAAATTAGAACGCAATGTCATGTGTCGATTGATGAGATTGTCACAGGCGCCTATCATCAGGTGAGCTTGGAAGGCATGGCGGCAGGAAATGTCGTTGTTAATGCCGCGGATTATTTCTCTTGTCGGATGTTGCAACGTATATCCGGAGCAGATCGTAGACCTCCGTTTTTGAATGCAAATGTTGATACTGTGTATGATGTGCTTTCGAATTTGGCAAATAATATGGATTTGACGATGGGTTATATACGGGAGACAGCTTCCTACTATCGTGATTTCATGGATTGGAGGAAATTGGTTTTGAGGTACGTTGATGTTTACAAAGCACTCTAATATTGTTGAGTTGAAGAATATATGCAAAGGAAAAAAAGGTGTCATTATTGCCAATGGACCATCTGCTTTGCAGGCTGGGTTGAATGATCTCGGCGACGCTGTTGTTATAGGTATGAATGCTTCATGGTTATTAAGAGATCAGTATTCACGTTTGAAGTTTGATTATTATTGTTTCTCTGATGTGCGGTTTTTGCAGTCCGAAAAAAAAAGAATGTGCTTTGATAGTGTAGTAAATTCGGGAGTTCGTACCTTTTTGCGTGCAGAGTTCAAGGATCTTTCGGTTGTTGATCCGGGCGCGAATGTTGATTTTATAAAATCCTTGGGAAAAACAGGGTTTTCGAAGGATATCCGGGAAGGATTTTTCTTTGGTAACAGTACTACAGTTATGGCTCTTCAGGTTGCCTATTATCTAGGGCTTGATGAGGTTTGTCTTGTTGGGGTTGATATGCAATATTCGCAAAATCAGGCGAGGTTCTACTCCGAAAGCGAAGTGCAGCTGGAGGATTCGACCCTTAGCTCGCAAATGCATAATATTATTCTGGCTAAAAAGGTTTTCGAAGAAGCCGGGAGGAAGATTTATATATCTTCGGCTCGGTCTTTGTTGAGGCCTTATTTTGAATTCAAGCTTGTCTGAGGGGTGGTAATTGAAACCTGTAGTGATTTCTTTCTATGCTGGTGATAAATACTATCATGATTGTGCCAGCAGACTGAAGGCCAATTGTGAACGATTAGGGCTTGATTATTCAATTGACGAACTTGATATTTCAGAGGATTTTGATTGGTCTCAGATTTGTCGGTTGAAGGTGAAATTCTATAAGGAGAAGCTTGATCAGCTTAAAAAGCCGGTATTGTGGGTGGATGTGGATAGCGTCATCAATTACGTCCCTGACTTCATTAACTCGGCTTCATGCGATTTTGCAGCATTTCTTCGTGGTTTTAACGATTTGACGACCTTTAATCCCATCAAGTTCGCACGGACGTGGTCGCCGTCGTTTATGTTTTTTAATTATACTGAAGGCGGGATAGGTCTTGTCAATGAAATGGCAAGAATTGAAGCTGACAGTGATGTTTTTGCTACTGATGATTATTTTCTTGAGGAGGCTTGGCGTGCATTTGGTGAAAATGTGACGGCATTGCCAATTCCTCGTAAGTTTCTATCATTGCGTGGAGATAATTCTGATACTGCCGCATTTGTGTTTGGGGATAGTGGTAACGTTGCAGAATTTAAAGGTAAAGTTGAACAGCATGAAAACACCCGTTTGGGTGATTTTTTGGGCGGCTTGATTGCCGAGTGGTTAGGTAATGTTTCCACTCCGGTTATTCGGACGTTTTTGTATAACAAAATGACACGTTATACGGTGAGAGATCTTGATCTGCTTCTCAAGCTGGCAGATGTTGGAAAGTCGATTAATGCCAAGCAGGCTCTTGCATATGCAGTTCGAGCCAGTTTTCTTTATCCTCGAAAGTATGATTCAAGATTGGCTATGTTCGATATTTTGTGTCGGCTTGGTCGTAAATCGCAAGCACGCCATGTGCTTGTAGAGTTGATGCGCAGCGAGTATGACGCCTGGCGTGGATTGGCCAAATCGAAGCTTGTTGATTTTGATATGGATATTCGTGCTGAGCAGTTTGAAGATGATAAGCGTATCCAGATGTGGTGGGCTAAAACTCCATATCCGGGAAATATTGGAGATATTCTTAATCCCTATATTGTCGAGCGTCTTACCGGGATTCCTCCAAAGTTTTGTCAGCGAGGAAAAGGAATGCTTGCAATTGGAAGCATTATAAAATGGGCAGAGGAGGATTGTGTTGTCTGGGGATCAGGAACTTCAAGATCTCCGGAGGGCATTAATCCAAATGCAGTTTTTCATGCAGTACGTGGCCCTTTGACGCGCCGGGTGGTTATGGAAAATGGTGGGTTCTGCCCTGAGGTATATGGTGATCCTGCACTCCTGCTGCCACTATTCTATCAACCAAAAGTTGATAAGATTTATGATGTTGGGTACATTCCTCATTATCAACATAAGGAACACCCAGTTTCTGGTGATTATAAATTTATCGATATTCTTGGTGTGACAGATGAAGACATTCATCGTCTAATTGATGAGATTTGCAGTTGCAAGGTTATTGTGTCAACGTCACTGCATGGAATTATCATAGCAAACGCATATGGAGTGCCTGCGCAATGGGCAACAATCTCTGATGCGGAAAAGCATGTTCATGGTGATGGCACAAAGTTCAAGGACTACTTTCTGGGTGTTGGGCTTCCTGTTCAAACTCCACTGGATCTCGCAGGAATAGAAAAGCTCGACTTTGAAAGCCTTAAGGATATGGTTCCTATTGATGTCAATTTGAATTTCAACTCGGATGCTTTGATTGCTGCTTTCCCATATCCTGAATTGCTGAAGGAAGAATTCCGCTCGCTCTGACAAATTGTGCACAGATGTGCGTGTGCGTGAGAGTGGAGCAGGGAATGCTCCAGGGGCTCTCTGAATAACTCTGCACAGCTCTCGGTTTTTCGCCCTGCAATCGTGTGCGAGTGCTGCAGTGAGTGTGAGCAAGGCGACGAACGCAGCGAAATGGCGAGCCTGTCCTGCTGGCTGAGTCCTTTTCTGGTTCGTCAACGCCGCTTCAGTATGCTGTATAGCCTGGGATGGTCCTGGCGGACCTTCTGTATTGTGTAAGCCCTTGTTGGCGAAGGATCTCTTGGTGCGTTTCTGAGAGTTTGGGTTTGTAAAAATAAAGCGTAAAGGTGTTGACAGGCATTTCTGAATCAGTAAAATGCGCGCCACTGATCGAGACGTCCCCATCGTCTAGAGGCCTAGGACACCGCCCTTTCACGGCGGTAACAGGGGTTCGAATCCCCTTGGGGATGCCACTTTTTAAAGTGGCGCAAATGCGGGAATAGCTCAGTTGGTAGAGCACGACCTTGCCAAGGTCGGGGTCGCGAGTTCGAATCTCGTTTCCCGCTCCAATACGACGTCTGATCAAAAAAAATTGCGGGAATAGCTCAGTTGGTAGAGCACGACCTTGCCAAGGTCGGGGTCGCGAGTTCGAATCTCGTTTCCCGCTCCAGTTTGAAAGAAGCCTGCTTCCGGTTAAGGAAGTTACGATGTCCCCAT
>NZ_JAPNOA010000029.1 GCF_026626885.1 Parathalassolituus penaei
TCATCTCAACGGCTGATCGCTTGAATTCCAGTGAGTACTGCTTTGTCTTTTTCTGGTTCTTGTAGGCTGGCATTGGGCACCTTCTGTAACGTCAAAAGGTGTCCGTTAAAACGGGGCAAGATCAATGGCGGCGATGCGTTGTTGTTCGGCCAGTGGCGGGAGGGGGATTTCCAGATTTGCCAGATTTCCTCTTGATATTCGTTGCCTTGTTGTACCCGTTACATGCTGACTAATTTGGTTCTTGAAACCGTCCGAATTAATTAAATGCATCAGCCAGCGAGAGTCGACCTTATCTGACTCAGGGCGTACCACACAAACATCGACGACGGTTACGCAATCGCCCATATCTTCAGGAAATATGCATGCTCTGCCAATAGGATCAGGCATTCGAGCAATCAAAATATCTCCCCCCCGAAGAAAGGTACATCGCAACTCCTTCGCTTTCTCCTGAGTTAAGAATCGGCTTGATTTATCTATAAATTTGGCGACACCTATGTCAGCTAATTGGATCAACCGTACTCCGCCATCAGGGTCTTGATCCTTACTCTCGACCCAATCACCGTCAGAGAAAACGCCCCTCTCGCTGATCAGATCCTTAAACTTCACCATCGGCCACTTCACAGCATTTTCTCCAGTTCATCCAGATCCGTCAGAATGCTGTTCTCCAGCTCCTTCAACCGTTTAAGGATGACTTTCGGGGCTTCGTATTCTTCTTCGGCGTACACCACTTCCTTGTAGCGGTTGATGCTGAGGTCGTATTTGTTGGCGCGGATATCGTCGGCGTTGACCAGGAAGGCTTTTTTCGTTTTGTCGCCAAAGGCGTCAGACATCAGACGTCCGACGTCCGACGAGTCGCCAGACGCATTACGTATCTCCTGATACTGCTTCCACTGGGCAATGGCATCCGGCAGGTCGTTGCTGCCTTCGCCCTTTAATGGCGTGCGTTTGTCGTCCAGTGAGTAACCGTCGGCGAGCAGGTCGTAGAACCAGACCTGTTCGGTACGGCCGCCTTTGGTAAAGATCATCACGGCGGTGCTCACCCCGGCGTAGGGTTTGAAGACGCCGGATGGCAGGCTGATGATGCCTTCGAGCTGGTTGTTATCGAGTAATTCGGCGCGCAGTTGCTGGTGGGCATTGCTGGAGCCGAACAGTACGCCGTCGGGGACAATCACGGCGGCGCGGCCACCGAGTTTGAGCATGCGCAGGATCAGCGCCACGAACAAGAGTTCGGTCTTTTTGGTTTTGACCTTTTTAAGGATGTCTGGCGAGACGTCGTCTTCGTCGAGGCTGCCTTTAAACGGCGGGTTGGCCAGTACCAGATCAAACCCTTCCTGAGCTTCATTTGGGAAGCGTTCCCGAAACTTTTGACTCAGGGTGTCCTGATAGTGAATATCCGGTTCGCCAACGCCGTGCATCACCAGGTTCATGGCGGCAATACGCAGCATGGTGGCGTCGAAGTCGAAGCCGTGGAACATGTCGGTATCCACATGGTGGCGATGTTCGCCCAACAAATCGCCGGTGTATAACACCTGCTCACTCGCTTCGCCCTTGTCATCCAGCACCGTGGTTTTGATGGTGCCGTCTTCGGAGGAGTATTTCTCCAGCATAAATTCGTAGGTGGTGCTGAGGAATCCGGCGGTGCCACAGGCCGGGTCGCAAATGCGGTCGGTGGCTTTCGGGTCCATCATTTCGATCATGGCGCGGATGATATGGCGCGGGGTACGAAACTGGCCGTTGATACCAGCGGTGGTGAGTTTGCTGAGCAGGTATTCGTACAGGTCGCCCTTGATGTCGTTTTGCTCTAACGGCAGTTCGTTGACCATTTCGACGGCTTTTACCAACAGCGACGGTTTTTGCACCATCAGCTGGGCGTCTTTCATAAATTCGGCGAACAACGAGCCTTCGGTGCTGGCGGCGCTGGTTCGGAAATACGGGAACAGGCCATCCTTGATCACAATCATCAGGTTGTTGGCGCTTTCGATGTGTATCAGTTTGCTCCAGCGCAGGTGTTGCTGGTCGTCGGTAAAACGGCGGTTAAACGGTTTGCCGGTACGGGCGGAGCGTTTTTCGTCGCTGGTTTCGTTCATGTCGAGCAGACGCGCGTACATCAGGAAGGTGATCTGTTCGATCACGGTGAGCGGGTTGGCGATGCCACCAATCCAGAATTCTTCCCAGAGTTTGTCGATCTTGCTTTTCAGTTGGCCGGTAATCATGGCGTCGTTATGTGCTCGTTAATCAATCATTTCGGATACGTGGCTGTCGCCGGGTTTATGTGGTTGGCAGCCGGGTATCAGTTACAGGTTTCGGCGGTGGCTTTTCGCTGGCCGGATTTTACCGTAAAGCCTGCCACAAACCGCGCAATCAGGGTGGCTTGTTCGTCCTGGAACAGGCCGTCGATGCCGTCCTGGTGCAGCTGGCTGAAGGGCGCATCATACAGGCGTTCGACGGTCATGCTGCCACTGCGGCAAATTTCGCTTTTCAGCAGGCTGATAAAGCGCTGCTGCTGGCTGTTGAGGTGAATATGGTGTTGCTGCAAAAAGTCGTTGAAACGGGCTTCGATGGCGTCGCGGTCGAGGCCAATAATGGCGCGCAGCAGCTGGTCGACGCCGGCGGCAGAATCCGGGAAGAATTCTTTCAGCAGGTTCAAATCGACCTTGCTGTTACGGGTGTGCAGCAGCGAGTTGAGGTCGTTAAGCTCCTGTTCGGAGATGGTTTCACCGGCGCGGATTTTTTGCAGCGTCGGGTTGCTGTCGAACAGCGGCGTTAACGAGGCTTCGACTTCGCGGCGGTAAATCTCGTAATCGACAGTGCGAATCTGTGTTTTGACCTCTGCGGTTTCGAACTTCTCCCGATCCTCGGCAATATCGATGATGGGGGTGACGTCGGCTGGCAGCGGATTGACGGTTTTGTCGCGCAGGTGAATCACGCTGCGAATATCCTGGCGCGCCAGTTCCAGATCGCGAACGTTGTCCTGTTTCCAGAAGTCGTCACGCTGCAGTTTGGCCACGGTATCGGCTTTGTTGCGCACCTGGTTCATGTTCATCAGCAAGCTGCGGACTTTTTGCTGAATCGGCTGGCGGCTGTCGTTGATCAGCTTTGGCTGATTTTGGGTGCGGTTCAGCAGCTGGGCGTACTGGGCATTAACGATGTCGAGGTCGAAACGCAGGGCTTCGGTTTCGCCCTGAATATTGCGCCATTGCATCAGCGGTGCCATTTGCTCGCGCAGGGCGTTTTTGGTGGTCGGTGAAAATTGCAGCAGCAGCTCGCGGTTGGCCAGTTGTTCTTTCAAGCGCCAGTTATCCCGAATGGCAATGGTGTTGTCGTTAAGGCTGTCGATGTCTTGTTTGATGAGGTCGATCATGACGGTGAAATCGGCCAGCGCCGCTTGCTTGAGGGCTTCTTCGGCAAACATCAGGCGCGCTTCAAACAGCTGCTGAGCCAGAGACTTGGGCTGACGCGGTTCTTCTTCCTCGTGGTCGAGGTTGAAGTATTCAAAGTTGCCCCAGTGATCAAAGATCAGGAATTTTTCCTTGTCGCGACTGCTGCCATCTGGATTGAGGCCGAACAGTCCTTTGCACAAACGTGTGCCCCGCCCGACCATTTGCCAGAATTTGACCTTGGATTTCACCGGTTTGGCGAAAACGAGGTTAAGCACTTCCGGCACGTCGATACCGGTGTCGAGCATATCGACCGAGATGGCAATGGTGACCTGGCTGCTACTGCCGTCGGTGAGTTTGAAGTCGTCGATCAATTCTTCGGCACGGTCGTACTGGCTGTGGATCACGCGGCAGAAGTTGCCCGAAGTGGTCTGGGCGTAATCCGGGTACATCTCGTTAAACAGTTCGTACAGCAGTTCGGCGTGTTTGATGTTGCGGGCAAAAATCATCGACTTGCCGAGGGTTTGGCCGTCGGCGAGGCGCAGGCCGTTTTCCATCAGGTTACGCAGAATGGCGCGGTTGGTGTCTTTGTTGTAGATGGCCTTGTCGATCAGCTTGCTGTCGAAATCCAGCGTGTTGGGGTCGATGCCCTGGTCTTCCAGCTGGGCGATTTGTTCGTCGCTGAGGTTGTTGCCACGGATGCCTTCACGCAGAAACTGGGTGGTATGCGCCACTACTTTGAAGGGCACCAGATTGCGGTCTTCGATGGCTTTTTCCAGCGGGTAGTTGGCGGTTGGCTGTTTGTAGTCGCAGCCGAACAGCTGACTGGTGGAACGGCTGATCATCTCGACCGGGGTGGCGGTAAGACCCAGCTGCAGGGCGTCGAAGTATTTGAACAGGTCGCCGTAGACGTTGTAGATGGAACGATGGGATTCGTCGGCGATGATCAGATCAAAATAACCAACGTCGAAGTTCTCCATGATGTTCATCATGCCGGGATAGGTGGAGATATAAATCCGGGCGTTGGTCATGTCGGACTTTTTGCTTTTGCCAACGATGTAGACCGGCTCCGCCATAAATTCGGTGTAAGCCTTGCCTGCCTGTTTGCGCAGCTCTTTGCGGTCGCACAGGAACAGGATGCGTTTGCTCCAGCCCGCTTCAATCATGCGTTTACTGAGCGCGATGGACACACGGGTTTTACCGGTGCCGGTGGCTTGCACCACCAGCGCCTTGCGGTGGTTAGCGGCGTAGCGTTCACACACGCGGGTGATGGCTTCGATCTGGTAGTCACGCCCGGCGACGTCGGTGTCGATGCGGGTGCCCAGCAGATTACGCGGGCCGCTGCGTTGCTGGATCAGGTATTCCAGGCTGGCTTTGGCGTAGTAGCCATAGAGCTTGCGCGGCGCTTCGCCCTGGGCATCGTTCCAGATCGTGATGTCACGACCGTTGGTGTAAAAAATCACCGGGCGCTGGCCGTACTGTTTTTCCAGGGCGTCGGCATAAAGTTTGGCTTGCTGCTGGCCTTTCTGGCTGTTTTCACGGGCGCGTTTGGCTTCGATCACCGCCAGCGGCTTGCCGTCGTCGCCCCAGAGTACGTAATCACAGTAGCCAATGCCGGTGGCGGTTGGCTGACCATTGACCTGCACCTCGCGGTGTACCTGTTCGGTGTTGCCGGTTTTCGGGTCTGAGTCGGCCAGATTAATGTCCCAACCGGCGGAGTACAGATCCTTGTCGATCATACGACGGCGGGTTTCATCCTCGTTGTAATCGAGGACGCTGCCAGCGGCCTGGTTGCGCTGACGCAGTTGCTCAAGTGCTTCCACCAGCTGCAGATCGGCCAGCGCCTTGTCTTTGGCTTCCAGCTCTTGCTGCAAACGGGCATTTTCAGCCTGGGCCTGCAACTCGGCCTGTTTCACGGCTTCGAGTTCCGCCAGTGCCTTTTCCAGCTGCGCGGCGTGTTTTTCCAGCTCGGCTTTGGATGGCTGTCTGATTTGTTCGGGAGCTTTGAATTCACACAGGTCGGCACTGCTGCCTGCACCGGTGGAGATGAGTAACCAGCTGCCCAGAATATGGGCTTCTTTCAGCAACCAGAGCGGATCGGTTTTGTTGAACTTGCCTTCGTGGGCGGCACGGTTGCCGACTTTGCGAATGGCGTGCAGCTTATCAACAATGCCCTGATCCACCAGGCTGGTGAAGTTGTGGTTATTGAGGCGATCGATAAAGTTTTCGTTCGGGTAAGACGGAATTTTATAGCGGTCGAACACCACACCCACCAGCTTCTCGGCGAAGCAACGCAACTTCACCAGCGCACTTTGCGGGTCGCTATGGGCGTAGGCTTCGGCATGGGCGGCGAGATTGGCGAGGTCTTCCCAATGCGGGCGAAGGTTTTCGAAGTTGATCGACTGCATATATAAAATTCTTTCCATAGTTCCCCTCGTGAACCGGTATCCGAACCGGTTATAGCGAAGGGGATGCCAGTTTTTCAGGAGTCCTTGTGGATTCCGAATTTTTCCATTCGTTTGCTGAGTGTCTGGTGGTTATTGTACCCCAACAACTCGGCGGCTTTGGTCTTTTGGCCAGCGGTTTGAGCCAGTGCTTTTTTAACGTAGTGGCTTTCGACTTCATCCAGAAGTACTTGAATATCAAAGCCTTGTGACAAATCACGTTCCATGATCGGGTTCTGTTTGCTGACCGTTTTGAACAGGGCTTGCAGTAAGTCTTCACCAGTGATGTCAGAACCAGTGGCCCACAGTGCAGCACGCAATATGGTGGATTTTAATTCGCGAATATTGCCCGGCCAGCGATGCTGCTGGATGACATTCTTACCCGACGCGGAAATTTTTTTACCTTCGAGTAATGGATATTCCTTCACCATCACATGCAGCAGGCTATCCGCCAAAAACAACAAGTCGCCATTACGCTCGCGCAGCGGCGGCAGGTGCAACACACCCACCGCTACGCGATAAAACAGGTCTTCACGAAAACGTCCTTCGGCTGCCGCTTCGATCAGATTTTTGTTAGTAGCAGCAATCAGGCGAAAGTCACTGGTTTGCTCTTTGGTATCGCCAACCCGGGTAAAGGTTTTGTCTTGCAGCACCCGCAGCAAGCGCACCTGAACGGCAGGTTCCAGCTCTCCGAATTCATCCAGAAACAGGGTGCCACCATGGGCTTGTTCGAAATAACCGGGCTTGTCGGCAATGGCACCGGTAAAGGCGCCTTTCTTATGACCGAACAGCATGGAGTCGATCAGCTCTGGCGGGAAGGCACCACAATTCACAGCAATAAAGGGTTTGTCTTTGCGAGGGCTGGCGTTGTGAATGGCGCGGGCAAACAACTCTTTGCCGGTTCCGGATTCACCATCAATCAACACCGGCACCTCGTGCTCAGCCAGTATCCGGGCACGCTGAATCAGCGTCTGCATTGACTCGCTGCGCGTAACGATGTCTTTAAATGCTGCGTTATCTGGCGGATTGGTATTGCTGAGGGTTTGCAGCTGACCGGCACTGAGCGATTTGGCTGGCGGGATGTACTCAGCAGCGATATCGAATGGAATGTCCGCAACCTGAACACCTTGCTGAATTGAAGATTGGTAAAAAGTTGCCGGAAAGCGGGTTTTCCCTAACAGAATCCACACCGCCTGCATGGCCGGTGTACCAGGGCTCAGAAGAATGCTGAGATTGTGCAGCTCCCGCTCCGACAGCGATTCCAGCAATTGAGTAGCGCTTTCGTAGATATCGCCAAAGTGTACGGGAGATTGCAGTTCTGCACGGGTAATGGAAACCGGAGTATTAACCTGCCCTTTCAACCAGGTGATGTACTCGTTCACCTGCTCATCAGGGTAGTTATAAAGAAAGCTGGCCGACTTGAACGGAAAGGCTTTCAGGGTGGCCAGAATAGGGCCATCCGTTTCGTTGGCACGAGCATCCAAGTCGTGCTGACCAATCCAGCTGATCAATGTATTAGAAAACACCTGCGACTCCATTTGCATTCCGCCTGCCAAGTGGATCACATATGAATATTAATCGCCAGAGTGCTCAGAAAATCGAACATTAACGAGGCGCCAATTTCAACGCCAAAACGTTGAAATCCCAAACGCAAAAAACCCGGTTACTTGCGTAACCGGGTTTCTTTAATTCTGGTAGGACTACCCAGATTCGAACTGGGGACCTCTACCATGTCAAGGTAGCGCTCTAACCAACTGAGCTATAGTCCTGAATTGCGACGCATATTACGGTACTTACGGATGACTGACAAGCAATTTTTTCGAGCTTGCTGTCATTCCTGCAATGCGGGTTGTTCTTCCGGGTCGCGGTAGTGGCTGATGATGTCGGCAACCACTTCCTGATTGTCCAGCAAAGCCTGTACGCAGCGGCTGTCGATCTGGCCGATAGCGGCCAGATGGCGCAGTTCGTCGAAGGCGTCGGCAAGTGGCCAGGCTTCTTTATAGGGGCGTTTGCTGGTGAGGGCGTCGAACATGTCGGCGACGGCGACGATGCGGGCTTCCAGTGGAATCTCATCGCCGCTCAGTCCTTTGGGGTATCCGCTGCCATCCAGACGCTCATGGTGTCCGGCGACGATGTTGATCATCAAGCGGGAATCCACCATATGGCTGAGCTGGTAGTCTTTTAACACCCGACGGATGATATCAACGCCTTTGACGACATGGCTTTTCATAACAACCCACTCGGTGTCATTGAGTTTGCCGGGTTTCAGAAGAATCTGGTCGGGCACGCCGATTTTGCCAATGTCATGCAGAGGAGCAAACAGGTACAGATGTTCCACAAACTCGTCGTCGAGGTTGTATTCCTGGGCCATGTCTCTGACAATCAGGCGCGCCAGCAAGGCCATTCGTGTGAGGTGGGCGCCGGTTTCAAAATCGCGCAGGGTGACAAATTCACGGGCAACCTGAGCCGTGGTCATCAGGCAGCTGACGGCTGTCAGTTCCGATACGATGGCCATCAGGATCAGGTTGCAGAACAGTACAAGATCTCGCTGGACGATGTCGGTAAACGCGGCTTCGGTAAGGCTGTCGAAAAAAACAAAGCCAACCAGATGATCACCGCTGAACAGCGGAACGGTAAATGACGACTGATAGCCCTGCTCCAGCAGCCATACGGAATGCGGATTATCCGGGGAGACGCTGCCGGGTATGAAATCGATTACGCGGCATTCGCCGCTTGCTGCCAGACGACTTAACGATACGCTGGCTTCCAGTGGATATTGATAGCGGTTGAGCGCGTTGCCGTTACGGGTGCTATTGATGAAGGTTTTGAGCAGATCCGTGGCGGGGTCATAAATAGCACAGGAAACCCGGTCAACGAGGCTGACACGTTGCAGGATATTGTCATGGATTAACGCCAGACGTTCCGATAACGATTCAACCCGGTTCATCAGCATGGAATGGGCATTACTCGACATCCTGCGACTCCTTTGCTCCACACAACCCGCCGGTGCTGTGACTTCGGGGCTGATCTGCCCCGGCGAACAGACGAGTTATACATCACACCTGTTGCCGGGTTACTGACACATGTTAGCTATTGCTGATCATTTTAGCTTTCATGGCATGTAACAAATCGCGCAAACGGGCAGCCTCTTCAAAGTTGAGGTCGCGAGCGGCCTTGAACATCTCGTCCTCGACCTTGGCGATCCGCCCCACCAGCTCGGTCGCAGGCAGTTGTTGCCAATGATCAGCCTGATAATCGGCAGCGGTTTCGGCAACCTTGCGTCCACGGGTTTTGCCTTTGCCTTTTTTGCCCGGTGGTGGTGCCGCCTCCAGAATATCCTCAACGGAGCGATGCACGCCTTGCGGCACAATGCCGTTCTCTTCGTTAAAGCGGACCTGTTTCTCACGTCGGCGGTCAGTCTCGTCGATGGCGCGCTGCATGGAGTCGGTTATGCGGTCAGCATACAGGATGGCCTTGCCGTTGAGGTTACGGGCGGCGCGGCCAATGGTCTGGATCAGTGAGCGTTCGGAGCGCAGAAAACCTTCCTTGTCGGCATCAAAAATCGCCACCAGTGACACTTCCGGTATGTCGAGGCCCTCACGCAGCAGGTTGATACCGACCAGCACATCAAATTCGCCGAGGCGCAGGTCGCGGATAATCTCAACCCGTTCGACGGTGTCGATGTCAGAGTGCAGATACCGCACGCGAACATTCTGCTCCATCAGGAAGCTGGTGAGGTCTTCCGCCATACGCTTGGTAAGTACGGTGATCAGCACCCGCTCTCCAACCTGAACCCGCAGCTGCAGTTCGTGGAGTACGTCGTCAACCTGTCCAGTAGCCGGGCGGATTTCAATTTGCGGGTCCACCAATCCTGTCGGCCGCACCACCTGCTCAACCACCGCATCCTGATGATCACGTTCGTAGTTGCCCGGCGTGGCCGAGACAAAAATGCACTGGGGAACAATTGACTCCCACTCTTCAAAGCGCATCGGACGGTTATCCAGCGCCGACGGCAATCGGAAACCGAACTGCACCAGGGTTTCCTTCCGGGAACGGTCACCGCGATACATGCCGCCAATTTGCGGAATAGTCACGTGGGACTCGTCAACAAACACCAGTGCATCCTTGGGGATGTAATCGAACAGGGTTGGCGGCGCATCACCTTCGGCCCGGCCCGACAGATAACGCGAGTAGTTTTCGATACCGGAGCAATAACCCAGCTCCTGCATCATCTCGATGTCATAACGGGTGCGCTGTTCCAGTCGTTGGGCTTCGACCAGCAGGTTGTTGTCACGGTAATACTGCAGGCGCTGATCAAGTTCGACCTTGATGCCTTCAATGGCGTCGAGAATACGCTGCCGCGGGGTTACGTAGTGGGTCTTCGGATAAATCGTCACACGCGCCAGACGGTTGTAGATGTGGCCAGTGAGCGGGTCGAAGCTGCACAGCTGTTCAACCTCGTCGTCAAACAGTTCGATACGAATGGCTTCGTCGTCACTTTCTGCCGGGAATACGTCGATGATCTCGCCGCGTACGCGGTAGGTGCCACGGTGGAAATCGGCATCGTTGCGGGTGTATTGCAGCTCGGCCAGACGACGCAAAATGGTGCGCTGATCAATGCGATCACCGCGCACCAGATGCAGCATCATCTTCAGATAGGACTCAGGATCCCCCAGACCGTAGATGGCTGATACGGTGGCAACAATAATCGCATCCCGTCGTTCCATCAGCGCCTTGGTTGCCGACAGTCGCATCTGTTCAATATGTTCGTTAACCGAGGCATCCTTGTCGATGAAGGTATCGGATGACGGAACATAGGCTTCCGGCTGGTAGTAGTCGTAGTAGGACACGAAGTATTCCACGGCATTGTCCGGGAAAAACTCCTTGAACTCCCCATACAGCTGGGCTGCAAGGGTTTTGTTGTGTGCCATGACGATAGCTGGCCGCTGACACTGGGCAATCACGTTGGCCATGGTGAAGGTTTTACCAGAGCCGGTTACCCCCAGCAGGGTCTGTTTCAGCAAACCGGCATTCACGCCACGCACCAGTTGGCGGATTGCCTCAGGCTGATCTCCGGCTGGCGGATATTTGCTCGTCAGTTGAAAGGATTTGCTCATCAGGATTCCAGTATCGACATGAATCTAGTAACATTCGCCGGTTTGCCGGAAATCCGGCAATTGTCAGAGCCGGCCAGCTCTTTTTTTATTTCCACCGCCGTTTTCGAGGATACACATTTTGGATCTGCAACTGTCTGATCGCGTACAACAGATCAAGCCCTCTCCTACTCTGGCAGTTACCAACCGTGCTGCTGTGCTGCGCGCAGAAGGCAAAGACATTATTGGCCTGGGCGCTGGTGAACCGGACTTCGATACTCCGGAACACATCAAGAAAGCCGCCATTGACGCCATTAACAACGGCTTCACCAAGTACACCGCGGTGGACGGTACGCCAGGACTGAAGCAGGCCATTATCGGCAAGTTCAAGAACGACAACAACCTGACCTACGCTCCGAACCAGATTCTGGTTTCTTGCGGTGGCAAGCAGAGCTTCTTCAACCTGAGCCTGGCTTACCTGAATCCGGGTGATGAAGTGGTTATTCCAGCTCCATACTGGGTTTCCTACCCGGACATGGTGATTGTGGCTGGTGCGGTTCCGGTGTTTATCGATACCGACATGAGCACCCGCTTCAAGATCACTCCAGAGCAACTGGAAGCCGTTATCACTGACAAGACCCGTCTGGTGGTTCTGAACAGCCCATCCAACCCATCCGGCGTTGCTTACAACCTGGAAGAACTGGCGGCACTGGGTGAAGTTCTGCGTAAGTACCCGAACGTTCTGATCGCGTCTGACGACATGTACGAACACATCATCTGGTCTGAAGGTGGCTTCTGCAACATTCTGAACGCCTGCCCGGACCTCTACGACCGTACTATCGTTCTGAACGGTGTTTCCAAGGCTTACAGCATGACTGGCTGGCGTATCGGTTACGCCGCAGGTCCGGTGAAGCTGATCAACGCCATGAAGAACATCCAGTCCCAGAGCACCTCCAACCCGACTTCCGTATCTCAGGTAGCTGCTGAAGCGGCTCTGAAAGGCGGCAAGGAATGTATGGTGCCAATGCTGGCGGCGTTCAAGGAACGTCACGACTGGCTGACTGCCGCTCTGAACGAACTGCCAGGTGTTGAGTGTGTGTCCGGCGACGGCGCGTTCTACGCTTACCCTTGCTTCAAGGGCGCCATGGCTGCCATGGGTATCGAAGACGACGTAGTCTTCGCTGAGAAGATGCTGCTGGAAGCTGGCGTTGCCATGGTTCCAGGTTCTGCATTCGGCACCCCTGGTTACATGCGTCTGTCTTACGCCACCAGCCTCGACGTACTGAAGGCTGCGGTTGAACGTCTGAAAGCCGCTCTGGCCTGATTGACGTTTGTATGACCCATAAAAAAACCGGGCAATGCCCGGTTTTTTTATGTTTCAAATCTGGTTTCTACCACCTGCTTGTTACTACCACCTGCTTGTTACTACCACCTGCTCAATACCACTTACCAACCCAGAACTTCCTTAACAAACGGAATGGTCAGCTTGCGCTGCTGTGACAGGGATTCCTGATCCAGCTGATCGAGAATATCGGCCAGCCCGGACATACACTCAGGGCCTCGCCCCACCAGAAAACGCGCAACATCTTCACCCAGCAGAATACCGCGACGACGGGCACGCAACACCAGCGCCAGCGCTCGCTCCTCTGGCTGCAGGCTGTGCAACTGATACATCACCCCGCCGCTCAGACGGGATGCCAGATCAGGCAACGCCACCGCCAATCCGCGCGGAGTCACATTGGCAGCCATCAACAGATGGCCTTCGGCGTCACGAATGCGGTTAAACAGGTGGAACAGCGCGATCTCCCAGTCTTCGTTACCGGCAATCACATCAAGATCATCGAGCACCACCAACGGCAGCTTTTCCAGACCTTCAAGAACGGAAGGCTCATACGAAACCAGTTCGCGCAGTGGCAGATACACACTGTGATGACCAAGCCCATCAGCATAGTGACAAGCCGCCTGCAAAAGATGACTACGACCACTGCCAGGATGCCCCCATATATACAGGAACGGATCACCTGCCAGCGTCCATTGCTTCTGGACCGCCTGAATCAGCTCTTCATTGGCACCGGCATAAAAATTGGCAAAACGGGCATCATCCCTGACCAGAACCGACAGGGTTAATTGAGGATGATGACCAGCAGACTTGTTCAGAACCAATGACAGAACCCCGATTCAGGCCACGGAGAGCACGGATTATCAGCCGAAAGCGCCGAAAATGGCAGCCCCGGACTTTTACCGACCTCGGGTCGGACAACGAGGCGCTATTGTGCCACGTACTTTTGCGCTGTCACCTACCCGAAAAAACAGTATCCACACCTTCATTGATCGAAATTTCCGGTCAGAAACGCCCCTTCCGCGAGAATATTGCATCGTTGACGTGCAGGATGGATGACAAATCGCTAGAATACCCCGCTTCTTTGCAGCCACCCTGTGAATCACAGCATGACCGAACCAACATCCCTCAGCTATAAAGACGCTGGCGTCGACATCGACGCAGGCAACGCCCTGGTCGAACGCATCAAACACGTAGCCAAACGTACCCGTCGCCCTGAAGTAATGGCCGGCCTGGGTGGCTTTGGCGCCCTGTTTGAACTGCCACAAGGCTACAAACAGCCAGTACTGGTATCCGGTACCGACGGCGTGGGCACCAAACTGCGCCTGGCAATGGATCTGGCCAAACACGACACCATCGGTATCGACCTGGTGGCCATGTGTGCCAACGACCTGGTGGTTGCCGGTGCTGAACCTCTGTTCTTTCTCGACTACTACGCTACTGGTCATCTGAACGTAGACGTTGCTGCTTCCGTGATCAACGGTATTGGTATCGGCTGTGAACAGGCTGGTGCTGCTCTGGTGGGTGGTGAAACCGCCGAGATGCCAGGCATGTACGAAGGCGAAGACTACGACCTGGCTGGTTTCTGCGTTGGTATCGTTGAAAAAGACGAAATCATCGACGGTTCCAAGGTACAGGCTGGTGACGCTCTGGTTGCCATCGCTTCCAGCGGCCCACACTCCAACGGTTACTCTCTGGTTCGCAAGATCATCGAGTTCTCCAATGCCGACCTGACTGCTGATCTGGATGGTGTCCCTCTGGCTGACGCTCTGATGGCGCCAACCAAGATTTACGTCAAGCCAGTTCTGAAGCTGATCAACGCTCTGGACGTACACGCCATGTGTCACGTAACTGGCGGCGGCTTCCAGGAAAACATTCCTCGCGTTCTGCCAGATAGCTGCAAAGCCCTGATCGACACCAACAGCTGGCGCTGGCCAGCCGTGTTCGAATGGCTGCAACAGGCAGGCAACGTCAAGACGGCTGAAATGTTCCGCACCTTCAACTGTGGTGTTGGCATGATCGTAGCGCTGCCAGCCGCTCAGGCTCAGCAAGCGGTTGCCCTGCTGAACGCTGAAGGCGAACAATCCTGGATCATCGGTGAAATCGCTGCCAAACAAGGCGACGAAGCATCCGTCGAATTCCTGGGTAACCGCACCGTATGATGGTCACTGACAGCATCCCGGAAACCCCACGTCTGGTTATTCTGATTTCCGGCACCGGCAGTAATATGCTGGCGCTGGTTGAAGCTTGCCGTCGTGGCGATCTGGATGCCACCGTTGCCGGGGTGATTTCCAATCGCCCCGACGCCGCCGGTGTCCAGCACGCTCGCGACCGCGATATTCCGGCACTGGTAGTTGATCACAAGGAATTCAGTGACCGTCTGGCTTTCGACAAGGCCATGATGGACGCTATTGATGAATTCGACCCGGACCTGGTGGTTCTGGCCGGATTTATGCGCATTCTTACTCCAGAGTTTGTCCGCCACTATCAGGGACGCCTGCTGAATATCCATCCATCATTGCTGCCGCTGTACCCAGGGCTTAATACCCATCAGCGCGCCATTGATGCGGGTGACAGCACTCACGGTGTTTCAGTGCATTTTGTGACTGAAGAGCTGGATGGTGGCCCTGTGGTTGCACAGGCCGTGGTCAGCGTCACCGCTGACGACAGCGCCAACAGCCTGAAGGACAAGGTTCACGCTCAGGAACACGTGCTGTATCCAATTGTGGTGAAGTGGTTCGTCGAAGGTCGTCTGCGTCTCACCAGTAAAAGCGTTACCCTTGATGGCAAGGAGCTGCCTGCCAGTGGCTTGCGTCTCGACGCACTCTGAGCCATTGTAGGCACTCTGTCCTGCTGGAGTAGCCCCTTTGCGTTTCTTGCATCTGAGCCTGCTGCTATCGCTGCTGGTATCAGGCAGTCCAGCCGGAGCGGTCACCACCGCCCCGGCGGCGACGCCACCTCAAACCCTGTCCAGTACCAGCCTGTCCCCTTTCAAGGCCCGTTACTCCAGCCGTTACAAGCTTGGCTTCCTGTCATTTGATATCGACGCCGACCGTACCCTGCAGCAACTGACAGACAACAGCTGGCAATTGCAATTCAGCGCATCAGCATCAGCCGCCAGCCTGGATGAAACCACACACTTCCAGCTGAACCATGGCAAGATCCAGCCACTGGAATACAGCCTGAAAGGATCAGGAATGATTCAGGAGGATGATCGAGCCTTCCGCTTCGATCACAAGGCCAAAACCGTTCTGAACAGCCTCTCCGGTGATATTTTCAAAAACCAGTGGCACGACCAGATTCAGGACCGCCTGACCTACATGCTGCAAATCAGCCTGGATGTTGCCGCCGGCAAGCGTCAGCTCGAATATCCGGTGTTCGAAAAGAACAAGATCAAGATGCACCACTACGAAGTAGTTGGTGAAGAAACCCTGAGTACCCGTATTGGCCCCCTGCGCACCATCAAGGTTCGTCAGATTCGCCAGGACAAACGCAGTATTACCGCCTGGCTGGCAATCGATCATCAGTACGTACTGGTGAAGCTGGCCGACAAACAGAACAACAGCACCCGTTACGCCATAGATCTGGTCAGTCTTGAGGACTGACCCCAGGGAGAGCCCCCATGCGCCTCAGCGACGCCGATATCGAACAACATCTGGCTGATGGTTCCATCAGTATCGAACCAGCCCCATCCGAAGACGCCATCGCCGGCATCAGCGTTGACCTGCGCCTCGATCACCGCTTCCGGGTGTTCAGCAATAACTCCGTAACCCACCTGGATCTGTCTGGCGACCGTCACCAGCTCGAACGCGATATCGACCGCATCATGAGCAAGGAAATCGAAATCGCTGCCGATCAGGCGCTGTTTATCCACCCTGGCGAGCTGGTACTAGGCGCAACCCTCGAACAGGTGCGAATCCCGGATAATCTGGTGGGCTGGCTGGATGGCCGTAGCTCCCTCGCCCGCCTGGGACTGGTTGTTCACCTGACCGCCGGACGCATTGATCCGGGCTGGGATGGACAAATCGTGCTGGAGTTCTACAACAACGGCAAACTGCCACTGGCATTGCGCCCTGGCATGGTCATTTGCGCCATGTCGTTTGAAACCCTGAGCAGCCCAGCCAAACGTCCGTACAACAAGCGCACCAACGCCAAGTACAAAGGCCAGAAAGGTGCGATGTTCAGCCGTATTTCTCACGACCAGGATACTCCGGACGGAAAGAACTGATTTTTCAGAATTTTTTACTTCTGATAGCTTGACGTTATCTTCGTCTACCGTATAATGCGCACCACTTGCTTATGACGTTCCCCGATAGCTCAGTCGGTAGAGCAGCGGACTGTTAATCCGTTGGTCGCTGGTTCAAGTCCAGCTCGGGGAGCCAACTTCAAAGCAGGTAAAATCCTGAAAAGCGACCGATAGTCGCTTTTTTGTTGTTCAGGATACAGCAATACTTTTGCTGATTATGTTCCCCGATAGCTCAGTCGGTAGAGCAGCGGACTGTTAATCCGTTGGTCGCTGGTTCAAGTCCAGCTCGGGGAGCCAATTTTCCAGCAAAGAATTCGAAAAAGGCGACTTTATGTCGCCTTTTTTATTGCCTGCAATTTCTCCCAGACATAAAAAACGCCAGCACAATGGCTTAATGCCGATCAGTTAGGGACTTTTAAACAGCCTGATCATTGATTTCCGAATGTACCCAGCGCAGCTGGCTGCCCAATGCCCATCTGGGCGAGCCGGGATTCACCGCAACGGCCGACCCAGCCGGGGCATGGATGCCCCGCAAAGCCCTTCTTCACCAATAGACAGGGCACAGGGATGTGCCATCTGGCCGGGGTCGAAAAGCCGTTGTCGGTGAAAACCGGAAGCACGAGCCCAATCGGGCTAAGCAGGGGGAGGCCCGCCCGGCCGGGGGACAAGGTCCCCCATGAGGGCATACGGTAGAGCCAATTAACAAGCCAAGCAGATCGTGACCAACCGATGCGGTAACGACATTTAAGAATGCCGACGGGGGCTTAACTGATCGGCATTAAGCACAATGACTGGCGTTTTATCGCTTCATGATGGAGACGATCAATCACTACCAAACAGATCACGTGTGAAGATCTTGTCTTCCACCCCGGCGAGATCCGGATGCATACGGTTGGCAATAATCACATCCGACAATTCACGGAATTCGTTAAGATCGCGAATGACCCGTGAATTAAAGAAGTTTTCCTCTTTCATTACCGGCTCATAAATCACAACTTCAATCCCCTTGGCCTTGATGCGTTTCATGATGCCCTGAATCGCTGAAGCACGGAAATTGTCCGAACCTGCCTTCATGATCAATCGGTATACACCCACCACCTTCGGTCTGCGGCGAATAATGGAGTCAGCAATAAAATCCTTACGGGTACTGTTGGCATCCACAATGGCACGAATCAGGTTATTCGGTACATCGTTGAAGTTGGCCAGCAGCTGCTTGGTATCTTTTGGCAGACAGTAACCGCCATAACCAAACGACGGGTTGTTGTAGTGTTTACCGATACGCGGATCAAGACCTACGCCATCAATAATCTGACGAGTGTCCAGACCATGAGTCTGGGCATAGGTATCCAGCTCGTTGAAGTACGCCACCCGCATCGCCAGGTAAGTATTGGAGAACAGCTTTACCGCTTCCGCTTCGGTAGAGTCGATAAACAGCACCGGCACATCCTTGCGAATCGCCCCCTGACGCAGCAGATCAGCAAAACGTTCGGCGCGCTCGGATTGTTCACCAATAATAATCCGGGACGGATACAGGTTGTCGTACAGCGCCTTGCCTTCACGCAGAAACTCTGGCGAGAAGATGATGTTTTCAGTACCAAATTCTTCGCGAATGCGATGCGTATACCCCACCGGAATGGTGGACTTGATAATCATCACGGCGGAAGGATTGATAGCCAATACATCCTTGATCACAGCTTCAACCGAACGGGTATTGAAGTAGTTAGTCTCGGTATCATAATCAGTAGGGGTAGCAATAATGACGTAATCAGCCCCTTCGTAGGCCTGATGCTTATCAAGAGTTGCAGTGAAATTCAGCTTCCGGTTAGCCAGAAAGTCTTCAATTTCATTATCGACTATTGGTGCCATTTTACTGTTCAGCATACGAACCTTGTCCTCAACAATATCGAGAGCAACTACTTCGTTATGCTGTGCCAGTAACAGCGCATTAGACAACCCTACATAGCCGGTACCGGCAACCGCAATTTTCACAGATCTACCTCTTGGGACCAGTCTGGGGATGATTGTGCGACCTAAAAACGCTGCACAAACTAACAGAAAGGAATGACATCAAAATGAAAAGACAGACCGCCGGTTAAATCAAAAATTCCCTTAACCTGCTTCCTTTCTGACGCAAGCCGCCTCAAGCGAGGCTGGCAAGGATTCGGGCGCACGCCTCAGCAGGATTGGCAGCCTGAGTGATTGGACGGCCAATCACCATATAACTTACACCCGCTGCAACCGCTTCTTCCGGGGTCATAACGCGCTTCTGATCCTGGTTATCACTCCAGGATGGGCGAATACCTGGGGTTACGGTCAGGAAATCCGAACCGCAGTTTTCGCGAATGATGCCAACTTCATTAGCAGAACACACAACACCATCCAGACCGGAGGTTTTGGCCAGACGCGCCAGACGGGCAACCTGCTGCTCAGGAGTAACATCCAGACCCAGATCAGCGAGATCAGACGCATCCATGGAGGTCAGCACGGTGACACCAATCAGCAGAGGCTGATATGACTGCTTGTCCAGCTCATTACGCGCGGCCTCCATCATACGACGACCACCACTGGCATGTACGTTGACCATCCAGACTCCCAGACGAGCGGCAGCACCAACCGCCTTGGCACAGGTATTGGGAATATCGTGGAATTTCAGATCCAGAAAGACTTCAAACCCTTTTTTCATCAGGTTTTCAACGATCGCAGGACCTTCAGCGGTATAGAGTTCTTTTCCAACCTTCACACGACAGGCAGACGGATCCAGCAGATCAGCCATCGCCAAAGCAGGAGCCGCTTGCGGGTAATCCAGAGCAACAACAATAGGGGATGAAATAGTCATAAGTCTTCCAGCGCAGCAGGCTGGTACTTCAGCGGCGCGGCAGCCTTGAGGCTGGCCCAGTCCTTACAACTCGGGCAGCGCCAGTGAAATTCCCGAGCCTTGAATCCACAGTGATCACAAACGAACCGGGGTTCGTTCTCAGTAATACGCAGGAGAATATCATAGGCCTGTTGTGACTGCGACTGCCCCATCAGGCGGCCCTGACGTAGCAATAGTCCCAGATAGGTCACAAATCCTGTATAAGACGGATGCGCTTCCAGCTCTTTCAAAAAATGCTCAAAAGCCTTGTCCTGTCCTTCGGTATACGCCAACGCCTCAACCCGTGCCTCAAGCGCAGGAACATATCCCAGATCAGCGGTATGCTGTCGTAAATGCACCAGCAGGCCTGAGAGGTCATGCAGCGCCCGAAACGACTCAACCAGAGGCTCCAGCACGGCAACCACAACATGAGAATCCAGATCCATGGCTTTCAGATAACAGCGTACCGCCTCGTTGTGCTCTCGTTGGCGATAGGCCATATCACCAAGAACCACAAATGCACGGGCACACCCCGAATCCATCTTGAGAGCAACACGCGTCAGACGGCGGGTTTCCAGATACTCCCCGACCCGCGCAGCACGCTCAGCCAACTCACAACACGCATGCGCAAGACGCACACACAAACGGGTACTGGCCGGCTTACGATCCTTGTATAGATCAACAACACGCTGCCAGTCACCTTCTTCTTCATACAGCTCTACCAGCTCCAGCTCGGCCTTTTCCTGAACCACACTGCGATTATTCACCAACTCCTGCAATAGACGTTCAGCACGATCAAACAACCCCGCCACCAGATAATCACGGGCGAGTTCCAGCTCAAGCTCCTGAGCGTGAGTGCGACTGAGATCGGTACGGCCAAACAGCCCCTGATGCAAATGAATAGCACGCTCAACCTCACCCTTGTCACGCAAGGTGCGGCCAAGCTTGAGCAGTAGCTCGAGAGTGTCGTCATCCATGCTCTGGGCATTAATGAGACGCTTGAGGGAGGCATCCGAATGTTGTGACAACAGGGTATCAACACTCGGAATCCAGTCAGGAACAGCCGAAGCCGGCTTTTGTTTGCCAGCGCGATATCCAAGAAACCAGCCACTGGCTGTTGCAACCAGCAGTAGCAGGAATACCGCCAAAAGATCCATTACTGGCTCTTGGCCACAGCGGCAACAGGTTTGCTAACCGGCGCAGTGGCAGCAGCCAGCTGTTTCTGCAGGCGACGAATTTCCCGATTCTTGCGAAAACCGGATGCCACACCAGCAATCACTCCCAGCAAACAGCCAAGCATTACCGCAACACCCAACCACATCGCCAACGGCAACTCAGAGGGCTGACCGACCAGGAAATCGACAGGCACAACCGTGCTGTTACGGGCCGCAAAGGCCAGGCAATACACCAGCAGGAGTACAAAGGACACCAGGCTGACAAAAATCCGGATTTTTCTGAGCATGAGCGATCAAACCACAAACACAGGGTTATTCTTCTTCACCCGAATCATTGACCTGATCCCGAAGTTCCTTGCCAGGTTTGAAATGGGGAACGTATTTGCCTTTTAACTCGACAGTTTCACCCGTTTTTGGGTTACGTCCAGTACGCGGCGCACGATAGTGTAATGAAAAACTGCCGAAACCACGTATCTCAATACGCTCTCCGGATGACAGCGATTGCGACATGTAATCCAGCATGGTTTTAACGGCCAGCTCAACGTCTTTTGGTGATAACTGTGGTTGACGCGCCACTATATTCTCAATCAGCTCGGACTTGGTCACAGCAAATTCCTCCGTGAGGGCCAGCCAGACAATTATTCTTGTGAAATCATGCAGTTAGCATCGGGCATTTGCAAGCACAAGAGTAGGCCAGAGACAGCGTCAAAACAACCACACAGCGGGAAAAAGCACCACTCTTATTCCGTAAAGTGAGCATATGGCTGACAAAGGGCAAAAAAAAACCCGCCGAAGCGGGTTTTTTTACACTGGATCAGTCTTTCTGATTCAGTTGTTCCTTGATCAGGTCACCGATAGTGGTAGGACCAGAGATCTCGGATTCAGCTTTTGCACGCTGCTCTTTCAGAGCTTGACGGTCATCAGCGTTGTCTTTGGCCTTAACAGACAGACCAATAGAACGGTTCTTGCGATCAACAACAGTGATCAGAGCTTCAACTTCGTCGCCTTCTTTCAGGACGTTACGAGCGTCTTCTACTTTGTCACGGCTGATTTCAGAAGCTTTCAGAACAGCTTCTACGCCTGGAGCTACTTCAATAACAGCAGCCTTGGCATCAACAGAGATCACTTTACCAGTTACGATCGCGCCTTTGTCGTTGGTAGCAACGAAGTCAGAGAACGGATCGTTTTCCAGTTGTTTCACGCCCAGGGAGATGCGCTCACGCTCTGGATCGATAGACAGGATAACAGTTTCCAGTTCGTCGCCTTTCTTGTAGTTACGAACAGCTTCTTCGCCGTTGTCGTTCCAGGAAATGTCAGACAGGTGAACCAGACCGTCGATGCCGCCGTCCAGACCGATGAAGATACCGAAGTCAGTGATAGACTTGATCTTACCGGAGATCTTGTCGCCCTTGTTGAACTTGGTACCGAACTCTTCCCATGGGTTCATGGTGCACTGCTTGATGCCCAGGGAGATACGACGACGTTCTTCGTCGATATCCAGAACCATTACATCAATCTCGTCACCAACCTGAACCACTTTGGATGGGTGGATGTTCTTGTTGGTCCAATCCATTTCGGATACGTGAACCAGACCTTCAACGCCTTCTTCCAGCTCAGCGAAGCAGCCGTAGTCAGTCAGGTTGGTTACGCGAGCTTTAACGCGAGCGTTTTCTGGGTAACGTTCGTTGATGTTCACCCATGGATCATCGCCCAGCTGCTTCAGACCCAGAGAAACGCGGTTGCGCTCACGGTCGAACTTCAGCACTTTAACGTCGATTTCGTCACCAACAGCAACGATTTCGCTTGGGTGCTTGATACGCTTCCAGGCCATGTCAGTGATGTGCAGCAGGCCGTCTACGCCGCCCAGATCAACGAAGGCACCGTAGTCGGTCAGGTTCTTCACGATACCCTTGACAGACTGACCTTCTTGCAGGTTAGCCAGCAGCTCTTCGCGCTCTTGAGAGTTAGCAGCTTCCAGAACGGCACGACGGGATACAACCACGTTGTTACGCTTGGCATCCAGCTTGATAACCTTGAATTCCAGCTCTTTGCCTTCCAGATGAGCAGTGTCACGTACTGGACGCACGTCAACCAGAGAACCTGGCAGGAATGCACGGATGTTCTTCAGATCAACAGTGAAGCCACCTTTGACTTTACCGTTGATAACACCCATAACCATTTCTTCAGCTTCGAAGGCTTTTTCCAGCTCTTTCCAGCTTTCAGCGCGCTTGGCTTTTTCACGAGACAGGCGGGTCTCACCGAAACCATCTTCCAGAGCTTCCAGAGAAACCTGGGTTTCGTCGCCGATTTTAACTTCCAGCTCGCCTTTTTCGTTCAGGAACTGGCTGCGTGGGATAACGGCTTCGGACTTCAGACCTGAATATACAGTTACCCAGTCGCTGTCGATATCAACAACGGTACCGGTAACGATAGAACCGGGCTGCATGTCCAGTTCTTTCAAGGATTCTTCAAATAATTCAGCAAAACTTTCGGTCATGAATAACACCTGTCTTTTATAAAAGCGCAAGGTCTGCAGAAGAACAGACTAGGCGCGTTCCGAACGGCCAGACATTCGGGGCTGGTCAAACAAAGAACCTCGGGAGCGTATCTCAAAAAAGAGTCGGGAGCTGGCAGACGCCACGGGTTCCGGATCTCAGATCAGTCCTGCTTTGCGAACAAGATCAAGGACCTGTTCACAGACCTGTTCAATCGTCAGTACGGTACTGTCAATCAGAACGGCGTCGTCAGCAGGCTTGAGTGGAGCGACAGAACGGTTGCTGTCACGTTCATCGCGAGCACGGATGTCTTCGATAAGGGCGGGTAAACTAGCATCAAATCCCTTGTCAAGCAACTGTTGATAGCGTCGACGGCCACGCTCTTCAGCACTGGCGGTCAGAAACACCTTCACGGTGGCTTGTGGGAAAACCACGGTTCCCATATCCCGGCCATCGGCAATCACGCCCGGGCTGGTCTGGAAATCGCGTTGGCGCTGCAGCAACGCAGCACGTACCGCCGGCAAGGCGGCTACCTGGGAAGCCAGACTGCCCACTTCTTCGGTACGAATGGTGGTGGTGACATCCTCACCTTCGAGGATCACTTCCACACCGGTAGAACGTGGCACAAAATACACGTCCAGCGTCGCGGCAACATTGGCAACCGCGGCTTCATCATCCAGCGCAATCTGCTTGCGGGTGGCAGCCAGACCGGTGATGCGATACAGGGCACCACTGTCGAGCAACTGCCAGCCAAGCGACTCGGCCAGCAGGGCACAGACCGTGCCCTTGCCAGCGCCGGACGGACCGTCAATGGTGATAACGGGAGCCGTCAGATCAATCATGCTTCTTCCTGAACACTCAGTTGCAGACCGGCACCAGAAGCCAGTTCCACAAAGCCCGGGAAAGAAGTCGCCACGTTGGCGCAATCCAGAATACGAATCTGGGCACTGCCACGCAGGGACGCCATTGCAAAACTCATGGCAATACGGTGATCACCGTGACTTTCGATTTCGCCGCCACCAAAGGCACCGTTACCACCAAAGCCCTGGATGATCGCGCCATCGTGAGTACCTTCAGCTTTGACGCCGAGGATATTCAGGCCATCCACCATGGACTGGATACGGTCACTTTCTTTCACGCGCAGCTCTTCCGCACCGGTCAGTACGGTTTCGCCTTCGGCACAGGCCGCGGCAATAAACAGCGCCGGGAATTCGTCGATGGCCAGCGGTACCTGATCTTCAGGGATACGAATACCTTTCAGCTGGGCCGAACGGATACGGATGTCAGCCACCGGCTCACCACCCACTTCGCGTTCGTTCAGCAGCTCGATATTGCCACCCATGGCACGCAGGATGTTGATCACACCTACACGAGTCGGGTTGATACCCACGTGTTGCAGGGTGATATCAGAACCTGGAGCGATAGAAGCACCCACCATAAAGAACGCGGCAGATGAAATATCCGCTGGCACGTCGATGCTGGTTGCCGTCAGCTCACCACCAGACTTCAGGGTCACCTTGTTGCCTTCCACCTGAACGTCGTAACCAAAACCACGCAGCATACGCTCGGTGTGGTCACGGGTAGGTGCAGGTTCGGTAATGGAGGTTTCTCCGTCGGCGTAGAGACCAGCCAGCAGCACACAGCTCTTCACCTGGGCAGACGCCATCGGCAGATCGTAGTGGATGCCTTTCAGCGCACTACCGCCCTTGACGTGCAGTGGTGGACGGCCTGCTTCAGCAGTCTCGACAACCGCACCCATCAGGCGCAGAGGATCAGCCACACGGCCCATCGGACGCTTGCTCAGGGATTCATCACCCGTCATTTCCACATCAAATGCCTGACCCGCCATCAGGCCAGCCAGCAGACGCATGGAAGTACCGGAGTTACCCAGATACAGAGCATTTGGTGGTGCTTGCAGACCACGCAGACCTACACCGTGAATGGTCACACGACCACGGTGCGGACCTTCGATGACCACGCCCATGTCACGGAACGCTTGCAGGGTCGCCAGGCTGTCTTCGCCTTCCAGGAAACCGGACACTTCAGTCACGCCATTCGCCAGGGAGCCCAGCATGATGGAGCGGTGAGAAATGGACTTGTCACCCGGTACACGGAAAGTACCGGTCAGTGCCTGGCCGGGAGCAGCCAGATAAGCAATAGAACTGGTTTTCATAGGTTCCACAAAAGCCCGACGGGCCAGTATTTTTGTAAAATGATCACGTGCCGCCTTGGCGCGGGTCAACACCCCCATCATGGTGGTGGTGTCATTGCCAGCAATGGCCGCACGCAGGTATTGCAGATCCTTGTTAAAAAGATCCAGTGTTGCCAACAGGTGCTCTCGATTGGCTGAAAAAATGTCACGCCACATTTCCGGACTACTGGCGGCAATCCGGGTGAAATCACGAAAACCGCCAGCGGCGTAATTGAAGATTTCCTTGTTTTCGTGATTGTTGGCGAGAGTGTCCACCAGTGAATACGCCAACAAGTGTGGCAAATGACTGGTCGCCGCCAACACCTGGTCGTGGTGGGCAACGGTCATGGACTCTACATCCGCATCTACTGCCTGCCAGGCGCGAATCACCATACGCAATGCTGCCGGATCGGTATGCTCTTGCGGGGTAACAATCACCTTGTGGCGACAATAGAGATTTTCATCCGCAGCACTGACACCGCTGCGCTCGGAACCAGCAATCGGATGCCCCAGCACAAAACGGTTAAAGCCGGCGCCAAATACATCATCAACAGCTTCAGCAACCGCGCCTTTTACGGAGCCAACATCGGTCAGCACCGTACGCGGCCCGATACTGGCAGCAATGCTTTCCAGTACCGGACGAATGGCAAGAATCGGTACTGAAATAATCACCAGATCCGCATCGACCACTACTTCAGCAACCTGCTCGGACCAGTGATCGACAATACCCAGCGCCAGCGCTTCCTGCATGGAGTCGAGGTTGCGGTCAAAACCACTTACCTGCCCCACACAGCCACGGCTGCGTAAAGCCTTGACCCAGGAGCAACCAATCAGTCCCAGGCCAATGACCGCAATACGCGGAATAAAAAACGAAGATTCCTTGCTCAAAGCCGCTCCTGAACTCAAGCCAGAACCTTGGCCAGTGCTTTCAGGAAGGTACGGTTTTCGGCATCAGTACCAATCGATACACGCACGTATTGCGGCATACCGTAGTTGGCAATCGGACGCACAATCACACCTTCGCGCAGCAGCTTCTGGTAAACCTCAATACCGGTGACGGAATCCGGCACACGGAACGCTACGAAGTTACCAACGGACGGAATGTAGTCCAGACCCATTTCCGCAAATGCGGCGGTCAGCAGTGCCATACCATCACGGTTAGCCTTCACACTCATCTGCAGATAGGCTTCATCGCGCAGCGCTGCTACCGCACCCACCAGAGCGTAGGAGTTAACGTTAAACGGCGGACGCACACGATTCATGATGTCAGCCAGTTCAGGACTGGACACACCATAACCCACACGCAGCGACGCCAGGCCATAAACCTTGGAGAAGGTACGCGCCACGATCAGATTCGGGAATTGTGCCAGCAGCTCAACGCCATCCGGGTATTCCGCTTCTTCCACGAACTCGCAGTAGGCTTCATCCAGCACCACCACGACATTGGCCGGAACGGTCTGCATGAAGGTCAGGACTTCAGCGCGAGTATTCCAGGTACCGGTCGGGTTGCTCGGGTTGGTCAGGAACACCACACGGGTCTTGTCGGTAACGGCAGCCGCCATTGCGACCAGATCATGACCGAAATTCAGAGCTGGAACTTCAACCACAACGCCGCCCTTGGCGCGCGTCAGCAGGCTGTAGATAGAGAAAGCATGCTCGGACACCACCACTTCGTCGCCGTTATCAACAAACGCGCGCACAACGAAATCAAGAATGTCACTGGAGCCATTACCCAGGGTCAGTTGCGCCGGAGTCACGTTCAGACGGGAAGACAGTTCAGCCTTGAGAGCAAAACCGGCACCATCCGGGTAACGGGTCATCTCGGCCATTTCTTCGTTCATGGCTGCCTTGACCGCAGCACTTGGCCCCATCGGGTTTTCGTTACTGGCCAGCTTGACGATATCTTCTTCTTTCAGGCCCAGTTCACGAGCCAGTTCATCAATCGGCTTGCCTGGTTGATATGGTGACAAACCCCGAACACCGGGAACCGCCAGCTGCAGAAAATCCACGCTCATCACTTGTCTCTCACAATTCGAATCAAAAACCCAACCAGCCCGTGCGATCAGAGAACCGCTTTCGGGTAGGAGCCCAACAATTTGTAGTCCGCTACCTGATCCTGCAGACCTTGCAGCACCGGAGCGATCACAGCGTCTGCCGCGTGACCTTCAAAATCAATAAAAAACGCGTAATTCCAGGTACCGGTACGGGCCGGACGCGTTTCAATACGAGTCAGGCTGACACCCGCTTTGTGAAACGGCTCCAACACCTGATACAGGGCCCCAGGCTGGTTACGACTGGACACCATGATGGAGGTTTTGTCGTCGCCACTCGGCAGGGTTTCCAGCTTGCCAATAATCAGGAAGCGCGTGGTGTTGTCCGGACGATCTTCAATATTGGTATTGAGGATATGCATCTCGTACAGATCGGCCGCCACTTCACCGGCAATTGCAGCAGCACCCGGCTCCAGACTGGCACGACGGGCTGCTTCCGCATTGGAGCTGACCGCAACACGCTCAACATTCGGGTAATGTTTGTCGAGCCAGCGACGGCACTGCCCCAGCGACTGGGCGTGGGAAAAAATGCGCTCAACCGTGGCATCCTTGTCCTTCACCATCAGATGGTGATGGATACGCAGGGATACTTCGCCACAAATACGCAGGCCGGAATCAAAGAAGCTGTCGAGGGTGTGAGTGACCACACCCTCGGTGGAATTCTCGATGGGCACCACACCGAAATTGGCCGCGCCACTCTCCACTTCACGGAACACATCCGCGATGGAAACCTGGCTATGGCAATGCACGGCATGACCAAAATGTTTGACGGCTGCCTGCTGGGTAAAGGTGCCCTCAGGCCCCAGGAACGCCACGTTCAGGGGTTCCTCCAGTGCCAGACACTGGGACATGATTTCGCGGAACAGACGCGCCATGCCTTCGTTGGTCAGCGGGCCTTCATTACGCGCCATCACGTTACGCAATACCTGCGCTTCACGCTCCGGGCGATAGAAAACCACAACCTCACCGGGCTGGGCGTATTTCTGTTTAACTTCCGCAACCTGCTGGGCACAGCGGGCGCGCTGGTTAATCAGCTCCTGAATCTGACGGTCGATACTGTCAATGGAGTTACGGAGCTGTTCCAGTTCCTGAGCTTCACTCATAGGCAGCCTTGGGTAACAAATCCGGGTACTGGTCAGGCGACCAGCACCGGATACAAGTTGGATAACCTGAGGTCAGAGACCATCAGCCATTACGACGGGCGAAATCTGCCATGAAATCAATCAGGGCAGTTACCGCTTCCTCTGGTACTGCGTTGTAAATACTGGCGCGCATGCCACCCACACTGCGGTGACCCGCCAGGTTCAGCAGGCCCGCAGCCTCACTCTCTTGCAGGAACAGCTTGTCGAGCTTGCTGTCAGCCAGAGTGAACGGCACGTTCATGATGGAACGGTTGGCGATTGCGACCGGGTTGGCGTAGAAACCGCTGTTGTCGATGTAATCGTACAGACGTTTGGCCTTGCGATGGTTGATTTCAGCAATTGCATCCACACCACCGAGATCTTTCAGCCACTCGAACACCAGACCTGCCAGGTACCAGCTGTACGTTGGCGGGGTGTTGTACATGGAAGCGTTGTCCGCACACACCTTGTAATCGAACATGGTTGGCGTGCAGGCCTGGGCCTTGCCCAGCAGATCTTCACGAATGATCACCACACACAGACCCGCCGGGCCGATGTTTTTCTGGGCGCCAGCGTAGATCATGCCAAAACGGCTCACATCCAGCGGCTCAGCCAACAGCACGGACGAGAAGTCAGCGACCAGCGGCACGTCACCGGTGTCCGGAATGTAGTCAAACGCCACACCACCGATGGTTTCGTTCGGGCAGTAGTGAACGTAATCAGCATCCGGGCTCAGCACCAGTTCCGCCTGGGATGGTGCAGAGGAGAAGTTGTTGCTTTCGGTGCTGGCAGCAACCACGGCATTGCCGTAGCGCTTGGCTTCCTGCCAGGCCTTTTTGGACCACTGGCCAGTCACGATGTAATCAGCCTTGCCAGAGCCCGTCATCAGATTCAGCGGAATCATGGAGAACTGACTGCTGGCGCCCCCCTGCATGAACAACACCTTGTAGTTGTCCGGAATCGCCATCAGGTCACGCAGGTCCTGTTCGGCTTTATCACAGACGGCTACCACGTCCGCACTGCGATGGCTCATCTCCATGATGGAAAGGCCCTTGCCGTGCCAGTCGGCCAGTTCCAGGCCAGCTTTTTCGAGGACAGGGGTAGGCAGCGCGGCTGGGCCAGCGCAGAAGTTAAAGGCTCGTTTTGTAGACATCGGGGGCAAACGCTCTCGCACAGGATAATGCTGTGGGCCCGGACGTCAGACGCCGGGCCCGGTTTTTCCGTTACTCTTGTTCGTCGTCAGCGACTGGAGCTTGTGCTTCCGGGCTATCAGCTTCGGCAGCAGCGGCTTCCACCGGCGCTTCGGAACCTTCGATGACCTCGTCTTCGTCAGACTCAGCGTCACAGATACGTTCCAGACCAACCAGTTTTTCTTTTTCATCGACCTTGATCAGGGTAACGCCCTGGGTGTTACGACCCAGCAGGGAAACCTCACGAACACGGGTACGCACCAGCGTGCCCTGGTCACTGATCAACATCACTTCATCGTTTTCAAAGACCTGAACCGCACCCACCAGCTTGCCGTTACGATCATTGGTCACCATGGCGATAACGCCCTGGGTACCACGGCCCTTGGTCGGGAACTCGGTCACGTCGGTACGTTTGCCGTAACCACGTTCGGACGCCGTCAGAATGGCACCGCCCTCTTCCGGTACGATCAGGGCAATCACCGCCTGATCATCCCCCAGGGTAATACCACGCACACCACGGGCAGTACGGCCCATCGGACGCACACCACCAGTACCGTCCTCACCCTGACCTTCGTAGAAACGTACGGCCTTGCCAGCGTCGGAGATCAGCATGATGTCCTGGCTGCCATCGGTAATGGCAACACCCACCAGATGATCACCTTCGTCCAGTTCACACGCGATCAGACCACTGCTGCGTGGACGGGAGAACTGGTCGAGGCTGGTTTTCTTCACCACACCACGGGCAGTCGCCATAAACACATAACGGTCTTCGCGGTACTCAGGCACCGGCAGTACAGCGGTAATACGTTCGCCTTCAGACAGGCTCAGGACGTTCACAATCGGACGGCCCTTGGCGTTACGGCCCGCTTGTGGAATGTCGTATACAGTCAGCCAGAACACCTTGCCCATGTCGGTGAAACACAGCACGGTATCGTGGCTGTTGCACACCAGCAGGTGCTCAACAAAGTCTTCGTCTTTTACGGAAGTCGCGATCTTGCCTTTGCCACCACGACGCTGGGCCTGGTAGGCATCCATCGGCTGGGTCTTGGCATAACCACCGTGAGACAGGGTCAGTACCAGCTGCTCTTCCGGAATCAGGTCGGCCATGGTCAGGTCGAGACGGGTACCGATGATTTCGGTCTTGCGGTCGTCGCCGTATTCTTCACGAATGGCCACCAGCTCTTCGCGGATCACTTCCATCAGGCGCTCGGAGCTGCCCAGGATTTCCAGATACTCAGCGATTTCTTCCAGCTTCTGCTGGTATTCCTCGATCAGTTTTTCGTGTTCGAGACCGGTCAGTTTCTGCAAACGCAGATCCAGAATGGCCTGCGCCTGAACCGGCGACAGGTGGTAACGGCCATCACGGAAACCGTATTGCGGCTCCAGATCATCCGGACGGCAGGCGTCTTCACCGGCACGTTCCAGCATATCGAGCACATCACCCGGCTCCCACGGCATGGCAACCAGGGCATCCTTGGCTTCAGCGGCGTTGGCGGAGCGTTTGATCAGTTCGATCACCGGATCAATGTTGGCCAGCGCCAGCGCCAGACCTTCGAGAATATGGCCACGTTCGCGGGCTTTACGCAGATCGTAAATAGTGCGACGGGTAACCACTTCACGGCGGTGTTTGACGAACGCTTCCAGCAACTGCTTGAGGTTCAGGGTACGCGGCTGACCATCCACCAGTGCTACGGTGTTGATACCAAACACACCTTGCAGCTGGGTCTGGGCGAACAGGTTGTTCAGCACCACTTCCGGCATTTCGCCACGACGCAGTTCCACCACAATACGCATACCGTCCTTGTCGGACTCGTCGCGCAGCTCGGTGATACCTTCGATTTTCTTTTCTTTGACCAGCTCGGCGATCTTCTCGATCAGACGAGCCTTGTTCACCATGTACGGGATTTCGGTGAAGATGATGCTGACCTTGCCGTTGCGATCGTCTTCTTCGAAATGGTGACGGGCGCGCAGGTAAATACGGCCACGACCGGTGCGGTAGGCTTCGATAATGCCATCACGACCGTTGATGAAGGCTCCGGTCGGGAAATCCGGGCCCGGAATAAACTGCATCAGCTGATCAACATCCAGATCCGGATTGTCGATCAGAGCCAGACAGCCCGTCAGAACTTCGGTGAGGTTGTGTGGCGGAATGTTGGTCGCCATACCCACGGCGATACCGGAAGAACCGTTCACCAGCAGGTTGGGAACACGGGTCGGCAGCACATCCGGAATCTGCTCGGTGCCGTCGTAGTTTGGCACCCAGTCCACGGTTTCCTTGTCGATGTCGGCCAGCAGCTCATGGCTGATCTTGGCCATGCGGATTTCGGTATAACGCATGGCGGCAGCGGAGTCGCCGTCTACCGAACCGAAGTTACCCTGACCATCCACCAGCGTGTAACGCATGGAGAAGTCCTGCGCCATACGGACGATGGTGTCGTATACCGCGGAGTCACCGTGAGGGTGGTATTTACCGATCACGTCACCCACCACACGGGCGGATTTTTTGTAAGGCTTGTTCCAGTCGTTGCCGAGCACGTTCATGGCGTGCAGAACGCGGCGGTGTACAGGCTTGAGGCCGTCCCGGACATCCGGCAACGCCCGTCCGACGATAACACTCATGGCATAGTCGAGGTACGACTGCTGTAACTCATCCTCGATGTTGATCGGCAGTACTTCTTTGGCTAACTCACCCATAGATATTCATGATCCGTGCAAAGCGCTCACCCGTTACCGCGAAGCGGGGCGGGTTTTTGTAGGTTGCCAACTGCTGGCGATCCGGGAGACAAGCCCTGTTGAGGCGACTGGCCCGGCAACACAGGTTGCCAGCTCCATCGATTCCCCGGTGCCATCCTGCCAGGTCAGAAATACCCGGCGCAGCGTCCGTCAATAAAGCGCGCTAGCATAACACAAAACCTCGGGATACCTAGGCGGCAGCCTGCAAAACCGCGCCAGCGGCCTTCCAGAGGCCCTGACGCGGCACTCAGATGCAAGACCTCGGCAGCAACCACACGCTCAGGGTCGCTCTGCGCAAGCCGCTATTGGTATAATGGCATCTTTTGACAGCTCGCCTGGAGAACGCCCATGACAGCCCAACTGCGGATCAATCCCCGCTGGTTGCTGCCAATGACACCGGAAATGCCGGTCCTGGAGCAGCAGTCCGTGTTTATTGCGGACGGCCATATTGTCGCCATTGAAGATGCGTCTTCCACTCGTACCGCCGAACAGGTCATTGACCTGCCCGACCAGGCGCTGCTGCCCGGTTATATCAACGCCCACGGCCACGCCGCCATGACCCTGTTCCGCGGCATGGCCGACGATCTGCCATTGATGACCTGGCTGCAGGACCATATCTGGCCCGCCGAAGGCAAATGGGTGGATACCGACTTTGTGCGTCAGGGCACCGAGCTGGCGATTGCCGAGATGATCAGTACCGGCACGACCACGTTTGCCGACATGTATTTTTATCCGCAGGCAGTGGCCGACGCGGCGCTGCATTGCGGCATGCGCGCGGTGATTTTCACACCGATTCTCGACTTCCCGACCAACTACGCCCAGAGCGCCAACGATTACATCCAGAAAGCCCTGCTGACCCGTGATCACTACAAACACCAGCCATTGCTGACGTTTGGTCTGGGTCCACACGCCCCCTACACAGTGTCAGACAGCCCACTGCGCCAGATCCGTATTCTCGCTGATGAGCTGGATCTGCCGGTGCAGATCCACCTGCACGAAACTGCCTTCGAAGTAGAAGACTCACTGAACAAGCTGGGCAAACGCCCCCTCAAGCGTCTTGCTGACATTGGCTTCCTGACCGAACGGGTCAGCTGTGTGCATATGACCCAGATTGACGACGAAGACATCACACTGCTGCAACGCACTGGCGCCAGCGTCGTCCACTGCCCGGAATCCAACCTCAAGCTGGCGTCCGGTTTCTGCCCGGTGGATCGCCTGCAACAGGCTGGAGTACGTATTGCCCTTGGCACCGACGGCGCTGCCAGCAACAACGATCTCGATCTGCAAGGCGAAATGAAAACCGCAGCCCTGCTGGCCAAGGCGGTTGCCAGCAACGCCGCCGCCCTGCCCGCCCGCGAAGCCTTGTATATGGCCACCATGGGTGGTGCCCGTGCATTGGGCATCAACGAGCGCACCGGTTCGATTGAAGTGGGCAAACTGGCCGACCTGCAAGCCGTTGATTTGTCGCAACTGCCACAACAGCCGCTGTATGATCCGGCCTCCCAACTGGTATATACCAGCAGCAGCCGTCAGGTCCGCCATGTCTGGATTGGTGGTCAGCACCTGCTGGATAACGGTCGCCTGACCCGTCAGGACCCAGAGCGCCTGACCGAAATTGCCCGTTTGTGGCAAACCCGAATTCGTCCTAATTGAACGCACGACTGGAAACAGGAATCCCCATGAGCACACGCGCAACCCCGAACGTCGACGCTGCTGAAATTGCCAAGTTTGAAGCGCTGGCCAGCCGTTGGTGGGACCCGGAAAGCGAGTTCAAACCGCTGCACGAAATCAATCCGCTGCGAGTCAATTACATCGATGAACATGCCCACCTGGCGGGCAAGAAGGTCATCGACGTTGGCTGTGGTGGTGGTCTGCTGAGTGAAGCCATGGCCCTGCGTGGTGCCAACGTCACCGGCATCGATATGGGTGAAGCACCGCTGAACGTGGCACGCCTGCACGCTCTGGAGTCCGGCGTCAGCATCCATTACGAACAGATTCCGGTGGAAGAAATGGCGGCCCGTGAAGCCGGCCAGTACGACGTAGTGACCTGTCTGGAAATGCTCGAACACGTACCAGACCCAGCTTCGATTATTCGCGCCTGCGCTACCCTGGTAAAACCGGGCGGCAAGGTGTTTTTCTCGACGTTGAACCGTAATCCGAAAGCCTACGCTTTTGCGATTATTGGCGCCGAATACCTGATGCGCCTGCTGCCAGCTGGCACTCACGACTTCAGCAAGTTCATCAAACCCAGCGAAATGACGCGCTGGTGCCGTGCCAGTGGCCTGCAAGTCAACGCCATGACCGGCCTGCAGTACAACCCGCTGTTCAAGACCTATCAGCTGAAAGATCACGATGTCAGCGTAAATTATCTGGTTGCCACTGAACGCCCGGTAGAAGACGCATGAGCCAAGCCGCCGACAGCCCAAACACCGAAGCGGCCAGCGCTCCTGGCCCACGCGCCATCCTGTTTGATCTCGATGGCACCCTGCTCGACAGCGCCCCCGACTTTTATGAAGTCGTGAACAGCCTGCGTCGTCAGGACGGCCTGAGCGAATTACCAACCGCACAAATCCGCGAACAGGTCAGCAACGGCGGTGCCGCCCTGACCTGCCTGACCTGGAATATCCAGCGTGATGATCCGGTATTTGACAAACTGCGCGTGCGTTTTCTCGACCATTACCGCCATTACGTTGGCAGCGCCAGCCGCCTGTTCCCGGGCTTTACTGCGGTACTGGCCGAGCTGGAATTACTCGGCATCCAATGGGGTATTGTGACCAACAAACCTCGCCGTTTTACCGAGCCATTGCTGGCCAAACTGGGCATCAACGCGCCAGTCGTGATCTGTGCCGATGACGTCCCGAATGCCAAACCGGCACCGGACGCCCTGTTGCTGGCCGCCAGCAAACTCGATCTGGAACCACAGCAATGCTGGTACGTGGGTGATCATATCCGCGACATCGATGCCGCTCGCAACGCCAGTATGTTCAGTATTGCCGCGCTGTTCGGTTACATCGAAAGCAGCGACGACCCGGCCAGCTGGAATGCCGATGCCAGCATCCAGCGTCCGGACCAGTTACTCACCCTGTTACAACAGGCCTGAATCAAGGATTACCCATGACCAACCCTCTGAGCCTGCAAGGCCGACACATTCTGGTTACCGGTGGTGGCTACGGCATTGGCCGTGAAGCAGCCCTCACCTACGCCCGTGCTGGCGCTACCGTGTTGCTGCTGGGTCGCACCGAACAAGCCCTGAACGACACCTACGACATGATTGAAGCGGAAGGCCTGCCACAGGCAGCGGTGATTCCGTTTGATCTGGAAAACAGCCAGGAAGACACCTACCGCCAGCTGGCGGCCGTGATCGACGCCAACTTCGATCATCTGGATGGCCTGCTGCTGAATGCCGGTGTCCTCGGCCAGCGCACCATGCTGGATAACTACCACTGGGAAACCTGGCAGAAGGTTATGCAGATCAACGTCAACAGCCAGTTCCTGTTGTGCAAACATCTGCTGCCATTACTGCAAAAAGCCCCGGCCGATGCTTCTATCCTGTTCACCACCAGCACGGTTGGCCGCGAAGGCCGTGCATTCTGGGGTGCTTATGCGGTGTCCAAGTTCGCCATCGAAGGCATGATGCAAACACTGGCAGCCGAACTGGAGAACATCAGCCGCATCCGTGTGAACGCCATCAACCCGGGCGCCACCCGCACCGCCATGCGTGCCGCTGCCTACCCGGCAGAAAACCCGATGTCGGTTACCGAAGCCTCTGCCATCATGCCGCTGTATCTGCACCTGATGAGCCCGGAATCGGAGGGGGTTCACGGTCGTAGCCTCGATGCCCAGGGCGATAACGCTTACCTCACCAGCGAGTTTGTGGACTGACAACCACTCAATCCCGGCCAGCACTGGCCGGGATTTCAAGCGGGATGTTTCAATCGAGCTCCGATACATCCTTCAGCAATGCGATGGCTCGCCTGATCTTCTCGCTCGACCCAAGCTCACTCAGATGCTGATCCGTCAAGCACACCCACTCATCCCAGGACTCCGGCGAAAACTGCAGTATTTCCGCACCATCCAATGGTTTGTTATTCGCATCCAGCAACACTGACTTGACCTCATAAATGCTGTCCTGTGGGTTATCTGCAAACCAATGGACGCCCAAAAAGACCGAGTCCCCAGACACAACATCATGGCGATCAAACTCCAGATATAAAACGTCTTCGATCGGCGGTACTCCTTTGGCGCTCACAAACTCCAGACGCACACGATCTACCAGCCTCTCGCCGTCATTGGCAACGATGGTCTGTACCGTTGCCTTTGGGGATGGCACCTTGGTTGCAGCCCGCAGGCGACGAATTGGTCCAGACATAACAACTCTCCTGTTGTGACAATTGGGAAACCATTGTCACCCGTTCTGCTGCCTCTCCTCATATCCCAACTGGTATAAAAAACAGCGGCAAATTTCCGCCACAGAAACTCCAGGAAAGACGTCAAATTTCCGATCAGCCAACACAACAACTAAAACCGTTTGCCGTCATTTTTTCAAAGCGGCAACGCCTCGTTGCCGCTTGCCGCCGCTCAAATAGTTTCAACCCATTGATATATATAGATAAACCATGCAACAACATAAATGGCACAGTTCTGGCTTGATTACCGCTGTCCTGAATTAACGGCAATGAGGTGGTGAATGGTGAGCCCATTACACAACAGCGGCCAGGCTGAACTGCGAGACGACAAGGTCATTGCGCCATTTGGCGAACTGGCTATCAAACCGGATATCCGTCCGGATCTGTTATTCCGGCTGTCTGCCCGCCTGCAAACAACGCTGGACCTGTCGCAGCTGCTGGAAATTTTCTGCAAGGAAATCCAGCACTCGGTTCTGATTGATGGTCTGAGTTACCGGGTTCGCGACCGGGATATTCACATCAGCATGGGGCGCAGCAGCACCCACAGCGTGACCTATGATCTGAATACCCGCAATGACCGCATTGGGGAACTCAGCTTTTATCGTGCCAGTCGTTTCCGCGAATACGAGTTGGCCAATCTGGAAGGATTACTGAGTACGCTGGTGTACCCGTTGCGTAATGCCCTGCATTATCGCGAAGCGCTGGACGCCTCGTTCCGGGACCCATTAACCGGTGCTGGCAATCGGGTGGCACTGGATCGCACCCTCGATCGAGAGGTGGAGCTGGCACATCGTCATGAAATGGCGCTGTCGATCCTGATGCTCGATCTGGATCACTTCAAGAATATCAACGACCGTTACGGACATCACACCGGTGATCAGGTGTTACGGGAAACCGTCGGAGCGATCACCGACAGCATTCGTCAGACCGATATCTGCTTCCGCTACGGTGGTGAAGAGTTTCTGATTCTGCTCAGCAACGCCAATCAGGATGACGCACTGGTGGTAGCGGAACGCATCCGGCGAGCGGTAGCGCTGGTATCGGTGAGTTATCTGGATCAGGTGATTCATCCGGCGGCCAGTATTGGCTGTGCCAGCCTGACCTTTACCGACTCCCGTCAGAGCCTGGTGCACCGCGCCGATCTGGCACTTTATACCGCCAAAGGTCTGGGACGAAATCGGGTAGTGGGCGAAGCCATTCTGGTCAGCTGCCCGGTTGAACAGTCGGAACTGGATGCGATGGAAAACAACACCACAGAACCCGACGTGCAGGCCAACTAGACGGTCACGAAAAACCCTGCACCAACCGGTACAGGGCTTCCCGAGAGCCGCTGTTCGACTTAACGAATGGCGGCGATACCAACCGCTGCACGCACCTGTTCCATCAGCGGAGCACTAATGGTGCGAGCCTTGGCAGCACCGGCTTGCAGACGATCTTCGATATCCTGCGGGCGCGCCAGCAGGTCGTTGTAGGCTTCACGGGCTTCGGCCAGTTCAGCATTGATCAATGCAAACAGCTGCTTCTTGGCATCACCCCAGCCAATACCATCAGCAAAGGCCTGACGCATTTCGGCAGTTTGCTCGGCGGTTGCGAAGGCTTTCCAGATCTGGAACACAGTTGAATCGTCCGGATCTTTTGGCTCGCCCGGTTCCAGCAGGTTGGTCTTGATCTTGTTGATGTGTTTCTGCAGTTGTTTTTCTGGCAGGAACAGCGGAATGGTGTTGCCGTAGCTCTTGGACATCTTGCGACCATCCAGACCTTGCAGCACAGCTACGTTATCGTCCACCACAAACTCCGGCAGGGTCAGCATTGGCTGGCCGTTGTTGTAGATGTGGTTAAAACGCTGCGCCATGTCACGAGCCATTTCCACGTGCTGGATCTGGTCACGACCCACTGGCACCTTGTTGGCAGAGAACATCAGGATGTCGGCAGCCATCAGCACCGGGTAAGAGAACAGACCCATGGTAATGGCCTTGTCCTGATCCTCGCCTTCTGCCACGTTGGCATCCACAGAGGCCTTGTAGGCGTGAGCACGGTTCATCAGACCCTTGGCGCACACACAGCTGAGAATCCAGCACAGTTCAGTGATTTGCGGGATGTCGGACTGACGGTAGAAAAACGCCTTGTCGGTATCCAGACCCAGAGCCAGCCAGGTTGCAGCGATTTCACGGGTAGACTGTTTGACGGCTGCCGGGTCCTGACACTTGATCAGGGCGTGGTAGTCAGCCAGAAAGTAGAAGGATTCGGTGTCGCTGCTGCGGCTTGCGGCAATCGCCGGGCGAATGGCACCCACGTAGTTACCGAGGTGGGGTGTACCGGTGGTGGTAATACCGGTCAGAACGCGCTGAATACTCATGACAGTTCCCGTCAGACATGATCATAAAGCGGGCAATCATACCGGTTTTGGCGTGACCTGCCAGCCTTGCACCGGCGGCCACACCATCAGGAGCGGGAACCTGACGCTTATTCGACGATAAAACCGGAGGCGTCACCGACGCCCTGACGTACCAGCACCGGTACATCGTCGGTCATATCAATCACGGTCGTAGCTTCAAAACCGCAGTAACCACCATCCACAATCAGATCGAGCTGATTTTCCAGCGACTGGCGAATATCGTACGGGTCGGACAGCGGCAGCTCGTCACCCGGCATGATCAGCGAGCTGGTCATCAACGGCTCACCCATTTCTTCCAGCAGCGCCATGGCAATGGCATTGGCGGGCACACGAATACCGATGGTGCGTTTTTTCGGGTGCATCAGCAGCCGCGGCACTTCACGGGTTGCTTCGAGAATAAAGGTGAAGGCCCCCGGAGTATGGGCTTTTAACAAACGGTACTGGCTGTTGCTGACCTTGGCGAAGGTCGACAATTCCGAGAAATCCCGGCACAGCAGGGTGTAATTGTGTTTGGGCCCCAGCTGGCGCAAACGCTCTACCCGCTCGGTGGCTTTTTTATCACCAATCCGGCACGCAAAGGCGTAGGCACAATCGGTCGGGATTACTGCCAGTCCGCCCTGACGAAGAATATCGGCGGCCTGTTTGATCAGGCGCGCTTGCGGATTTTCGGGGTGAATCTGGAAAAACTGGCTCACGTTGGATCCTATAGCAGCCTGCAGCTGCACTCAGCGTAAGAAGATCTGTCGGTACAGCCGCCGCTGCTACCGCCAGTCGGAGTCAGGCTTGTGGTCGCCACAGCGACCAAACGGGTCGAACATCTGCCGGAAACGCCGGCATCACGCCCAACTCCAGTCCATAACGATTGGGGCCATGATAGTCACTGCCACAGGAGCCATACAAATGGAACTCCCGACACAGATCTGCCATCTGGTTTCTCTGCCCATTGTCCATCTGACCGTAGGCAACTTCGAGCCCTATCCCGCCTGCCTCACGAAAATCACTGATGCACGCACGCAACTTGGTGCGAGTCATCTTGTACATATGGGCGTGTGCCAGCACCGGAATACCACCTCCGGCACGTACCCAACGCGCGGCTTCAACCAGCGTTGGCCAGCCGGTCTTGACGTCACCGACCTTGCCCGCGCCCAGATATTTGCTAAATGCGACGGCCATCGAAGGCACCAGCTGACGTTCCACCATATAACGGGCAAAATGTGGCCGACCGACCTGCTCGGCGCGACCACCAGCCAGATCAACAATGTCGGCAAACGGAATGTCATGACGCAGGCGTTTGCTGACCCGTTCGGCAATCAGCTTGCCGCGTTCAGCCCGTACCTGATTCTGATGCTGCTCAGCACCACGCATGGCGTCGCTGTCCGGATCAAAGTTCAGACCGACCATGTGGACGGACACTCCGCCCCACACGGTTGACAGCTCAATGCCGGAAATCAGGCGGACACCTTTGGCTGCTGCAGCCTCACGCCCCTGACGGAACCCGTCGACGGTATCGTGGTCGGTAATGGCCAAAGTACGGATTCCCCGTTCAGCCGCCCGATCAATCAGCTCAGCCGCAGGAAAGTGCCCATCAGAGGCAGTGGAATGGCAATGCAGATCAATATCGGAGTTCACGTGGACGCCCTGTTTTGGTTCGGCCATAATCCCGCCATTGTAATGGTTCAAAGACGCACAAGCGAATGAAGCTGATTCTTGATTTCCTGCCCATAGTGGTGTTTTTCCTGGTTTACAAGTTTGCACCCCAGCTGGTGCCTATGCTTGAACCCATGCTCAGTGCTGAGCAATACAGCAGCGTGGCCGCCATGCAACCGATCATTCTGGCCACTGCGGTGCTGATCCCGGCGACGATTTTGCAGATCCTCTATGCTCGTATCAGTACCGGCAAAGTGGAAACCATGCATCTGGTGACCCTCGCCCTCGTGGTTGTTATGGGTGGTGCCACCGTAATCCTGCAAGACAAGACCTTTATCCAGTGGAAACCGACCGTGGTGAACTGGCTGTTTGCTGCCGGTTTCTTCGGAACCTGGCTGATCACCGGCAAAACCGTGCTGGAACGTATGATGGGGCAGAACCTGATGCTGCCTGCGAAAGTATGGGTACAACTGAATCATGCCTGGACCGCGTATTTTGTGGTCAGCGGTGTAGCCAACCTGCTGGTGGCTTACAACTTTTCAGAGGAAATCTGGGTCAACTTCAAACTGTTTGGCCTGCTGGGACTGACCGTGCTGTTTGTACTGGCACAGTCTGTTTTCCTGTACCGTCATATTAATCCGGATAATCACGAGGAACGCTAAACCATGTGGTACGCAATCATGAGTCAGGACGCCCCTGGCACCCTGGAAACCCGTCTGGCAGTTCGTCCGGCTCACCTTGAGCGACTGAAAGCTCTGGCAGATGCCGGTCGCCTGCTGATTGCTGGCCCACACCCGGCCATCGACAGTGAAGATCCGGGCAGTGCCGGTTTTACTGGCAGCCTGGTGGTTGCCGAATTTGCCTCCCTTGACGACGCCCGTGCCTGGGCCGATGCCGATCCATATCTGGAAGCTGGTGTTTACGAACAGGTTGTGGTCAAACCCTACAAAAAAGTACTGCCCTGAGCCCAAGGTTCAGTTCTGGAGTCCGTTGTGAAATTTCTGATCCCTGTGCTGGCATGTGTTGCCCTGGCTGGCCCAGTAATGGCCGCCCCTGAAAACGCAGCTCCCCCGGCGGGTGAAACACGTTACGTTACCGATACCGTCTGGGTGCAACTGCGCACTGGCCCAAGCAGCCAGTACCGTATCCTGCAAACCCTGAAAACCGGTGACCGCATCACCATGCTGGAAGAAGACAAGGCCCGTGGTTTTACCCGTGTTCGCAGCGACAAAGGCAACGAAGGCTGGGTGTTATCGCAGTTCATCACCAACACCATTCCTCGCTCTGGTGCCAATGCCTCGGCAGAAATTGGTGCCCGTCTGACCGAAACCGAAACCAGACTGGCGGACATCACCAAAGAATACGAAGCCTTCAAGACTGCTGCTGCTGCAACCGCAGCAGAACTGGAACAGCTCAAGGCCTTGTCAGGCAACGTCGTTGCAATCGACGACAAGAACAAGAAGCTGACCATGACCAACCAGGAGCTGGAAATCCAGGTCGAGGCACTGCGCACCGAAAACCAGCGTCTGCGTGAAGATGGCAAAACCAACTTCATGATTTACGGTGGTGGTCTGATTCTGGTGGGTATTTTTGCGGGCATGGTGATTCCATCCATGCGTGGACGTCAACGTTCTTCCGGCTGGGTCTGATGACCCGGACGGCCATTGCAGGAGCAACTCGATGAAACTGGCAGGATTTGCATATGTACTGATGGCTGGACTGGCGACCTTCAGCCCGCTCAGCCAGGCTGAACCGGTACTGGTTCGGCTGGAAACCAATATGGGGAATATCGATCTGTCTCTGGATCGCGACAAGGCTCCGGTCAGCGTCGACAACTTTCTGACCTATGTAAAAAGTGACCAGTACAACCAGACCCTGTTTCACCGGGTAATTGCCGGTTTCATGATTCAGGGCGGCGGTTACGACACCAACATGCGCCAGAAAGCCACGTTACCTCCGATCAAGAACGAAGCGGATAACGGTTTGAGCAATCTGCGTGGCACCATTGCCATGGCCCGCACCAGCAATCCGAACAGTGCTACCAGCCAGTTTTTCATCAACGTGGTCGATAACCGTTTTCTGGATCACGGCACCCGTGACTTCGGTTACGCGGTGTTTGGCAAGGTAACATCCGGAATGGATGTAGTAGATGCCATTGCCGGCGTGCAAACCCGCCCAGGTGACCAGCCGGTCAAACCTGTGGTCCTGAAACATGTTCAGGTGCTTACAGAAGCCACCACAGCAACACCGGCAAAGTAACAAACGACATCAGTGTCGACATCACGACGAGACCGGCGACCGCCTCAGGCTGGCGCCGGTAACGTTCCGCAAACAGGTAATTGAATACCGCCACCGGCATCGACGCCTGTAACAGCACCACTCCCCGCTCACTGCCTTCCAGGCCCAGCAACGCACAAGCTGCCAGACCGGCCAGCAATCCACCACCAATTCGTAAAGCACTGTACAGCAGCGCCTGTCGCCATTGATTCACTTTCAGCCGCGCCAGCGATACACCCAAGGCCAGCAACATCAGTGGAATCGCCATACCACCCAATAAGCGCACCGAGTTGGCAACCGGCACCGGCAAATGCCATTCCTGCCACAGCATCACAATCGCCAGCAGCACCACATACAACATGGGCATCCGCGCTACGGCTCCCAGACCACCGGCCTCCTTGCCGCCCGCCATCAGGGTTGCGACCGGAAAATGGGCAATCGACAGCACCATAAAAAATGCCAGCCCAAGTGCCAGACCGTGATCGCCAAAGGCCAGCATACAAATCGGCAGACCCATATTGCCGACGTTGGGAAACACGAACGATGGCAAATAGGCGCGCACATCCTGCCCCAGCAAACGCGGCACCATAACGCCCAGCGCCGTCATCACCACTGCGACCAGTACACAGGCCATCGCCGTACGCTTGAAGGCTTCGAAGTCCAGCTGCACGGAACTCAGGGTGCTGAGCATCAGACAGGGTGCACCGATGTTGATAACCAGGCGCGAGACGAATTCCGCGTCAAAGGCATAACCTTTACGCGCCCAGAAAAAACCGGCCGTGGCACAAATCAGCACCGGAGCCATGATGGAGAAGATGTTATATAGCATGCGCCAATTGTAGGGGCTCACCGACAGAAAGTCGTGAGTGATAGCTGAGCCATTACTCTCTGCCATGGAAGGCTATGTTTCCGCTTTTATCAGCGCTCCAGCCAGAACCGGGCAAAGACTCGTTTGCCCTGCCGCAACGAGGTAGACTGCGCTTTTTCCTCGAGACAGCCACGTGACCCAACACTCCGAAACCGTCCGCAATCCCGACCTGATCTGGCGCGATGATGGCCAGCCCGTTTCCCGCGAGTTTGATGATCCGTATTTCTCGGTGGATAACGGCCTCGAAGAAAGCCGCCACGTATTTTTGCAGAACAGTGGTCTGCCGCAGCGCTGGCACCACTGGCAAGGGCCTTTCTGTATCGTCGAAACCGGCTTTGGTACAGGCCTCAACTTCCTGATGACCTGGCAGGCCTTTGCCCGTGAAGCCAGTACCGACAGCTGGTTACATTTCACCAGCATCGAGAAATTCCCGTTGTCGGCCCAACAACTGGCACAAGCCATGGCGCTGTGGCCAGAGCTGGCCGAATACACCGAACAATTGCTGCAACAGTACCCGGATGCAATCCCGGGTTTCCATCATATGGAATGGCCAGAACAGCGTGTCCGCCTGACCCTGATCATCGGTGATGTCAGTGAGGTCATGAATGATCTGTCGGGCCCGGTACATGCCTGGTATCTGGATGGTTTTGCCCCCGCTCGCAACCCGGAAATGTGGTCCGACAGCCTGTTCCGCAATATCCGTCGCATCAGCCTGCGTCATCCACGACTGCTGGGCGAAACCACCGCCGCCTCATTCAGCACCGCAGGAATCGTGCGTCGGGGCTTAAAAGGCGCCGGATTCAGAGTGAAACGTTTGCAGGGATTCGGTCGGAAGTGGGAAATGCTGGGTGGCCGCTTTGAACTCTACGCAGGACCGGAACCCGCGCTGCTGAGCCAGGTTCGGCCATGGTTAGTACCGCAAGCACCGGATACCCGCCGTCGTATCGCCGTGATTGGTGCTGGTATGGCCGGAGCAACCACCGCCGCTGCACTGGCTGCTCAAGGGTATGCAGTAGATGTCTTTGATGCCAAAGGCATTGCCAGCGGAGCATCGGGCAACCCGCAGGGCGGTCTGTATATCAAACTGGCGGCATCGGAAAACGCCACTCACAGCGAATTTTACCTGGCAGCGTTTCAGGCCAGCCTGCGGCTGATGCACCAACTCGCCGCCAGAACGGATACACAGCTGTGGGATAACTGCGGTGTTCTGCAACAGGCGATGAACGAAGCGGAAGAAAAACGCCAGCAACGCTTTATGGAAGTCAGCTCCCTGCCAGCCAGTCTGATCCAGCCACTGGATGCGCAGACTGCCACCTCGGTCAGTGGCACCGCCCAAAATGGCAGCGGCCTGTTTTTCCCTGCGGCGGGCTGGGTCAGCCCGGCACGTTTTTGTCAGCAACTGCTGGAACACCCCGCCATCCGCGTGCTGATTCGCAAGGTCGAGCAGCTGCAATACCAGACAGAAGAATCACAATGGCAGTTGCAAATGGCTGATGGCGAAGTGGTTACTTACCCGCAAGTTGTGATTGCTACAGCCTATGATGCCCGCAAGTTGCTACCGGATGCCTACCTGCCGATCAAATCCATTCGGGGTCAAATCACCCTGCTGGATGCTGCCAGTGTCCCGAAAATCAATACCGTACTGTGTGGCGAGACCTACACCGCTCCGGCGCTGGATAATCAGGTCGTGGTGGGGGCTACTTACCACCAGAATGACTTCTGCGAAGAGGTTCGAGAGGCCGATCACGAGCAAAATTTGAAACACATGTTAGATTTTGGGCCCGATTTCTATAACAGTCGTCATAATTTTCGGGTCATTGGCGGCCGAACCAGCTTCCGTTGCACCACTCCAGACTACCTTCCGATGGTCGGCAGCGTGCCAAATCGATCAGATTTTGTACAAAAGTTTGGCATTCTCGGTTCTAACGCTCGTAAGATTCCTGCCATTGAGGCTCCAACACTGCCGGGACTGTGGCTGAATATCGGTCACGGCTCCCGCGGGCTCGCATCAACCCCGCTGTGTGCTGCCATATTGGCGGCGGATATCACCGGAAGTGCACGTCCGATCAGTGAACGCGTTATTGAAGCCCTGTGGCCTGGACGATTTTTATTACGCGATATAATTCGTAAAAAACTGTCACAATTCTGAATAGATATATGGCGACAGAAATGTCGCCATATTGTTCCTCGAATATATATTTCTGTCTTTTCGGACCAATCTAGGGACCCTCTGCAAAACCCGTTACCCGCTCTGGCTTATGGAGATGGTGCCAAATCACGAATCGGCAGTGATGGCTCACCTACCGGCAGCCGGATGAAGGCAGCATGTAAGCACCATCCCGAAAGCCCCGCAGGGCGCGGGCTGCAGCACGTTTGAGCGGTGTTGGCGAACTTGAAAAGGACCCGGCCAGGTTGGTTCGTCATTTCGCTGCGTTCGCCGCCTTGCTCACACGCACTGCAGCACTCGCGCAGAGCTGGGCAGAGTTTTCCAGAGTGTCCCTAGCACCCGATGACTCCCTCTGTCATGCCAGCCCCCTCCCTTTGAAGCCTCAGTCCGAAGCCTCAGTCCGAAGCATCAGTCCGAAGCCTCACACCGAAGCCTCACGCCGAAGCCTTGAATGCCAGTGGTGAAATACCTCATACGATTGAGTCAGAAGATAACAGCCACCGGCGCAGGTGATCTCCAGGCTCACAGGAAGAGTTTGCAGTCGCGCAAAGCAACAAAGCACGCAACATACCGACCACAAGCCCCAAACAGCTCAAAACGGCTTCCGCGAGGTCTCTTTACAGGCCATGTGAATTGAATGGGCGCAGTCACTCTTACATAGCAATGCCACAACATCACTGCGTGTTAAGACATCAGACCAGACAGGAGCAAATGAGGCCAGCAACCAGGCAAGACAGGAACAGAAAGTACTGACTACCGAAGCCTGCCGCTGATGCGGCAGGGCATTCCGGGTGAAGAAGGGAGTTTCAGATAATCCGCTTCAGACGGCGGCGACGTTCAGCCAGCTGCATGGCATGGCGGGACTCCTCGCGAATCTGGCGCATGACTACAGCGAGACTTTCACAGGCTACGCGCACTTCGCGCAGCTGTGCTTTCATCTCGTCGATCTCCTTGACTGCTGCAGCCAGGCGGCGGCGGAGTCGTTGCCGATCAAGATCGTTCATCACGCCACCCCTGTTGAACCAACGTATGTGTCAATTCAATGTGGCAGCTGTTTTCAACAGGGTCAAATAGCAACTTTGCGGAACCGTTTTGGAGCTGACGTAAAACATCTGACTTTTTCCCGGCCAGGCTGATTTCCTGTTCACCGTAGTCAGTGCCTTCTCGCAAAACGTATTCAAGAATAATGGCGTCCAGGGTTTCCGCACCAAGACGGTCCCACGGGATCACCAGAACGCCCTCACGGGGCGCTTCATCATAAGACAAGACCAGCCTCCCGCTCCCATTCACAACACATGCGCAATTCGGCATCAGACGGTGCGTGGCCACGTTCTGCAGACCAGCTGAAGGTATGTTTGCCCGACAGCTCGGTTTCCAGATGCACCGTGGCAGATACCCAGTACATGCTTTTTAGCAGGGTTTCAAACTGACGCAGCCAGGATTCCCACTCGTATTCAACAGCACGATAGGAAGCCGCGAAGTGAATGATCTGGGTTTGATAGGTGCCCGAGAAAATATGATCTCCGGGCATCGAGAACATTTCACGACACAGCAAGCTCCATTCATCATCCACGCCAGCGGGCAAATCCTGGATAGCCGCCCAGTTCACCCGACGCTGGGCTCTGGCAACGGCTTCCTTTGTACCCGGTACATGGCGAATGATGCCGTAGACGATGGATTCCTGATCGAAATGTGTCACTGATGATTCCTGTGAGTATCACCGTACCCCGGTGATTCAGTCGCCCAATGATAACCAAACCGGCCGCCGGGGCAAGATAACAGAGTAGCGGAACGTCAAACGTCCGACACTCCCTGACGTTGATAAATCAGTGGCCAGTGAGCGCCCATAAAAAACGGCGCCGAAGCGCCGTTTCTCAGAGCAAGGATAATCAGCCCGCTTCGCCGATACGACGACGCACATAGGCGCCTGGCGCATCTTCGATGGCTGGCAGCAGCTCGCTGCCTGGCTGACGGGCAGGAATCGCTTCCGCACCGCCCTGTTGTACCACCCACTTCTGCCAGTCGGTCCACCAGGAACCTTCGTTGAACTGGGCGCCCTGGTACCATTCGTCTGCCTCGGAAGGCAGCGCATCGTTGGTCCAGAAGCCGTACTTTTTCTTGTGTGGCGGGTTAACGATACCGGCGATGTGACCGGAACCACCCAGCACAAAACGTGGCTTGCCACCCATAACGGTAGCGCCAGTGTAGGTGCCTTTCCACAGGGCAATGTGGTCCTGGGCACAGGAGATGAAATAGGTCGGCGCATCAACCTTGCGCAGATCCAGCTTCACGCCATCCAGTTCCAGTTCATCCTTGGCAATCAGCTTGTTGTACAGGTACATGTTGCGCAGGTAGAAACTGTGCATGGCAGCAGGCAGGTTGGTGCTGTCAGTGTTCCAGTACAACAGGTCAAACGCCGCTGGACGCTCACCCATCAGGTAGTTATTCACGAAGAAAGACCAGAACAGGTCGTTCTCACGCAGGGTATTAAAGCTGAACGACATCTGGCGGCCATCGTAGTAGCCGAGCATGTCCATTTGCTTTTCAAGCGCGGTAATAGCAGTATCGTTGATGAAAACACCAATCTCGCCAGGCTGAGAGAAATCCAGCAAGGTGGTCAGGAAGGTGGCTGACTGGATGGAGGTTTTCTTTTTCTTCTTCAGGTACGCCATGGTCGACGCCAGCAGGGTACCGCCTACGCAGTAGCCGATTGCGTTGACTTCTTTCTCGCCGGTGGCTTTTTCGATGGCATCAATAGCAGCAATCGGGCCTTCCAGCATGTAATCATCAAAGCCCTTGTTACGCAGTTCCGGACCAGCATTGACCCAAGAGATGCAGAACACGGTATGTCCTTGATCTACAAGCCATTTCAGGAATGAATTGTCTGGACGCAGGTCGAGGATGTAGTACTTGTTGATGAACGGTGGAATCACCAGCAGCGGACGTTTGAACGTCGTTTCAGTGCTTGGGCTGTACTGGATCAGCTGCATGATGTCGTTCTGATAAACCACCTTGCCAGGGGTTACCGCCACGTTTTCACCCACGCGGAAAGCACTGGTGTCGGTCATGGCCACGTTCAGGGCACCACGTGCACTGCCGTCCATGTCTTTCATCAGCTGTTCCATACCGGTTGCCAGGTTGGAGCCACCGGTTTCAAAGGTCTTGCGGATCACTTCAGGATTCAGTGACGGGAAGTTGGTCGGAGCCAGAGCATTCACGTACTGACGAACAAAGTATTCCACTTTCTGGCGAGTGTGATCACTCAAACCATCGGTGTCCTGGATCATCTTCATCAGGGAATTGCCCTGAATCAGATACAGTTGTTTGATGAAATCGAATACAGGGTTCTCAGACCACTCATCGCTCTTGAAGCGCTTGTCTGAAGGGTCTGGTTGAACCACCGGATCAGGATGCTTGCCGAGAAAACGCAGGACAGTGTTCTGGTAAAGTTCCTGCTGCTGGCGCATCAGATCCATCTGGTCTGAAATCAGTTTATTCGGGTTTTCCAGCATGGCGGCGCCAACTTCACGCATGGCAACAGAAAAATCTGCCAGTACGGATGCTGATGGGTCTTCAGCTGAGCTTGGCTGGGTTACTACTTTCTCCCAGAAGCGACCGTAATGTTCTGCCAGGCGGCCCGACATCTCGTAAAAGTCGCCAACGGCAACTTCAAAATTTTCCTTGGGCATAGTCATTCGTTACCTGTTGTTCAGACGTAAATCAAAAAAGGCCACCATAGGTGGCCCTCAGGAATTCTGTAACAGCAATCAGGCAGCGGTTTTGGCAGTTGTTTTGGTCGCTGGCTTGGCGGTAGTGGCAGTAGTCGCAGCAGTAGTGCGAGCTTCTTCCATAATGGATTCTACCTGGGCTTTGAATTCCAGAGCCATGTCGGAGAAGGTCTTGGCATCTTCCATGATCTTCTTGTTCAGGGCGCTGGCTGCTTCAGCCTGGGCAGAGGTGAAGGAACGCATGGATTCTGCGTCCTTGATGTCGGATGCTTTTTTCATCTGATCCAGACCCATCTCGGCATAGCTCTTGATGGCGTTCAGTTGGAAATCAGTCATCTTTTCCATGTTCTCAACGAACAGACTGTTGAACTTGGCCATTGGGGCGTACATGGTTTTGGCCTGTTCGGTGAAAGCAGTCAGAATGGTATCTTGCATGGTTTTAGCTCCTTCAAAACAATGGTGGTTAGCAATATCTGCTGAAAACCATAATACGCCGGTCCGTTTGACACTTGAATGACAAAATAAGGGAATTGACTCACTTTGTTGCCCAAGATCACATTCCATATTTCAGGCCATATAAATTGGCGGCCAAATGTCAGTTTATTGGCGGAGTTTTACCATTTATATGGCTCGATTTGACCTGAAACGACCGTTAGATTCTAACATACGTTAGTTATTTTGAAGATTTTCCTGACATCATGTTCAACATCACCTGCTGAAACTGCCCCATGGCATTCATGCTTTCGGCAATCAGGGGTTGATACAGCGCCATCGGGTCATAACCTTCTTCACCCGACTTCATTTTTTCCAGCATCTGGTTAAACAGTTCTTGCTGAAACTGCTGCACATCCGGCAAGCCCATCACTCGACGAAACTCTTCCGGGGTCAGATCAAACGTTACGTTGATTTGCATGTCTCGATCCTTTTTTGATGAATGGACAGCTGTGCCCGGCACAGCTGCAAGTTACTGCCTGTAAACACTTACGTTGTAGCAACGTTCTTCAAACCAGCCCAGGCCACCAGCAGAGCCAGCACGGATGCGCCAGCAGCCAGCATGAATACTGGCAAACCGCCCAGCGCCCACAGATGACCGCTGCCCCATGCGCCCAGCGCACCACCCAGACCAAACCCGACACTGGAGTACAGCGCCTGTCCCTGCCCTTGCAGGCTGTCCGGGAACAGAACGGGCACATAACGAATGCACACAGCATGCAGCATGGCAAAACTGAAGGCATGGAACAATTGCGCCACCAGCATTAACAACAGACTGTCGGGGAACAACGCAACCATCGACCAGCGAACACTGGTGAGCACCAGACTCAGTAACAACCAGCGACGCAGCGAAGCCTGACGCAGAAAAAATCCGATCTTCCAGAACAACACCACTTCCGCGATGACACCCAGTGCCCACAATCCGCCAATGGCCGCACCACTGTATTGCAGCTCCTGCATATATATGGAGAAAAATGTGTAATAAGGCCCGTGGCTAACCTGCAACAGGAAATTGACTGCAATAAATGCCAGCACCGCCGGTTCTTTCAATAATGGGAATATTGATAATCGGGCATGGGATAACTTACGTTCTCTACGTTGATCCGGAATACCGAAACTGTTCAGCAGAATTCCCAGCATTAACAACAACATAACCACTGGCAACCAGCGAATACTGATGTAATCCAGCAACCAGCCAATCACCACCACTGCAACCACAAATCCGATTGATCCCCACAGACGGATACGGCTGTACTGCTCAAGACAGTTATTGATCAGCCGCATGGTTAATACTTCATATTGCGGCAAGGTCGCAGACCAGAAAAAGCCATACAGAGCCATCACCCCCAGCACCTGCCAGAAGCCATCTGCAATCCAGATCGCCGAAAAACAGATCGCCGTCAGGACTCCGGCCGCTCGTACCATCTGTAACGGGCTATCGAGGCGCTGACCAAACCAGGCCCAGACATTAGGGGCAAAAATCCGCACACCAGAGAAGGACGCAATCAGCGCACCGATTTCATCGGCGCCAAAGCCGAGGTGCTGCAGGTAAAGCCCCCAGAACGGCATGATGCAGCCGGTGAGCGCAAAAAACAGGGCGTAAAACAGCGACAAACGGCTCTTGGGAAAAGCCGGAGAGAATTCACTCATGCAACACAGCCAGACAACCACTTACCTGTTGAGAATAACAGGACATTGCAGGGGCGGAACTACAGGCCGGTAAAAACAGAGCGACAAAAAACAAAAGGCCGTGGGGTTAACCACGGCCTTCTGAAGATTTCTGCAGAGTTCGGGCAATAACCGTCGCCGATCAGGCCTGTGGCGCCAGACCAGCAATCACCGGGGTATTGCACTGTACATCGGCGTTCTGGCCGCGGTGACGCACCAGGTGGTCGAGCAGCACAATCGCCATCATGGCTTCCGCAATCGGAGTTGCACGAATGCCCACACAAGGATCGTGACGACCTTTGGTGACCACCTCAATCGGGTTGCCATCGACGTCGATAGAACGCCCTGGAATCACGAGGCTGGAGGTCGGTTTCAGCGCGATATGGGCAATCACGTCCTGACCGGTGGAAATACCACCCAGGATGCCGCCCGCATGGTTGCTGAGGAAACCTTCCGGGGTCATTTCGTCACGATGTTCACTGCCCTTCTGGGACACCACGGCAAAACCATCACCAATTTCGACACCCTTGACGGCATTGATGCTCATCAGGGCATGGGCCAGATCAGCATCCAGACGGTCGAAAACCGGCTCACCCAGACCCGGCATCAGGCCGCTGGCGACCACAGAAATACGGGCCCCCACGGAGTTGCCTTCGCGACGCAGGGCTTCCATGTAGGTTTCCATCTCGGCCACCTTGCTGGCATCCGGACAGAAGAACGGGTTCTGCTCAACCTGATCCCAATCGAAGTTGGCCATATCAATGCTGATCGGGCCCAGCTGCGACAGGTAACCACGCACCTGAATACCCTTGGCAGCCAGCACTTTCTTGGCGATAGCACCCGCGGCTACGCGCATGGCGGTTTCACGGGCAGAGGAACGACCGCCACCACGGTAATCACGGAAACCGTATTTCTGGGTGTAGGTGTAATCCGCGTGAGCCGGACGGAAAGTCGCAGCGATGTTGGCGTAATCCCTGGAACGCTGGTCGGTGTTTTCGATCAGCAGGCCAATGGAAGTACCGGTGGTTTTGCCTTCAAACACACCCGACAGGATCTTCACCACGTCGTCTTCACGACGCTGGGTGGTGTAGCGGGAAGTGCCCGGCTTGCGGCGATCCAGATCCAGCTGCAGGTCAGCCTCGGTGAGTTCGATCCCTGGTGGGCAACCGTCAACAATCGCCCCCAGTGCCAGACCGTGACTTTCACCAAAGGTGGTGACGATGAAGTTTTTTCCGATGCTATTTCCAGCCATAGTTTTTATCACTCGGGAACACAGGGACGTCGGCACTCACCGGGTCCGGGTTAATCAATTCACTTCAGCAGATCGAGATCACGCGCCTGCAGAACAAATACACCGTGGCCACCACGTTCGAATTCCGGCCACACAAACGGCAACTGCGGATAGGCTTCAACCAGCGCCGGCCAGCTGTTGCCCACTTCAACCACCAGCAGACCGTCGTCGGTCAGGTAGTCACGGGCTTCGGCCAGCATACGACGCACCAGATCCAGACCATCTTCACCGGCCGCCAGGGCCAGTTCCGGTTCGTGATGGTATTCCTCCGGCAGGGTCGACATATCGTAGGCATCAACATACGGCGGATTGGAAACAATCAGGTCGTACCGGCCATCGGCGGCACTGAACAGGTCTGACTGCAGCGCCACCACACGATCTTCCAGCTCGAACCGCTGGATGTTTTCATCGGCCACTTCCAGCGCTTCCGCTGAAATATCCAGCAACTCGACTTCGGCGTCTTCGAAGTGTTTTGCACAGGCGATACCAATACAGCCTGAGCCGGTGCACAGATCGAGAATACGCTGTGGCGCTTCCAGGCCTTTCCACCAGGTAGCAAAGCCCAGCTCGATCATTTCACCAATCGGTGATCGTGGAATCAGCACACGTTCGTCGACCACAAACGGCAGACCACAGAACCAGGCTTCACCAATCAGGTATGGCGCTGGCACCCGTTTCTGGATGCGTTCAGTCACCAGCGCCAGCACTGCTTCCCGTTCCGGACGGGTAACACGCGCCGACAGCCAGCTGTTGTCGAGCTGCCATGGCAGCGACAGCGCATGGGTTACCAGCAACCGGGCTTCATCCCAGGAATTGTCGGTGCCATGGCCAAAATAGATGTCAGCCTCGTTCATACGACTGACGGTCCAGCGCAGCAGATCCTGCAAGGTCAGCAGCTCATCTACCGCAGCCAGCGCGTGTTGTTGAAGATCCATCGGGTACGCCTGTCAAACAAAGGGCACAGTGTACTGTTGGACCGGGAAAACACCAAATAGACCCGCTGCATATCCAGCATATCCGCAGCGACACAACCGGCCGCAGCGGGGCTGGAATCAGCCCATCCGTTGCCCGTACAGGCTGGCACCACCGCTTTCATAGGCATCCAGTGCCTTGTTGGCGATGTGATAACCGAGCGCGATCATTTCACTGGCGCGATAAAACTCGTACATCTCACACGAGGTCATCGGCAGGTTGATCATCAGATCCGGCGGATAAGCGGCGGTTTTGAAGCGAGTCAGCGACAACTGCATGGTTTCCAGCATGTTGTTCATGATTTCGAACTTGCCGATATTTTCGTCGATCTGGCGCGCGGTATTAGTGGCGATACGTTTGCTGTCGGCCTTGTCAAACCAGCTGCCGGCCTTGGCAAAAATGCTTTCCAGCCAGGCCTGTTTTTCCTCCCGCTCTTCCTGCTCGGAACCGAGGGCAAAGTCGTCCGGCATGGCGATATCAGCGTTGAGATCCACCGCCATGATCAGGTCAGCATGGACCGATACACAGGGTGAAATCGGCAACGGATTCAGTACCCCGCCATCCACCAGCACATGACCATTGTGATGTACCGGTTTGAGAACGCTGGGAATCGCTGCTGACGCCCGCATGGCGGTATCGAGGCTGCCACTCTGGAACCAGATTTCCTTGCGGGCGGTCAGGTCGGTTGCCACCGCCGTAAAGGGAATCGGCAAGTCTTCAATCTGCACACTGCCCAGAAATTCACTCAGCAGCGCAAACACCCGATCACCACGAATGACCCCACTCGACAACAAGGTCACGTCGATCAGGCGTAACACATCGAGATAGCCGAGCGTGCAGGCCCAACTACGGAACTCCTGCAGTTTTCCGGCGCAGTAAAAACCGCCAATAATAGCCCCCATGGAGGCACCGGAGATCGCCGCAACGCGATAACCACGCTCTTCCAGAGCATCCAGCACTCCAATGTGAGCGTAGCCCCGGGCACCACCACTGCCCAGCGCCAGCGCCACCGTTTTGTTTACGCCCGCAGACTTGCCGCTATCCATTTCTAACGCTCCGGCCAGAATACAAATCGCAGGGCAGGCGCAAGACTGCGTCCCGGCGCCAGTGCCAACGCCGCCTGCCCTTCCACGTTCAATTGGGTGTTGCCATCAAAGGTCTGCATGCGCAACTGGTCTGCCAGACGCTGCGAACACACCCGGTTGTCTTCCATATTGCTGCTGTCATAACAGTGCACCAGCAGGTACAAACGCCGCTTGCTGCTGTCTGGCAGACGTTTCAGCACCGCAATCAGGCTGCTGCTGGCGTCAACATCCAGCTGGCCATCTTTCACCACCATGCCCGGCAACCAGCCATCGCTGTCGGCGAGAATACGGGTCATGGTTTCTTCATCAATACGAGCCGAATCCAGATTATCGCTGGTGCTAATCACATCCATCGCAACCACAGTCTGGCGCGCCCCGCGATGACTGGCATAGAGCACCACCAGCTGGCGACCGTTTGTGCTGTTTTCCAGCTCCAGCACGGCATACATCTGGCTACTGTCGCGGCCAACCAGACGGCCGTTTCCAAACACATCATTGGCCCAGTAATGGCTTGAACCACAGGATAAATCGGCACAGGAAAACAGCTCCGAGGCTCCACCATCCGCTGCCAGAGCGGCGCGTACATTGGCGCTCAGATTTTTCAGTTCCAGGCGCCCCGGCACTTCCCACACCCGCCGCCACACACTCGCAGCCAGCACTCGTTCGTCACTGGTAGTGACACGATCAACCGTCTTGCGCGGTGCCGACAGCAACAAACGGTACTGACGATTATCCTGCTCTTGCTCCAGCATCCGCGCTGATCCCAGCTCGCTGACTCCGGTTGCGGGGTCTACGGCGGCGGTCGCCGTATTGGCCCACACCAGTCCAGCCATCACCATCAGAAGCCAAGATTTGATTACATTCACCGGTATCCCCTGTTCTATTCATCGGTGCCATCAAGGTGATTGTGCACCACTCGCCCGTTTACTATTGCGACCACCGTCGCCGATCCGGGTTTCATCTCGATACCTGAAGAGTAACACGTCCTCGACAGCTGGCTTTGTTATCTGCGGCGACGTTTTTTTGTCATATCCAGCCCTTGTTCGACCAGACTGTTATAAAAGATCAAAAACATCCCTGAACCACTCGCCACAAACACACTATCCCCGTTAACAGAGCTGGCCGCGATTGCTACACTGCGCATCCCACACGATGTCCGCCGGACCCTGCTTCCATGTTGATGCGTCACCCACTGCTGTTATCCCTGTTTACCTGTATTGTCCTGCTGACTGGTTGCCAGGCCAAACCCAAGCCCCAGACCGACAGCAGCCCGACGACGGCAACTTCCGCCCCTGCCAGTACCACTCCGGCGGCGACCACCAATAGCAAGGCCGCACCGGCTGCACTACCACCACGTAACGTCCGTGAAGCCCTGAATGCGCTCTACGAAGACTATTGGCAAGTGCGTGTTGATCACAGCCCGGCACTGGCCAGTCGTCTGGCCATGGCACCGGATCAGATGTGGGATGATCTCGGGCCGGAAGAACGTGTGCGTTACCGCACCCAGCTGAACGAACTGCAACTGCGCAGCAAGGAAATGAAAGTCAGCGATATGACGCCGCAGCAGCGTTTGTACTTCAACGCTTTCCAGCTGCTGCTGACCCGCCAGTTGCAACTGGAACAATGCCGCCTGCAGACCTACCAGTTCAGTTATGCCAACAGCTGGAACCACACCCTGGTTGATATGCTCGAGCGTACTCCGGTCGACAGCATTCAGGACTTTCACCATTACCTTGACCTCATCGCGGCTATTCCGGGCCTGTTCAGCCAGTGGCAAGCCAATATTGTCGAAGCACGCTCGGCGGCCATCCTGCCACCCGATAGTGCGCGCCGCGAAGTCATTGCCCAACTCGACCAGCAGCTGTCGGGGTATCCGTTCTCGGACAGCGCGGCACCATCCCGTATCTGGCGCGACCTGCAAGGCAAACTGCGAGCCCTGAACCTGTATCCACAATCCGAAGCCCTGCTAGAAGAAAAAGCCCGCAGCACCCTGCTCAACTACATGCTGCCAGCGCTGCGCCAGATGCGTTTTGACCTGCAGGAGCTGAAGACCCCGACTGACCAGAACATGCAACAGCTGCAGGGGGGGGATGCCTGTTATCGCCTGTGGCTGGCAGATGCTGGTGCTCAGGTAACGGCTGAAGAATTACATGAACAGGGCAAACGCGAACTGACCGCCTTGCAGAAAGACATCACCAAGGCGCTGAATCTCGATCCGGGTGTGCCGTTCGCGCCACAACTGCGGGCCTGGGTTGCCTCGTCTCGCAGTGCTCCGGACGACGTCCTGACCCAGGCTCGTATCCGTCTGCAACAGGTCAACCAGCAGCTGCCAAAAGCCTTTGCCTACCTGCCGGGAACACCACTGGTGATTCAGGGCAACAAGGACAAACTGCGCGAGTTCTCCTGGTATCAGGAGCCTCTGGCGGAAATCAATCGTCCGGGTATCTACTGGATCGACAAAAATAACCCGCCGGGTGTGCTGCGCTGGCCACTGGATCTGTACCGCGAAAGCCTGCCAGGTCGCCACCTGCAAGTCGCCTTGGCGCAAGAGAACATCCGTCTGCCTGAATTTCTGCGCACATCCGCCCTGCACGATTATCCGGCTGGCTGGCCAACGGTAGCCGCCCGACTGGCACTGAGCCTGAACGGTTACCAGAACAGCGCCGAAGCCAACCGTGTGTTTCTGCTCGAACTCGAAGAAGCTCTGAACCTGGTACTGGATACCGGTATTCACCTGTTCCAGTGGAACCGTGAACTGGCACTGACCTATTGCCAGGACAACAGCTTCCTCGACCGTGCTGACTGTCTGACCCGTATTGATCGCATCATGCAGCGTCCGGCCTATTTCGCGGCTGCCGCCATTTCCCGCGACAATATCGAGGACCTGCAGGAAAAAGCGGCCGACGAAGCGGGTAGCAAGTTTGATGCAAACCGCTGGCGCAGTGATTTCCTGTCCCAGGGCGCACTGCCAGCCTCGCTTTACAACGAATGGCTCGATCTCTGGGTCAGCGCCCAACCGTAACAGCAACGGCGTTTCTGATTCAGAAACGCCACGCCAACCCGGCCCGCCAGTAATGGTTGGGCTTGGGTTCGATACTCACCGATGCCAACGTAGCGTCGGTGGCCTCCAGCTGCCGAGCACGCTGCAAGCCAGCTTCCAGCTCAAGCCACCAACCGCTGCGCCACTCCAGTCCTGAGCCAAGCCCCATACGCCAGCTGCGATAATTCACTTCGTAAGTGCCAGTCTGCCCACTCAGTTGTTCACGCCAGACACCACCATCCGGCGCTGCCCGTAACCAGCTGCGCCAGCCTGTCTGAATCATGTATTCCAGCCGGGTTTCCGGGAAACCCAGCAATAATTCGGTGTTGCCGCTATGCCAGGCAATGGCAGCATTTGGACGCGGCCGGAAATCACCAAACCGGCGATCCACCATCAGCCCCAGCTGCCAGAAGAAATCACGCTGCGGCATGCTGCGCCAGGCCAATAACAGATTGGCACCCAGCGCTTTGGTATCCGTCACTTCACCATCGGTCATCAGACCCGGCTCCAGATGAATCCGCAGCTGATCCTGGGCGCTGCGCCACTGGTAATAACGCAACGGCACACCAACCCAGTAATAAGGACTTTGAGTAGCAGTGGCTCCCTGCCAGTCGAACCGGGTTTCGTTAATCGTAAACGCACTGCTGAAACCATCTTCGCGGGCATCCAGCTGTTGAATCGGCAACGTCAGTTCCAGCTCCGACATGGTCAGCGCAGTACCGTCGCCCGACTTTGCAGATACCGGTACATCACGCGACCAATACACACCATCCACCGCCATGGCAGCACCAGAAACAGTTGCCAGCGTCAGCCCGAGCAGGCCGCGGCACAGAGCTTTACGCATGACGTAATTGCGCATCAATAGACTCCTCTACACTGGCGTAACTCACCATAAAACCGGTGCGGGTGCTTTGTTTGCGTAACTGATCAATGGAGATCATCAGCAACAACAACAGCTGAAAGGCTTCCAGCAGAGACTCATCCACGCCTTCACTGCGCAAGTGATCATAGTGATCCGCCAGTGCCTCATAGGCCTGGGTTTCACGACGGCGACTGCGCTCATCGGACTGGTGATCCAGCAAGGCAAATACTTCCAGCACCTGAATCAGCGCAGTGACATCACCGGCACGTTTCTGACGCGCCAGCTGGTCTATGTAGAGGTGCAAAAAACGATTGGCCCAGGCCAGTACGGAATAACCGCAGCCAGGGCGTGGCAATACCGGATGCAGAGGATCACGGCCAAGGCTGTCGAACCAGCTGCCGCGATTATCAGAATCGTCCCCATGCGGAACCGCAGTTGGGGTCAGGTTGGATGCGGGGGTCTTGTTCACAATCGGGTCCTCCATTGGTCTGCGGTGGCAGACGTTGTTGAGTACTCAACTGCAAACTCCGAACCAGATTAAAAAACTCCATATGATTCATAGGGTTGAATCGAATTCCGGCAATAACCACAGGGCTTGTGACGGATTTCTGTCGAATAGCGGCAAACGCGGGAGGAAAGCAGCGGCAGTTATCGGCGGATAACTGCCGCAGGCAGCAGAATCAGTGGCCGGACGGTTTGTCGAGGTCGCCCGTGACCTCCTGATGCTGCTTGTTAACCTTGTGGTGCAAGCGACGGGTGCCGATGTACACCAGCAACAGCACAATCGGCAAAGCAACCCCCTTGACAGCGTAAGGGCTCAGCCACGGGAAGATGGTTTTCAGGCCTTCCACCCCGATGCCAATCAGCGCCAGGATGTAATAACCGATCACGACCACCGACAATCCTTCGACGGTTTGTTGCAGGCGCAGCTGGATTTCACTGCGACGGTTCATTGACGACAGCAGATTCTGGTTCTGTTCCTGAATCGACAGCTCCACCCGGGTCCGCAGCATACTGGTGGTGCGGTGAATCCGGCGCGACAGGTCTTCGAGCTGATCTCGCACCGAAATACAGGTCTTGATACCCGGTGTCAGACGGCGTTCCAGAAACTCACGGAAACTCTGCACCCCCTCAATGGGTTGCTCATCGAGCTGGTTAAGACGGTCAATCACCAGATCGTGATAAGCCACCGCCGCCGCAAAACGGAAGTTGGTATCGGAACGGTCACGCTCAACGTCAGCCGCCAGACGCGACAGCGACTTCAGCAATTCACGTTCGTCCTGACGATCTTCCAGCTGGGAAATGCTCAGGTTCAGCTGGGCCAGCGAACCCTGCACTCGCCCCAGCTCGTTACCCATACGACGCGCCACCGGCAAGGCCAGCAGCGACATCAGACGATAGGTTTCCAGTTCGAACAGGCGTTGCACAAGACGGCCGTTTTCCGAAGCGTTCATGCTCTTGTTCACCGCCAGAATACGACCAAAACCATCACTGTGCAGACGGAACGCTGTCCATACCGTGGCTTTGCCATCCATAACGTTGGCACCGGATACCCGCTGCCCTTCAAACCAGCGATACAGCTCTTTATCGTCCGGAACCTTGTCGACCACCGCCAGGTTCACGGCAACCACCAGTTCACCCGGCATATTGGCCAGCCAGTCTTTGGGAATAAACGCCAGGGTGTCCGCCGCAAACGGCTCGGAGTCGTGAACGATAAAGGTGAAGTTGGAGAACTCCAGGTGGCGCTCCCAGCGCAGCTCGAAACCACCAAAGTCCTGATACAGGCAGGAGGATTCCGGGTCCGGGGCTGGCACACTGAAACGGCGGCAAAGCTCGACCACATGGGCATGTAACTGCTGACGGTTGTCATTCAGCTTGACCGTGAAATGGGCCACCTGACAACAGCCTTCGATAACCGGCGAAGGACGATTGTGCAATTCCTCGTACAGGACCGAACGCATCGGATGTACGTTCAGACTCAGGGCCGGTGCTGCGATATCCGGAGAGCGAGGTGACATAAAACAACAGGTTCCTTGTAGTGATCCGCCCGCCTGACAAAAGGGGCGCTATCATCGAGACTAACGGCAAGCCGGTATCGCGGCCAAGGTGTTCATTAGGTTTACTACCAAGGTGGCAACCGGCCAGCGAGGCCACAGATGATTCAGTATGGTTAAGAAATCACACCTGAGCAGGTGTTGAAGACAGGTTTTCAGGCAAGGCCGGTAATGGCTGCAAACGCCGGAAATCGTCCAGCGACAGAGCCAGCAAACGTTCGGCTTCACCATGCCAGCCGCTCAGCCAGGTTTGCAGCGCCGCTTCGATGGGTAACTGCACACCTTCCGGTGGCTGCAACGCCTGCTGCAAATCGGCCAGCGCCACATCGGCCATAAAATCCGCCAGGGTCAGATGACGCAAATCCGGCAACCACACCCAATGCTGATCCTGGGTCGGACTAACCCAGCCACGAGCATGGAACAGCTGCAACAGCGCCGAGATATGCGGCGCCGGAATCAGTCCCAGCTGTCGCCGTAACTGATCTTCACCGGAGGCCCGACCTTTTTGCTGGTTGTCGTACAGGGCCAGCGCCAGCAACAGACGTTCACGCAGCGGATCGAGCGAACGCCGCCGCTCCGGATGCCCAAGGGCATAACTCAGCTCGGCACCCAGCAACAACAGCATCCAGCTGATGTAAATCCACAACAGGAACAACGGCACCGCGGCAAACGCGCCGTAAATCAGCTGGTAAGACGGAAACAGCCCCATCATACGTGCGAACAGGAACTTGCCGGTTTCAAACACGGTGGCCACAAACAGTGCCGCGATAATGGCATCCCGCCATGGCACCCGGCAGTTCGGCACCATCATGTACACAAAGGTGATGGCTGCCGTGGTCATTAATACCGGCACCAGCCGCGCCGCCACCGGAATATGAGTGCCAAGATCCAGCACCGATACCGAGGCCAGCAAGGAGCTGACCGCCTGCGCCGATGCAAACAGTAGCGGCCCCAGGCTCAACACCGCCCAATAACGGAAAAATCGCTGCAGACTGGAGCGTGCAACTTCTACCTGCCAGATCCGGTTGAACTGCTGTTCGATGGTTTGCATCAACATCAGCGCCGTCATAAACAGCGCCAGTACACCGACCCAGGTCAGATCACGCGCTTGCTCACTGAACTGCACCAGATACTTGGAAATCACCCCGCTGCCTTCCGGCATCACATAGGTGAGCAAACTGGTGTGAGCACGCGAACCCCACTTCTGCAGCGCCGGAATAGCACTCAGGATGGCGTAGGTCACGGTGATCACCGGTACCAGCGCAAACAGGGTGGTATAGGTCAGAGCGGCGGCATCCCGGCGCCTTTCCATACTTTCAAAGCGTCTGAGGGTCTGCCAGAGAATTCTCAGGACAAAACGACCGCGACGGTAAGCGGTGAGCATGGGGCAATTTCCTTGGTACAATCAGTAGCCAGTCCGGCTCCAAACGGGAAAAGCATGAGCGAAATTACTATCTACCACAATCCCAGATGCTCCAAATCACGGGAAACCCTCGCCCTTTTGCAGGAACAGGGCATTACCCCACAGGTTGTGGAATATCTGAAAGACACTCCAGACGCCGCCACCCTGAGTGCATTGATCGACCAGCTGGGCTTACAAAGCCCGCGTCAGCTGATGCGCACCAAGGAAGACGAATACAAGGCGCTGAATCTGGACGACACAAGTCTCTCCGATGAACAGCTGATCGCTGCCATGGTGGCCACCCCAAAACTGATCGAGCGCCCGATTGTGGTGTGTAACGGTCAGGCCCGTATTGGTCGCCCACCTCAACTGGTGCTGGAGATTCTCGGATGAGTACAGGCAGTCAGAGCCGACCGTGGGTATTGGTGCTGTATTACAGCCGCCATGGCAAAACATCCGAAATGGCCAAACTGATCGCTCGTGGCGTTGAGCAGGTAACCGGCATGGAAGCGCGTCTGCGCACCGTGCCTGAAATTTCCGCCAACACCGAAGCCAGCGCTCCGCCGATTCCGGAAAGTGGCGCCCTGTACTGCAGCGCCGGTGATCTGCGCCATTGCGCCGGTCTGGTGCTGGGCAGCCCGACCCGCTTTGGCAATATGGCAGCGCCGCTGAAGTATTTCCTCGACAGCACCAGCAGCCTGTGGCTGAACGGCGCGTTGGCCAATAAACCGGCCGGTGTTTTCACCTCATCGTCCTCCATGCACGGCGGTCAGGAAACCACCCTGCTGACCATGGCACTGCCACTGATTCACCACGGTATGGTGTTTGCCGGTATTCCGTATCAGGAAGCCGCACTGAGCCAGACCCGCAGTGGTGGCACTCCGTACGGTGCCAGCCACTGGTCAGGTATGCACAACGATCAGGACATCAGTGCCGAAGAAAAAGCGCTCTGTATTGCCCAGGGCAAACGGATCGCCCAACTGGCGCTGGCACTGCAAAACATTGGCAAGGGAGGTGCGGCATGAGCGCATTTGCGGCCAAGGCCAAAGTCGCCTGGCAGGTGATGAGCGCCAGTTACGCCGGGCTGCTGTTGCTGATGCTGGTTTCCACATTCAGCACCGCACCGGAAGCCATTGAGAGCACAGGCATGATGATTCTGACCGGCCTGGGTATCTGGCTGTTCAAGGTCGCCCCGCTGCTGCTGTTTGTACCGGGGCTGATCAAGGGACTCCCGAAAACCTCAGCCTGGCTGGCCTACATGATCATGCTGTACTTCGTATTGGCCGTGATGCTGGTGTTTACCCCCGGCGCAGGCGGCCAAGGCTGGTTGATGGTGCTGCTAACCATGAGCATCTTTATGGGTGCCATGTTGCACACTCGATGGCACAAACGAGCGGCTGCCGGTCTGTAAGCTGACTTTCTGGCTCAAAACCTGATCAAAATACGATCAAACGAGCCAGATTTATGAAGATTGGCTGCCAACGGTTCCACCCGCGGGAAGCAAGGCATAGTCTGGACTGGCGTGGCCCCCTTCAGATCCAATGCTGCGCGATCCTTCAGAGAAGCCGTTGGCCGGGTCAGGCCCCTGACCCGGCTCTTTTTTACCAACACTAGCCACGGATGGCGGTGTTATCAACCTGTTTCCCGTCAGCCCTGCCGGGCATTCATCAGAAAACGACTTTCAGATCATCCTCATCCGGCACACCAAAACTGGTCCAGGTCTGCACCACCTTGCCGTCCTTGTCGAGCAGATACTTGTAGAAGTTCCAGCGTGGATAACCGGCACTGTCCCCTACCTGCTTGAACAGCGGATGGGCGTTTTCCCCCGTTACCGCCACCGGTGCCAGCATGGTAAAGGTCACACCAAAGTTCTCGCGGCAAACCCGGGCAATTTCTTCCTCGTTTTCGGCTTCCTGATCAAAACTGTTGGAAGCAACACCAATCACCACCAGTCCCTTGTCCTTGTATTCCTCGTGGAGTTTCTCCAGCTCACCAAACTGACGGGTAAAACCACAGTGGCTGGCGGTATTCACCAACAACACCGGATGGCCTTTGGTGATGTCACACAGGTTCAGGATTTTGGAGCTGTGCAGCTGTTTCATGTCCTGCTGAAACACCGCCGGGCATTCATCGGCCTGAACGCTCATCGCCGATAACGCCAGCAGTGGTAACAGACAGGAACGTAATCCGGTCAAGACGAGAGATTTCATGGCAGGCTCCCAAATAGTGATACAAACCTTGTACAGTATTCATGCAAAGCCGGTGTCAGGCAACTGCTTTTGCACCAGAACAAAAATTAGTCAGGTATTTGAGAATAGCCGACCCGGCTCTTGGAACCGGGCATCACAACAACAAGGCAATCAGGAAAAGGCTCAGGCCGACAGGCTGAGGGTTGGCAACACAAAGCGACTACGACTGTCACTCGGGGTCAGACCACACCAGCGTTTGAAAGCACGCCGGAAATTGGTGGTGTCGTTAAAACACAGATGCTGGGCCACCTGTTCGTTGTTCCAGCCCTTGACGTGTAACAGGTACAAACCAACGTGCAACCGCGCCTGATCCTGCAACTGCTGGAAGTGGCAGCCCTGCCGCGCCAGACGGCGCTTGAGAGTCGCTGGGCTCATGGCAAACGCCTCGGCAACCAAAGCCAGATTCAGCGGGCGCTGGATATGCTGCACAAGATAACGGTATACAGACTCTGGAAAACCACGCCAGCGTTGCTGCCCCATCTGCTGCAGCGCTTCCATCTCGGCCGTACGACGTGCCAGCGCCACATGACGAGGCCAGCTCTGCTGCAAGACCGCTCGTGACGTCAGCATCAGATTGATACCGGCGTCGTAATGACAACGCTCACCCAGATACACCTGACTGCTGGCCGCATCCTGCGGTGCCGCACCGGCAAACAGGAATTGCCAGCCAGGCTGCAAACCCGACAACCAGCGCACCATGGCACTCAACCCGGCCATATGCGCTCGCACCAGAAACTCCAGCTCCTCACCGGCACCATGGCTGTCGAGCCACTGCAGATACACAAATTGCTCATCCACAATCAGTCGTGGTGCCAGCAAGGGGGACAAGGCACGCGAATAATCACACAGCAGCTGCAGGGCATCCTGCAGATTGGCAGCGTTGGCGAGCAAGCTGCTGCACACACCATAATGACCCGGCCACAGCTGAGCTCCCCAACGGAATGCCAGTTCACCATCAGAATCCAGACGTCGGGCATTGGCCACCAGCTTTAACAACTGGTTAGGGGAAATCAGCACCTGACCGCTGTGGAAATCCTCTTCAAACAGGCCAGTGCCCTTTAACACCTTATGGCTGTTGTGCCCCTGCGCCAGCAGCAGGTCCAGAAGCACCGCGGCATGGTGATGAGCTGGCAACAAGGAATCGTCGGCATCGTACCAACGGCTTGCCAGCTTCATGCGCCAATGGCCCGCAGTCCGCGCTGACATTTGTGCTGCTCCAGCACCCGATTGGCACGGCTGATCAGCTCTTCCGCACTTTCACCCAACCAGCACGCAATACCAGTGCCGGTGCTCAGGTAGTGGGTTTCACCACTCTGCTTGTTCTTGTAGGCAAACGACTGCACCGCCAGCTCCAGCTCCGACGCCAGACGCTGGCCGGTTTCCATATCCGTATCCGGCAACAGAATCGCAAAACGGTCAGCGGCGTAACGGCAAATCAGATCCTGGGCGCGCAGGTTCAGCAGCAGCAGCTCCGACACTTCATGCAGCAGGTAATCCCCTTCGCGGACACCATTAACGCGGTTAAATCCAGAGAAATTGTCGAGATCCAGCATCACCAGCTGGGTTGTGCCAACCTGGCTGCTGTTGAGGCAAGTCTGCAATTGCTGGCGCAGATAATTGGCACGACCCAGATGGGTCAGGTGATCGGTAAAACGGTGTTCGCGGAACAGGCGCTCGCGTTTGAGCAGCTGCTGATTGATGGAGATCTGCTCGCGATGCCAATGCACCAGACCGTAAGTCAGCAACGCAATACCGATTGGCATAGCCCCCGACTCCAGCCACTTGCCCCACATCTGGCCAGCCGGAATTTTAATAAACTCATCCAAGCTGTCCTGCCACATGGCCAGAAACATAAAGCCCATACCCAGCGTCAGCCAGTTGGTCACTCGTCCGGCCGGACGACTGCCCAGCACCAGCAGCATCCATACCGCCACGGCCATGGCGGAGCCGCCTTCACCGACCACATCGAGCCAGTCAATCTGGCTGAACGGTTTGGAGTTGCCCAGCATCAGGTTGGCCACCAGAGCCGCCAGCGCCAGGCCGGAAATCAGGAACAGCTTGCGCAGATGCAGGTGCAGATGGGTGAACATAGGTATCTCCAGAATCGAATGCCAGCTGGATACCATTGCCAAATGACAGTTCGGTTACAGGCCGGGAGGTCAAATCGGCTCACACCAGATCAGCAACTTCCTGAAATATTTACAATCCCAACGTCATCCACACCGCCGCCTGCCGGGCCACCAGCGTTAACAGACTGCCAATCAACCACTGTTGATCCCGGTTATCAGGGGGCTGATCCGTATTAACCGGGTCAGAGTGGATCATCGGCGGCATCCAGGCGCATTTAAAAGATCTTATTTGAATCATTAAAGCCCATTCGAGATTTATCTGTAACAGAAGTGAAATACCGTCTTTCTACCGTCGCGGCCCATCACAGCCCGGATCACCGGCCACGACATAGGGAGAAACACCGTGAAATTCCGAAGCAAGCCATTGGCAGCCCGTATTACTTTGATCAGCACCCTGCTCGCCTGCAGCCTGGCACAAGCCGACACCAGCCTCGAAGGCCGGGTGGTGGATGCCCAGGGCCAGAACATCTACAGCGGCGCCGTGGTGCGCCTGCTGGAATCTGGTCGTGAAGTAATTACCGAAGCCGGTGGACGTTTCCGGATTCCGGCGCTGGCCGCCGGTGAATATACCCTCACCGTTACCGTCGGCGGCGAAACCGTCGAAACCCGCACTATCACACTCGAAGAACAGCCGTCCAACAGTATCAGCATTGTGCTGAACGAAGGTCAGGAAGCGGTTGAAGAAGTTCTGGTCGTAGGTCAGGCCGCCGGTTTGCAACGGGCACTGGACCGTCAGCGTAACGCCGATGCCATCGTCAGCGCCGTCAACGCCGACGCCATTGGTGAACTGCCCGACAACAACGCCGCCGAAGCTCTGCAACGGGTGCCGGGTATTTCCATCGAACGCGATCAGGGCGAAGGCCGTTTTGTGCGCATCCGTGGCATGGGCGCCGACCTCAACTCGGTAGCCGTTAACGGCACCGAAATTCCGGCACCGGAAGCGGGTGTTCGTGCGGTTGCCCTCGACGTCATTCCATCCAACCTGATTCGCTCCATGGTGGTTACCAAGTCCCTGACTCCGGACATGGACGCCAGCGCCATTGGTGGCGCCGTGGAAATCGAAGGTATTTCAGCCCTCGACCACGAAGGTTCGTTCTATAACCTGGATGTGGCCGAAAGCCACGACAGCCAGAGCGGCAACAACAACCCGAAACTGTCGCTGGTCGCCGGTAACAGCATCGACTTCGATGATGAACAACGTCTGGGGGTTGCAGCTGCCTTCAGTTACGAAGACCGCAAGTTTGGCTCTGACAACGTTGAAACCGGTGGTGCCTGGAGTGATGGCGAACTGGAAACGCTGGAACAACGCGCCTACGACATCGAACGTCAGCGCACCGGTGCCGCCCTCAACATCGACTACCAGCACGACGTCGATAACAGCTGGTATCTGCGCACCCTGTACAGCGAATTCCGCGACGACGAACAGCGTCAGGCACTGGTCGCCACCTTCCAGGATTGGGACGATGAAGCCGGTGAATACGACGACAACAGCCGCGCAGCTGGTGAAACCGGCCATGCCGAAATCAGCCGCGAGCTGAAAGACCGCACCGAAACCCAGAAAATCATCGCCACCACCTTTGGTGGTGAACACTTCCGCGACGACTGGACCATTGAATACAAACTCGGCCTGTCGCACTCCCGCGAAGACGAACCGAACACCATTTCCGCTGCCGCGTATGTGGGTGAATTTGATGACGTCGGTTTTACCAACAGCCGTCGTCCGAACCTGACCGCAGGCAGTGATGTGTACAGCGCCGGTAACTACGAGCTGGACAAGATCAAACGCACCAAAGGCGAAGCCGATGACAGCATGAAAATGGCCAGTCTCGACGTCACCCGCGACATGATTGTTAACGATTACAACGCCCAGACCCGCTTTGGTGCCAAGGTCAAACGCCGAACCAAAACCAACGATCGTACCAACTGGAAATACGGCGACTTCGGTGACGCATCCAGCAGCCTCGGCGACTACAGCACCGGCAACGTTGACTACTCACTTGACCAGTTCGGCCCGGGAATTTCCGCCTCCGCCGTACGCCAGCTGATGAACAGCCTCGACGCCACCGATGCCTATGATGAAGAAGCCTCCTGGATCGAAGACTACGACATCGACGAAAACATCAACGCCGGTTACCTGATGGGTCAGATCGACATTGATGACCTGCGTCTGACCACCGGTGTTCGTCATGAACGTACTCATATCAGCGCCAGTGGTTATGCGCTGGATGGCAATGGTGACATCGTGCAGATCAGCAAGGACAAGGAATATCACCACACCCTGCCTGCACTGTTGGCACGCTATCAGCTGGATGACGATACCCAGTTGCGCGCGGCCTGGACCAATGGTCTGGCGCGCCCGACCTTCGAGCAGATTCGCCCGAACTACGTGATCGATGACAGCGAACTGGAAACCGGCAACCCGGATCTGGTCGCCATGCGCTCCTCCAACCTCGACCTTGGTGTGGAACACTTCACCGGCAGCGCAGGTGTGGTCTCTGCCTTTGTGTTCCACAAGAACATTCACGACTTCATCTACGAAACCGATCTGGGTGAAAGCGGTGCTTACAGCAACCTCGGTGAGTTCGACTCGGTATCCACCTATATGAACGGTGATACCGCGCGTGTACTGGGTATCGAACTGGCCGCCTCCCGCAAACTGACCATGCTGCCAGCACCGTTTGATGGCCTGCTGCTGTCCGGCAACCTCACCAGCGTACGTTCACACGCAACCATCAGTGGTTACGACGGTTCGGATCGTCTGGAACGTGACATTGCCCTGCCGAACCAGTCCGACCTGACTGGCAACCTGGTCATCGGTTACGAACGCGACGACATCAGCCTGCGTCTGGCCACCAACTACAAGTCCGACTATCTGGTCGAAGTGGGTAACCTCGATGACAACAGCGAGGACATCCATCAGGCCAGCGAAACCCGCGTCGATTTCAACGCCTCGTGGGATGTTACCGAACAGCTGAAGCTGCGCTTTGATGTCGCCAACATCACCAACGAGCCGTACTACCGCTGGCAAGGCAGTGAGTCCTACAACGCCCAGTACGAAGCCTACGGTCCGACCTACACCCTCGGTCTGAACTTCCACAACTTCTGATCCCACCCACACAGATGCCATCCAGACAGATGGCGTTGGCCCCGGTGCAAGCCGGGGCTACCGTTCAGGAAATGCTTATGAAACCCGAATATCTTGTTGGTCTGCTGGGAACCACCGTACTGACCGCCTGCAGCCAGACCGCAGTCGTCAACACCACTGACTCAAGTACAACACCGGCAGCCACCAGCCCGGCACTAATAGTTGAAACGGTTGCAGCCAGCGGTGAACAGCTGCTGGCGCTGGATGCCAATCACTGGCTCAGCACCGGTCGTAAAACCGGTATGCAGCTCACGTCTGATCAACAACCGCTGGTATTACCCAGCGCTGGCAGCAAGTTTCTGGATTATCGCCAGAACGGCACCCAGACCCGCACCATTACCCTCAATGCCCACAAACAACTGCAGCTGACCACCTTCAATGCTGACGGCCAGGCCATGATGGCCAGCAGCCAGCCACTGAACTGGGCGGTTGAAGGTCTGTGCCTGTACCAGCCGGATGCCAACCAGAATCTGCAGCTGTTTGTACTGGATGACCGCGCCATGGCACACCAGCTGGTACTGAAGCCACAGGCCGACCAGCTGCAATGGCAGGAGCTGCGCCAGTTCCCTCTGCCACCGCAGGCGGAACACTGCCGTGTCGATGACCTGACCGCACGTTTTTTTGTGTCCGAAGAAAACATGGGGGTGTGGTCATATAATGCCCGTTCGGAAAGCGAGATCGTGCGCAACGCCGTGGATATGGTCGCACCGTGGGGCAACCTCCAGAAAAGCGCCGGACCAGTGGCCATTGTGAATGGTGAACTGCTGGTTGCTGAACCCGGTTACCTGCATCGTTACCGGATTACCGAACAGGGAGCCGACTCCGGCCAGCGTTATCCGCTACCTGCCAACAGCGCTCCTGACAGCCTGCAAGCCAACCAGATCAATCAGCAACTGGTGGTCAGCTGGGTCGATGATGAAGACGGCAAACTCTACAGCACCCACCTCAACGCACCGGCCAGCAGTGCCCGCCACCACAATGCCATTGCTGAAATCGTCGCAGCCGCTGAAACCGCGCCAATGAACACCGAAGGTGATGCCGCCGATGACCCGGCCATCTGGATCAACCGGGCACAGCCAGGCAACAGCCGTATTCTGGGCACCAACAAACAGCAAGGTCTGATGGTGTATGACCTGCAGGGCAATAACCTGCAGCAACTGGCCGCTGGTCGCGTCAACAACGTGGATGTCCGTCAGGGCTTCCGACTGCGTGGCAAAGCCACCGATATTGCCAGCGCCAGCCAGCGTGACGAACGCGCCATCAGCCTGTTCGCCATTGACCCACACACGGGCGAAGTCAGCGCCGCCGGTTCCATTACCACCGGCCTTACCGATGTGTATGGCCTGTGTATGTACCAGCAGAAGCAGGATGTGTTTGTGTTCATCAACGATCAGGACGGTCGTTTTGAACAGTGGCAAATCATCGACACCCCACAAGGCTGGCAAGGTCGTCTGCGTCGCCAGTTTGCGGTAGCAAGCCAACCGGAAGGTTGTGCCGCCGATGACCAGCAACAGCGTCTGTTTATTGGTGAAGAAGATGTGGCGGTCTGGACCCTGTCAGCCAACCCGGACGCCAGTACCCAGATGCAACGGGTCGCCAGTGTTGGTGACTGGTTACAGGACGACATTGAAGGGATGGATGTTTACCACGGCACAAACTCCACCTGGCTGGTGGTATCAAGTCAGGGCAACGACAGTTATGTGGTGCTGGACGCCAACCCGCCGTTCAAACAGGTCGCACGTTTCCGTATTGGCCTGAACGCTGAACGCGGCATTGATGGCGCATCGGAAACCGATGGCCTGACCGTCACCAGCGTTAATCTTGGCGCGGGCTATCCACAAGGTCTGCTGGTGGTACAGGACGGCCGTAACCTGCTGCCGGACCAGGCTCAGAACTTCAAGCTGGTCGACTGGCGAGAAGTGGCACGTTTGTTACCGGAGAAACCATAAGAAAATCACTACCGGCCTCTGGCACTAATGCCGATCAGTTGAGGACTTTTAAACAGCCTGATCATTGATTTCCGAACTTGCCCAGCGCAGCTGGCTGCCCAATGCCCATCTGGGCGAGCCGGGATTCACCGCAACGGCCGACCCAGCCGGGGCATGGATGCCCCGCAAGGCCCGTTGGCACAGGGATGTGCCATCGGGCCGGGGTCGAAACGCCGTTGTCGGTGAAAACCGGAGACACGAGCCCAGTCGGGCAAAAGCAGGGGGAGGCCCGCCCGGCCGGGGGACAAGGTCCCCCAAGAGGGCAAGCAGCCTGGCCAATTAACAAGCCGAGCAGATCGTGACCATCCGATGCGGTAACGAAGTTAACTGATCAGCACCGGGTTCCGGTTTTGGCAGGGCGTTCCAGCCCATTTACGACGACTTATGGCCCAATTGCCCCAGCAATGGGCGCGTGAAGCGGATTTTTCACTCGACTGGGCCTTTATCGAGCAATCCACCCGGATTTTACTGCATTTACCGCCATTAATTCTGGCACGACAAATGCTGTAACCAGATCGACGATCAATGGCGATCGCTCACACATACTCTGAACAACGGCGTTCAACCAACTGGCAGCTTTAATGACGCTGGTGTGGTTAACGCCGTTTTTTATTTCCGACACGGAGCCCAAACATGTCCTACCTGTTGCCGAATGAGTTTGTGACCAAAATGGTCGATGCTGGTGAAGCCAAGATTTACTACTCCACCCGCGATACCCTTATCCGTGCCTATATGGCCGGTGCCATCCTTGCACTGGCTGCCGTATTTGCGGTCACCATTGCGGTGAATACCGGTATTCCTCTGCTGGGTGCGGTTCTGTTCCCGGTCGGTTTCTGCATGCTGTACCTGATGGGCTTCGACCTGTTGACCGGTGTATTTATGCTGACCCCACTGGCATGGCTGGATAAACGTCCGGGTGTGACCTGGGCACAAATCCTGCGCAACTGGGGCCTGGTGTTTGTGGGTAACTTCGCTGGTGCCTTCACCGTTGCTGTGATGATGTCCTTCATTTTCACCATGGGTTACAACACCGATGGTGGTGTGATCGCCGAGAAGGTTTCCAAGATTGGTGAATCCCGTACCGTTGGTTATGCCGCTTACGGCGTTGACGGCTGGTTCACTATTTTTATCCGCGGCATGCTGTGCAATTGGATGGTGTCCATGGGTGTTGTGGGCGCAATGATTTCTACCCACGTGTCAGGCAAGGTGCTGGCCATGTGGATGCCGATCATGCTGTTCTTCTTTATGGGCTTCGAGCACTCCGTGGTGAACATGTTCCTGTTCCCATTCGCCATGATCATGGGGGGTAACTTCTCCGTGATGGACTACCTGATCTGGAACGAAATTCCGACCGCTCTGGGCAACCTGGTTGGTGGTCTGGCATTCACCGGTCTGACCCTGTACAGCACTCACGTGCGTACGGGTGCCAAACGCAGCCTTGATGCTGCACCTATCAGCAGCGCACTGCGCAAAGCGGCCTGATGGTGGTAACCGGTTCCGCCCTTACCGGGGCAGAACCGGTCACACTGCCGACAGGAGCCTCGGCAGTTTCCAACAATCCCTTCAACCATATTTGGCCAGCACCGTCCACAAGACGGTGCTTGTTTTATTTATATCGGGTTATCACACACTCAAAGTGCCTTGCCACATCTGACAGATACTGCGTAAACCCTATGGGGCCGGTGCCGACATTGTTATGCTGCAGAGCAAAGACTCGCAACCGTGATGTAGCCTATGCCCTATTCTCCAACTCCCGAAGACCTTTTGCTGGCCGCCAAGCGTGCTGGCATCAGCGATCTGCAGCAATTACAACGCAACAGTGAACTGGTGATCCGGGTTAGCCGCCTGATCCATGAGCTGCAAAGGGAACGCGGCATATCCAACACTTTCCTGACCTCCAAAGGTCAGAAGTTCGTGAACGAACGTACAGCAGAAATCGAGGCGACTATTGCAGCAGAGGCTGATTTTCGCCATGCACTCAAAAAAATGGATATCGCCGTAAACCACTGTGGTACCAGCCGCTTGCTGAACAGCCTGGCCTTCAGCCTGCACAGTCTGGGCGAGCTGCCCAACTTGCGGGACCAGATTTCGGCTCTGAAGTTAACCGCACAAGATAACACCTGGCGCTTTAACCGCGTGATCGCCGGTCTGTTAAACGTGGTGTTTGAAGCGGCCGACCTCGCCGGTGATCCGGATATTACCCGCGCGTTGGTGGCCCTGTTCAACTTTATTCAGGGCAAGGAATACGCCGGTCAGGAACGCGCCTGGGGCGCCATCGGTTTTACCGGTGGCGAATTCAACACCGAATTGCAAGATCGTATTCACAACCTGCAAGACGCCCAAAACCGCTGTTTTGATATTTTCACCCGTTTTGCCAGTGCTCTGTGTGCCGAACAATGGCGCCAGCTGGAAAGCAGTGATGCCGCCAACGAACTGGGGCGTCTACGCAGTATGATCGAGCGTTTCCGCCGTGGCGACAGCCTGCCAACCGCCTTTGGTGAAATCTGGTACGGCGTTACTACCAACCGTATCGACGATATGCAAGTGGTAGAGAAGCTGTTGGCTAACAACCTGATCGACCTCTGCCAGCAGAACATCAGCAAGGCCGAAGCCGATCTCAAGCAACATCGAGAGCATCTGCAAGGCAGTGAATTTGAAGAACCACCAATTTCGCCACTCTCCACCCCGGAAGGCAAAAACCAGACGCTTAGTAATATTGCACCCGGCTTTAACGTCAAACTGGCACGCTCGGTGTTTGAGCTGGTGCAGGATCAGGCTGAACGTCTGCAGAAAATCAGTGAAGAGCTGGCCGAGGCTCGTCAGGCACTGGATGAACGCAAACTGATCGAAAAGGCCAAAGGCCTGCTGATGAGCAGCCTGGGTGTTAACGAAGAGCAGGCCTATCGGCAAATTCGTCAAGCCGCAATGGATGGCAAGAAGCGGATTGTTGAAATCGCCGCCAACATCATCAGCGTGTCGGAAATGCTGCAGTTGGGTAAAAAAGGCTGATCAGTTAAGGACTTTTTCAACAGGCTGGTTATTGATTTCCAAATTTGCCCAGCGCAGCTGGCTGCCCAATGCCCATCTGGGCGAGCCGGGATTCACCGCAACGGCCGACCCGGCCGGGGCATGGATGCCCCGCCAGAGCAGCCGGCACAGGGATGTGCCGTCTGGTCGGGGTCGAAAAGCCGTTGTCGGGGAATACCGGGGAAACGAGCCCAGTCGGGCTAAGCAGGGGGAGGCCCGCCCGGCCGGGGGACAAGGTCCCCCATGAGGGCAAACAGCCTGGCCAATTAACAAGCCGAGCAGATCATGGCCTTCCGAAGCGGTAACGAAGCGTAAGAATGCCAACGGCTGCTTAACTGATCGGCATTAGATCACTCAGGGCAGTTTTCGCACTGCCCTTATTTCTGGCATCCGGTCGGCAATTTTGCACCAGAATTACCCTCACCCATTCGAAAAGCACCAAAACAGATCAGAATTACCAATAAAACAATCCGCCACCACCACAAGAATGCTGATGCTGTCTGGCCTGATGCGTTTTTCGGAATTGGCACACATTCTGCTGATGAAATTTAGCTATTGATCAATGTGGATCAGGGCTCAAGAACACAGACGTTTTACACCCACTGACTTTTGTCGGCTGGCGTGTGGACGTCTTTTTTTTTGCCCGTTATCCAGTGATTGGTCAGGCCTACACCAATAATCGATAACGAATGACCATGCCGTGAAGGTCATTCCACCTACCGAGGAACTGAGATGGCTTATCTTGCACCTTCAGAATTCGTCACCAAAATGGTCGACGCTGGCGAAGCCAAAATTTACTACTCCACCCGCGACACCCTGATCCGCGGTTACATGGCGGGTGCCATTCTGGCGCTGGCTGCCGTTTTCGCCGTGACCATCAGTGTTAACACCGGTATTCCTCTGCTGGGTGCGGTGCTGTTCCCGGTGGGTTTCTGCATGCTGTACCTGATGGGCTTCGACCTGTTGACCGGTGTATTTATGCTGACCCCGCTGGCATGGCTGGATAAACGTCCGGGCGTGACCTGGGCCCAGATCCTGCGCAACTGGGGCCTGGTGTTTGTCGGTAACTTTGCCGGTGCTTTCACCGTTGCTGTGATGATGTCCTTCATTTTCACCATGGGTTACAACACCGATGGTGGTGTGATCGCCGAGAAGGTTTCCAAAATTGGTGAATCCCGTACCGTTGGTTATGCCGCTTACGGCGTTGACGGCTGGTTCACCATTTTTATCCGCGGCATGCTCTGCAACTGGATGGTATCCATGGGTGTTGTCGGCGCGATGATTTCCACTCACGTGTCTGGCAAGGTGCTGGCCATGTGGATGCCGATCATGCTGTTCTTCTTTATGGGCTTCGAACACTCCGTGGTGAACATGTTCCTGTTCCCATTCGCCATGATCATGGGTGGTAACTTCTCCGTGATGGACTACCTGATCTGGAACGAAATCCCGACCGCTCTGGGTAACCTGGTTGGTGGTCTGGCCTTCACCGGTCTGACTCTGTACAGCACTCACGTGCGTACGGGTGCCAAGCGTGTAATCTGATTCGCAATCCCCCCGACGATGCGATACCGCTCCGGCTCCCCCGCCGGGGCGGTTTTTTATTGAAAACAGGAGTAAATGCCAATGACCAAACCGCTGGCAGTATCCTGCGGACAGTATTCCGACAAGGGCCGCAAGGATCTCAACCAGGACTCCCACGGTTTCAGCCTGCCGCCTGAACCCGCACTGTCATTAAAGGGGATTGCCATTGGCCTCGCCGACGGCATCAGCAGCAGCCCGGTCAGCCAGCAGGCCAGCGCCATGGTGGTGCGCAGCTTTCTGGAAGATTATTACTGCACCTCCGAAGCCTGGAGTGTGCAAAAATCCGGTGAACGGGTACTGACCGCCAGTAACAGCTGGTTGTACTCGGAAACCATGCGCAGCGATTTCCGTTTCGACCGCGACCGCGGTTACGTGTGTACCTTCAGCGGCCTGATCATCAAAGCCAATACCGCACACCTGTTTCACGTTGGCGACAGCCGTGTCTACCGACTGCGTAATCACGCCCTCGAACAGCTCACCAACGATCATCGTATGTGGGAATCCCGCGAGAAAAGTTACCTCAGTCGTGCCATGGGCATGACCGACAAACTCGAAATCGACTATCGCACCCTGCCGGTACAGGCCGGTGATGTGTTTGTGCTGGCGACCGATGGCATTTATGAATTCATTGATCCGCAAATTCTGATCAGCAGCATCGCCACCAGTGACAACCTCGACCACACCGCCCACGCCATTGCCGAAGCGGCGCTGGTGGCAGGCAGTGATGACAACCTGACCATCCAGATTCTGCGGGTCGACGCCCTGGCGGAAGCCGCCAACGAATCGGTATTACGCCAGGTCGAGTCGCTGCCATTACCGCCACCGCTGGAAGCGCGCATGCTGTTTGATGGCTACCGTATTGTGCGCCAGATTCACGCTTCGCCACGCAGTCATGTATTCCTGGCGATTGACGGCAAAACTGGCCAGCAAGTGGCCATCAAGACCCCGTCCACCGACCAGAGCAGCAATCCCGAATACCTCGAACGCTTTATGATGGAAGAATGGATTGCCCGTCGTCTTAACAGCCCGCATGTGCTGAAACCCTTCACGCTCGATCGCCGCCGCAATTTCCTCTACACCACCATGGAATACGTCGAAGGTAAAACCCTCTCCCAATGGCTGGTGGATAATCCACGTCCGGAACTGGAAAACGTACGGAATATCATCGAGCAGGTCGCCCGCGGTCTGATGGCATTTCACCGGATGGAAATGCTGTATCAGGATCTCAAGCCCGACAACATCATGATCGACAACACCGGCACGGTGAAAATCATCGACTTCGGTGCTGTGCGAGTGGCAGGCCTGATGGAAATGCATCCGGACGACACCGGCAACCAGATGCTCGGCACCGCCTTGTATATGGCCCCTGAATACTTCCTGGGCGAACCGGGAACAGTACGCTCCGATCTGTTTTCACTGGCAGTACTCACCTACCACATGCTCACCGGCCAATACCCGTATGGCACCGAAGTCGCTCGCCATCGCTCCGAAACCGCCCAGCGCCGCCTGCATTACCGACCGCTGATCCAGAGCAGCAAAGACGAACGCGAAATTCCGGCCTGGATCGACTTCGCCCTGCGCAAAGCCACCCAGATCAACCCGTACAAACGCCATGCGGAAATTTCTGAATTTCTGTTCGAATTACGGCAACCGGCACGCGAGTTCCTCACCCAGACCAAACCACCGCTGATGCAGCGAAACCCGGTTGGATTCTGGCAAGGCGTATCACTGCTGCAACTGCTCGTAATCCTGTGGATGCTGTACGAACGCTTTGGGCACTAGCGACGGGCGTCGGGCGTCGGGCGTCGGGCGTCGGGTGTCGGGTGTCGGACGAACAGTATCAATCAACACCGATTTAACCCAGCGCAGCTGGCCACCATTAATTGCCCATCTGGGCGAGCCGGGATTCACCGCAACGGCCGACCTGGCCGGGGCATGGATGCCCCGCAAGGCCCTATTTTTACCGATAGACAGGGCACAGGGACGTGCCATCGGGCCGGGGGCGAACAGCCGTTGTCGGTGAAAACCGGAAAAACGAGCCCAGCCGGGCAAAAGCAGGGGGAGGCCCGCCCGGCCGGGGGACAAGGTCCCCCAAGAGGGCAAGCAGCCTTGCCAATTAACAAACCGATCAATCAGCCCAAACAGTTACAACACCCAGTTAATCGGCGCCTGACCCCGACCAAGCAAATACTGATTAATACTGGAAAACTGCTTCTGACCAAAAAAGCCACGATGTGCCGACAACGGCGACGGATGCACCGACTTCAGTACCAGATGACGGGAAGCATCAATCACAGCGCCTTTTTTCTGGGCATAACTGCCCCACAGCACAAACACCAGACCGTCACGCTGGGCATTCAAGGCGCGGATAGCCGCATCGGTAAACTGTTCCCAGCCCTGGCCTTGATGGGAATTGGCCTTGCTCTCTTCCACCGTCAGGGTTGCATTCAGCAGCAGCACCCCCTGATCCGCCCACGGCGTCAGATCACCGTTACCACTCATACGCACACCCAGATCGGCTTCGATCTCCTTGAAGATATTGCGCAGCGACGGCGGCAGAGCCACACCGGCCGGAACCGAGAAACTCAGGCCGTGAGCCTGCCCCGGCCCGTGATAAGGGTCCTGACCAATAATCACCACCCGTACCAGATCAAACGGCGTGTGGTTAAAGGCATTAAAAATCAGCGGCCCCGGTGGGTAGATCTGTTTGCCGGCATTCTTTTCTGCCTGCAGGAACGCTTTCAGATTCAGCATGTAGGGCTGTTCCAGCTCCTGGCCAAGTACCTGTTGCCATGAAGAGTGCAGAGCACCGGGTTTTGACATGGGAAAACCTTGTAGTCGGATCAAATTCGGCCGCCAGTATACTGTATGCCGTATGTCGTGATCGCAGATTCCGGGCTTGATTCGTCAGCTTCTGCCTTGATCTATACGCGCCCTATACCTGCCATACACCTGCCCGATGCCTGCCATACACCTGCCCTTTCGCTGACCAATTGCTTGTCCATTTCATGATCAGGGTCGTTTTTTCACGGGCTTCATGACAAATTTTTACATCATCCAGCATCCCGTTAGACTCTATTCCTGCCAACGATGACTGACTCAAATTGTTACAAACCACAACCATTATCATCTGGGCAATATATCGCCAGGGCTTACCAACACTGGCTTTTTACAGTTTTATACACATAACCCAACCAGAATATATCTTCCACACAGCGTTTTTTTCCGGAAACGCTGCGTTCGTGAACTCCGGTTGTCGCTGCCATACATTCTGAATACTGTTAACGGACAAATATAAATAAGGCCGAGCATATCCTGACAAGTTGTCATGAAATACCGCATCGACTATAAGGGAGCAGCCATGAATCATATCAACCCGATTGATTACATTTCCGATCCACAACGGCATATCGGCTCTCCTGCTCACGGGCACTGACACTTCCGATTTCAACTTCGACATCTGAATACATCATCACAGGTACAACCTGGGATATTGTTTATCCAGACGAAGCATATCGATGTACAAAATATAAAAACAAAATAAAAACCAGAGGAAACTCCCATGAAAAAACCATATCAGATGCTGCTGAAACCACTGGCTGTTGCCATTACTACCGCTGGCCTGCTGGTTGGCTGTGGCAGCGACGATAACAAATCCAGCAGCACTTCTACGGCTGCGGTTGCCGATACCGAAGATACTGCACTGGCATTTGATGCCAGCAACTACACCACTGCGACCATCACTGTTGACGGCGAAAACATGACTGTACGCCAGTACAGCATGGTGTACGTGGCCAATCCGATTGCCATGGCATCTGCCAACCGCATGGGTAGCACCAGTGTGGTTACCAACCCGTACATCTACCAGACTATGATTGTGACCGTGCCGGAAGCGTCGCTGGAAAACCAGACCACCGCCTTGTACTTCATGGTTAACAACGGTGGCTGGTTCAACAGCCCGGCCACTGCTTCAGTAACCGATGGTGGCAGCTACGTCAGCACCTCGGACTCCGACAACGTTGGCGCTGCTCTGAAAGCCGGTTACGTACTGGTCGACGTTGGTACCCGCAGCCGTGGCCTGCGTGCCGAAGATGGAACTTATGCCGGTAAAGCGCCCGCTCCGGTGGTCGATGCCAAAGCCGCTATCCGTTACCTGCGCCTGAACGACAGCCTGATGCCTGGCTCTGCTGAGCGTATCGTTGTAAACGGCACCAGTGGTGGCGGCGGCCTGACCTCTGCTATCGCTGCCAGCGGTAACAGCACTGACTTCCTGCCATTCCTGGATGCCATTGGTGCCGCCGGTGTAACCGGTTCAGGTGATACGCTGGCCAGTACCATCAAGGATGACGTGTTTGCCGCCGTCGCTTACTGCCCAATCAACAACCTGGGTAACGCCGACGCCGGTTATGAGTGGCAATACAACGCCATTCGCAGTGATTCCAACACCGGAGCAATCAGTGGAGTGGCTTACTCGGCTGGCCCACAGCCTGCAGCTTCTGCCGAAATCGCCGCGACCTTCCCGGAATATCTGGCTGGTCTGGGTCTGAAACTGGATGACGGCACATCCCTCACCACTGATAACATCAACGATGAAATCGTGGCCCAGCTGAAAGCTGAAATTGAACGTCAGATTGCAGCCGGTGTAGCCGTACCTGCCTATGGTGAAAACTTCTCCGTTACCCAGCGCGGTGTAACCTCTGAAGTGATTAACGACTGGCTGGTACTGAGCGGTTCAGGTACTTCTGCCACAGTAGAAAGCATCGACTTCGAGAAATTCCTGAAGTTTGTTACCACTCCAATTGCCCTGAAAACCGTGGTTGCCTTTGACGCCACCGCCGTTAACGGCAACACCAGCGTCAGTGGTGAAACCAACCTGTTTGGTAACGAAAACTACGAATACAGCAACTTTACTGCCTGGTCCTGGGACAACAACGAAGTGGTGGCTGACGGTTCCGGTACTGACGACACCGGCGTTACCTGGGCGGATTACATGAGCAGTTCGGACGGTGAAGACCTGGCTACCCAGCTGAAGCTGATCAACCCGCTGTCTTACCTGAATACCGATGCTGACAGTGCTCCACACTGGTATATCCGTCACGGCATGATCGACCGCGATACCGCCTTCGCCATGCAGCTGGCTCTGTATACCGCCGTGAAAAACGATCCGAACGTGCAGGATGTATCCTTCAAACTGCCTTATCTGGTACCACACAGCGGTAACTACGATGTGCAGGAAGCCTTTGCCTGGATCAAGGAAACGCTCGACGCGGCCAACTGATATTCAGCCAGCATACATTGTCCTGCACTCCTCCCCGTGCAGGACAATTGTCTGATTACCGGATAGTCATTCATTTGAATATCCGGTTTTTATATTCAAGCCCTCCCCGATAACAACCACTCGCCCACAAAACCTGCTCACATATCCTGCCGACACGCCCCCGCGATATTCCTTGCCAAACGGTTACCAGACAGCGCTATCGCGCCATACGGAAAGCAGAACCCCGAATATGAACAATCCGACCACACAAGACTGTTATGACATCACACAGTCTGATCGGTATTTACCCAGAATTACACGTCTTCAGCACTGTCTGACACAGGAGCTTTTACAATAGAGGGCCAATTATCCAACGCCCCACCAACAGGATTTGTATGAATATCCGTGCCCTGGCTGCTTCTTCCGTTATCACATTGGCAACCTTGCCGTGGCTGAGTGGTTGCCAGGTCACACTGGGGGATGCCACCACTGAAGAATCCTCCAGCAGCAGTTCCGATATTCTGACCGCCTCAGTGTCACTGGGTGACTGTGATCTGGATACCCAGGCTGAATCCGTGGCCTGTGCCGCCAATGCGTTCCTCGACACCCTGAGCAGCAGCGAACTGAGCAAGGCCCAGCTGTCCTGGTCCGACTCAGAAGCCCGCACCGTCTGGTCGAACCTGCCAGTGGGCACCGTGACCCGTAATGGTCTGCGCCTTGATGCCATGAGTGATGAAAGCAAAACCGCGGCGCTGGTGCTGGCTCGCGCCGCCCTCAGTGATGCCGGTTACGTTGATATGATTGGAGGCTTCGCCGCCGACGAATACCTTAACAGCGTCAAGGGTGCTTCCGGTTACGGTGCCGAGCTGTATTACGTGGCGATTTTTGGCGATCCATCAGCCGATGGCGACTGGATGCTGCAAATCGGTGGCCACCACATGGCCTACAACATCACCTGGCTGAGCGGCCAGGGCTACCCGTTCCCACATCACAAGGGCGCCGAACCCAAAGCCAGTTTTACGCTGGATTCTGCGACCTATGCGCCTTTGAAAGATGAAGCCGATGCTCTGGTAGCCGTCTTTGACTCACTCGACAGTACGGATCTGTCTTATGCCTATCTGAGTGGCGAAAGTTACTCCGACGTTCTGGTTGGCCCGGACAACGGCAGTGGCACCCTGCCCGACAACTATCCAAGTGGCAGTGACCGCGATGGCATGCTGGTATCCGATATGAGCACCTACCAGCAATCGCTGGTAAAAGAAGCCATCCGTCAGTGGGTTGAAGATTATCCGGATGACATCGCCGATGACCTGATGGACGCCTACACCTCGGATGAAGCCTTTGCCGATACCTACGTGGCCTGGGCAGGCACCCAATCCAAAGGAGTCGATGTGGATACCAGCGGTACCTACATGCGTATTGATGGCCCACGTCTGTGGATCGAAATTGCCTGTCAGGGTGGCATCGTTATCACCAACGAAACCCACTACCACACCATGTTCCGCGACAAGTACTACGATTATGGCAACAGCCTCTAACGCTCGTTATCTGAATTGGGTCTGGTGTAGCCTGTGCTGCTGGTTGCTGCTGGCCAGCACCAGCGTGTTGGCCCATCCGGCCGATAACAGCCTGATTCAGATCGACATTCGCGATAGTGGTTTGCGGGTGCACGTGCAGCTGCCAGTTGAGCAGCTGTACATGGCCGAACCCGCGCTGTTTCCGAAAGGACAGGCTTTTGACAGTATCGATGAAGCCCTGCCAGCCTGGTCGGACTTCGATCAGGCCGCCATGATCAGCTACCTGAAAAAACACCTGCATCTGTTTATGGCTGCTGATGGCCCTGATCCGTTAAATCCGTCGGCCTTGCCACGGGTACGATTGGCAGCGCAGCCGCAGATCAACAACATGAGTGTGGTTGTCAGTAACAACTCACTTCAGTTCAAGGCTCTGCTGGATGTCCCCTTCCCCGACCCCGGTATTCGTAATAGCCGCGCCTGGCGCTGGCTCGTTGATACCAGCCTGATCAACCATCGGGTACGTAACCATAAAACCCTGATCACCCTCGGCAGTGACGCTCTGCATGGCCGGGATGGCAGTGATCCCGGCGTACTGGGGATTGTCGGATACCAGAGTGCACCACTGGTGATCACCAGTGATCCTGGTAGTTCGCTTACCCTGCTCACCACTCTGATCAAACAGGGTGTGATGCATATTCTGGCTGGCTTCGATCACCTGTTATTCCTGATCTGTCTGCTGCTGGCTGCGCCATTACGGATTCGTCAGAAACGTTGGGAAATTGAACCGGATCGTCGGCAGGCACTGTGGAATCTGCTAACGCTGGTCAGCGCCTTTTCCCTCGGTCATACCCTGACGCTGGCATTGGCCAGCCTCGGATTTGTCAGTGTGTCCTCACATACCGTAGAAATTGCGGTGGCCGGATCTTTGCTGATTTCCGCCGGGTATTTGTTATGGCCACTCAGCTGCCATCGCATCACAGTGGTCGCAACCCTGTTTGGGCTGGTACACGGCCTGGCATTTGCCAGTGAACTGGGGAATGACGGTTTTGCGCTGCCACGCCAATTGTTGATGCTGGGCGGGTTTGCGATCGGTATTGAACTGGCGCAGGTCGGAATCTGTTTGCTGGTCATGCCCTGCCTGCTGGAACTGGCGCGACACCGAGCCGGCATTTATCACCGCCTGCGTCAGGGGGGAGCTGTTTTTACGCTGACCCTGGCAAGCGGCTGGGCTATCGAACGCACGTTCAATGTGAGTAATCCCTTACAACTGCTGCAAGACCAGTTACCACTGATCCTGCTCGGTATTTATCTGCTGGTTCTGGCCAGCAGCCTCGCCAGTCTGGCCAGCCGACCGGCCAGTCAGCCAACCGTCTCCTGAGCCGCGCCGTCGGCTTCAGGGCGTCGGTGGAATTTCCCGCTCCTGCTGCATTTCGCTCATCATCCATTCCTTGAAGGCCTTCATGCCGGCGGTTAACGGACGATGTTTGCGATACACCAGATAAAACGCCTTGTGAGTATCCAGCTGGATATCAAACGGCACGATCAGGCGGCCTGAGGCTACTTCGCGCGACGTCAGGGTGCTGTCGGCCAATGCCACACCAAGGTCCTCCTGAGCCGCTGCGGTTGCCAGCTGGCCACTGGATAACTGCAAACTGCCTTTGGGCACCAGCGTCGGCACACCGGCCTGTTCCAGCCAGTCCTGCCATTCCCACTTGCGTTTGCTCACGTAAATCAGCGTGTGGTGACGCAAGTCTTCCGGCTTGTTGAGCGGAAAACGGCCATTCATCAGGCGCGGGCTACATACCGGCACCAGCATGACCTTGCACAGGAAGTGGGTTTCAATGTCGTCCCACTCACCATTACCGTAATAAATGGCGATATCGGTGCTGGAGCGATTGAAATCGATCAAACCCATTGAGGCATTGATCTGCAATTCAATATCCGGATACAGCTCCTGAAAACGCGCCATATGAGGCATTAACCAGCGAGTCAGAAAGTTGGGGGCCACACTGATCTGCACCACGTTATGGCCCTGACTGGCGGTCAGACGACGGGTGGCAATCTCGATTTCATCCAGCGCCGGTTTGATCATATTGAGGTACTGCTCACCGGCAGCCGTCAGTTCAACCTTGCGCTTCTGGCGGCTGAATAACTGTACGCCCAGATATTCCTCAAGTGTCTTGATCTGGTGGCTGACCGCCGAAGCCGTCACCGCCAGTTCGTCAGAGGCCGCAACAAAGCTGCAATTACGCGCCGAAGCCTCAAAAACCCGCAAGGCATTCAGGGGAGGAAGACGTCTCATGGCAACTCCTGCGCACACTCAACTAATTAGATATTCTCAGCATTCTGGTTAGAAAGCATCGCTTTTTCAAGTGCCCATGGCGCCTTACCATACTCTCATTCCTGAACAGAAATGAATGGAGCAACACCATGAACCACTTTGATACTGATCTGCACATCCAGCAAGCCCGTGAAGTGCGCAGCGCCTATCTGGCCTCTCTGTTTGCCGCTGTAGTAGCCCGCATCCAGTCTGCTTTCCACATCAAGTCTCACACTCTGGCCAACAGCCACTAAGAGACTCCGACAACACGCCAGGCATTTGGCCGGCTCGAGGATACGTCCTCTGGAGCCAGGCACAAGCCTGAGCAGTGATGACAATTACGCAATAATCTCCCGCTTCTGTACGTTCCCCAGCCCTGGTTCCAGGAGCATCGCGTTGCCTTCTCAGGCTGAATTTTTTTCACCGACTACATACAACCCGGTTTGACCTTCCCCGGTTTCTGTACCAGCACTCCACCCGCCGCATGACTCGCGTCCAAATAAAAACCCCCAGCCGAAGCCAGGGGTAGTCAGTGTGATTGCTCAGCGTTGATACAGCCGGATCAATCAGCCACGCGGGCCACGATCATCCTGCTGGGTACGCTTTTCACCCTTGCCGTGATCATCCGCTTTTAATTGCTGGCGTTGCTCATCGGTCAGCAGCGACAACATATGAGTGCGAGCTTCACTACCACTCACGAACATCTTCTGCTGCAGGCTGGCGAGATTGCTATAAGCCTGATTCAGGGCTTTTTCATCAAACTTGTCGGCAGCGTAAAGATCACGAATGCGGTTGTTGACCTTCATGACCTCGCCCATCAGCTCCCAGTTCTTGCTGCGAGCTTCATCCTGAACACTGGTCATGGCGGTACGCTGTTCAGCGGTCAGCTCCAGCTTGCCAAAGGCGCGCTCGCTGCCAAACATGTCTGGTCCCATACCACCACGGCCCATGCCACCGTGCATTCCACCCTGCATACCTGGGCCCATTTCACCACGGCCCATGCCACCGTGCATTCCACCCTGCATACCTGGGCCCATTTCACCACGGCCCATGCCACCCGCCATTTCACGACCATGACGACCATCACGTTCGCCGCGCTGACCATCACGACGGTCAAAACGGTCACCATCGTGACCACGGTCTTCGCAGCTGCGTTGTTGATCATCGGCCAGTGTTTCGGTGGTAGCGTCCTTGGCGATCACGACCAGAGATGCAGTACCCAGTACGGCAGCCAGAACGCCACCCATCAGGATTTTGCGGGAACTGAAAAATTCATTGCTCATGGCTTTCTCCATATACCTTTTTACAGGTTTTGATTACCCGAAGAGTTCGTCTGTTCGGGTTGACAAATCCAGTATACGGAAGCAAATCCGGAGCACATCGGGGTTAAACACGCTATTGCAGACTTTTGCCCGTGTCGACAAAGCCATATCCAATCTTTACGTACAGGTTTTATTTTTTAAGCTCTGGTTCAGGTTAAATTCGATAAAACCACCCGCATATTGATTATCAGGCTAATGATAAAGGCAGGATATAAACAGAAGGGAAAATTCTACGGGAACGGTATTCTGAACCATTTGCACACGTCCGGCAAAACAATCGCCGCTATCGATACCTTGATCAATGTCCTGTATCGATACAGCCCTGTCTCGAATTCACACGTTTGTAACTTTCAGCGGAAAGCGTCCAGTGGCAGAATCGGTTGCTGACATTACTAACAGAACATCTGATCAACAGATGCAGTGGATGGGTGAGCTATGACTGAAATTCCCATGGATTACCGGATTGGCGATAACGCCTATCTGGCCGCAGGCAAGCAGGAAGGTATCGAAACCCTGGTTAACCGTTTTTACGACCTGATGGACAGTCGCACAGACGCGAGCAGCCTGCGTCAATTACATCCGGACAGCCTCGACCGTGCCCGCCAGCGTCTGGTGTGGTTTTTGTCAGGATGGTTGGGAGGCCCGGCGTTGTACCAGCAAAATGTCGGCAACCAGAGTCTGGCCATGTCCCATGCACAGGTCGCCGTCACCCGAGACAGCATGCAAGCCTGGCTCGATTGTATGAGCCAGGCCCTGCAGGATTGTGGCTATCCACAAAGCTTTCACGATTATCTGATGCATCGTTTCACGACGCCCGCACACTCCATGCTGATGATGGCCGAATATCAGGCTCGCCCGACCAGCACTACTCCGTCCTTCTCTGCGGTGTAACAACAGCTCAATGGTTTGCGAATACTCACAGACCATTGAGATAACCTCCTGTAAATATCCAGCCGTTTTATCTGACCTGCCCGATTAAATAAGACCAATCGCGTCACAGTTTCCACATGAGCGTCCAAGCCGAAACGTCAACATCCGCCAACATGAGTCAAATAACGGCTGATCAACGGCATTTTTTGTTCTTGCCTGAGACAGGACTGCGGTTAGAATCGCGCTTTCGATTACATCCATGCATGGTGAGGATGACCAACCTGCATAATCTTTCAGTCACCCGCTGACTGATCACCTCAGCTCAACAGGGATTGTTGAATATGCTTCAGACCAGGACGCTTATCCATCGTTTGGGGAAACTGCTTCCCCCACGCATTCAATACCCTCAGTACCGCAATTTTCAGGGAGATCTGTGCATGCGCAGGAGCCATCTGCTTGCTCTTTGTTTGCTGGCCAGCACTGCTGTTCAGGCCAATGAAGTCTACAAATGCCGCAATGAAAAAGGTGTTATCACCTATTCCTACCAGGCCTGTGCCAGCCACGGCTACCAAAATGCCGATGCCATGGCCGGAACCGCGCGCCGCGAAGACATCATTGGTGGCTGGATCAGCGACGAAGACTCTCTGGTACAAATCCGCGCCGGCCTGAATGCCAACGGCACCTATGAGGCAGAGATTACCTCCCTGATGGGGATGAAGATGATCGATTTCGGCACCTGGGAATTGAACAACAACAAATTGGATATACGAGTTGAACGCACCCTTCAGGTATTCCAGAACAACGCGCGCGAGAAACACGAAGAATCGGGACGTTCACTGCGCATCAACAACATCAAGAACGACAGTGTCGAAATCATCACCCGTGATGCGTTGACCGGTGCCGATGAAAAACACACCTTCACCCGCACCAAAGAACCCTACAAATACGTCGCTCCCGATCCGGTAGAGCAAGCCAAACGCCATAAGAAGTTACTGGCCAACAACTGCAAAAAAATGCAGGACACCGCCATGTACGACCAGGCGCTGCTAGCCTGCCAGGCCGCGGCTGCCGAAGGTGATGCCAAATCTGCCTGGTCTGCCGCGCAGATGTTCTGGTCAGGCCAGGGCACCAGCGTTAACGAAGACGAAGCACGCCGTTACTACCAACAAGCACAGCAAGGTGGTGTGAAGGAAGCCGCCGAGCCAATTGAAACCGTCTTCAACGATTTTATGCGCCGCTGGCCATTTGAACTGGCCCCCAAGGATGACTCGGTCATCGGTTCCTGGTGTATCACCAAATCCGGCCCATCACTGGACCGTATGACCACCGATAACGGCCGTATCCAGATCAACGCCGATGGCAGCTTCCGTATGCTGAATGACTCCGCCATCAGTACCAGAGGCCGCTGGAGCCAGCAGGCTGACATGCTGAAACTGGGCACCGAAGGTGAGTTTGGTATTCTCAGTCAGTCCGCCGATAAGATGACCCTGCGCAACAACAACAGTTATGTCTGGGTGCGTGGCAACTGTGATACACCATCGCGCAACATGGGCATTGCCCTGCAGCTGGATAACGCCATTGTGATTGGCAGCCAGCCTTACATCGACAGCATTCTGGCCAGTGGCCACAACATCAACACCGCCAATACCCGCAGCCTCTCGGAAACCACACCTCTGATTCAGGCCATCAAGTCCGGCAACAAGGAGCTGGTCAAACGTTTGCTGGAAATGGGCGCAGATGCCGGTCAACCGGACGCGACCGGACGTTCCCCACTGGAAATCGCCCGTAAGGAAAAAGAAGAAGAGATCGTCCAGCTGCTGCTGGGGGACTGGCCACTCAAGGCTCTGCCAGAACGACCACCGGCCAGTGCTGTACCGGCAGGCAGTTTTGCCATCGCAATTCCTGAATCGGAACAACAGGCTTCGAATAAACGCCGCAGTGATTACGACCAGCAAAAAGCCATGCTGGATGCACTCGACACCCATCGCCTGTATCCGTCCAAGGATATTGCCGAGCTGATGCTAACCGCCGCCTGTGAAAAAACCCAGGATGAAAATGCCACCGACAAAGCAGCCCTGCAGCGCACATTTGGCCGCTTGCACGGCGGCATTATGGATGAGCGTAAGCTGGATCTGTCGGTGCTCTACTACCTCAATAACGAAGAGTTTATGAAGCGTTATAGCGGCCGGATGGAAAACTCCATGATGCGTTGTATGTTGTTCAGTGGTCGTTGATGGATCACAGCGCTTTTATAAGCATGAGGATACAGGGCGTCGAGAGTAAGACTGCGTCGCGATTTCTCATCTAGGGACCCTCTGAATAACTCGGTGCCCGCTCTGGCTTATCGGGATGGTGATGAATCACGAAGCCGGTTTGATGGCATAGCGGGCTACGTCAAAAACCGGCGACACCGAGTCATCACCATCCCGAAAGCCCCAAAGGGCGCGGGCTGCAGCGCGTTTGAGCGGTGTTGCCGATCTTGAAAAGGTTCGTCATTTCGCTGCGATCGTCGCCTTGCTCACACGCGCTGCAGCGCTCGCGCAGAGCTGTGCAGAGTTATTCAGAGTGTCCCTAGCCATAGCTCAACCAGATCACCGTATTGGCCCAGCACCGCTGGCTGCCGAATGCCCATCTGGGCGAGCCGGAATTCACCGCAACGGCCGACCCGGCCGGGGCATGGATGCCCCGCCAGGCCGGGGGACAAGGTCCCCCAAGAGGGCTAGCGGCACCGCCAATTAACAAGCGGCATTGTCATGATGCTCTGTTAATCAGCCGAATTAGCGCGTCAGCGGCCAACCAATCAGCAATACCGCCAGCGTCATTACGCCGATAAACACATTCATCGGCACCCCCACACGCAGGAAATCAGAGAACCGATAACCACCCGGGCCATACACCATCAGATTGGTCTGATATCCCAACGGAGTTGCGAAGCTGGCCGATGCCGCCATCATGATGGCCAGAATAAACGGCTCGTTATTCAGATTCGCCTTTTCCGTCATCTCCAGCACAATCGGCAACATCAACACCGCGGCGGCGTTGTTGGTGATCACTTCGGTCAGAATCGAAATCGCCACATAGGTCAGTGCCAGCATCAGCCATGGTGTGCCGTTACTGAGATTGATAATGCCCTGAGCCAAAAACTCGGCGACACCGGTTTTCTGCAAGGCCGTACCGAGGGTAAACGACGCCGCGATGGTAATAATCACGGTCAGATCGAGGCTTTTTTCGGCCTGATTCACCGAACAACAACCCGACAGGATCATCAGAGCGGCACCCAACAACGCCGCGTTGAGCATATCCAGCACACCAAACGTGGCTGCCCCCACCATGGTCACCAGAATGCCCCACGACAACAGCGCACGTTCATGACGTGGAGATTCTTCTTCGAGATCGTTGATCAGCAGGAAATCACGGTTATAACGCTGACGGCTGACAAACGCCGGACGCGCTTCCAGCAACAGGGTGTCACCAGCAGCCAGACGAATAGTGCCCAGATTACCTTTCACACGTTCGCCATTACGCGCCACCGCCAATACCACGGCACCGTAACGATCACGGAAACGGGCGTCACGAATCGCGCGACCAACGGCTTCACAGTGTGGTGACACCACGGCTTCTACCAGACAACGTTCGGAACGACGACTGGTCAGTACCGCTTCGTTTTCCAGTGCCGATGGCACAATGCCATGGATACGCAACAGATCGGAAATGGCCTGGGTATCACCGGCAAATACCAGTCGGTCACCACCCTGCAGGCGTTCTTCCGAGGATACGGCCGTTACAATGGCACCATCCCGTTCGATCTCGACCAGATACACCCGCGACAGCTGACGCAGCCCGGCTTCCAGCACGGTTTTGCCCACCAGCGGACCATCCGGTGACACCATCACTTCGAGAGTAAATTCGCGCAGATTGCCAAACGCCTGCTGTTCAGTACGCGCAGGCAACCAACGCGGGAAAAAGAGCCACATAAACAACAAGCCAGCCAGCCCTACCGGCAACCCCACTGCGGTAATAGCAAATAGCGAAAAGCCTTCTGCACCGGTCAGGCTCTGGTACTGGCCATTCACCACCAGGTTGGTGCTAGTGCCAATCAGGGTCATGGTGCCGCCGAGAACGGCGGTGTAACTCAGCGGAATCATGAGCTTGGAGGGCGCGATGCCAATCTTGCGCGACCACGAATGAATGGCCGGAATCATGGTGGCCACCACCGGCGTGTTGTTCAGGAATGCACTCAGCACGGTGACTGGCGCAAAAATCCGCCACAAAGCCGAACGAACCGAGGTGGGTTTACCCAGCACCTTGTTCACCAGCAAATCAACACCACCAGAGGCATGAATACCGGTTGCCACCACAAACATGGCCGCCACCGTGATCAGACCGGCATTACTGAAACCTGCCAGCGCTTCCGCCGGTGTCAGAATGCCCAGACAGCTGATCACGGTCAGCATGGCCATCATCACCAGATGTGGCCCAACACGGGTAAAAACCAGTAAAAACAGGGTGACGACGGTCAGCCCGAGGGTGAACCAGCCTTGCCATTCCATTTTTTATAAGACTCCGAGGCAGAATGACGGCGATTCTACGGAGAGTTTAAAATGACAATAAAGAATATTAAAAGCTAATTATATTCTTTTAAGAACTAAATGAATTAACCACCAACAACCGTTCCAGCCCCCGACATCAGCGCCTGTAAGACGCCATAGAACAGCACCAGAAAACCACCAACCTCAACCAGCGCCAGACTGATCATAAACACCAGTACGGCCGCCTTCCCCGACTCCGGTTTGAACTGATTGAGGGTATCTTCGCGCCAGCCATGCCAGATATAAGAAACGATGGCACTGGCGAAATAGATCAGCACCGCCAGCATTGCGCTCCGCTCAAGCCAAACCGGCAACTGACTGATCTCCGCAAACCGCGCCAGTAACATGGCGGCAAAGGCGTACAGCAATGAAGCCCGATGGCCAATATCAACATAAGGGTGCGCACGGCCACTGCTGCGGGTATGAATCTGGTAATACTTCCAGCACCCCATCAGCAAACCACACAGAAAGAACACTCCGGCGGCCACCACCGCCAACGGCTCCGCTGCCAACATCCCCGGCTCCTGCTGTTATTATGATGAACAGCACTATCCGGTAAGGCAGCCATCCAACCCATTCAACCGCCGTCGCAATCGGCTGGTTGAATGGTGGCAAGGCCAAAGGTGAAGGCAAAACACTCCGCACAGACCGGCGGAAAGAAATAACGAACGAGCGGCCAGAGGTTACTGACTGGCCTGATCCACGTAATCCAGATTACGCTGGGTAGAACCGGTACTGAGGTTATCCAGCTGGCCTTTGAGCTGATCCACTTCCGCATCGTTACGCGGCGCATGAATTTTGCCCGATCCGGTTTCCACACTGACATCCGGCACCGCTTCTCCGCCGCCCATTTGTTTCACTGACAACCAGCCAATCACCAGCAACACAATCAACAATCCAATCAGACGCATGCCTGTTCTCCATTAAGCATCATGAGGCGATTGATCCACAGGCACAGATGGCTTGCAAGTTCAGCAGCGGGTTCCGTGATCTGAGCGACACCGCTGGTCGCCCAAAGCGCCAGCAGGTCCGCTATCCGATCAACTGTACTTGTACTGTCAGATGGACCCATTAGGCTGACGCTTATCGACCTTTATGACATTTCATTACGGATAATCGTATGTCGCCAAACACTCACTTGTTTCGCCCCTGTGCACTGATACTGGCCATTACCGGCCTGATCGCCTGTGGTGGTTCCGGGCAATCGGATCAACATAACCCCGATGTTGATCTTAAAAACGCCAGCCAGCTCGAACGTTATCTGAAAACCGGTTACATCAGCCGCTACAGCGCTCAGAACCAGGCCTACCCGGTCGATAGCAGCGCCGGTGAGACCGCTACCGATACCTCCACTGACAGTGATAGCGGCAGCGACGACTATTCCTCGACCAATTTGCAGGAACAGGGCGTTGATGAAGCCGATCTGGTCAAACAGAACGGTGAATACCTTTACACCAGTCGTATTCCCACCGGATATGGCCAAACGGCAGATAACAACACACCCGCCATCCTCAGCTGGCAAACCACCGGCAACCCGGTGAGCAGCGCGCTGGTCAGCAGCGTCGAACTGAGTGACAGTTTTGATATCAGTGGTCTGTATCTGAACGGCCAGACTCTGATAGCGCTGACCAACTCGTCACAGGACGCCCCCGCCAACCACTATGGTCAGGACGATGCCACTCTGGTGGACTACTACAACCCCTGGTACTGGCAGTCGTACAGCACCGATATTCGTCTGTTTGACCTCAGCGATCCCGGCCATCCACAAGCCAGTTCCCGACTCAGTATTGAAGGCTCATTGCTCAGTTCACGGGTGGTCGGCCAACAGCTGTATGCCGTGATTATGTACACCCCTGCCTACACAACACCGGTTGACAGCACTCAATCGTACGATGACTGGTATCAGGAGTTGATCAACACGCCATTGGCGGAACTGTTGCCACGGGTATGGGTAAACGGCGCAGAAGCCGGACACCTGTTCGAAGATGGCTCCTGTCATATCAGCAGCACCGAAGACGGTGGTTATCCCGGTCTGGTCGCACTGGTGCGGATTAACCTCAACAACCCACAAGACTACGAAGCTCGTTGTAACAGCGGCCGCATCAACGGCGTGTACGCCTCAACCGATGCCATTGTTCTGAGCGGTTACGACGGTAATCGTTACGACGCCACTCGCCTCGACTGGTATCGCCTGAGCGATCTGCAACTGTTGGCCAGTGGCTCGGTGCCGGGCACTCTGGATGGCAGCATGCCGTCGTTCCGTCTGAGTGAACGTAACGGCCAACTGCGGGTGATCACCTCCAGCGCTAACTGGGGCTTCTGGGATACCATCGCCATCGACGACGTGGCAACGGTTGCCAGTGACGTCGTGCTGGATAACGAGCCGACTGAACCGGCCTTTGCCAATGCAGGTTCTGCCAGCTCTGATGGCAGCAGCGGTTCGGGTGCAAGCAGCGGATCGGATGTCAGCACCACGACAGACAGTGAACCAGATGCAAACGAGTGGGATCATCGTCTGTTTATCCTTGAGCCCGATAACAACGGCCACTTGCAACTGCTCAGCAGCCTGCCGAATACCCAGCGCCCGCAATCGATTGGCAAACCCGGTGAAAGCATTCAGGCCGTCCGCTTTATGAACGAGCGTGCTTATGTGGTGACCTTCCGCAACACCGACCCGTTATATCTGCTCAATCTTGCCAACAGCAACGATCCGCTGGTTGAGGGCGAACTGGAAATCAACGGCTTCTCGGCCTACCTGCATCCTCTGTCGGATGATCTGCTGCTGGGAATCGGCCGTGACGCCGACAGCAACGGCTCGCTGCTGGGATTACGCATCGGCCTGTTTGACGTTTCTACCCCATCCGCTCCGCAGGAAATCAGCCATATCAGCCTCGGCGGCCAGGGCAGCAGCTCGGACGTATTGTGGGATCACCACGCCATCAGCTTTATGGAGCAGGACAACGGCGTTCGCATGGCCTTTACCTGGAGTGATTACAACGACTGGAACTGGCAGGGAGACAAGTTGTACGTAGCGGATATCAACACCAGCGATCAGACCATCACCGCACAGCTGAATGCCACGTTCCGGAACAACAGCGATACCGAGAGCTGGTACTGGTATTACAGCGGTTACAACCGGGTACTGCTCCACAACGATGGCCTGCATCTGATCACCAATGGCGATACCCAATCGGGGCCTCTGAGTGACTGGAGCGGCCAGTAATCTTCTGGGCAGCAACGCCCTGAACACTGATCAAAAACACAACAGCCAGAAAAACAGAAGCCGGCAATCGCCGGCTTCTGTTGTTTGAATCACTAACACCAAGGCCGTTTAACCACGTGCCGACAATGCCAACCGTAACCCCAACCCCACAAACAGCGCTCCCACCGTGCGATTGAGCCACACACTGGCCATACGACTGACTTTCAGCTTCTGACTGGCGGTGGCAGTCAGTACCGTCAGACCCGAGAAGTACAGCAGGCACACCGCAATATAGGTCAAGCCCAGCAGCAGGAACGCCAGGCTGCTATGGGCGCTGCCAGGATCAACAAACTGCGGCACAAAGGCGAGGAAAAACAGCGCCACTTTCGGGTTCAGGGCATTACTCCAGAAGCCTTGCTGAAAGGTGCCCCAGAGCGAAGCCGTCGCCTCTTCAGCTGACGGTGCGGATGCCTCCTCGTCGCTCAGACGGGTACGTAATGCCATCACTCCCATATAGACCAGATATGCCGCCCCCAACAGTTTCACCAGCATAAATGCCGTGGCAGAACTGGCGAGAATCGCCGATAACCCCAAAGTAGCCGCCACCACATGCACCAGACACCCCGTGCAAATACCCAGCATCGCGACCAGGCCCGCACGCACACCCAGCATGGCGCTGCGCGACATCACCAGCAGCGAATCCGGCCCCGGGGTCAGACTCAGCAAAAATGCCGAAATCACATACAACGTCAGATCATGAATACCCAGCATGGCTCAGCTCTCCGGTTACCTTCACAGGTCTTTTGAAATCGTCCAACAACAGCGCACTACTGTATCGCAACGACCGGCGGCTTTAGCCAAATACCGACCAACCGGTAGCCTGCACCAGACGCTCCAGCGCCTGGGTACCCAGCTTGCTGTTGCCCACGGTATCCAGCCCCGGCGACCACACGGCGATGGAAGCACGCCCCGGCACAATTGCCAGAATACCGCCCCCCACACCACTTTTGCCCGGCAAACCGACCCGGAAAGCAAACTCACCGGAGCCATCGTAGTGGCCACACATCATCATCAGGGAGTTGATACGACGGGCCCGATTCGGCAACACCACCCGCGCGCCGGTTAACGGATCACGGCCATCAGCGGCCAGAAACAGACCGGCACGCGCCAGCTGCTGGCAACTCATGGCAATCGCACAGTGGTGGAAGTAGGTGCCCAGCACATAATCCACCGGGTTTTTGATACGCCCATAGGCCGCCATAAAATGCGCCAGAGCGGCGTTGCGGTGGCCCGTGGCCAACTCGGATTTCGCTACCTTGTCATCAAAACAGATGCTGTCGTCGTCAGCGATAAAGCGCACAAATTGCAGCACTTCGGCCAACGCTTCCTTGGGTTGGTGCCCCATCAGAATGGCATCAGCAACGGCTATCGCACCGGCGTTGATAAACGGATTACGCGGTTTGCCGTTTTCATGTTCCAGCTGCACGATGGAGTTGAACGGATCACCAGACGGTTCACGCCCGACTCGTTGCCAAACACCATCGCCCAGCTTGCCGAGCGCTACCGTCAGGCTGAATACCTTGGAAATACTCTGGATGGAAAACAGCTGCTCAGCATCTCCGGCACAGAACATCTGGCCATCCACTGTTGCGATGGCAATACCAAACTGGTTCGGATCGACCGTCGCCAGTTCAGGAATGTAATCCGCTACCTTACCCCGATCGTCACTGGCCCCGATGGTGGCCACAATCTCATCCAGAATCGCCTGCACAGCACATGTCCTGTTGCCCAAAAACAGGGCAGCAGTCTGGCCGAGCCAACCAGCAAGGGCAAGTCCTGCAGCCGGTTAATCCAGGAACAGGCGTTTTTTCCACCCGGAAACGCCAACATCGGACAGATTGGCGAGCTTATTGACACAGTTCCTGATGCAGCACTGCTGACTGTCATGGAGCAGGCGTACACTCGTGGTTCCTTCTGACCAATGTTTTAACCGAAGGATGTTTCACCACCCCAGCCCGCTGTCGAACGGGTTGTACAGACAGCCGCTGGCAACAATAAAAGATCAGGACAAGGAGTCAGATATGTCAGCAGTGCCCACGGTATCCATCACCTCCACGGATGCCATGCTCGCCGAGAAAATTCGCCCGCAAGTCGCCAAAGGCCACAGCAGTATTTCCGGTTTGTCGTCCGGTGCCTTTATGACAGTGCAGATGCACCTGGCTCACTCCAGCCGTTTTTGTGGTGCCGGTATTATTGCCGGTGGCCCCTATCGTTGTGCCGCCATGTATCGCCGGGCCGCCGCACTGCGCGGTGATGCTAATATTCTCACCGCCTATTTTATTGGTATGAATCCGCTGATTCCGTCGGTTGCCCCCAGCGGGATCGAACTGGCCAAACAGGCCCGTGAACGTTCCGGCACCGATATCGACCCCATCGGCCATCTGAAAGACCAGCGTTTGTATATTTTCTCCGGCACCCAGGACAAGGTGGTTTACCAGTCGTCGGTCGAACAAACCAAACTGTTTTATCACGAGCTGGGGGTGAACGACCGTCACGTCAAATGGGTATCCGACGTTGCCGCTGGCCACGCCATTATTACCCGCAATCCGGAAGACTCGCCGTTAAGCACCAACCAGCCGCCTTATATCAACCAGGGCGACTTTATCCAGTCGCATGACATTCTGAAAACCATCTACCCGGATAGCCAAAGCCCGACACACGCAGCGCCGCTGACCGGCCTGCTGCATCGTTTCAGCCAGCTGGCACTGATGCCGGGTGATTCCGAAGCCGAACGTTATGACAACCTCAAAAACGCCAGCATGAGCGAATTCGGTTATGTGTATGTGCCCGCCAGTGTGCTGGATCACTATGCCGCCGCTTCCGAGGGGCATCATCACCAGCATAACCAGCCAGTGCGAATTCATATGGTGATGCACGGCTGCAAGCAGGGTTACAACTACACCCCGGTGATTAACGGTCGCCCGGATACCGACAACTATCCGCCGTACGGCAATCGTTACATCACCACCACGGGATACAACGAATACGCCGACCTCAACAACATGATTGTGATTTACCCGCAGGCCGAAGGTGTGGACGACGGCAAGATCCAGAACCCTGACGGTTGCTGGGACTGGTGGGGTTATACCGGCGACGACTTCTATTCGAAAAATGCCCTGCAAATCCGCGCCCTGTCGCGCATTCTTGAAAACTTTGGCGGCTGATGAATAACAAGGACTGAATCATGACCCACTCAAACAAACGCAAAGCCGATCTTCTGACCCTGGTTTATTCCCCGTTTGGTCACCTCAACAGCGGCCAGAAAAGCTTCAACCGTATGCTGCTGAACAGCTGGCAAAACCAGATGCAAACCGGCGAAGTACTGTGCAGCCGCCATTTGAATCTGAAAGAAATTGGCGACGATATGGTGGCCTTCCAGAAAGCCATTGTGGATCGAATGACCGAACAGCAGGTGGCACTGCTGGAAGGTATCAAGGATATTCAGGACGAATACTGCGAATACCAGGAAACCAACACTTTGACCAAACTGATGGATAACAACTGCAATATTGCCGGTCAGATGATGGCACTGGCGCAGAGCCAGATGACCGGTTGGGCGCAGCTGCTGGACAACATTCAGGTGGATTACGGCTACTGGCTGTATCTGCAGGCCGAAAAAGCCAAACAGTGTGAATGCAAGGGCTGAAACGGCATCAAGGTTAGTACCTGCAACAACGGCGAGAATACGCTCGCCGTTGTTATTTTTCCCTCTCCCTGAAGACAACCCCAGCGGACAATCGGACCGTCCCCAACCAACATGCCAATCCCAGCCGACATGCCCAGCCGACAACCATAGATGAAAACACCTAACGGCTGGCAGACAAACTCTGCTGCCACAAGCGTGCCTGTTCCAGCACCCGCCCGCCAACAATCTGTGCCCGCCGCATCACCTCCTGCTGCCAGTCCCGATCTTCAGTTACGGCTTTGCTGATCGTCGCATTACGAGGGTCCGGCCCGAGATACAAATAAGCGTCCGCTACCCGGTTCATTTGGCTTGATTCACCGGCGGCCGTGCGCCCGCCCGTTACCTCTGCCAGGGTTTTCTGCCCCAGTGCATTCGACTGCAAATCGATCAGGCCGGGCGTACTCCCGAGTGGTTTTCCATTCATATGGGTAAACACACTGAACACCGACGATTGTGTCTGCTGTTGTTCCAGCAAACACACCAGCATACAGGTTGGCTGTGAATCACCCACCAGCGTGACCGGCACACGCAGATTATGGAACGTGCCAAACAGCAACAGGCCCTGACGATGCTGTGCCAGCACCTGCTGCTGAATCACATCGGCATAATGCTGCTCACGACTGTCGACCAGGGTTTGCCACTCAGCGTGATCCAGCAACACCCAGTCAAACGCAGGCTCCGCCAGCACCAGACGGATCTTATGATCGCCACGCTGGTTGAGCTCGTGCAGGTTGACCAGAAAGTCTTCGTATACCTGATACTGCCAGGCCATAAAAAACAAAGTATCGCGCCAGATCGACCGTAACTCATTGATTGGAATGTCTTCGCCATCCAGCAGATAACGGTCAGCCAACGCCTGAAAACGGGCGTTGCCCCACTCCACCACAATATCGTTGGTACTGTTAAACACGGCGTCATCGGTAAGCGCGTTCATCACATAGCGCAGCGGCAGATCACTGCCATGAACATCACCAATGGCGATCAGGGGTGTGCTGGCATACTGGCTGACAATCCATTTGGGATCGGCCAGTTCAAGGTTCGCACTGGCACTTTTAGCCAGCAGCACACCGATCAGCAGCAACAGAAAGCGGGTGAACAGATTCGCTTTTTTCGAGTACGACATTAACAACACCCAACAAATGAGAATAAATCTCATTATATTGAGCATTAATTCAGATACCACCCATGAGGGCGTCAGGAAGTGCCAATACGAGACTTCTGCCAGATTTTCAGAGCAACCACCACCAGCGCAATGGCTAATGCATCAGCAGTCAGGTCACCCAGATCAAAGGTGCGGGTCGGGAATAGAGACTGGGTACATTCTTCCGCAACAGCAAATACCGCCACCAATACCGCTCCCAGGTAACAGCGCAGTCCCAGAAGACGAATCTGACGGCAACGGGTTGCCAGCGTCACCAGCAAGGTCAGCAAACCGAAAATACCGAAATGACCGAACTTGTCGCCATAAGGAATGCTGCGTACCCAGGTCAGAAAGATATTAGGGTTGCCCTGGTCGGCATCAATAATGATCCACAACACAAACAGGAAAAAACCGATGGCCAAAGCCACCAACAGTGGAAATATCCTCGGTGCGAAACCATCCATCTTTTCAGACAAGACACTATTCTCCGTGAGACCCCGGCCCGGCCGGTGGAATATGAATGCAATGTTTGATGTGTTTAAGACTGGTGACGATGGTAAAGGTCATGATCACCAGCAGCGACCACGAGCTCCACTTGCCAACATGCACCGCCGACCAACTGTGAAGCTGGTCCGGATAACTCCAGAGGGTAAAGAACGTACTGATGTTTTCCGCCAGCCAGATAAAAAAGCCGATCAGCACAAACGCCAGCAACAGAGGCATCGAACGCTCACGATCATAAGGCGTGAACACCACAGAGGTGCGGGCATACAACCCCAGCGCTCCGGCGGCGATGTACCAGCGATAGTCACCGATGTAATGATGCGTGAAAAAATTGGCGTAAATCAGCCCGGCCACCAGCCACGCCATCCAATACGGCGGATGATGAACGATGCGTAACCCGAACAGACGCCAGGCCTGAATAATGTAACTGCCAACGGCGGCGTACATAAACCCCGAGAACAGCGGCACACCCAGGACCTTGCTGTAGGCAAAATCCGGATAGGACCACGACTGGATCGACCCCGATACCTTAAAGGCTTCCAACGCAAAACCTACTGCATGAAACATCATGATGGCCTTGAACTCATCAAACGTTTCCAGACGGGTCAGCAACATCCAGCCCTGAATCACGAGGGCAATCAGCAACAGCAGATCATAACGGGGAATACCCAGCACCCCACCACGAGGCACCAGAAAAACCGAGGCAAAAAACAGCCCGGCAAACAGACAGGCCCGTGCTTCCTTGATACCGAAATACCAGAATTCCAGCACGAATCGGCGCAGACCGGTCAGGTGCGGATTATCCCCCCTGACCGTCAGTAAATGCGCATCCAGTGCGCCTAGCGACCAGCTTCCTTGCATAACGCTTATTCAGCGCCCAGCACGATACGGTAAGCAACACCCTGGGTTTCAATCACATCACCAGACATGATTTTCTTGCGCTTGCGGGTCTCGATCTCACCATTCACCAGCACCTGTTCCTGCTCGATCATGATCTTGGCTTCACCACCACTGGAAGCGATGGCCTCAAACTTCAGGATCTTGTAGAGCTCAACCGGCTCGTGGTTGATGATAATTTCTTTCATGGCAAAACCTGCGTCATCAAAACTGTCCGACCAGCAAATCCGGTTCGGCACTTCTGGCGGGCAGTTTAATCACAGGCGGGATTCAAAGCGAATGACTTTGGCGCGGGTTGCAACCGACGGTGCAGAAACCATCGGTATAACCCGCCACCCGCAAAATCAGAACAGCGAACTCACGTTAGCCGAGCAGTACTTGCCACTGGCGCAGACCGCCTTGGTCCACAGACGGGAAACCAGACGGGTGGTGTCTTTTTGCAGTGGCTTCATGGCTTCCAGTTTCGCCAGTACCGCTGACGGTGGATACACTTCCGGCTTGGCCAGCACTTCCGGCGTAATCAGCGGCATGGCAGACGCCATCACGGTTGGATAAGACAGATAGTTGGAGTTACGGGCAGCGTTCTGGGCCTGCATCATGTAGTTGATGAACTGGTAAGCCAGATCCACATGGGTGCTGTTGGTCGGAATCGCCATCAGGTCGATCCACATAGCAGCGCCCTGGGATGGAATCACGTAACTCAATTCCGGCTTTTCCGAAATGCCGGACAACAAGTCACCGGAGTAGCCCATCACCACACAGGCCTCACCCGATGTCAGGGCCTCCACATACCCATCGGAACGCAGATATTTCACATCGACCAGTGCATCCTTGATCAGGGCACCGGCGGAATTCAGAGCTTCAGAAGAAGTTACATTCACCGATTCGCCCATAAAACGCAGCGCTGCAGCGAACAGCTCATCACGCTCGTTTAATACCACAATGCCGCAACTGGATGCTTTTTTGCGCACCTCAGGATCAAACAGCAACGACCAGCTCATTTCATCAGGAGTTACACCAGCACGCGCCAGCGCTGCCTGGTTCAGACCCAGACCGGTGGTACCCCACAAGTACGGCACACCAAACCAGCCGCCGCTATTCTGACCACGAAACTCGTGACGAATGTTGTCGCTGAGCTTGTCGAGGTTTTCCAGTTTATGAGTATCCAGTTCGCGCACCAGACCGGCATCCGCCAACGCCGACAACATCCGGGAAGCCGGGAAAACCACATCAAACTGATTGGCACTGTCGAGGAAATGGGCACCGAAATCATCCACGCTGGTGTATTCAACGTAGTCAATTTTGACGTTGTAGCGTTTTTCAAATTCCTGCAGAACTTCCGGAGCCAAATAATCGCTCCAGTTCAGCACGCGCAAGGTTTCCTGTGCCGACGACATCGACGACATCATTACCAGCAACGAATACAACATCAGGGAAATAACCGACCGCATAACTCACCTCATCTAGTGACAAAACAGGTATGGTCAGCAAACAGACGGAACAGTTTGCGGTTTTCCATAACCTGCGCCCCGATTCAGGGGGCTAATGAACATCCATATTCCGTACACTCCACTTCAGACACTGAAGGGGGGATATGCGTCTTGGAGCGTAAAACAGGAACCAACGCCCAGAATTGGGCGCCCGCATTTTTATGAGATGTGCAGCCAATGTCAACATTCTGACATCAACCAATAGAAAAGGACTGTGCTGCAACTGACATACAACAACAAACCTACAATCAAACAACAGTAAAGAATTTAACCAATACTGTCACAACCGGGGAAAAGAGATAGATAACACAAACAAGACGAAACCAATAATGTCCCAATAGCCGCAGATAATCGATTATTGGAATCGTCATAAAGGTTTTTTATTTTCAGCGAATATAACGACCAAGGGACAAACGAATGCATGCGATGAAATCAGAAAGTGATCGCGCCGAACGGTTCAGCACGATCCATAAAGACCATTCAGGCAGCCAGAGCGCAAAAGCGGTTATGCAGACGAGGCACCACCAGCAGTAATAACGGAATGACGATCAGCATCACCAGCATCGACAACAGGTCTGTCATACCCAGACCGTGATACAACGCATGCCAGCTCAGCAAGTCCACCGGATAGCCGCTGGATTGCTGCAACATACCGGAAATACCTGTCATTACCAGCAGACCTGACGTCATCCAGAACAGCGCATAAAACAACGTTGCATATCCAAGTCCCTTGACCGGGCTGGGATTGATAAAACGCTGTAACCAGAGGCTGAACAACATACCTGAGCAAACAGCTTTAAACAGAGCAAACCATTGCCCATACTCATGCAATATCAGATCGTGTATCCAGGAAATACGGTCCATCAAATAAAATGCATTGGGCTTCTGCAGATATTTCATCAACAGGGCGATATCGGACACCAGATTAATACCGATTACCACAACAGCCAAAAATGAGAATTGACGCTTCATGGATGCACTCTCTGCAATTTGGATAACAATCGGAAATGCCAGCCAGATATCTGCTCCGGACAGAACCGCAATGTGCCACACGCATGAGATTCATCAATAAACGACGAACAATTTTGTGCTCGCCGCACCATCCTGCATATGAAGATGTGAACTGTTTAGTACATTGACAATAGTGGTCATGCCAACGGATCACCACCGTACGTTTTTCGTCATCGGAACTGGCAAAAATTGCCCATAAAAAAACGGGAGCCGAAGCTCCCGTTTTCCGATAATCAGGCACATCTGACGTCAGAGTCAGACCCGGCTGATTACAGCAGTTCGCGACCGTTGTTGGCAGCGATACGCATACGCAGGGCGTTCAGTTTGATGAAGCCTTCTGCGTCTTTCTGGTTGTAGGCACCGCCATCGTCTTCGAAGGTGGAGATACGGGTGTCGAACAGGGAGTTGTCAGACTTGCGACCAACCACAACCACGTTGCCTTTGTACAGCTTCAGACGCACAACACCATTCACCGGCTCCTGGGAAGCATCGATCATGGTTTGCAGCATCTTACGCTCTGGAGACCACCAGTAACCGTTGTAAATCAGGCTGGCGTACTTAGGCATCAGTTCGTCTTTCAGGTGCGCTACTTCACGATCCAGAGTGATGGACTCGATGGCACGGTGCGCGCGCATCATGATGGTGCCGCCCGGAGTTTCGTAGCAACCACGGGACTTCATGCCCACGTAACGGTTTTCAACGATGTCCAGACGACCAATACCGTTAGCACCGCCGATCTTGTTCAGGGTTTCCAGAACAGTGGCAGGAGACATGGCAACGCCATCGATGGCAACGATGTCACCGCGCTCGTAGGTCAGTTCCAGGTAGGTTGGAACGTCCGGAGCGTTTTCCGGGCTTACAGACCAACGCCACATGTCTTCTTCGTGTTCGGTCCAGGTGTCTTCCAGCACGCCGCCTTCATAGGAGATGTGCAGCAGGTTGGCATCCATGGAGTATGGAGACTTTTTGCCAGCCTTGTTGAAGTCGATCGGGATGTTACGCTCTTTGGCATAAGCCATCAGGGTTTCACGGGAAGTCAGATCCCATTCACGCCATGGAGCAATCACTTTTACGCCTGGTTTCAGAGCGTAGGCACCCAGTTCGAAACGAACCTGATCGTTACCTTTGCCGGTAGCGCCGTGGGAGATGGCATCAGCACCGGTTTCGTTGGCGATTTCGATCAGACGCTTGGCAATCAGCGGACGAGCGATGGAAGTACCCAGCAGGTATTCGCCTTCGTAAATGGTGTTGGCGCGGAACATCGGGAATACGAAGTCACGTACGAATTCTTCGCGCAGGTCTTCGATGTAGATTTCCTTCACGCCCATGGCTTCGGCTTTGGCGCGTGCTGGCTCAACTTCTTCGCCCTGACCCAGGTCAGCAGTGAAGGTAACGATTTCGCACTGATAAGTGTCTTGCAGCCACTTTACGATGACGGATGTGTCCAGGCCGCCAGAGTAGGCCAGTACCACTTTCTTGATTTCGGACATCAGATTCTCCCGCTGGGGCGTATGTCTTGTACGTGAAACGAACTCGGAGTCCCGGCTGCAGGCTGTTGCCATCGGGCTGAAGCGAAGGCGAGCAGCAGCAGATTGCCGGGCCAAAAATGAAAAGTGCAATAGTCTAACGGCATGCGACGGCTTAGCCAACAGACAGGCGTGAAAATCCACCGGAATCGCAAATCAGGACATGTTTCATAGCCCACTGTAAGGATTTGTTTATACTCCGCTCATTAAAATCTCCCCAGACCTGACTCCGCCCTGTCACCCGACTACGCAAGGAAGCCTTTATGTACCTGATACGCCGCCATCTGACCGGTGGTTTGCTCTCTGCAGCCTTGCTGCTGACTGGCTGTGGTGCCGACCAGCCCGACAGCAAAGCAGCGACTCAACCCGAAACGGCGGCAGCACAGGTTGTGCCAGCCGCGGTTACGACAACACCACCTCAGGAAGACACCACAACCGGCCAGAACAGTGACACCAACCCGACAGCTCAAGCAGCCAGTGTGCAGCCCGCCGCTCAGGCCCTGAACGAAGCCGTAATGGCGCGTTACGCCAAAGTGCCGCTGGAAGTCAGCCTGATCAGCGAAACCGTTTACGACGATGCCAATACCGTCGCGATCCGCTTTACCTCACCGATTGATGCCAGCCAGCCGTTCGCGGATCGTATTCGTGTGAATGGCAGCAGCCGTCAGCAATGGTTGTTGTCCGACGACGCCATGACGCTCTACTTGCAGGAAGCCAGACCGGAAACCACCTACCGTGTACAAATTGATCCGGGTATCGCTGCCTATAACGGCTCGGCATTGGGCAATGGCGCAGAAGCCAGCGTGACCATCAGTGCTGCTCCGCCGAGCCTGGGGTTTGCCAGCAAGGGCCACTTTCTGCTGCCGGGTTTAAACAAGGGCTTGCCAGTACTGGTACAAAACATCAACGAAGCCAACGTCAGCTTCTATAAGGTCAAAAACAGCAACGCCAGCTTTAACAGCCTGCTCGAATGGGTCAACCGTAATGGCCGGGTCAGCACCGACTCTCTCGATGACCTCAACCAGTTTGCCCAGATGGTGCATGAAGGTCGTTACACGCTGAATCCGAAGCCCAACCACCGCCAGCAAATCAACCTGCCACTCGACAAACCCGCCCTGCAGGAGCCGGGTGTTTATGTGGCGGTGATGTGGGCACCGGGCCAACTGGGACGTATGGTATCGGCCACCTGGTACAGCGTGACCGACCTTGGCCTGCACATTCGCACCCTCAATAACAACCTTGAGCTGTACGTCAGCGAACTCAGCACGGGTAAACCGGTTGCCAATGCCGAAGCCATGATCTGGGGCTGGGATAAGCGCCAATACACCACCACAGCCAACGGCAGTACGGCGAACGACGGCCATGTCAGTCTGAATCGCAAAAATGGCAGTAGCCTGATTGTGCGCAAGGGCGACCAGCTGAGCCTGTTGTCACTGCAGGATGCCAATCTGGACCTGTCCGACTTTGATCCGGGTGAACGCCAGGCATTAAAGGAAGAACTGTTCTTTTACGCTCCACGTAACATCTATCGCGGCGGCGAAACCATTACCGTCAGCGCCCTGCTGCGTAATCAGGATGGCTCACCGGTTCCGGCCCGCACACTCAAGGGCAACCTGTATCAGGCCGATGGCCAACGGGTAAAAGAAGTCAGCCTCAACAGCCAGGGTGGTGGTTATTACCAGTTCGATTACCCACTGGCGCGTGATGCCCAGACCGGTGACTGGTGGCTGCAGGTCAGCATGCCGGATACCGAGTCGTCCACCTGGGAATTCAAGGTGGAAGACTTTATGCCCGAACGCATGAAAATCACCTGGAACCCACAACAGGCACCACGCTGGTTTGCTCCGGAAGAAAGCGTGGAAGTCGATGTCTTGGGTGAGTATCTGTATGGCGCACCGGCCGCCGGTAACCGCTTTGATGCCAGCATCCGGGTAAGCCCTTCGGTTCACCCGTTCCCGCAAGCCGCCGAGTTCCATTTCGGTAATCCGCAATCCTATGACTGGAACAACGAACAGGAACTGACCGACCTGCAAACCGGTGAAGACGGCCATCTGGCACTCAGCATCAACAGCGAATGGCGCAATGCCAAAATCCCGCTGACCGTTGCCATTACCGGCAGCCTGTTTGAAACCGGCGGCCGCGCCGTGATCCGTCGCCATCAGGAAACCGTACTGCCGGCGGAAGCACTGGTGGGTGTGCGCCCGCTGTTCAAGGATCGCGCCGACAGCAACAGCAACGCGCAATTTGAGCTGATCAAAACCAATTTCAAGGGTGAACGTCTGGCTGCCAATGACCTCAAGATCAGCCTGATCCGCCACGAGCGTAACTACCACTGGCGCTTTGATAACAACCGTGGCTGGTACTACGAACGCGAAGCCCGCGATATTCGCGAAATGACCCTGATCCAGACCATTGGCGCTGGCGCAACCAGCCCATTGGAGCTGCCGGTGCGCTGGGGTGAATACAGCCTCGAAGTGCTGGACCCGCAAACCGGCCTCACCACCCGCTACGATTTTGATGCCGGTTACAGCTGGTACTGGGACTACGCCGGTGATCAGCAAGCCCGTCCGGACAAGGTCCAGCTGTCACTCGACAAGGCTGGTTACCAGGCCGGTGACGTTGCCCGCCTGAAACTGACACCACCCGCTGCCGGTGACAGCCTGATTCTGGTGGAATCGGATCGCCTGCTGTGGTCACAACGCATCAGCACCAAAGCCGGTGACAACTTCGTGGATATTCCGGTCGATACCGACTGGAAACAGCACAACATCTACATCAGCGTATTACACCTGCAACCGGCGGATGACCCGCAACGTATTACACCAGCACGCTCCGTTGGCCTGATTCACCTGCCACTGGATCGTACCGATCGTGAACTCAAGGTCAGTTTGAAAACACCGGAAAAATGGCTGCCGGATCGCACCGTAGATGCCGAAATTGCGGTCACCGATATCCATGGCCAACCGGTTTCCAGTGCCTGGCTGACCCTGTCGGCGGTGGATGAAGGTATTTTGTCCCTGACCCGCTTCAAGTCACCCAACCCGATGCCATTCTTCTTCGGCCAGCGTCGTTATGAATGGAACATGGCCGACAACTGGGATGACGTGATTGACCTCGACCGCAATCCGATTGCCAGCCTGCGTTGGGGTGGTGACGGCAGTCTGGATGCTGCCGGTGATATGGCACGCTCCGAGTTCAAGGTGGTATCGCTGTTCTCAGGCAAGGTCGACGTCAAAAACGGCGTTGCCCATGTACCACTGAACCTGCCTGACTTTAACGGCCAGTTGCGCCTGATGGCGGTGGCCTTTGACGATGACCGTGTTGGCAGCGCCGACAAACAGGTAATTGTGGCCGCACCGTTGGTCGCGGAATTACAAATGCCCCGTTTTATTGGTGTCGGTGACGAAACCAGCCTGGCGCTGGACCTGACCAATCTCAGCGAAGCCGCTACTCATCTGGATATCAAACTGACGGCCAGCGGCGCTGGCACGCTGCAGAAAGGTCAGGATCAGGTTGATCTGGCCGTGCGTCAGCGCGAAACCCTGCAATACCAGCTGCAAGCAACCGACCCGGCTGGTGCTATCCAGTTACAACTGGAAGTGACGGGAGTCGCCGACTATCCGATCAAACGCCAATGGACACTGAACAGTCGCCAGCCTTACCCGGCCGAAACCCTGCAACAGCGCGTGCTGCTGGAGAGTGGTGAAGCGCTGAAACTGGATGCTGAAACCCTCAAAAACTGGAAAACCGACAGTCTGCGTGCCGTTCTGTCGGCCAGTAATTTCATCAACCTCGACGCCCATGAACAGCTGCGTAATCTGCTGGTGTATCCATATGGCTGTCTGGAACAGACCGTCAGCTCGGCATATCCATGGCTGTACGCCAGTGACGATGAACTGGCGAGTCTGGAACTGCCAGCCGTCTCTGGTAACAAACGTCAGAGTGCGCTGGCCAAAGCGCTGGAAGGCATCAGCAAACGCCAACGCGACAACGGTGGATTTGGTCTGTGGTCGGCCAACGATGGCAGTGAGGAACACTGGTTAACCGCCTATGCCGCGAATTATCTGAGTGACGCCCTCGACAACGGCCAGAGCATTGATCAGAACCTGCTGAACAAGGCTCTGCAACGTCTGCAGGAGTACACCCGCAACGAAGCCAACTACGACGAACGCTGGTCCAACGATCCTGAGCTGTATCGCATGGCCTATCAGTCGTTTGCCCATTTCGTTCTGGCCCGTCACCAGCAGGCCCGTCTGGCGGACATTCGTAACCTCGCCAAACGTATTTCCAAACGTGCCCCGGCGCTGTCGATGGTGCATCTGGCGTTGGCGGCCCAACTGCAGGGTGATCAGGCTCTGGCAACCGAGCTGGCCGACAAGGCAGCCCAGCGTCTGGGCAAACAGATGCTGCGTCCACAGATGTACCTGGGGGATTACGGCTCGCCGGTACGCGACCTCAGCTGGATTACCTATCTGGGTTATCACTACAACCTGCAATCAGCCGTGGCTGACGCTGCCGTGCAGCAGCTGCAACAGGAGTTGGGCAAACACCGCGTCTACCTGAGCACCCAGGAACGTCTGGCCTTGTTACAAGCCTCGATCGAACTGGAAAAACGCTCCATGACGGAGTGGCAGGCTGACCTGCTCGTGAATGGCCAGACCGAAAACACCCGCCAATCCGGCGCTCAGGTGCTGTATCGCTTCCTGAAAGGTGCGGCACTGCAGCAAGGTCTGACACTCACCAACACCAGCCAGCAACGTCTGTTTGCCAACCTCCAGTATCAGGGCATTCCGGCCCAGGCATCCGAACCCTATGCCGAGCATGGCCTGTCAGTGGATCGTTTCTACTATGATCGCCACGGCAAACCACTGGCCATCAAGGACGGCCAGCTGACCGTCAAAACCGGTGATCTGGTGCTGGTGGAATTGCTGGTTCACAGTGACGATTTCCGCCCGGACCTGATGCTCACCGACTTGCTGCCAGCCGGTCTGGAGGCCGAAAACCAAAATCTGGAAGACAGCATCAAGCTGGATGAAATCCGCGTTGGTGATCGCAGTCTGGAAGAATGGCAAGGCTACGAAGGTTACCGTCACCGCGAATTCCGCGATGACCGTGTCGCCATTGCCCTTGCCGCCGGTGGCGACTACTACTGGGAAGGTGAAAATCCACGCCTGTTCTATCTGGCACGGGCGGTGACTCCGGGTACTTATCTGGTGCCACCACCACAGCTGGAAGACATGTACGAACCGGAGGCCCGCGCCATTGGTTCGACTCCGCAGAAGCTGGTAGTTGCCCCGTAAAGCGCGGTTTTCTACCCTTTTGGCAATCTCTGGACGCCCGGCATTGTTGCCGGGCGTTTGTTCGTTCTGATCAGGCAGATTCATGGTCATCCAGCAGTTGTCCCGTTTGGGGCAGATCATCAGACCGGTTGTTGCCGGTTGCCCTATTATCCGCAAACATCCGTGGCTGACTCTGTTGCTGGCCATGGTCTTGATCACACCCGCGGCCGCCTGGCTGCTCAATCGGGTGTATCCCCTGCCCTTGCCCGGCACATCGGAAGAACGTTTTGCCCAGACCATCACCGATTACCGTGGCCAGCCGCTGCGCGCCTTTGCCGACATCAATGGTGTCTGGCGTTATGAGATCCACCAGCAGCAGGTAGCGCCGTTTTATCTGCAAGCCTTGCTCGCCTACGAAGACCGCTGGTTTTACCAGCATCCGGGCGTTAACCCGTTGGCGATGGCACGCGCCGCCTGGCAAAACCTGCGTTGTAGATGTGTGGTGTCCGGTGGTTCCACCCTGACCATGCAGGTCGCGCGCTTGCTTGACCCACACTCACGCAGTCTCGGCGGTAAACTCAAACAGTTATGGCGGGCGGCCCAGCTCGAATGGTTGTTGTCGAAAGACGAGATTCTGGAGCTGTATCTGAATCTTGCGCCAATGGGCGGCCCGGTAGAAGGCGTTGAAGCGGCCAGCCGTTTGTATCTGAATAAGGCTTCGGCCGATCTATCGCTGGCCGAAAGTGCTTTGCTGGCGGTTTTGCCGCAGTCGCCTTCACGCCTGCGCCCCGACCGTTACCCGGAGCGCGCCCAGCAGGCCCGCAACAAGGTACTCAAACGTCTGCTGGATTTTGGCCTGATCAGTGAGCAGCAATATCGCGAAGCCCTGCTGGAGCGGGTGCTGGCGGCTACTCCGCGTGCGCCCATGCTGGCACCCTTGCTGGCACGCCAGTTACACCAGCAGTTTCCCCACCAGGCGGTGATTCGCACCAGTATTGATGCTGATATTCAGGCCACCCTCGAACGCCTGTTACGCGATGAAATCCGGCGTTATCCGGCCGGGCAGTCTGCCGCCATTCTGGTGGTGGATAACCACAGCCATCAGGTGCGGGCCTATCTGGGTTCCGCCGATTTTCTCAACAACGAGCGTTTTGGCCATGTCGATATGGTGCAGGCGATCCGCTCACCGGGGTCGACCCTCAAACCCTTTATTTACGGACTGGCGCTGGAAGAAGGGCTGATCCACAGCGCCAGCCTGCTGGCTGACGTTCCCCGCCATCGCAAACAGTATCGGCCTGAGAATTTCGCCCGCGATTTCTCTGGCCCCACGGATCCCCAAACCGCGCTGCGTTATTCCCTTAACCTGCCAGCCGTGCAGGTGCTGGAAGCCCTGACGCCCGAACACTTTGCGACAGCATTGGCCAATGTGCGCACGCCATGGCAACTCCCCAAAGGCAGCCAACCCAGTCTGGCACTGGCGCTCGGCGGTGGCGGTTTTAACCTCTGGCAACTGGTAACGCTGTACAGCTCGCTGGCCAACGAAGGCCAGGTGTATCCGTTACAGACGCTGGCCACCGAACCCGACTCACGCGCGACCAACAACAGCGAACAATCGCCGCGCTGGTTATTCTCTCCGGCCACAGCCTGGGTGGTGGGCCATCTGTTGCGTAACCCGCGCCCGAACCGGGTACGGACGCCACAGGTAAAAGACGCACTGCCGCTGGCCTGGAAAACCGGCACCAGTTATGGCTTTCGGGATGCATGGGCGATTGGCGTCACCCCCGACTACAGCATTGGGGTCTGGCTGGGACGGCCGGACGGCACCCCCTCACCAGGCCAATTCGGCTCGTTGAATGCCCTGCCCTTGTTGTTCCGCCTGCAACAGCGTCTCGACCGCCAACCGCAGTGGCCAGCCGCACCGTCTGAGGTCAGCGAACAACGCATCTGCTGGCCGTTGGGACTGGCAGCCAGCAGCACCCAACCGGAGTTATGCCACCAGCAACGCGATGCCTGGATTATTCGGGGCCAGATTCCGCCGACCCTGCGCGACACTGCCGACGGCCTGATGCCCAACCCCATGACCATTCGGGTGTCCGCCAACGGTTTGCTGATCAGTGGTGATTGTGATGCAGCGGCCGACCACACCCGCCAGCTGGCGTTATGGCCCCGGGTTCTGGAACCCTGGTTGGCCCCGCAGTGGCGTTTACAACAGCAATTGCCAGCCTTGCATCCGGGGTGCCACAACAATGATCTGGTGGTTGCACCTTTGCAGATTACCGGACTGGAGCCGGGGAGCTGGCTGGCAGAGCCGACCGGTAGCCATCAGCGCAATAACGACGACAACAGTCGTGAAATCCAGCTGGTGTTGGGGAGTCTGGGAGGATACGGCAGCAAGGACTGGTATCTGAACGGGCAGTACGTGGGAACCAGTACCGGTAACCAGAGCCCGACGCTGCAGCTGACAACTGCAGGTCCACAGGAACTGGTGGTGATTGATGAACAAGGCAGCAGTGATCGTCTGGCGTTTTACGTGAACTGAAGTTGGCCGCCGGTTATGGCGGCTGTGGCCAGCGGATTTGCCAGCGATCATCACGCAACACCAACGGCTGATTCAGGGCACTCGGCTGCTGCGGAGAACCCGGATCAAACGGGCTGTCGAACGGCAAATCACGTACACGATCATCCGAAACCTTGGCTGGGTTATCCGATGGCGTCAACACCGGCGCCACAGCAGGCGCTATCTCCGGCACAATCCCCGGAGCATCAGTTGGGAAATCACCATCAGGCCCGGCCGCAGGGGCATCGCGCAAATCCGGCTCGTTCCAGCGCGCTCCCACCGCCGGAGCAGTTCCCGGCCCGGACGCCGACGAGGTAGGCGGAGACGACGACATCGGTGGCGGAAAACGTGACTGGAAAATCAGTTCCGGTGGAATCGTCAGGTCATCGCCCATTTCCAGGCGAATGGTGACACGGCGATTTTCCGCCCGCCCGGCCGAGGTCTTATTGTTGGCCACCGGGTAACGATCACCGTGAAAACGACTGGTGATCATCGCCGCATCAACGCCCTGTGACACCAGATAATTCTCCACATCCTCAACCCGGCGTTTGGAAATCTGGCGACTGTCATAACGACGACCAACGTTATCGTTATGGCCATCCAGATAAATAGCCTTCACCCGCGGATCATGCTGCAGGTAATAGATGACCCGGTTCAGGGTTTTGATATCCGCCGCGTCAACCTTGTCATCACCGGAACCAAAATAGACTTTGGTGCGGGCGATCTGATCGAAGTTCACGGTTAACAGCTGCCCCAGACAGCGCAGGAACTCCGGGTAATACTCCATAAACGACGAGGGTGACACATAGACCTGCACAAAGCGGTTGTTGTCGTAACCGGTCTTGTGGGTAACGGTCGGCCGCCGCCCCTCCATCAGGCCATGCATGATGATCTGGCTGCGGCGGGTATCCAGCGCCAACAACGGACCATCGTGATTGATACTGGCCGTGCCCAGATTCTCTGGCTGCTCCGAAGGCCGCCACGGCGGTGATAACAGGCTGACTCTGGCGTTGCTGTAATCCATCAGGTTGCGATTGGCCGCCAGTTGAAAACTCAGGCTTTCACCGGCGCGCTGGTAAAACAGCGCCTCCCCAAACCCCTCAATCGGCTGGGCAAAGCGGCACTCGAAAATATTGCCACTCACGGTCCAGCGGGTATTTTGCAAACCGTTTCCGTATTGCAAAGGCCCGGCCACCATCGCCGCGGCCAGAGCGGTAACGGGAAACAACAGGCTGATTGACGCAAGCGGACGCAATTTCATCAAAACCCCAGGGTGCTTTCGCGACTTTTACAGGTGTCTGCCATCGTTATCGGCATAACCGACAGATTCTTGATCGTTTTTTCACCGTGGGGGTTTTGGCGATAAGGACTACATTTGGGTTACAATGCGCCACCTTAACCCTCTGACTGTTTTCAGGTAGACGTATGACTGACCGCATTACCCTCACCCGCCCCGATGACTGGCACCTGCACGTGCGTGATGGCGCTGCGCTGCAGCACACTGTCCCGGCCACGGCACGGGTAATGAAACGGGCTATTATCATGCCGAACCTGCAGCCACCGGTGATGAATGCCGAACAGGCGCTGGCCTACCGTGACCGTATTCTGGCCGCCGCGCCGGAAGGCACCGGTTTTGATCCGCTGATGGTGCTGTACCTCACCGACAACACCACGCCGGACATGATTGCCGAAGCCGCCAAAACCGGTCTGGTAAAAGCCGTCAAACTGTACCCGGCTGGTGCCACCACCAACTCGGCTTCCGGCGTGACCGATCTCGGCAAGCTCGATGACATCAGCGCAGCACTGGCCGAAAACGGCATGCCTCTGCTGGTACACGGTGAAGTGACCCACTCCGATATCGATATTTTCGATCGCGAGAAAATGTTCCTGGATACCATTCTGGCGCCACTGGTCAGCCGTAATGCCGACCTGAAAGTGGTGGTTGAACACATCACCACCGCCGATGCCGCCCAGTTCGTGAACAGCCAGGGTCCAAACGTGGCAGCCACCCTGACCGTGCAACACCTGGCCTATAACCGTAACCACATGCTGGTTGGCGGTATTCGCCCGCACTTCTTCTGTCTGCCAATTCTGAAGCGCAACACCCACCAGCGCGCCCTGCAGGAAGCGGCTATCAGTGGCAGCCCGAAATTCTTCCTCGGTACCGACAGTGCTCCACACGCCAAAGGTGCCAAGGAAAGCGCATGTGGTTGCGCTGGCTGCTTCACCGCTTATGCTGCGATTGAGCTGTACGCCGAAATCTTCGAAGACCTCGGTGCACTCGACAAACTGGAAGGTTTTGCCAGCCACTTTGGCCCGGACTACTACGGTCTGCCACGCAACCAGGAAACCATTACCCTGGTGAAAGAAAGCTGGCAGGCTCCAACGGAAATGCCGTTTGGCACTGATGTGATTGTGCCGCTGCGCGCCGGTGAAACCCTGCGCTGGAAGCTGCAACCTCTGTCAACCACACGCTAAGGATCAGGATGAACTCAGACGCTACCGGAAACGGTGAAAAAACTGAAAAGACCCCGATGGCCCAACGCTTCCGTGGCTTTTTGCCCGTGGTTGTTGACGTCGAGACCGGTGGTTTTAACCCGGATACCGATGCCCTGCTGGAAATCGCCATGGTGACCCTGCGTATGGACGAGGATGGTTATCTGCATCCCGACCAGACCCTGGCTGCCAATATTCACCCATTTGATGGCGCCAACCTGCAGCAGGAAGCACTGGATTTCACCGGTATCGATCCGTACGACCCGGAACGCGATGCCGAGTTTGAAATCGATGTGCTCAGCAACATGTTTCAGGTGATCCGTCGCGAAATCAAAAACTACGGCTGCAACCGTGCGGTGCTGGTGGGTCATAACGCCCACTTCGACCACTCGTTCCTGCGTGCCGCCGTCGCGCGTAACGACATCAAACGTGACCCGTTCCACCCGTTTTCATCGTTTGATACCGCCTCCATTGCCGCTATTGCCCTCGGTCAGACCGTGCTGGCAAAGTCCTGCATCACCGCCGGTATCGACTTCGATAACAGTGCCGCCCACAGCGCTGCCTACGACACCTGGAAAACCGCCGAGCTGTTCTGCTTTATCGTGAACCGCTACAAGGATCTGGGTGGCTGGCCACTGGCCATTGAGCCGGGTATCGAAACCGGAGATGACGACTGATGGACCACGAGTTCTGGTTTGAAGGGCGCAAGCCCATCGCCAGCGTGGGTGATGATCTGGCGGCGTTTGGTATCTGGTTGACCGACGAAATCGGTGACGACCTCAAACACCTGCGCGCCCTGATCACCACCACCGAACTGTTGATGGAAGGTGGTCTGCGCGACTACCGCTGGCAGGGCAAAAGCATGCTGCTGCAACTGACCCGTCAGGAAGCCGACGTCAGTGCTCATACCCTGTATCAGGATGAAGACCTGCATCTGGAAGACGAAAGTCTGTCGATTCAGGATTTCGACCAGCAAGCCGCGTGTGGCATCGAGGATTTCCACGAGCTGCTGCTGGCCTGGAAAGACTTTATCGCCAGCTAGGGACACTCTGAATAACTCTGCACAGCTCTGCGCGAGTGCTGCAGCGCGTGTGAGCAAGGCGACGATCGCAGCGAAATGACGAACCAACCTGGCCGGGTCCTTTTCAAGATCGGCAACACCGCTCAAACGCGCTGCAGCCCGCGCCCTTCGGGGCTTTCGGGATGGTGATGACTCGGTGTCGCCGGTTTTTGACGTAGCCCGCTATGCCAGCAAACCGGCTTCGTGATTCATCACCATCCCGATAAGCCAGAGCGGGCACCGAGTTATTCAGAGGGTCCCTAGGAACACTCTGAATAACAACGGCTACCCCGTTACCGGTGGTAGCCGTTTCTCTCTCGCTCCGACGGGCATCCAACTCACGTCAGATACCCGCTCTCACCGTTATTCCCTCATCAGATATTCAGAATCGTCAGATATTCAGAATCGACTGAGTCACCTGATCCGATGTCTCGATGGTTTTGGCACTGGCCTGGAAGTTACGCTGCGCCACAATCAGACGCACCAGCTGCTCTGACAAATCCACGTTCGACTCTTCCAGAGCCGATGAACGAATCTGCCCCAACGACGCCGTACGAGGTGAACCAATGGTGGGCACACCGGAGTCATAGGATTCCGACCAGCCGGTAGACCCCACCGGGGTCAGACCTTCCGGGTTGGTGAAGTTGGCCAACGCCACCTGCCCCAGTGTCTGCGACTGACCGTTACTGAACTGGGCGAAAATAATACCGTCGGTATCAATCGCCAGACCGGTCAGACGGCCGGTGGTGTAACCATTCTGACTGACCTGATTCACCGAGAACGAAGCACCGTACTGGGTGGTGCCATCCAGATCAATCCTGAAGTTGGAACTGGTAGCCGGATCAGTTAACGGCAAACCACCTTCCAGCACGTTCACCGAACCCAGTGCGCCATTACGCTCACCGTCGGAATCCAGCGGGTCCCAGTTGGTGACGTACAGATCACCGGTAGCCGTGGTATCAATCGAACCATCCTGATTAAAGTACATGGTGTAACGGGCACGGGTTGGTTCGAGGTTTTGTGGGAAATCGAGGGTTGGATCAGGGTCGCCCACATCCTTGCCATCAATCATCACGTACATGGCCCACTCGGTATCACCGGAACTGCCACTGCCAATACCAGAGGTGGAAGGCTCCTTCACAAAATACTGGGTCATAACGTGCGCGTTACCCTGGCTGTCATAAACCGACAGCGAGGTCGCGTGGTTGTAAGTATCCGGGTCAGCCGGATCAAACACGTTCAGCACATAGGGTGAAAACTCACTGTCACTGAGGGTGCCGAAGATGCCAGACAGAGCCGGATTCGGGTCTTTCAGGCCATACCCTTCGTTCAGCACGATATCCACCGTACCACCCACGGAAGCCGCTTTTGGACCACTGGCGCTACCGCCAAGAACCGCCGGGCTGGAGAGGTTGCTGCCCAGTACAATCAGCGAGTCGGAATCAACGCCGCTATCCATCTCCAGGGTGATGTCACGACCAATAGCATTGTTGATGACCAGATCACCGGCATCGTTAATTTCGGCACTGAACCCAGGCAGAGTGGTTTCGGAATAACTGTTAATTTCATCGGCCAGCGCCGAAAGGCTGGTAGAGGTCAGCGTCTGACCATTCAGAGTCAGCTGCATATCGTTGCCAGGACTGTTATAACCGGCGACTGGCAGTGTCATCTGGGTAGACGCGGTGGCAGTAATACCTGGTTGCTGGTTCAGCAAGGCCACAATTTCGTTGGCTTCACTGTATTTCGGGAACAGCAATTCCGTTTCAGAACCGTCTGGAGCCACCAGGGTTGCAGTAGTTTCCGGATAACCGTTGTTCACCCCTTCAATACCCAGAGTCAGCAGATCAGAATCCGCCGGATTCACCTGCAAGGCCGCAAACAGCTCTTCATCACTGATGTCGGCACCGCTGGCGGTGATGTTGGTTACCGAAATAATCGACTCTTCACCAGCTTCGGTGGCGCGGAATTCCAGTTTGTATTGTGGTGGTGTGGTGTTTGGCACCACTTCAGCAGCAAAGGCCTGCACACCGATATAACTGTCAGCATCCTGACTGTTGAGCTGGGCGTTAATCGCCGATGCCATTTCCTGAACCGAACGGAATTCCTGATTCAGCGATACCACCACAGAACCACTACGGCCTTCGGTATCCGGTGCCGGAGCGGTGAGGTTGATACGGAAACTGTTGGAGCGATCAATCTCGTCAGTACCATTCACGGTAAACAGGCTGTCGAAGCCGAGAGCCGCCAGCGCCTGAGGTTCGGCGGCGGTGGAATACAGCTCAATGCCTTCGCCAGAACCGGTATTCAGGTTGGTGAACACCAGCTGGCCCCCCACTGCATCCACCGAGACCTTGTCGGCAATACCGGCAGCACCGATAAACACGTCAATCTGCTGCTGAATGGCGTTGGAGAGATCATCCAGGCTGGCATAGGTGCCGGTTGGAATGGTGATGGTGAATGGACCCGCTGCTTCACCGGTTGTACTGGTGACTTCCAGCTGAAATTCGTTATTGGCCAGTACCGGAGGAACGCCCGGATCAAAGCGGTTGCTGACGGCAAATCCGAGATCTGCCAGATCCAGATTCACCGACGTGGTGCTGTTATCGGCCAGCTGCACATAGTCACCACGTTCAGCTGGCGCCTGCACCTGGAATTCGATACGACCGGAGTTGTTCACAGCAACCACGTCAGGTGTGGCGGTATAGGACGCAATCTGGGCGTTGATTTCAGCAATCACCTCGTTGGTAGTGACGCTGTTAAAGCTGGATGGAGCGGAACCGGTCCAGGTATTTTCCGACAGCACAATCGGGTAGGTAGAACCACTTCCCACTGCCAGAGTAAAGGCCGCGACATTACCGCCAGAGGCACTGAAATCCTGGGTACCGTAAATGCTGTTGGCAGTCAGATTGGCAAATTCACCGGTGGTGCTTCCCACCATGGTCAGTGGTGGAGTAGCCGTAGTACGGGTGGTGGTTGATGTACCTGGGACACTGGTGAAATCAACGGTCAGCGGGTTGTTACCCACAAACAGCAACGAACCTGCGGTGCCGTTCACCACGCCGGTGTTGGCGCCAAATGCAGTGTCCCAGTCTGTAGTGTTGTTGACCACAAACGCTGTGCCGGTAGTCGCACCATAACCGGCACGGCTGATTACCAGCTCACCGTTTGAGCCTTCTGACGCCACAAATTGCTGGGAACCGAAGGTGTTGTTAAGAGCGCTTTGCACATCATCGATAATGTCGCTGGTAGTGCCACCGGCAGCGCCCCCGGTCAGGGTAACGGTCGAAGCACCAGAGCCATCACCGGGGTCAATGTCCAGGCTGATCGCGCCATACCCAGTTGCAGCGATCGTCGCCAGATCGCCTGAGAACGAGAGACTTGCTGGAGTACCCGCGGTGGTTGGTTGGCCTGCGGCCGCCAGAGTACTGGCGGTGGAGCTGATAATGCCGGAGTCCACCGAACCAATCGCAAGGCCGGTGGTAGAAACCGTGGTGCCCTGTTCCTGCAATACTTTCTGACCAGCATCGAGGTTGAGCTGAGTGTTTACCACACTGGTCAGTCGGGGGGCCTGATTGGCGACTTCAATTTGCAGATCCTTGATTACCCCACTCACCACGCCGTTAGAGTTAGCCATAAAGCCCTGCAAACGCGAGCCGTTGTTGGCAACCACATAACCTTCCTTGTCGAGCGAGAAGATACCGGACCGGGAATAGGTCTTGATGCCCTGGTTATCGAGTACAAAAAAACCGTTACCGTCGATAGCCAGATCGAGCACGTTATCGGTGGCGCTGATACTGCCCTGACTGAACTCTTGACGGATGTTCGATACCTGCACCCCACTCCCTACCGGCGCCTTGCCACTGCCCAGCAAGGAGGTGGTATACAGGTCACCGAATTCAGTACGGGATGATTTGAACCCCGTGGTACTGGCGTTGGCGATGTTGTTACCGGTAACCGAGAGGTCTGTGGACGCTGCGCGAATACCACTCAAACCAATATTAAAAGCCATGTTGTTTACCTCTTACTGAGCCTTTCATGTTGCCGGGCAACATCCAATTCGGAGCATTCAATTCGGAGCATTCAATTCGGAGCATTCAATTCGGAGCATTCAATTCGGAGCATCCTGTCTGAAACATCCGGTTCGATCGTTCTGTAAACGCCTGCAAAGCGCGTTACTCACGGCATAGCCGGGTTACTCATCGAGAATCTGCGATACCTGATCAAGGCTGGCGCGCTGGCCACCGGTCAGGTTAAGTGTGACCTGACCGGAGGAACTCAGGGTCACGCTGTCGACACGAGAACTCATCTGCATATCCAGCTGTTCGGTCTGGCCAGCCACCGTGCCCGTCACCACAAACTGGTATTCGCCGGGATCGTAGGGAATCGGCACCGGATCACCGTTGCTGTCGAGTACCTGATCACCGTTTTCATCGGTGTAGTATTCCTGGCGGTTCAGCGCCGACACGTCGATGTCCTGGATTTCACCGTCCACCATCAGGTTGATACCGTCCCAGCGGATCGACAAAGGCCCACTGGCGTGGTTACCCAGATCAAACTGCTCCAGCACCTGACCACTGGCATCGGTAATGCTGAGCTGCATATTGCTGGCGCTGGAAGGCACCTCGGAATAGCCGCTGACCACTCCGCCGTTTAGTAACAGCCCGGTGGTATTGCCTTCAACAATCACCGACTGCCCCACCAGACTGGAGGCCTGCAAGGCCGAATAGGAAGAAAACTCGGACGCCATGCTTTCCGATGTGGTGTTGAGCTTGTCGAGCCCCTCCACCTGGGAGAACTGCGCCAGCTGTGCCACAAACGCCTGGTTATCCTGCGGGTCCAGCGGGTTCTGGTTGTTCAGCTGAGCCACCATCAGCTCCAGAAAGGCATCACGACCCAGCGCGTTGTCGGCGGTCTGGGCCTGGACCGAGCTGCTGTTTTCACTGCGGTATTGGTCCAGCGCACTGCTGGACGTTACATCACCAATTGCCATACACGGTTCTCCCCTGGCCCTTATTCACCCAGCGCCAATGTGCGCTGCAGCATCTGTTTGGCGGTTTTCAGTACTTCCACGTTCATCTGGTAGCTGCGCGACGACGACATCATGTCGGTCATTTCTTCCACCACATTCACGTTGGGGTAATAGACATAACCGTCTTCGTTGGCCATTGGGTGGTCTGGCTGGAAACGTGCTTGCAGCGGTGCATCACTTTCCACAATGGCGGCCACTTTCACCCCGACACCGGTGTCACCTTCCAGCTTGCTGAACTGGTTCTGGTCGTTCACGCTCAGAAATTCCTGCTGCATCACTTCAAACCAGGGTTTGCGGGCGCGGTAGGTTTCATCCACCGAGCTGGACGCACTGTCGGCGTTGGCGATGTTACTGGCGGTGGTATTCATGCGGATCGACTGGGCATTCATGCCGGACCCGGCAATATCAAACACATTACTGAGTGACATGATTATTCTCCGCGGATGGCACCTTTAAGGCCCTTGAACTTGCTGCTCAGGAATTCAAAACTGGCGTTGTAATCGAGGCTGTTACGGGCATACAGCGCCTGTTCGATCTGGGAATCGACGGTGTTACCGTCAATGGAAGGCTGCGACGGGTTGCGATACAGCAGGCTTTCGTCAATGGTGCCAGTACCGGCAATATGGCCACTGTGAGTCTGTTCCAGCGGAAGACTGGTGGTAACAGCGCCAGCGTCCTGCTGGCGCTGTTCCACGGCCTCTTTCAGCGCTGCCTGAAAATTAAAGTCGCGAGCCTTGAATCCGGGGGTATCGGCATTGGCGAGGTTATTGGCCAGCACCTCGGCACGTTTGGCCCGTAATTGCAGAGCCTCGGAGTGATTGCCTAACGCATTATTGAAACTGATGGCGGTCATGATAAGCACCTGCTGCCGTTAACCTTTTATATGCAGGTTTTAGCAACGCCTATGCCAGATTTTTTTCCTTTTGTTTTTCAACAGGTTGAGATCAACTTACCAAAATCTGACATAAAAACCGGCAAACTTCGGTATAGCAGGAGGAAGCTTGCCGCCGCCAGTGCCGCTGTTTTCACTCCTGAAACGACAAAAATCTGACACCACTACACAACCACCAGCACGAGGGACCGTATGATTATTCTGATCGTTGCCGGAATTTTTATAACAGCCGTTGGTTTGACGTTCCTGATCCGGCCTTTTCGGCGTTACCAACAGCAAAAACGCCTCGACCGGATTGATGATTACCGTTTTCACCCGGCGATTTTGCGCAAGGTTCACAAACGTTATCCGCATCTGCTGGAGGAGCAGCTGGCCCTGGTGGAAATCGCACTACGAGACTATTTCAAGATGTGTCTGCTGGCCGGTCGCCGCGCCGTAGCCATGCCATCACAAGCGGTGGATGTTGCCTGGCACGAGTTCATTCTGTTCACACGCTCCTATGAAGAGTTCTGCCAGCAGAATTTCGGGCGTTTCCTGCATCACACCCCAACCGAAGCCATGACCAATGCGGCAGAAACCGTACCCGACAGCATTCGCCGTGCCTGGCGACTGGCCTGTGCACTGAATGAACAACACCCGGCCATCACCCACCCGACCCCACTGATTTTTGCGCTGGACCTGCAGCTCGCCATTCCGGACGGCTTCCGTTATCTGCCCAACTGCAAACAAAACCCGGATGCCCAGGGCCAATACAGCGGCAACAGTTATTGCACCAGCGACATTCATTGCAGCAGTGGTTGTTCTGGTGATTCGTGGGATAACAGCGAACGCAACAGCGGTTTTGGCGACTATGGGATCGGAAGCGACAACGGTGGCAGCGGTTGTTCAGGTGACAGTTCCGGCGGATGTTCAGGCGGTGGAGACTAGAGTGGAGACCAGAAAAGTAAAACGTCTATCGACGTAAAATCAGGAGGTTGGGGACGGTATTTTTCAACATAGTTGTCCGATAAACCATTAATCATGCCGCCATCGTCGCGGCCTGTATTTATTCCTTCCTCACCGGATTTAGCGTCACCGTTTCCTGCCAGCTCAGATTACGGATTCTCTTCCGGCTCCAACGTTCCGGGTGTTGTTTCATCGCCATTTCGCAGATCTGTTTTCTCCGCTCCAGGACGGCCTTGTCTTGTCCCTGATGACGCTGGTCAGGTGTCACGAAGCGGATACCGCTGTGGCAGTGTTCTTCGTTGTAATAGCGAGCAAACGTCACTACCTCACCCGCGGCCAATCACTCCACCGGGTCGTATAGGGCGGTGACAAGTTGTCTTGCTTCATGCCTCAGGATCTCTGGCTTGGGATACCCTGCCCTGCGAGAAACACTGCCCCTTTCTGCTTCTGATTCAATGAATCCAGTACTGACTTCAGCTTCTCACTTCGACCAGTATCGCCTTCGTCAAACATATCGAGCTGAGAGCGGCCTTCAGGATGGCAATGATCTGGCACGGGATTTACGCATGAGACGATCTCCTTGGTGCACTGATTATCCCGGAGAATCTCCAGTTATGAATGGCTCAGTTTTTTGGGAGGGTTGCACCACCACGTGATAACAAAATCACCAACTGTTCAGAGTTTCTAACACTCGCTTCGTCCATTCAAATGATTGAGAACGCTATCCAGACTCGGTGAAGTACTTCTGACAACTCTATTTTCCTTCCATAAGATCAGGTGTCCGGAGGCCCCGGAAGCATCTAACGATCAAGGCATGATCAAGAATGGTGCAAGAGGATTTCTGGGCAAAAGCCGTTCAAGTCTTTCGCCACAGTAGCAGTCTCTGTATCCACTATTTATCAACCCTTTTTGATGGTGTGCTCAACATTCATCAGCGATGTAAGCGAAACATGGATTTGAACCAGGATATTTAAATGATGTACGCAAAGGACTGGACGAAGGTCTCCCTCCCTGCAAGAAGAATAGAACGTATGGAGGCATTTTTTGCCAATCATGGTTTCACTCCGCACCGACACGACACATACGCCTTAGGCATTACACTCAACGGCGTTCACAGCTTCAGCTACAGGAAGTCAATGCGACACAGTATGCCGGGCAATGCAGTGATAATTCATCCGGATGAATTACATGATGGTGAAGCGGGTACAGAGATTGGTTTCCATTACAAAATTCTTTACCTCTCACCAGAGCACATCCAACAAGCACTCGGTGGGAAGCCCCTACCATTTGTTGCCGACGGTATTTCTTCTGATCCGCGAATAGTTTCAGCTATTTCCAATCTACTCACCGACTTGGAGAGTCCCTTGGATAGTTTGGAAGAGGATGACGGAATCTATGAAATTGCCCAGGCCCTTAACGACCTGACCAACTCAAGTGCTCGTCGCAAAAAAATCAACTACAGAGCTGCGGAGATGGTACGACAGTTCATTCTCGACGCATCCGAAGAGACTGTCACTATGGAGCGTTTGGAGCAGATATCAGGGGCTGATCGTTGGAGCCTATCGAGGGACTTTCGAGTTTTATTCGGAACCAGTCCATATCGTTATCTGACCCAGCGCCGTCTGGACAAGGCGAAGTTGAAGATTAGTGCAGGGATGGCTCTGGTCGATGTCGCCGCTGCCTGTGGTTTCACAGACCAAAGCCATATGACAAACCAATTCTCCAAGACATACGGATTACCTCCTGGCCGCTGGGCAAACCTTATGCAAAGCAGCTAACTGCCAACTTGCACGATCATACAAGACCCGTCATCGACTCGACTTTTAGACTCATTTCGGACTCTTGAACAGGCTCCAACGCTCCTTTGAGTGATTTGGCTGCATGTCTGGAGTTCGGGTGAAGTCAGACCTTCTTGATAGCAAGAGCCGGCTTCCAATCTAAAATTCTTAATAGGGACTTAGTTATGAAATTTGAAAGCAAAGTTAACCCAGTCGCAGGCACTGTTGGCGGAACCGTTGGTGGCACTGTTGGCGGAACCGTTGGTGGCACTGTTGGTGGCACCCTGGGTCTGGAAGGTGTACAGCTCGCAACCTCATTGACCAAGTAATAACCAGGCCACCCTATTGGGTGGCCGTTTATACACCTTAAAGATGGGGGCTGCTCTGTGGTTACTGCAGTAGAAACCAAAAAATTTAGCTTATCAAAAAATACGATCCAGCAACGAGTTGGTGGTAGAACTGCAACTTACCACCGTCTACTGGGAGGATTGTTTTTTTTGGACGATGCAGGCCAAGAGGTTCTGCAGTCCTTTAAAAAGAACAAAACAGTGCCGGAGCATGTGCTTCAGGGACAGGCAAATACTCGAGAAGAGGAGCTGATCCAGCAGCTGATTGCTCGACGTATCCTGGTAGAGAACTCATCGCCTCAGCCGAAGAAGGCTACTCCGCCAATCGATAAGAAAGTCAATATCATCCAGCTGATTCTGGCCAATGCCTGTAACTTCGGGTGCACCTATTGTTTCGAAGGTGTCCAGGGCAAAGAGATGTCTGTTGATGACGAAATTACCAAGGTCGAAGAATCCAGGATCATCGCGAAGGACAGCATTAAGGTAAACATTGAAGACTCCATGTATGCCTCCAAAGAGCGGTTTGAGCACCAATACAGCCCCAAAAATCGCTCCATGAAACCGGAAGATGGTGTTGCATATGTGGAGTCTGCATTAAAGGTCGCACGCTCCGAAGGCATCCGAGAGGTCATGGTTCAATTTTTTGGCGGTGAACCGATGTTGAACTGGCGCACCATCAAGGCTGTTTTGGAACGATTTGGTCGCGGAGAAAAGGATGACATGATCATTCACTATTCGACAGTGACCAATGGCTCCTTAATCACCGACGAAGTATCCAAAACGTTCAGTGAATACGAAGTGGCTGTCTGCGTAAGCGTGGACTCACCGAACAGCCCCAGCCGACCGCTGAAAAACGGGGACGATAGTATGCCCGTGGTCATGCAAGGCCTTCGAAAACTTCAGCAATACAACAATCGGGTAGCCCTAAACTCCGCCTTAACATCCGCCACGTGGGATGATTTCAACGAAGGTATCGTTGATTTAGCTGTCGACGTTGGCGCCAAGGAAATTGGCGTGGTTGTCGACTTCGCCCCCACTTTTTACTCTGAGTACGGTGCCGACAATATCGTTGATCGTCTTTGGAATGTTGTTCAGTACGGGCGAAAAAACGGTGTGGTTTTAACTGGCTACTGGCATCAGATATTTCAGGTAATGCTGGGATTCGACACGGTCAGTTACCGAGGATTCAAAAATTGCTCGGCGAAAGGGGCTCAGTTCAGCATCGAACCTAATGGCTCAGTATTCGCCTGTAAGGCTGGTTCAACATTACTGGGCGACATTCGGGATGAAACCAAGATTCTGAATGAACAGCCCTATTTGGATCACGCGATGCTACGCCAAGAAAACCCTGAATATTGCCGCGGCTGTGAGATCGAGGGTTTTTGCGGTGGACTCTGCCTGGGGCCGCTTGAAAAGAAATATGGCTCCATCAATACCGTAGATGAATCAGCTTGCGACTTCTATCGAGGTATTACCAGAAAGCACATTGAAGCAATTCAGCCCTACGAAATTGCCACCTTTGATCTTAAACCAGCCTAAGGAAGGACTACGACATGACAGCTACAGCTCTCGCGCCCAAAATCTCTTTTGAGAACAGTGCCAACAAAGACTATCTGGAAAATGGTTACTGTGTGATCGACATGCCCGAAGTATCCCAGGATCTGTTGGATTCTTTCGGTGAGATGCCTCGGGATATGCATAGCCTGGGCAGGCTCCGGAAGATTCGGTTGACCCAGTACTTTGCATATTGGGAAGAAGGGGAATGGTTTTTCGCCCCGCTCCCAAAACGCAAATACGTGCAATCAGCGGACTACATCAGGCTGGCGGAAGCAGGCGGAGTAGCTCGTCACCGAGAACAAATCATCGGTGATCCGACTGCTTTGGTTGCTGCGGTGCTAAATCAGCTGCCTGTTACTCTCGATGACATGTTTCAGATTAACGTCAATCAGATCCGGGTTATTGCAAACACCGAGTTTAAGGGTGTCACTGTGCCAGAAGGTCCTCACCGAGACGGCCACGAATTCAGCGTGATTGCCATTGCGAAGAGGCATAATGTAAAAGGTGGTGAAACTCAGGTGATAGATCCATTAACTGGTGATGTCTTGTATCAAACAACATTAGATGAAAACCAAGCCATTCTGATTGATGATGAGCGTTTCATCCATTATGCAACCAACATCGAACCTGAAGTTGGCACTGAAGGCCACCGGGACATCTGGGTCATTGAGATCAACCGTTGGCAATATCGGGCCTATGGGCCAGCTCACGAACGCGCCTCACTGGTTTGATTCATGAGCAACCTCCCCAGTCTTGAAATCGATAAAGACAGACCTAGCAGGAAGGTGCCGTCAACCCGACGGGCCTTCCTCAGGGTTCTCCCTTCTGCGATTGCTATTATCCCAGTAAGCATGCTTTTTGGCGTGCTAGCGTATCGTGCAAACTGGAGCCTGCTTGAAGTTCTGGCCGCTGGTTTTCTAGGGTTTACCGGAAGTGGCCAGTTCGCTTTGCTACCGCTAGCAGATACAGATGCCAGCTTTCTAACCATGCTCCTGATATGTGCATCGATTAACAGTCGTTACTTTCCGATCGCCTTCACAACGACCAAACGTTTACCTAGAACAGTACTACCCAGAATGTTTGTGTCACATATGCTTGGTGATGAAGCCTATGCTACCGAAAGAACCAGCGATACAGTCCTAGAAACACTGGTCATTAGGCTGACCATTTTTGTTTTCTGGGTAGTATCTGGTGTCATCGGCGCTCTGCTTGCACAAGCAATTCCTGGCGCGTGGTTAAGTAGTGATATCCACCTTGGGTTTCCTGCCAGTGTCGTGTTGGTCTACCTGTCTGTAACCCAAATAAAGATGCGGGTGTCTGGTGTCTATTTTCATAAATCGATGATGATTGCAGCCTGCTTGATATTGGCCACTGCGAGTTATGAGTGGTTAGGACCAACCTATTTCTGGATTCCGAGCGTACTCATTACAGCTATCATTTTGGACAAGTGGAAAAAATATGAATGATGGCTCAATAACTGCGATCGCGGCCTTATTTGCAACAAGCTTGCTAGTTAGAGTGATTCCAGTGCTATGTAATATCCAGTTCCCTACGAAGCTATCCAAGTGGATGGAGAATATTCTACCACTGGCTGTTTTCTTGAATTTTATTACGTATATATTTTTGCAAGAGATGCAGGTATCACCCGAGCCTGCTCTGGCGTCCTTGGCGATCACTGTTCTGCTGGCCTATTTAAATATTGGGGGACTATTTGCAGGCGTGTTTGGAGGCTGTTTTACGTACTACTTACTTTCGACTTGGTAGTCGAAAGTAAGTCCACCTTGTGTTCAAGGCACAGCAACGCCTCACACCTTCGAGAGGATGTATTGTTCCAGCTGGCCGGGTAACCTTGGTTTCCTCTGTCGCCTGCCATTAAACTCCCTCAAGGCATACATACAAGTAATAGATTTCGTATGCGAATTGCTGTTCGTGCTGATACGCAAGAATTGATCGACCTGGAAGACCCGAGCCAGTTTTGATATTGCCCCGCTGTTGCGGACACTTTCGTGCTATCCATTCTTCGTCTCGTACTCTAGCGGGCTGAGATAACCCAGACCAGAGTGCAGGCGTGATAGGTTGTAGAAGCCATCAACTTTCGTGTTTTAGCTTGTGGGTGTCGGAGATACGATCCAGCATCGTTTTGGTCGCCCGAACTTCAAGCGCAATAGTGCTCGGCGTAGCTTCAACATCGACGATGATGTTTTTGCTGACGTCAATCATATAGTTCGTGGAGTAAAAGAAGTTGGCGGGGCCTTTGGCACCTGACCACTGACACAACGGGGGGATAACAGAAAAAGCCGCAGGCTGGTAATAAACCGGCTACCAGCCAGACAGCTATCGGGCCCGATAAATAATACCGGGGAAACACTGCACCATATCAAAGTACTCACCGAGATTATTCAGACTCTCGGAGGCCCCCAACAGTAAGTACCCTTTGGGATTCAGACAGGCATGCATACGTTTGAGAATGTCGTATTTCAGATCTGCCGAAAAATAGATCAGCACGTTGCGACAGAAAATAATGTCGAACTTGCCGAGCCCGGAAAAATTCTGCTGCAAATTCTGCGAACGGAATTCCACCCGCGCCTTGATCTTCTGATCGATCTGCCAGCGATCGCTGTCGAGCTGGTGAAAATAGCTTTTCAGATGCTGGTCGCTCATACCGCGACGGATCGCCAGTTGCTGATACGTGCCTTCACGGGCAATCGCCAGCGAACTGGGCGAAATATCGGTAGCGAGAATCCGCTCACCCGACATCAGAGACCCCATATTACGCTTGCGGTATTCCTCGATTTCGATACTCAGGGAATAGGGTTCCTGCCCGGTTGAACAGGCCGCCGACCAGATACGCAGTGGACGCCGGGTTGCGGCCATTTCAGGCAACAGGCGTTCACGAAAAATCCGGTAAGGATGCTCATCCCGAAACCACAGGGTTTCGTTAGTGGTCATGGCATCGATGACTTCTTCCTGCAGCTTGCGGTTGGTTTCAACCGTACGCAGCAGGTCACTGATGGTTCGCAGAGCATTCTGATCCATCATCCGACGTAAACGGCTGCTGACCAGATACTCCTTACCTTCGCCCAACGTGATGCCACTGGAGCGTTCCAGCATGTCACGGAAGCGATTGTATTCCTCGGCCGTAATCTTGAGAGTCATTATGGATTCCGACTACTAATGCATACCACCTTGTTCAGGTAAACCAAGCAGTGACGATCACCTGGATGACCGTCACTACAAGGGCCTGCGTCCTAGAGCGATTCGATTTGTCGCGACACCTGACCCGCAAGAACATCCGGATCAAATTTGGCGATAAAATCATCAGCTCCCACCTTTTCCACCATGGCTTTGTTAAACACGCCACTTAGTGACGAGTGCAATACCACGTGAAAACCAGCCATACGGCTATCTGCCCGTATACGGGTAGTCAGCGTATAACCATCCATCTCCGGCATCTCAATATCCGATATCAGCATCATGTATTCGTCCTGAAGACGACGACCAGAATCTGCGATCGAATAAAGATGCTCCCAGGCCTGTCGGCCATCTTCCAGCGCCACTACCTCAACACCGATATTCTCCAGACAACGAATAATCTGTTTACGGGCAATCTTGGAATCGTCAACGATGAGCACCTTGTGAGACTGAGCTCGCTTATGAATTTCGGGCGAAATCAGGCCTGCAGAGATCTCTTCGTTTATTGGCGATACCTCGGCGAGGATTTTCTCCACGTCGATGATTTCCACCAGCTGTTTGTCTACCTGGGTTACTGCTGTGAGATAGTGCTCGCGACCAGTTCCCTTTGGTGGCGGATGAATATCTTCCCAATTCATATTAATGATGCGCTCAACCCCTGCCACAAGGAAACCCTGGGTTTTGAGGTTGTACTCGGTGATGATCACAAACGCATTCTTCAGGTCTTTAAGCCCGGTATTCCCCGTGGCCAGACTCATATCCATAATCGGGATTGTCCCCGAACGGATATGCGCCACCCCCCGAACAACCGGATTGCTGCCTGGCAAGATCGTCATCTTCGGGCACTGGAGAACCTCCTTCACCTTGAAGACGTTGATACCGTAGATCTGCTGCCCGTTCACACGGAACAGCAACAGCTCCAGACGGTTCTCGCCGACCAGCTGCGTTCGCTGATTTACCGCATCCAACACACCGGCCATAACAAACTCCTGCTGATTGACCCGGCACAACCTTTGCTCGATACCCTTATGAGACCTGCAAAAGCCAACTGATCGCCAGAATCATGACGTTCAACATCAGTCTGATAAGAGCATAGTAGAGAACCCGAACATGCACAGGACAAATGCACGGAAATTTTCAGTACTGCTGATTGGCCTGCCCGCCAGCCTGTTACTGGTGCTCGCCAACGCCCATGCCGACTGGCAGGAGGACATTCGTCAACAGTTACTGAGCGACTGGGCCAACATCACCGGACCCGACACAGATGCCAATATCAGCTTCCCCGGCGTCAGTAATCAGTTAAGCCTGCCCGACTGCCGTCAGCCAACCGCCATTAACCTGCTCAAACCGTTACAACCAGGACGCAATAGCATCGAAATTCGCTGCAGCGATCCCTGGTGGCAACAGAATATCGCTATTCAGTTACACAACTTTCGCAACGTCGCCGTTCTGACGCGCGCCCTGAATAACGGCGAACCCCTGACACCGGAAGCCGTTAACTGGATACGCCAGGATGTCGGCGAACTTAATCAGGGCTTCTTCACGACCCCGGAAGACATCATCGGACAAACGGCAAAACGCACGCTGCGCGCGGGAACCGTGCTCAGTCCCGACCAGATCCAACAACCAATGGCGGTGGCTCGTGGAGACAAGGTACGGATTGTGCTTCGAAAAGCTGTTATCCACCTCGAAACCGATGGCACCGCCCAGCAGGATGGCCGGATTGGTGAACGTATCCGGGTCAGGAACAGCCAGTCCGGCAAAACCGTTAATGCCATCGTGGTCGCTAGTGGTGAAGTTGAAATTCGCTAACCGCTACTAACTCTCAGCGCGCGCGGGTAGCACGAAAAACGATCATCGCAACATTCAGACATTTTCGCTAAAGGTCAGCAATAAATGGCCGATACCAACAAGGCAGGAGTGTAACCTATGCACTGGTTCGGAGATTTCACCATGAACATAAACAAACTGACCGGAGGCGTCGACAACAGCCGCCCCCGCAAGGAAACCGCAGCGGTCACTACCGACAGCCCGGACAACACCACAACCAGAAGTACAGAGTCTGCTGGCGGTGGTTATAGCGATCAGGTCAAACTGAGCGCCAGCAGCAAAAGTATCCAGCAAATTGAAGCCGAGATTGGACAGATGCCGGAAGTGAACGACGCCACCGTTGAACGCATACGTTCCGCCATCGCCAATGGCGAATACAAGATCGATTATGAAAAGCTGGCAGGAAAAATGCTGGATTTCGAGGGTCGCCTGAACTGATAACGGGGCCCTCATGATCACTATCGCCTTGTCTGACCTCAACCAGCTTGCCAACCTGCTGCTAAATGAACTGGCTCTGGGACGCCTGCTGCAACAGCAGCTTGATCAGGAACGTGAACACCTGCGCCAACAGGATCTGGTTGCCCTAGAACAGGATTGCCGCCGTAAATCGGCACTGCTCCAGAAAATGAATGGTCTGGCCAACGAACGCCTGACCTGGATGAGTGAACACCAGCTGCCGCTGGCCGAACACTTCCTGCAACATCCGTCTATTCGCGAAGCGGACAACATTTGCCAACTATGGCAACAACTGGCCACCCAATACCGCCACAACCGGGCCTGCTCGGAACAAATGAATGAACTGGTACTGACTGCACGCCGCCGCGTACAACAACGACTACGCCTGTTGCGAGGCACACCACAGTCAACGCTGATCTACAATTCAAAAGGATCAACCAATAGCCAATCATCATCGCGCGGTTATTTACAGGCCTGATACATGACAGACAACGAGACTGAACAGCCGGATTGCCTGCTGCAATCTCCGGAGGACATCTATGGTGCCCTGCGCAAACTGGTGCTGATGCAAGAGTCTGTGACGGTACAGATCGATGGCAGTGAACAGCAATACCATGCCGAACTGGTCAACACCGATTTCCGCAGTCGCAGCTTCTTTATGACCGAAGTGATCCCCGACGACGGCAACCAGCTGATCCGCCAGGGTCATCGTTTTCGTATCGATAGTGACCACCAGGGAATTTATATCGGCTTTCGAGCCGACGGCCGTTTGCGTTTCCAGCCGGGTGAACACCAGTATCGTGCCGAGTTTCCCAGCGAAGTCACCTACCGCCAGCGCCGCAGCTCCTATCGGGTTGAAGTACCCGCCGCGCACCGCCTGCAACTGAGCCTGCCACTGCCAGACCTCGACAAACGCCTGTTTGGTCAATTGCTCGATTTGTCTGAAAACGGCTTCAAGGCGCGATTCAGTGGTAATCTGCAATACCAGCTCCAGCCCGGCACGTGTTTTCCGGGAGCCAGTATCCACTTCAACGAAGATCATCATATGGATTGTGATCTGGAAGCCCGCCACCTGTTGCTGAATGAACATGGCGATACCATGGTGGGATTTGTGTTTACGCTGATTTCCAGTGACGCCCAACGCTACATTCGAAAACTGATTACCGACTTCCAGTGGGAAGAACGTGAACGCAAACGTTTGCGCGAAGAAAACCAGACCTGACCTGCTACCGGTCAATGCTATAGCGACAATCGGCAAAACGGGCTGACAGCAGCCTCAACAGGCATTACAATCCGCGCCCTGTCTCTCTATAGCTCAACAGGATAGAGCACCCGCCTCCTAAGCGGGCGATCTGGGTTCGAGTCCCGGTGGGGAGGCCATATCTTCTTTTTTCCCGTCTTTACTGACCACTAAAACCGCTACAAAGCCCATGAATACTGGATTCCATGTACTCCAGTGTTACACGCGGAATGTTTTCATGATCAGCCCATGATTGCACCATTGTCCGCTACGTCCTGTTATCGGCATGTTCCATTGGTGTGTCTTTTGCTCCGCCTCTAACCCCTGTATTGTGGCGGCACGCTTCTTATCTGATGCTGCATCAGGGATCGTTGCAGGCTCAAAAATTCTCTTTACGGCTTTTTTACGCAAATGGCGTGGCTGCCATCTCGAATTTTTACACCCATCCTGACGACAATACCCGAACTGCTCATCTCCACCCGAGAGCCCACAACAGGAGTGATGTCCAGTGTACAAGTTGTTTCGTCCGGTTCTGTTTGTTTGTGGGATCGTCGCATGGGTGATGGCCGGATTTCTCATTATTCCCGCTCTGTATTCCCTGTACTCAGGTGATCAGGAGCACAACGCGTTTTTTGTCGCTTCCGGAATTGTTGCCGCCTGTGGTGTGGTGATGATGGCACCGGGTTATGCCCCACCGTTTTCGCTCAATGCCCGTCAGCTGTATTTGTTAACCGGCCTTAGCTGGTTGTCACTTTCGTTTTTCAGCGCCGCCCCTTTTATGTTGGTCAGCCATCCGATGTCACTGGCGGATGCGGTATTCGAAGCCGTCTCGGGGATTACCACCACTGGTTCAACGGTACTGAATCATCTGGCACAAACGCCGCCGTCGATTCTGTTGTGGCGCTCGATGCTGCAATGGATTGGCGGTTTTGGTGTGATCGGTATGGCCATCACCATTCTGCCGTTCCTGCGCGTAGGTGGTATGCGCCTGTTCCAGACCGAGTCTTCAGACTGGTCAGACAAATCCATGCCGCGTTTCCAGGCCATGGCACGGGGTCTGCTGGTGGTGTATCTGGGCCTGACCATTCTCTGTTCTGCCAGTTATTGGCTGGCTGGTATGACGCCGTTTGATGCCATCAACCATGCCATGGCAACGGTTTCCACTGGTGGTTTTGCTACAGACGACAGCTCCATGGGGCGTTTCAGCCTCGATATCCTGTGGATCTCAACCTTCTTTATGATTCTCGGCGGCCTGCCATTCACCCTGTATATCCGCTTTCTGCACAGCCGCCGTCTGGCGGCCTTGAAAGATGAGCAAGTGGTAGCGTTTCTGGTGATTGTGGTTGGTCTGGTGGCAGCACTGACACTGCAGCGTATGACCATCAGTGATGAGTCGTTCTACTCAATCCTGACCCACAACGCGTTTAATATCGTTTCGGTGATTACCACGACCGGCTTTGCATCGCAGGACTACACCCAGTGGGGTATGTTCGCAGTTGCCATGTTCTTCTTTGTGACCTTTATCGGTGCCTGTTCTGGCTCGACCAGTGGTGGTATGAAGATTTTCCGCTTCCAGCTGTCGTGGTTGTTCCTGCGCGAACAAATGCAGAAACTGGTGCACCCGAACGGCGTATTCTCAGCCCGTTACAATGGCAAACCGATCACCGACGACATCATGGGATCGGCAGTGGCGTTTTCGTTCCTGTTTTTCCTGGTACTGACCGTTACCACTTTTCTGCTGGTGTTGATTGGCCTCGATTTTGTGACCGCTCTGACCGGTGCCGCCACCGCTCTGACCAACGTCGGCCCGGGTTTGGGGGATGTGATTGGTCCCGCCGGTAACTTCGCAACAGTACCCGACAGCGGCAAGTGGCTGCTGAGTTTTGCCATGATTCTGGGGCGTCTGGAAATGCTGACCCTGATGGTGCTGTTTACTCCGATTTTCTGGAGAGGTTAAGACCTTGCCGGTACGTGAACCCCGCTCAACCGTCGTACACCAGTGGCTGATTGCGCTTGCCTTGCCACTATTAGTCACACTGATTTGCCAGACCTTTGACCATCTGTTGCCCGATGCCAGTTTTGCCATGTTTTATCTGGCTGGCGTGTTGCTGACGGCCTTCACTACAGCAACCGGTCCGGCCTTGCTGGCAGCAGTTGTGTCGTTTCTGGCGTTCAACTTCTTTTTTACCACCCCACGTTACACCCTGTTTATCCTGCACCAGGAGGACGTGCTGACCGCCTCGATTCTGGTGCTGGTTGCCGTGCTCACCGGCCACCTCGCCGCTGGATTGCGCCAGAAGGTACAGGTACTGGAAAACAGCATGCACTGGACTCGCCAGCAAATGGCGCTGGCACAAGCTCTGGCAGGCTGCGTCACCACTCGTGATCTGTTCAACACCTTTGCGGTCCATTCACGTCCCTTGGTCGCTGCCGGTTATTTCCGGATTGAGTCACTGGGTGGTATGACAGTGGCGTCTCGTGATGGCGCCCCATGTGTGCATCACAGCCACGACCGCATCAGCCTTGCGATTCAGGACAAGGATGGTAATACCGAAGGGTTCAGCCTGGTGTTCCTGAAACAGCAACCGGACTGGATCATGACCCATCTGGATGCCACTCTGGAGCTGTTACGTCTGGCCCTGAGCCGGGTTCAGCTGCTGGGCAACCTGCAACAGGAAACCATCATCAAGGAACGCGAGCAGCTGCGTTCGGCGCTGTTATCGTCGATTTCCCATGACCTGCGTACCCCACTGGCCACCATGATCGGCTCGGTCAGCAGCTTGCGTGATTTACGCGGCAGCCTGACCGCCGAACAACAGGACGAACTGCTGACCAATACCCTGACCGAAGCCCGTCGCCTCGACCGTTATATCCAGAAGCTGCTGGATATGACCCGCATAGGCCAGGGCGAGCTGAAGCTGGAACGCGACTGGGCCGGTATCGACGAAATCGTCAGTGTGTCATTGCGCCGCCTGAAGCCACTGCTGAACGACCAGCATATCGAAACCCATATCGCCGAAGACCTGCCGCTGCTGTACGTACACGCCGCTCTGGTCGAACAGGCGGTGTTTAACGTCCTCGAAAACGCTGTGCGTTATACCCCATCCGGCAAAAGCATCCGTATTGATGCCCACCAGCAAAACGACAAGCTGCTGATTGATATCACCGACTCTGGCCCCGGCATGCCCGAAGAACAGTGGAAACAGGTGTTTGATATGTTTTTCACGCTCGCCCAGGGTGACCATCAGACCGGTGGCACCGGCCTCGGCCTGACCATTTGCCAGAGTATTCTGGGTGCCCACGGTGGCCAGGCCTCGGTATTGTTCAGTAGCCCGGATACCGGCACCTGTTTCCGTCTGACCTTGCCGCTGGAGCGTCTGGCTCCGGAAGGGGAAGTAATATGATCCGTATTCTGGTTATTGATGACGAACCGCAAATCCGGCGCTTTCTGAACATCAGTCTGGAATCCCAGGGTTATGAAATCATTGAAGCCGATACTGGCCGCGGCGGTATTCAGCTGTCGGCGCTGGAACAACCCGACCTGATTATTCTCGATCTCGGTTTACCCGATATGGACGGTCAGGATGTGTTGCGGGAAATCCGCGAGTTCAGTGAAACCCCGGTGATTGTGCTGTCGGTACGTAACAGCGAGCGCGAGAAAGTGCTGGCACTGGATAACGGCTGTAACGATTACGTCGAGAAGCCGTTTGGTGTGAAAGAATTGCTGGCGCGCATCCGCGCCGTGCTGCGCACCCGCAGCAGCAACCGCGAAGCACCAGCAGCCAGCTGGGATGACGGTCATTTGCGGATTGATTTTGTCTCGCGCACGGTCAGCCTCAACGGCGAGCGTATCCGCTTGTCACCACGGGAATACGAGCTGCTGCTGGAGTTTATCCAGCACCCCGGTCAGATGCTGACCCAGCAATATTTGCTGCGCAAATTCTGGGGTTCTGACCATCTCGATGATTCACATTATCTGCGGATCTACATTCGCCAGATTCGCAACAAGATTGGCGATGACCCTACCAGTCCGCGTTATATCGAAACGGAGGCCGGTGTCGGTTACCGGTTTATTGCAGAATGATCGAGTTATTTTTCCCGGCAGCCGGTGTTATCAACAGCCACAAGCCGAGTCGTCGTGATGTGCGAGCCATGAACGTACGCTGTCGGCATCAAGACGTACATCCCAGGAGTTCTCGCGTCTATAAGTGCCTGTCAGGGGATTTCCACCAATATACACAGGACGTTGTTGCAGGCTGGCCGCAGGGACGTGAATATGCACCAGGTTTTTCCCATCCAGGGTTATTACCCGGCAAAATGATTGGCACATGATATTGCAGCTGACCCGACCAGGCTCCTGCAAACCTTCCAGAAATTCCGCAATGACCCGTTCCGGGTAATGAATACCTGCCAGCTCGTAGGTTTCGTCCGCCAACTCCCGCAAGCCTAAAAAGATGTCGCCACCGTCGGTGTTGGCAAACGCGCTGTAGGTTTCCCAGATATCTTCCGGCAAGGCACCGAGGCCATCGCGGCCCTGCGCCAGTTTGCACTCCACCTCGCGGTTTTCACGCAGGGCTCGAATATCCTCAAGCGTTTCAATCAGGGTCATGAGCGGCTTCGATCAGTGAGTATGCTATCGAGTATGACCAATCCACAGGCGCTTGCCTACTTTTGCCCTCAACCTGTCTAACTTTCGTTAGAAAATATCTACAGGCCGAACGAGCGACATAAAAAAATCCGGGCACCTTGCGGTAACCCGGATTTTTTTAATGGCCAGGTGGTAATCGCTTACCACCCGTGATTACAGGGAATCAGGCCAGTTGTTCAACACGAATGCGGGTAACACTACCCACAGTGCTGTCGAGGCCTTCAATGGCCGCGATCGCTGCGTTCATGTTCTTTTCCTGAATGCGGTGAGTCAGCAGAATGATCTGTGCCAGCTCTTCGCCTTCTTTTGGCTCTTTCTGGATGATGGCTTCGATGTTGATACCACGCTCACTCAGAATGGTCGCAACAGACGCCAGAACACCAGCCTTGTCCTGTACCTGAATACGCAGGTAGTAGGCAGTTTCCACTTCTTCGATTGGCAGTACCTGAACGTCTTCGATCTTGTCGAAAGCCAGGTGGTTCACACGAACAGACGCGTCAGCATCCATGGTGCGAGCCAGGTCGACCAGGTCGGCAACCACAGCAGAGGCAGTTGGACCAGCACCAGCGCCAGCTCCGACGTACAGAGTGTTGCCAACGGCGTTGCCGTTTACCATAACCGCGTTCAGAACACCGTCAACCTTGGCGATTGGACGTGCTTCCGGAATCAGGGTCGGGTGAACGCGCAGGTCGATACCTTTTTCAGTCTGACGGCTCACGCCCAGATGCTTGATGCGGTAACCCAGTTCCTCAGCGAACTCCACGTCTTCACGGGTGATCTTGCTGATGCCTTCGGTGTAGCAACGCTCAAACTGCAGCGGGATGCCGTAAGCAATAGAGGACAGGATGGTCAGCTTGTGGGCGGCATCAATACCTTCCACGTCGAAGGTTGGATCGGCTTCGGCGTAACCCAGCTCCTGGGCTTCTTTCAGCACGTCGTAGAAATCACGACCCTTGTCGCGCATTTCAGTCAGGATGAAGTTACCAGTGCCGTTGATGATACCGGCCAGCCAGTTGATACGGTTAGCAGCCAGACCTTCACGGATCGCCTTGATGATCGGAATACCGCCAGCAACGGCCGCTTCGTACATCACGGAAACACCTTTGGCTTCTGCAGCAGCAAAGATCTCGTCACCGTGAACCGCAATCAGGGCCTTGTTGGCCGTCACAACGTGTTTGCCGTTTTCAATGGCAGTCAGAACCAGTTTCTTGGCAACATCATAACCACCGATCAGTTCGACGATGACGTCAACGTCCGGGTTGGTGGCTACAGCGAAGACATCATCCGTGACCTTGGTGTTGCTGGTATCACAGGCAGGGTTCAGGCTGCGCGCCGCTACCTGCTCGACAATAATCTCGCGACCCGCCCGGCGTGCGATGTTTTGCGCATTGGTGGCCAGCACGTTGAAAGTGCCGCCGCCGACTGTACCTAAACCACAGATACCTACTTTTACCGGTTTCAAGGTCGTCTCCTCTGAGAATATAAAAATGGTCTGGTAATCCGTTGCCGGGATCAGCAGACACGATTCCGGAACCAGAATAGGGCTCCGTTTTACAGGTCAGGCAAGGTGAGGGCGAATCAACCAGCCTGACATCCACCCGCTCGTGGCGGACAGACTTCACCGCCCTGTTTAGCAGGAACGATTCAGAATTCACGCGGCTAACGCTAACCACTCAGGTGACCGTTGCAGCAAAACACAAATGTACCATAGTCAGGGCGATTCTTGACCTCTGTGATCAGGTAAAACGCGACTCTGGTCGTGCGTCGGAGGGATTATGCCGAAATCTGTCAACCCGTTTTCCGCTACCCTTGCAGACCTTCTGCATGGCATCATCTGCACGCTTTCTGCCCCGACAGACAAAGCGCCCAAGGCTACTGGATGGCGTCGTTTACCGCAATGGCGGCAGCCTGCCGCAGTATGATTTCCCACTGCAATCCACGCGGCCTGGCATCCCAATTGACAAGATCATTGAACAGCACTGGCTTTGCGTGGTAAAAACAAAACTGTTGTATAGCAAAACAATTGTAGCAGCAGTGCATTATTTCTGTTCAAATCTGCACCTCAGCTGACGTTTGCCCGTTACTTAATAAGAACAGCCATAACACCGGGGATCTCTCCATGATCAATATTGATGACATCATCGCGATCGACTTCCACACCCATGCAGAAGAGCCCTGCACCTGTCACCGCGATGACGGTTATTACGAGTTCCAATCCGATTTCGCCAAGTACTTCAAGAATCCGGCTGGCCACAACATGCTGCCAACCGTTGAAGAAACCGCGGCCTACTACCGTGAGCGCAAAATCGCAGCGGTGATTTTCCCGGTCGATGCCGAGCGTGAAACCGGCTTCAAACGCTACGAAAACGAAGAAGTGGCGCGTATCTGTGCCGACAACAACGACATCCTGATTCCGTTTGCCTCTATTGATCCGGCCAAAGGCCGTGTGGGTGCCCGTGAAGCCCGTCGTCTGGTACGTGAGTTTGGCGTAAAAGGCTTCAAGTTTCACCCAACCATGCAGGGCTTCTACCCTAACGATCGTTCGGCTTATGTGCTGTATGAAGCCATTGCCGAAGAAGGTGCGGTGATGTTGTTCCACACCGGCCAGACTGGTGTTGGTGCAGGTTCCCACGGCGGCATGAACATGCGCCTGAAGTACTCCAACCCGATGTATCTGGATGACGTGGCCGCTGACTTCCCGGACACTCCGATCATTGCTGCTCACCCGGCGTTCCCATGGCTGGACGAACAGCTGTCGGTTGCGACCCACAAGCCGAACGTTTACATCGATATGTCTGGCTGGTCTCCAAAGTACTTCCAGCCAATTTTCATCCAGTACGCCAACAGCATTCTGAAACACAAGATGCTGTTCGGCTCTGACTGGCCGGTAATCACTCCGGACCGCTGGATTTCTGACTTCGAAAAAATCGGCATCAAAGACGAAGTTCGTCCGCTGATCATGAAAGAAAACGCGGCGAAGATTTTGGGTTACCGCAAGTAATCCTGAGGCTGTACAGCTGTCAGACCAAAACAAACTTGCTGTTTGTTTTATGAACCCTCTGAATAACTCTGCACAGCTCTACGCGGTGCTGCATCGAGTTATTCAGAGGGTCCTTTGGGAAAAACTGATGCCGGTTCTGATTTACAGAAACGACAAAACTGCTTTGACGATTTCAACAGAGCCAACAAAAAATCCAGAGTTCATTTGAACTCTGGATTTTTCACAATCAATCAGCGTCAGAAGATTATTACCAGTCGGCATGACGGCTGGTTCTTGCTTCCTGCATCAGCGTACCGCTGATACGTCCTCGGCTTGTGGCCCTTTATCACCACGCACCACACTGAACTTCACACGCTGACCTTCCGCCAGTGAACGATGCCCTTGTCCACGAATCGAACGGAAATGGACAAATACATCTTCGCCGTTATCCCAGGTGATGAAGCCAAAGCCCTTCTTGACGTTGAACCACTTGACCACACCGCGTTCGCGGCCGTCTTCAGTGTCTTCTTCCACCACGGTGCCTGATGAACGGCTACGCTTGCGCTCACCACCCAGCAACTGGATTGCCAGGGTAGAAACAAATGCAACTACCGCCTGAATCATCACCATCAGTGAAGAAACACCGGTATCACGCAGCAAGGCGCCATCCGCAGGTTGCAGTTCGCTGGTCAGAACGCTAAAAGAAACCAGCTCTGAAATCGCAACCGCAATCGCAGCCAGTGCGGACAAAATTATTTTCCGGACCATTGTTATACCTGTAGTGACATTGTGCGAATACGGGGCCAATATCCGACCCGTTTGAATCAAAACGTAAATACCTAAAAAAATCAACATGATACCCACGCTACTTTGAGCCTGGACAGGATGCTGAAGATGAACAATACCACCCAAGACGGTGATCTTGCACGAGCTCAGTCACGTATCGATGAGCTGGAAACCAGAATTACGTTTCTGGAGGATACAATTGACACATTAAACAGTGAAATTGCCCGATTATCGCAGGATTTTGTGATGGCGCACCAGGCTATGCAATTGATGAACCGCCGCCTTGAACAACTGGCCCAACACTCGGGTACAGACCGCATGGCGGGTGATGAACCACCACCGCCACACTACTGAGGTATCACACGCCAGCGGGACATATGCCCGGTGGCAGACTTCTGCTGTTCATATGGCTCGGGCAAGCTCGAACTGACGGTTGATCAACACACCTGTTGCAGGAGATACGGATGAGTCTGTTTTCAAACTGGCGCTTGCGCCTGTTTCGCTGGCAACAAGGCTGGTTATACAGCCTGCTGAAAACCCGCCGCATTGGCCCCGCACAGACCTTTACCGACCCCAATCCCTTGCGTGTGTACGCATTTCTGTACGCTTCACATGCTGAATATCTGGTTGCCGACCGCGAAACTCGTCAGCTGGGCCTGCCCTCTCCGGCCGAAATGGCCACCGATCCTGAACGGGTACTCAATCCGTTTTTTGCGGTGTACCGCCGCAGCGGACGACCATTCCATCGCCGCGGCCAACCGGAAAACAGTGACAACCTGCTCGCCGCCGCCCGTTACCAGTTTGAGCATCCCGAACAGGATATCGAGATTCTGCCCACCCGCGTATTCTGGGGACGCCAGCCCGACAAGGAAGACTCATTCCTGCGCATCTGGCTGCAAAACAGCGGCATTCTTGGTGGACGCCTGTTAACGCTGGCGGCAATTGTGGTCAACGGCCGCAACACCTTTGTGCATTTCAGCCGCCCTTTGTCACTGCAACGCCTGGCCACTGGCTGTAAAACACCTGAGCAGTTAGCCCGCAAAGCAGCGCTGGTATTACGTATTCACTTTCGGCAGGTCGCTGCCACTGTGCTGGGACCTGACCTGTCCCATCGCCGTACCCTGATTGGCAACCTGCCCAACCGCCCGCTGGTGCAAGCCGAAATCCACGCCCAGCAGCAAGCCGGTGGCAATCGGCAGTCATTACGCCGTGAAGCCCTGAAATACGCCGATGAAATAGCCTCCAATATTTCCTACACCACCGTGCGCTTTATGGACATGCTGCTGGCACGGGTCTGGAACCGTCTGTACGACGGTGTGGGTATCCACAATATCGAAAACCTGAAACTGATCGCCCGCGATAACACCATCGTGTACGTGCCGTGCCACCGCAGTCATATCGACTACCTGTTGTTGTCGTACGTGCTTTATCACAACGGCCTGCAAATTCCGCAAATCGCGGCGGGTATTAACCTCGATCTGCCAATTGTGGGTTCCATACTACGCCGCAGTGGCGCGTTTTTTATGCGCCGCTCGTTCCGGGACAACCGCCTGTATGCCGCGGTGCTGGATGAATATCTGCACACGCTACTGTGTCGCGGCCATGCGATTGAATATTTTGTCGAAGGTGGCCGTAGTCGCAGTGGTCGCACCTTGCAACCCAAAGCCGGGATGCTGGCCATGAGTGTGCGCAGCTATTTGCGTGATTCACGTCGCCCGGTGATCTTTATGCCGATCTACATCGGTTATGAAAAAATCTTCGAAGCAGGCAGCTACCAGCGTGAGCTTAGCGGTTTGCGAAAACGCAAGGAAAGCCTGAGCGGCCTGATCAGCAGCCTGAAATCCCTGCGCCATGATTTTGGTAAAGTGCAGGTGACCTTTGGCAAGCCAATTCACCTGACGGCCCTGCTGAATCAGGAACACCCTGGCTGGCGCGATGAAGACCACGCTCGTCATAACTTCCGCCCGGAATGGGCCCCGGCCGTCACCCGCCGCCTGGCTCGGGAGATCGCGACCGGCATTAATGCCGCCGCCAGCATCAACCCGGTCAATATGATGGCGCTGGTACTGCTCAGCAGTCCGCGACGGGTCTTATCGGAACGCAGCTTACTGGCACGCCTGGATGACCTCGCCCGCCTGTTACGACTACACCCACCCGGCGAACTGGTGGTGGTCTGCGAAGGCAACAGCCACGAGTGGTTGCAACACAACGAACAGCTGGGCCATGTCACCCGCCTCAGTCACCCGCTGGGAGACCTGTTACACCTGAACGAACGTCAGGCTGCCAGCCTGGCTTACTGCCGCAATAACGTTCTGCACCTGCTGGCATTTCCTGCCCTGCTCTGCTGCCTGCTGCGCCACCACCAGCCACAATCCCTGCATAACCTGCAACAACTGATCAGAACCCTGTATCCACTGATCAAGGCTGAGTTGTTTCTACCATGGGCAACCGAACAGCTGGATGACGTCTGCCAATACTGGCTGAACGTTCTGCAGCAGCAGGGGTATATCCGCCTGGAAACCGACCAGCCACCCTTCTATCGGGCCGTCGATGACCGCAGCGAAGCCTATGCCGGTCTTGAACTACTGGCACGCCTGCTGATGCCGAGCTTGCAGCGTTATTACCTGGTTGCAGCACTGGCCAGCGAGCCATGCTGTTATCCGCAGGATGAATTGCAACAACAGTCTGCCCTGCTGGGTAAACGCCTTTCTCTGCTGTACGGACTGGACGAGCAGGAGTTTGCCGATACCGGCCTGTTCCAGCAGTTAACAGCCTTGCTGCTCGAGCAGGAATATCTGTATCAGGACCACAACGACTGGATCTGCGCCAATACACGTATCGGCGAGCTGCTGGAACAGCTTGAAAGCCTGCTGGATGGTGATATTCGCCTGAGCATCCGCCGCAGCTGTCAGGAACTGGCCTGTCAGGTGCTGGCCAAACGCCAGGATGAATAGAAGAGCGAAATAGAAAAACCGGAAATAAAAAGGGGCAACCATAACGGTTACCCCTGATTATTCAAGAGATAGCCCAGCACAACGGTGCCTGCAGCAGCACTTACTCGACCAACGCTTCAACTTTGGCCTTGCTGTAAACATCAAAGCGGCTGGATTTACCCAGCAACTGGTACGATGGTTTGCGATTGGCCAGAGGCGCAGCCTTGCGGCCACGTTTGACCACCACGCGACAGCGTGCACAATCCAGCGCCCGCTGCAGCAGGTCATCGGCATCCATATCAGCGCCCACCAGCTGGCGAAACGCCTGCATATCCTTTTTCACCTGCGCCGAACCCTTGGCATCATCCCCAAACATCGGGTCCAGATAGACCACATCCGGCTGCTCGGCGATGGTTGCCGCTGGCACCAGAAGATCATGACTGCTGCCAAAATGCAGACGGATACGGGCCACAATTTCACCCACTTCCGGGTCTGCTTCTGCCCGACGCAAACCATCCGCCAGCAAGGCGGCAACCACCGGCTGACGCTCATGCGCATCAACCCGACAGCCCAGACTCGCCAGCACAAAGGTGTCGCGGCCAAGACCGGCCGTGGCATCAATCACCGACGGTTTATAAGCCCCGGTAATACCCACCGCCTTGGCAATATCCTGCCCCATTCCACCACCAAACTGGCGGCGATGGGCCGTCGCACCGGCACAGAAATCCACCTGCACTTGTGCCTTGCCACCGGCACCTTCCTGCAAATACAGGCCGGAATCATCCAGACACAAATGAAAACCCGGCTGCTCCAGCCAGTCTGCATCCACATTCTGCAAGCCCCAGAGCCGGGCATACTCCAGCGCCTGCGACTGCAGGCGCTCACTCAAACAAACCATTACTGGCATCGACATCAGACAAAAAACGCAAACAGAACCACACCCAGGAACAGGCGATAAATTACAAACGGCAGCATGCCGATACGACCAATAAACTCCAGGAAGAAGGAGATCACCAGCCAGGCACTGATACCTGAAACTGCCAGCCCGAGGAACAGCATCGACCAGTCAACACCGTCCATGTTCTGCAGCAGCTCCAGAGTTTTCAAACCAGCTGCAGCCAGAATCAGTGGTACCGACAGCAGGAAAGAAAAACGTGCGGAATCAACACGGTTAAAACCCAGGAACAGCGCCGCTGTCATGGTGATACCGGAACGGGAAGTCCCCGGAATCAGGGCCATGGCCTGGGCAAAACCGATCACCAGCGCCAGCGTCAGGGTCATTTGCGCCAGATTGTTGTGACGCACCGTTGCCCGGTCCGACAGCCCCAGCACAATACCGAAGATAATAGTGGTGGTTGCAATCACCGCGGTCGAACGCAGGTTGTCTTCAATGAAGTGTTCACCCAGCAGACCAAATACCACTGCCGGAACCGTGGCAATCGCCACCATCCAGGACAAGCGGGCATCGTCGTTGGGAGTACGGGTAAAACCGGTGGTTAACCAGCCCACGATCATGTTTTGCAGATCCTTGCGGAAGTAGGCCACTACCGCCAGCAAGGTACCAAAGTGCACGGCCACATCGAACGCCAGGCCCTGGTCAGGCCAGCCGAACATTTGTGAAGGAAGAATAAGATGCGCCGAGCTGGAAATCGGCAAAAATTCGGTGATGCCTTGCAGCAACGCCAGTACAACAGTTTCAAAAATACCCACGATGACTCCTTTAGCGTTTTAACAGGCTTGGCTGCTCATCCAGTTTTTTCCAGGCCACAGAGTCGCGCAAATATACCGGTGCGTATTGGTCGGCACCAGCGAATTTCCCCAGCATCCAGGCACTGCAGACCAGTGGTGCAGCGAAACCAGCCAAAGGCTCAACATCGTCGAGAACCGCTTCTGCATGGACACGAACCTGATCATCCACAACACCCGCGACCTTGATGCCGTTGCCAGCAATCACACCGTCAAACGCCAACAAATCAGCAGCACAACGCGCAGGAGACCCTACCTGTTCGGCAGAAATCGCCATTGCCAGACCATCTCGCAACTCAAACGCGCCCCAGAATACTTCACCCATATGAGCATCCATCACCACCATTACACGGGTTGCAGATGAACTCATCATGACTTGCTGGGCCACTACACGCAGACTGGAAAACCCATACACCGGAATATCGAGCCCGAGGGAAATCCCCTGAGCCACGCTGATGGCGATACGAATACCGGTAAAGGAACCAGGGCCACGACCAAACGCAACGCCTTCAACTTCCTGGCGTGCAACGCCATTGGCAGCCAGCAGCTCATCTACCATTGGCAATAAACGCTGGGCATGGCGGCGCGGTTGCAGTTCGGTAAGTTCAAAGGTCTGGTCGCCGCGAATCAGGGCAACCGAACAATAGGTGGAGGATGCGTCGAGAATAAGGAGTGTGGCCATGGAACCGCCGCTGTGCAAAAAACGGCGAGTATACCAGACCCGACAACCAAACGACGGGCACAAAAAAAGGCCCCTTGGGGCCCTTTTCCGGACTCAGCTGCTGGATCAGGCCAGAGCGGTCATAACACGGTCGGTGATTTCCGCCAGGGAACCTACACCTACAATGTGGTTGTAACGTGGAGCCTTTTCGCCACCGGCCTGTTCCAGGTTCTTGTAGAACGCTACCAGCGGTTCAGTCTGCTCATGGTAAATGGCCAGACGCTTGCGAATGGTTGCTTCCTTGTCGTCGTCACGCTGAACCAGGTCTTCACCGGTTTCATCGTCCTTGCCTTCCACTTTTGGTGGATTGTACACAATGTGGTACACACGGCCTGAGCCTGGATGTACACGACGGCCGCTCAGACGCTGTACGATTTCTTCGTCTTCAACATGGATTTCAACCACGTTGTCGATATCAACACCAGCTTCCAGCATGGCTTCAGCTTGTGGAATGGTGCGTGGGAAACCGTCAAACAGGAAACCGTTTACACAGTCAGCCTGCTGAATACGTTCTTTTACCAGACCGATGATGATCTCATCAGAAACCAGACCACCGGTTTCCATGATTTCTTTCACTTTCAGACCCAGCTCGGAACCGGCTTTAACCGCTGCACGCAGCATGTCGCCAGTAGAAATTTGTGGAATAGCGAACTTCTCACAAATGAATTGAGCCTGAGTACCCTTACCGGCACCTGGCGCGCCCAACAGAATTACGCGCATGCGCATACCCCTCATGGTTAATGGAATTGGAATCCTTCCGGTTAAATTTTGTTTATTTTTTAACCAGGGAAAAAATAGGCCTTACCTTACTCTGGCGGCGCATTCTACTCAATCTATTCTGACCAAAAAGCCGGGCGCTGAACGCCCGACTTTGGTATACCGGAGCCTTCAAAGGGGTGTAGTGCCCTCGTAGCAATACATACCCCCCATCAACACTCTCGCCAATGTTGCTGTAGTTCTCCCCCGTGGCGGCTTGTTTTCAGCCAGTATTTCGCATGCCGGCGGCGATGCCGGCCATGGTCACCATCAGTGCCTGTTCTACCAGCTGACTGGCAATCTCGGGTTGCTGACGCTCACGGTACAGTAGTTCGGCCTGCAAATAGTGCAGTGGATCGGTATACGGATCACGAACAGCCATTGAATACCTGAGGACCGGATGATTGTCGAGTAACTTGTTTTGTCCGTTAATCAACAACACCAGCTCCTGTACACGCTGTAACCGTTGCCGCAGCTGGCTGCCCAGCATCTGCAATTCAGGCTCTACCAGGCGGCTTTCGTAATACAGGGCAATGGCCGCATCCGCCTTGGAAACCACCATTTCCAACATGTCCACGTAGGTTCGGAAGAACGGCCACTGCTGGTACATGGCTTTCAGTTGCTCCTGCTCGTTGGCCTGCATCTGCTCGGCCAATGCCTCGTCAGAACCAAGCCAGGCGGGCAACATCAGACGCATCTGTGTCCACGCAAAAATCCACGGAATGGCGCGCAGGGTCTCAATTCCTCCACCCGCCTTGCGACGCGCCGGACGCGATCCCAATGCCAGCCGCCCAAGCTCCTGCTCTGGCGTGGCACTGCGGAAATACCGAACGAAATCGGGGGTATCACGCACCATCGCCCGATAGGACGCCACACCACGCTCGGCCAGCCGATTCATCATGTCGCGCCATTGCGGCCGCGCTGGTTCTGGCGGCAACAGATTGGCTTCCAGCACCGCCGCCACGTAAACCTGCAGGTTACGTTTGGCCACTTCCGGCAAACCGAACTTGAAGCGAATCATTTCGCCCTGCTCGGTCACCCGCAAACCACCGGCTACCGAACCGGGCGGCTGGGCCAGAATGGCACGATGCGCCGGACCGCCGCCGCGACCGACCGTACCACCACGGCCGTGAAACAGGGTCAGACTGATACCGGCCTCTGCCGCAGTGCGGGTTAATCGCTCCTGGGCCTGATATTGCGCCCAGACGGCTGCCAGCTGACCGGCATCCTTGGACGAATCGGAATACCCGATCATCACCTGCTGATGGCACTCGCTGTACTGGCGATACCAGTCGATCTGCCACAAGCGCTGCATACGGTCGCGGCTTTGTTCAAGATCGTTGAGGGTTTCAAACAGCGGCACCACCGGAAAGTGATCACGCACACCGGAATCACGTAACAACAGGGCCACCGACAAAATGTCGGAGGGCTCGCCAGCCATGGAAATGATGTAACAGGAAACGCCATCACCGGCTTCGGTGGCCAATACCGCCATGGTATCCAGCACTTCACGGGTTTCTGCGGTTGGCTGCCAATCCCGCGGCACCAGTGGCCGCCGTGATGCCAGCTCGCGCAGCAACAACGCCTGTTTGTCGTCCTCACTCCATGACAGATAATCACCCCAGCCGTAGTATTCGCAGATTTCCTGCAACACCTTGCTGTGACGGGTCGATTCCTGACGCACGTCCAGTCGCACCAGCGTCAGCCCAAAGCAGGCTACCCGGCGCAGAGTATCCAGCAATTGACCCTCGGCTATTGATCCAAGACCGACCTCATGCAGGCTGCGGTAACACAGCGCCAACGGCTCAAACAGTTCGTGGTTGTGACACAAAGGATTACCGGAACCTTCCTGACCACGAATACGCGCCGAGGCCCATTGTTTGGTGGCCATCAGGCGCGAACGCAATTCATGCATACAAGCGCGATAAGGTTCACCGCGATTCTCCGCATAACGGCTACGCAATTCGGCACTGGCAGCACTCATCGACAGCTGACTGCCCAATTGTTCAATGTCGCGCAGGAACAGGTCAGCAGCCATCCAGCGCGCCAGATACAGTACTTCACGAGTCACCAGTGCTGTCACATTGGGGTTGCCATCACGGTCGCCCCCCATCCAGGACGAGAAGCGCACCGGCACGGCATCCAGCGGCAGGGCGGAACAACCACGTTCCAGCAGTTCGGCATTGAGGTCGCGCAGCAGATTGGGAACCGCCTGCCACAAGGAGTTTTCCACCACGGCAAAGCCCCAGCGGGCTTCATCCACGGCGGTCGGGCGGGTTTTGCGAATTTCGTTGGTATGCCAGATTTCCTCGATCAAGCCAGACAGCTGCTGCTCGATCTGCGGGCGTTGCGGATGGGATTCATGCAGGTCATCACGCAGCTGCAATAGGCGCGCGATTTCATCGTATTTCTGGATCAGGGTACGACGGGTGATTTCCGTCGGGTGTGCGGTCAGCACCAGCTCGATATTAAGTTCGGCCACCCGTTGCGCCAGCCCCTCGGACGGTACTCCGGCCTTGAGCAAGCGGTCGAGCAGGCTGCTGAACATGTTGTCCATGTCACCGGCCATATCGTCACTGCGACGCCAGCTGACACTGTGTTGCTGATCGGCAATATTGGCGAGGTTCAGGAACTGGTTGAATCCACGCACCACCGGCAACAATCGCTCTTCCGGCAGACTGGTGAGAATCTCCAGTAATCGTTCACGTTCGGCCTGATCGCCTTTGCGGGCTTTTTTGGCCTGCTTGCGGATCGTTTCAATACTGGCCAGTACATCCTCACCTTCACTGGTACGGATGGTATTGCCCAACAGGGTGCCAAGCACCTTGACCTTGTCCCGCAGGACGGCATCCAGTTCACTCATGCGTCTTTCTCCCCTGACGATGAAATGAAGATTTAACCTGCCAGATTCCACATTCGGAACCTTTATCACCTGACATTAAAGGCATTTAACGCCGTCCTCTCAACCTTTGGCCTGAATCAATCCAGAATGAATACAGGTCATCAGAACGAAAGGAGCTGAGCATGAAAGCATCAAAGCTGCTGGAACACTGGGGTCGTGAGTTTGGCGAACCACTCTCCGACACAACCTATCAACTGCCACTCAACGTCAAGGACGCTGCCCAGATTGAAGCCTTGCTGGAGATGTTTCCGGGCCTGACCGCCGAACAGATTTTGCGCGATCTGGTCAGTGCCGCGCTGCACGATCTGGCAGGCAGTTTGCCCTATGTTGCCGGCAACAAGGTGGTTGCCCGTGACGAGGAGGGTTTTCCGGTTTATGAGGATGTTGGTCCGACACCACAATTCCTGGCCCTCACCCGCAAGCATCTGGGTGAGCTGAATCGTAACCACCATTAGCGGGGTATGACTGCCCTGTTGTACTGCAACAAGCACAAGGGATCATTCCGGTGAGAGGAACAGCACCGCCCGCAAGGGCCGTGCTGTAAAGGTGTTATCGCCTTACAAACCGCGACGCTTGGCTTCCTGCCAGGCACTTTCCATATCGTCCAGAGTCACCTGCTGCCAGCCACCAGCGGCCTCAGCATGGTCTTCTACCACCGCAAAACGCTGATAAAACCTCTGGTTGGTGCCTCGCAAGGCCAGTTCAGGATCAATCCGGTAATGCCGTGCCAGATTGGTCACCGCAAACAGCAGATCACCAATCTCCGACTGCAGACGCTCAGGATCAGCCTCGGCCATTTCATCCCTTACTTCCTGCAGTTCTTCTTCGATCTTGGCGATAATTTCGTGTGGATTGCTCCAGTCAAAGCCGACAGTTGACGCCTGCTTTTGCAATTTGACCGCCCGGTTCATGGCGGGCATCGCCACCGGCACGGCATCCAGCAAGCGATTGGCAGCCGGTTTACCGGCTTTTTCAGCACGCTTGATGGCTTCCCAGCTGGCACGAATGCTGTCGTCGTCCGGGGGATTCAACGGATCACGCTGACTATCCAGCGTGCCATCAGGGAATACATGTGGGTGACGACGAATCAGCTTGTGCACCAGACGGTTGATGATGCTCAACAACGAAAAATGCTGCTGCTCAGACCCCATCTGGCCGTAAAACACCACCTGGAATAACAGGTCACCCAGTTCTTCTTCGAGATGTGGCCAATCCTGACGCTCAATGGCATCAGCCACTTCGTAGGCCTCTTCCAGCGTATGCGGCAGGATCGAGCCGAAGTCCTGTTTGAGGTCCCATGGACAGCCCGTCTGCGGGTCACGCAGACGAGCCATCAGGCTGATCAGGTCGTTGAGGTCATACGTCCTCACGGCTGACCTCCACGCACACGGCGTACCGAAATAATGTTCGGCAGCAGTTCAACTTTCTTCATCAGGCGCGCCAGGTTTTCAAGGCTTTCCACTTCCACCGTCAGCTGCATGCTGGCGGTGTTGTCGCCCTGGTTGGACTGGGTGTTCACACCAATCACGTTAACCCGTTCATTGGCCAGCACGGCACTGACGTCACGCAGCAGACCGGTACGGTCGTAAGCCAGAATAGACATTTCCACCGGATAGGTGCGGGTCGGTTTCAGGCCCCAGGTCACTTGCAGCACACGGTTTGGCTCAATGGCCTCCAGATGCAGCAGATTTTCACAGTCACTGCGGTGCACCGTGACACCACGACCAATGGTCACATAACCGCGAATATCGTCGCCTGGCAGCGGATGACAGCACTGCGCCATCTGGGTCATGAGGTTACCCACCCCCTCAATGTACAGATCATCCTTGCCTGCTTTGCGCTGGCCAGCCGGATCAATACGGCGCGCCAGTGGCAACTCTTCCTTGCGGACTTCGCTGGCGTCGACCTGTTTGAGCACCGAGTGCACAATCTGGCCAACCCGCATGTCGCCTGCCCCCACCGCCGCAAACATGTCGTCGATAGACTTCATGTTCATCTGCTTGGCGATGTCGTGCAGTGGCTCCTGACCCAGATCGAGACGATCCAGCTCACGCAGTACCATGGCGCGACCTTCTTCTACGTTCTGATCACGGGCCTGCAGTTTGAACCAGTGCGCAACCTTGGCACGGGCACGACTGGTATGAATGTAGCCCGCTTCCGGGTACAACCAGTCACGGCTCGGATGGGCGTTAGGGTGGGTCAGGATTTCGACCTGTTCACCGGTACTGAGGACATAGGTCAGCGGCACAATACGACCATTGACCTTGGCACCACGGCACTTGTTACCAATTTCGGTGTGAACGCGGTAAGCAAAGTCCACCGGTGTGGCCTTTGGTGGCAAGTCCACCACATGACCATCCGGTGTAAACACGTAAATGCGATCCGGGTTGATATCAGCACGCAGCTCACGCGCCAGCTCCGGCAGGTCATCGAGTTCTTCGTGCCATTCGAGCACCTGACGCAGCCAGGCAATCTTCTGCTCGTAACCCTGGTCCTTGCCGTTGGTGTCGGTGCCCTTGTACAACCAGTGCGCACAAACCCCAAGTTCGGCATCTTCGTGCATGGTGTTGGTACGAATCTGTACCTCAACCACCTTTCCTTCCGGGCCAATCACCGCGGTATGCAACGAGCGATAGCCGTTCTCTTTCGGGTTGGCGATGTAGTCGTCAAACTCATTGGGAATGTTGCGCCACAACATGTGCACAGTACCGAGTGCGGCGTAACAGTCTCGTACTTCCGGCACCAGAATACGCACCGCACGGATGTCGTAGATCTGCGAGAAGTCGAGATTCTTGCGGCTCATTTTGCGCCAGATGCTGTAAATGTGTTTGGCACGGCCATACACGTCACAACGAATCCCGGTCGACAGCAGTTCGTCACGCAGCTTGTGTACGACCTCGTCGATGTAGTCCTGACGGGCAATACGCTTTTCGTCCAGCAAGCGTGCAATTTTCTTGTAGGCCGTTGGCTGCAGGTAACGGAAGGCGAGGTCTTCCAGTTCCCACTTCAAATGACCGATACCAAGGCGGTGTGCCAGCGGGGCATAAATATTAAAGACTTCTTCCGCCACTTTTTTGCGACGCTCCTGAGGAGCGTCTTTCACCGCACGAATGGCTGACGTCCGTTCGGCCAGCTTGATCAGCGCCACCCGCACGTCATCAATCATGGCCACCAGCATCTTGCGCAGGTTCTCGACCTGAGCCTGACGCTGGCCTAATACCATCTGGTCGGTAGATGCCTGGATAGCACTGATTGCCGCCATCCGCAGTACACCTTCAATCAGCTTGGCAACGGTTGGGCCGTAATCCCGCTCAACCTTGTGCAGCGGCAAACGTCCCTCACGGACCGCACGGTACAACACCGCCGCCACCAGAGACTCGGTATCCAGACGCAGATCCATCAGAATCTGCGTCATCTCCAGCCCCATCTGGATACTGTCGACCGACCAGTACGTCTGGTTCACGATGGCGTCGTCTGACACCTGTTTGGCAAGACGCAACGCCTTCAGCAACAGCTCGGGGTCACGAATCTCGTGTTGCTGCTGAACGTTCTCCAACCAACGCTCGAGGTCCAGGGAACCATCGTGCCAGAGAGGAAGATCTTCACGAACCTTAACCATTGCGCTTGCCCTTCCGGCTTAGCAACACCATGGTTTCGACATGGTGGGTCTGTGGAAACATATCCATAATTCCTGCCTTATCAGCCTGGTAACCGGCTGCAATCAAATGAGTCAGATCACGCGCCAGAGTTGCCGCATCGCAGGACACATACAGAACCTGCGGCACCTTGCGCGCAATCACCTCCCGGACGGCCTCAGCAGCCCCTGCCCGGGGAGGATCCAGCAAAACCTTGTCCGGCGTTGGCAGTCGAGCCAGAGCACCTTCTCCAGACAAATCAGCGACTTCAGCATGCAAGGATAACGCCAGCCGTTGAGCCTGAGCCTGCAAACTGCTCACCATCGACGCCTGACCTTCTACTGCAAGCACCGAACGACTGCGGCGGGCCAATGGAATACTGAAGTTGCCATGACCGGCAAACAGGTCCCAAATCAGCTCGTTTTCCTGAGGCTTGAGCCAGTCCATTGCCTGCGCGACCATCTGACGATTAACGTCACCATTGACCTGAATAAAGTCATCCGGTTGCATCACCAGCGACATTCCGTCCACTTCATGCAATAACGGCTCGGGATTTTCCGGCCACAGGCATTCCATCGGTTTGTCACGGCCATGATTCAGCCACACCTGCACCGGGCGCTCACCCGCATTAGCCTGCACAAATGCCAGCAACGCCTGTTGATCATCTGCGACCAGAGGTTTCAGAACCCGAACCACCAGCGCCAGCGCATTATCGGTGTCCAGTGTTTCAATCTGGGTGATGATGTCACGACCGCGCAAGGTCGCCATCAGATCGCGCCACGCCGCCCAATTGTATAACGGATGTTCGGGAAGAATCAGGCAACGGTCTATATCATGCAGGTGCTCAGACGCAGACTCGCGGAAGCCAATGAAGTTGCGTTGTTGTTCCTTACTGAAACGTACACCAACCCGCGCCTTGCGGCGGTAGTGCCAGAGCGGCCCGGTAATCGCCGGCTGCCACTCACGCACCGGAATTCCCTGCCGACTGAACTCACGTTCGACACGTTGCTGTTTAAAGGCCAGCTGGGCGGCTTCATCCATATGCTGGAGATCACAACCGCCACAACGCTGGTAATGCGGACACGGTGGCTCACGCCGGTCGCTGGAAGGTTGCTGAACTTCCAGCAGGCGCCCCTGCCAGACTTTCTTGCGACGCCCTTGCAGACGAACCAGAACCTGTTCACCCGGCAAGGCGCCAGGAACAAAACAGACTTCCCGTCCCATACGACCAACGCCGTCACCGTCGGAGGTCAGGTTATCAATGGTCAGGGTAATTGGCGCTTGTGGTTGAGCCACCCGCATCTCCTGTAATCAGACACAAGACAACAGCTGCCATGATTCGCAGCTGCAAGGATTTCGGGCGCACAGTATTGGGACAGCCGCAGGGAATGCAACCATCCAGATGGTTTTGTTACCGAAAAAAACAATCAGGGCATGCTGCCCGTCAGTTCTGGGGAGCAAAAATACCGGAAGACAGGTAACGATCTCCACGGTCACAAACAATGGCCACAATGGTGGCGTTATTCAGGGTTTGTGCCAGTTGCAAGGAAGCCGCTACCGCACCACCGGACGACACACCGCAGAAGATACCTTCGATACGGGCGAGATCCCGCATGCAGTCTTCAGCCTGCTGCTGAGCGATGTCCAGCACCAGATCAACCTGCTCACGATGGAAGATGGTAGGCAGATATTCTTCCGGCCAGCGGCGAATACCCGGAATGGCCGAACCATCCGACGGCTGCAGGCCAACAATACAGACTTCCGGGTTCTGTTCCTTGAGGTAACGGGAGGTCCCCATGATTGTTCCCGTTGTACCCATAGAGCTGACAAAGTGGGTAACGGTGCCAGCGGTTTGCTCCCAGATTTCCGGGCCTGTGCCCTGATAATGGGCAAGCGGATTATCCGGATTGCCAAACTGGTTCAGAACGATGCCTTTGCCTTCCGCTTCCATTGCCAGAGCCAGGTCACGGGCGGTTTCCATACTGGAGGTCAGAATCAGCTCAGCGCCATAAGCCTGCATGGCCCAACGCCGTTCCATCGTGCTGTTATCCGGCATGATCAGAATCATGCGGTAGCCCATCATGGCGGCCGCCATGGCCAGTGCAATACCGGTATTACCGCTGGTCGCTTCGATCAGGGTGTCGCCAGGTCTGATATCACCACGAGCTTCAGCCGCACGAATCATGGAGAGCGCTGGACGGTCCTTGACCGAACCCGCAGGGTTGTTACCCTCGAGTTTGAGCAACACCTGGTTGCCCCGGCTGTTCTGTCCCAGACGTTGCAAACGCACCAGTGGTGTATGACCAATGGTGTCAGCAATGGTGGGATAGAGTGGGCCTGGTCGGTTTGTCATGATCTGATGGCTTCCTTATAACCAAATACCCGGAATAGTACGCAAATTTTACAACCAATATTAATAATAATTGGCACTTTCGTTATAGCTGTTCATAGCCTGTCCCGTCAGTGGGCGAGTACAGTGAGAGAGAAACAACCAATACACAGAGTCAAAAAGGAGTTTCACACGAGGGGATAATTGCCAGCATGCAGACGAGTCAGTTAGTCTTCCAGACCAATAGTCCTATTGTCTGTGCCGCTCGCTGGGATGTGGCAATCCGGCCACAGTTCTCACTCCCGTGTAGCCCAACATGAACAACCCACAACTTCAATTGCGGATCATGCTGCTGGCATTGCTGCCGGTACTTCTGGTATCCACTGTGCTTGGTGCTTTTTTTATCACCGAACGCTTCAGGGATCTGGACGATCTGCTTGATCAACGCGCCCTTGCCATGGCCAAACAACTGGCTCCGGTATGCGAATACGGCGTTATGACCGGTAACAACGCCATCTTGCAAAACATCGCCAATAACATGCTGGAAGAGCCGGACGTGCGTTCGGTTACCATCATGAATCAGGATCGTCAGGCGCTGGCGCATTCAGGCCCTCGCATGCTCAACGCCCGCAACGCCGATGGCACTCTCGAACGTGGCCAGCTTCGCCTGATGCGAGCGGAAGGTTCCGTTCGCGTGCTATCGCCAATTCTGGCGCAAAATCTGGTCATTCCGGATCAGCTCTCCAATGAGTTTTATGTAGAAGAAACTCCTGCCCCCAAAATTCTTGGCTGGGCCGAACTGGAGCTGTCGGCTTCCAATACCTATCTGAAACGCTATCAATACGTATCATCAGCACTGGGCATTATTCTGGTAGTGTTGCTGATCAGCGGTTACATTGCCTACCGCATCAGCCGTTATATGGTCGGCCCCATCCGCGGTATCATGCGCGCACTCAAGGACTTGATTGCCGGAAAATATGAAACCCGCATCCACCTCACCGGGACAGGCGAACTGAACGCCATAGCCCAGACGGTCAACACTCTCGCCGCCGAGCTGCAACGACTACAGACTGACTATCAGCGCAATATCGAAACAGCGACTCGCGACTTGCAGGAAAACATGGATGAGCTGGAGGTACGTTGCAGCCAGTTGTCACTGGGCAAACGCGAAGCCCAGGACGCCATTCGAATGAAATCCGAGTTCCTGACCAATATCAGCCATGAGATTCGTACGCCTCTGAGTGGTCTGCGCGGTTATATCGACTTGTTGCAGCGCACCAGTCTCAATGATCGTCAGCGCGACTGCCTCGAAACCATGAGCGCGGCAGCCGATGACCTGATGCGTATGATCAACGACTTGCTTGATCTGTCCAAACTGGAAGCCGACAAGGCGATTTTTGAACACAACCCGTTCAACCTCTATGACATTCTGGATGACGTCACCAGCATGTTAACGCCAGTGGCCATCAACCAGCGTATTGATCTGGCCTGCAATATTGCCAGCAACGTACCGGTTAATCTGATTGGTGACGGTCTGCGTCTGAAACAGGTGCTGACCAACCTGATTGGCAACGGCATCAAGTTTACCCGCATTGGCGGGGTTACAGTTCAAGCAACCCAGATCAGCCGCAACAATAATCAGACCAGTATTCAGTTTGCCATCACGGACACCGGTATAGGTATGTCCGAGACCGCGCGTCAGCGTTTGTTTCAGCCGTTTGCCCAAGCAGATGCCAGCACATCACGTGAATACGGTGGCACCGGGCTTGGGCTGATTATTGCCAGAGCACTGGTACAACATATGCACGGCGACATCACCGTGACCAGCACGCCGGGCACTGGCTCCTGCTTCACATTTCATGTGACCCTTGAAGTCAATTCGGAACCACAGGAACACCTGACGCCAATTCCGGGTAAACGCCTCGCGGTTTTAACCAGTGAATCCGTCAGCCGCGATCATATCCATAACCTGCTGGCGCAGTGGCAGATGGACTGCATCGACTGTCGCACCATAGAAGCCCTGTATGAACTGCTGGATGATCCTGCATCCAGTGTTGATGGCGTTATTCTGGCCGTTGACCGCGAGTGTCTGGGGAGCACATTGTGTCAGAACCTGTCACAACGACTGCAACCACACCAGCTGCCACTGTTCACACTGATCAACAGCCTGCAGCACGATGATATGGACCGCCTGCGCGAATACGGCGCCAGCTCGGTACTGAGCCGTCCGGTCAACCATCGCCGCCTGCATCAGGAACTCCTGAAACAGTTCATTCCCAAAGACCTGCGACAACCAACAAACGCAGAAATTACTCCACTCACAAGTCAATCAGGTCAGCATCCGCCCACTGTACTAACCGTGGATGACAATAACGCCAACCTGCGGCTGATAACCACCCTGCTACAAGATCTCGACGTACCAGTGCTGTCTGCCAGTTCTGGCGAAGAAGCCATCCGCCTGGTACGCGAACAAAGAGTCGATCTGGTCTTTATGGATATCCAGATGCCCGGCATGAACGGCCTGGAAACAACGCGCCATATTCGCTCCTTACCAGCATTGCGCCATGTGCCGGTGATCGCCCTGACGGCTCATGCAATGGCAGACGAACGCCGGACCCTGATCAACGAAGGGATGAACGACTACCAGACCAAACCGATTTCGCTGCAACAGCTGGCAGACTGCATCCAGCGCTGGACTGGTTACGTGGCCACCATCCCCACCTACAGCAAGACCATTTCCGGCCCTGCGGTAGCCAGCCCGATTCAGGATGACGCCGAAACAGCGGGCGGAATTTTTTCTGCCTCGCTGGCGTTAAAGAGCGCCAGTGGCAAACCGGCGATTGCCGCCGATATGTTCTCGATGTTACTGGAGTCGTTACCGATGGAAATCGCCACCATTCGGGAAGCATGGGAAAACGATGATCTGGAAGGGGTTGGACGGGCGGTACACAAACTGAACGGAGCCTGCCGTTATTGCGGCGTTCCGGCATTACGTAACAGCCTGGAACAGGCGGAGACCGATTTGCGCAAGCGGGATTACCAGCAGTTACCGGATCGTCTGCGTCAGTTGAACAACGATGCTGAAAATCTGCTGCGTTGGGCCGCTGAAAACGACTGGCTCAGCATGATCAATAGCGGAAAGTAACAGGCGTTAGCGGCTTGTTAACGACTTAGTACGGCAAACGCCAGAATCAGGCCCTGATCATCACTGAGACTGATCAGTGCCTGACGCCCGCCCAAACGCTGCAGATGATCAGCCGCAGCACCACTCAATGTCACCAGTGGCGCTCCAGCAGCCGAGCGCAGAACTTCCATCTGCTGAAAGCTGACCCCGGCGCCAATACCAGTCCCCAGTGCTTTGGCAAGCGCCTCTTTGGCGGCAAACTGCTTGGCAACAAAGTTGGCCGGGCAACCACGCGCCTGCCACAGCTGCAATTCCGCTGGCGTCAGAATCCGGCGCGCAAAACGCTCACCGGTTCTGGCCAATACCGCTTCGATGCGCGCAACGGCGAGGATATCAGTACCAACCCCCACCACCGCCGCATCGAGTGCAGAATCAAACAGCGGTTGCATTAACGGGCAGAAGCCGCTTCGATCAGGGCACGCATTTCACGTACCGCCTGTTCAAAGCCCACAAACAACGCGTGTGCAACAATGGCGTGGCCAATATTCAGCTCGTGCATTTGTGGAATTGCCGCAATCGCCTCAACGTTGTGGTAGTGCAGGCCGTGACCCGCGTTTACCACCAAACCACGGTCATGGGCATATTCTGCCGCCGCACGGATACGCTCCAGTTCAGTCTGCTGTTGCAGACCTTCAGTATCGGCGTAACGACCGGTGTGCAGCTCAATAACCGGTGCACCGCAGCGAATTGCCGCGTCAATCTGGGCTTCATCCGGATCAATAAACAGGGATACCAGAATACCGAGATCTGCCAGGCGCTTGCAGGCAGCCGCCACCTGAGCTTCATGACCAACAACGTCGAGGCCACCTTCGGTGGTCAGCTCTTCACGTTTTTCCGGTACCAGACAGCAGTACTCGGGCTGCACTTCTTCCGCCAGATCGAGGTTGGCATCGGTAATCGCCATTTCCAGATTCATACGGGTCTGCAGGGTTTCCTTCAGCACGTATACATCACGGGTCTGGATATGACGACGATCTTCACGCGGGTGAATGGTGATGCCATCGGCACCGGCCATTTCAGCCACAAAAGCAGCCTGAATCGGGTCCGGGTAGCGCGTACCACGCGCCTGACGCAGAGTCGCGACATGATCGATGTTGACGCCCAGCAATACACGGTTATTCACTTTCACAATCATTCCCCTTGTTTCTTCACACACCTGCCAATTTGAGGTCAGGTCATTTCCCGGCTGTATAACCACTGCCGCGGGTCACCGTCCGGCGCCACCAGCAAATCACGGCTTGCCGCCGGGCGTCCGAGTTCGGTTTCCAGTGCCAGTTTCAACACCTGACGAGCCATTCGCCATGACAATGTATCCCCCTGCCCGGCTGCCATGGCCAACAACCATTGGCCGCTCCAGCCTTCGGCTGCGGGCACAAAACCACGCTGGGGAATAAAACGATAACGGCCATCCATGACAATGGCCACACCATCCGCGTCGAGGTGCCAGGCAAAACCGACACCCAACACCTGCAACAAACGGTATTCAAAAATACGCAGCCAGGGATCCGGCAATTGACCCGCGGCCAGCGCTTCCAGTACCTGCCAGTACAGACGAAATAACTCTGGCTGCGCCTCGCCACGAGGTAACAGCCGTACCAGCAATTCGTTCAGGTAAAAACAGCAGTAGAGATCATCACCGTCGAGAGTTACCCGCCGGACCTCATGACAGGCCACGATGCGAGGCCAATCAGCATCAGGCTGCCAGTCGGCTTCATACAGACAGTTGAGTTCGAGTCGGCGCTGGCTGCGCCTTGGAGCGTGCAACAGAACATGACCATCCTGCTCACTGAATACATTGAGAAGCTGCCCCGACTCCCCCAGCGGGCGTCGGTGCAGCACCAGCATCGCCTGCATGATCAGTCGAGGTCGTGGTAACCCAGACTGCGCAGGGCGCGCTCGTCGTCAGACCAGTTGGCCTTGACCTTGACCCACAGCTTGAGCATGACCTTGCAGTCAAACATCACTTCCATATCCTTGCGGGCTTCCTGACCAATCTGCTTGATACGATGACCACCGTCACCGATCACAATGGCTTTCTGGGATGGGCGTTCAACCAGAATCAGAGCACTGATATCGATCAGGCCACCGTTGTGAACAAACTCCTCGATTTCCACTGTCATGGCGTATGGCAGTTCATCACCCAGCTGACGCATGATTTTTTCACGCACCAGTTCGGCCGCCAGGAAACGCGAGCTGCGGTCAGTAATCTGGTCTTCCGGGTAAAAGTGCTGACTTTCAGGAATATAGGATTCGATCAGGCGTTCAAGACGCTCAACGTTGTTACCGGTTTTGGCACTGATAGGCACAATCTGTTCAAAGTTGAAACGACCGGCCACTTCCTGCAGGTATGGCAGCAGTTCGTCTTTTTCCTTGATGAAATCGACCTTGTTCACCACCAGTACCACAGGCGCACGCTGTTGGCTGATCGCGCGGAGCACCATGTCGTCTTCTTCGGTCCAGCGCATACGGTCAACCACCATCACCACCAGATCCACGTCCTTGACGGCCGTTGTAGCTGCCTTGTTCATGTAACGGTTGATGGCTTTTTCCTGATGAAGGTGCATACCAGGGGTGTCAACGTAGATCACCTGGATGTCTTCTTCGGTTTTGATACCGAGAATCTGATGACGAGTAGTCTGGGGTTTACGCGAGGTAATCGACAGTTTCTGACCCAGAATACGGTTCAGCAGGGTGGATTTACCAACGTTTGGACGGCCAACAATGGCCACAAAACCGGTTTTCTGGCTCATTCGAGTTCTCCGTCTTCAATACCCAGTTCAGCAAGCAGTTTTTGCGCAGCCAGTTGTTCCGCCGCACGGCGGCTGGAACCATCGGCCAGGACAGGCGGCAATTCGGGAATACGACATTCCACCGTAAACACCTGCTCATTGGAAGGACCATCCACCGCGACCACCTGATAACGCGGCAGACTCATATGGCGTCCTTGCTGGAATTCCTGCAAACGGGTTTTTGGGTCCTTGATCGGATCTTCCAGAGACAGCTCATCCAGACGGCTGGCGAACCAGGCCAGAATGCGCTCACGCGCGGATTCCAGACCGGTATCCAGATAGATAGCACCAATCAGGGCTTCCACGGTATCCGCCAGAATGGAATCACGGCGATGCCCGCCACTCTTGAGTTCACCAGAACCCAGCAGCAGGAAATCACCCAGATCAAATTCACGAGCCACATCAGCCAGGGTTTGCCCCTTGACCACACGTGCACGCAGACGACTGAGCTTGCCTTCCTTGGCGAGGCCAAAGCGGCGATACAGGTCATCTGCAATCACAAAATTCAGGATCGAATCGCCCAGAAACTCCAGGCGTTCGTTGTTGTGGGTACCCTTGCTGCGGTGAGTAAGGGCAAGAAGTACCAGCGACTCGTCACGGAAGGTGTATCCAAGACGCTGGGACAGCTTTAATAAGGGGTCATTCACTATTGATATTCTTCGTGGTGAGCAAAGCTGGTCGTAAATTCAATCGCACCAATAAACTGCGCAGAAATCTGATATTCGAAATCTACCCGCAATACACCCGGCCCTTTGCTGAACACCATGGTATCGAGGGGGATGTAATCAATGTTATTGGCGTCCATGCGTTCTTCGAGAATCCGCTTGAAATCTTTCGGACTGGTTTTTTCATTAATCCGTGAGGTTTCGTGCAGGTTCTCGAAGATCTTTTTCAGGAGCATGTCGTCGTAGTACATGGGCCCCAGAGCAAGTGCAGCCTTGATCGCCATACCACCAATCAACATGGCCAATAACATGGCCAGAAACGACATACCACCCTGTTTTTTCATATATCAGTCATCCACTTTGAGAACGGCGAGGAACGCTGACTGCGGGATTTCGACGCTACCAATCTGCTTCATACGTTTTTTACCCTCTTTCTGCTTCTGCAGCAGTTTCTTCTTACGACTCACGTCACCACCATAACACTTGGCGGTTACGTTTTTGCGCAGGGCTTTAACGGTAGTACGGGCAACCACCTGGTTACCAATAGCAGCCTGAATGGCAACATCGAACATCTGGCGAGGAATCAGCTCCTTCATTTTCTCAGTAAGTGAGGCCCCGCGTCGGCGAACGTTGTCACGGTGCATGATAACAGCCAGAGCATCTACCTTCTCACCATTGACCAGAACGTCAAGACGAACCAGTGGAGCCGCCTGGAAACGCGAGAAACTGTAGTCGAGTGATGCAAAACCACGGCTGGCCGATTTCAGACGGTCGAAGAAGTCCATCACCACTTCACCCATCGGGATTTCGTACTTCAGGGAAACCTGGGTACCAGTGAACTGCATATCCAGCTGCACGCCGCGTTTTTCGATACACAGGGCGATTACGTTACCCAGGTGTTCTTGTGGAACCAGAATGTTGGCCTCGGCAATCGGCTCGCGCATTTCCTGAATAGTGCCCGGATCTGGCAGCTTCGACGGGTTATCCACGTCGACGATTTCACCCTTGTTGTTCACTACCTGATAAATAACGGTAGGCGCTGTGGTGATCAGGTCAAGGTCATATTCGCGTTCCAGACGTTCCTGGATAATTTCCATGTGCAGCATACCGAGGAAGCCGCAACGGAAACCAAAGCCCAGAGCATCGGAATTTTCCGGTTCAAAAAACAGGGAAGCATCGTTCAGGGACAGCTTGTCCAGCGCGTCACGGAACGCTTCGAAGTCATCAGAGGACACCGGGAACAGGCCCGCGTATACCTGAGGTTTTACCTTCTTGAAGCCTGGCAGTACGTCAACATCCGGGAATTTGGAGCTGACGATGGTATCACCCACCGGCGCGCCGTGAATTTCCTTGATGCCCGCAACCATGTACCCCACTTCACCGGTACGTAGCGTGTTTTTTTCCTGACGCTTCGGAGTGAAGATACCCACACCGTCCACATAGTGGTCACGGCCAGTACTCTTCAGACGAATACGGTCGCCCTTGCTGATGGAGCCGTTTTTAACGCGAATCAGGGACACAACGCCAAGATAGGAGTCGAACCAGGAGTCAATGATCAGCGCTTGCAGCGGGCCATCAATGTCACCCTGTGGAGGCGGAATACGCGCCACCAGATCTTCCAGCACGTCTTCAACGTTCAGACCGCTTTTGGCTGAACAGCAGACGGAATCGTAGGCATCCAGACCGATAATCTCATCGATTTCCTTGGCTACCTTGTCCGGATCAGCCTGTGGCAGGTCGATCTTGTTCAGAACTGGCAGAACTTCCAGACCCTGTTCGATTGCGGTGTAACAGTTGGCTACCGACTGGGCTTCTACACCCTGAGCGGCATCCACCACCAGCAGAGCACCTTCACAGGCCGCCAGTGAGCGCGAAACTTCGTAGCTGAAGTCCACGTGCCCAGGGGTATCAATGAAGTTGAGCTGATAGGTTTCACCGTTACGGGCCTTATAATCAAGCGTTACGCTCTGGGCCTTGATGGTGATACCGCGCTCACGCTCGATATCCATGGAGTCCAGAACCTGCTCCTGCATCTCACGGTCGCTAAGACCTCCACAGATCTGGATAAAGCGGTCGGACAGGGTCGACTTGCCATGGTCAATGTGTGCGATGATCGAAAAGTTGCGAATGTGGTCCAGGTGGCTCACAGGTAAACATCCAGGCGGCAAAAGAAATGGGCCGGGATTTTACTTGATCGGGCAGGTAAAGGCTATTTTTGCTGCACTGGCGCAAGGCAGTGCAGCAAAAGGTTGGATCATGGCAGACGAATAGCCACGAAGAGTGCAGAACCACGACGTACCACTCGCATTGGCACGTTGCGGCCGGACGGAATCGCTGCAACCACGGTTCCGAAGTCATTGGCATCGTTGATGGATTCACCGTTCACCATGGTGATCACATCTCCCGACATCAGACCAGCCTGAGCTGCCGGGCCGTCGGTTACATCGCGCACCAGCACCCCACCAGAACCCAGCTGCTTGGCCTGTTCTGCCGTCAGACTGGTTACCTCAACGCCCATACGGTCATTACGTTTGACATTGGCATCCGGCGCATGAGCATTCTGGCTGGCCACATCCTTGTCATTGGCCAGTGTGCCAATCACGACTTCCACCTGTTTGCGTTTACCGTTACGCACCAGATCAATCGTAGCCTTGTCGTTAGGCTTCACCCGACCGACCAGGTGTGGCAGATCAGAAGACATGGTGACGTCCTGACCGTTAAAGCGGGTAATGATGTCGCCGTTACGAATACCGGCTTTTTCTGCCGGGCTGCCCGGCACCACTTGCGCAACCAGAGCACCGGCCGCCTTGTCCAGACCAAAAGACTCCGCCAGATCCTTGTTCACTTCCTGAATCACCACACCCAGCCAGCCACGACTGACCTTTCCGGAGGCTTTCAGCTGTTCGGCAACATCCATCGCCACATTGATCGGAATTGCAAACGAAACCCCCATAAAACCACCGGAACGGGTGTAAATCTGGGAGTTGATACCCACCACCTTGCCGTCGAGGTTGAACAGCGGGCCTCCTGAGTTACCCGGGTTGATAGCAACGTCGGTCTGGATAAACGGAACATAGTTTTCGTTTGGCAGACTACGGCCCTTGGCGCTGACGATACCGGCGGTCACGGAGTAGTCAAAACCGAACGGTGAACCGATCGCCACTACCCACTCGCCGACTTCCAACGCATCGGAATCCCCCAGTTTGACGGTAGGAAGATCCTTGGCGTCCACTTTGAGAACCGCCAGGTCAGTGCTCTCGTCAGCACCAATCACGGTTGCTTCCAACTCGCGGCGATCATTCAGACGCACCACAATTTCGTCAGCATCCTTGATCACGTGGTTGTTGGTGAGGATGTAACCATCTTTCGACACAATAAAACCGGACCCCAGTGACGCTTTGTCTTCACTACCGCCATAAGGCGATGGCATCTGGCCGCCTTGACCACCAAAGAAATGACGGAAAATTTCCGGCATATCCTCAGGCAAACCATCCGGCTGCTGATAACGGCTGCTGACGTTGTTGTTCACGTGTTGCACCGTACTGATATTCACCACCGCGGGTGAAGCGTCTTTGACAAGGTCACGAAAATCCGGAAGCGATGCAGCCTGTACCGCGCTGCCTACCAACAAAAATAACGGCAATACCCATCTGATCAGCTTGGTCATAATCCACCCTGATAACACTATTCACATGACGATTTGAAATTCCCGCAAACACGGGGCTGGACTGACCGGGTCAGAACCCCGGTCGCTCACAGACTGAGACAATTCTCGGCTGCCAGCGTTCACGATTGCGACTGGCAAGATGTCGGGCCAGCAGAAAGCCAGCCACCAGACCACCACCACCCAGAACGAGTGCGGCGGTATCACCTCCAAGATTCTGACCGGAAATTGCACCGATAATCAGAGCCACCAGAGGCAATCCGTACAGAGTAGTAGCACTGGCAGCCAGTGCACCATCGGGTAAATCCAGCACGACATGCTGGCCTGCATCGAGGCGTTCACTGGTGGAAATCCACAAGCGCATTGGACGCCCCAGCTCTGCCAGGCTGGCATGACCACACCCTTTCCGGGCGTTGCAGCTGCCGCAGGCGGACTTCTGGATACCTTCAACCCAGACACCACCGCTGCCGATTTCTTTTACCTCGACAATTTCTTGCGACATGCGTTATTTCTCCCGATGTACAACAGACCAGGCTATACGTTTTGCCGTGGCCATAGGGACTTCACCCACCAGGGTAATACGATAAGTCGTACCATCACGACTCAGGTGCCGCACCACTGCCGAAGTTGCCCCCCAGCGATTGCTGATATCCGGCATGGCATCCCCCTGAATCGGATCAACAAACAGACTGAACGCCGCCAGACCATCGCTGAACATCAGCATGGACGAATCACCTTGCTGCTGAAACGATGCCTGACTGAAACCACTCGGCAACCAGTCGGGCAGCCAGCCGGTATCGGTTGGCGCTGATTCCGGCGGAGCCTCGGGCAGAGGTTCACCGAGGCCTGAGTCATCACCTAACGCAAACTCACCCGGCTGAAATTCAACACCAATATCCACTTCAGCAAACTGGTAGCGCTCTACCACATTTTGCTGATCGTCCACCACATCAGCACGCAATAACAAAGCGGTATCACGATCCAGCCAGAGATTCTGGCCATAACGGTCGGCGCTTTGTGGAATAACCTGAACCTCGACCACCGGACGCCCGGCAATCTGCATCGGCGACGAGCGACTGGACAGGTGATAGTTCTGATTCATCATCGGCAACCGTTCATCCAGACCCGGTCCCAGCAGACCGGTCTTGCGCACAGCGGCCTGCAGCTGGTCAGGATGGGGCGTCATCGACACCCGATTACCAATACGGGTCATCTGGCGCGGCGCACCGGTCAGATGGGTGACCTTTTCGTACTCAACACCATCTTTCATCTGGTGCTGAATACTGAGGGTATGCCATTCCTGATTGTTGCCAAACACCAGCACACCGCGGTATGCCTCTTCCCGGATTGCTTGTGACATCCGTTCCAGCAATTGCCCCGGTTCATCCTGGGCCTGCTGGGGGATTTCTGCCGTCACCAGCGGTGCTGCGATTGCCGTCGGCAGCACCAGTAATGTCAACCAGCCAAACAACCAGGATCGAATCACCGCTGAGCTTCTCCGGTCTGCCCCTGTTCGTAACTGGTCACACGAGCAAACGGCAACAATCCACGACCATTGTTCATCGCTGACTGCTGATTATGCTGCATCACATAATCGTGCAAACGCTGCTGGGCTTCACGCAGACGGGTTTCGTCAACCACAGGCTCGGATTGCACCGACGCCACTGCCGCTTCCAGAGCGACACGTGCTGAAGGATCAGCACTGACGGCCTGAACGGCTGGCTGCGCCACCGGTGCCGTCATGGACTGGGTATCCACGGCGGCAATTGCTGGCGCTGTGCCAGACTCAGGAGCCTCCATAAAACGGGCGCCCAGCAGCACAGCAAAGGCTACCGAAGCGGCCACCGCACCCGATGCCACCCAACCTGAACGAAAACGGCCAGTGGACGTGCTTTCCGTTGCGGCAACCTCACCACCGGTGCTGGCGTTCAGCCCACCGGGTACTTCATCCATGGGCTCACCATCCAGGGCTTGCATGATTCCCTTTGACAGATCGACTGTAGTGGCGGGTTCGCCGCGCAGCACAGAGCCGATCAGTTGATAGCGATTCCAGCGTTGGCGCAGTTCATCATCCTGCTCCATCTGGTTGAGTACACGGCGGATTTCGAGTTCGTCAGCTTCGCCATCGACCAGAGCCGACAAGGACTCGTTCATGCGATCGTTCATCATAAACACCTTTGGGAACGTCAGGCGGTGGTGGCCACCAGCAGTGGCTCCATCTTTTTGTCTATCGCTTCTCGTGCCCGGAAAATCCGGGAACGAACCGTACCAATCGGGCATTCCATCGCCTCGGCAATTTCTTCATAGCTCAAGCCATCAATTTCACGCAGGGTAATTGCCATGCGCAGGTCTTCAGGCAGCTCCTCAATGGCGGAGAACACTACCTGACGCAGCTGGTCACGCTGCAACAGACCATCCGGGGACTCAATATCACGCATTGCTGCATGATCGCCCAGAAACTCGGCATCTTCAGGATCTATGTCATGGGTCGGCGTCTTGCGACCACGACTGACCAGATGATTCTTGGCGGTATTCACCGCAATCCGGTACATCCAGGTGTAAAAAGCACTTTCACCGCGAAATTTTGGCAAAGCGCGGTAAGCCTTGATAAACGCTTCCTGGGTCACATCTTGCGCTTCAGCAAAATCACCGACAAAGCGCCCGACCAGAGACAGAATGCGATGCTGGTACTTCACCACGAGTAGATCGAATGCGCGGCGATCCCCACGCTGCACTCTTGCTACCAGTTGTCGATCCGTATGTTGATGGTCTGTCATGCCCTGATCCGAAGCCGTGGCCGGCTGCTGTAATAATGTTGCTGCGCTGCTCACTGGTTGCCCTCCGTGTGGCTGCATGTGCCTTTCTGGATTACTGGCCATGCTCCATAGAGTGATCGTTCCGGCAAAAGTTCCAGAGGGTTACCCTGACAATTGTTCTGACCGCGCAGATACTGGCATTATAAGGCTCACTTTTTTTTGACGTATATCCCTGATGAGTGGACAACTGACCTACGACGTATTGATTATCGGCTCCGGCGCCGCCGGCCTGACGCTGGCACTGTCGTTGCCAGAGCATCTGCAGGTTGCCGTTATCAGCAAGGACCAGCTGGACAGCGGCTCAACCCGCTGGGCTCAGGGCGGGGTAGCTGCGGTGCTCGACGAAGCCGACAGTATAGACGCCCACGTCTCCGATACCCTGATTGCCGGTGCCGGCCTGTGTCATGAACCGGCCGTGCGTTTCACAGTGGAAAATTCCGCCGCCGCCATTCAGTGGCTGATTGATACCGGCGTCCCTTTCACGCAGGAAGTTGGCGACCGCTTCCACCTGACCCGTGAAGGCGGCCACAGCGCCCGCCGTATCATTCATGCCGCCGATGCCACCGGACTCGCCATTTCGGACACTCTGATACAACGGGCGTCCGAACGGCCGAATCTGCACATGCTCAAGCATCTGATTGCGATTGATCTGATTACCCGGGAAAAACTCGGTATTCCGGGCTCTGGCTGTGTGGGTGCCTATTTCCTCGACAAGGAAGAACGCAAGGTGGTTGCCGTTACCGCCCATGCCACCGTGCTGGCGACCGGTGGTGCCAGCAAGGTCTACCTGTACACCACCAACCCGGATACTGCCTCTGGTGATGGTATTGCCATGGCCTGGCGGGCGGGCTGTCGGGTATCCAACATGGAATTCAACCAGTTCCACCCGACCTGCCTGTATCACCCACTGGAAAAGTCCTTCCTGATCAGCGAAGCGGTGCGTGGTGAAGGTGGCAAATTGCTGCTGCCGGATGGCACCCGTTTTATGGACAAGTTCGACCCTCGCGGCGAACTGGCACCACGCGACATCGTCGCTCGTGCCATCGACCATGAAATGAAACGTCTGGGGGCACCGTGTCTGTATCTGGATATCAGTCATAAACCGACGGGTTTCCTGCGTCGCCACTTCCCGACTATTTACGAACGCTGCCTGGCGCTGGGCATTGATATCACCCGCGAACCGATTCCGATTGTGCCGGCCTCCCACTACACCTGTGGTGGTGTGGTGACCGACAACTTCGGCCGTACCGATATTGAAAACCTGTACGCCATTGGTGAAACCGCCTGTACCGGCCTGCATGGCGCCAACCGTCTGGCCAGTAACTCGTTGCTGGAATGTCTGGTGTACGCCCGCTCGGCGGCCGAACACATCGTTAACAACATGGACAGCCGCCTGCCAATTCCAACCGTGCCAGGTTGGGATGCCAGTCAGGTGACCGATTCCGATGAAGACGTGGTGATTTCCCACAACTGGGATGAACTGCGGCGTTTTATGTGGGACTACGTGGGCATTGTGCGTACCACCAAACGTCTGGTGCGTGCGCGCCACCGGGTGGATCTGTTACGCGGGGAAATCCAGGAGTTCTACCGTCATTTCCACATCACCAGCGATCTGCTCGAGCTGCGTAATCTGGTTGACGTAGCCGATATCATCATTCGCTCGGCCCTGCAGCGTAAGGAAAGCCGTGGTCTGCATTACAGCCGCGATTATCCGAATGCCTTGCCACGAGCCTTTGATACCGTGTTGGCCTCCAAGGCCTTGCGTGAACTGGGCGAGGTCTGATACCCGCTCAGTCAACGGACGTTGTTGGCAGCAAACCGTACAGGGCTGCCTTCAATTGCCGGAATGACTCTGCCGACGGCAAATGTTGTCGGCGCACCACCAGTGCCTGCCATGGCCAACGGCCATACCACAACACCAGCAAATCCGACCGACGCCATCCTGATCGCAATTGTACGCTCTGGCGGCGCAGCCCCTGTTGAACCCACCATTGGCCATTATCAATGCCAAGCGCCTGAATCCGCAGGGATGGCGTGCGGCTACACCAGTAGCCCACCGCCACCAGCCATAACAGTAGCCATCCATCGGCACGGATCCAGACCAGCCATACCAGTACCGGCCACCCCAACATCAGGGTATCCAGACAATGCTGATAACGGCTGGGGCTCAAATGCCATTCAAAGCTTGCGGGTACGCGCATGCTCCAGAACCATACTGACGATCCGTGCCAGGTCGGCATCTTCCGGAATCTGGCGATCCATAAACCAGACAAACAGCTCAGTGTCTTCTTGCGCCAGCAGGTCTTCATAACGCTGCTTGTCGTCTTCGCTCAACGCATCAAAAGCCTGTTCCACAAACGGAATCAGGATTACGTCCAGTTCCAGCATGCCGCGGCGGCTGTGCCACCACAGGCGTTTTTTACGGATATCGTCGCTCACATTGGTCTCCTGTCAGTTGTGCGACATTATAAACACACCAACGCTACAGCAAACTCCCCTGATGACTCGGAAAGCCACGGAAAATCACGACAGCCGGGATGGCTGCCATCTTGCATCAGGAAGGCTTACACTCTGGCTGAAGGAGGACAATATGAGTCTGAACGAATCTGCAATGATCGAGATCAACAAAAGCATGGCACTGCTGGAGATCAGCGGTCCCGATAGCGAACGCCTGTTACAGGGACAATTAACCTGTGATGTTGCCCGCCTGGACGACCAGCACTGGATTCCTGGAGCCTGCTGCACTGCCAAGGGTCGCATGGTGGCGAACTTTGTCATCGCCCGTCAGGGCACTCGCTTCCTGTTGCGTTTGCCAACGGCCCAGGCCGAAGCCCTGCGCCAGCATCTGTCCCGTTACGCTGTTTTCTACAAGGTCAGCCTGAGCGCCAGCAGCTGGCTAGTTCGTGGCCTGCTGGAAAGCTCCGATCTGGAAGCCGGTCAGATCTGCTGGCAGGAAAACTCAGCCCGCCTGCAATGGCCGGATGGCCGTACCGAACTGTGGGGCGAAACCGTTGAGGGCATCACGCTGGAAACCGAAGCATGGCAACTGGCCGACATTGCAGCGGGGGTGGTATGGGTAGAAACCGCCAGCCGTGAAAGCTGGATTCCGCAACATATTCACTGGGATATTCTGGGCGGCGTTAACTTCCGCAAGGGCTGTTATACCGGTCAGGAAGTGGTCGCCCGGGTCCAGTATCTGGGCAAAAGCAAACGCCAGCTGGCCACAATCCAGTTAGCGGACGCTTGCCACGTGGATGTTCTGACCCCCGTTATGCTGGGTGAAAAAACCATCGGTGAAGTCGCATCCTGGTGTGGTAATCAAGGGCTGGTGGTATTAAGCCAGGAACCTGAAAGTGGCAATGTTACCCTGCTCGGACAAACCGCCACTCTCGGTAACTGCTCACTGGCAGCGCTGGATCAACCGCGCTCCCACTGACGCAAGAACTGTCGGAACGGATGCTGGTCTTCGCTCCACGGCGAGGCCAGCATCTGTTTGACCCGTTCGCGACTGACCTCTGGTACCGCTGACTCCGTCCAGACCGGCGGTTTGTCCCGTTCCAGCAAACGGCCACGAATACCTTCGGCAAAGTCTGCTGAACGCGTGCATTGCCAGGCCATTTCCAGCTCCATCGCCATCACTTCGCCCTGGGCTCGCAACCGTCCCAGTCGAATCTGCTCCTGCACCAGCCGGATACTGGCCGGGCAGCCCTCACGATACTGGCGCCAGCCTTTTTCAAACCAGGCCAGTGCTTGCGGATTGTCGATACCCGTAGTCGCCAGGGGTGGCTGCAACATACCGGTTTCATCCATACAGGCGCTGACCTGTGGCTGCACCAATGGCCACCAGCGTTCGGTGCTGGAAGGATGATCCTGCTCGGCCTGCTGCAAACAACGGCGCACTTCGTAATGGTTTACTGCGCGGTTATCCCCCCAACGCAGGCGCCGCAAATCCTCAATCACAGAATGACGGCTGCTGTGTTCAATCCGGTAATCCGCCAGTCCAGCCGCCTTCGCATCAGCATCATTCAGTGCACTGCCGGTCATCCCCAACCAATGCCCCAAAGGTTCCGGCAGGCGCGACAGATACCAGCTGCCCATCACATCCGGGAACAAGCCAATGCGAACCTCCGGCCAGGCCATCTGTACATTGGGTGTCACAATCCGGTGACTGGCCCCCAGATACAAGCCCAGACCTCCGCCCATGAGCAAGCCATTCCCCCAGGCAATCAGAGGTTTGGTGAACCGGTGCAGATTGAGAATATTCAGGTATTCCGCCAGGAAAAACTGGTCGGCGTACTCATAACGCTGATCACCGTCGGAGGTCATACTGGCGTGTAACTGGCGCAGATCACCACCGGCGCTAAAGGCACGATCACCCGCACCTTGCATGACAACTGCCACCACTTTCTTGCTGCGTTGCCAGCGCTGCATCTGACGAGCGATCGACTGCACCATCACAAGGTCGAGCGCGTGCAGTGCTTCCGGACGATTCAGAGTCAGCAAGCCGATTCGATATCCGCCGCGAGCGGAAATGGTGTCAAACAACACCGGTTCAGAGGTATTCACCCTTGGGTATCCTTAGGTCGGAAGTACATGTGGATCATTCCATCTGACAGACGATGTTACACTCGCATTCCCTGCATCTGAAGACTCGAACCATGACCTTTGTGCTTACCCTGGGCATTCTGTTACTGATGGCGGCGGGTTTACTGGCCATGCTCAGCCTTGGCCGGGACTCACGTAGTCAGGCTATTCAGGCGCTAGCCCCCGCTCTCGATGCCGACTTCAGCCGCCTGGCAGCACTCGACCGAGATCTGGCACGCACGCCGTTTGCGTTATTTCTGCGCGGCCAGATTCGCCATGTCCGCAACCAGTTGGCCGGACGCCGGGCCGAGCGTTATTTCAAGATTGTGGATTATTCATTACTGGGCGATCAGGCACCGGAAGACCAGACGCTGGTGCTCGTTCAATGCGGCCCGGTGCAATGTGGCAGCTTCTGTATCAGTCATCACAAGGCTGCCAAAGCCGATGCCTTTACCGACCTGACACCGGAAAAGCGCATTCGCTGCAAAACCGATCAGTTACCGGATTGGGTACAGGGCCTGCGCATTGAGGCGGAAAAACCACATGCGCTGGAAATCTGGCTACAAGGCAAAGGTGGCAAATGGATTCAGCGCCATCCAACGCTGGAAGTGGAGTGGTCAAACGGGCTGTTACTGGTGTATCGGCGCGATTGCCTGATTGATCCCGAACAGATGTCAGAAGCCCTGCAACAGGTGCTGGAACTGGCGGATCTGATCGAAAAAAAACCGCCCGAAGGCGGTTTTTCCTGAGTGGTCAGCATCCATCCATTCAGGACGACGCAGCCATATACTCACGGCGTTTCTCTTCGTTCTCGATGAACTCGATCCATTGGCTGGCCATACGATTGCCATCGCTGGAGGCTTTGGCAAAGGCATTTTTGGCATCGGCCAGATGGTCCATGTTGAACAGCACCAGACCTTTCAGCACGTAAGCAGAATTACCCTGCGGTAAACCACCCTTCTCGATGGCAGCGTTTACGTTCTTCAGAGCCAGATCCCACTCCTGACGTTCGGTGTGAATCTGGGCCAGACGGAAGTAATCCTTGCCTGCACCAGACAGCTTCGCCACCTGGGTCATCACGGTAATCGCCTGATCGTATTCACGCGCCAGCATCCAGGCATCCCCCATGGTCGACAGCACCCGAACATCGTCCTTGATCTTGCCGTCCTTGATGGCCTTGTCCAGAACCTGAGCGGCCTTGAACGGAATCTCCTGCGCCATCAGGGCCTGGGCAAAACTGATCAACTCGGATTCCTGAGTCAGGAAACCCTGTTCATACGCAGTTTCCAGCGTCGACAGTTCTTTCATCGGCTGATTCAGTTCGTTATAAACTGCGGCCAACTGAACCCAGTAAGTGCCTTTCGGATAGTAGCTAATCAGGTTTTGCAGACAGCCCGCCAGGCTGCGGAAATCCTTGTTCTGGTAATACACGGCACGCTCCAGCATCAGCCAGTTTTCACGTGGCACATTACCCTGCTCGGTAGTCATGGTAATGGCTTTGCGAATATCCGGCAGCGCCGACTTGTACTGTTCCAGCTGGTAGTAAACCTGGGCACGCAGCATAAAAGCCTCAGCCCCCGGTTGTTCTACCACTTCAAACCACTGATTCAGCGGCTTTAGGGCTTTCTGATACTGCTCCTGCATCAGATACAACTTGGCCACACTGTACAGGGTGGTCTGACGCAGGCTGTCCGGCAGGTTTTCTACCGCCAGCACATTCTCGTAAGCCTTGATAGCACCGTTGTAGTTTTCCTGATTGAAATACACGTAGGCGTACATGTTGTACGTCATCGCGGTTTCATAGGAATTACGCTTGCGCTTTTCCAGCGACTGCAGGGTTTGCAATGCCGGGTTGTACTGCTTGGCATCCGCCTGGGTACGAGCCGCATCCAGCTGTTTGTAAATCTCCGGACGCAAGGTCTGCGCCCGCTTGACCCGGCTGGAAGACGCCGGTTGCTCATCAGCCGCCTGAACGGCTGGCACTGTGCAACCCAGTCCCATCACCAGCAGAGCCGCACTGAGCAGGGAAATATGTCGGTTCATCAGTCAATCACCCTTTACGACCGTTTTTTTCCAGCTCGAAGCGGATGATGTTACGCACACCAGGCACCGCAACCGGCTGACCATTTTCCACTTTCGGCTTGTATTTGAACTTGCGTACAGCCGCCAGTGCTTCGCGGTCGAAGACGTTCACCGGATCTGCTTCCACTACGACCGGATTATCAACCGTACCCAGTGCAGTCACAGTAAACTCAACCACCACATAACCTTCGATACCCTTGGCCGCTGCACGGCGTGGATAGTTAGGCGCTACTTTCACAATCGGCAGGAACTCACCATCACTGGCGGCTTCACCTGCACCACCGGCCAGACCAGCGTCAACCGACAGGTCAGCACCAATCTGGAAACCACCCACATCCATACCACCCTTGGCGTCAGCACGAGCAACGTCCGGTTTTGGCATTTGCGGCTGGGCCGGTTCTTTCATGGTTTCTGGTGGCTTGCGCGGCATACGCTCTTTGGTCTGGACATCGTCATCCGCCTTCGCCATCACGAAGTTCTGGATACGGGTGTGGTTCTGGTCATTGAGCACCGAACCACCACTACTGACCAGACTCTGCATCATCCAGAACACCGCGAAGGTTGCCATCACGGCAACCACCATGGCGACACCAAAACGAAGCAGGGTTGATACCATGATCAACGCTCCTCGGTAGCGAGAGACACATCCGTTACACCGGCCTGACGAGCAGCGTCCATAACCGCCACCAGCAGACGGGTACGAGCTTCTTCATCAGCCTGGATAACAACGCTACCCTGCGGGTTTTCAGCGTGCATCCGTTCGATGTTGGCGCGGACCTGACTTTCTTCTACCTTGCGTTTATTGATCCAGATTTCGCCCAGATCGTTAATGGCAATCAGAATGTTGGCACGGGACTGGGTAGTCGCCGTGCTGGCATCCGGACGGTTTACTTCAATACCGGACTCTTTCACGAAGGAAGCGGTCACGATAAAGAAGATCAGCATGATAAACACCACGTCGAGCATCGGGGTGATGTCGATATCACCTTCTTCAGACTGTGGCGTGAGATTGGAAAAACCGCGTCTCATAATCTTGTACTCTTGAATTTAGTGATCGAAGGTCAGTTTGTCTTCGATACGCATCTGTTCGCGCCGGATAAAACGTTCCAGCAAGCTGCGGGCAAACACACCGGTAATCGCGCCTACCATACCCGCCATGGTCGGGATGGTGGCTTTGGAAATACCGGAGGCCATCGCTTTCGGGCTGCCACTCCCCATCAGGGCCATCACATCGAATACTTCGATCATGCCCCAGACAGTACCCAGCAAACCGAACAGCGGTGCCAGTCCTACCAGCATGCGAATAGTGCTGATGTTGGCTTGCAGCTGCATCGACAGGTGGCACAGCAGATCCTGACGAATCTGGTGCGCCGACCAGGAGCGGCGCTCGCTGCGTGCTTCCCATTCCGCCACCGCAGCGGCAACCGCCGAGCGGTGGCCAAACAGGATGTAGCCAACCCGTTCCAGCACCAGCAACCAGAGGATAAATACCAGGCCCATGATGGCGTAGAGGACTTCGCCGCCACGCTCCATGAACAGGTATACCGGTTCGTATAAAGTGCTGAACATAGTTACTTACGCCGCTGCTTTGGACTGTTGTTCGGACTGACGGGCCAGAATGCCAGTCGCACGTTCTTCCAGGATCAGAATCAGGGCACGGCTGCGGTTGTTGGTCAGGGTGTGCAGGAACACACACGGAATCGCAGACACCAGACCTTGAACGGTCGTTACCAGCGCCTGGGAAATACCACCCGCCATCAGTTTCGGATCACCAGTACCAAACAGGGACATGGTTTCGAATACGTCGATCATACCGGTTACTGTACCCAGCAGACCCAGCAGCGGAGCCACCACAGAGATGATCTTGATCCAGGTGATACCCGTGGTCAGACGTGGGATCTCAGCAGAAATCGCCTCACCCAGGTGCAGTTCAAGTGTTTCGATATCGGCGTTGCGGTGCTTCTTGTAAACACTCATCACACGACCCAAAGCGTTGTTTTCATCGGCCACATCCGACTGCATCTGACGACGAATACGCCCACCTTCCAGAGTCAGCATCAGCATACGAACCAACGCCAGCAGAATACCGATACCGCCCAGACCCATAATGATGTAACCAACCACACCACCCTGCTCGATACGGTCAGTCATCTCAGGAGACTGGCCCTTGATCTTCAGCAGCTGGCCACGGGATGGGTCAATCCAGAAACCGGTCAGCTGGTCACCAGAAGATTTTTCCAGAGCAACCACCGGGTCGTTGTAACGGCTGCCAGGCTGTTTATCCAGCTCGACTACGCGTGCGGATTCCATATCCCAGTTCAGGAACTTGCCATCCGCTACCAGGTTGAAACCACCAACACGAACCACGTTCTTGCGAGTGCTTTCGCCCGTTGGCAACACCACGTCAGTCGCAAACTTGCTGACCTGACCGCTGTAAGTCATTTCACGCTGCATCTCGAACCACAGACGCTCAAGAGACTCAACCGATGGCATGTTGGAAGAAGAACCGGCGCTCTTGATCAGAGCACTCAGGAATTCGTTGCGGCCTGGCAGTTCAGCACTGATCACCGAACCTTCGAACACGGAACGGGTATCACCGGAAACCTGCTGCAGCACACCGAACAGCTCTTTCAGGCTGCCCATTCGCTCAGTCAGACGATCCTGGGATTCCGCCAGACGGGTTTCATTGCTCTGGAACAGTTGTTCCTTGCGCACACTGTCGGCTTCCAGAGCTGATACTTCACGACGCGCTTCCGCCAGCATGCTTTCCTGCTCACTGTGAGCAGCGTTAAAACGTGCCATACGCTCACGGGTCTGCTGGTCATCACGAGCCTGACCCTGTTGAACCAGTTTCAGCAGATCGTTAACGGATGTCGCTTCAGCTGCCTGTACAGCGTGACAGCCAACGGCCATGGCAGCGGCCAGAATCATTGCCTTGAACTTCATTATTTGGCCTCCTGTGGAGCCGCTACCGGTACCTTGATGAGATCAGGCGCTGCCTGTTCACGAGCGATGCGGATTGCCGCCATCACCTTGCTCTTGTACTCGGCGTCCAGCGGTTGCCACTGGCGGGAATTCTGGTTAAACACACCCAGCTCATGGCCGTCCAGAGTCTGGTAAATCAGGGAAATACGGCCAACCCGCAGGAAGTCGACTTCACGACCGTCCAGGTTGCCACGGTAAGACTCGATGGTACGACCGTAGTCCATTTCACGCAGATAAGCGTCCATCACCTTGCGATACTTTTCAGCAACGCTGACGTCTGCACGGCCCATCAGGTCTTTCAGACCGTCAACGCGCTTGGCGCGCTCTTCAACACGGAACGGCACATCGGCCTGCACAAACTGATCAATGGCGTCGATCATACGCAGCATCAGCGGGGTGATCTGGCGTTCAACCAGAGTCACCTGATCAATGCTCTTCTCAATACCGTCAAGCTCGGACTGCTGGCTGGCCAGCTGCTTGTCGAGTTGCTGGATATACACTTTGAGACCATCGGCTTCCTTGATAGCAGCGCGATAATCGCGTTCCGCACTGCGAGTGGTGTCATCGATGGAATCGATTTTTTGCTGTGCCTGCTGTGCCTGGGCTGCGCGGTTGGCGCCCTTGTCGATCACAGTTTCCACATCGGCTGCATTGGCACCGAACACAACACCGGACGCCAGAATGGCAGCGGCCAGAAGGTTGCGAGTTCGCAGTTGCATAGGCATATCTGTTACCCGTTTAAACATCGTTTTGCCTGACAAAATACAGGCGTTAAAAAATGAAAGCGAAGACTACACGCATGACGTGACACATATATTACACTTTTTGTAATGTTGTAACATTTTTGTCAGCGCACAGATCATGAAAGCATGCCGTCAGTGGCAGTCCGGCGTCCGTACCGGTAACTCCTGATATCAGCATCTATAAAAGCAGAGGGTCATAAAAAAGCGCCTTGTGAAAGGCGCTTTGGGTCAGGTCTGCCAGAGCGGACCTGCTGGTCTTCTGATTACTGGTTAACAGCAGTCAGAGTGTCCAGGGAACCTTCGATAACCCAACCGGAAGTCCAGTTGTCAGTACCGTTAGGGTTAACAGCACCAGCGTAGGTGGTAGCGTCGAAAGCGAAGTCAGAACCGTTATCTACTGCAGTTACGTCAGCAGTGATAGAAGTAGCAACAGCTTCAGCGTTCAGAACAGCACCAGCAGCGTTCAGGGTGATAGCAGCAGCAGAGCTGATCAGGGAACCGGTAGCTGGAGAGTCGTTTTTCAGCAGAGCGTCAGTGCTGTCACACACCATGTCTTGTACAGACACGTTGGTTGCTTCGCTGCTCTTCACTTCCAGACAGCCAGAAGCGAAACCGGTAGCAACCACTTTGGACAGGTCAGCGTTCACTTCACCACGCAGCTTGGCAGCTGGCTGGCCGTTGTTGATAGCACCACCGATCAGGGTGATGTTGCTCAGAGCGGCGTGAGTAGCAGAAACCTGCTTGTTGGAAGACAGGTCAGAGTTACCTTCGATACCGCGTGGGTCGTTGGTACCAGATGGAGTAGCAGTAGCAGACTGGTTCTTCAGAACGATGGCGTACTGGATGTTGCCCTGGAAGCCTTCGTCGAAGTCGATATCGTCGTCGTCGTTGTTGGTCAGAACAGCGTGGGTCACGTTCACGTTACCACCGAACCACTCGATACCATCGTCCAGGCTGTTGTGGATCTGGATGTAATCGATAGTGGTACCAGAACCAACACCCTGCAGGGACAGACCGTTGATTTCGTTGTCTGGACCAGCCACTTTACCGGCTTCAGCGATACGAACGTATTTCATAACACCGCTGTTGTCAGCCATGTCGTTACCACCGAAGTAACCGATGCCGTCGCCGCCTTCACCGGCTACGTTACATACGGTACCAGTGCCATAACATACGCCAGTGTCACCCAGGCCGTATTGTGGAGCGAAACCCTGAATAACCACACCACCCCATTCGCCCAGACCGTCGTAGTTGTCGTCCTGAACAGAAGAGAAAGTGATTGGAGCAGCAGCAGTACCTTCAGCCATCAGCTTGGAACCACGGGTAACCAGCAGAACACCAGTGTTGTAAGCTTTAACTTCTACGCCTGGCTCGATGGTCAGGGTAACACCAGCAGACTTCGCAGCAGTTACAGCAGCAGCGTCAGCCAGTTCAACGTTACCAGCACCAACGGTTACAAAACCGTTCAGACGGTATTCCACACCCGCTTTCATGGTGTAGTCCTTGTCTACAGTACCTTCCAGGGTACATACGGTTTCGTCAGAGTTACAGGTTACGAAATCGTAAGTTACTTCGGTATCAGTGTCGGTATCAGTGTTGCCGGTGTCTTTATTAGATGAAGATGAAGAACCACCACAACCTACGATAGAAGCAGTAGTAGCAGCCAGCAGCGCGGCAACCAGATATTTCTTTTTGAATTCCATGATACAGCCCTCAGGAGTTTGGTAATGAAGTCGACCGTTATCCTAGGTCGACTTTATTACATATCGATTAAAAAAACTGACGATATCTGAATTTTTACTATCAGAACTCGTAGGAGAAACCGGCACTGATATCCATACCCTCATGATAGCTCTCGATAGTGCTACCACCCTGGCTATAGGAAACCCTGGAGTCGGTAATATTACCGGCCTTGGCTTTCACCGACATTTGCTCATCGATTTCATATTCGTAAGCAAGATCAAGGGTAATACGTGCATCTTCGATAATCGGATCATCAGCACGGGAGGTCAGGTGAATACGGTCACTGAAGCTGTTAACCAGCAAAGTGATACTCTGGGCGCTTGGCAGATGGTCGAAACCGATCTGGAAGTTGGCCAGATTACGGGATTGCCCCTGCAGCTGGCGTGAATCCTTGCCTTCCAGACGGGCGCTGTCGTCACTCAGATTCACAACCGCGTCAATGTAGGAATAGTTACCGCTGACAAAACCAGTCCAGGTATCGGTATCCAGAGTATTGATACGGAAATCCAGTTCGAGGCCGGTCAGATCAGCAGACTTTTCATTACGGAAGGTAGTACCACTGGCAGCACTGCCAGAAGCATCCATAACGGTACGTTCAATCGGATCAGCAATCATCTTGTTGAATACTGCAAACGAAATATTCTCTTCTTCAGAGAAGTAGTATTCCGCACGCAAATCAAGGTTATCAATCTTGGAGATAACCAGATCCGGGTTACCATATACTTCTTCGTCAGTTTCAGGATCGTATTGAACTGATTCCGACAATTCAGTCAGGCCAGGACGAGACAGGGTTTTACTCACAGCTGCGCGCAATTGCAGCTCTTCGTTATATTGCCAGTTAGCCGATACCACTGGTAATACATCACTGGATTTCAGCTTGTTGGAATTGGCGCTTGAATATGGGTAATCCAGAGTTTGCTCGGAATCTTCCATACGGGCACCTGCCAGAACCTGAACGTCACCAAAATCCACTTCACCGGAAGCGTAGGCAGCAGTTACGTTATCGCTGGCTTCATAACTGTCAGTGTTGGTGGTGCGGTTAGCCAGAATCAGCTGACCATTCTGGAAGTTGGCATCGTTAACGATGGCCTCGATGTTCTGGGTAGTGTCCAGACCAGCACCGGTTGTCGCCACACCAACACGGGTCATATCCACAGTACGGTCTTTTTGGGATGCCATCAGACCGGTTTTCACAGTCAGACCGATGTCGTCGGTCAGCATGGTTTCAATGCGGTAATCAACACCGGCATCCAGTGCATCTTCTGTCAGCTCGGAGAAACGACGCTCCAGGGTAGACGGAATAAAAACACCGTTGATATAGCTGTATGCACGACGGTCCGGCTCATCACGCTTGGTCTGTGCCACACCCACATGCCAGTTCAGCTGCTGGGTATCGTCTGCAAACAGGTGTTCACCACTGAACTGCTGACCCAGGAACTGACGCTCGGTCCACTGCATCAGCACCTTGTTGATCTGCTGGTCGGCAGAACTGTCATAAACACTGGAGGTTTTGGTGGTGTTGTCAGTCTTGCGCAAAATCGTGGTTTTGCTCAGCAACGTGGTTTCAGCGGTTTCATAACCACCGACCAGGTATGCAGTTGTATCGATCTTGCGCTTGCTACGCTCGTAGGAACCACTGCGATCATCATCGTTAACGGTCGCGTCGTGACGGGCCTCGGTAGCGTCCTTGTACTGAACAGCGCCGTAGTAACCATATTCACCGTCACCAGAGCTCTCGATACGATCACCAAAACCGTAGGAGAAACCACGTGCCGGTTTGGCAGACGTCTGCTGAACGTTGTAGTTGTGATCCAGAGAAGTTGCCATGCCGACCATTTCCGCCGGATAGGTACAGAGAGGATCACCGGAACCGGAAGAACAGTAAGTCAGGCCTTTGGAGCCAACGAAGTTGCTGGCGATGGCGGATGGCATTTCACGGGTGCCATCATCCACACCCAGCCAGTCGGAGCTGCCGCCTTCGTAGCTGTTGATATCACTGAACGTGGTACGGTTGTTCATCCCCATATCCACACTCAGCTTGTTCACAGGCTCATCCGGCAGACCTTTGGTGGTCATCTGGATGATGCCGCCAGTAGCGTCGCCTGGCATGTCTGGCGTGTAGGTTTTCTGGATGTTGATACCACCCAGTACCGCTGCCGGGAACAGGTCAAGCGGCACGTCACGACGCATAGGGTCGGTACTTGGCATCAAACCACCGTTGAGGGTGGAAGAAATGTAACGACCTTGCAAACCACGCACCACTGCGAACTGACCGCCAACGACGGATACACCGGCAACACGTTTCAGGGCAGAAGCAGCGCTGGAATCGCCGAAACGAGCCATCTGCTCGGTACCAATGGCTTCCAGCACAGCGGAAGAATCGCGCTCCTGAGCTGCACCGGTGGTCGGCATATAGGAACCAACGGCCACCACTTCTTCAATAGAACCGTTACCGGCCATGCTCATGCCCAGATTCAGAGCGGTGGTGTTATTGCCGATCACGTGCAGGTTACGCACGTCACGCTTGCCGTAGTTCGGGTGGGAAACGGTGAGGTTGTACTGACCGCGTGGCAGATCCAGCGTAAAAGCACCATCGGCGTCGGTCATTACACCCACTTCGGTACCTTCAACAGAGATACGTGCACCGACAATCGGACCGGCAGTTTCATCCGACAGCAGAACGCCGGAAATCTTGCCAGCCAGCTGGGCATCCGCCTGACCCGGGGTATACAGCACTACTTCTTCAATTGCTTCGCCACCAATCATCTCAACGACGATTTCGGCATTTTCAGCAGCGGATGCGGTGTCGAATTGGAACTCACCCAGTTGTTCGCCCATCTGGGACACCACAACGGAGTGACTGCCAGCGGGCAGATTGTCGAAGCTTGCGAAACCATCACTGCCAGACAAGCGTTTCTGACCATTTAATGTCACGGTAACGTCTTTCAGCGCTGCACCGTCTTCGATCAGATAAAAAACGGCTTCACCAGCCATCACCTGGGATACAAGCAAGGATGAGGCTGCAGTCAGCAGCAAACGGGTCGGTTTCATCAGGCCCCCTGAACATTCGGATACATGAGCAGGAAACCGGAAGAACAAATACCGCAGGGCGGTTTTCAGGGACAACAAGGGTCTCTGCGCTCTTCCATCCTCCCTGCATGGAAAATCTGGAAGCGCGAGTATGTTGACGATTTATTACACCGGGATTGAAAAAAAGTGACAGTTATATGAAAGGCACATCGACACCCGCTCGAATTGAGCGGGTGTTAGAAAGTATGAATCAGCCCTGGGCGAGCAGTTCACGAAGGTCAGCGATGGCGGCATTGGCGCGGCTGATATATGACGCCATTACCAGAGAATGGTTCGCGAACATACCAAAACCACTGCCGTTCAGAATCATCGGTGACCATACGGTTTCCTGGGTCGCTTCCAGTTCACGGATGATCTGACGCAGACTCACCAGAGCATTCTTGTTCTGCAGAACGTCGTGGAAATCCACTTCGGTAGCCCGCAACAGATGCGCCAGCGCCCAGGCGCTGCCACGTGCTTCATAGAACACATCGTCGATCTGGGTCCACGGAGTTTTGATGTCCTGATCGTAATGACCCGGAGTGGATTGCTGGGCAGATGCCTCACCCGACAAATCGGTATTCAGACGACGTTTGCCTACTGATGCACTCAGACGCTGCGACAGACTGCCCAGACGGGTTTCAACATCCTGCAGCCACTGGCGCAGGTTGTCAGCACGGGCATAAAACTGTGCCTGAGGCTGCTGAGGATCGGCCAAACGTACCAGATAGCTGTCGAGCGCCTTGATGCCACGACGGTATTCAGACTCAGACGAAGGCACCGCCCAGCTTTCACTGTCAAAGTTGAATTGTGGTTCGGCAATCGCCAGATCACGATCTTCGGTCGACTGGCTCTGGGAGCGGCTCAGATCCTTGCGCAGCGCACGAGAATAATCACGTACCTGCACCAGCACCCCAAATTCCCAGCTCGGGATGTTGTCGAGGAAAACGCCCGGCGGGAACATATCATTACTCAGGTAGCCGCCCGGCTTGTCCAGCAGAGTGGAGGAAACCTTGATCAGGGTCGCCACACTGGTAAAACCGACCACAGGTTGCACACCCATTTTTTCGGCCTTGGCGGTGGCAACTTCACGAACGGAAAAACTCTCCGGTTCAGAGCTCCAGTACACCCCCACCAGCACCGATGCCAGTATCAGCAGAATGATCAGTGCCGCCACGGCCATCCGAACCGGACCACCGTTCGCCCACACATTCGCCCAGCGTTCACGGATTGCCTGCAAGCCTTCCGAATCTTCCAGCGCCATTGCTGTCTCCATCAATCAATTAACCAATTACCCAAAGACTACTTGCCATCCCGGCCCTCGACAACCTTCAAACCGTGTATATGTCGGTAACACAACGTTGTCAGGGGGGATTGGTTCCGGTTAAATCGCCGCAGCCAGTGTGTCCTCACACTGATCCGGAATCAGACCTTTGGACTCACCGATGTACCAGATCCAACCCGTTGCCATTGCTCGCACCCCGTTTCGGGAAAAGTTTGCCATTCCTCGTCAGCCCATGCTGGCTCCTGCCGCCATTGGCACCATCGAGTTGCAACCACCGTTCGACCAGGCAGCCGCATTTGAAGGACTGGAACTCAACAGCCATGTGTGGCTGATTTTTCTGTTTCACCAGGCCCTGCCCGATCCTGACAAACCGCCACGCCTGCGCGTACGTCCTCCCCGTCTCGGCGGCAACGAACGTATGGGCGTATTTGCCACCCGCAGCAGCCACCGCCCCAACGGTATTGGCCAGTCGCTGGTAAAACTCGAAAGTATCAATGGCACCAGCATCCGTGTATCGGGAATTGATCTGATGGATGGCACCCCCATCATCGACATCAAACCCTATATCCCTTATGCGGATTGCCTGCCCCACGCTACCAGCGCGTTAGCACCGGATGCCCCCGCTGCGATTCAGGTCGAATGGTCATCAGAGGCCCGGCTGCAGGTTGAAGTTCAGCAGGCACGTCTGCAACAACCATTACAGGAACTGATTGAGCAGTGTCTGGCCCAAGACCCGCGTCCGGCCTATCAGACGCCACAACCTGAACGCGAGTACGGAGCCGGGTTTTACGATGTGGATGTTCGTTGGCACTACCCGACCGCGGATTGCATCCGCGTGTTGGCAGTCGAGAAACTGGCCTGAAGAGTCAGGCCAGTATTCACCGCGGCTTCAGGCCAACGGTGTCAGCAGGTAAGTACGTTGTACAAATGACGTCAGGCCTTTGGCCTTGAAGCGAGGTTCCTGATCGATCAGCTCGCGCTCGTCCTGACAACGAATGGTGAAGTGCCTTTCCAGAGCCTTGCGGACTTCGGCATCACTGACCGCAAATGGCGGGCCGCCCGCGACGCTCTGGTCGTAATCCAGCGTAATCAGCAACTGTGGTGCCGACTTCGACAGAGCCAGAATCTGCTCGCGATAACGATCGCGCATCGCCGCTGGCAGTGCCACCATCGCCGCCCGGTCGTACACTGCGGTAATCTCGCCACAGGTTTCCGGTTTGACTGCAAACAGATCACCCTCGATCAACAGCACACGATCATGCTCGTACACCACCACACCATCACGCTCAGTGCGGATGAACTCCCAACCAAGATGATCGGCAATTGTGGTACGCAATGCTTCCAGTGCCAGCGGGCTCAACTCGATACCAACCACATCAAGCCCCTGATGCAGAAGCCAGAGCATATCAATCGATTTGCCACAAAGAGGAACCAGAATCCGACCACTTTCCACGCCAAGCTGAGGCCACGCGACCACCAGCGAGCTGTTCACCTCATCGAGGTGAAAACCGATTTCATTGCGTTGCCATTTATCCAGCCAGAACTCGTGATCCACAACCCTCTCCTGCCTTCAACTATTCATAACCCATCAAGCATACATCCGTGCTGAACCCCGCTCCAGCAGAGAACACACCAGCATCTGGACAGCAGCTGCCAATCCATACGTCTGAGCCATTGAGGTCCACACTCTGATCAGACGCACCATCGAAGGGCAACTTTCCGCTCTCTCGCTCAGCAACAGGTCAAAAAAACGTCAATTCAAACGCTGATTGCGCCAGAAACAGACAAAAAACGCTGGCACGCTTTCTGCTCCACATATGACAGAGGTCGTAATCTCTGGCACGCGGCCTCTCAGGACTGGTTCCCAACTCACCCCCAACGGGTTGTGAACACTGACACGGATGTTCTAATCACAATTAACAACAGCTCTTTTCCACCAGCAAGCGCTAGAATAAAAGGCTTGATGGCTCGAAAAGAGGCACACATGTGCTGAGCGACCGTTTACGCAAGCTGCTGTTGTTGATAGTGCCTGTTTTTCCGGATCTGGAAGGCGCTCGCCGCAACGACCAGACACAGGCTTTATCTTCACAGGGCATTAGCGACGATGCCTTGTCGCGCTTGCGTGCCCGGCAACTGGCGTCGGTAACACGCCTGACGCCACTGAATGCCATTGCCAACGTCCTTGATGTCTTGCTGACTCTGGCGGTTTTTCAGAGCACACCTTACCTGCAACCCTTATTAATCTGGGCTGCAGCACAACTCCTGCTGTGGGGCTTTGCCACTTACAACTGGTACCGTTTTACGCTACGTACTGAACCTTGGTTACGCGCATCTGAACGCGCGGTCAGGCGTACCACCATCCATTCCGCCGTTATGGCAGCCATGTGGGCAATACCACCACTGTTCCTGTATACCAGTAGCGGGTTAGAGCAACAGTTGTTCCTTACAGCCATCACCGCCGGCATGATGTGTGCCGGTGGCTTCGTTTTCACGACGTTGCCACAGGCAGCACTGGTGTTTATGGGTATTCTGGGAGCGGCTTCTGTCGGCGCTCTGCTACAGACGGATACCAGTATCGGGCACTACCTGATTCTGCTGTTGCTGGTCTATCTGGCCATTCTGGCAGTAAACATCCTGCATGCAGCTGCGGTTTTCCGAGCCCATGTCCTGGCCGACATAGCCTCAGAACAGCAAAACCAGGTCATCAGCCTGCTGCTCAACGACTTTGAACAAAGCACGGCGGATGTCTTATGGGAAATCGGGCAGGACCTGCGCGTGCTGCGTACCAATACCCGTCTCAACGATCTGTTTGGCGACCACCGCCAGAGTCTGGAACGGCAACATTTCCCCAGCATGATCCAGCTGCTGCAGGAAGCATTGCCCGATGATTTACGCAGCAGTGCTCATGCCCAATTTCTGCAATTCCAGACGGCCCTGGGTGGCAAACGCGCCTTCCGTGATCTTGAGTTGCCGGTGAGTGTCAACCAGCAGCTGCACTGGTGGTCGATTACGGCCAAGCCGACACCAGAGGGCAACTGGCGTGGTGTTATTGCTGATATCACCCACAGTCATCAGGCCCAGCAACGTATCTGGCAGCTGGCCCACGAGGACAGTGTGACCGGCCTTGCCAATCGACACTGGTTTCAAAACCAGCTTGAAGAATCCTTACGTGGCTGCCGTCAGGATAACGAACGCCATGCTCTGCTCTGTATTGACCTTGACCGCTTCAAGGCCGTTAACGACACCTTTGGCCACGACACCGGCGACCTGCTGCTCAAGGTCGTGGCAGAGCGGCTACGCCACCACACCCGTAGCGGTGATCTGGTTGCACGAACCGGTGGTGACGAGTTTGCGATTATCCTGCGCCATATTCACAGCCAGCAGCAGGTAGACGAGATCGCCCAACGTTTGCTGGGCAGCCTGCACCAGAGCTGTCAGTTACGTGGTGTAAACGTCTCGGTCGGAGCCAGTATTGGTATTGCCTGCGTACCTGACGATGGTGGGCTACCGGAAGAAGTTCTGAAACATGCCGACCTCGCCCTGTATCAGGCCAAAGGGAATGGCCGCGGCCGAGCCATCCGATTTATTCCAGCCATGGCCGAACGGGCACACAGTCGTCATCGAATTGAACAGGCACTACGCCTCGCACTTCAGAAGCATGACATCACACTGATGTACCAGCCGCAGCGCCACATCCAGAGCGGCCATCTGGTAGGCGTTGAGGCACTGGCGCGCTGGTTTGATCCTCAGTTAGGCCAGGTTTCCCCTGCACTCTTTGTCGAAGTCGCCGAGGAAACCGGTCTGATTCACGAACTCGGACTGCAGGTTTTGCAACAGGCCTGCCAGTATCTGGCGGACTGGAAAGTTGACATGACCTTGTCGGTAAATATTTCGCCGGTACAGCTGGGGAATCCGGCCATTGTCGCCCAGATTCACGACACTCTCATGCAATACGATGTCCCACCGCATCGGCTCGAACTGGAAATCACCGAAAACGTCTTGCTGGGAGACTCACAGGGCGCACTGGAAAAACTCCAGCAGCTACGAGATATGGGCGTCAAAATAGCCCTGGATGACTTCGGTACCGGTTATTCGTCGCTGGCCTACCTGCGCCGTTTTCCATTCGACAAGATCAAGATTGATCGTTCGTTTGTACGCGAGATCGTTAACGAACCAAGCGCCAGAACCATTGTGGGAGCCATTATTGATATGGCACGGGCACTGGATATGGATGTGGTGGCCGAAGGTGTTGAAAACACCGAGTCACTGCACATTCTGAGGGAGTTGGGCTGCGATATTGCCCAGGGGTTCCACATCTTCCCTCCCATGACGGCACAGGAATTCAGCAGAACCCTGGTACGGCCAGTCCTGAGCAGAACTGACCGCAACAGCTGACGAAAACCGGATCAGGCTTTCTTCACGTAGGCGGCAACAATCACGATACGCTGACCATTGATTTTGCCTTCGATGTGTTTTGGATTGTCGCTCAGGGAGATACCACGCACCACGGTGCCACGTTTGGCCGTGAAGTTGGCGCCTTTGACGTCCAGATCCTTGATCAGGGTAACGTTGTCACCAGCGGCCAGACGAGCACCGTTGCTGTCCAGCACCGGCTCGGAATCATCGGACACCAGACCGGAATCCGCCCATTTGCGAGTGTCATCGTCCAGATACAGCATTTCCAGTGCATCCTGAGCCCAGGTTTCCGCACCCAGACGCTTCAGCATACGGTAGGCCATAACCTGCACCACCGGCACCTGGCTCCACATGCTGTCGTTCAGACAACGCCAGTGATTGGCATCCAGATCGGCGCCTTCAACCTGAGGTTTGCAGGTGCCACACAGCAGAACGTGGTTGTCAGAGGATGCCAGTTCTTGTGGGGGAACGGCGTAAATCGCCAGATCGTTGCTGGCACCACAGAGTTCACAGCAGCCATTGCTACGGGCAGTCAGGGTTTGCTCAATACTCACCGGAATTTCCCCTTAAAAAAAGCGGGCATTATGCAGAAGAAGCCTGACAACGCCAGTGTTTTATCCAATTCTGGACGACAGGCAGCCGCTTTCCTCCAGATAACCGGGCAGCCAACCCCGCTTTCCGCTACCATACTGCCCTAACATCTCCGGGCTGCGCCCGCTTACGTGAAATACCCATATGTCCCGTCAAGAACGCCAGAATTCCAATACTTTTCTCCTGACCTACCGTGACCTGATCAACATCTGGCAGGACTGGAGTGATACCAGCCCGGTGCAGCCACTGGATCGCTGGTTGCGCCAGTACTCCCGTAGCCAGCGTCAACAAAGCCCGGCTTTCCGTATGGCCATCAACAACGCCATGATGGAAGCCCTGCGTTACCGCCAACTGGCCGACGCTCTGGAACTGACCTTCCGCGATCCAACCTATGATGATTGGAAAACCTGGGATTCCCGTTGGCAGGCCGATACACCACTGAGCAGCAGCCCATCTCACTTCTGGTACTGGATTCAGCTGTGCAGCAACAGCGACTGGCGTCTGCCACACAGTCTGGAAGAGCAGAAAGCGCGTCGCGAACACTTTAATGCCTTCAAGGCGCAGGCCGACAGCCTTGAAGAAAACGCCACCTTCCTGCTGGCCCACGGCCTGCGTCCAACCTGGGAAGCTCTGCTGTTCAAACGTGCCGAGAAAAGTGGCTGGGACGACAAGCAACTGGCCCGTCTGGTGCGTATGCAAACCAGTCGTCCACCGCTGTGGCTGCGTCTGGCCAACATGGCCGATGCCGCAGCGCTGCAGCAAGCGTTGAGCGAAGAAGGCGTACAAGTGGGTGAATATCAAGGTCACCTGTATGCCACCGGCGGCAAGGACATCACCCTCACCAATGGCTGGAAGAATGGCCAGTTCGAGGTACAGGATCTCGCCAGCCAGCAAATCTGCGATGCAGTAGACGTCAAACCAGGTCACAAGGTGTGGGACGCCTGCGCCGGCGCTGGCGGCAAGTCACTGACGCTGGCCCGTGCTCTGGCAGGTAAAGGCGCCGTGGTTGCAACCGATCTGCACGCCTACAAACTGGAAGAGCTGAAGCGCCGTGCCAAACGTGCCGGTATCAGCAACATCCGCAGCTTTACCTGGGATGCCGATGCACCACTGCGCCTGCCAGCTGAAATCGCTCGTCAGCAAGGCTTCGACCGTATTCTGGTTGACGCACCATGCTCCAACAGCGGCACCTGGCGTCGTAATCCGGATGCCCGCTGGCGTCTGGATAACCACAACACCCGCGAACTGGCAGCCCTGCAAGGCCGTATTCTGGCACAAGCCAGCAAAGCACTGCGCCCGGGTGGTCGTCTGGTATACGCCACCTGCAGCTGGCAGGTAGCGGAAAACGAAGATGTGGTAGCAGCATTCCTGGCCGCCAATCCGGAATTCTGTCTGGTTGAACAAAAGATGCTGGGAGCCCCGGTATCCGACAGCGACAGCATGTTTGTGGCTGTACTGAGCCGCCCTTGAGGGTCGGCTCAGAAACGGATTTCCGCTCCGACCAGCGCGCTGGTGTGGTTATCGTAGTTATGGAGATAGAGGTTGAGATGGTCATAGCCAAACTGCAGCTGTCCGGCCAGACCATCGCTACCACCGCCCAGGGCCGCCCCTAACCGGTAGCGATAGAGCATGTCGCTGGCGAGATCCCGATACTCGCCAGCGAGATCATCCAGCCTGTGTGCCACATCACTCATGTCTGACGTGATCTGCTGATAGCTCTGCAGCTGCTGGCTGAAATCTTCACTAAGATGGCTGTAGTCTTCGTTCAGGCGTTGTGAACGATCCAGAACCTGCCCGTGCTGAGCCAGCTGCCCTTCGTAATCGGCTGTCAACTGCCGAAAATCGGCCAGTAATTGATCCCGGCTGGCAATGGCTTGCCGCAGTCGCAGCAGTTCGTCCACTACCTGAACACATCCCGTCGTCGCGACGGAATGGGTTACCAGCGCAACATCCACAACGACCAGGCGCTGCCCATTGATCTCGATCGGCTTCAGGTCTGATGATTTCAACACCACATCACAGCTCTCTGCCTGCGCTCCATTCGCCAGCCCCAGCCATAAGGCCAGCCAAAGAAAACGTGTCATGCTCTCTCCTCGAGATTGTTGTTGATCAGCCCTTTGTACGGTTTATTGATCCGTCAGGGTTTGTTCCGACTGATCCCGCCATGCCTGCCAGCGTTGCAAGGCCGCCAGCAATTCGTCCGAGTCTTGCTGGTTACTGGCACTTTCGGCCTGCAAGGCCTGGAACCGGGACTCCAGCGCCTGGCGTCGTTCAGCCAGATCGGCATCACCGGATTTCAGACGAATAATGGCCTCAGCCAGTACCAGTCGCTCCTCATCCAGCTGCTGACGACGAGCCTCAAGACGGGCATTGCCCTCTTCCAGCCGGGCGACCTGCTCGTCCAGTTTCTGCAGCTGTTGACGCAATGTCTGACGCTGGGCATCCAGTGCCGCCATGCGTTCGGAGGCACGGCTTTTTTGCCACCATTGAATCGCCAACAGTGCCACCCCCAGAGTCAGTACTTGCCAACGCACACCAGCGGGCAGCCACAAACAGGCCAGCAGCAACAGCGCAAAGCCCAACAGCAGATCCAGATTATCGATCAACCAGATCGTTACATGCATATCCATCAGCCAGCTCCGGTCGGGTTGTCAGTCGAAGTTTTACGGGCACGCTCTAGACGACCGATAACCTGGTGCAGCGGATCACTCCCCAAACCCATGATCAATCCGGTCAGCAGGGTCCCCAGCCATCCGGGAACACGTTCGGAGTTGAAATATACGTTGCTGCGGTTAATCACCCCATCCAGAGCTGCGGTCATCTCATTCATGGACTGCAACACATCAAACAGGTTGATGTTCAGGGTGAAGGCCAGTGCGATACCCAGCAACATGGCCAGAGAACGAATAACAATCTGCAGGGTGAGTGTACGGACTTTTTCAGCAGCGACGGCATTGACTCCCTCATAGCCGGGAACGGCATCCGAAAGATAATCCTCCAACGCGCCGCCCAGTTTCTCCTGCCAGTGCTGGCTCCGGCTTTTTTCAAGCTCCCGCGCCAACCGAACGGCCGAGCGGTTCCAGTAATCCTGCCAGCCGCACACAACGTCCAGATAGTTGTATACCGCCTTGAGAATCTCGATCAGACGCTCCAGCAGCAGGGTGTAAAATAGCAAGCTGCACAGCAGCACCAGCAAGCTGTTGTATTCCTGGGGTGAATTCATACCGCCCTCCCAGTGTCTGGATAGAGGTAAGGACGCTGACGATAGGCCGCCAGTGCCTGACTCGCTTTGTCATCGTCCTGCCAGAAGCGGTAATACTGATAAACCCGCTCATTGAGTTCATTCCATGGGAAACGGCTGCCAGGACAAACAGTTGACGCCGTCGGCAAGGCTCGATGCGGGGTAATGCAGTCAGGACGCTCGGCATCCAGATCGTACAGATGCATCCACAGGGCAATCAGACGAGCACCTGCATCGAGCTGCTGCGAGGTCGGCACGAGGTTGCCATAACGGCCGTCAGGATTGGCAAAGCGATCCTGCCCGTTATGAAAGTTACCGTGAAATGCCACGCCCAGCGTATGACGATTCTGGCCTTTGGCATGATTACCGGTACGATCCCAGCGACAGAACGGCTGAATACTACCGTCCGGCATGATCACCGCGTGATAACCGGTCAGCCAGCCCTTGTGATTGAAGAACTCATCGGTAATGGCATTAAAACCAAGTGCACTGTGCATGGCCGTGTGGTGAACCACCACCTGATCCGGCCAACCCGACCGGAGATGCACAGTCTGAAGCGTGTCCGGACGCACACCACCGCTGTACGGAATATCCCGCCACGCAAGATCGCCATCTGTCGATACGGCAGCTGGCTCACACCGGGGAGAACTTATGGTATTGCCAGCTTCGGATGTGGCGTTCGTCGGATCAGCCGCGAGTTGCCGTTTGGTCAGCAGGGTCAGCAACAAGTGAACCGGCTGGCTGCCGCCACCGATCAACACACCACTCAGGAGCGTATCCAGCTGATTACGCAAACAGGCCCAGATCTCGCCACGCTGTAACAGAACCGCCGAGGATTCCACAGTCTGGCCAGTAAACAGGGCAACGAGATGCAGCTCAAACCAGCCGGCAAGGATAATACCGATAGCAACCGGAGCAAGACGAATAAAGAGATCCAGACGCGCCTGATTGAGGCTGATGACGGGCAAGGGTACGTGCAGAATGGGGGGACTTTGCTCAAAACTGCTGTCGGAACTGTCCTGGTTAACCACGACCGCCACGCTGTCGAGGGTCGCTTGTAACTGTCGGGCCGCACTCACCGGATCACTGTCGGTCGACACCTGCCACCGGGAAGCCAGCGCTTCAGCATGAGCACTGGCGCTGCCCACGGCCACGCTGGCAGCCGCGCCAGACTCAGCGGTGATCAGCTGGCGATAGGCCCGCTCCCGCACCGACTTCAACCATTCGATGCTGCGCTCCACCAGCAGAGAGGCACCGGCCGCTACAGTCAAGCCATTGATAACCACCTCAAGGGGCACCTGAGTCATACACTACGTCCTGTAATTGTGAATATACAAGACTAACCTGTCGTTTATGACACTGTCAGTAGCGACTCCCAAAATCAGCGACGTTCTGTCCAATAAAAAAGCCCCACATGCCAGAGGCATGCGGGGCTTTTGGAGATCATCCTGCCGGATTGGCCGAAATCAGATCACGTAGCCTTGCAGCGGTGGGAAGCCGTTGAACTCGATGGCGCTGTAGGTGGTGGTGTATGCACCGGTAGAGAACCAGTACAAACGGTCACCAGAAGCCAGGTTCAGTGGCAGGTGATACTTGTACTGTTCGTACAGGATATCCGCGCTGTCACAGGTTGGGCCAGCGATCACACACTCTTCGGTTTCACCTTTTTTCTCCACATACAGTGGGTACTTGATGGCTTCGTCAGTGGTTTCGATGAAACCGCCGAACTTGCCAATGTCGGTGAACACCCAGCGGTGCAGACCAAAACGGGTCTTACGGCTGATCAGAACCACTTCAGATACCAGAATACCGGCGTTGGCTGCCAGTGAACGACCTGGTTCCAGGATGATTTCCGGGAAGTTGTCGTCGAAGTCTTCTTTCAGGTAACGGGTGATTTCAGCCGCGTAAGTCTGCAGATCGTTGGTACGGCTGATGTAGCTGGCCGGGAAGCCGCCACCCAGGTTAACCATCTTCAGCTTGATGCCGTCTTCTTCTTCCAGACGCTCGAAGATCCACTTGACCTTGGCAATTGCAGAGTCCCACACGCCGATTTCGCGCTGCTGGGAACCTACGTGGAAGGAAATACCGTAAGGTACCAGACCCAGATCACGAGCCAGGATACACAGATCCAGAGCCATGTCGGTCTGACAGCCGAACTTGCGAGACAGAGGCCAATCGGCAGTCTGTGCACCTTCTGTCAGGATACGTACGAATACGCGAGCACCTGGAGCCGCCTTGGCAATGTTGCGCAGGTCAGCTTCGGAGTCGGTAGCAAACAGGGTAACGCCACGCTCGAAGAAATAACGAATGTCTTTCGCCTTCTTGATGGTGTTGCCATAGCTTACTCGATCACCGGTTACGCCCAGCGCCATTACCTTGTCCAGCTCGTAACGGGAAGCAACGTCGAAGTTACAGCCCTTGTCGCGCAGGATGCTCAGCAGTTCCGGAGCAGGGTTAGCCTTGACCGCATAGTAGGTCTTGGCATACGGGAAACAGGTCATCAGCTCGTCCAATTGACGAGTAAACAGCTGACTGTCCACTACCAGACAGGGAGTTTCCTTCTGGTCGGCAAATTTCTTGATGCGGGCGAATGTCTCGGCGTCGTAGTAGTCTTCTGGCTTAGTGAGCATCAGGCTCGTTACCCCCTCTTACTGAAGTATTTATAACTGGCGACCTGCGGCTTCGTCATGACAGACCAGCGGTCTGGACGAATAGGATGCGCAAAGATAGGCGGTTTTACCCAAAGTAAAAGCAGTATTTTCTTGTCTTAACGATCATACATACTCATGGACGCCATGAAGGCCCCTTATCGCCGCTTTTACTGGCCAATTTGTGCCATTCCCACGATCCATGCGGGCCCGGCAAGGTCAGTTCTACCCATCCATCGCAACAGTTTAGCGAAGTCGTTGTGACAAAATGGCGTCCCTGATCGATAACAGTTATGAAATTTTCCATACCATTGCTGTTACTGACATTGGACAACAGACTGGTTTATCGTTCCCTTCCATTTTTTGCGCCGGTGTGGCGACGGACGACTCATGTTCAAGTTTTTCGAAAGTCTGGTTAACCCCTTCCCACCCGAGCTACCCGCTCAGCCGCCGCGCGGCGTTTTTGCGTTTTGTCGTCATTACAGCCGGGGCGTGGAAATTCCGCTGCTATTAATGTCACTGCTGACCGCAGCACTGGCCATTCTGGAAGTCTCCCTGTTCGGCTTTATGGGTCAGCTGGTTGACTGGTTAAGCAGCCACCAGCGTGAAACCTTTCTGGCCGAAGAAGGCGGCCACTTGCTGGTTATGAGCCTGTTGGTGCTGGTTGCCCTGCCGGTGCTGAGTTTTGTGCATTCTGCGCTGGTGCATCAGACCCTGTTGGGGAATTACCCGATGAAAATCCGCTGGCTGGCGCATCGTTATCTGTTACGTCAGAGCCTGTCGTTTTACCAGGACGATTTTGCCGGGCGGGTCGCTACCAAGGTGATGCAGACGGCGTTGGCGGTGCGAGAAACCGTGATGAAACTGCTGGATGTGATGGTTTACATCCTCGTTTATTTCACCGCCATGGTCTGGACAGTCGCCAGCTCCGACTGGCGGCTCGTGTTGCCATTACTGGCGTGGCTGCTGATCTACATTGCGATCCAGCTCTATTTTGTACCGCGTCTGAAAGCGGTTGCCGTAGAACAGGCCGATGCCCGTTCCGGCATGACCGGCCGGATCGTCGACAGCTACACCAACATCCAGACCGTCAAACTGTTTTCCCACACCAGTCGTGAAACCGAATACGCCCGTGCCAGCATGGACGATTTTATGACCACAGTGCACAAGCAGATGCGTCTGGTCACCCTGCTCAACCTTGCCGTGCAAGGCAGTAACTACCTGTTGGCGTTTGCTGTTGGTGCCGTGTCAATTTACCTGTGGCTGGGTGACGCCATCAGTGTTGGCGCCATTGCCATTGCCATCAGTCTGGCCTTGCGTATCAACGGCATGTCGCAGTGGATCATGTGGGAGGTTGGCGCCCTGTTTGAAAACCTCGGTACCGTTACCGATGGCATCAATACCCTTTCACGGCCACTCAGCGTGGTCGACAAGCCAGACGCACAGCCAATTCAGGTAACTCAGGGAGAAATTTGTCTGCAACAGGTGGACTTCCACTATCAGGGACTGGATGCCGATACCCACAAACAGGTATTCGACAAACTCGACATTCATATCAAGCCGGGAGAAAAAGTCGGACTGGTGGGCCGCTCCGGCGCCGGCAAGTCCACTCTGGTGAATCTGTTGCTGCGTTTTTACGATATCGAGAGCGGCCGTATCCTGATTGACGACCAGGACATCACCGAGATCACCCAGGACAGCCTGCGTGCCAATATCGGCATGATTACCCAGGACACCTCGCTGCTGCACCGCAGCGTGCGTGACAACATTCTGTACGGTCGTCCAGACGCTTCGGAACAGGATCTGATTGCCGCTGCCCAAAAAGCCGAGGCCTATGATTTTATCCAGCAGCTGCATGATCCACATGGTAATCGTGGCTTTGATGCCCAGGTAGGTGAACGCGGAGTCAAACTGTCCGGCGGTCAGCGTCAGCGGATTGCCATCGCACGGGTGCTGCTGAAAGACGCACCCATCCTGATTATGGACGAAGCGACGTCAGCCCTGGATTCCGAGGTCGAAGCCGCCATTCAGGAAAGCCTGTATCGTCTGATGGAAAACAAGACGGTGATTGCGATTGCCCACCGCCTGTCCACCATCGCCGCCATGGATCGCCTGATTGTGCTGGATCAGGGTCGCATCGTTGAACAGGGCAGCCACAAGGAACTGCTGGAACAGGGCGGTATTTATGCCCAGCTGTGGGCCCACCAGACTGGTGGATTTATCGGCGAGGCCTAGCGATCACGAAAGGGCTCCGGCTTGCCATCCCGCCGGAGCCCATTACGCACCGCCAGACGCTGGTTATAACGCCCAAGCAAACGCATCTGGGTCCAGCGCTCCCGCCACAAGGCGCGCCACTCACCGGCTTTCCAGCCACGATTAAACAGAGACTTTACCGCCACAATCGCATGAGGAGATTTAGTAACGATTTGTTTGGCCAGTTCACGCGCTTCCGTCATAGGGTCATCACAGACACGGGTTACCAGCCCCAAACGCGCGGCTTCATCTGCCGCCACTACACGCCCGGTCATGGCCAGCTCCCTGGCAACGTCTTCACGAACCAGTCGACTGAGGGTCACCAGCCCACTCATGTCCGGTACCAGCCCCCAGCGAATTTCCATCACCGATAACTGGCAATCAGGGGCGGCCAGGCGAAAGTCTGCCGCCAGCGCAATTTGCAGCCCACCACCAAAACAGTTGCCATGAACGGCCGCAATCACCGGCACAGGCAAACGCCGCCAACACATGGCAACGCGCTGGGCAAGATTATCCCGCTGCCAGGGCCATTTCAGAAACAGACGTGGAATCATCCAGCGATCCTGTTGTACGGCTTTGAAATCCAGCCCGGCGCAAAACGATTCACCTTTGCCGACCAGAATGACGACCCGAATTGAACGATTGCGCTGTAATTGTCGGGCAGTGGCAACCAGCTGCTCAAACATGTGGCTATTCAGGCCATTATGTTTATCGGCACGATCAAGCCAGACCGTGGCAATACCATTGTCGATTTCACAGCGAACATAAACAGGAACTGCAGGGGCAGACATATATAGCTTCCGTAATCGGCAGACACAGCAACAAATGCTGAACCCGATACCGATCGGCAGCAAGGGACAGTTTGGACAAAAGAATACCGGCCACCCGTTATAGGGCAGCGAATATCCCGATTATCCGAACAGCAATGGCAAAAAAGCCGCTATTTAGCGGCTTTTCTGGTGTGCAGTGACGAACTTATCGTGGACCACGAGGAGTACGTGGGCGCTCCTCACGTGGCTTGGCTTCGTTTACACGCAGCCCACGGCCATTCATATCCTTGTTATTCAGAGCTTCGATAGCAGCAGTAGCGGCTGCATCATCGGCCATTTCCACAAAGCCGAAACCTTTGGAACGGTTGGTTTCGCGGTCGATGACTACAGTGGCCCGCCCTACCTCTCCAAACTCGGAAAACAGTGCAGACAGATCTTCTTTGGTTACGGAGTAAGGCAGGTTGCCCACGTAAATATTCATACTCAAATTCCAGCAAAACGAAGAAAGGGTGATTTGTTCGTCCTACACCGACAAATAACTCAAATCACAAGATCATTTGCAGGCGGTAAACCGTGACTAACGCAGGGATTACAGTTCCGCAGATTATTAAGCGTACAGGCCAATGTCAAAGAAGTTTTTATGACAATTCGGACCTGATGCACCACTTCGGCCAATCGCTTATATCCAACCGCGTGAATGCTCCTCAACCAGTGTCGCCAACAGAGCGATATGATCAGGTTTGTCATTCAGGCAAGGAATGTAATGATAGTCAGAACCACCGGCATGCATATAGGCATGACGGTTCTCGACATCCAGCTCTTCCAGCGTTTCCAGACAGTCAGACGCAAATGCCGGACTGATAACATCTACTCGCCCGATCTTGTCTGCGCCCCAGCTTTCCAGGGTTTTATCGGTATAGGGTTTTACCCATTCTTCGCGACCAAATCGTGACTGGAACGAACATAACCACTGGTTATCGGCCAGTCCCAATTCCGCGGCCAATGCTGCGGCGGTCTGGCGACACTGGCGCGGGTATGGATCACCATTACGTTCATACCGTTCAGGAATACCGTGAAACGACATCAACAGGCGATCACCACGACCATGTTCGGCCCAGTATTCACGCACTGAATTACCAAGTGCCTTGATATACAGCGGATGATCAAAATATTTCATCACCCAATGCATTTCCGGCAAATGTGGACAACGTTGCAAACCTTTGGCCAGACGGTCATGCACTGCACCGGTGGTTGAACCCGAAAACTGCGGGTACAACGGCAACACCACGATTTTCTCCACACCGGCCTTGCGCAGTTCAGCGCCAGCCTGCTCCATATTGGGTTCACCGTAGGTCATGGCCAGCGCCACCGGAATATCGGTGCCCAAACGCTGCTGCAGTTCAACCCGCAAGGCCGCCTGTTGCGCCAGCGAGTAATGCATCAACGGAGAGCCATCGTCGCGCCATACAGACTGATATGCCTTGGCCACACGACCAGGACGAGTACGCAGGATGATGCCATTCAGTATCAGCCACCACAGTGGACGCGGAGCATCAACTACCCGGCGATCCCACAGGAATTCGGCCAGATATTCACGTACCGCAGCCGGAGTCGGCGCCTTGGGGGTCCCCAGGTTTACCAGCAGTACACCAAAGGGTGGGCGAGCAGTCGGCATCAATAATTCCTCGTCTAACCTTGAATGAGTGTTTGTATAAGTTTTGCGTAAGTTTATACAAACCGCCATCAAGGTTCACGCTCTCTTATGCTGGCCAGAGCCTGCCGGATGCGCGACTTTTTTTGGTTATCCCACCGAGGCAGGATTGACCCGTCATCCCCCCTCACTACAATGTGGCGCCCGGCGTTGGGGAGATCAACGCCATCTGCTGGCATAGATGCCACTCCCATCATTCAAGGAGCCCAAACGCCATGACTTATTGTGTTGCCATCAAGGTCGAACAAGGCCTTGTCCTGACCTCAGACTCACGCACCAATGCCGGCGTCGACCACATTGCCAGCTTCCGCAAGCTGCAAGTGTTTGAAGTACCGGGCGAACGAGTGATTTTTGTGCAGAGTTCCGGCAACCTGGCGACCACCCAGAGTGTGATTACCTTGCTGCAAACTGCGATTCGCAACTCCGAACGCCACATTCTCAATGTGCCAACCATGTTTGATGTGGCCGAAATTGTCGGCAAAACCGCCCGTCAGGTGATCAAGCGTGATGAAGGCCAGGCTCAGGGTGTTGATTTCAGCTGCAGTCTGATCGTCAGTGGTCAGGTCAAGGGGGAAGCACCACGCCTGTTCCATATCTATCCGCAAGGCAACTTTATTGAAGCCGGTGAAGACACGCCGTACTTCCAGATTGGTGAGAGCAAATACGGCAAACCAATGCTCGACCGAGTGGTGAACTTCCAGACCCCGCTCGATCGCGCCCTGCTGTGCAGCCTGGTATCCATGGACTCTACCCTGCGCTCCAACCTGTCCGTTGGTATGCCGCTGGATGTCATCGTCTACAAGTCTGACAGCCTGCAATGTGGTGGCATCGTGCGCCTGCAGGAAGACAACGAGATGTTCCGTCAGGTGCGTAACGCCTGGTCTGAAGGCATTCGTCAGGTATTCGAGAATATGCCGTCCTACACCGCTGAAATCTGTGCCGCCCAGCCAGAATCCCGTTCCAGCGGCGACAAATAAGCACCACGTTTTAAACGCCCATAAAAAACCCGACCGTGTTACCACGGTCGGGTTTTTTATTGTCTGATGGAGTCAGCCGTTAAGCCGGGTTCTGTCGTGGACAGTCATTCATCTAGGCCAGCAATCACTCACTGGCTCCAGCAACCTACCCGTTCCCAACGCGGGCCGCGCCAATGGGAACCTATTTGGTCTTGCTTCGGGTGGAGTTTACCGTGCCACGAACTGTTACCAGTCGCGCGGTGCGCTCTTACCGCACCCTTTCACCCTTACCTGATCCCGCTTCTCCGAAGAAAAGGGGCCATCGGCGGTTTGCTCTCTGTTGCACTGGTCGTGGGCTCGCGCCCCCCAGGCGTTACCTGGCACCCTGCCCTGTGAAGCCCGGACTTTCCTCCCCCTGCTTGCGCAGGCAGCGACTGTCTTGGCCGACTCCGGCGCGGAGACTATCACTGCATGGGCGCGGGGGCAATTCTGCCAGCATGATTTTCCTGCACTAACGTTCAGATCATTCCGATCTGCACAAGATCAGGCACCTGCCGACTTACCCTGGATTTCCAGCGCTCGCTGATACAAAGCCTTTTTGTTTTCACCGGTCAGGTCGGCAATGATCGCCGCCGCCTTTTTCGGTGGCAGTTCAGCCAGCAGCAGGCGGAACAGGCGGTCGGTATCGATTTCCGTTGCCGCCGCTGGCGCCGGATTACCAGCCACCATTACCACAAACTCACCCTTCTGCTGATCATCGTCGGCACTGATGGCCGCCACCAGTTCGGTCAAATTACCGCTGTAAAAAGTTTCAAAGGTTTTGGTCAGCTCACGTGCCACGACTCCGTGCCGTTCCGGACCAAAAATATCGGCCATGTCCTGCAGGGTATCGAGAATCCGGTGCTTGGCTTCGTAAAACACCAGCGTACGAGGATCTGCTGCCACATCCTGCAGACGCTCACGGCGTGGGCCACTCTTGTGGGGCAGGAATCCCTCGAAGGCAAAACGGTCGGTTGGCAGGCCAGCAGCACTCAGGGCGGTAATCAGCGCACTTGGCCCCGGAATCGGCACCACATTGAACCCTTGCCCACGCAGGGCTTGTACCAGCGGATAACCCGGATCGGAAATCAGTGGTGTACCAGCATCGGAAACCAGTGCCAGACTTTGGCCATTCTGCAAATAGTTCGCAATTTGACCAATCCGATCGCGCTCATTGTGATCATGTACCGATACCAATGGCTTACGCACGCCCAGGTGCTGAAGTAATTTCTGGGTATGTCTGGTATCCTCGCACGCAATCAAATCCACAGCGCTGAGTACCTGACGAGCACGTTCGGTGATGTCAGCGAGGTTACCAATTGGAGTTGCCACCACATACAGAGTGGCACCGGAAGCTTGCGGAAGAACATTCATGCGGGGATATGTACCTGATTGCTGGAAATTGATCCCGGCCGTGGCGGCCATTGCCCTGATCGGGCTGACGGGATGCAGTGAAACACCTCAAAAGCCTCAAACCGAACAGGTCAGCACCACTACCACCCGGACCACAGTAGCCCGTCAGGATAACAGCAACCTGTTCCAGCAGGCCAATGCCGCGCTGCAAAAGCGCGATTTTGCAACGGCACGCCCGCTCCTCAAGCAGCTGCAACAGCAAACGCTGAGTGATAAGGAACGCATCGACTGGCTGCTGATGTCCGGTGTGATGGAACTGGGCAGCAACAATGTTGATGCCGCTGGCCAATGCCTCAACGATCTCAGTCGTCTGCGTAAAAAAGCCAGTACATCGCAGGGCCAGAGTATCAGCCTGCTGCAAGCCTCCTGGTATGAGAAAAAAGGTGACTATTTCGCTGCTGCCCGCGAACGCGTGCAAGTTGCCAGTTCCCTCAAGGACAACGCTTACACCGACAATCACAACAGCATCTGGCAAGACCTGCAACAGATCCCGGCCAATGATCTGATCGAGAAAACCCGTCAGAACCATGGCTCCACCCTGGGTCAATGGTTGGAACTGGCACAGATCAGCCGTCTGGGCACCCTGAGTCTCGATGATCAGGCGGTTGCCATTGAAGAATGGCAGCAGATCAACGCCGGACACCCGGCTGCGCAGCAGCTACCTGGCTCTCTGAGCGGAATGGCCAAAACCGAACAACCCACTCGTGTTGCGGTGGCGCTGCCATTGTCCGGTTCTCTGGAACGTGTTGGCCAGGCGATTCGTGACGGCATGCAGGCGGCCTATCAGGATGCCATCAACAAGGGCCATGCCGTGCCCGAGCTGATCATGCTGGATACCCAGACCTACAACTCGCTGGATGAAATCTATGCCGCCGCCAGCCTGCAGGGCGCAGAATGGCTGATCGGACCGGTGAACAAGGCCGAAGTCCAGCAGCTGGAAGCCCGCCAGACGCTGCCGATGCCAACACTGGCACTGAACTACGGTGATATCACGCCGCAAGCCGATGCCCAGCCACGCCCGGCCAATCTGTGGGAATTTGGTCTGGCACCTGAAGATCAGGGCATTCAGGTTGCCGAGCGCGCCTGGGCCGATGGTCATCGCCAGGCGCTGATCATGGCACCACGTGATGAGTGGAGCGACCGAATCGTCAGCAGCTTCCGTGAACACTGGCTGGCACTGGGCGGCGAAATCAGCGACATGCTGCTGTACTCGAACCACAACGATTACAACCCGGATGTCCGTAACCTGCTGAAAATTGACGATAGCAAAAAACGCGAAGCCAGCCTGCATCCATCGACACAACAGGAAGCGCCGATCAAACCAGAACGTCGTAGTGACGCCGATTGGCTGTTCCTGATAGCCCAACCGCAACAGGCTCGCCAGATCAAACCAGCTTTGCTGTTCAATTATGCAGAAGACCTGCCGGTGTACTCCACATCACATCTGTTCACTGGTGTTGTCGATGTGAATAACGACCGCGACCTCAATGGCATCCAGTTCTGCGACCTGCCATGGTTGCTGCAACAGGGCGAGTTGTATCAGACCGTTGAAAACAACACGCCGTCTGGCCAGGGCCGTTTTGTTCGCCTCTATGCACTCGGCGTTGATGCCTTCCAGCTGCTGCCACGACTGGGCAGCATGCAGGCTTTCTCGGGCAGCCGGGTCAGTGGTGTAACCGGTGTACTGCATCTCGACCCGCAAAATCGCGTGCGTCGTGAGGAAGTCTGCACCCGCTTTGCCAACGGCGCGCCAGTACTCCTCAAAAACTGATCATGACCAGCCCCGACCGTCGCAGTCGCGGCCAGCAAGCTGAAATGCTGGCCGAAGAATTTCTGCAACGGCAGGGGCTGATCCTCTGTTGTCGCAACTTCTACACCCGTTATGGCGAAATCGACCGTATCTTCCACGACGGTGCAACACTCGTCTTTGTTGAAGTGCGTTATCGCCGCCGCCGCGACTACGGCAGTGCTGCCGAATCCGTCAACCTCCGCAAACAGCAACGCCTGCGGCTGGCGGCCGAAGCCTATCTGCAATCACTGGGCACCTCGTCGTTACCGGACTGCCGCTTTGATGTGGTCGCGATTGAAGGAGAACCCATGGTCCCTGACTGGTGTCAGAATGCCTTCTGATTGAGAACCAACTTCATTGGCAGCGCGGCCGCCATCCATTACCATGGCAACTCTTCGACCCGGAGATTACCTGTGCAAGACCGTATCATCAGCCACTTTGGCACCAGTATTGAAACCAAAGCCCTGTCCGCTGAACAGTTGCCACCGCTGATTGAGCGTGGTGCACAGGCGATGGTGACCAGCCTCCTGAACGGCGGCAAGATTCTCAGTTGTGGTAACGGCGGCTCCGCCGGTGATGCCCAGCACTTCTCGTCTGAACTGCTGAACCGCTTCGAACGTGAACGTCCGGGTCTGCCAGCCATTGCGCTGACCACCGACGCCTCGACCATTACCTCGATTGCCAATGACTACGCCTATAACGAAGTATTTTCCAAACAGATTCGTGCACTGGGCAACCGTGGTGATGTGTTACTGGCGATTTCCACCAGCGGCAATTCGGCCAACGTGGTGCAGGCCATTCAGGCAGCTCATGAGCGGGAAATGGTCGTGGTAGCACTGACCGGCAAGGATGGCGGCAACATGGCGTCGTTACTGACTCTGGATGACGTCGAGATTCGCGTACCATCCACGGTGACAGCCCGTATCCAGGAAGTTCACCTTCTGGTGATCCACTGCCTGTGTGATCTTATCGACTGCTCGCTGTTCGGCGAAGAATAAGCGCAGCCAGTAACCAGCCGGATTTATCGGCTGGTTAGCTCCGCTGACTGTATCAGTGACAGTTACTCATCGTCCTTGAGACGATTGATCCCCAGCGCCTTCAGGGTGTATTTCTCGTAAATCGGTTCACTCGAACCGGTCTTCATCTTGTGAATGAAATACTTCTCGAACGCCACCTTGGCGACGTGCACCCATTTACCCTGCTTGAACCAGGTAACATTACGTGGCGGAATCTGTGGAATTGCCACAAACGCCGCTCCGGTATCGCCCATATCTGCCAGACAGATAGCACTCCAGGTTCCTCTGGAGTCGGCAACCCCACCCTCCAGATCCGCTTTGAGGTTGTGGGCAATCGCCGTCATCATCGACTCAATCATATAACCGGTTTTGGGCGTTCCGGTTGGCACCGGTGTGGTTTCCACTGGTGGAATCGCCACACAGACACCAGCAGCAAAAATATTGCGCCAGCGCGGGTTACGCTGGAACTCATCAATTAGCACAAAGCCTTTCGGATTCACCAACCCCCCCACCTGGGCAACCGCATCAACACCAGCAAATGCAGGCAACATCATGGAATGATGGAAAGGAACCTCATGCTGTTTTTTCACATCACCATCGTCGTTCAGCTCATCCACATACATCACACCATCGGCAACCCGGCTGACACGTGCATTGGTGATCCACTTGATATGGCGATTGCGCAACTCGCTTTCGAGCATGGATTTGGAATCCCCCACACCACCCAGCCCCAGATGGCCGATATAGGGTTCGCTGGTGATATAAGTCATCGGCACCTGGTCGCGTACCTTGCGTTTGCGTAATTCGGTTTCGAGGATAAAGGCATATTCATAGGCCGGGCCAAAGCAGGAAGCTCCCGGCATGGCACCCACCACCACCGGCCCCGGATTATCGATTAGCGCCTGAACATCCTTGAAACAGGTTTCGGCATGATCCAGCGTGCAAATCGATTGGGTAAAACCACCATGAGGCCCCGCTCCTTCGACAGCCGCAAAGTTGAGCTTGGGCCCGGTGCAGATCACCAGATACTCGTAATGCTGTTGTGAACCATCACGTAGATACAGGCAGTTGGCTTCCGGGTCGATGCGGTCGACTGCCGACGCAATAAACTCGATTCCCTTGTTTTCGAGATATGGCCGGATAGCAAAACTGGTTTCCGGGCGCTGACGCCAACCAACCGCAATCCAGGGATTGGATGGTACAAACTGGAAATCTTCGCGTTCGTTGATCACCGTTACCTGATGTTCAGCCGCCAGCAACTCCCGAATTTCGTACGCACCTGCCATGCCACCGGTTCCGGCTCCCAGCACAATTACTCTGGCCATATCCGCTTCTCTTGTCGTTGTTGTGTTCAAACATTAGCAAACAACCAACAAAACTACATTCCTATGCAGGAATAAAAACAAAATAAAGACCTGTAAAGACCTTTTAATCAGAGGGAATAGCCGATTTCCAGGGCCCCTCTGAATAACTCTGCGCAGCTCTGCGTGAGAGTTATTCAGAGTGTCCCTCGCGATATAAAACCACCCACAGGGGGGGCTTTCGTGAGATCAGGATTGGGGGCTACTGTCCTGCTCACCACAATCCAGCGCACTACAATCCGGACAGCCAGGCTGACGTCCCAATTGCCATTGCTGATGACGGTTGGAGTCGAGATCGAGCATTTGCAGACGACCACGTAACTGCTGGCCAATCCCGGCCAGATACTTGAGGGCATGAGCTGCCTGCAGGGCACCAACGACCCCGACCAATGGTGCCAGCACACCACTTTCGGCACAGGCCAATGCTTCAGAAGCACCGGCGTCGGCATCGAGATCCGGATACAGACAACGGTAGCAGGGAGAGTCCGCTGCACGCGGTTCAAACAGGGTAATCTGGCCACTGAGAGCCACGGCTGCCGCCGATAACCAGGGTGTTCCGGTTTGCAGGCAGGCACGATTGATCTGGTAACGAATGGCAGCGCGGTCGGTGCAATCCAGTAACAGGTCAACATCCGCCAGGTTGTTCAGCAACCAGGTTTCATCCGCCGCCAGTGTATAAGCATTCACCTCGATTTCCGGGTTCAGGCGCAGCATCTGCTCGCGAGCAGAGTCCACCTTGAAACGACCGATATCGGCCTGTCCATGCGCAATCTGCCGTTGCAAATTCGACAACTCAACCCTGTCAGGGTCGACCAGACTGATCCGCCCGACACCACTGGCGGCCAGATACAGCGCGGCCGGACAGCCAAGCCCGCCAAGCCCCACGATGAGCACATGAGATGCCAGCAATTGCTGCTGACCTTCATAGTCCATTTGTGGCAACAGGATATGGCGGCTGTAACGCAACAGTTGCTGATCACCCAGATCGATACGGCAGCCGGAGGAGGATTCAGTCATGAGGTGCTTCCTGCAGAGGTTCAGGCCAACAAACGATGTGGCCAGCGCCCACCACTGATACGCGGATTTCCACCGAGATCGTGGCGAGTCATCACATTGGCAAAACCGCGCTCAGTCAGACGCGCCTTGACGGCGTCGGCCTGATCGTAACCGTGTTCCAGCAGCAGCCAGCCATCGGCTCGCAAAAACAGCGGTGCGGTATCAATGATTTCAAACAGATCGGCCAGACCGGCATCGTTGGCAACCAGCGCCGAACGCGGCTCATGGGCAACGTCCCCGCGCAACAGATGCGGGTCAGTCGGATCGATATAGGGCGGGTTGCTTACCAGCAAATCAAACTGGCCACTGACGTCCGAGAACCAGCTGCTGGTTGCAAACCGCACATGGCCAAGATCATTCCGAACGGCATTACGACGGGCCAGCTCAACAGCCTCGGCAGACAAATCAACACCACTGACTTGCCAGGATGGCTGCTCACTGGCCAGCGCCAGAGCAATTGCACCGGTTCCGGTGCCCAGATCCAGCACCCGTGCCAGCGGTGGCAGACTCAGTTCCAGAGCCCACTCCACCAGGGTTTCCGTATCCGGGCGCGGAATCAGGGTCGCGGGAGACACTTCCAGTTCCAGCGTCCAGAAACCGCGCGTGCCGGTAAGATAGGCAACCGGTTCACCACGCAGTCGCCGTTCCAGTAACTGCTCAGCTTGCTGTTGTTGTTCAACACTGAGCAGGACATCGTCGTGGCTGAACAGCCAGGTGCGGGTTTTGCCAAGCACAAACATCAGCAACAGGTCGGCATCAACGCGCGGACTGTCGGTTTGCAACTGCGGGCCAGCCGCTGCCATCCGCTCGGTTGCCTGCTGCGACCATTGGCGAACCGTCAGAATCACGCCTGACCTGCCATTTCAGCCAGCTGGTTGGCCTGATGTTCCTGGATCAGCGGAAAGATCACCGGCGACAGATCACCTTGCATGACTTCATCCAGCTTGTAGAGGGTCAGGTTGATACGGTGATCCGTCACCCGCCCCTGCGGATAGTTATAGGTGCGAATACGTTCAGAACGATCACCGGAACCGACCAGACTTTTACGCGTAGCGGCCTGGGCAGCATGAGCCGCCTGTTTCTGGGCATCACGCAGACGGGTAGCCAGCAATGACATGGCACGCGCGCGGTTCTTGTGCTGCGAACGTTCGTCCTGACATTCCACCACGGTGCCGGTTGGAATGTGGGTAATCCGGATCGCCGAGTCGGTCTTGTTAACGTGCTGACCACCGGCACCGGACGCCCGGAAGGTATCCACCCGCAGATCAGCCTTGTTGATGTCGATCTCACCCTCGTCTTCCACTTCCGGCATAATGGCAACGGTGCAGGCAGAGGTGTGGATACGGCCCTGGTTTTCGGTCTCAGGCACACGCTGGACGCGATGCGCACCCGATTCAAACTTGAGCTGGGAATACACATCGGTACCGATAATACGGCAGATGATTTCCTTGTAACCACCATGTTCACCATCGGATGAACTCAGCACTTCGGTGCGCCAGCCACGGTTTTCGGCATAACGGCTGTACATCTTGTACAGATCACCGGAGAAAATCGCCGCTTCGTCACCGCCGGTGCCCGCACGAATTTCCAGAATCACGTTGCGGCTGTCATCCGGATCTTTCGGCAGCAGCAGAATTTCCAGCTCGTGAGTCAGCTCTTCGAGACGGGCGCGGCTGTTCTCCAGCTCTTCCTGCCCCATCGAACGCATGTCCGGATCATCATCCTGAGCCAGCAATGCGGCTTCTTCCTGATCGGCCAGCACCTGTTGATAGTCAGCGAAGGTTTTCGCCAGAGCTTCCAGCTCGCTGTACTCCACCGACAATTTGCGGAACTGGTCCTGATTGCCAATCACATCAGGATCAGACAGCAAATGGCCAATCTCCTCGTGACGCTCGGCCAGGTGTTCAAGTTTGTGCAGGATGGAAGGTTTCATGGATCAATCGTCACGAGTGGAGTCAGTTACAGCCGGATCAAATCCCGGCAGCTGGAACAGTTCACGGGCACAGTCGAACATATCCAGACGGCCTTCGGCAGCGGCACGACGCAGCGACACGGTCGGTGCATGCAGCAGCTTGTTACTGAACGTATGGGCAAACTGACGCAGAACCTTTTCCGGATCGGCGCCGTTCTGAAGTTGGCGCAAGGCTTTCTGCAATTGCTCTTCACGCAAGGCTTCGGCACTGGCACGCAGGTCGGTTACGGTGTTGGCCGCATGCAGGACTTTCATTTCCCGCATGAAATGATCAACACCCGCCAGCACCAGTTCCTCGGCCTGACGCGCCGCATCCTCACGGGAGCGGACGTTTTCTTCAATAATGCTGCGCAGGTCATCCACGGTGTAGAGGTACACATCGGACAACTCCGCCACTTCGGCTTCGATGTCACGCGGTACGGCGATATCCACCATAAACATCGGCGCATGACGGCGCTTGCGCAAGGCTTTTTCTACCGCACCCTTGCCCAGAATTGGCAACGGGCTGGCGGTGGATGCAATAACGATATCGGCTTCGTGCAAGACCTGATGCAAATCTTCCAGCAAAATGGCTTCCGCGTGGAATTCTTCGGCCAGCGCCTGCGCACGAGCAAGCGTACGGTTGGCCAGAATCATACGGCGTACACCGGCCTGACGCAGGTGACGAGCAACCAGCTCAATGGTTTCACCAGCACCAATCAGCAATGCAGTACTGTCACCCAGGTTGGCAAAAATATGCTGGGCCATACGCACGGCGGCAAATGCCACGGATACCGGATTCTCACCAATGGCGGTGTCGGTACGCACACGTTTGGCAATCGAAAAGGTCTGACGGAACAAACGGCCAAGTTCACTGCCTACGGTTCCGGCTTCCTGCGCCGTTGCAAACGCGGATTTCATCTGCCCGAGAATCTGGGGCTCCCCCAGCACCAGCGAGTCCAGACCACTGGCAACCCGCATGGTGTGACGAACAGCAGAGGCGTCTTCGAGAAAATACAGTGCAGAATCCAGTTCGCTGGCTTCTATATCATGATGAGTCGCGAGCCAGTCGCGGATGTGCTGGCGTTGGGCTTCGTCCGACGAACCGTAGATTTCAGTACGGTTGCAAGTCGACAGGATCACAGCTTCACTGACATCTGCAGCGGTGCAGATCTCGGTCAACGCCTGTGACATCCGGGCAGGATCAAACGCCACACGTTCACGCACTGAAACAGGCGCGGTTTTGTGATTGATACCCAGTGTCCAGATTGCCATTGTGTCGCAATACGCCCCAAAATCGAAAAGCGCGGATTATAAACGTCTGATCCGCTCTTTACCGCTGAAATCTTTGACTTAGTTTGTCATCTAACCCTAAATAGACGCAAAATTTTCTGGCGAGCGCCCCGACTGGCACCTCAGGGTACTCCCACCACCTGACAGGATTAGCGTGTTCAGAATGTTCTCCATTCCCGGATCTTCCAAGCTGTTTGCTCCCGCTGTTCTGACACTGGCGATTCACCTTGCAGGTTGCTCCCAGGTTCCGGCTCACGAGGACAACAATCCGATCGAAGCCACTACCGGCAGCAGTGTGATTGCCCCGGCAGCCAATGCGCCAGACACCAACCCAGTAGCAACCAGCACAGAAACCGCTGAGATTCCGAGCAGTCGTCCGCCGGTCAAACCGTTCGAGTCCGACACCCTGTTGTCGTTGTTAACAGCAGAGTTTGCCGGACAACGTCAGCAGTTTGACCTGGCCCTGCAACAGTATATGGAAGAAGCGCGCCGTACCCGTGAACCCGCCATCGCCGCCCGTGCCGCTCAGGTAGCCCAATTTACCGGCCACCCGGCAGAAGCCGAAGAAGCCAGCAACCTCTGGATCGAAGTAGCTCCGAATGACCCGGAAGCCTACATGACCCGTGCCCAGACCCTGATGGTGACCCGTCGTTATGTCGACGCGCTGGATGCACTGGCCAAGGTGAAAGAACTGACCGGTGAAAGTGAATACGAATCGCTGGCCGCCACCGTTGCCGTTCAGAACGATCCAAGCATTCCCGAACTGCTCGACAAGATGAATGACATGGCTGAGCGCGACCCCGGCGATGCCAGCCTGTGGACGGCCATGGGCATTCTCCAGCAGGCCACCAACCATCCGGACGACGCAGTAGAAATGTACGATGCAGCGCTGCAAATCGACGCCAATGCCATCGCTCCGGCGGTATTCAAAGCCCGTTTACTGGCACAGTCCAATCAGCCGGAACAGGCACTGGGCTGGATTGATCAGGTTCTGCAGCTCCACCCGGACAACAAGGGCGTGCAGGTATTACGCGCACGCTTGCTGCTGAGCATGGAGCGGATGGAAGAAGCCGCCACCGCATTTTCATCCCTGTATCAGCAATACCCGGATGACTCAGCACTGCTGTTATCACTGGGCCTGATCGAATATGACCTCGGCCGTAACACCGAAGCTGACCAGCATCTCGGCGAGTTGATTGATCGCCGTGAACATCTGCCACAAGCGTATTATTACCGTGCCCTGGTCGCTGAACGCACCGGCAACCCAATGAAAGCCTTTGAATACTTTGCCAATGTTCAGGAGGAACGTGAGTTCCTGCCCGCCCAGGCCAGTGCTGCCACCATCCTCTACAAACAACGCGGCATTGAGCAAGCGGCGGCTTATCTGAATGTCGTCAGACAGCATCATCCGGAAGCGGCCACCGATCTGAACAAAATCCAGGCGGATCTTTATATGTCGGCCAAGCGTCCGGATGACGCCCTGATGACCTACAGCGTGGCCTTGCAGAAAGATCCGAACAACAAGGACCTGCTGTTTGCCCGTGCCATGTTGCTGGGCGAACTGAATCAGGTTGAAGGTCTGGAGCGCGATCTGCGCCAGATTCTGGCACTTGATCCCGACAACGCCGAAGCCATGAATGCACTGGGCTATACCCTGGTGGATAAAACCGACCGCCTGGCTGAAGCATTGCCACTGCTGCAGAAAGCCTACAGCCTGCACCCGGACAGCCCGGCCGTGATTGACAGCCTCGGCTGGTACTACTTCCGCAATCATGAATACGCACGTTCCGAACCACTGCTGAAGCGCGCTTTTTCACTCAGCAAGGATCATGAAATTGCTGCACATTATGGTGAGCTGCTGTGGACCATCGGCCGCACCAGCGAAGCTGCCAGCACCTGGCGCGACGGTCTGAAAGACAATCCGAACAGCCCGTTTATCAAAGAAACCCTCGATCGTCTGAACATCAATCTGGATAGCATCAAATAATGTTTGCCCGTTACCGTTTTCTGTTTCTCACCAGCCTGCTGCTGATGCTGCAGGCCTGTTCGGTTCTGCCTTCAAAGGAAGAACAAAGCTCCGCATTGGGACAACTCCAGCACTGGCAAATCCAGGGCAAGTTGTCGGTTCGTAATCCAAAAGACAACATCACCGGTTACGTCACCTGGGAACAGGTAAACGATCACTTTGACATGTTTATCTCAGGGCCATTTGGTCGTGGTGCGTCGCGCCTGCAAGGTGACGATCATTCCGCCAGCCTGCTGTTGCCAGACTGGTCAGCGCCACAAACGGCCGACAGCCCGGAAACCCTGATGCAGGAACATCTGGGCTGGCAATTTCCGGTGCGCGATATCCGCTTCTGGGTAAAAGGCCAACCCAGCCCGGCCAGCAAACATGAAGCGACCTATGACAACTACGGCCTGACCCAGACACTGAAGCAACACGGCTGGGAAATCAGCTTCTCGCGTTATCAGAAGTATGGCGACCAATGGCTGCCCGGCCTGATCAAAATGAAAGGTTTTGACTACCAGCTGACCCTTGCGGTTAACCAGTGGACGCTCCATGACTGATTGCACCTCATTGCGCCTGCCGGCGCCGGCCAAACTGAACCTGATGCTGCACATCACCGGGCGTCGCGCCGATGGTTATCACAACCTGCAAACCATCTTCCAGTTTCTGGAAATGAGTGATGAGCTTGAGTTCCAGCGCCGCAACGACAGTGAGTTGACCCTGACGCCGGAAATTCCGGGAGTCCCGACAGAAAGCAACCTGATCATTCGTGCCGCACGCCTGCTGCAAGCGCGCTTTCAGCAACAGTTTCCAGACGCCCAGCTGCCAGGCGCCGACATCCAACTCGACAAACGCCTGCCGATGGGCGGCGGACTTGGTGGTGGCAGCTCCGATGCCGCCACCACCCTGCTGGCACTAAACAAGCTGTGGAATATTGGTCTGTCGCTGGACGAGCTGGCCGCCATGGGGCTGCAACTGGGTGCGGATGTACCGGTGTTTGTTCGTGGTGAAGCAGCGTTTGCAGAAGGTGTTGGCGAACAACTGACGCCACTGCCAGAACTACCAGAGCCATGGTTTGTGGTGATCTGCCCGGCGGCGCATGTAGAAACTGCAAGAATTTTCAAACATGAACAGTTGACAAGAAATACGCCCGTCATTAGTATTCGCACCGCGCTTGAGCATGGTGGCAAAAATGATTGCCAACCGGTTGTCTCAATGCTCTACCCGGAAGTGGCCAAGGCATTGACTGATCTACAACGGTTTAGCCATGCCAGGATGACGGGTACTGGAGCTTGTGTATTCGCAAGTTTCAACTCTGAAGCAGAAGCCATCAGTGCTTTTGAGCAAGTATCGGCTGAACATTCAGCTTTTGTTGCGAAGGGCGTTAACCGCTCACCAACACATAGGCTATTATTCAGACCATCCTGATGCTGGGGAGTCGCCAAGCGGTAAGGCAACGGGTTTTGATCCCGTCATTCGTAGGTTCGATCCCTACCTCCTCAGCCAATTCTTTTATCTCCGTCGCTGAATCTGACGCACTGAACTTAACTGATCAAAGGGGACTTCTGTGTCTAAATTGATGGTTTTCACCGGCAATGCAAACCCGGAACTGGCTCGTCTCGTTGTTGAGCGCCTGGATATTCCTCTGGGTGAAGCCAGTGTTGGCAAATTCAGCGATGGCGAAATCACCATCGAAATCAATGAGAACGTACGTGGCAAGGATGTGTTCATCATCCAGCCAACCTGCGCTCCAACCAACGATAACCTGATGGAAATCCTGCTGATGGCTGACGGCCTGCGTCGCGCCTCTGCAAGCCGTATCACTGCGGTGGTTCCATACTTTGGTTACGCTCGCCAGGACCGTCGTCCACGTTCCGCTCGTGTACCTATTTCTGCTCGTGCAGTTGCCGACATGATGTCCGGCGCCGGTATCGACCGTGTTCTGACCGTTGACCTGCACGCTGACCAGATCCAGGGCTTCTTTGATGTTCCGGTGGATAACGTTTACGGCTCTCCAGTACTGCTGGATGACCTCGAGCGCCAGAACTACAACAACCCTGTGATTGTTTCTCCTGACATTGGCGGTGTAGTACGTGCCCGTGCTTTCGCCAAACAGCTGGACATCGACCTGGCCATCATCGACAAGCGTCGTCCAAAAGCCAACGTATCCGAAGTGATGAACATCATCGGTGAAGTAAAAGGCCGTACCTGTATCCTGGTTGATGACATGGTCGACACTGCTGGCACCCTGTGCCACGCCGCCAAAGCCCTGAAAGAATTCGGTGCTGAAAAGGTTGTCGCTTACTGTACTCATCCAGTATTATCCGGCCCCGCTATTGAACGCCTGAGCAACACTGAACTGGACGAACTGGTTGTTACCGACACCATTCCTCTGTCAGAAGCTGCCAAAGCCACTGGTACCATCCGCCAGCTGACCATTTCCGGTCTGCTCGCCGAAGCCGTGCGCCGCGTAAATAACGAAGAATCCATCAGCGCCATGTTCCGTTAATAACGGGCGCTGACATCCGGTCGGTGGATTAATCGCCGACTTACCAAACCGCACGGATTGGTCGAAGATCCCTGCGGTTTTTTATTCATACAATGAGGAAATTACAATGTCAGACTTCACTTTGTCTGCTGAACTGCGCGCTGATTCAGGGAAAGGTTCGAGCCGCCGCCTGCGTCGCGCTAACGGCGTTCCAGCGATCGTTTACGGTGGCGATGCTGCTCCAGTAGCCATCACCCTGAAAGCTAACGTACTGAACAAAGCTCTGGAATCCGAAGCTTTCTACAGCTCCGTTATCAAGCTGGAAATTGCTGGCAACACTGAAACTGTTGTTCTGAAAGATCTGCAGCGTCACCCAGCTCAGCCAATCGTATGGCACGCTGACTTCCTGCGCGTAAGCGCTGACACCAAGATCAAAGCTCACGTTCCAGTTCACTTCCTGAACGAAGAAGCTTGTGTTGGTGTGAAACTGGGCGGCGGTAAAATCGCTCACCAACTGACCAGCATCGACGTAATCTGTCACGCTGACCACCTGCCAGAATTCATCGCTGTTGACCTGGCAGCTGTTGAAGTTGGTACCGTGATCCACCTGAGCGACCTGCAACTGCCAGAAGGCGTTGAGTCCCTGGCTCTGTCTCACGGTGCTGAGCACGACACCGCTGTTGTGTCTGTACTGGCTCCAAAAGGCGGCGAAGCAGCCGAGTAATTTCGGTTCTTTGCTCGACCAAAAAGCGGGGATTTCCCCGCTTTTTTGTTTCTGCGCTCTGCCACGGCACACTCTGACAGGACATTATCATGGCCGATAACATTTCCCTGATAGTGGGTCTGGGCAATCCCGGCCCGGAATACGAAAACACCCGTCACAATGCCGGATTCTGGCTGGTCGAAACCCTCGCCCGTCAGAACGGAATTCGCCTCAGCCCCGACCGCAAATTTCATGGTCTGGTGGGCAAGGGCCGCATCGGCCAGCAAGAATGCTGGTTGCTGATGCCATCTACATTTATGAATCGCAGCGGTCTTGCGGTTCAGGCACTGGCCAGTTTCTATCGCCTGACACCAGCCAACATCCTGGTCGTGCATGACGAACTGGACCTGCCACCGGGCACTGCCCGATTCAAAACCGGAGGCGGCCACGGCGGCCAGAACGGTCTGCGCGATATCATCTCCCAACTGGGTAACAACAAGGACTTCCACCGTCTGCGGATTGGCATTGGCCACCCGGGTGACAAGAACCTGGTTACCGGTCACGTACTGGGCAAAGCCTCAGTGGCGGATGACAAGGTGATTCGTGCTGCGATTGATGAAGCCTGTGCAGTATTGCCGGAAGCATTAAAAGGCAATATGGGCGCGGCCATGAATCGACTTCACTCATTTAAAGGGTAAAATACCCGCCCGAAATTCAAGCTAGCTACAGGAAACCACTCATGGGCTTTAAATGCGGTATCGTTGGCCTGCCCAACGTCGGTAAATCCACTCTCTTCAACGCTCTGACCAAATCAGGCATTGCCGCAGAAAACTTCCCGTTCTGCACCATTGAGCCCAATGCCGGTGTAGTTTCCATGCCAGACCGCCGTCTGGATGAACTGGCTGCCATCGTCAAGCCGGAACGTGTGGTTCCGACTGCCATGGAATTCGTAGACATCGCAGGCCTGGTAGCCGGTGCCTCCAAAGGTGAAGGTCTGGGTAACCAGTTCCTGGCCAACATCCGCGAAACTGACGCCATTGCACACGTAGTACGTTGCTTCGAAGACGACAACGTTATTCACGTTGCCAACCGCGTAAACCCGGCTGACGACATCGAGATCATCAACACCGAACTGGTGCTGGCCGACCTCGAATCCTGCGAAAAGCAGTATCAGCGTATTTCCCGCGTTGCCAAAGGTGGTGACAAGGAAGCCGTAGCCCAGAAAAACCTGCTGGAGCGTCTGATTCCTCACTTCGAAGCTGGCAACACTGGCCGCATGCTGAAGATGGACGACGACGAACAGCGTCTGGCTCGCACCTTCCACCTGCTGACTACCAAGCCGACCATGTACATTGCCAACGTGGCGGAAGACGGTTTTGAAAACAACCCGCACCTGGACACCGTTCGCAAGATCGCTGAATCCGAAGGTGCCAAGGTGGTTGCGGTGTGCAACAAGATCGAAGCCGAAGTAGCTGAGCTGGAAGACGAAGACAAGATGGAATTCCTGGCCGAAATGGGCATGGAAGAACCAGGTCTGGATCGTGTTATCCGTGCCGGTTACGAACTGCTGGGTCTGCAGACCTACTTCACCGCCGGTGTTAAAGAAGTTCGCGCCTGGACCATCAAGGCTGGATCCACTGCTCCACGCGCAGCAGCTGCCATTCACACCGACTTCGAACGCGGCTTTATCCGTGCTGAAGTAATCGGTTACGACGACTTCATCCAGTACAAGGGCGAAAGTGGTGCCAAAGAAGCCGGTAAATGGCGTCTGGAAGGCAAGGAATACATCGTTAAAGACGGTGACGTGGTGCACTTCCGCTTCAACGTCTGATTTTTCCTGCGTTTTGTCCCCCTCCCAACAGTCCGCTCCGGCGGACTGTTTTATTTCATAAACAAAACTTATCACATCTATTACTAATCCCTGCTTGTGGATCCAATCGAACAGGCACAGAATGAACATTCAGTCGCAACACCCAACGGTTCGTAGATGATCGACAAGCGTCAACAGATTCTTCAGGCAACAGCCGACATGATTGCGGAATATGGGCTCCAGGCCTGTCCGATGTCGAAAATCTCAGCCCGTGCGGGTTGTGGTGCCGGAACCATCTATCGCTACTTCGAAACCAAGGAAGAACTCGTCAAGGCCCTGTTTGAGGACCTGATCGAGCGTCTGACTGAAGCCTGTTTGCATGAATACGATGCATCACAACCATTGCGCGATCGCTTTTATCGCCTGTGGGGCAACTACTATCACTATGTACTGGCCAACCCTGGCCAACGCGCACTGATGGAACAGCTGCTGGCTTCGCCGATTATCTGCAACGACCAGACGGATTGCGCACTGAGAACCCTGCATCTGACTACCCATCAGTTGCTGGATGATGGCAAACACCAGGGCGTCTTCAAGGATTTGTCGAACGAGATTCTCAACACAATCACGTACGGCAGCCTGATCATGATGTCCAAGAAATTGCACCAGAGCCCCGAGAAATTCGGTACTGAAGTACCGGTAGAAGCCTTACTGGGCATGTGCTGGGACGCCATCCGCTGTTAACGGGAAGGAGCACCGTCAACGACGGTATACGGAATGAACATTCTCTCACAACTCAGTCAGGATCAGATTATGGCTACTCAACTCAGCACCCGCAGCACCGAATCACAAGCTCAAGGCACCAGCAAAACTGTTGGCGGCAGCCGTCAACCAGCTACTTTTTATTCAGCACTGACCGAACTGGTACTGCAGCAGAAACGCCAGCGTAACAGCGTAAAATGATGGGGCGAACCGCCCTGCAGTTGAGGGCAGCTCGTCAGCTTGTCAGTGCAGCGTACTGCTGACGCCGGTATCGGCATCAGCAAAGCTGCACGGCAACAATGAATTGCGATTGATCACAATCAGACTGTGATCCGGCAGTACCACCCGATCACCATCCATCACAGACTCAAGCAGGATACAGGTGGCATCGATCGAATCGATTCCAACCACAATTCCCAGCACAAAGCCGTGGCACAAATTAACGGCAACCAGGTCTCCAACCTCACTTTCCTCACGTTCGGTCAGAAAATCCTCACCCGCCATTTCGTCACTTGGCCATGGCGTGCGGAAACGTGCGACGGCGACCAGTTGCACAATGCCCTGCACCACGTTGTCATTGATATCCAGCGAGACATCCTGCTCGTCTTCCGCTTCAACCACACGATCCAGCAAACTCATAAACAGATCGGAGTCTTCATCGGACCAGCGCAGATCCACACTTTGCTGTGGCTGGCGGTTGTTGCGAAAAAAAACGTCGGTAGGAAATTCGGCCGGCTCTTCACCTGCGATACGGGCGGGCATCAATAGACTGACGGCCTGAACACCATTGCGGTCAGTTCCGGTGACACGCCAGAAAAGGGGCAGCATTTCTGAATTCATGATCTTGACTCCTTCAGGCCGGAAAAAGAAAGACACCAGGAAACGAAACGACTGTTACCTCCGGAATTCACTGCCATGAATTGACCATAGCAGGGCCGCATGACGCTGACAAGAGAGGTTTCCGGCTACCCGAAGGACTCAGTTTTCCGGACGAGGAGGAATCACACTGCCCGGAAAAACACTGACATTGGAACCGCTGGCAGGAACAACAGCAGGTCTGCCCTCCTTGCCAACCTCGTCAATGCGCAAAATGCTGTGCAGGGGAATAAAGGAGCGTTTGACGTCGGCGAACATAGCCTTGAGCTTCTCTTCGCCCGGATCCAGAACCAGCTGCGAACGCTCTCCGAACAAGAGTTCTTCAATCTCGACAAAACCATGCAGGTCGCTCTGATAAATAAAGCGGCAGCAGATCTCGAAGACCTCTCCTTGCTGCACAAAGACAACACGGAATACCGATTCCTGGGGCTCGTTCTTGCTCATGAAAGATACAGATCCTGACAAGGGGATGGGGAGTGACTGGCACTCACGATCAGCCCCGAAGTATAATGCTGCCCCATTTTTTACGCGATACTTGCCGAGGTTCCGAAGCTGCCATGAGCGACCAACCGAAAAAGCTGTATATCAAAACTCACGGTTGTCAGATGAATGAGTACGACTCTTCACGCATGGCGGATATGCTCGGCGCCAGCCATCAGATGGAGCTGACTGACAACCCCGACGAAGCCGACGTGATTCTGCTCAACACCTGCTCTATCCGCGAGAAAGCGCAGGAAAAAGTGTTCCATGAGCTGGGACGCTGGAAGAAGCTGAAGAAGAAGAATCCGAACCTGAAAATCGGTGTCGGCGGCTGTGTGGCCAGTCAGGAAGGTGACGCCATCATCAAACGTGCGCCGCACGTGGATATGGTATTCGGCCCTCAGACCCTGCACCGTCTGCCAACCATGGTCGACAAAGCTGCCAACGCAATTCAGGTCGTCGACGTCACCTTCCCGGAAATCGAGAAGTTCGACCACCTGCCAGCACCAAAAGTGGAGGGCTGCAGCGCCTTTGTTTCCATCATGGAAGGCTGCTCCAAATACTGCACCTTCTGTGTGGTGCCTTACACCCGTGGCGAAGAAGTCAGCCGTCGTCTTGAAGACGTACTGCAGGAAGTGCGCGCACTGGCCGACCAGGGCGTACGTGAAGTAAACCTGCTGGGTCAGAATGTTAACGCCTACCGCGGTGCAACTGCCGATGGTGACATTGCCGATCTCGCTGAACTGATCACTCTGGTGGCGGACATTGACGGTATCGACCGCATCCGTTTCACCACCTCGCATCCGCTGGAATTCAGCGATGCCCTGATTCAGGTTTATGCCGAAGTACCTGAGCTGGTCAGCCACTTGCACCTGCCGGTACAAAGCGGTTCCAACCGCATTCTGGCCGCCATGAAACGTGGTCACGAAATCAGCATGTATATCGACAAGATTGAACGGATCCGCCAGTTGCGCCCGGATCTGTCGGTTTCGTCCGACTTCATTGTCGGTTTCCCGGGTGAAACCGCCGAAGATTTTGAACAGACCATGGACCTGATCCACCAGATCGGTTTTGATACCTCTTTCAGCTTTGTGTATAGCGCCCGTCCGGGAACTCCGGCCTCCAACCTGCCGGATGACACACCGGAAGACGTGAAAAAAGCGCGCCTGCAGATCCTGCAAGATCGTATTATCCAGCAAGCCATGCAGATCAGCCGCCGTATGGTGGGCCGCGAAGAAACCATTCTGGTTACCGGTCCGTCACGCAAGGATCCGGGTGAACTGCAAGGTCGTACCGAGAACAACCGGGTCGTCAACTTCCGCTATGATGACCACTCGATTATTGGCAAATTTGCACGGGTACGCATCGACGAAGCCCGTCCAAACAGCCTGCGCGGAACCCTTGTTAACCCCGAGCTGGTGTACTGATCACCCGCAGCAAGCAACTAGTTTCAGGAGTTCTTTTGACCGAGTCTACCGCCTCTAACGACAGCCTGGCCGATGGCCACATCATGCGCTTCACCATGGAGCCAGATGATGCCCCACGCCTGGCCAACCTGTGTGGCAACCTTGATGCCCACATCCATCAGATTGCTGATCATTACAAGCTGGTGATTTTCAACCGTGGTGCCCAGTTCCAGATCGAAGGTCCGGAACTGCGTCCGGCCGAGCGTGCCGCGCATATGCTGCAACGCCTGTATCGGGAAACAGCCAACGGTACACCGATCACCCCGGAGCTGATCCATCTGTTGCTGTCAGAGGACGATATCGAAGAACTCGAAAGTGGCAACACCGAGCTGACGCCAGAAATGGAACAGCAGGAACTGGTGATTCGTACCCCACGTGCACACGTCAAGGCTCGTGGCAAACACCAGCGCGAATACCTCGAACGGGTGTACAAATACGACATCAACTTCGGTATTGGCCCAGCGGGTACCGGTAAGACCTTCCTCGCCGTGGCAGCGGCCGTTCAGGCACTGACCCGTGATGAAGTGCGTCGCATCCTGCTGGTGCGTCCAGCGGTAGAAGCCGGTGAAAAACTCGGTTTCCTGCCCGGCGACCTGACCCAGAAAATCGACCCGTACCTGCGCCCACTGTACGACGCGCTCTATGAGATGCTCGGTTTTGAGCAGGTCGGCAAGCTGATGGAACGCAACGTTATCGAAGTTGCGCCGCTGGCGTATATGCGTGGTCGTACCCTCAGCCACTCGTTTGTGATCCTCGACGAAAGCCAGAACACCACCAAGGAACAGATGAAAATGTTTCTGACCCGTATCGGCTTTGGCTCCAAAGCGGTCATCACCGGCGACCTTACCCAGGTCGACTTGCCGCGTGGTGTGATTTCCGGTCTGCGTCATGGCCTTGAAGTACTCGACAATGTTGAAGGGATTGGTATCACCCGCTTCGACAGCAAGGATGTGGTACGTCACCCGCTGGTACAACGGATTGTTGATGCCTACGATCGTCACGATATTCGTGTAGAAGCTGAACAACAGGCCCGTCGCGAAGAACGTGCACGTGCGCAACAGGAAACTGCCAAATGAACCTTTACCTCGACCTGCAAAACGCCCTTGAAACCGAAATGGCAGGGCTGCCGGATGAAGAGCAGCTGAATCGCTGGGTACTGGCAGCGCTGGAAGGCCGTTGCGATCTGGACGAGCCTGAGCTGACCATTCGTATTACCGACGAAGCCGAAAGCCAGGAGCTGAATGCCGAATATCGCGGCAAGGATTACCCGACCAACGTGTTGTCCTTTCCGTTCGAAGCACCGCCGGAAGTACCGATTCCACTGCTGGGTGATCTGGTAATCTGCGCGCCGGTGGTATTCCGCGAGGCGACCGAACAAGGCAAGACCGCCGAGTCACATTGGGCCCATATGGTGATTCATGGTTGCTTGCATTTGCTGGGTTACGACCATATAAATGACGACGAAGCTGAAGAGATGGAAGGCATTGAACGCCAGATCATGGCCTCTCTCGGCTTTGAGGACCCTTACCTGGAAGATGATTCATGAGTGATGACCGATCGGCCCAACCTCGAAGTTGGCTGGAAAAATTCACTGACCTGTTCTCTGACGACCCACAAAGTCGTCAGGACATCAAGGTCATTGTGCGGGAAGCTGCCGAGCGCAGTATCGTCGATAGCGAAACCCTGAATATTCTGGAGGGAGCCCTTCAGGTATCCGAAATGCAGGTGCGGGACATCATGATCCCTCGTCCGCAGGTGGTTTCCATCCAGATCCACGAAACCTTGCAGGAATGCCTGCCGCGCATCATCGAATCTGCTCACTCCCGATTCCCGGTTCTCGGTGAAAACACCGAAGTTCTTGGCATTATTCTCGCCAAGGATTTACTCCCCCTGCTTCTGCTCGACACCAACGAAAGCATCCAGAACAGCTTCAGCCTGCAGGAAATTCTGCGTCCGGCGACCTTTGTTCCGGAAAGCAAACGCCTCAACGTACTACTGCGTGAATTCCGCTCCAACCGTAACCATATGGCCATTGTGGTCGATGAGTTTGGTGGTGTTGCCGGTTTGGTCACCATTGAAGACGTTCTGGAACAGATCGTGGGTGAGATCGAAGACGAACACGATTACGATGAGGAAGACAGCCTCATCAAGAAAGTCGAAAACGACGTGTTTATGGTAAAAGCCCTGACACCGGTTGAAGACTTTAATGAACATTTTGGTGCCCGCTTCAGCGATGATGATTTTGATACCATCGGTGGCATTGTGGTGCACCACTTCGGCCGTATGCCGGAATGTAATGAATGCATCCATATCGATAACTGGAGCTTCAAAGTGGTCAACGGCACCAGCCGTCAGATCAATCTTCTCGAAGTAAGCCCTCTCGCCAACTGATTCTGATTACATGCGTAGCCCCTGGTTTGCCCGTAGCCTTCTGCTGACTGCCGGGGCGCTGTTTCCCCTGGCCACCGCTCCTCTGTACTGGTGGCCAGTCGGCCTCGTCAGTATTGCCATTTATTGTATCGCCATGCGCTCCGTTCATACGGTGCCGCAAGCCTTCTGGCGCACCTGGGCTTACCAGTTCGGGCTATTTGGTGTCGGCGTATCCTGGGTTTACGTCAGCATCCACGATTTTGGCGATACCTCCATGCTGTTATCGGGGCTGGTCGCCATGGTTTTTGCTGGGGGTCTGGCACTGGTTCCGGCAATGGTATTTGCGTTGCGGCAAAAGCTGATAGGCCAGCAATATGCCTGGTTAAGCCTTCCTGTATTCTGGTTTCTATCAGAATGGACACGCAGCTGGTTCCTGACCGGCTTCCCGTGGCTGTACGCAGGAGATGCCCACCTGTACAGCTGGTTAAGTGGCTGGGCGCCCGTCATTGGCAGTTTCGGTATATCATTTATCCTGGTACTCACCTGCAGCTCCCTGCTCGAATTCGCTCACAAGCGGCGTATCCGTTATTTGCTGGTACTGCTGTTATGGCCAAGTGGTTGGTATCTGCAATCGCAGCAATGGACCCACCCGGTTGGTGAACTGAAAGTGGCGGCCGTACAAGGTAACGTCACCCAGGACATGAAATGGGATGACAGCATGGTAGGCCCTACCATCAACCTGTATTTTGGCGAAACCGGCAAACTCTGGGGCAACGACCTGATTCTTTGGCCAGAAACCGCCATCACCCTGAGTTACCACCGCTTCCAGCCTTATCTGGAAGAGTTGTCGACGATTGCCCGCTCCCACAATGCCACTGTGATTACCGGTATTCCTTATAAATACCCGGAAGGTCATGAACTGGCAGGAGAATGGCACAACAGCATCACCGCCACCGGTATTGGTTCAGGCCTTTACCACAAGCAGAAACTGGTGCCGTTTGGTGAGTTCGTACCTCTGGAACACTGGTTGCGTGGCGCCCTGCCCTTTATGGATCTGGAAATGTCCGGCTTCCTGGCTGGCCCCGCTGACCAGAAGCTGCTGCAACTCGAAAAAGACGAGCGCCTGGTGCTGATTGCACCGTTTATCTGCTACGAAATCGCTTACCCGCTGCTGGTTGCGGATATGGCTCGTCAGGCCGACATGCTGGTAACCATCAGCAACGATGCCTGGTTTGGTGACTCTCTGGGGCCGAAACAACATCTGGGCCTGGCCCAGATGCGTGCACTGGAAACCGGACGCTACCTGTTACGCTCCACCAACACCGGCATCACCGCCCTGGTAGACAACAAGGGCCATATTATTGATCAGCTGCCAGTGAATACCCGCGCCAATCTCAGTGGCACTGCCGTGTTACGCGAAGGTGAAACACCATTCATGATCGCGGGTGTATGGCCGCTGCTGGTACTTTCAGGATTGCTGATTCTCATGGCAATTCCAGCCCATTATCGCGATCAGAAACGTCGTCAGGGGGATTTCTACTGATGGCTCGCATTCTGTTCCGCCTGGCAAATGTTCCGGAAATTGAAGCCAACGCCGTCAAAAGCGCTCTGGAACAGGCCGGTGTCGATTTCTATGAAACCAGTGCAGGACGCTGGGGGTTATCTCTCGCCGCGCTGTGGGCCAGAACTGAGAGCGATTTTGAACGAGGGCGGGAGGTGATTGATGAGTGTCAGCAACATCTCGACCAGCTGCCGCATGAGCCCACGGCGAGTCTTGGACAACGTCTTCGCGAACGCCCATTAGAACTGTTATTAACGGTTTTGGCGGTACTGGGAGTGCTGACCATCAGCCTGATGCCGTTTCTCAACGCCTTTGCATCACACTGAGCAATCAAAAGGGAACTCATCGGGCGGGGCATTGCCCCAGAAACCAGCTGGGCCAGTTATAGGAAATAACTGGCCAGTGGAAAACAGGCGTCGGAACTACCGGACTTACCCCAGCAATTTTTTCCGAACAGCCGTTACAATTGGTTCATTGGCAGCCGGAAATTCATATCCAGCCAGTGATTCGGCATCAGCCCAGACAATCGGCTGACCTTCTGCACCATGAGCCTGTGTTTCCTGCTCGGCAGTCAGTTCGACACACCAGACATCCAGCCGCACCGCTTTATCCGGGTACTGAAAACGCACTTCCGTCAGCGCCGACATACAACCGGTATCCAGTTGCAAACCCAGCTCTTCTGCCAATTCACGCACCAGTGCTTCCGGAGTGGATTCACCGGCTTCAATCTTGCCACCGGGAAACTCCCAAAGGCCGCCCTGGTGTTTGTCATCCGGACGACGAGCCAGCAGAATCTGCCGGCCCTCGTTGAGGATAACGCCAACCGCTACCGCCACTTCCTTCATATCAGGAACGGTAGTTGGCGTTGATGGTGACGTATTCGTGGGACAGGTCAGTGGTCCACAGGGTTTCAGCGATGTCGCCACGGCCCAGTGCAATACGCACGGTGAACTCGGAACGCTTGAACACTTCAGCACCAGCAGCTTCGGTGTAGGAAGCACAACGACCGCCATTTTCCACGATCTGCACGTCGTCCAGCCAGGTTTGTACCTTTTCCAGATCGAAGTTCTGAACACCGGCACGACCAACCGCAGCCAGGATACGACCCCAGTTGGCGTCAGACGCAAACATGGCTGTTTTTACTAGTGGAGAATGAGCCACGGTATAAGCAACATCCAGCGCTTCCTGTTCAGAAGCCGCTTCAATAACTTCGATGGTCACAAACTTGGTTGCACCTTCACCGTCACGAACGATTGCCTGAGCCAGATCCTGGAAAGCCAGTTTCAGTTCAGCAAACAGTTCAGCCGCTTCAGCGCTATCGGCATCGGACACAGTCAGACCAGACTTGCCGGTTGCCATCAGCATGCAGGAGTCGTTGGTAGAGGTATCACCGTCGATGGTAATGCGGTTGAAAGACGCATTCGCCAGCTGTCTGCACCAGCTGTCCAGCAGCTCGGCAGACACGCCCGCATCGGTAGCGATGTAACCCAGCATGGTGGCCATGTTTGGTTTGATCATACCGGCACCTTTGGAGATACCAGTGATGGTCACCAGCTTGCCGCCAATCTCAACGATCTTGCTGTAACCTTTAGGCAGGGTGTCGGTGGTCATGATGCCACGAGCAGCACGAGCCCAGTTGTTTTCGTCGAGGTTAGCCAGCGCTTCCGGAATACCACGCTCAAACGCTTCCATGTTCAGAGGTTCACCAATAACACCGGTGGAGAACGGCAGAATCTCGTTCTCGGCAACACCAGCGGCAGCCGCCAGCATTTCACAGCTGCGTACGGCATTGGCAAAACCAGGCTTGCCAGTACCGGCGTTGGCATTACCGGTGTTGATCAGCAGGTAACGTGGAGCCGTTTCCTGCAGGTGCTTGCGGCACAGTTGAACCGGCGCGGCACAGAAGGCATTAAGGGTAAACACACCAGCAACGGTAGTACCCGGTGCAACTTCAATCACCACCATGTCATCACGGTTGGCGTAACGGACCTTGGCCTGAGCAATACCCAGACGAACACCGGCAACCGCCTTGAAGTCTTCAAAAACCTTGAAATTAACTGCCATTTTTTCTCTACGCCTTATGACAATGTGCCATGACAATGCTTGTATTTCTTGCCGGAACCACACGGGCAAGGATCGTTACGGCCAACCTTTGGCTCTTCACGTACAAACGGTTGGGCCTGCTCGTCAGCGGCTGGCTCCGGAGTTTCCTCTTCCGCCATCGCCGAAGCTGACGCATGTTCGTAAGTCGCGGCACGTGCCTGGGCTTCCGCCTCGGCACGACGACGCTCTTCCATTTCACGAACGTCTTCTTCCATACGTACTTTCACGTGGGACAGAACACGAACGGTATCGCGCTTGATGTTGGTCAGCAGCTGCTGGAACAGGATAAAGGATTCACGCTTGTATTCCTGTTTAGGGTTCTTCTGGCCGTAACCACGCAGGTGAATTCCCTGACGCAGGTGATCCATGGTCGCCAGGTGCTCTTTCCACAGATTGTCGACGATCTGCAGCATCACCTGCTTCTCAAAGTTGCGCATGGTTTCAACACCAACAATCGCTTCTTTCACGTCGTAAGCAGACTGAACAGCGGCCACCATACGTTCACGCAGCACTTCTTCGTGCAGGTTTTTCTCGGTAGCCAGCCACTCCCCCACCGGCAGCTCAACATCGAACTCGGACTTCAGGTGCGCTTCCAGACCAGGAATATCCCACTGATCAACAATGCTCTGTGGCGGAATGTAGTCGTTGATCGCTTCGTTCACCACGTCAGAACGAATCGCAGTCACGATAGACGAAATATCGTCCATGGCCATGATATCGTTACGTTGCTCGTACACCACGCGACGCTGGTCGTTGGCCACGTCATCGTATTCCAGCAGTTGCTTACGAATGTCGAAGTTACGACCTTCTACCTTGCGCTGGGCTTTTTCAACAGCGTTGGTCACCATCTTGTGTTCGATGGACTCACCGTCTTTCATACCCAGAGCCTGCATCATGCCGCGCATACGCTCGGACATGAACATACGCATCAGGTTGTCTTCCAGAGACAGGAAGAAACGGGTAGAACCCACGTCACCCTGACGACCGGCACGACCACGCAGCTGGTTGTCGATACGACGGGATTCATGACGCTCGGTACCAATAATGTGCAGACCACCGGCAGCCAAAACCGCTTCGTGGCGTTTCTGCCAGTCGGCTTTGATGGCTTCAACTTTCTCCGGAGTGGACTCTTCGAGGTGAGCCACTTCCATTTCCCAGTTACCGCCCAGCATGATGTCGGTACCACGACCGGCCATGTTGGTAGCAATGGTTACCGCACCAGGACGACCAGCTTCGGCAATAATCTGGGCTTCGCGAGCATTTTCCTTGGCGTTCAGAACATTGTGCGGAATTTTGGCTTTCTGCAGCAGTGTTGATACGTACTCAGAAGATTCAATAGAAGCAGTACCCACCAGAACCGGACGGCCCTTGGCAACAACTTCACGAATTTCCTCGATCACTGCATCGTATTTTTCTTTCTGGGTCGCGAACACAATATCGTTATGGTCGATACGCTGGATTGGACGGTTGGTTGGAATCACCACGACGTCCAGACCATAAATCTGGTTAAATTCGAACGCTTCAGTATCAGCAGTACCGGTCATACCACCCAGTTTCTGATACAGACGGAAGTAGTTCTGGAAGGTGGTAGACGCCAGCGTCTGGCTTTCAGCCTGAATCTTGACGTTTTCCTTGGCTTCGATGGCCTGGTGCAGACCTTCGCTCCAGCGACGACCCGGCATGGTACGGCCGGTGTGCTCGTCTACGATCACGATCTGACCGTTCTGGATGATGTAGTCAACGTTACGCTGGTAAATAGCGTGAGCGCGCAGAGCAGAATGAACGTGATGCAGCAGGGTCAGGTTCTGGGTGGCGTACAGGCTTTCACCTTCGGCCAGCACACCCGCATCCAACAGCATCTGCTCAACAAACTCGTGACCTTCTTCGGTCAGCTCAACCGAACGGCTCTTCTCGTCGACAACATAGTGACCGCTGATAGGACGATCGTCCTCACCACGCTCACCTTTTTCCAGACGAGGAGCCAGCTCATTGATCTTGCGGTACAGCTCGGAGTGATCCTGGGCTGGGCCGGAAATGATCAGCGGAGTACGGGCTTCGTCGATCAGAATGGAGTCCACTTCGTCGACGATGGCGAAATACAGTTCACGCTGTACTTTCTCCTCCTGGGAGAAGGCCATGTTGTCACGCAGGTAATCGAAACCGAATTCGTTGTTGGTACCGTAAACGATATCGCAGGCGTATTGCTCACGCTTCTCCGGGGTCACCTGGCCAGGTACCACAATACCCACACTCAGACCCAGGAACTGGTACAGCGGACGCATCCACTCGGCGTCACGACGGGCCAGGTAGTCGTTCACGGTTACCACATGTACCGACTTGCCAGTCAGAGCGTTCAGATAGGTCGGCAATGTACCCACCAGGGTTTTACCTTCACCAGTACGCATTTCCGCGATACGGCCTTCGTGCAGGGTGATACCACCAATCATCTGCACATCGAAGTGACGCATCTTCATCACACGGCGGCTGGCTTCACGACAAACAGCAAACGCTTCAGGCAGCAGGTTATCGAGGGTCTCACCTTTCTCCAGACGAGCGCGGAATTCAGGGGTTTTGGCCTGCAGTTCAGCATCACCCAAAGCCTTGATCGTCTCTTCCAACGCGTTGATGCGGGCCACCAGTTTGCCCATACGCTTGAGTTCACGGCTGTTCTTGCTGCCGAGCAGCTTCCGGAAAAGGTTACCAATCATTTTGTTTTTAAATCCAGTTTACGAATACGGTAGGCACCGGCAACAGTGCCCGGGCGGGCAGCTGTAACCGAAAATCATGACAATTTGAGGAGATTGGCGAATTATCGCAGGGTGCGATGAATGTATGCCGATGGGTCAACCGTACGACCGTTACGGTAAACCTCGAAGTGAACGTGCGGCCCGGTAGAACGCCCGGTAGATCCCAGCAGTGCAATCACATCGCCCTTGCGAACGATTTCACCTACCTTGACCTTGATTTCCTTGCAGTGGCCATAACGGGTCTTGAAGCCGTTACCGTGATTGATTTCAACCAGCTTGCCATAACCCGTCTTGTCGTCCGCCCAGGTCACAACACCGGACGCAACAGCAATAATGTCAGAGCCAGCTTTACCAGCAAAATCGACGCCAGCGTGCCAGGCAGATGCACCGGAAAACGGGTCGGAACGACCACCGTAACGGGACGAAATAAAGCCTTTACGCACCGGGATGCCCGATACAAAGGTATCCTGTTCGAATTTGCTTGAGCTGATAAGATCATCAAGAACTTCCAGCTGCTGCTCACGCTGGCCAATTTTTTCGGCAAGTTGATCAAGCACACTGCCAATCGCCGGCATCTGATAGCTGTCATCAGACATAACCGGGCCACCAATGGCAGGACCATCGGTAAAATCGAATTCTTCAGGTTCAAGACGGGTGATGTCGACCAGGCGTTCGCCCAGTGCATCAAGACGTGTGAGTCGCGACTGTAGTTCAGCCAGCCTGACCGTGAGGGCCTGCATTTCAACAGCCGTTTTTTCACGAATTTCCTGAAGCTCCTGACGTTGCAAATCGAGATCTGCCTGCCATGCTTCAGTAGTAGTGCTTTCGAGGATAAAACCTTCGTCAGCCAACCAGTCACTTAACCAGAAACCGCCAAAACCCATCGCGAAGGGCAAAGCAACCAGACACCCAAACAATAATGTTTTGGCTGGTCCGGTCAGGCGGTAAGTGCGTGACTCACCGTGGCGCTGTCCAACAACGATAATATTCATAGTCTGTCGGGAAAAATCTTAAAAGCCCAAAGTTTCTACAATCAACTGCCCATTTGAGGGCTGCCATCTTTCCCTGATGCCAAAGTCCATTGCATGAATTCCAGATCGGTTCATCCACACGATTTGGAAACAGGCAGTAATCTGCCACAGGAGCATTAACGTTTCTACCGTCAGAATCAACAAAAACAAAAAAACCGGGTCTGGAGTAACCAGAACCCGGTCTTTTTTACAATTCCGTACGGATCAGTGTGCAGCAGCAGGACGCATGTAAGCGATTGGTGCAGTTTCCTGAGTGAACTCCACAAACTCCCAGGCATCTTCCTGAGCAAGCAGTTCACGCAACAGACGATTGTTCAAACCGTGACCTGACTTGTAACCCACAAACTCACCGATCAGGCTGTAACCCAGGAGGTAGAGGTCACCCACCGCATCGAGAATCTTGTGTTTTACAAACTCGTCTTCATAACGCAGACCATCTTCGTTGAGGATGCGATAGTCATCTACAACGATAGCGTTCTTCACGCTGCCACCCAGTGCCAGATTCTTGGAGCGCATGTACTCGAGGTCCTTGGTAAAACCGAAGGTACGAGCACGACTCACTTCCTTGACGTAGGAAGCCGATGAAAAATCCAGGCTGGCTTTCTGGACACTCTGCTTGAACACAGGGTGATCAAAGTCGATTTCGAAGGATACCTTGAAGCCGTTATATGGGATAAAGGCGGCGTATTTTTCCTTGTCGTGAACTTCGATCTTGCGTTTCACGCGAATAAAGCGCTTCGGTGCATCCTGTTCCAGAACACCAGCGGACTGGATCAGGAACACAAATGGACCGGAACTGCCGTCCATGATAGGCACTTCCTGGGCACTCAATTCTACAACTGCGTTGTCGATACCCAGACCTGCCATGGCTGACAACAGGTGTTCTACGGTATCTACCTTGGCATCACCATTCACAAGAGTAGTGGCCATGGTGGTTTCACCAACGTTCAGTGCGCTGGCTGGAATGTCTACCGGGGGATTAAGGTCGGTACGACGAAACACAATCCCTGTGTTCACCGGCGCAGGCTTCAGGGTGAGATAAACTTTCTCGCCTGAATGCAGACCCACACCTGAGGCGCGGATAGTGTTCTTGAGCGTGCGTTGAGGGATCATGTCGACAATCCTGCCTTTACTGAACATTTTTCATACAATCGTCTGAATACCGATTATAACAACATTACCCGGCGACGCCACAACAGATATCAATCTGCCTGGCGACGCAGGAATGCTGGAATATCCAGATAGTCCATGTCCTTGTTCACCTGTGGCTGTGGACGAGCCACTTTGGCCGCGCCCTGACGACTGACTGTCGGGCGTTCCAGGTTACGATAATCAGTGGTGCCATCTGGTTGAACCGGAGTGTTATCGACTACCTTGCGAGCCTTTGGTTCCATTACCGGAGCCTGAACAGCAGCAGGAGCAGCACCCAGACCAGTTGCCACTACGGTTACACGCAGTTCAGCAGACATTTCCGGATCAATAACAGTACCCACAACCACGGTAGCGTCTTCAGCGGCATAGCTGCTGACGATGTCGCCCACTTCAGAGAACTCGCCCAGTGACAGGTCAAAACCGGCAGTTACGTTAACCAGAATACCGCGAGCACCTTTCAGGTTCACGTCTTCCAGCAGCGGGCTGCCAATCGCTGCTTCAGCGGCTTTGCGAGCACGGTTTTCGCCACTGGCAGAACCGGTACCCATCATTGCCTGACCCATTTCAGACATTACGGTACGTACGTCAGCAAAGTCCACGTTGATCATGCCACGCTGAGTGATCAGGTCAGCAATGCCTTTTACCGCGCCAAACAACACATCGTTGGCAGCCTTGAAGGCATCCATCAGAGTGGTAGTTTTGCCTAGAACAGAAAGCAGCTTCTCGTTGGGGATCGTAATCAGGGAATCTACATGCTCACTGAGTTGCTTCAGGCCGATTTCAGCCATCGCCATACGCTTCTTGCCTTCGAACGAGAAAGGGCGAGTTACCACGGCAACCGTCAGGATTCCCATCTCGCGCGCAATTTCAGCTACAACAGGAGCAGCACCAGTGCCAGTACCACCGCCCATACCGGCAGTGATAAACACCATATCTGCACCTTTCAGTGCTTCTGCAATACGTTCACGGTCTTCCATAGCAGCCTGACGACCAATATCCGGATTGGCACCAGCACCAAGCCCCTTGGTCAGTCCACCACCCAGCTGGATAACTGAACGCGCACCAACATTACGCAACGCCTGGGCATCGGTATTGGCACAAATAAACTCTACACCGTCGATATTGCTTTCAACCATGTGTTGAACAGCATTACCGCCACCGCCACCAACGCCGATTACCTTGATAACGGCATTTTCCAACAGATCATCTGCCAGCTCGAACATATCGCCTTCTTTCTGATTCGCCATGATTTCCCCCTTTCCTGCACGCCAGAACCCGACGTTAGAAATTACCCTTAATCCATGATGTTATCTGTGATAGCAATCCGGGTTTTGGTTTTTCTACTACTGCCGCGACAGATTTATTTTTCGACTGTTTGGCTGCATACAGCAACAACCCTACGGCAGTGGAGTAAATCGGATTATTAATCACGTCAGTCAATCCGGTTACTCCATGTGGACGTGCCAGTCGAACAGGCATATGGAATATTTCCTCTGCCAACTCCACCACACCTTCCATTTTAGCCGTTCCGCCAGTAAGTACCACTCCCGCCGGTATTAATTCATCATAGCCGCTGCGTCGCAATTCCGCCTGAATTAACGAAAACAATTCGTCATATCTGGGCTCCACAACATCCGCTAATGCCAGTCGTGACAATTGACGTGGAGGACGGTCTCCCACACTCGGCACATTGATAAGTTCATCATCACGAGCCAACTGGCGTAAAGCGCATGCGTACTTGATTTTGATCTCTTCGGCATGTTGGGTTGGTGTCAGCAATGCCATGGCAATATCGTTGGTCACCTGATCACCGGCGATCGGAATTACCGCAGTGTGACGAATGGCACCGTCAGTAAAAATCGCTATATCAGTAGTACCACCACCAATATCGACCATACATACACCGAGCTCGCGTTCGTCATCGGTCAGAACCGCATAACTGGATGCCAATTGCTCAAGAATAATATCGTCAGTCTGCAATCCGCAGCGCTGTACACAACGTTCAATATTTTGCGCCGCATTTACGGCCGCCGTAACCAGGTGCACCTTTGCTTCAAGACGCACACCGGCCATACCAATCGGTTCGCGTATGCCATCCTGATGGTCGACAGAATATTCCTGCGGCAACACATGGATTGTTCGACGATCCTGCGGTATCGCAACAGCCTGGGCAGCATCTATTACTCTTTCGACATCTGCCTCGGTAATTTCCTCACCACGAATAGCCACAACGCCATTCGAATTCTGGGAATGTACATGGCTACCAGCAATACCCGCATATACTGAATGGATACGACAACCAGCCATCAATTCGGCTTCTTCCACCGCGCGACGGATCGATTGCACAGTGGATTCAATATTCACCACCACGCCTTTTTTCATACCGCGACTCGGATGACAGCCGAGGCCAACGATTTCGATCCCACCCTCAGGTGTTACTTCGCCTACAATTGCCACAATCTTGGATGTGCCAATATCAAGCCCCACCAGCATCTTGCCTGCCTGAGAATGAACCATTACCCGGTCTCTCCCGTTGTCTGCCATCGGATTGCAGCCCCCTTGCCATAACGCAAGTCCACCTGTTTGATCTGTTGTCCATCCAGATTCGATATCAGGAGAATGAGTCGCTGCAATCGTTCGTCAAAATATTGTCGCCCAAACCTCACAACCCAGCCATTAGACAAGGATGCGTCAACACTTCGTACAGCATTAACGTTCATGGAAGTCACCTGAACGCCAGTTCCGACCAACGCCTGCTGCAGACGTCTGAAGATCCTCACCGAGTCAGACTGTACCGGGTCTGCCCCATACAGTTTCATCAACTCACTGGTATCAAAACCTTCCGGTATGGCCGACAGCCGACCAGAGGCAGTGAGAATCTGGTCATCATTCCAGATTGCTACCGGCAAATCCTCAAACACCAGAATTTGCACAGTAGCAGGCCAACGTTTACGAACCGCGACACTGGCCACCAGGGGTAATCCCTGTAATTCCTGATAGACTTTATAAACATCTACCGAAAAAAAGTTCTCGTCCTTGATCCACATGACGTGTTCTGCAAGTTCATACGGATCCAACACACTTAGTCGGCCAACAATTTCGACATCAGTCATCGGCCAATGCTTCAGTCCTTCTCGCCCCGCTACCGCCAGTACCGCCACCACCATGCAGGCCAACAACAAACGTGGCAGATAGTAGGTTATAAAAGTCGGAACCCGGATCCGGATCTTTATCGGTTCCCTCTTCTGTGGCAATGGAACCGCGCCACGCGGCGCTTCCTTGACTGCCATGATTAACGGCCCCTGACCTCATCAAGCAAGGTTAATACCAGATCACTGAAGTTCAGTCCGGCATGACGAGCCGCCATGGGCACCAGGCTATGGTCGGTCATACCAGGAGCGGTATTCACTTCCAGCAACCAGAATTTGCCATCTTCATCCTGCATAACATCAACACGCCCCCAACCACGGCAACCCACTACATCAAATGCGCTGCGGACCAGCGCTTTCAATTCGGCTTCCTTGTTTTCTTCAAGACCACATGGCAGCAGATACTGGGTATCATTGGCTTCGTATTTGGCTTCGTAATCGTAAAATTCGTGGCTGGTCACCAGACGAATCGGTGACAACACCTGATCACCCAACACGGCAACGGTATATTCACGGCCGGTGATCCACTGCTCCGCCAAAACCAGTGCATCGTACTGACTGGCGAACTCGAAACTTTCCTGCAACTGGGCAGCATCGTGAACACGACGCATACCAATGCTCGAACCTTCATGCGCCGGCTTTACAATAGCGTTGAAGTTCAACTTGCTGATGACATCCGGCCATTGGCTGTTGCGATCCAGCAAACAAGCGGCCGGAGTGGGCAAACCTGCGGCACTCCAGACCATTTTGGTCCGCCACTTGTCCATCCCCAGCGCCGATGCCAGCACACCACTCCCGGTGTAAGGAATCTGCATCCATTCCAGCAAGCCCTGAATACTGCCGTCTTCACCACCACGACCGTGGAGCGCAATAAACGCCATATCAAAATGCTCGGATGCCAGGCGAGTAGCGATGTCGTTACCCACATCAATCGCAACCGCGTTGACACCACGACTGACCAGAGCGCTATGAACAGCACTGCCACTGCGCAGGGAAACCGGACGTTCGGCAGAAGTGCCGCCCATCAGAACCGCAACACGTCCATATACAGACGGATCAAACGCCATGACCACTCTCCTGCAGCAACTGTGGCAATTGTTCAGCCAGCTGGAGAGCCAGTGAACCAATATCTCCCGCACCCTGGGTCAACAGCAGATCCCCCGGGCGCAATACACTTTTCAGCACGTCGTTAACGCCTTCACCGCGCTCGATAAACACTGGGTCGACCAAACCACGCTGGCGAATACTGCCACACATAGAGCGACCGTCAGCACCGGCAATCGGTTTTTCACCCGCCGGGTATACATCCATCAGCAACAACACATCGGCACGAGACAGGACTTTCACAAAGTCTTCATACAGATCACGAGTACGGCTATAACGGTGTGGCTGGAATACCATCACCAGACGACGCTCCGGGAACCCTTTGCGAATCGCTTCAATGGTCACTTCCAGCTCACGCGGGTGGTGGCCATAATCGTCGACCATCATGACATTGCCATCACCGACCGGAAATTCACCACAAACGGTAAAACGACGTCCCACACCTGCGAACTTCTCCAGTGCTGCCTGAATCGCGGAATCCGGCACACACTCCTCGTCAGCAACGGCAACCGTCGCCAGCGCATTCAATACGTTGTGAGCACCCGGCATACGCATACGCACATGCAACGATGGGCGATCTCCAGGACGCACCAGGGTAAATTCGGTGAACAGGCCTTCCTGCCTGAGATCAATTGCACGGTAATCGGCATCATCCGAGAAACCATAGGTAATGGTCTGACGGCTGATTTGCGGCAGAATTTCACGCACGGTCGGATCATCAATACACACCACCGCCAGTCCGTAAAACGGCAGATTGTGCAGGAACTCAACGAAGGTCTGCTTCAGACGCTCGAAATCGCCACCATAAGTCGACATGTGGTCCGCATCGATGTTGGTCACAATCGACACCATTGGCTGCAGGTGCAGGAAGGACGCATCGGACTCGTCAGCTTCGGCCACCAGATAACGACTGGCACCCAGACGAGCATTGGAACCGGCACTGTTCAGTTTGCCACCAATGACAAACGTCGGGTCCATACCGGCTTCTGCCAGAATACTGGTCATCAGACTGGTCGTAGTGGTCTTGCCGTGGGTCCCGGCAATGGCAATACCGTGACGGAAACGCATCAGTTCCGCCAGCATCTCGGCACGGCGAACCACTGGCACACGGTTTGACAATGCCTGAGCGACTTCCGGGTTGGTTGCATCAATGGCGGAAGACACCACCACAACGTCAGCGCCCACAACATTTTCGGCTACGTGACCAATAAATACGTCGGCACCAAGCGCCACCAGACGTTGAGTCACGGCAGAACTGCGAATATCGGAACCACTGATGTTGTATCCCTGGTTCAGCAGTACTTCGGCAATACCACACATGCCAGTACCACCAATACCAACAAAGTGAATACGACGGATGCGTCGCATTTCGGGAATCATCGCCTGCATCGGGCTGGCGTTGCTGGAATCAGTGGGCACGGGTCATCCTCTCGATAATATCTGCGGTGTCGCGGGTCGCGGTTGGCATCGCCAGCTTGCGGCTGTTGGCGGCCATACCGGCCAGACGGGCGCGGTCAGAATTCAGTTGGTTAACAGTCTCCAGAAGCCACTCCGGAGTAATTTCTTTTTGCTGCTTGAGCAATGCAGCACCGGCTTTCACCAGATAACCGGCATTCACTGTCTGGTGATCATCAACCGCAAACGGGAATGGAACAAATACCGCCGCCTTGCCTGCTGCTGCCAGTTCGGACACCGTCAGGGCACCTGCACGGCAAATCACCAGATCAGCCCATTGATAGGCTTCGTTCATGTCGTCGATGAAGGCTGATACGTTTGCCTCAACATCGGTTCCGGCATACGCCGCCGCCATACGCTCATAATCTTTCTGGCCAGTCTGATGACGCAGTTCCGGGCGGGCATCTACTGGCATCATGCTCCAGCAGGCCAACACCACATCGTTGAGCGCTACCGCACCAAGACTGCCGCCAACCACCAGTACACGCAGACGACGCGGTTCTTCAATCGCAGCGCTCTTCAGTGAATCCAGCCCGGCACGCACCGGATTACCAACCACCTTCGCCGTTGGCAATGCTCCCGGAAACGCCTGCAGGCTGACATGTGCAATGCGACTCAGCAGGCGATTGGTCATTCCAGCCAGCGCATTTTGCTCATGAATCACCAATGGCAAACCACACATACGTGCCGCAACACCACCGGGACCAGCGATATAACCACCAAAACCCACTACGATGGAGGCCTTGATCTGATGCATCACTTTCATGGACTGCCAGGTCGCCTGGGCAATACGCAGCGGCGCCATCAACAAACCGGCAACCCCCTTTCCACGCAGGCCTTTGATATTGACAGCATGCAGCGGAATACCATTGGCAGGCACCAGACGTTGTTCAATACCAGCTGGAGTGCCCAGCCAGTGAATGTCATAACCACGCTGCTGTAGCTCTTTGGCCACAGCCAACGCCGGAAATACATGGCCGCCAGTACCGGCAGCCATAATGAGAGCCGTACGACTCATGCTGCCGCTCCCTTGGTGGCAGAACCACCCACTTCCATCTGCTCTGCCTCATGATGAATTCGCATCACCATTCCTACCATCACACATGCCAGTACCAGACTACTGCCGCCATAACTGAAAAACGGCAGCGTCAGCCCCTTGGTTGGCAACAGACCAATATTCACACCCAGATTGATCACCACCTGAAACGCCAGCATGGAACCAATCCCCGCAGCGACATAAGCACCAAACATGTAGCCATTTTGCTGAGCTTTCCAGACCGTTTGCCAGATTCGCCCCACCAGGAACGTCAGCAGACCAATCGCGACCAGCCCGCCCACCAGACCGGTTTCCTCCGCCCAGATAGCAAATACAAAGTCAGTATGCGCTTCCGGCAAATAAAAGAGCTTCTGGATACTTTCGCCAAGGCCAACCCCCCAGATGTCACCACGACCAAATGCAATCAGGGATTGAGTTAACTGGTAACCCGTGTTGTACACATGCTCTGGCGCCCAAGGATCAAGGTAAGCCATCAGACGCTGTACCCGCCATTCCTCACTGGTTACCACAATCACTGCCAGCACAAGAGTGCCGATGGTCAATACAAAATACTGACCAGCACGAACACCACCGAGGAACAGCTGGATCATCGCCGATCCCAGCAATACCACCGCGGCACCGAAGTCCGGCTCAACCAGCATCAGCAGCACCATCACCACCAGAATCACCATGGGTTTGACGAAGCCCCAGAAACTCTGCAGCACTTCATTCTGCCGCCGCACCAGATAACCAGCGATGTAATACACAGCTGCCAGCTTGGCCAGCTCCGATGCCTGTATCTTGATAATCCCAAGGTTCAGCCAACGACGGCTACCATTTACCTCGTGACCAATCCCCGGAATCAACACCATCACCAGACCAATAAAAGCTGCAATCATCATGTGCAGCTCAAACTGGCGCCAATAGGCAATTGGAATGCGCGATATGTACAGCATTGCCACAATTCCCAGCAGAACATAAATACCGTGGCGAATCGAAAAGTACGCAGAATTACCGGTATAACTGGCAGCAATACCGGTAGATGCCGATGTCACCATCAACCACCCCATCCCCAGCAAACCCAACACCGGCAAGAAATAGACCGAATTCCATTGCCAACCCAGTTCACCCAGCTTCAGTTGCATGCGTGGACCTCCACCATGGAGCGGAAGCGTTGACCACGTTCAACGTAGTTACGGAACTGATCCAGGCTTGCACAAGCAGGAGATAGCAACACCAGATCGCCCATACCAGCACGGCTGATCGCCAAATCAAACGCTGCCTGCATATCCTCAACCACCGGACACTCAGCAACCGATTTCAGGGTTTCAGCAATACGGGCACCGTCACGACCAAAACAGATCACGGCGCCACAATAACGGGAGCACGGCTCCAGCAAGGGTAAAAAATCCTGACCTTTTCCGTCACCCCCCGCCAGCAGCCAGATGCGCCCGGAGGTTTCCGGACCCAGGCCATTCAGAGCGGCGAGCGTGGAACCCACGTTGGTGCCCTTGGAATCATTGATAAAATCTACGCCTGCAACCTCATCCACCCACTGGCAACGATGATCCAGGCCACCGAAGGTTTTCAGCGTTTGTACGGCACGGGAAGGCTCAACACCAACCGCAGCCACCAGCGCCAGCGCTGCCATGGCATTCGCCAGATTGTGACGACCTTTGATACGGACATCCGCGCTGTGAATCAGACGCTCACCATTCTGCACAATCCAGCAACCGTCCGCGTCTTCGACCAGGCCAAAATCAGAACCCTGAGGTTCTGTCAGCGTAAAACCGGTCTCACGGGCAACCCTGGTCGCCGGGATGGTGGTGTGATCATCACGATTAATCACCGCCAGCTCAGCATGAGCAAATATCCGCTGTTTGGCCGCCAGGTAATCTGCCATTCCCTCGTAACGATCCATATGATCTTCACTGAGGTTCAGAATCACAGCACCAGCCAGCTTCAGGGATGCGGTGGTTTCCAGCTGAAAACTGGACAGTTCCAGAACGTACACATCCGGCGCTTCGCCCAACAGCAGATCAAGCACCGGCACACCGATGTTGCCGCCCATTTCAGCCTTGCAACCGGCTTCGTTGAGCATATCGCGCACCAGAGTGGTGACGGTGCTTTTACCGTTGGAACCGGTGATCCCGATTACCGGACGCTGCGCCACCCGGGCAAACAGCTCAACATCGCCAACCACCTCAACACCGGCTGCCAACGCAGCCTGGATAGCAGGCTCGGCGAGAGCAATTCCAGGGCTGACAATCAGGGTCTGGTAGGCGCACAGGCGTTCCGCCGTAAAAGTTCCACAAAACAGTTGCGACTGCGGAAATTCAGCACGCAGTTCGGCCACTGCTGGCGGGTTGTCACGGCTGTCAGCCAGATCAAACGCCCAGCCCATTCGCTGGCAGTAACGGGCAGTTGCCAGTCCGGATACCCCCAGACCAACCACCAGATACTGTTTGCCCGCCATCGCAGTGCCTGTCATGACCATCCCCTTAGCGAATCTTCAGCGTGGCCAGACCGACCAGCACCAGAATGATGGTGATGATCCAGAAACGTACAATGACACGTGGTTCCGGCCAGCCCTTCAGTTCGAAGTGGTGGTGCAGCGGTGCCATGCGGAAAATACGTTTGCCAGTCATTTTGAACGAGGCAACCTGCAGGATGACCGACACGGTTTCGGCCACAAAAATACCGCCCATGATAAACAGCACCAGTTCCTGACGAATGATCACCGCCACGATCCCCAACGCTGCCCCCAGTGCCAGAGAACCCACATCACCCATAAATACCTGGGCCGGGTAAGTGTTGAACCACAAGAAACCGATACCGGCACCCACCATGGCACCACAGAACACCACCAGCTCACCGGCACCCGGGATATACGGAATATGCAGATAACTGGCAAACGCCGCGTGGCCAGCCAGATAAGAACACACGCCCAGTGCTGCACTGACCATTACGGTTGGCATGATAGCCAGACCATCCAGACCATCGGTCAGGTTCACAGCGTTACTGGAGCCAACGATGGTGAAATAGGTCAACAGGATGAACAGCAAGCCCAGCTGCGGCATCACGTCCTTCATAAACGGCACCACGAACTGGGTTTCGGCCGGACTCTGGGCGGTTGCATACAGGAAACTACCCGCCACCAGCGCCAGTACGGACTGCCAGAAATACTTCCAGCGTGCAGGCAGACCACGAGAGTTTTTCTCGACCACCTTGCGATAATCATCAACCCAGCCAATCGCACCAAACAGCAGGGTTACCAGCAGTACGATCCAGACAAAACGGTTCTCGAGGTTGCCCCACAGCAGGGTACTGATGGCGATCGCCAACAGGATCAGCACACCCCCCATGGTTGGAGTACCGGCCTTGCTCAGGTGTGACTTCGGACCCAATTCACGGATAGCCTGGCCAATCTGGTATTCACGCAGTTTGCGGATCACCAGAGGTCCAAACATCAACGACACCATAAGGGCCGTAATGATGGCGAAAATGGTACGAACGGTCAGGTAGCCTACAACCCCAAACCCGGATTGGAATTGGGACAGCCATTCCCCCAGCCACAGCAACATAAGATTTATTCCCCAGATACGACTTGCAGGGCGCGGACCACGTCATCCATGCCGGCACTGCGTGAACCCTTGACCAGCACCAACGTCTGTTCAGGGGCATTGTTTTTGATGTATTCCACAACAGCCGGTTTGTTATCAAACCAGACACCGCTGGCCCCAAACGCTTCTGCTGCAAAACGGCTTAATGGCCCGGTCGCAACCAGAACCGCTACTCCCTTTTCCCTGGCATAACGACCTGCGTCGCCATGGGCCTTGTCAGCGTCTTCGCCAAGCTCGGCCATATCGCCCAGAACCAGCCAGGAATTTGGCGCGAGGCTTATTACATCAATCGCTGCATTAAGTGAAGCGGGATTTGCGTTGTAGCTGTCGTCGACCAGAGTCAGGCCGTTAACTGCGGCCACACGCTGCATACGTCCCTTCACGGCAGTCGCTTGTTGCAGACCTGCAGCGATTACTTCAAGTGGCATACCCAACGCCAGAGCAGCCGCGGCAACGGCGAGTGCATTACGTACGTTGTGACGGCCCGGCAGAGGCAGTTCAATGGCTACCTGGGCACCGACAAAACACAGTTTGAACTGACTGGAAACCAGTCCGCATTCCAGTTCAGTGGCAGTGACATCCGCAGGCTTATCCAGGCCAAATGCCAAAATCTGGCGCTCACCGGCACGCTGACGCCACTGTTCATACGCAGCGTCATCGGCGTTCAGAACCACACAGCCATCCGCAGCGACGTGATCAATCAGTTCGCCTTTGGTTTCCACCACACCCTGCAGACTGCCAAAACCTTCCAGATGCGCACCGGCAGCGTTGGTAATGATGCCAACCCGCGGTTTTACCTGCCGGGCAGTCCAGGCGATTTCGCCACGACCACTGGCACCCAGCTCGATTACAGCGGCTTCATGCTCCGGCTGTAACGCCATCAGGGTCAAAGGTGCACCAATGTGATTATTCAGGTTGCCCTGGGTCATCCAGGTATTGAATGACTGCGCCAGCACACCGGCCATCAACTGTTTGGTTGAGGTTTTGCCAGCACTACCGGTAATTGCTACCACCGGGCCTTTAAACGCATCACGCTGCCACCCACCCAGCTCAGCCAGAGCGGTCAGAGTGTCATTAACCTGCAGACAGCGGTCTTCCAGACCAACCGGCGGCTCTTCATCGGTAATGGCCGCCACCGCACCGGCAGCCAACGCATCACTGACGAATTCGTTACCGTTAAAACGTTCTCCACGCAGGGCAACATACAGGTCGCCCGGGCGAATTTTGCGGGTATCCGTGCAAACCCCGGTACACTCCAGCTCATCGGCACGCTCCGGAGCCTTGACTCCCAGACGTTCGGCCGCCGCTGCAAGGGTAAAATCAAACAACATCTTCGCCCCCGGCGCGTTGATAACCCATTTCCAGCAGTACATCGGCATCCCGATACGGATGCCGTACTCCTGCAATTTCCTGATAGTTTTCATGACCTTTGCCGGCAATCACCAGCAAACCATCGGCAGGTGTTGCTGCCAGTGCTCCAACAATCGCACGCTCGCGATTGTGCTCGCAGACCACACGCCCGGCACCATCAACATCCAGCGCATCCACCCAGATTTGTGCTGGGCTTTCACCGCGCGGGTTGTCGTCGGTCAACCAGACCTGATCTGCCGCCAGAGCGGCTTCGGTCATCAGCGGACGCTTGCTGCGATCGCGCTCGCCGCCACAGCCGTATACCAGCGTTAATGGCCGATTCCAGGGGCGCAGCGCACCAATTACCGTACTGATAGCGTCCGGGGTGTGAGCAAAATCCACCACTACCGACGGACTACCATCACGAACGTACAGCTCCATACGCCCATCGACGGGACGCAGACTGGCAGCCGCTGCCACCAGTGCATTGAAATCAAAACCGGCAGCCGCCAGCATGCTGATCGCCATCACCGCATTAACCAGGTTAAAACCGCCAATCAGCGGCACCTGCAGGCGAGCTTCTCCCCAAGGGCTGGTCAGCTGTGCTGACATCCAGCGGCTGCTGAACTGCGGATCACGAATCATGATGTCCGCATCCTGCTCACACGACAGGGTTAACCCCGGCACTCGCAGATTGGCCTGATGGCGCATCGCCGCAATTCGGGCGTCATCAAGGTTCAGAATCGCCTGACCCAAAGGAAAATCGGTAAACAGGCGCTGTTTGGCCGCCTGATAATTATCCATGGTGCCGTGATAATCGAGATGATCCTGGGTGATGTTGGTAATCGCAGCGACCGCAAACTCCAGTCCGCTGACACGCCCTTGATGCAGGCCGTGGGACGACACCTCCATCGCCGCCAGGCAGGCACCCTGCTCTTGCATCTCTTCGAGGCAGCGCAAGGTCGTCGCCAGATCCGGTGTGGTATTGCGGGTCGGTTGCAGATCAGGCCAGATACCGTTGCCGGTTGTACCAATCACGCCACAACGTTGCCCCAGACGGCTGACCAGCTGGGCCACATACTGCACGGTTGAGCTTTTGCCATTGGTGCCAGTCACTGCCAACAAGGGCAACGTCCGGGCCTGCTGGTAACGACGCAGTAACCAGCCCGGTAATTGACTAGCGAGGTCAGGCACGCTGAATACCGGCACACCACCCGCTTCACAACGAAACCCGAATTCACCCTCTTCCAGCACGGCAATCGCACCAGCCGCCAGGGCTGCCTTGATAAAATCCTGGCCACGGGCCAGACTGCCGGCACGGGCAATAAACAGATCACCGCGTTTGACATCACGACTGTCGAGCACGATGTGATGGCATTCGCGATCCCACTCCGGCGGCACAAACATGCCCGCACCCACAATCTGGCTGATACGCATAGTGGCCATAATTACTGGGCTCCTCCGGCAATCTGCAGTCCGTTTTTGCCAACGTTATCCGGCGGCACCTGACGCAGACGCAATGCCTGTTCCATGATGCGACCAAACACCGGGGCAGATACCTCACCACCGTAGTATTCCTTACCCTGCGGATCGTCGATCACCACCACCATCACGAGATCCGGATTGGTAATCGGTGCCACACCGGCGAACACCGCGGTATAGGAAGATTCTTCATAACCATGATCACCGACCCGGTGAGCGGTACCGGTTTTCCCCCCCACGCGATAACCCATAACGCGCGCACGACTGGCGGTACCCACGTTGGACGTTACGGTTTCCATCATATCCAGCACCTGACGGGCGACTTTTTCTGACATCACCGGATGACAAGGCTCTTCACGGCGTGCCTCTGCCACCAGATAGGCAGGTTTGCGGCAACCCTGCTGGGTAAACGAGGTATAAGCCTGCGCCAGTTGCAATGGCGACATGGCGATACTGTAACCGTAGGAAGCCGTTGCCAGACGCAGTTCATCCAACTGTTCAGGGAACGGCAAAACCCCGACGCTCTCACCGGGGAAGCCAAGGCCGCTCGGCTGCCCCATGCCTGCATCGCTGAACATTTTCCACAAGGCCTGAGGACCAATGGTCTTGGCCAGGAAACGTGACCCCACGTTACTGGACTTGGTGATAATGCCAGTCAGATCCAGCACACCGTAGTTACGGTGGTCACGAATGGTTTTATTGCGCACCCGCACCCACCCCGGATTGGTATCCACCAGAGTGGTTGGCTGGAACAGACCAGACTCCAGCGCTGCCGCCACCGTAAAAGGCTTGACGGTGGACCCCGGTTCAATCACATCCGCTACCGCACGGTTACGCATATTGGAAGCCACAAAATTGGCGCGATTGTTAGGGTTGTAAGCACCTTGATTAACCATCGCCAGAATCTCACTGGTACGAGCATCCAGAATCACCGCGGACCCTGATCGGGCATGGTGAGTCTGTACTGCAGCCATCAGTTCGCGATAGGCCAGATACTGCAGGCGCAAATCAATGGTCAAAGTAATATCCCGACCAGGCTCAGCAACAGAATCAACACTGACCTGTTTGACGATATGGCCGTAACGATCTTTTACCACCGTACGTTTCCCATCCTTACCAGTCAGGTATTTGTCGTATGCAAGCTCAAGACCTTCCTGGCCCTGACCGTCAATATTCACAATACCCACAACGTGGGATGCTACTTCCGCTGCCGGGTAAAAACGACGAAAGCCTTCCTGCAACTGGATCCCATCAATCCCCAGCTCCGCAATAGCTTTGGCCAGATCCGGCTCTACCTGACGATCCAGATAAATAAAACCACGGCCCTTGGCGGCGGCCTCACGAACGGTACGCACCATCGCGTCTGCAGGTTGCCCTAAAATACGGGCAATCTCCGGAATACGAGCCAGATCAACCTGGGCCGGGTGCAAACCGATATCCACTACCGGAGTACTCACAGCCAACGGGTTACCGAAGCGATCAGTGATCATGCCGCGACGAGCCGTTTCCAGCTGCGCCCGCACAACACGCTTTTCACCCTCTTCAAACAGGAACGGCTGATCAATGGTATGCAACATGATCAATCGAACCAGAATCGCTCCCAACAGCAACCCCAATGCGACCAGAACGACAATAAAGCGCCAGCGCGGAATACTATAAGTTGACGACTCTTCGGAGTGAGCGTTCATGGCTTTAATACTCTGACGTCGTCAGCTTCCATCATGTCGAGCTCAGCGCGGGCACGCAGATCGACGCGCGTGTAGGAAATCAGGGTCCCCAGCTCCAGCACCATACGGGTTTGTTCCAGTCGCAGATCTTTGACCTGCCGGTCCAGAAGACTCCATGCCTGCATCAACTCACGATTGCTCTGGGTAATCGCAATCTGGATCAGAGCGGATGCCATAACACAGATCCAGATCAGGATATTGAACTGACTCACGGCAGACGCTCCGCAATACGCAACACGGCACTGCGCGCTCGGGCATTTCGTTTGACTTCTTCATCGTCCGGCATGATGGCTTTGCCAATGTGGCGCAGCGTCTTGCCCAGCTGATCTTCCGGAATCGCCAGACCCGGTGGCAAATCACGGCCCTTTTCAGCGGCACGAATAAAACGCTTCACCATGCGGTCTTCCAACGAGTGGAAGCTGATGACCGACAAACGACCACCCGTGGCCAGCAAGTCAATGCTGTCATCCAGCACGTTTTCGAGATCACCCAGCTCGTTATTTACCGCAATACGAATCGCCTGAAACGCACGTGTCGCTGGATGTTTGTGTTTTTCCCAGGCTGGATTGGCTGCCTTGATGATTTCGGCCAACTGCACGGTACGGGTAATGGCTTCGCGGCCACGAGCCTCTACCAGCGCACGCGCCATACGGCGGGCGAAACGCTCTTCACCGTATTCTTTTAATACACGGGCAATTTCGGATTCAGCTGTAGTAGCCACCCATTCCGCAGCACTCAGACCGGCATCCGGATTCATACGCATATCCAGCGGGCCATCACGCATAAAGCTGAAGCCGCGCTCGGCGTCATCCAGCTGTGGAGAAGACACCCCAAGGTCGAGCAGGATGCCGTTAACCTTTTCAATGCCACGCGCAGCCAGCTCGGCTTTCATATCGGCGAAGCTGGACTGGATGATGGTAAAGCGCGGATCTTCCTGTTCGAGAGCCTGGCCCGCGGCGATGGCCAGCGGGTCCTTGTCAAATCCGAACAGACGGCCACCGCTGCCAAGACGGGACAACAATAGACGGCTGTGCCCACCACGACCGAACGTACCATCAACATAGATGCCGTCCGGATGGTTAAGACAACCCTCCACGGTTGGCTCCAACAGCACCGTGGTATGGGCAAATTCACTCAGATTCATAATGACAGGCTCTTCAATTCTTCCGGCAGGTCGTCCAGCGACATTGGCTGTTGCAGGTAACGGTCGAGCTCACCATCCCAACGAGCCTTATCCCAGAGTTCCAACTTGTTGCCTTGCCCCATGAGCACACACTCACGCGACAATCCGGCATATTCTCGCAGCGCCGCGCCCAAGAGGATGCGGCCACTGCCGTCAGGTTCACAATCGGTGGCATATCCCAGCAGCATGCGCTTGATCACACGTACGCGGGCATCAAAACTCGGCAAGGCCTGTACTTTGGTTTCAATCACGGACCATTCCGATACCGGATATAGCATCAGGCAACGATCCTGAGTGTCCACCGTCACCACCAGCCCAGTCGACCCGAACCCTTCCAGCACTTCTCGTACCCGGGTTGGAATCGCCAGACGCCCTTTGGCATCGAGACTGATGTTGAACATTCCGCGAAACACGTTAGCAGCCCCAAACGACCGACTGGACAGGTTTGCACATCAACCAATCGGGCCTGCATGCCACACAGGACTGCAACTGACCATTGGACAGTGACGAAGGTTCAACCTTCGCAGACTCAGCAATTGGACATTCATCGCCACTATCCCCATATTTTTCCCGTTTGTGCCACTTTCTGACACTTTGCGACACTATAGGAATGCCCCCGTTCTTTTGCAAGTTACCAGCCTGCACTCACTTCACAAAATATGCTTTATTCACAAGCACTTAGCGCAATTCAGGGTAATAAAAAAAATCCTGTCAGACGAAATCGGTACAACCGTCATAATGCTGCAACTCACACTTCAAGTAACTTCTGAAGAAAGTGCTCTCAATGAGTGGGAAACGAGCCCAAATAGCAACAATCCATCTGTAAAACAACCCAACACAAACATCACTCAACCGTTCGGCAACATGTTTGTAAAACGGTAAACTGAGCACCCCCTCTGGAGACAAAACATGCGTTATCTGTTGAGAATTGTCCTGCGTGGCTCCGCCGTCACCCTGCCAATGGTTGTAACGGCCTGGATATTGTGGTCAGCACTGGAATGGCTGAACCATGTCGGTCTGAAGTTGCTGGAATGGATTTCAATGCCAATTCCTGAAATTCCAGGCACTGGCCTGATTGTGATGCTGGCCACCTTGCTGGTGATTGGTCTGCTGTTCCAGATCAACCCGATCAGTTGGTTATTTCAGGAACTCGAAGACTGGTTGCTGCGTTTTCCGGTAGTGAAAACCCTCTATGGGGCAGTGAAGGATTTTGCCGGGATGTTTGAAGGCAAGAAAAAACAGTCACAGCAGGTAGTGCTGGTTAATATGCCGGGACAAGGTACAGCTGTCGGATTTATCACCTCCCCGGAAACACCCCTGGCCGTCAGCAAGGTAATGCCGGAACAGGATCTGGTAACCGTTTATTTACCCATGAGCTACATGGTGGGCGGGTATACACTGTTTTTGCCACGCACCCAGATAACACCAGTGGACTGGTCTTTTGAGGATGCCATGCGTTTTGCGCTAACGGCCGGCGTATCACAGAGCACCAGTCGGTTGAGTAAGGGGAGCAATCCGGATAAAAGTTCGGATAAAAACGATGAAAATACAGACAAGAATCGCAATTCTGCAATCAAACAAGCGGGATAGCCTGGCATTTGCTAGACTTGTAGGAATGTTAAACATTGCCCTTTGATTGAGATCCAATGCATCCGCTGCTAACCCCTGAACGTCTCAAGAACTTTATTCCGTTCGACGACCTTTCTGAAAATGCCATCGGAGAATTGCTCCCACACTTTATTGTGCGAGAGTTGCCAGCACGCAAAATTCTCTTCAAACGTGGCGATGCCGAGAAATATTGTTATTTCCTGCTTCAGGGGCAGGTTGATCTGGTGGATGACCGTTTTCAGGTCAACCGTGTCGAGGGCGACGACGACGCCAACATTCTTGCCCTTGATGCAACCCACGCGATTCATCGCAACGCCGCCATCACCCAGACCGATGCAATCATTGCCGTGATCAGCCGCCAGCATGTGGAACTGATCAGTACCTGGCTGGAATTGTCGCATAGCTACCGCGAAGAGCCGGAAGAACAGGACTGGCTGGAAGCACTGCTGACGTCCGATCTGTTCAACAAGATTCCGCCCGGCAATATCCAGAAACTCATCAATCGCTTTGCCGAGCGCGAAGTCAAACTGGGGGATGTCATCATTTCCCAGGGTGACGAAGCATCGGAATGTTATGTCATCAAACGCGGCCGGGCGCTGGTCACCCGTCAAACCCCCAAAGGTCTGGAAACCCTGGCCGCTCTTGGAGCTGGCGCCCTGTTCGGTGAAGATGCCCTGATCAGCCAATTACCACGCAGCGCCAATATTACCATGAGCAGTGATGGCATTCTGATGGTGCTCAACAAAGACGACTTTGACCAGCTGCTGAAGTCCTTGGTATTGGAGTACATCGAAGAAGCCGACCTCGACGACCTCATCGAAAACAGCGACACCGGCGTGGTTCTGCTTGACGTTCGTAATAACGAAGAAATCCAGCACAATCCGATCCCGCGTAGCCGGGCCATGCCACTGGCACGTCTACGCACAGAAATGCGCAGCCTCGACAAGGTGTTCATGTACGTCATTATTGGTGGCGGTCGTGCCGAAGCCGCAGCCTATATCCTGATTGAGGACGGTTATCAGGTAAAAGTGATGCGCCAACCGGAAATTGAGAACAAACCTGCCGCCGACTCGCTGGAGTCCGACGAATAAACCAATAAGCGGCAACAGCAGCACGCGGTTGCCGTTGGCTTGTGTATAATGCGGGGCCCTGTAATTGGTTACCCCGCACACACTCCATGATACGAATTACCGAACTGCGCCTGCCGCTTGATCACATTCCGGAAGCCCTCCCTGCTGCCATCATCGACCGCCTTGGCATCGCTGGCACCGACCTTCTGAATTTTGAAGTGTTCAAACGTGGTTATGATGCTCGCAAACGCGATGCCATCGTGCTGGTGTATACCCTTGATATCCAGGTAAACAACGAAGCCGAGGTACTGGCACGTCATCAGCACGACCAGCACGTTCGTGTCGCACCGGACACCAATTACAAATTTGTTGCCCGCCTGGATGCGCCGGTCGAAGCTCGTCCGGTGATTGTAGGATTCGGTCCTTGCGGCCTGATGGCCGCACTTGTTCTGGCTCAGATGGGTCTGCGTCCGATTGTGCTGGAACGCGGCAAAAAGGTTCGTGAACGCACCAAGGACACCTGGGGGCTGTGGCGTAAAAACAAGCTCAACACCCAATCCAACGTCCAGTTTGGCGAAGGTGGCGCAGGCACGTTCTCGGACGGCAAGCTCTACAGCCAGATCAAGGACCCGCATCATTATGGCCGCAAGGTTCTGACCGAATTCGTCAAAGCTGGCGCCCCGGAAGAAATTCTCTACGTCAGTAAACCGCACATTGGTACATTCCGGCTGGTCAGCATGATTGAAAACATGCGCACCGAGATTGAAAGCCTTGGTGGTGAAATCCGCTTCGAACAGCAGGTGACCGACGTCATCATCGAGAAAGACCAGCTGCGTGGTGTAATCGTGAACAGTGAACAGGAACTGCGCACCGACCACGTCATTCTGGCTCTCGGCCACAGTGCTCGCGACACCTTCGAAATGCTCCACGAACGTGGTGTATTCATGGAAGCCAAACCGTTTTCCATCGGTTTCCGGATCGAACATCCACAGTCTCTTATCGACCGCGCCCGCTTTGGCAAAAGCGCTGGCAATCCGTTGCTGGGTGCAGCTGACTACAAAATCGTTCATCACGCCAAAAACGGCCGTGGCGTATACAGCTTCTGTATGTGCCCAGGCGGCCGTGTGGTTGCTGCGACGTCAGAAGAAGGCCACGTCGTTACCAACGGCATGAGCCAATATTCCCGTAACGAGCGCAATGCCAACGCCGGTATTGTGGTAGGCATTACGCCGGATGATTATCCAGGTGGTCCGCTTGCGGGGATTGCGTTCCAGCGTCAGTGGGAAAAACGTGCCTACGAACTCGGCGGTGGCACCTATGAAGCCCCTGCTCAACTGGTTGGTGACTTTATTAAAGGCAAGGCATCAACGTCTTTGGGGGATGTCATTCCATCCTACGAACCAGGTGTACACCTGACCGACCTGGCAACGGCACTGCCGGATTACGCCATTCAGGCAATCCGTGAAGCATTGCCTGCGTTTGATCGCCAGATCAAGGGATTCAACCGTTACGATGCGGTACTGACCGGTGTGGAAACCCGCACTTCGTCACCACTGCGCATTACCCGCGGTGAAAATCTGCAGAGTCTGAACATTCGCGGCCTGTACCCTGCTGGTGAAGGTGCCGGTTATGCCGGTGGCATCCTGTCCGCCGGAGTCGACGGTATCAAGGTTGCCGAAACAGTAGCTATTGATCTGATCAAAAGCTGTACGGCCCAATACTGATCCTATAGAAGATCGGAAAATGTCCGGATGGTACTCCAGGTGAGTACCATCCATTCGTGACAATCTATATACCTGCCAGTCTTGCAAAACTGCCGATATGACAAAAGATATTTTTCTATCAGGCATTATAACCCGCTGTTTTCGCGTAAAGTTTGTGCGAGAATCGTCAGCGGCCAATATATGAATCAGCGCAGTGAAACGCCCCGCCGTTCGGCATATTCTGGCATCATCACACTGCGTCTAAGCTCGTCCGAGCAAATAAGAGCCTCCTGTAATCTGATATTCTGGTTTTAATAAGCGTTTTGGCGGAGTACCCGTATGCCTAATCGTCTGGCTGGCTTCTTTCGAGCAGGCAGCTACACCCGTGTCCTGGCCGCTGTTGGGCTCGGATTTGGACTGAGTCTGTCTTACCTGGCTGACGGCCAGACCACCACAGCCGCAGCAACCACACCAAGCCGATCCAATGCCCCACAGGCGCAAGCCAAACAGGAATCGGCTTCAACCGCTACCACAGCCCAAGCGGCCGAGCAACCACCGGAACCCAAAGAGCCATTAACCGCTGCCAATCTGTTTGAAGCGGTCGATAGGAAGGCCAAACGTCTGGCAGGCAAACCGTACGAGCCGATTCACGCCAATACCACCCCGGCGCTGTCTGCCATGAATTACGATCAGTATCGTCTGATCCGATTCCGCCAGGACGCCGCCCTGTGGAAAGACCAGTCTCTATTTGAAATCCAGATGTTCCACCCGGGTTTCCTGTATCGCGAGCCAATTGTCCTGCACACCAATCCAGACAACTTGCGCGACGAACAGGCGTTCCGTCAGGAATTTTTCAGTTACGAAGGTGACGCCGCAGCCGTTGCTGGTGAAGTACCGGAAAACGCCGGTTTTGCCGGTTTCCGCGTGCATTACCCGATTAACAGCGCTCACTACAAGGATGAGTTTCTGGTATTCCAGGGAGCCTCCTATTTCCGTCTGGTTGGCCCAGGTCTGACCTACGGTTTGTCTGCACGCGGTCTGGCAATCGACACGGCCGAACCCAATGGTGAAGAGTTCCCGATTTTCCGTGAATTCTGGCTGGTCAAACCGGGGCCGAATGACACTCATCTGGTGATCTACGCTCTGCTCGACAGCCACTCCGTTACCGGAGCCTACCGTTTTGAAGTGCATCCGGATGCACCCACCGAAATGACCGTTGAAGCCCACCTGTATGCCCGTCAGGACATTCGCAAGCTGGGTATGGCACCACTGACCAGCATGTACATGTGGGGAGAGAACCACGTCGGTCCGGTCGATGACTATCGCCCGGAAGTACACGACTCCGACGGCCTGCTGATGGCAACCGCCAACGGGGAGTGGGTATGGCGTCCGCTGACCAATCACAAAGGCCTGCATGTGTCCTCATTCAGCGACACCAATCCGAAAGGTTTTGGTCTGATGCAGCGCGATCGTGATTTCAACCACTACATGGACCTCGACTCCCTGTACGAAACCCGCCCATCCATGTGGATCATGCCAACCAGTGATTGGGGCAGTGGTCGAGTAGAACTGGTGGAAATTCCAAGCGACAGCGAAACCAATGACAATATTGTTTCCTACTGGGTGCCATCCAAGCCATTCAAGGCGGGTGAAACCATGTCGTTCAGCTATAAACTGCGCAGTGTTGATAACTACATTCCGGAGAACACTGGCGGCAAGGTCGTTGGCACCCGTATCGGTTGGGGCGCCATTCCTGGTGAACAAAACCCACCACCCCACAGTGTGCGTCGGATTGTCGTCGACTTCCGTGGTGGTGAACTGGACAAACTGTCGCCAGATGCCCCCGTGCACGCCGACCTGTGGACGTCTTCCGGTCAGATTACTGAAATGAAAGTGGTGCGTTTGCCAGATGGAAAAACCTGGCGAGCGTCCTTCAAACTGCAACCCGATGGCAATAACCTGAGTGATATGCGCATGCACCTGCAACTTCGGGATCAGCGACTGAGCGAGATCTGGAGTTACGTCTGGTATCCAAGCGCCGTCAACTGAGCTAACCGGGAATTCTTAATCCGTCTGAACTGAAATGATGAATAGCCAGTATTCTGCAGAAAAGGCCACCCAGGACCCGGTGGCCGAGGTCGAACTGCACGACCAGATGCGCCCGGATGTCATCCGGGTGCCTGCCAAAAAAGCCAGACGGATCCTGTTTATTATTCTCAGCGTCCTGACTGCGGCCGCCGGTGTGTACACCATGTACGACATCCTCGCGGCCAACGGTCTGACCACCCTGGAGGGCATCCTGCTGGTGCTGTTTTCAGTCACCTTCTGCTGGATCGCCATGGCATTCTGGAGCGGTCTGTTCGGTTTTATCCTGCAGATGCTCAAACGTGATCCTCTGACATTGGGACCTGCAGTCAGCCCAACCCTCAATCAGTCACCGCTCACCACCCGCACCGCCGTGGTGATGCCGGTGTATAACGAAGATATCACCCGCGTGATTGCCGGGTTCGAGGCGACCCTGCGTTCCCTTGAAGACACTGGCGAAATTGCCCACTTCGATTTTTACCTGCTGAGTGACACCACCAGCCTGTATATCGCCCAGAACGAGCGTAATGCCTGGGCCCAACTGCAGGATCGTCTGGGGCCAATTGGTCAGCAATGTTTCTACCGTCGTCGTGAAAAGAATATCGGTCGCAAGGTGGGTAACCTGTCCGACTTCTGCCAGCGCTGGGGTAGCAACTACGAGCATATGATTGTTCTGGATGCCGACAGCGTTATGAACGGTGACACCCTGCTGACCCTGGTACGTACCATGGAAGCTAACCCGCGTGCGGGTCTGGTCCAAACCGTGCCGATCCCAGTGCGTCAAACCACCTTCTTCGGCCGTTTTGTGCAATTTGCTGCGGTGCTGTACAGCCCGATGCTTGCCACCGGTATTGCCTTCTGGCAAGCCGAATCCGCCAACTATTGGGGCCACAACGCCATTATCCGTGTCCGTGCTTTTATGGATCACTGCGGCCTGCCAACACTGGAAGGCAAGGCGCCTTTTGGTGGTGATATTCTCAGCCACGACTTTGTGGAAGCCGCCCTGCTGCGTCGCGCTGGCTGGCGTGTGCTGTTGCTATCCGATCTTGGTGGCAGCTTTGAAGAAGTACCGTGCAACATCATTGACTACGCCAAGCGTGACCGTCGTTGGGTTCAGGGCAATATCCAGCACCTGGGTCTGCTGAAACTGCCAGACCTGCATCCAATCAGCCGTCTGCACTTTTTTATGGGTGCCATTGCCTATATCACCTCGTTTATCTGGCTGATGATGCTGGTACTGAGTACGGCCGACGCGGTAATCCGTGCCCTCCACGCCAATGTGTATTTCACCGGGATTTACCAGCTGTACCCAAGCTGGCCGATTGATAAAACACCGCAGATCGCGGCCCTGATTATTCTCACCATCACCTTGCTGATGGGGCCAAAACTGCTGGCGATTATTCTGACCATCACCCACCGTCGTCAGGAGTTTGGCGGTACGCGGGCGATTATCAAAGGCTCAATAATCGAAACCCTGTTTGCCATCCTGATTGCACCAATCATGATGAGTTACCACGCCTGGTTTGTGTTGTCGGTATTCCTTGGCTTCAAGGTGAACTGGGATGCTCAGGATCGTGAAGGCCGTATGCTGCCATGGGGCGAGTCCATTGCCCGTACATCCCGCATGACCATTCTGGCGTTGCTCTGGGGTTGGGTTACCTACACCTATGCACCGATTTTCTTCTGGTGGTTGCTGCCAATCACTACCGGGATGGTGCTGTCATCCGCCATTGTACGTTACTCGTCCAGTCTTGATCTGGGTACAGTCTGCCGTGAAAACGGTATTTTTGTTTGCCCGGACGAAACCAACGAACCCGATGTTCTGACTCGTCTGCGTGAACTGCAGGCAGAAGAATACCCGCCACTGGAACAGCCCGCCGATACGCCGGCGCTGCCGCCGGAAAACTGGCGTGACATGCCTCACCCGCCTCTGACCCAGTATTACCGCGCGCCGTTCGCGCGCCGGTAATCCTGGCAGGAACCCGACAAGCCAGTCAGACTGGCTTGTCGGGTTCCGGATCGACCCGCAAATCGCGCGGAATCGGCATATCCGGTTTGCGCGCCGGTCTTGGCCCCTTGCCTTTGGCGAACATATCCATCTGGTAGATGTACGCCAGCACTTGAGCGACCGCCACATACAAGCCCTCCGGAATTTCGTCGCCGACCTTGGCATGTGTGTATAACGCCCGCGCCAACGGTGGTGCCTGCATACGTGGAACGTTGTGCTCCTTGGCCATTTCCCGAATCCGGAACGCCACCTCATCAGCACCTTTGGCGACCACCACCGGTGCTCGCATGCTTTCCGACTGGTATTTGAGTGCCACAGAGAAGTGCGTCGGGTTGGTAATCACCACATCCGCCGTTGGCACATCGGCCATCATGCGACGTTGTGCGGCTTCCCGCTGCAACTGGCGAATCCGGCCTTTTACCTCAGGTTTGCCCTCAGTTTCCTTATATTCGTCCTTGATATCCTGCATGCTCATGCGCAGCTTTTTCATATGACTGTGGATTTGCCAGGGCACATCCACCATCGCAATCAGCGCGGTCGACAGGCAAATCAGCAGAAACGCCATAATCAGAATATCAACCGCGCCACGCATGGCGCCTTCTACCGGCATGCGCAACAGACTGAGTGCCCCCGGAAAGAAATAGACCAACACCAACCAGGAACTGAACCCCACCACCAGCACCTTGGCCCACGACTTCACCAGCTCAACCACCGAGTTGGCCGAAAACATCCGCTTAAGACCAGCCAGCGGGTCCATCCGGCTTAACTTGGGCTCAATTGCCTTGGTCGAAAACAACCAGCCCCCCACTCCAATCGGGCCGATCAACGCCGCAACCAGCATCAGGGCCAACCAGGGCGCAAGACCAATACCAGCCTCCTGCACAGAGGTCAGCAGATGAATCGCCATCAGACGCGGATCAAACGCCGTCTCACGGTCAAATTCAAAACCGTATTTGCCAACATCGACAATACGCTCACTCATAAACGGCCCAAGCGCGTACAACCCGGCCGCTCCTAATGCCAGTACCGCGGTGGTATTCAGTTCTTTTGATCGGGGGACCTGACCTTCTTCACGGGCTTTTTCAAGCCTTCGCGACGTGGGTTCTTCGGTCTTCTCCTGCCCGCTGTCTTCTTCAGCCATGGCGGTTGCCCTCCAGCCTTACCCGGTGAGCTTGCGGGTAAAGGTGAACACTTCCTCCATTAATCCCTGAAAGCCCGACGCCATTTCACTCAACGTCAGCCAGAGAATAAAGAGGCCCACAATCATGGTTACCGGAAAGCCCAGCGAGAAAATATTCAGCTGTGGTGCCGCCCTAGTCATCACCCCAAACGCCAGGTTCACCACCAGCAGCGCGGTTAACGCCGGCAGCGAAATCACCAGAGCAGCCGCAAACATCCAGCTGCCCCATTGCACAATACTGGCGAAGGCATCCGGGCCCAGTCCTTCAAAGCCCACCGGCAAACGGAAAAAGCTGTCGATCATGATACCAATCAGCACCAGATGACCATTGAGCGACAAAAACACCAGACTCACCAGAAACAGCAACCACTGACTGATCACCACCACCGACGCTCCCTGGGAAGGATCAACGGTGGTGGCAATACCCAAGCCGGTTTGCATGGCAATCAGCTGACCCGCCAACACAAACACCTGGTTCAACAGCTCCACCACAAAGCCCAGTGCCACACCAATCAGAATTTGCTGCAGCACAATCACCATGGCCGCCACCGATAGCGGATCCACCACCGGGAACGGCGGCAGAATCGGCACCACAGCCAGGGTCATCATAATGGCCAGAATCAGGCGGATACGGGTCGGCACCAGACGAGTACCGAGCAGTGGCATCACCATCAGCAAACCGGCAATCCGGGCGAATGGAAACAGGTAACGACTGATCCAGTGCCCCACTTCAAGGGCATCGACCTCGTACATGGCGTCAGCCAATCAGGAAGGGAATATTCATAAAAATCTGGCGGGTGTAGTCCACCACCATATTGACCGCCCAGGGGCCAAGGCCAATCAGGGCCAGCATGGTCACCACCAGACGAGGCAGGAAACTCAGTGTCTGTTCGTTAATCTGGGTCGCCGCCTGAAAGGTACTGACGATCAAACCAATCACCAGCCCAGGCACAATCATGGCCACCACAATCAGCAGCACCAGATACAAGGCATGGGTAAAAATATCGCCAATATCATTTGGGGTCATAACCGGCTCCTGTCATAAAACCGCCGACGACAGAAATCCGTCGTCCATCGGCGGGCTTACTACAGGTAATGCGGGAATCGTGCCGGTTTAGCACGCGAGAAAACGGTTTTTGCAGCCAATAAAAAAGGCGGCACAAGGCCGCCGAATAACCGCATCTCAGACAACAACATCGAGCACCAACAGAACAACTGGAGAAAAACACGGGAGAAAAACTGATAACAAACCTTGGAGCAAACCCGCCAGGAACATCAGACGACAACATTCATCAGCTGGCTCACCAATAAATTAACCATAGACCACAAATCACCACTGTGTGGTTCAAACCGTACCAAATGAGTTGGCGAGCGTGCCCATAATCAGCGCCCAGCCATCAATCAGGACAAACAGCATGATCTTGAACGGTAACGAAATGATCACCGGTGACAACATCATCATACCCATCGCCATCAGGATACTGGCGACGACCAGGTCGATGATCAGGAACGGAATAAAAATCAGAAAACCAATCTGAAAAGCCGTTTTCAGCTCACTGGTAATAAACGCCGGAATCAGAACATGCAGCGGAGTATCCGCAGGCGTCGCAATATTCTGGGAGCCGCTGATACGCATAAACAGATCGAGATCGTTTTCGCGGGTTTGCCCCAGCATAAACTCATGCAGGGGTTTGACTCCGGTTTCCAGCGCCTGTACCGACGTCATCTGTTCGTTAAGATAGGGCTGAATGGCATCCGTGTTGATCTTCTGGAAGACCGGCATCATCACAAACAGGGTCAGAAACAACGACAGCCCCAGCAGTACCTGATTTGAAGGCGTCTGCTGCAAACCGATGGCCTGACGCAGAATCGCCATTACCACGATAATCCGGGTAAACGCCGTCATCATGATCAGTAAAGATGGCAACACCGACAGCAATGTCATCACCGCCAGAATCTGGATAGTGACGGTATATTCGCCACTGCCAGACGGTGCAGGTTTATACAGCAGGGCCGGAATCCCCAGGCTGGCCAAAGACTGGCTGTTATCGGCGGCCAGAGCCGTCAGCGGCGTCATCAGCAGGGCAAAACCTGCCCACACCAGCGTACGAATAGCGCCAGAGACCATAATCCAACCCCCAAATGTGCCCGAACGGGCGTACAACGGCGAACGGTTCAGATGCCCGGCATCAGACCCGTGCCAGCGTTTTTTTCAGAACCTCGGCAAATGCCGATGTAATGGCCTGGCTCCCCACCGTTTTGCCAGCACCAGCAACTGACGACTCGGCCTCTGATGCGGATGAAAATACCGTTGATGTCTCCGCCTGCTGCTGATCAAAAGCCTGCTCGGCACTGCTCTCCAGCGGCAACTCGGCCAGCGTGGTAATTTGCTGTGAGGTCACTCCCAACAACAGACGTTTGCCACCCACATCAACCACCAGCAGTTTTTCTTTTACACCGAGGTTCAAAACTCCGGCGGTGCGAATAGCGACGTCATCCTGACGCCCGGTTTGTAACCATTTGAGGTGTTGCAAACGCCGCGCCAGCAACGCCAACCCGGCAATCATCACCAGAATCAGCACCAGTGACGCCATCACCTTGCCGGTAGTCGCCATCGGGCCCGGTGCGGCTGCCGGTAGCTCGGATGCCAGCACCGGAGCCGTCAAACCCAGAGCCAACCCGCCGAGCACAACAGCGCAAAGACGTTTAACGCAGACGCTGGATACGTTCACTCTGGCTCACCACATCCGTCAGGCGGATCCCGAATTTGTCGTTCACCATCACCACCTCACCGTGGGCAATGAGGGTGCCGTTTACCAGCACGTCCAACGGCTCACCGGCCAGACGGTCGAGTTCGACTACCGAGCCCTGGTTGAGCTGCAGCAGGTTACGAATAGGAATCTGGGTGCAACCGACTTCCATGGAGATTCGCACCGGAATATCCAGAATCACATCCAGTTCCGGGCCATCGCCGTTTTGATAACGAACCTTGCCCTCGTCTTTCAGCTCTTCCAGCTGGACCTTTTCCACTTCGTCTTCCGGAATATCACCGGATTCCGCCATGGCCGCTGCCCACTCGTCAGCCAGCGCCTGATCATCCTGCTGGGCAGCGATCTGGTCTGCCAGCGCCTGAGGGTCCAGATCATCGTTTTTACTGCTCATGATGGTTTCCTCTCAACCAGTGCCGTTCCCGGCTCGTTATTGCGTCGTTTCGGTTTGATCTGGTCAATAATCTTGACCGCCAGGTTTTCACCAGAAATCCCCATCTTGCCGCGGAAAATCGGTACACCATTAGCCTGCAAAATAAATTCTTCCGGCATGTCCACAGGGATGACATCACCCGCTTTCAGCGCTGCGACCTCTCGCAGACTCATACGACGCTCAACAAGAGTGCCATGCATCGGCACCTGAGCCTCAAGAATGTCTTCGCGCAACGACTGCAACCAGCGCTCGTCAACGTCATCCACGTCACTCTGCACACCGGCATCGAGAATTTCGCGAATCGGTTCAATCATGGAATACGGCAGAGTCAGATGCAGATCACCGCCACCACCGTCGAGTTCGATATGGAAGGTACTGATCACCACTACTTCACTGGGACTGACGATGTTGGCCATCGCCGGGTTTACTTCCGATCCCACGTACTCGAAGTCAACTTTCAGTACCGGTGACCAGGCCTCAATCATGTCGTTGAACACCTGATTCAGCACCAGCTGCACCACTCGAATTTCGGTCGGCGTAAATTCACGGCCTTCGATCTTGGCGTGGCGGCCATCCCCACCAAAGAAGTTGTCCACCAGCTTGAACACCAGCTTGGCGTCGAGAATAAACAGCGCAGTACCGCGTAACGGCCGCATTTTGACAAGGTTAAGACTGGTGGGTACGTACAGGGTATGGACGTATTCACCAAATTTCATGATCTGCACACCACCCGACGATACGTCGGCGCTGCGGCGCAGAAAGTTGAACATGCTGATACGGGTGTAACGAGCAAAACGTTCATTGATCATCTCAAGGGTCGGCATCCGCCCCCGAACGATCCGGTCGTTACTGGTGAGGTCGTAAGCTCTTACACCATCCCCACCAACAGCGTCATCCTGTTCGATGGCGCCGTCGTCGACCCCATGTAACAAGGCATCAATTTCATCTTGTGACAGTAAATCCTGCACGATAGTGATTCCTTACTGCATAACAAAGTTGGTAAACAGCACGGCTTCGATATCTTCCGGCCGGAGGTTGGCCTCACGTGACAACACCAGCCCCAGTTGTTTTTGCAAGGCATCCTGCAAAGCCATACGGCCGTCGTTGGTACGCAAACGATCAAAATCCTGGTCCCCAATGATCCGGATGATTTCATTACGAATCATGGGTTCATGCAGGGTTACGGCTTCCGATACGGTTTTCTTGCGGCTCATGATTTCGATACTGGTCTGCAGGAAACGCTGACGAGTGCCGACCTGAAAACTCACCACAAACTCCGGCTTGAGAATGATGTACTCGGCCGGAATCTGCGGCTCGGCTGCCAGCTCCGCCTTTTTCTTTTCTTCTTCGGCAGCCGCCGCGGCCGCAGGATCCACTTCGGTTGCCGGCTCTTCTTTCATAAAGAAAAACCAGGCTGCCCCACCACCACCGCCTAGCACCAACAACGCCACCACAATAATAATGATCAGCTTGAGTTTGCTTTTCGGCTTGGCTTCTGCGCCTTCCTCGATTTTCAGGTCCTGATCGGCCGCCATGTCACTCTCCTGACGTTTGGGACTTTTTCCCGGTTGTCGTAATTACAGTTCAGCAAGCAATGTGCCAGCGCCATTACGTCAAAATCCCGACATTTATGACTGAACTGTCAACACAAACCCTTCACTGGCTACCTCAACAGCCAATGGCCTATCGGCGCGATACCGCAAAATACGGAACAGAAGGGATTTACCAAGTGTAGACGCTCGGGCGCGATTGGCCCGGCGCTCAGGAGTTGCCTTGTTGCAGGCGCTGGAAAGCTGCGCGGTTGGCCCATTCATCGGCCTGCCGCTGTTCGGCTTTTTGTTGCTGCTCTTCCCACTCACGGTCGAGCTTGTCGATCAGGCGTTGCAACCCGTCGGTTTTGCCTCGCTTGGTCAGATAGACCTCACGCGCACGCTCAATGCGGGCCTTGAGCAGATTAATTTGCTGGGCCTGGCCTTGCACGGCCTGTTCGACCTGCGCCAGAAATCCGAGGGTATTGTGAATGGTGGCGGCCTGGATCAGGCCAGTCGAAGGGGCGGTAATCTGGCGTCGATAATCATCGGCATACTCCAGCAATTGCTGGCGCTGCTCTTCTTCTTCCAGCAACTTCTGCTGCAATTGCCCCCAGTCGGCCAGCGCCTGCTGCTGCTGTTGTTGTGCCTGGCGATAAACCGGTAACAGGCGTTTGCCTCGGGGATGGCGGGGTTGGGGTAATTCATTCATCGCTGTCTCCCCGTATCAGATTATTGGCGCGCGGGTGTTTTCGGCAGCAACTCGTACAGCTGTTGCTGGCTTTCTTCCAGAGTCGAACCTTCGTCAAGACGTTGACGCAGCATAGCCTTGATTCTGGGAAGAGCCTCAATCGCAAAATCGAGCATAGGATCAGCGCCTTTCTGATAAGCCCCCACCGCAATCAGATCCTGATTCTGGCGATAGTGCGCCACCAGCTGTTTTAACAATTGCGCCCGCTGCAGCCAGTCGGTATCCACAATGTGTGGCATTACCCGGCTGACCGACGCTTCGACGTCAATGGCCGGATAATGACCTTCTTCAGCCAGACGTCGCGACAACACAATGTGGCCATCCAGAATCGCCCGACTGGCATCGGCAATCGGGTCCTGCATATCGTCGCCTTCACTCAGCACGGTGTAAAACGCGGTAATCGAACCACCTCCGGCCGGGCCATTACCGGTACGTTCAACCAGCTTGGGCAGCTTGTTAAACACCGACGGCGGATAACCCTTGGTCGCCGGAGGCTCCCCCACCGCCAGTGCAATTTCGCGCTGGGCCTGGGCGTAACGGGTAAGGGAATCCATCAGCATCAGCACCTGCAATCCCTGATCACGGAAATACTCGGCAACCGCCGTGCAGTACTGGGCCGCGCGTAAGCGCATCAGCGGGGAATCATCGGCGGGCGAGGCCACCACCACCGAACGGCGCAGACCTTCCTCGCCGAGAATGTCGTCGATGAACTCCTTCACCTCACGACCCCGTTCACCAATCAGCCCTACCACCACGATGTCGGCGTTGGTAAAACGGGTCATCATGCCCAGCAGCATACTTTTGCCGACCCCGGAGCCGGCAAACAGACCGATACGTTGACCACGCCCCACGGTCAGCATGCAGTTGATGGCACGAATCCCGACGTCGATGGGAGTACGGATCGGATCACGCTGTAATGGGTTAATCACACTCCCCTGCAGATTGCCGTGCTGAGCGGCCACCAGCGGACCTTTGCCATCTAACGGTCGTCCTGCTCCGTCCAGCACCCGCCCCAGTAATGGATAACCGACCGGAACGTCGGCACTGCCTTGTAATGGCCAGACTCTGGCACCGGGCTGTACTCCATCGACCTGTTCGATTGGCATCAGGAAAATACGCTGCTGGTCGAACCCCACCACCTCCGCTTCGATATCGGTGCCGGGCTTGCGCTCAACCAGACAACGATCACCAACCCGGACGTTGAGGCCCACTGCTTCGAGGGTCAGCCCCACCATACGCACCAGCCGACCACTGACGCGAATCGGCGGCGGTGTGGTTGACGGTGTGATATGACGCCAGCAATCAGACAGCATCAGGATTCTCCTCGCTGTTCTCTTCGCTGGATGGCTTGGATTTCAGATCGCTTTCCTGATTGTTTTTCAAGGCGGCAGAGACCGCAGATGCAGAGCCTGCTTGTGCGGCCTCTGGCAGGTCGTCCAGATCGCCAAAACCTTCGAGGTCCTGAGCCTCTGCGGCTGTTATTGGTTCAGGCTGGGGTTCAGGTTCAAACGCCAGTTCATCCGCTACCAGGTCTTCGGGCACAGATTGCGATTCAAGCGCCAACTCTGGTTCGTTGTGATCCGATGCGTCGGACTCAGCCATCAGTTGAGCGGCCAGACGTTCAGCCTCTTCCGCTTGCAAACGGGCTTCTGCCGCCAGACGTTCGGCTTCTTCGGCTTTACGCTCCAACTCCTGATGCTGCCATTCCAGCTCGTGGCTCAACTCCTGTTCCAGAGATACCGCGGCCTGCTCCATATTCGGAGCGGCCTGCTCCAGTAATGGCAGGGTTTCCTGCATCACATGCTGCAGCTGGTCATACAGGCTGAATTCGGCGCGGCTGTGTGGGCTTTGAATTCGGCATTCACCACTGCTCAACTGGCTGTCGGCGCGATAATGCAGTTCCAGTCCGGTTTCCAGCAGATGATGATCGAGGCACGCGGCATCCGCCGGGCTTACCCAGATCTGTACCTGATTCTGTTCAGACTCCGGCAACCGGGCGATAGTGGCGTTAACGTAGTCAAGAATCCGGCGGGCACCGTCCTGTAATTCGTATCCCAGTACCTGCTCACAACTGCGCTGGATCAGAGTCGCCAGCACTTCCGGTAATTCGAGATCACGCTCCAGCAGAGATTTGCGCACAATCGCCTGCAAGGCTTGTAACGCGCGCACTTCATCGTCGATTTCCTGACGGGCTTTAGCCAGCCCCTCGTCGCGCCCCTGTTTCAGCCCTTCGCCCTTGCCTTCGTTTAATCCCTTGTCATGGCCCGCTTTACGACCTTCCGCAAAGCCGGTGTCATAACCCGCCTTATGGCCTTCCTGCCGCCCTTCCACCAGCCCCTGTTCGAGGCCGGCATTCCAGGCTTCGCGGCGGATATTTTCCAGCTCTTCGGCGGTGGGCAGAATAATCTCGACTTCATCGGTTTCCGGTACGGGTGGCTCCGGTGCCTTGCCGCGCCGCGACGCCATACGATCACGGGCTTCACGGCGTGCCATCACCAGCGCCAGGTTGTCGCGTTCCAGCGCGTAGCCCGGCTCTTCGGTCCAGAACGGCAACGCCCAGGGTTTGGCATCATCGCCGTCATTCATCACGGCATCACGTGGATCACGCCCCATGCACCAGTCTCCTTTCCACCAACGTTACAGCATGGCCTCGCCACCACCACCCAATACGATTTCACCAGCATCGGCAAGACGGCGGGCAATGGTGAGGATTTCTTTCTGCGCCCCTTCCACCTCGCTGACCTTGACTGGCCCCTTGTTCTCGAGGTCGTCGCGCAGCAGCTCGGCCGCCCGTTTGGACATGTTCTTGAAGATTTTTTCCTGTACCAGTGGATCAGCACCCTTGAGTGCCAGCACCAGCAGGTCGCTGGACACTTCACGCATAAGCGCCTGAATACCGCGGTCGTCAACATCAGCAAGGTTATCGAATACGAACATAAGATCCTGAATCTGGGTACCGAGGTCTTCGTCAATTTCGGTAATGCGTTCGAGCAGTTCCGCTGCCATGGTACTGTCCACCAGGTTGACAATATTGGCCGCCACTTTGACGCCACCCATTGAGGTCGTCTGAGATCCACCCTTGCCGGAAAACTGACGCTCAAGAATGTCGTTGAGTTCTTTCAAGGCCGCCGGCTGCACCGCCTCCAATGAAGCTACACGCATGATGATATCGAGGCGCACCTTGTCATCAAAGTTCGAGAGGATTTCGGCCGACTGGTCAGGGTCAAGATAGGAGACCACAATAGCTTGAATCTGCGGATGTTCGTGACGAATCAGGTCAGCCACCTGCCGTGGCTCCATCCACTTAAGGGAATCAAGGCCAGACGTGTTACCGCCCAACAGAATACGGTCGATCAGAGCACCGGCTTTGTCAGCACCCAGCGCCTGGGTCAGCATGTTCCGAATGTACTCGTCAGAACCCAATCCCATACCGGTTTGGCCACTGACAGCTTCGAGGAATTCCGAGACAACGCCTTCAACTTGAGACTGGTTAATATTCGACAGGGTTGCCATGGCGGTACCGACCTTCTGTACCTCTTTGGGCCCCATGTGTTTGAGAATCTCGGCAGCGTCTTTTTCACCGAGGCTCATGAGCAGGATAGCGGCCCGCTCCACCCGACTGAGTTTGGAAGCATCGTTATCAGGCATTTTCTTCGTTCACCCATCGAATCATGACTTGCGCCACTCGAGCCGGATCTTCGGCGATCAGACTCTTAAGGGCATCCAGCTGACGCTCATAGGTTTCGGAAGCGCCCGGCAACAGGAACTCATCCATACCGGCAATAGAGACCTTGTCATCGTCGAGTCCAGCCTCAGCGTCTTCCAGTTCACCCAGCAGCACAGCATCCTGTTCCTCGCCTTTCTGGGCGAGACTCTTAACTGTAGGCCGGATCACACCGAAGATCAGAATCAGGATAAAAAGTCCGGCGAGAATCTGTTTCATGATTTCCCAGAACCATGGTTGGGTCCAGAAATCCGGGTCACCCAGACCTTCATCCACCTTGCCCATAAAGGGTGAGTTGATCACGTTGACGCTGTCACCACGGGCGGCATTAAAACCAACCGCATCTTTTACCAGGGTTTCCAGCCGCAGCAGGTCGTTGTCGGTCCAGGGCTGATATTCCACCACGCCGTCGGCATTGGTCACCGCCCGGTCATTTACCACCACGGCGACGGTCAGGCGCTGCAGACGTCCAGTCTGGTGCTGTTTGATGTTGATGGTGCGGTCCACTTCATAATTGCGGGTCGCTTCGGAACGACGTACCCCGTTGCCAGCCCCACCGGCGGCGGCATTACGGGCATCTTCCGGAGCACCGGCATCGGCCGGAGGCTGGTTCGACAGCGCGCCAGGAATACCACCAGCCTTGTCCCCCCCATTGGCTTCATCTATCAGTTGTTCGCTGCGCAGCGCTACCAGGTCAGGATTAAACAGCTCCTGCGCCTGCTCCATACGAGTGAAATCGATATCGGCAGATACTTCAGCTTTGTAGTTTTCAGTGCCCAGCACCGGTTTGAGAATGTTGTTCACCGCTTGAATAACGTTTTCTTCGACCTTTTGGGTGTACTCCAGCTGTTTGGCCGCCAGAATTTCGTCACTCTTGTCTTCGGTTTTGGAGAGCAGATTGCCGTACTGATCCACCACAGACACATCGGCGCGGTCCATTTCGGACACACTGGACGCCACCAGATTTACAATCGCCTCAACCTGGTCACGCGACAGGTCACGACCCGGATACAGCTCCAGAAATACCGACGCACGAGGACGGCGCTGGTCACGCACAAACACCGACTGTTTTGGCAGCGCCAGATGAACACGGGCATTACGCACGGATTTGACGCTGGAAATGGTACGCGCCAGCTCCCCTTCCAGACCCCGACGATAGCGGGCATCTTCAATAAACTGGCTGGTACCCAGGGTGCTGTCCTTGTCGAGCACTTCGAGGCCAACGGTCTTGTCGTCAATCAGGCTGGCAGAGGCCAGTTTCAGACGGGCATCATGCAGGTCAGCTGCTGGCACCATCAGAATCTGGGTAGCAGGATCGATTTCAAACAGGATATTTTCACGCTGCAACACCTCGATGATTTCCTGGGCGTTGTGATCCTGAAGACGGGTAATCAGGGGTTTCATGGTCGGTTCATGCGACCACAACATCATGGCAATGGCGAGAGCAACCACCAGAGCAACACCGGCAATGGTCGCAACCTGGCGACCCATCGGCAGCTTGTTAAAGCCTAATAATACCGGATGACCGGATGACGCAGCCGCTTGCTCGATCCGGGTGCGATCAACACCGGAATCAGCAACATCAGCGGTCTGGGCGGGTACATCTGCCATGGTCAAATCTCACTGTCAGATTAAAGACGCCGGTACAAACAAGAATCACCGGGCCTGGGCGCAGGAGGTTCTCAGGTGGTTCGCACAACACTCAGCAGACTGAGCAATGAACCGTCGGAATTCCGGCACCGGTTATAGCGGCATATTCATGATGTCTTTGTAAGCCTCAACCAGCTTGTTACGCACCTGGGTCATAGCCTGGAAAGACACCGATGATTTCTGCATCGCAATCATTACTTGTGGCAGATCAACACTGGTGTCGCCCTGCTCAAAGCGCTGGGCCAGATCACTGGCGGTCTGCTGGTTCTGATTCACCGAACCAATGGCATTACGGAACATGGTCTGGAAATCAGCACCGGTGCTGGTCGCGCCAAACGGATTGTCGTCACGACTGGAAGCAGCAGGACGATCAACCCCAGCCACATTGCTGACGCCTGTGGTTTCACGGATACGGCTGTCCAGTTCGGCACGGAAAGCCGATGGCTGAGCCACACTGGCTGGTGCTACAGGAGCCTGTTTGGCCATGGTTACCGCGGCCTCTTGCTGGCTCCGCAGCTGTGTTTTGATTTGACGCATTTGCATAAGCACTGAGTTCACATCAACACGATCCACCATATCCCACTCCCTATCTTTCGCGGTTATTACCGGGCTGTTCAGTTACTGTGACGAGCAAACGTCGATTTATTGTCGTTTTTCTCGGGATAGACGCGTCTTTTGCGTCAATACCAGTACCTACAGCAACTTGCTTGCCAGTTTTTTACCAATCGTCTTCTGTTTGCCACTCAACGTTTTTTTGTCTTTGCCGATAGCCCAGACAGATCAGCCATTTTTGTGCCAGAAGGCATTCGGATTTTTTTCGGCATCTTGTCAATCGGCGTCTACGCTTAGGTAAACAGGTTACCCAGACAGGAAGAGGTATGAGTCAGACAGTCACGATCCAGTGCGGCGAACGCCTGAGTATTGAACGGGTTGAGAGTCTGTACAGCGAAATGGAAACAGCTATTCGGGACGCGGCCGATATCGAACTGGCCGCCGGTCAGGTGCAATTTTGCGATACCGCCGGCCTGCAACTGATTCTCGGGCTGTTTATCCGACTGCAGATCAATAGCCAACAATTGCGCTGGGCTGAGCCGAGTGAAGTTATTTACGAAACCAGTGCCCTTCTTGGACTGCAGGATCGTTTGGGACTACCGAAACGAGCTGTCTGAGCCCCAACCACTTTATTTTTAATCCTGCACCTTTATCGCGGTGCACCTCTGGTGTTACTTCACCGAGGTTTGGCAACTAACGGGAGTTACAACATGCCAAGTATCTTAGCGGTCGACGATTCTGCGTCCATGCGCCAGATGGTGTCGTTTACCCTCAAGGGTGCCGGCTATCAGGTCAAGGAAGCCAGTGATGGCGTAGAAGCCCTGGCCGAAGCCAAACGTGCCAGGTACGACCTGGTGCTGTCAGACGTCAACATGCCCAACATGAACGGTATCGAACTCTGCAAGAACCTGCGTCAGCTGGGTGATTACAAGTTTGTGCCGGTACTCATGCTCACCACGGAGTCCGCCGGTGATATGAAGATGCAGGGCAAACAGGCAGGGGCAACCGGCTGGATCGTCAAGCCGTTCAACCCTGAGCAACTGCTGAGCACCATCAAGCGCGTATTGGGGTGATTCCATGAGCATCGATCTTTCGCAGTTTCACCAGGTCTTCTTTGAGGAAAGCTTCGAAGGCCTGGACGTGATGGAGAGCGAACTTCTCGCACTGTCACCGGAGAGTGTCGATGCCGAGACAGTTAACACCATCTTCAGGGCAGCCCACAGCATCAAGGGGGGCGCCGGGACTTTCGGTTTTATGCAAGTCTCGGAATTCACCCATCAGCTGGAAACCTTGCTCGATGAGATTCGTGCAGGACAACGGACGCTGGAGAAGTCCCATGTCGACCTGTTCCTGCAATCGGTCGACTGTCTGCGGGCCATGCTCACCAGTCTCAAAGACCACGAAGCACCGGATATGAGCCGCGCCGAAGAGCTGAAAAAACAGTTCATCGCGATCCTCAAGGGAGAAGTGGCCAGTTCCCCGGCCAACGAAGCCGATGCACCCGCGCCAGAAACGGCAGCAGATGCTGGTCCCGAAGGCTGGGTCGTACGTTTTATTCCGTCTACCGACCTGCTGCAAACCGGTAATGAGCCGTTCCGGATGTTCCGTGAACTGCAATCCTTGCTGGAAGACGGCAGCCAGCTGCAGATTGAAGTCGACAGCAGCAGGCTTCCAGAGTTTGAGAACCTTCAACCAGAACAGTGTTATCTGAGCTGGACCCTGACCGTTACCGGTGCCATCAACAAGGCCGATATCGAAACGGTGTTCGAATGGGTTGTGGATGAGTGCGACATTACCTACCGCCGTCTGGGTGAAGCTGCCAGTGCCGACAACGCCAGTACCGACAACGCCGGTGCCAACAATGCCAGTGACAGTTCCAGTGAAAGTGAAAGCAGCAGCGATGCTGCCAATATCGCGACCGACACAAATAATGTAACGGTAGCCAGTGTCGCTGAAGCTCCGGCTCCGGTACAGGCACAGATCACCAGCATTCCGGTTGCAGATGCCACCCAGGCACCCGCCCCCAAACCCGCCAAGAGCGCTGATCAGTCTTCGATTCGTGTTTCGATCGACAAGGTCGACAGCCTCATCAACATGGTGGGCGAACTGGTGATCACCCAGTCGATGCTCGGACAACTGGGGCAAGATTTCGACATGTCGCGCCTCGCCCGATTGCAGGAAGGCCTCAGCCAGCTCGAACAGAACACCCGTGAGTTGCAAGAAAGCGTCATGAAAATCCGCATGATGCCGATCAGCTTTGCCTTCAGCCGTTTCCCGCGGCTGGTACGCGATCTTGGCGCCCAGCTGGGCAAGAAGGTCAATCTGGTCATGCAGGGTGAAAACACCGAGCTGGATAAAACCGTGATGGAAAAAATCGGTGACCCACTGGTGCACCTGGTGCGTAATTCCCTCGATCACGGCCTCGAAACCACCGAAAAACGCATTGCCTCTGGCAAAAACGAAACCGGCACCATCACCCTTAACGCCTTTCATCAGGGTGGCAACATCGTGATCGAAGTACGCGATGACGGTGCTGGCCTGAACGAAGAAAAGATTCTGCAAAAAGCTCGCGATCGTGGTCTGGTAGCCCAGCATCAGGAACTCAGCTCGGAAGAAATCCACCAGCTGATTTTCCTGCCAGGTTTCTCCACCGCCGATGTGGTCAGTGATATTTCCGGACGTGGCGTCGGTATGGACGTGGTCCGCCGAAATATCAGTGAGCTCAACGGCACCATCGAGGTGAAATCCAACCGTGGCACCGGTTCAACCTTCGTGATTCGCCTGCCCCTCACCCTCGCCATTCTCGATGGCCAGCTGGTGCGGGTACGGGATCAGACCTACATCTTCCCGCTGGTATCGATTGTCGAATCCATCCAGCTGCAGAAGCAGACCCTCAACAACATCACCGGCAGCCAGCCGGTCATGAAGTTGCGTGAGGAGTACATCCCGATTGTTCGCCTCGACCAGATTTTCCATCTGCGTCACCGCAATGAAAGTGTCGACGACGCCATGCTGGTAGTGGTGGAAGGCGACAACGAGAAGATCGGCATTGTGGTAGATGACCTGCTGGGGCAGCAGCAAGTGGTGATCAAGAGCCTGGAAGCCAACTACCAGAAAGTCTCCGGCGTGTCCGGAGCCACCATTCTGGGCGACGGCACCGTAGCCCTGATTATCGACATCTCCGGTATTGGTAAAAAAATCGAACACCGGGGAGCACAGCCCGGCAAAGAACAGGCAGCGTAGGTGAACCTATGACAGCAGTAGCAGATTCAATCTCGATGGAAAGGGCCGCTCAGGATGAACAGCAATACCTGACCTTCATCATGGCCGGTGAGGAGTATGGAGTCGATATCCTCGCTGTTCAGGAAATCCGGGGGTGGGAACAGTCCACCGTTATTCCCAATGCCCCCGACTACATCAAAGGGGTAATCAACCTGCGTGGCACGATCGTGCCCATCATGGACCTGCGTGCACGATTCGGCCTGGACCGCGTCGAGTACAGCCCGGTAACCGTGGTGATCATTCTCAAGGTCGATGGCCAGCACGGTGAGCGGGTCATGGGGATTGTGGTGGATGCCGTTTCGGACGTTTACACCATTGCCGAAGGCACCACGCGCCGGGCACCGGAGCTGAGTGAAGACAACAACTCGGTATTCATCAAAGGGCTGGTCAACGTCAACGACAAGATGGTGATCCTGCTGGACGTAGCCTCGCTGCTGTCTATTCCGGGACGATTATCGGACAACTGATTCATATCCATAGCGACCGTAAGTCGCTACTTCAGGCCGGAGCCGCCCGAGGCGTACCGCTCCGTGAGAATTGGCATGAGATGCTGACAGGAAGGTAATTATGAGTTTTCTGAAAAATCTGTTCGGTGAACAGAATCAACAGCAACTGCTGGAACAGCAGAACCAGCTGCAAGCCCAACAGAAGCAGATGCAGGACCAACAGGACACCCTGCGCGAGCAACAGGAAAAAATTCGAGAGATGTCCTCACTGCTGGCGGCCCTCGACAAAAGCCAGGCGACCATAGAATTCCAGATGGATGGCACCATTATTACAGCCAACGACAACTTTCTGTCTGTATTGGGTTATCGTCTGGATGAAATCAAAGGCAAGCATCACAGCATGTTTGTGGATCAGGCCTACGTCAATAGCGCAGAATACCGCCAGTTCTGGGCAGATCTGGGCGCAGGCCGCTTCCAACAGGCGGAGTACAAGCGGATTGCCAAAGGCGGCAAGGAAGTCTGGATTCAGGCGTCCTACAACCCCATGTTTGATGCCAATGGCCGACCTTACAAGGTCGTGAAATACGCAACCGACGTGACTGCTCAGAAAAACGCCATGGAAGAATACAATCGCGTGGCACGTGACCTGGAAGCCAAGGTAAACGCCCTCGACAAAAGCCAGGCCTGTATCGAGTTCCTGATGGATGGCACCATCATCACCGCCAACGATAACTTCCTGGGGGCGATGGGCTACAAGCTGGATGAAATCAAAGGCAGACACCACAGCATGTTTGTGGATCAGGCCTACGTCAACAGCCCAGCCTATCGCCAGTTCTGGGCCGATCTGAATTCGGGTCGTTTCCAGCAAGCGGAATATCCTCGGATAGCCAAAGGCGGTCGTGAAATCTGGATCCAGGCTTCGTATAACCCAATCCAGGGGGCCGATGGCAAGCCCTACAAGGTCGTGAAATACGCCACTGACATCACCGCCCAGAAAGAACAGGCCAAAATCAACGAGAAAAACTCGCACATCGCCAACGCCCTGAAGCTGTGTCAGGCCAACGTGATGCTGGCCGACAACGACATGAACATTGTGTACATGAACGACTGCCTGGTTGAGATGCTGAGTGATCGGGAAAAGGATATTCGAAGTTCGATTCCTTCTTTCAACACAAACAAACTGATAGGCACTCAGGTCGATATTTTTCACAAGAATCCATCACATCAGAAAAATATCATCCAGAGTTTGAGTAAGCCTCTGAAAACGGTTTTGACACTAAATGACGTTGTTATCAATCTGACAGCATCTCCATGGCTGGACTCTGATGGCAAACGGTTAGGAACCGTCGTGGAATGGCTAGACCGTACCGATGAAGTCTCGACCGAAAAAGAAATTGACTCAATTGTGGACGCTGCCGTACGTGGAGATTTGTCACGTCGAATAGACGTTCATGGAAAGAGTGGATTCCAGCTAAAACTGGCTGAAGGTCTCAACCGCCTGCTGACCATTTCCGACAGCGTGGTGAGTGACACCATCCGGGTGTTTGATGCCCTCGCCCACGGCAACCTCACCCGTCGCATTGACGATGAGTACCAGGGTTCCTTCAACAAGCTTAAACAGGACGCCAACGCCACCGTTGAACGCCTGACCGACATCATTACCCGCATCCGCGAAGCTGCGTCCACCGTTTCCACCGGTGCCAGCGAAATCGCTCAGGGTAACGCCGACCTCAGCCGCCGTACTGAATCGCAGGCGTCCAGTCTCGAAGAAACCGCATCCAGCATGGAAGAAATGACCAGTGCGGTGAAACAGACCGGTGACAACTCCATGCATGCCAACGAACTGGCTTCCGCTGCCAAGCAGAAAGCCCAGACCGGTGGCCGCGTGGTCAGCAAGGCCGTTACCGCGATGGAAGAAATCAACAGTGCCAGCAAGAAGATCGCTGACATTATCAGTGTGATCGACGAAATCGCCTTCCAGACCAACCTGCTGGCCCTCAACGCCGCGGTAGAAGCGGCGCGAGCCGGTGAACAGGGTCGAGGCTTCGCGGTAGTAGCCGGTGAAGTACGTAACCTGGCGCAACGCTCTGCCGGTGCCGCCCGTGAGATCAAGGATCTGATCCGCGACAGCGTCGACAAGGTAGACGCCGGTACGTCTCTGGTGAACGAATCCGGCCGCACTCTCAACGAAATCATTGATGCTGTTGACCGTGTATCCGAGATGATCCGTGAAATCAGTACCGCTGCCCGTGAGCAGTCTGCCGGTATCGAGCAGGTGAACGCGGCCGTGGCACAGATGGACGAGATGACCCAGCAGAACGCTGCACTGGTAGAAGAAGCTTCGGCAGCCGGTGAAGCCATGGCCGAACAGGCCCGCTCAATGATGGAAATGATGGAGTTCTTCACCATCGACGGCCATCAGCCAATGCGTACCACGTCAGCGCCATCAGCCCATCGTGCCGCGCCAAAAGCAGCCACCGCACCAGCGGGCAGAGTGAACGGTACTAATGGCTACTCGGTGAGTGGTGGTGACGACGACGACTGGGCGGAGTTCTGATTTATGGCAGTAGCACCAGTGCGTTCCGTCAGCCCCGCCGCCATGGCAACGGAATTCCAGATGACCGATGCCGACTTTGCAGCGATTGCGGCGAAAGCCAGTCGCTATACCGGCATCGTGCTCGGCGAGCACAAACGCAGCATGGTGTACAGCCGGATTGCCCGCCGCCTGCGGGCAACCGGTCTGGGAAACTTTCGGGATTACCTCGCGTACCTGGAAGCCAACCCCGACAGCGAGATGGAAAATTTCATCAATGCTATTACCACCAACCTCACCTCTTTCTTCCGGGAACCGCACCACTTCAAGTTCCTGGAAGAGGAACTGCTGCCAAAACTGAAACGCACCAACGCCAACAGCCGCCGCATCCGGATCTGGTCGGCGGGCAGTTCGATTGGCCAGGAAGCCTACAGTATTGCTATTTGTGTGTTGCGAGCCAAATTTCCAAAAGACTGGGATGTACGCATTCTGGCTACAGATCTCGACTCCAGTGTCCTGGAAACCGGTCGTAATGCCGTCTATCCCATCGACCACCTGGACCCGGTGGAGGACGAACTGCGGCACAAGTATTTCCGGATCAGTCCGGATGGTCGCAAGATCACCCTGATTCCGGAGGTGAAATCCCTGGTGTCGTTCAAAAGACTGAACCTGCTTGAACCCTGGCCAATGAAAGGTCCGTTCGATCTGATTTTTTGCCGCAACGTGGTGATTTATTTCAACAAGGACACCCAGCGGGTTCTGTTTGATCGTTATGCCGACATGTTGCCACCGGAAGGTCATCTGTTTATTGGCCATTCGGAAAACCTCGCCGGGGTATGCGATCGCTTTCAGAACCTGGGGCAGACCATTTACCGGAAGATCCGTTGATGAGAATAGACAGCCGCCCCGTTCAACCGTCGGTCAGTTCCGGCTTTGAACACGTAAACCGCTACTGGGATGACGTTCACCAGGTATGGGCTGCCAAGATCCTGCCGGGTGAGTTTTACGTATCGACCCAGGGCGAAATGATCGTCACTGTGCTGGGCTCCTGTATTGCCGCCTGTATTCGCGACAAGGTGCGCGGCATTGGTGGCATGAACCACTTCATGTTGCCCGAACAGAACGAATACTCGTCGGACGTCTGGGGTGGCAACCCCGGTACCACTGCATCACGTTATGGTAACTGGGCGATGGAATTTCTGATCAACGAAATTCTCAAGCGTGGTGGCCGTCGCGAGAACCTTGAGGTCAAGCTGTTTGGTGGCGGCCAGATGATTGCCTCCATGACCGATATCGGCCAGCGCAACATCCTGTTTGCCTACAACTACCTGGCCAGTGAAGGACTGAAAGTCGCTGCGTCTGATGTCGGTGATGTCTATGCTCGCAAAGTGCTGTATTTCCCTGATACCGGTGCCGTCAAGGTACGCCGCATCAAGGACATGAAAAACGATACCCTGCTCAAACGCGAAAACTCCTACCGCAAGCAAGTGGAAACCACTGCCCTCGTACAGAGCGGTGGTGTGGATCTGTTCTGACATCCGTGTGCTGACAGGAGCCTTGTGATGAACAAAATTCGTGTACTGGTCATCGATGATTCGGCACTGGTGCGCAAGATGCTGACCGTTGTTCTGGCGGAATGCCCGGATATCGAAGTGGTTGGCACCGCGAATGACCCGCTGATTGCCCGTGACAAGATCAAACAACTGAACCCGGACGTCCTGACCCTCGACGTCGAAATGCCCAGGATGAACGGCATCCAGTTCCTCAGCAACCTGATGCGACTGCGGCCAATGCCCGTGGTAATGGTATCGACCCTCACCGAAGCCGGTGCACCGGTAACGCTGGAAGCACTGGAAATTGGCGCGGTGGATTACATCGCCAAACCCCAGGCTGAAGACGAAGCCCAGCTGAAAACCTTTGCCCGTAATCTGGTCGACAAGGTACGCATGGCAGCCAACGCCAGGGTGCGGGCCCTCACCGACCAGCATCAGGTGCGCTTCCGCCAGAAACCCATGGCCAGTGATGGCAATTACAAACGCTGGGTGGTAATTGGCTCCTCTACCGGTGGCACCGAAGCCATCAAGGAAGTGCTGCAGGATCTTCCTGCCAACTGCCCCCCCATTCTGATTACCCAGCATATTCCAGCGGTGTTCAGTGCCTCGTTTGCCCAGCGTCTCGACCGCACCGTTGAGCCGGAGGTAGTCGAAGCCTGTAACGGTCTGGAAGTGCGTCCGGGGCGTGTGATTATCGCCCAGGGCGATCACCACCTGACCTTCCGTAAAGAAGGCGATCGGGTGTTCTGTGTACTGAATGCCGCCGCTCCGGTAAACCGCCATCGCCCTTCGGTAGAAGTGATGTTTGATGCCATCACCTCCGTACGCCCCGCCAACACACTGGTAGCGGTGATGTTAACCGGCATGGGCGCCGACGGTGCCGCTGCGATGAAACGACTGCATAACGGTGGAACCCTTACTATTGCTCAGGATGAACATACATCCGTAGTCTGGGGAATGCCGAAAATGGCGACGGAATATGGCGCCGTGGACCAGGTGTTGCCACTCCAGAATATCGGCCATGCGCTGCTGGAGCTGGCGCGCACGGCCTGAGTAGCTTCCACCGAATACTGACAGGCACACAGCAGTAGCGCCTACGCTCACAAAAGCCATCCCGGTATGACGGCTAACCCCCCGTTTCCGTTAATACATCTATCTGCAGCGCTGCCATCTGCCGTGCAAGTCAGGATATTTGTGCTAGACATATAAGAACCGGGGAAACATACGACTAACAGATTTTCAGAGGTGAACTATGTCGGTCGACACCAACCTGTCCAGCGATGGTCGTGAACTGACTATCCGGGTTTCAGGACGCTTTGATTTCAGTGCTCATCAGGCCTTCCGTGACGCTTACGAGAACCTGGCACCTGACGCCAGTTCCTACATCATTGACCTGCGGGATACCTCGTACCTCGATAGTTCGGCACTGGGGATGTTATTACTGCTGCGTGATCATGCAGGTGGTGATAGTGCCCAAATCAGTGTCATCAACTGCAATGCCGATGTGAAAAAAATCCTGAAAATATCCAACTTTGAGCAGCTGTTCAGGATCTACTGATCTTGTCAGACAAACGTGTCAGGGAGAATCAGATGACGGGAATCCGAGTGCTGATTGCCGACGATAATCTTGTCGACCGCAAACTTCTGTCACGTATCGTGCGAAATCAGGGTAACACCGTCGTCGAGGCAACCTGTGGCGAAGAGGCTATCCTGGCGTTTCGGGAACATCACCCCGACATTGTCCTGATGGACGTGCTGATGCCGGGTATCGGCGGCAAGGAAGCGGCCCGTTGTATCAAAGCCGAAGCCGGTGAGGATATGGTCCCGATTATTTTCCTCACATCACTGACTGATGCTCACGACCTCGCCGCCTGCCTCGAATCCGGGGGCGACGACTTTATGAACAAGCCTTATAACCCGGTGGTACTGGAGGCCAAGATCCGCTCGTTTTATCGCATGCGCGATATGCATCGGACCTTGCAGGCACAGCGCGATACCATTGCTGTTCACAACGACCACCTGATCCGTGAACAGGAAACCGCCAAAGCGGTTTTTGATAACGTCGCTCACCACGGTTGCCTATCCTCACCCAATATCCGCTACATGCTCTCCCCGCTGGCCGTTTTTAATGGTGATGTACTGCTCGCGGCCCGCTGCCCAGGTGGCGGTATGCATGTATTGCTGGGGGATTTCACCGGCCACGGTTTGCCAGCCGCCATTGGTGCCATGCCCATGGCTGAAATTTTCTACGGCATGACCGCCAAGGGGTTTGGTATCCGCGATATCGTGCGCGAGATCAACCTCAAGCTGCACAACATCCTGCCGGTCGGTTTTTTCTGCTGTGCAACCATGGCTGCGCTGGACTTTGACAACAAGACCACCAGCCTGTGGATGGGCGGAGTGCCTGATGGTTACCTGTTGCGCAGCAAGAACCGCGAACTGGAGCCTCTGTGCTCCACTCACCTGCCGCTGGGCGTGCTCAGTAATGCCCGCTTTAACGACTCCGTCATCGACCTCAACTTCAACAACGATGACCGTCTGTTCTTCTGGTCGGATGGCATTCTTGAAGCACGTAACTCCGCAGGAGAAATGTTTGGCCAGGAGCGTCTGGAACATGTCATGCGTTACAGCATCAGCCCAACGCTGGTATTCGAGGATATCCAGACCGCTCTCAGCGAGTTTCAGGGCACTCAGAAAAACGATGACGATGTGACCCTGCTGGAAGTCGTTATGATGGATCGTGAACTACTGGGGGAAACCCCTGTCGGCCCGGCAAATGCTCCGGCCAGTGGCCCGCTCGACTGGTCGCTCAGTTATCGTCTGGGTCCACAAAGTCTGCAAACCTTTAATCCTCTGCCACTCATGATGCACATCATCATGGAAGTACCGGGATTACAGAGTATTAACGGACAACTCTATTCGGTGCTGTCAGAGTTGTACTCGAATGCACTGGAACACGGTGTACTGGGCCTCGACTCCAGCCTCAAGCATTCGCCGGAAGGATTTATGCGCTATTACCAGGAGCGCGAAACACGTCTCCAGCAAATGGGAAATGGCCACGTCATTATTGAGATGGAACACTCAGGTAATGTCGAGCATGGCCGATTGGTCTTGCGCTTCCGTGACAGCGGCCCAGGGTTTGATTGGCAAACAATGGTCAATCGCAGCCGTTGCACACCGGGGGACGCTCACCGATACTGTGGCCGAGGCATTCCACTCCTGAGCAGTATCTGCACGTCATTGGAATACAAAGAAAAAGGCAATGTGGTTGAGGCTGAAATTATGTGGCCACCCACAGCAGAGGGATAACGCATGAGCAGCCAAGAACACTTTGATAATGAATCCCTGCAGACACTACAAGAAATCATGGAAGATGAATTCAACGAGCTGATCGAACTGTTTATCAGTGATTCTGGCAAACGTTTACCTGCCATGGAACTGGCATGGGAAACCCGCAACGCCGTCGGCCTACGCATGGAGGCACACTCGTTCAAAGGCTCCAGCGCCAACGTCTGTGCCCGTGAGCTATCGCGCTTGAACATGGAGCTGGAAGACCTGTTGCGCGACCGCACTCCTGACGACAGTGAGTGGCAAGAGTTGCACAACAAGATCAACGCCATTCGTGCCGAAACCGGTGTCGTTCACGACTATTTTCAGCAAATGCTGCAAGCCTGATCGCTCCATAATCCCGTCGGCGCCAATCGGTTGGCTGGCCCGAACCTTGCAAAATCATCTCAGCAACCTTTCGCTCACCTGCTCCGGGAGCTGTGATGATTCCATTGATGCATTCCTCTGAGCTGCGCCCTGCAGCCACTCAAACGGCTAACCCTGCTGGCACAACCAGCACCAGTACCAGCAATGGCGCGGGCAGCGGAACATCTGCAGCCAACACAGGTAATACAGCCGACAGCGATAATAGTGGTGCCAGCAGTGGTTTTTCTGAATTACTGGGGCAGATGCAACCCGGCAACGGTGGCAAAGCTCTGCCTCTGTCCGGCGGCAATCGTTTGCCTTTGGGCCAAACCAACACCGCCATGGCCAGCAGCCTGCTGAGCAATGGCCAGGCAGTCGCTGGCCTCGAAAACGGTTTGCCACTCCGTAATCTCGCCACCCGTCTCAGTGCCACCACCACAGTGGCACTTGACGCGGCTACCGCCGATGCCAACGCAGAAAGTGCCACCAGCATGGACGCCTTTCCCATGGCCAGTGATCTGTTACAACAGATTCGGCAGGCGTTTCAGCCCGGCAAACTGGCGGCGGGTTCGGCGGGTATGGATAGTGCGGGCAAGGATACCGATGACGAGACACTGACAGATGACGCACTGACGGGCGAAAACGCCAACAGCCTGGCAGCACTGTCCGCAGTATTGCCGCTAACACCTCCGCCAGCCGTTCCCACCAACGCAGCCACAGATTCCGCCTTACCAGCCATGCACGATGTTCGCCGCTTTGGTGACAGCCCAATCAATGGTGTTGACTCAGCCGCCGATGGCAGTGCCAGCTCAACTGACAATAACCGTCTGGATAACAGCAGTCTCACCAGCAATATCACCAGCAATCTGGCCGATAACGCTGCTAACGATAGTGGCCAAAGTGGCGCCCAGAACAGTAACGGCAGTAACAGCCTGGATGCGCTTGATCTGACGGCGAGCAATCGCACCAGTACCGGCAGCGCTTTCAGTACCCAACTGGCACAGCACAGCCGGGTTGATACCAGCCAGACCAGCACGGCGGCAAACAGCACAACGCAAGACCCATTACTGAATAACCGTAACGACGCCCGTCTGGCGCTGGATGCCGACACCGAAGCCTGGGGCCAGCAAATTGGCAGTCGCATCATGACCCTGATCGGCAAGGATATTCAGGAAGCACGTATTCATCTTGATCCGCCGGAACTCGGCTCGCTGGAAATCCGTATGACGGTGGACTCCCAGGATCAGACCCGCATCCAGATTCATGCCCAGCATCCGCAAGTGCGGGATGTACTGGAAGCCCAGTCGAACCGCTTGCGGGATGCCCTCGCCCAGCAAGGTCTGAGCCTGAATGAATTCAACGTATCGGATCAGAGCCAGCAACAGGCGGGTGCCGGCTCTGGCAATCAGGGTGATAACAGCGGTAACGGAACTGGCGGCAGTGGTCAGGACACCACTGCAGAGGCGGTTGAGCTGGATGCTGACAACCCGGCGGTGCGGGTTACCCAGCATCAGAGACTGGTCAGTACCTACGCCTGATCGGCCCGGAACAATTCGCCAAGAACAATAACAGCAGGCCCGAAAGGCCTGCCAGAACCTGAATTAACCCAGCACTTCCAGCGCGTAACGGGCGATCTCCAGATCTTCGTCGGCCGTGCCACCCGCCACACCAATGCCACCCAGGGCAATACCCTGACAGCTGATGGGCAGACCGCCGTTAAACAGCGCCAGGCCGCCATTGCTCAGTTCAATTCCGGTCAACGGACGCTCACGCGCCACCTTGCCAAACGCACCACTTTCACGACGGAACAAGGCCGATGTCACCGCCTTGCGCTGACTGACTTCCACCGGACCCGGCGCGGCGTTGTCCATACGGGAAAAACCGAGCAGATGGCCACCGGCGTCAACAATGCAGATCGAGGCAAACACGTTGATTTCGGCGGCTTTTTCTTCAGCACGCAGCAGCATGTTTTTGACTTGCTGGCTGGTCAGATGATTCATGGCATGTCCTGTCTTGTTGGCAAACGGGCGCGCATGGTAACGAGCCACAGCCGTACAGGAACAATTGCTTTTATGCCGAACCTGATTGTTTTTGCAGTGTGATTGACAGGTATCAGCATGGGAATGGGCTTTCCGCACATCAGTACATATGCAACACTTATACAAAGCTCTACAGGTTTTGCATCATGCGTATGGGTCTGATTCTGGGCGACCAGTTAAGTCTGCAACTGCCTACCTTGCGGGTGTTGAATCCGCAGGACGATATTCTGGTGATGGCGGAAGTCGCCGATGAAACCAGTTACGTGCCCCACCATCTCCAGAAAATTGCACTGATCTTCAGTGCCATGCGACACTTTGCCAACCAGCTTCGGCAGGCGGGCTGGCGTGTGCACTACCACTCGTACGACCCCGCTTCAGATCTCAAGAGCCTGTTGGCGGTGGTGACCCATGTGCAGCAACAGAGCCCTGCCAGCGAGGTGGTGCTGACCCGTTGTGGTGAATACCGTCTGCAACACAGCATGGATAACCACTGGTCGAGCCAGCTTGGTGTTCCGGTCACGGTGTTTGAGGATGACCGTTTTATCTGCCCACCGGGCTGGTTCCAGCAATGGGCCAGCCAGCGCAAACAATTGCGGATGGAGTTTTTCTACCGGGAAATGCGCCGTCTCACTGGCCTGCTGATGGTGAACGGCGAACCGGCCGGTGGTGAGTGGAACCTCGACCACAACAACCGCAATCCATGGAAAGGTTCACCGCCCCTGCCCGCACACCCGGTCGAAGCCACCGACAGCATTGATCAGGAAGTGCTGGCGCTGGTACAGCAGCATTTCAGTCACCACCCAGGCCAGTTGCAGCCCTTTTATTGGCCCACCACACGCGCCGCAGCACTGGACGAACTGCAGCGATTTCTGGACCAGCGCCTGCCGTGGTTTGGGGATTTTCAGGATGCCATGGTGACCGGCGAAGACTTCCTGTTTCACAGTCGCCTGTCGGCCGCTATCAATATCGGGCTGCTTGATCCGCTGGAAGTGTGCCGGGCTGCCGAACAGGCCTGGCAACAGGGCAAGGCACCATTAAATGCCGTCGAAGGTTTTATCCGCCAGATCATCGGCTGGCGCGAATACGTACGGGAAATCTACTGGCTGAAAATGCCCGATTACGCCCAGCTGAATCACCTCGGCTACCAGCGCTCCCTGCCCCGCTATTATTGGGACGGCAACACCCGCATGAAGTGTATGTCGGAGTGTTTCCGTACCACCTTCGATCATGCCTGGGCCCATCACATCCAGCGCCTGATGATCACCGGCAATTTCGCCCTGCTGGCGGGCATCCGGCCGGTCGAAATCTGCGACTGGTATCTGGCGGTGTATGCCGACGCTTTTGACTGGGTCGAATTACCCAACACACTGGGGATGGTGATGCACGCCGACGGCGGTCTGCTGGGCAGCAAACCCTATGCAGCTTCCGGCCAGTACATCAATCGGATGTCCGACTACTGCCGCAACTGCCATTACAAGGTGAAAACCGCCGCCGACGCCAACAGCTGCCCGTTCAACAGTTTGTACTGGCACTTTATTGAGGAAAACCGTCAGCACTTCGAGAAAAACCCGCGCATGACCATGATCTACAAATCGCTGGAGCGCCAGAAAGACGAACAGCGTCAGCGGGTGCAAGAACGGGCCCGTTACCTGCTGGAGCATCTGGATGAGCTGTGATCGGTACCGGCAACGGAGTGAGTGATATGGCCCATAAAAAACTGCATTTGCCAGAACGTATCTGCCCGGTGTGCCAAAGGCCGTTCAGCTGGCGCCGCAAATGGGCTGACTGCTGGGATGAGGTGAAATACTGCAGCGAACGTTGTCGTCGTCAGAAAAACCGGCCAGATTCCCGGTCGTGCTCCCAAACTGCCAAGGACACTCTGAATAACTCTGAATAACTCTGCGCGAGTTATTCAGAGGGGCCCTAAGGAAGATTCGGAGTCGGAACCACGTCCGGCTCGTCACGGCGACTAACGGCCGACGGCGTTGCAAGAGCTGAGCGTTGATGCTCCGGTAACAGACTGCCCGCCAGCACAAAATTGTCACGCCCATTGGACTTGGCCCGATAAAGGGCAGCATCGGCTTCTTCCAGTATCGCACCCAAATCACATTCACCACTAACAATGGCGGCAATGCCCATACTGCAGGTGATGTTGATCACCGGAGCCTCAACCAGCGGTGATTGCACCAGCTGCTGCCGAATCCGGCAGGCGACTCGCACCAGCTCCACCGGGTGGCGAAACCACACCAGTGCCAGAAACTCCTCACCACCATAACGATACAGATGGTCTTCCTCACGCAAGGCCGAGCTGACGCGCACCGCAAATTCCTGTAACACCTGATCGCCCACGGTATGGCCATGCTGGTCGTTAACCTTCTTGAAGTAATCAATATCCAGCATAATCACGCCGAGCATCTGGCCAGCCTCACGGCGCAAGCCGTATTCAGCGATTCGCTCCAGACGCAAATCGAGGCTTTTTCGATTCCATACCCCGGTGAGAGCATCGCGGAAAGAATCGTCGCGCAAGCGGTCGATGGCGGCCGCCAACTGTGGTACCCGCATCAGCACCGCACCGATATAAAGCTGGTTATCCAGACGATGTTTGCTGATCGCTGCCACAATCGGAATCTGCTCGCCACTGCGGGTTTGCGCCCGAATGCGGGCTGGATCATCCAGACTCCAGCAATCTTGCTGGTCATCCGCCAAAAATGCCTGCAAACGCTGTAACGCCTCTTCCTCAGCCACAGCCGGAATCAGATCAGTCAGAACCCGGGTTCGTAATATGCGGCTGTCGAATCCAAATAACTGACAGGCTCCGCGGTTGGCTTCCAGAACCCGGCCATGACGATCAAACAGCAATACAGCCGTTTGCGCAGAGTTCCACACCAGTGCCAGTTTGGTCTGCGCCAGATGCCGAGCCTCTACTTCATCGTTTAATAATTCCGCCCAACGATCAAGGCGGATCACACTGACATAAAGAGCACCAAGACTGACAAGCCCAGTGAGCATCACAAACAGGGCAATCGACAACACCATAGGCAGCCATTGCTGTGACACCATCTGCTGCAACACCCAACCGGCCAGAATCGGGAACACCAGAATCGGAAACAGCAAACGTCTGAACAAACGACCACCTTCGGTGCGACGCCACAGTACATAACGCACCAGACTGTCTTGCGACACCAGCGCCGTAGTCAAAAAAAACAGCAGAAAAGCGATACAGGTGTGAATGGCCATGGTCGAAAACATGGCCATTCCCCACAAGGAGGAGGGCTCATAAAGATAGGCAAACAGGCCGACCATAACAGGGCATAAACCGGCAGACAACAGCACGGAATAGATCCAGCGATCACGCGGCCGATACTGACTGGACGACTGCTGCATCAGCAACAACGCAGCAATCATAAATACAATTGCGGTGGCTTCAGATGGACGACCAGGATAGACATCGCTCTGCAGATCGGCGACCAGCAACTGGTCAAACCCAACATCGAGTTGTAACCAGTATTCCAGCAGGGTCAGCAGGCTCCCAATGGCCAACAACAACGCCACCGCGGCGGTCCGACGCCGCTGTTCTGGCTGCGGGTGATAGGTAGTTAACAATCCAGCTCCCAGCAGGACAAAACCCAATGCGGTATTTACCTTCATGGTCGGATATCCCGCAATACCACGGGTTAACCAATCGATACCTGCAAACCAGCCAAACAGCACCAGCGCTGCCAACAGCAACAGTAATCCTCCCACCCCATACGCCAGACGATGTGTGGTTAAAGAGGAAGCGCCTTCATTGACCCGTTGCATATCCATGTCGACCTCTGGAACATGCAGCCAGTATAGCCCTGCTGTTTAATGCTGCCGAGCCTGCATCAACATCACGGATCAGCGGTCACAATTTGTACAATTGACAGCACAACATATACAAACTTCGTGATGCAATCCCGCTTTGCCCTATTCGCATCAGAATGGGGCTGAACGGGTTTGAAGCTGCCAAAAGCTTATTTGCCTTCCAGTGCCAACTGCGCCTGACCACTCTTCGAGGCTGTACTGGAGAGTTCCGCCCCACCTTCTGCATACCCGTCACGGTTGGCCTCGGAATCTGCGATTACAGTCCTATGGGCAAGCGCTTCCTGCAGCTCGTGGTCAGCACGTGCTTCTTCCCGTAACTGTCGGCCCAGTTCTTTTTTGACCCGCACACCAAGGGTTACAAAACCGTCGGCCTGACTGATCAGATTACCACGGCCAGTCTTGAGAGATTTCCAGGCGTCGTCCCAGCTGCGGTTGACCGAATCGAGCTGGTTGCCCACTTTCTCGAACTTCTCAACAACCACCACCAGCTTGTCATACAGACGGCGGGCATGGTCGGCCAGCTGTTCGGTATTACGATTACGGCGCTCCAACGCCCAAAGGCTGGCAACGGTGCGCAAGGTCGCCAGCAGCGTGGTTGGCGTGACCACCACAATTTTCTGCTCAAAGGCCTGGCTGAACAGGCTTTCATCCTGCTGGAAGGCCAACATAAAGGCCGGTTCTACCGGCATGAACATAAATACCAGCTCCGGTGAGTTCAGACCCGGTAACTGCTGGTAAGCCTTGGCGCCAAGGCCACGGATATGGTTACGCACCGATTCCACATGACGACGAATCGCGGCCGCACGGCTGCTGTCGTCATCGGCGTTAACGTAGTCGGTATAGGCGGTCAGCGACACCTTGGAGTCAATGATCAGGTGTTTGCCATCCGGCAGGTCCACAATCACATCCGGACGCAGTGCCTGACCGTCTTCGTCCCGAAAACTCTGCTCGCGACGATATTCCTCGCCCTTACGCAGGCCAGAACGCTCCAGCACGTTTTCCAGCACCATTTCGCCCCAGTTCCCCTGGGTTTTGTGCTCACCGCGCAGTGCGGTGGTGAGGGCATGGGCCTCATCGGTGATCTGCTGGTTCAGACGCTGCAACTCGCTGATCTGATTCTGCAGGGCCGCGCGGTCCTTGCTGTCACTGACGTAAACGTCTTCGACTTTCTTGCGCAGGCCATCGAGCTGTTCACGGAACGGGTTCAGTACCGCATCAAGGCCGAGTTTGCTGTGCTCACTGAATTGCTGCTGCTTCTGCTCAAAGACTTTCTGCGACAACAGCTCGAAGTCTTTCAGCAATTGCTCGCGGTTGTTCTGCAACAAGGCCAGTTTTTCGTCGGAGTGTTGTTGCTCCAGTACCCGCGCCTGCTGTTCGCGGGCGAGTTCGGCCTGACTCTGGCGCAGCTGGGTTTGCAGCAGGTTGAGCTGATCGCGGGATTTCTGCTGGAACGATTCCAGCTGCTCGCGTTGTTGTTGCATCAGGCGCTCTTGCTGTTCGCGCATCTGTGCTTCCTGATGCTGGATACGTTCGCGGTGCTGTTGTTCCTGCTGCTGTACCTGCTGTTGCTGGCGTTGCCATTGCAACTGCAGGGCATTGGCGCGTTCGCGCCAGCGCGTGGCTTCCAGTTCCTGCTCGTGTACGGCCATACGCGAGGTGTCCAGCTGCTGCTGCAGCTGCTCGGCCAGCGCCGTTAATGGTTCATAACGAACGCGCAAATCGTCCAGTTCAACCGCCTGTTCAGCCAGCTGCTGTAAAAGATCTTCATAACGATGACGCTGCCAGCGATACACCACCAGACCACTGACCATCATGGCCAGCGCCGCCGACACCAGAATGTCGGCCCAACCGTCGAACAGAATTGGCATAAAAATCAGAAACGCCCGTGAAATCCGGCAAGAAAGCCGTGGTAGGCCACATCAGCAAAGTGGCCCTGGTTGTATTCCAGCAGCAGGGCTACCGGATATTGCGGAGACTGGAAACGGACACCCGCGCCCCAGTCAAAGGCGCAACCGTGACCGTGCCAGCGTCGCTGTTCATCGGTCAGGTCAAGATCACTGGCGCCACAGTTCTGGCCTGCCAGTGCATACGGCGCAACGGCGGTGGGCAATTGCACCCGCAGCCGCCAGCCAGCATTCAGGGAACGATAACGTCCACGATTGGTGAACTGTTCGTAAGGATAATCGGAACCGGATTCGGTGTTGTCCGAGGTTTCAGCGCGGCGTTCGTTTTGCCACAGCATGTTGATCCCCAACCCCAGCCACGAAAATGGTTCAACACCCACTTCGACATGTAGCTGGTTGGCCAGCACATCCCAGGCCGGACTAACGACCGTTGCACCAGATTCATCCGTCACCAGACGTTCGGGAACATCCACCCAGGCCATGCCCAGCGCCAGTTCCTCGTAGGTTTTGAAGGCATGTGCCGGTAACACCAGTGCCGCCAGACAAATACCCAAAGCCTTGCGTAACACCATGATGCCCCTTGCCGCTCAGGCCAGCAGTTGATCCAGACGGGATACCACCCAGTCCGGATTGGACAGAGCAATGTCTTCGCCGTGGTTATAACCGTAGGTAACGGCCACCGTGGCAATACCAGCCGCTTGGGCGGCACGAATATCGTGACGGGAGTCGCCCACCATCAGGCTATTGGCCGGTTTAATCGCCAGCTGCTCACAGACATGTAGCAGCGGTGCCGGGGATGGCTTTTTCTCGGCCAGATCATCACCACACATCACCACCGCGAAGGTATCCTGCCAGCCGAGCGACTGCAGCAGCGGCACGGTAAACAGACGCGGCTTGTTGGTCACCAGCGCCACCTGAACCGATTTGGCCAGCAGTTCGTCCAGCAAGGTCTGAACACCGGCAAATACGCCGGTGGCGTGATCAAGCGCACCCAGGTAGGCCTCGTTAAACAGGGCTCGGGCTGGCTCCACTTCGGTAGCGGGCAGCGCCATGGCCTGTAACTCGTTACCATCGGCCAATGCCCGACGCACCAGCATTTCCGAACCATTACCAACCCAATGGCTGACCTTTTCTGTACCCGCCAGCGGACGCTCAAGCTGCAACAGCATGCGGTCCACCGCGGCGGCAAGATCGGGCACGCTGTCGATCAGGGTGCCGTCGAGGTCAAACATCACCAGCGCCGGGCCAGACTGGCCGGCGCTGTGGTTGAAATGCTCACTGATGGCGGGCATCCAGCGCATGATCAGCCTTTCACTCGTGCCAGTTCGGCACGCATCTGGTCAATCACGGCTTTGTAGTCTGGCTGGCTGAAAATCGCCGAACCGGCCACAAACATATCGGCACCGGCCGCTGCGATTTCGGCAATGTTGTCGACCTTGACGCCACCGTCAATTTCCAGACGGATGTCATAACCACTGGCATCAATACGGGCACGCGCCTGACGCAGTTTATCCAGAGTCGCCGGAATAAAGGACTGGCCACCAAAGCCCGGGTTAACCGACATCAGCAGGATCACATCCAGCTTGTCCATCACGTAGTCCAGGTAGTGCAGCGGAGTGGCCGGGTTGAATACCAGACCAGCCTTGCAACCGTAGGACTTGATCAACTGCAGGCTGCGGTCGATGTGATCAGAGGCCTCCGGGTGGAACGTAATGTAGGTGGCACCCGCTTCGGCAAACTCACCAATCAGGCGATCCACCGGGCTGACCATCAGGTGCACGTCGATCGGTGCTGCAATACCACGAGCATCCAGATGCTTTTTCAGCGCCTTGCACACCATTGGGCCAATGGTGAGGTTCGGCACATAGTGGTTGTCCATCACATCGAAGTGCACAACATCGGCACCGGCATCCATGACCGCGGCAACGTCGTCGCCAAGGCGGGCAAAATCAGCAGACAGAATAGAAGGAGCAATCAGGAATTCAGACATGGTGACTCGGGTATGAGATGAATGAGCCCGCTATTGTAAAGTCACTCCCGGACACTGGGAACAGCTTTTGCAGCTTCCGAAGCAACGGCTGCCAGTGTCAGAAAAATGAATCACGATACTTCACAAGAGCGCCTACAAAAGCGCATACAAACACGACGCCTGCCGTCCGTGCTGCTGGCACTCACGGCAGGCTTGGGATTGCTGGTGCCGCCGGTCGCGGCAGAGGACCCACCAGCCGCATCGACCGGCACTGCAACCGATGCCACGGCCGGTCAGGCTACGGAGGCCACCGCTGCAAACACCGATGGTAACAACGCTGGCACCGCTAATGCAGACTCTGCGACGACTGCCGATACCGCAGCCCCACCTCCGGCTCCACCAAGAGTCACTCCCGACACTGGCAAAAACCGGCGTACGGCGGTGTACCAGTATCTGCAAGGAACCCTGATTGCGGGTGAGAGGGTCAAACTCGTTGCCAATGACGAGCCCTTCGGTGGGTTGTTTGTGCAGGAAAGTGCCGGCAAACCGCAGGGAGCTGCCCTGATCCTGCATGACCGCGACCAGCATCTTTTATGGCCAGAGATGATTGCACCGCTGCAGCAACAGCTACCGCAATACGGCTGGGCGACGCTGACCATCGAACTCACCGATGCGCCGCTGTATCAGGTGCCACCGGCCAGCCAGTACAAACCGGCTGGGACGCAGGAAACTCCGGCTGACGGTGCGCCCACGGCCAATAACGGCACCACCGCTACAGCCGCCACAACAACCGATAGCGCCGCATCTCCCGCAGCAGCAACAAGCCCTGCAAGCAACGATGTACAACCGCCGCCACCACCACAGGCAGCTGCGGATACACCACCAGCGCCTGCCGGTCCGGACACCGGCACACCATCGACCAGCAGCGATACTCCCGGCACCACGCCCGATACTGGCTCCACCGCCAACAACAGTCAGGCGCCAGTGGGCGATACCAGCACGCCAGTCGCGGCAGAGCCCAAACCCCTGACCCTGCAACAGCGTCAGGCCATCTGGCAGGCGCAGACCATGGCGCGCATTACAGCGGCAATGGACTATCTGGAAACCCGCGGCCAGCTGAACCGGGTGGTGATTGCCAGCGGCCATAACAGCAGCTGGGCCATCCGTTACGTGCAGGAACACACCGAACTGAACGAAAAAGGCGACGCGCAAGCTGGCCTCAATCTGGTGTTATTGCAGGCCAACAATCACCCGGCGGCCGCACTGCCACTGATCAGCAGTCTTCCCGAGATAGTTGTACCGGTGCTGGACGTCATCAGCAGCCAGTACCCGCCCGACCTCCCTGAGGCTGAAATCGAAGCGCGGGCCGGTGCCATGCGTCATCAGCGCCATGCGCGCTACCGCCAGTACAAGCTGGTGACAGTAGCAGGACGAATTGATAACGATGAACTGGTGCGGCTGGTACGCGGCTGGTTAAAAACCAATGCGGCAGGAACAGAATTAGGGCGGCGCTGACCGGGCAGGCTCAGAAACCCCTTCTATACTGTTTTTAGCCAAAGGACAAAACAGGAAGTCTGTTATGCCAACACCTATATTTGTAACCGCCGCCAGTATTGCCGCCGAGCTGCATCAGGCCATGCTGGAAGCCAAAGGTCTGGCCCTCACCGCCAAGAATGCCCGTGCACTGGCGGTACGAGCGGGCTCCAAAACGGTCGGTTTCAAAGCCATTACCCATTTTATTGATGAGTTGGCCAGCGACATCATTCGCCAGTCCCAATACATCAACGGCGTATCAGAAGGTTTGTCGCAACAGGCCGTATCGCTCTGGCGCGCCAATACTGCCGCCGACAAATTCCAGTGGATTGAACGCCAGCAGCTGGCTCACGGTGAATCCCTGCGTAACGCCATGCGCACCTGTTACGACGAACGTGAACATCTCTCGCAAATGCTGACCCGTGGTATCCGCGAGCTGGAAGCGCAGCTGGAGGAAGGTGACAAACACATTCGTACTGCCAACCTGATTGCCACCTCCAGCAAGGTTGAAGCTTCATCTGCGGGTGATTTCCGCGCCCAGCTGGAAGTGATTGCTGCCAATATCACGGCAACCGCCAACCAGATCCGTCAACACCTCAGCACGGCTCGTCGCCTGCTAAATCAGAAACACACCTGAGACAGGAGACCCCATGCAAGCCAACATCATCTACGAGGACGGAGATCATCGCTGGATCATGTTCGGCCGCGATCCGAACAAGTCCGACGGTATCATCGACACCAACCAGTACATGATCCAGAGCGGTGATCAGGCCATGTTGCTTGATCCGGGCGGTATTGAGTTGTTTGCACCGATGCTGTCAGCGGTTCTGAAATTTGTGCCGACCGACCAGATTACCCACCTGTTTGCCAGCCACCAGGACCCGGACATTATTTCCTCGCTGGGGTTGTGGGATCAGGCACTGCCCAACGCCAAGCTGTATTCGCCCTGGCTGTGGGAAAGTTTTATTCGTCACTTTGGTATGGAGCGTATCCAGTATTGTCCGATTCCGGATGAAGGCCTGACCCTGGGGCTAGGCCGAATCCAGGTGCAGTTTATCCCGGCGCATTACCTGCACTCGTCTGGCAATTTCCACGTCTACGATCCAAAAGCCAAGATCCTGATGAGTGGGGATGTGGGGGCCGCGCTGGAAGGTACCGATGCGCCGTTGTTTGTCGACAACATGGCGGCGCACACCCCGAAAATGCGCAAGTTCCACCAGCGCTGGATGCCCTCCAACGAAGCCAAACTCGACTGGGTGCGGCGTGTGCGTCAGCTCGATGTAAACGTGATGGCACCTCAACACGGCCGTCTGTTCCAGAAACAGCACGTGACCGAGTTCCTCAACTGGTTTGAAGAACTGCCCGTGGGCATTGCTATTCGTTAAGTCCAACTGTCCACACTAAAGAACAGTCAGACCTCCAGAACCACCATTGGGTGGTTTTCGGAAACAGATAGTTGGTATCAATAACTGTGATCGTCGCCACGGCACAGCTGGAGTAGCATGATTTTTTTATGTGCTGCAGGTTGTGTCCGTGTCATCCACTGCTCCTTCCCCTTCTATTCGTGATCTGCTATCCAGTCTCATGTGGCCGGTGTTTGTGCCAGGTGCAACCACCGCCACGGTGCAAACCGCGGTGATGGTATTGCTGCCTCTGTATGTTCTGGAGTTGGGTTATGACGCCTCGATTGCCGCCCTGATACTGGGAACTCGCGGAATCGGCCAGCTGATCGGTGATATTCCTGCCGCCATGGTCGCCGGGCGCTGGGGTGACAAGGCCAGTCTGCTGTGCGGCACCACAGGTTACTGCGTGGGTTACGGCATCATCGCCGTGGTAACCGACCCCATGCTGCTGGCCGTGGGGGGATTTATCGCCGGTTTTGGTATGTCGTTTTCCCTGATCGGCCGCCAGGCCTATGTCACTCAACGCGCAGCACCGCATCAACGTGGCCGGGCCATTTCCCTGATGGCCGGAGCCATGCGGGTTGGTGCCCTTCTCGGCCCATTAATCGGTGGTCTGGTCGCCAGTGCCATCGGTTATCAGAACAGTTTTATTGGTCTGGTGATCCTGTGCCTGCTGTCACTGCTAATCGTGCTGTTCGGTGCCGAGTCCGGCCAGGCCGAAAGTGATCACAGCTCCCATAGCCCGCGCGCCATTGTCGAAGTGATCAGCGAATACCGCCACACCTTCATGACCGCCGGGCTCGCCATGATCAGTCTACAATTCATGCGAGCCGGACGAGTAACCTTGTTACCGCTGGCCGGTGCCGCCATTGGTCTGGATGTCGCCAGTATCGGTTTTATTGTTGCAGCGGCAGCGGCGGTGGACACCCTGCTGTTTATGCCATCGGGCATTGTGATGGACAAAAACGGCCGCAAGCCGGTGGCCGTCGCCAGCCTGCTGATTTTTGCCATCGGTCTGGCTCTGGTCGGCTGGGCCGACAGTTACGCGACTCTGCTGGCAGCTGCACTGCTGGTTGGTTTTGCCAACGGCATCAGCGCTGGACTGGTGATGGTACTGGGATCAGATCACGCTCCTGAAAAAGGCCGCGCCCGTTTTCTGGGGGTCTGGAAGCTGGTGTCCGATGTCGGCAATGCTGCCGCGCCCATCGCTATTGGTGGCTTGCTGGGCATCACCACACTTCTGGTCGGAACCCAGCTGGTAGCCCTGACCGGTGTAGCCGGATTGGCCATGGTCAGCCGAATGAAAGAAACCTTGCAACGTCCGCATGCCGGGCAGTCGTAACACGGACACCGGGAGAGAATCATGCAACCTGTATTACCACTGGAATGCTGTACTGCTTTTATCTGGAAACCGGTCAATGGCCCGGCCTGCAGCCCGCCATTGATCCGTTATGGATTCGCCAACAGCCAATACGGCACCTGCCTGCTGGGCTGGACCGAACAGGGACTGTGTTATCTGGGGTTTGTTGACAGTACCGACCAGGCGCGTGCCAAGGCGGAATTACATTCACGTTGGCCACGCTCAAAAGTACAGGCTGATCCGGAGGGGGTGATCCAGCGTCAGCAGGATTATCTGCAGCCGCTGGAACGCGGCGAAGACATTCGCGCACCGGTAGTGCTCTGTGGCAGCCCGTTTCGTTTGCAGGTATGGCAAGCCTTGCTGACCATTCCACGCGGACAGACCACCAGTTATGGCCAGCTGGCGGCGATTCTGGGAACGCCCAATGCCGCCCGCGCCATTGGTGGCGCCGTAGCCGCCAACCCGATTGGCTGGCTGATCCCCTGTCATCGGGTTATCAATCAGGATGGCGGCCTGGGCGGCTATTACTGGGGGCTGGAGCGCAAACGCCAGATGCTGGAAAACGAAGGCGCGCTTAAAATGAAGACCCCGGCTGGGTAAGAAACTCCAGCTCTTCCGGGGTGGAGACCCGCCCCAACACCGCATTACGGTGCGGATATCGACCAAAACGGTCAATAATTGCCTTGTGGCGAATTTCAGCCTCCAGCGACGCTTCAATGCCATTTCCCTTGAACAGCGCCAGCGCCCAGTCGTGAATCACGGGCGCTTCGCTGTGCATAAACGGCATATACAGGAAGTTACGCTGAATCTGGGTCAGCTCTTGCTCGGCGCCCTGACGCATGGCTTCTTGCGCCAGCACCAGCGCCTGACCATCAGCAGCAAACGCCACTGGCGAATCCCGAAACAGGTTGCGGGAAAACTGGTCGAGCACAATTACTTCGGCCAAACGCCCCAGCGGCTCCGTACGCCAGCCGTGCAATTCACCGTTCACCGCCTGTTGCCAGGTCTGGCCAAAACGCTGACGGAGCTGCTCGTCAAAATCAGGGTCCTTACGGAACCAGTCACGCGGATCGGACTCTTCAAACCAAAAGTCGATTACTTGCCAGAACATGGTGAAAACCTTGGTCGATCAAAAAGCCGATGGTAACGGCAGCTTTGGCGAACGTCACCAGCTTCTGTATTGCCAAATATTGGCGCCTCAGTTTCAAACTTAGAGCATATGATTGACGTCATCCACTATTCATTACTCAACACCGTGATATAGTCGAGGCCAGGATTGTACAGAATTCGCAGGAAACTATATGCGCCGCATTACCAGAGAAGAGTGTCCACCCGAGACTTTACATCGTCTGCTGAATGGTGTGACATTTTTCAAGGAACTGATCCACAACGACCCGTCCCAGTTCGAACTGCTGATGAGCGTATCCCGTTTTGGTATTGCCGATCAGGGAGAGATCATCCTACACAAGGATGAGGCAGCTAATATTCTGTATTTCCTTCTGCGTGGTGAGCTGGATGTGCTGGCTGATGATAATCTGGTCTCCCTGAACATCATCAATGCCGGAGAGATGCTGGGTGTGATGGCCATGGTACTGGACCAGAAACGTTCTGCATCCCTGCGTGTGCGCAGCCGCAATGCCATTCTGGCCGGTATCAGCTACGAACACTTCCAGGACATCAACGATTTCAACGTGTTTTCACTGGAAACCAAGCTGAGTTTCTTCCGTATGCTCAACTCCAACGTGCGCTGGAACGTCGAGAAAAACCGGATTGCCAATCCGAACCATCCGCTGGTGCCACGTCTGCGTACCATTCCGATTTTCACCGGTCCACGCAACACCGAAGCAGAACTCGAGGCCCTGCACAAACAGGCACACGTACTGTGTGAACTGCTCAGTGACTGGAACGCCTCTCTGGTTAACGCCTGATCAGTTTTACGACCTTGCTTACCTCAGGGTCTAATGGACCCTGAGTGTAATGTCTATACCGTCATTCCCGGCAATTACCTATGTAGCAGAACCAAAGTATCGGCATGTTCCATACATGAGTGCTTTTCCACCCATCGACCACTGACATAGAATGCCCCACTTTTCATTTTTTGGGGAATATCCCTTCGGGAGATTTATGTTTGACACAATCGATTTGATCGTCATCTTACTGGCGATCCTTGGGTTATTGGGCGTTGTTCTGGAAGAAGTTATTCACGTCAACAAGGCACAATCTGTTCTGTTTTTTGGTGCAACGTCCTGGGTACTGTTGTTTCTGTCATCAATGGACAGCGACATGGGGCACGCCGCTGTTATCACAGGTCTGGAAGAAAACATCGGTGAAATCGCCAGCCTGTGGTTGTTCCTGATTTCCGCCATGACTTTTGTGGTGTATCTGAACCAGAAAGGTCTGATTGAAACTCTGATCTACAAGGTACTGCCAAGCCGAGTCAGCGAGCGTACCCTTCTGATCATGACTGGTACTTTCGCGTTCCTGTTTTCCTCGATTGTTGACAATATCACGGCAACCCTGATCTGTGTGGCCCTGGTACTATCCCTGAATCTCGACCGTCGCAAGACCTTGCGTTTTGCAGCCGTGGTCATTTTTGGCGTGAACTCCGGTGGTGTTGCCATGATCACTGGCGACGTCACCACCCTGATGATCTTCCTGGAAGGCAAGGTCACCATCACTGAACTGATTCTGCTGTCCCTGCCTGCATTTGGCGCTGTAATGGTACTGGCCGTACTGCTGGCACGCCCACTGAACGAAGTGGCCGTGATTCAGAAAAAGAGCCACCCTCTGGCCAAAGTCGATTACGTTATCGCCATTATTTTTGCCCTCACCATTCTGAGCACCATCACCGGCAACGTGATGTTTGATATTCCACCAGTACTGACCTTCCTGACCGGTCTGTCCATCATGTTCCTGGTAGCCCGTGCCTTTGGCCAGGACACCGAAGATGACCCGATCATGAACTATATCCGTCGTATCGAGTTCGACACCCTGATGTTCTTCCTGGGCATCCTGCTGCTGGTAGGTGCACTGAAAGAAATCCACGCCCTCGACACCTTCGTAAAACTGTACGATGTACTGCCTCCATGGGCTGCCAACTACCTGATGGGCCTGCTGTCAGCACTGATCGACAACGTGCCACTGACTGCAGCGCTGTTGAAAGCTGACATCCATATGGACCTTGAAGGCTGGTTGTCTCTGACTTACGCAGTCGGTGTAGGTGGCTCCCTGCTGGTCATCGGTTCGGCCGCCGGTATCGTGGCCATGAGCAAGCTGGAAGATCTGACCTTCGGTTCATACCTGAAGTACACAGCTCCGCTGCTGATTGCCTATTCATCAGGCTTTGTAGCGTCCCTGATGCTGGCCCGTATTCTGGCCTGATCAGCAAGTTGGCAAAGCGGTTTATGGTCGCTTTGCCCCTGATCACCAGCCAGACAAGCTGCATCAACAAAAACGCCACGTATCCACGTGGCGTTTTTGTTTTCGGGCGAATGCTGTACGGCTTGCCATCCACCCGGATACTCACGGGCAGCGACCATAACCGTCGAGTGTTAAAATTTCATGGCAGGCGGATCCGCACTTCGACTTCACCACCGTCAATATCGTTCTGCAGGCTGGTAATACTTTCACTGATTGGTTTGACCTCAGTCTGATCCTTTTCGGTTTCATCCCACAGAATCTTGCCCGATACCCCAACTCGGCTTTCCGGCGCCTGACGCTCGAACATATCGTCCGGTAACAGGTGCGACGGGCTTTCATCGTTGCTGTTGTCCCATTCCATATTGGGTAATGTCAGATTTAGTGGTTGTTTCTCACGAGCCTCCAGACGCGCCTGACGCTGGCTGGGCAACTCGGGTTTGTCCTGAATCCGGCTGTTGGCACGATCAAGATCGGTTAATGGCATGGCGACCTTGAGATTGATCTCCGGCACCGCCTCTTCCGGGTCAGCACTCAGCACAGCCGTACTGGTCAAGGTGCTTTTAACTCCCCGCAAGATGGGCTGTTCGTCATCACCATGGCAGCCTGCCAGGCCAAATATCCCGAGGATCAACAGACACAGACGCCGCCTGATCATGCGGTGCCCGACAACGCTGTATTTACCCACTTGTATCTCCGATATCACATGCACGGTTATTCGCTGTCTTCGATTACCTTTGGCGCAACTGGTTCAGCGCATTGCCAGCTCAAATCAGCCACATCCAACCCAGAGTCTGCCGACACTGCCAGTCCGGCGACCAGTATAATTCCGTCAGGATTTGCCAGCACCGGCCAGAGATCACGTAACCATAAAGGCACTCCACGCTCCTGCCACAATTGTGACAGGCGTTTGGCTGGTCGTCCGACCATGCGGATCACACAGCCAGATGCCAACCCGGCTGCCGGTAACAGCTGCCACTGCGCGTGTTTCTGCAAGGCAGACTGCAATACCGGACTGATCAGCAGGGCACCGCCCGCCCAGTTCATCGAAGCCGGTAACACTTCTCGCAATGGCCAGACCAGTATCTCAGGCAACTGCGCAGGCAGCAGATACAATAGACCGCGATGCCGACGCACTTGCCAACTCCCCAGTCGTACCAGAGGCTGACGATCCTCTGCCGCTTCCATACTGCGCCACAGATCCCGCAACACCGCCTCATCACCAGGCAAACAGCCATGACTGGCCAGCCAGGCCCGCAACAGATACAGATGCAAAAACGCCGGCAGCTTGTTCACCGCGTTCAGCTGCAAACAGGTTGAAGCCCCCAAAGGCCAGAGGTTGGGCTGCTCGCATTGCGCCAGACGCTCCGCGACCAGCCACTGCAAGGCTTCGGCATCGGCCTGCAAACGCGCCCGACTGCGCAACAGCGGCGCACGCACACCGGGAAATTGAGATTCCAGTAACGGCAACAGGTACTGACGCCACCAGTTACGCTCGTAACGGACATCCTGATTGGATTCATCCTCAACCCAGTCACGCCCCGCCAGCCAACCCTGTGCATCTGCCCAATCAGCCAACTGCTGCCGCGAGACCTCCAGCAAGGGCCGACCGATCCGAATATTGCGCGACGGATCAAGCCAGCGCTGGGCACGCATTCCCGCCAGCCCGGCCAGCCCGGTTCCACGGCGCAGGCGCATCAACAGGGTTTCGAGCTGATCGTCGGCATGATGCCCCAACAGCAACCAGCTGTTGGCCGCACAATAACGCTGGTAAACCTGATAACGCGCCACCCGCGCCGCATCCTCGATGCCATCGCCCTGATTACGCACCTGCACGCGTTCAACCTGTAATGGCACCTGCAAAGACGCACAAACCTTCTGGCAGAACTCCGCCCAGGCATCGGCATTGGGCGACAACCCGTGATGAACATGCAACGCCGCAATCGGCAAATGGGGAGCAAACTGATCGCGCCACTGCACCAGCCAGTGCAGCAACACCAGAGAATCCAGCCCACCACTGAAGCCCACCCAAAACCCTGAACAGGCAGATGAGTCGTCAGTCGCGAGTGGTTTCAGAAAACGCTGAAAAGAATCCGGCCAGACAGGCACAACAACTCCGGGATCATTCAGAAAGAGGCAGCGATTGTATCACCGCCTCTTGCGCCTGCCCGTCAGACAATAACGACCAGCCAAAACAACCTTCGGAACAGCGAGTATCAGCTCCCTACGGAGAACATGGCTTCCATGTCTTTACGGGAGTGGGAGGCGAACGCAAACATGGTATCGGTATCACGCAGGCCATCGATCTTGTGTATGCGGTCGGTGACAATGGCCGCCACCGCTTCGTTGTTGGCAGCTTCCAGAAGCGCCACCAGATCGTAACGACCGGCAACGGAATACACCTGACGAATACCATCAATTTCCAGCAACTGCTGGGCAACCTGGTTTACCTGCAGGCTGGCGGCCTTGATCAGAACAATAGCGGTGGTCATAGCGGGCTCCATTACAATCATTGAATATTCAACTATTACAATGTACCAGACAAAGCGTACAAATCCATGATCAGCAACGCTTTGGTCGTCAGATTCTCGCGGTCAATCTGGCAACAGCAGTGGTCTGCCAACCCGCAGCGGCTCTCAGTCCGGACGCGCCTCAATGACCGGCTGCCGATAACCAAAACACAAACCACCCTCGGCACGCGGCTGCAGCCACACCTCGCCCTGCAGCTGGCGAGCGATATCCCGCACAATGGCCAATCCCAGCCCGGTGCCCGGAATGTTCTGAAAACGATTGTCCCGCACAAAGGGTTCGAACACCTGTTCAAGCATATCCGGGGCAATCCCCGGCCCCTGATCTTCAACCCGCAGTTCCAGCCAGTCGGCATTGCACAGCACGGATACCGTCACCTGGGTGCCCGCCGGGCTGTAACGCAAGGCGTTGTCGATGGCATTCACCAGCACCCGCTGCAAACGACCCGCATCCGTATGCACAATGCCGTCATCGAACTGCCCTACCCCAAGATCAATTCCACGTTCATCGGCCACCGGCAGCATGATCTCGACCACTGCGGCCAGCCATTCCTGCAAGTTTACGTCAGTCAGAACAAGGTCAGAACCATCGTTGATACGAGCCAGATCCAGCAGCTGGTTGACCAGCTGCCGCAGACGTTGCACTGCCATCTGAATGGCAGGCAAACGCTGCAGCAGCTCGTCGGCGGAATGTAATGAACGCAGGTTATCCAGCATCAGCTGCAGCGAACTGACCGGCGTGCGCAACTCGTGGGCAGCATCGGCGACAAAGCGTTGCTGCTGGCGCAATAGCCATTGCTGACGTCCAAACAGCTGGTTGACCGCCTGGGTAAACGGCAGGATTTCCGCCGGAACCCGTTGCGACTCCGGTACCGGCTCACCATCCGACAGGTGCTGTGGCAACTCGGCACTGAGCTGCAACAGCGGCTGGAAACTGCGGTGAATCAGCCAGCCCACCAGCCACCAGAGCAACGGTAGCAGCAGCAAGAGCGGTAAAAAACTTTGCCAGAAAGCATCCATAATCAGCTCGTTGCGCACTTCCAGACGCTGTCCCACCAGCAGGCCCGAATCACTGCGCACCAGCACGCGCCAGCGCTCATCGGGCTGGCTTCGGGAGACAAGCTCCTGCAGTCCATCGTGCAGTCCATCCCCCTGTCCGGTGTCGACACCATCCGGCACCACAAACCACTGAGCTGCCGATGCCAGCGGCAGGATAACCAGCGCATCCTCAGCCCCCGAGTCTTCAACATCCACCTGCAATTTGCCGCGTTCGGCCACCTGCAATAACTGCTGTAACAGGTCATCCTGGGTATGACGGGCTTCATGAAAGGCCAGCCATGCCGACAACAGGCCACTGACCAGCGCCGTCAACAACACCAGCGCCAGCAGTCGCTGGATCAGTTGTCGCTGTAACGACGGACTGTTCATACCGGTTTTTCCACCATCCAGCCCAGACCACGAACATTACGAATGCTGTTGACGCCGAGCTTGCGCCGCACCGAATGAATCAGAAACTCCACCGCATTACTTTCAACTTCTTCGTTCCAGCCATAAATCCGGCTTTCAAGCTGCTGTCGGGACAGGATAGCCCCCGGTTTCTGCAGCAAGGCATGTAACAAGGCAAACTCCCGCGCCGATAACCTCAGAGCCTGTTCACCGGCCTGAACTTCGCGGGTTGCCGGGTCGAGAGTCAGAAAACCATTGGTTAACAAGGGACTGGCGTTGCCCTGATGACGACGACTGACAGCCCGGATGCGGGCCATCAACTCGTCATTGGAAAAGGGTTTGACCAGGTAATCATCCGCGCCCAGATCCAGCCCGGAAATACGATCGGTAACCTGATCACGGGCAGTGATAATAATCACCGGCAGGGAAACACCGTTGTCGCGGGCTTTTTGCAGCAACTGCAAACCGTCGATATCCGGCAAGCCGAGGTCGAGCAAGCCGAGTTGATAATCCTCCAGCGTCAGCGCCGATAACGCCTGCTGTCCCTGGGTGACCCAATCCACCGCCATACCGGCATCCCGTAATGACTGGCGAATCGCCTCTCCCAGCAGGAAATCATCCTCGACCAGTAATACCCGCATCTTGTGCCTCCACTGTCATGAATCCTGCAACAACCGCGCTAAACTCGACCTTCCGGATTATCCGGCCACCAGCAATTGCTGCTGACACCGGCGTTGTTCCCAAAACACGGCCACCACCACTACCAGCGCAAACAATACCGATGAACCAGCAGTCCCCAGCGCCAGACCACCGTGCGACAGGGGTTTGGTCAACCAGTCACCAAAGGTCGCACCGAACGGCCGGGTTAACACAAAAGCCAACCAGAACAGCAGCGTATTGGGTAACCAGCGCCAATACCATGCCAGCAGAATTGCCAGCAGCACGGAAGAAATCAGCACCGCTCCCATCGCAAACCCCAGCCCCATATCATCCGCCAGAAAATCCCCGGCGGCAGTGCCAAGGGTGTTGGCAACCAGAAACGCCAGCCAGTACCAGACTTCACCAGCCCGGCTGCGCACATCTTCGACCCGCACACTGCCTTCGGCTTTTTGCCAGCCCAGCAGAATCAATACCAGCAAGGCCACCAGCAGTAACGAACCAGCGGCATAACCAAGGCCCAGCGTACGATCAATAAAATCGGAAATGGCAGTACCAGCGATGGCGCTGGCGGTAAAGGCCAGCCAGTAGGTTACCGGACGATAACCATCCTGGGATATTTTCAGAATGGCACTACCCACAAACAAAGCCAGAAAAATGGCAATGGTAACGGCATACCCCAGATCCCAGGTCATGGAAAACAGGTCGGCACCGGTTTCGCCGAGGGTGGTAGAAGCAATCTTGATCACCCAGTACAGGGTGATGATTTCAGGAACGCGGGCTTGCACCCGCGATACAGAAGAAGCGTATTCCGACATGCTGACTCCGACGTGGTGAATTCAAAACCACGCCAGCATAAGCACCCGGCCTTAGCGCAAACTTAGCGCCGACACTTTGTGAGCCCGCTTAACCAAACACCAACTCAACGGCTTTTTCGCCGAACTCGAACCGCAGTTCCTGCAGCTGGTCGTCGGTCGGGTTAACCCGCCATTCATCGCCGAGGCGAATATCACATCGAGCGCTGTCGTTGCGGTATTCAATCACCACCGGGCAACCGCCTTCCATTGGCACCAACAGTTTGCCGAGACGCTGGCAGAAACGTTCGTCCATGCGTTCACCGTCGAGCTGGATACGAATACCGCTAGCAAAGGCCAGACGTGCCTGGCTGATTTCCATCGCGGTACGCCCCGTGGCCTTGAGGCCGCCGGAATAGGAGTCGTGGCTGATCATGGCTTCGACAATCAGCACCTTGTCCTTGGCTACCACATGGCGCACCTGCTCGTAGATGTCCGAGAACAGCGCCACTTCCATACGGCCGGAACGGTCGTCGAGAGTGACAAAACACATGTTGTCGCCGCGCTTGTTTTTCATCAGACGCATATCCACCACCAGACCGGCGAGTTTCTGCGGCTTTTTGCTTTCCTGCAGATTCACCAGACGGGTTGGCGCCAGCTGACGGACTTCCAGTTCGTACTCATCGAACGGGTGTCCGGTTACGAACAGACCGAGGGTGTCTTTTTCGCCTTGCAGACGTTCTTTCAGAGTCCAGTCACGCAGGCTACGGTGGCGCTCGTACGGATCGGTTTCCGACGCGGTTTCGGCTTCCACCTCACCAAACAGGTCGAACATACCCGAGGCTTCGTTAGCCGCGGTCTGGCCTGCGCCTTTCATGGCGTCTTCGATACTGGCCATCAGCACCGAACGCGGCGCGGTGATTTCCATACGGTCGAAAGCACCACAACGCACCAGGGCTTCCATCACCCGTTTGTTGAGCTTTTTGATGTCGACGCGCTGGCAGAAATCGAACAGATCGCGGAACGGGCCACCGGCTTTGCGGGCTTCGATAATGGCGTTGATCGGGCCTTCACCCACACCTTTTACCGCCCCAAGGCCATAAACAATGGCCTCGTCATCGTTAACGGTGAAGCCGAAGAATGACTGGTTAACATCCGGCAGGATGATCTCCAGCCCCATCTCGCGGCATTCTTCAATAAAGATCACCACCTTGTCGGTGGTCTGCATATCGGCGGTCATTACCGCCGCCATAAACGGCGCCGGGAAGTGCTGCTTCAGCCACAGGGTCTGGTACGACACCACCGCATAGGCAGCCGAGTGCGATTTGTTAAAACCGTAACCGGCGAACTTTTCCACCAGGTCGAAGATTTTCATCGCCAGATCAGGATCAACGCCCTGACTGATAGCACCGTCGCGGAAGGTATCGCGCTGTTTGGCCATCTCTTCCGGCTTTTTCTTACCCATCGCCCGGCGCAGCATGTCCGCCCCACCGAGGGTATAACCGGACAGAACCTGGGCAATCTGCATTACCTGTTCCTGGTAAACGATTACCCCGTAGGTCGGTTCCAGCACGTCTTTCAGGCTTTCGTGCTCAAAGTCCGGATGCGGATAGGCCACCTTGGCGCGGCCGTGTTTACGGTTGATAAAGTCGTCCACCATGCCCGATTCCAGCGGGCCCGGACGGAACAACGCCACCAGAGCGATCATGTCTTCGATGTTGTCCGGCTGCAGACGCCGAACCAGATCTTTCATACCGCGCGATTCCAGCTGGAACACCGCCGTGGTACGGGCTTCTTTCAGGAGCTTGTAGGAGGCCGGGTCATCGAGCGGAATGGCGCTGATGTCCACCGGCGGCAGCCCTTTCAGGGCTTGCTTGCGATTGATGGTTTCCAGCGCCCAGTCGATGATGGTCAGGGTCCGCAGACCGAGGAAGTCGAACTTCACCAGACCAGCTTCTTCAACGTCGCCCTTGTCGAACTGGGTCACCAGACCAGCACCGCCCGGTTCACAGGCGGTGGCCGAGAAGTCGGTGAGTTTGGTTGGTGCAATCACCACACCACCGGCGTGTTTACCGGTCTGACGGGCGATACCTTCGAGCTTGAGGGCCATTTCCCAGATTTCCTGGGCCTCTTCGTCTTCACCCAGAAACTCTTTCAGCAGCGGCTCGGTTTGCAGCGCTACTTCGAGGGTCATGCCCGGATCACCCGGAATCAGCTTCGACAGCTTGTCGGCCAGACCAAACGACTTACCCTGCGCCCGCGCTACGTCTCGCACTACCGCCTTGGCGGCCATGGTGCCGAACGTCACGATCTGGGATACCGCCTGACGACCATAGTTGTCGGCTACGTAGGCGATCACCTTCTCACGGTTTTCCATACAGAAGTCGATGTCGAAGTCGGGCATCGACACACGTTCCGGGTTCAGGAATCGTTCGAACAGCAGGTCGTATTCGAGTGGATCAAGGTCGGTAATTTTTTGCGCATAGGCCACTAGCGAGCCGGCACCCGAACCCCGCCCCGGACCAACCGGAATATCGTGATCCTTGGCCCACTGGATAAAGTCCATCACGATCAGGAAGTAACCGGGGAACCCCATCTGGATAATAATATCCAGCTCGAACTTCAGACGGTCATCGTAGGGCTGGCGCTTTTCCAGATACTGCGGTGAGTCTTTGGGGATACCGGCCAGAATCACATCCAGACGTTCTTCCAGACCCACCTGCGAAATCTTGCGGAAGAAATCGGCTTCACTCATGCCTTCCGGAATCGGATAGTCCGGCAGGAAGTATTTGCCCATCAACACTTCCACCGAGCAACGACGGGCAATTTCCACCGTGTTGGCAATGGCCGATGGAATATCGTGGAACAGCGCCGTCATTTCCTCGGCGCTGCGGAAATACTGTTGCTCGCTGTACTCCCGCGGACGGCGTTTGTCTTCCAGCGCATAACCCTGGCCGATAGCAACCCGGGTTTCGTGGGCTTCAAAATCGTCGGCCTTGAGGAATCGCACATCGTTGGTGGCAACCAGTGGCACCCGGTGACGGGCACCCAGCGCCAGAAACGCCTTCACCAGGGTTTCATCACCCTGCCGACCGGTACGCTGCAGTTCCAGATAAAAACGGTCACCAAACACCTGGTGATATTCCATCACCAGACGCTCAGCCGCATCGAGTTTGCCCTTCAGCACCCGCTGGCCCACATCACCATCACGAGCCCCCGACAGCAGGATCAGGCCGGTGTTTTTCTCAAACAGCCACTCCTTTTTGATCATCACCTTGTCGTAATGCTGGTCATCCATAAAACCACGGGAAATCAGCTCACGCAGGCCCAGATACCCTTCCGGTGTCTGGCACAGGGCGGTGATCCGGAATGGCGCCTGCAGGTCTTCCGGGTTTTCGAGCCACAGGTCAGCGCCCAGAATCGGTTTGACGCCCTCACCCAGACAGGCCTTGTAGAACTTCAGCAAGGCGTACATGTTGGCCTGGTCGGTCAGGGCAACCGCCGGCATATTCATGCCCTTGGCCGTTCCCACCAGTTTTTTCACCCGCACAACACTGTCGTACAGGGAGAACTCGGAGTGGACACGGAGGTGAACGAAGTTGGCGATCGTCATGGCAGCTAACCGGAATGGGCAAAAACGGACAGAGAGTTTACAACAGATCATGCCGACACGCTGGCCGGGTATATCCGGCTCCGGCGCCCGCACCGGTGTGGAAGCCGCAGCGTCAGGCAGGTTTACAGCCGGAACCGGACCAGCTTTCCCGGTCTTCGATCTGGCTCCCACGCTCCCGCGTGGTAGCCGCAAGGTCAGGCACATACCCACGCAGGAGCATGGGAACGAGGTCAGGGTCTACCGTAGACACGGTACTCTGGAGAAGGGCTAAAGTTTTAATGCCTCGCTAAGCGGCTAGCGTTAGCGAGTCCAGTGGAGGCCGTCTTTTGGCCGGAACGATGCTTGAACAACCTTTTATATTTCATTGGTTTAGCACCGATAAAGACAGTGTTATATCTTTTGATCTTTGATCGTTTAGAAACTTTTGACTAGTAGTTATGACCCAGCCATTTTGATGACTATTAACAGTGCCGTATTCTTTAGCGACGTCTACCGGAACTTGCAGTGCCTTTTTAACTGCGCCATTAGACTCAAATAAAATCACCACCAAAAAATCGAAATCCCATGAGCGAATAACATTAAGCTGTGTTGAAGTAGCACCTTTAATCTTGCGGGATTTGACCTGATACAGCTTACCGTCAGGCGCTTCTATATCCGCGCCAGCTCCAGAGATTTCAAGAAGCCTACCACCGTAATGCTTGTGTACCAGATATTCCGCGTATTCACCTACGATATTACTAGTGCGACCAAGTGCAATTGTTAGTTTATTCGAATATTCATTGAACTTTAGCCACAGGTCTTTTACGTCTTCCATTGCACTCTCTTATAAAATATAAAGCTCAGCATAGCGGGACGACTTTGACGTGCAGCGGGCAAAGCCGGCCACTGTTGATACTGTTGTTATCATACGATATTATCAGTAGTACAATGTAACTCATGAGTCACTGCCACCACACTTCGTCTTTACCACAACTAGGGCATTTCAATACCTTATCAAATGTCACTCTTTTGCAAGAAGCGCAAACTTTCCTACCTCCAGGAACAAAACCAAGGGCCTGTCCTTTAATATTTGATTTTATATTGTTTTTTGTTTCATAATCTTGACTGACTCGTTTTCCACCATCAATTAATAAAACAGAAGCACTCAATACATCATCCAATATATCTTCATTTTTTCCTTCAATAAAAGAAGAGATCTTTTCCCATGCAATGGGCTCACTTTCTTCTATTATCTTACGACCTACTACATTTAGTATATTAATTCTAAAATCAGAATATTCACGCAAAACTATCTCGTAGTTATCTTCTTGTATTGAGTACATTAAAAGACTCAAGCGAACTGATTCTCCAACCATCCATGGACCAATCCAATTATGTTTTTCTTCATGTATACGTTTCCAAGCATACTCTGTATAGTCAAATAATTCATACGCAATCAGCATAAAGCTTTTTACATCTTTCATCTCTAGTGCTAGTTTAGCTTTTTTTATTTTAGATAAAAGCATTTCAAGCTTATCAGCTTCAATTTTTTGTAGAATTTCACTTTTAGCTTTTTCAATCGTTTGCTGCAAGGTTATCTGATGCTTTCCAATAGCGTCCAGCATTTCAGTTTTATTGGCTTCAATTAAATTGGCAATTTTCTGATTTTTTTCGTTTTCTAACCTAGCTTTATCCTTCTCTATCTCAACAAGCAAAATATCACGACTTCTTAAATATTTAAAACCTTCTCGAGCCAGGTCAACACCAGCACCTATTAGCATTACAATAATAGATAGATCACCCACTTTCTGTTTATCACTTTGATCGCTTATTTGATTATTCATGATTCACCTACAAACCTTCATATCACTGACAGTTTTATTTATGAGCATGCGCGTTTTGCTGGCGGCTCGTTTTGCTGCAAAAGAGGGATAAGCATCTGACTTTCATTGAAAATATCCTTATCGCTATACAGGCAACCACCGAAAATACGCGCATGCGCGTTTTACGGTTTATCAGGCACACAAAGCATTTGTAGCCACGCCTTACCATCCCTTATTTCAGTGGTTTACGCTAACAGCTGCGGCCAAAACGGGCAAGCCATCCGATAAAAACGGGTGGGGCCGCCTGGGCACGGAATCCATCCATCTGGCTCCCACGCTCCTGCGTGGTAGCCGCAGCGTCAGGCACATTCCCACGCGGGAGCATGGGAACGAGGTCATAGTCATACCACTCTGGCTCCAGTGTGATAGCCGCAGCGTCAGGCACATTCCCACGCGGGAGCATGGGAACGAGGTCGTAGTCATACCACTCTGGCTCCAGTGTGATAGCCGCAGGTTTACCACTCAGGGTCAGGCACATTCCCACGCGGGAGCGTGGGAACGAGGTCGTAGTCATACCACTCTGGCTCCTGCGTGATAGCCGCAGGTTTATCACTCAGGGTCAGACACATTCCCACGCAGGAGCGTAGGAACGAGGTCGTAGTCATACCACTTTGGCTCCCGTGTGGTAGCCGCAGTGTCAGGCGCATTCCCACGCGGGAGCGTGGGAACGAGGTCGTAGTCATACCACTCTGGCTCCTGCGTGATAGCCGCAGGTTTACCACTCAGGGCCAGGCACATTCTCACTCACGCAGGAGCACGGGGACGAGGCCAGGAGCGCCGGCAAGGGATAACCGTTCTGCATAGCGCCCGACAGGCTGCTGGTCTTTCTGTTAGTCAGCGGCTGAATCAGGATCTCTACAAGCATTTCATGCGATCTTCTGTATAATTTTCGCTGTATTTAACTGTATGTATAGACAGCCTTAATGAGAACGATCGAGATGTGTGCCGGCGCCGGTGGTCAGGCGCTTGGCCTTCATAATGCCGGATTTATTCACAGCGTACTGGTCGAACTGGATCACCACGCCTGCGAAACCCTGCGTCTCAACAATCACCAGCTGCAGCTGGGCTGGGGGGAGATTCTCGAAACCGATCTCAAGCAGTTCGCGGAACAGGAGGCCGGCCGATACTTTGGCCAGATCGAACTGGTTGCCGGCGGTGTCCCCTGCCCGCCGTTCAGCAAGGCCGGACAGCAGCTCGGCCCTGATGACGAACGCGATCTGTTTCCGACCGCCCTGAAAATCGTTGCAGCGGTACGCCCCTACGCGGTCATGCTCGAAAATGTGTCCGGCTTGCTGGATCAGAAATTCGATGCCTATCGGCACCAGCTCGAAGCCGAGTTGTTGCGTCTGGGTTACGAAAGCCGTTGGAAGCTTCTGCAGGCTGCAGACTTCGGGGTGCCACAACTGCGCCCCCGCGTCATTCTGGTGGCCATGCCAGCCAGATTGATGAAGCACTTTCAATGGCCGGAACCCACCGTGAGTACCCCCGTCAGTGTTGGTGAAGCCTTGTTTGATCTGATGGCCGCCCGAGGCTGGCCTGGGGCTGACGCCTGGAAAGACAAAGCCTGCAGCATTGCCCCGACTCTGGTCGGAGGCTCCAAAAAACACGGAGGCCCGGATCTCGGCCCCACCCGCGCCAAGCGCCAGTGGCAGGCTCTGGGGGTGAATGGCCATCGGGTCGGAGACCCCGATGAACTGCCATCTCCCGACTTTGTCGGGGTGCTGGGCCGCGACGGCAGTATCCGCCCCGGCTTTGAACATATGCCCTTGCTAAATGTACGAATGGCCGCCCGGATTCAGGGATTCCCGGACCACTGGCAATTTTTTGGCAGCAAGACCCACGCCTATCGGCAAGTCGGTAATGCCTTCCCGCCACCGGTTGCCGAGGCCGTCGGCAAACAGATCATGAAGGCCCTGAAAACCGGGCTAAGGAAAGGAAGCAAAGTCGCATGAGTTTGATACAGGATGCCCGCACAAAACTGCACCGCGATCTGATTGCGCAGGAAATTTTCTGTTATTGCCCATTGTCAGCAGCAGACCAGAAAAAATACGCGCAGCCGTGGATTGCCAGCAATGCTGACTCCGGCCAGAAATCCAGCTGCCAGATTGGCAATGGTTTATTGGCAATGATGGAGTCTAAAACCGGCTTGTCCGCCATCGTCCAGAAGCAGAAACCCAAGGGGCAGACATTAGGTAACGCCTTTGAATCACTCTGCGCCAGCTTCCTGCAAGATACCTTTCCATATCTTGCACACCTTCGCCCAGGACATTGGCAAATCGCCAAATCCGCCAGTCGAGCAAGTGGGGTTATTGGCCAATACGAGCAATACAGCCATCTGGCGGAGCTGGATCGACTCGCCGAGGCACATGCTGAATTACGCAACTTCCTTGGCGATGGTTACACCATTGCGCCTGACGTAGTGATTGCGCGACTTCCCGAAACAGACGAACAGATCAATCAGAGCCATGCCATTGTCGATCCCGATAACGCACGGAACAGCATGCTCCGCAGCGCCAACCATGCGGATCCTCAATCTCCCTCTGCCCTGCTGCACGCCAGTATTTCCTGCAAATTCACCATGCGTTCAGATCGTTCGCAAAACACCCGCACCGAAGCCCTGAACCTGATTCGCAGCCGTAAAGGGCGTGTTCCGCATATTGTCGCGGTTACCGCCGAACCCATGCCAGCCCGCATTGCTTCACTGGCGATCGGCACCGGTGACATCGACTGTGTTTATCACGTTGCCCTGTATGAGCTGAAGCAGTGTCTGGAGCAGCTGGACCGGGATGATCTGGTCGACTCTCTCAACAGCATGATTGAAGGCAAGCGCCTGAAAGACATCAGCGACCTGCCACTGGATCTGGCGATCTAATAAACGCACAAGCTACTTCAATGCAAGAACGACGAAAACCTTCAATATATATCCAGAAGAACTACCCTCGTCGGATAACATCACATACCATCGCCCGCTTGCCCGACCGCAGCATGGCTGCGGCTTCCAGATCCATCCCTACACCAGCAGGTAACGATGAACGCCATGTCGTGTCCTTATTTCGAGCAGTCGCTGTGCCGCTCCTGTGCCCTGTTAGATATTCCCTACCAGCAACAGATCGCCGACAAAACCGCAGCGCTGCAACAGCTGACCGGCATTGAAGCATCACGCTGGTTGCCGCCTTGCATCAGCCAGAGTCTGGGTTTTCGCAACAAGGCCAAAATGGTGGTGCTGGGCGTGGCGCAGGCACCGGTGGTGGGCATTGAACTCAGCGCCGAACAGGGCTTCAGCGCCCAGCCATTAACCGACTGCCCGCTGTATCCGGCCAATATGCAGGCACTGCTGGGCGATTTGCCGGAGTGGATTCGCAGCTCTGGTCTCCCCCCCTACAACCGCCACAAGCGCCGTGGTGAGCTGAAATACATTCTGCTCAGCCACAGCCGTCGGTATGACCAGTTTATGCTGCGTCTGGTGCTCGGCAGCGATAAATGCATTGAGCGTATCCGCCAGAACCTGTCGCGTTTGCTGCAGCAGCATCCGGAAATTCAGGTCGTAAGTGTGAATATCCAGCCGGTGCATATGGCACGTCTGGAAGGTGACGAAGAGATTTTCCTCACCGACAACCAGCTGCTGGAAGAAGAGTTCAACGGCATTCCGCTATTCCAGCGTCCCAAGAGTTTCTTCCAGACCAACCCGGACGTTGCCGAGCAGCTGTACGGCACCGCAGCCCGCTGGGCGCAAGCGACCGGCGCGCATCATATCTGGGATCTGTTCTGTGGCACCGGTGGTTTTGCCCTGCATTGTGCACCGTTCGCCGAGCGTGTTACCGGCATCGAGATCGAACCGGAAGCCATCGCCTGCGCGCGCCAGTCAGCGGCCCGCATGGGCATCAACAACCTTGAATTCGATGCACTGGATTCCGCCGCGTTCAGCCAGCAACAACAAGGCAGCGCCCCGGATCTGGTGATTGTGAACCCGCCACGCCGAGGCCTGGGCACCGAACTGGTGGAGCGTCTGAACCAGATCGCCCCGCGTCATATCATCTATTCCAGCTGCAACCCGGAAACCCTGACCCGCGATATTGCAGGGCTCAATTACGAGGTGGTGCAGGCACAGTGGTTTGATATGTTCCCGAACACCGACCATATGGAAGTGTTGGTGGAATTACGCCGTACAGGCGTTTGATAAAGCGCCGGTCTGGTGATCAAAACCAAACCGGCCCGATCGCCCCAATAAATCCAGGTCGCTCTGACCGCTGCGCTGCTTCCGCTCCTGTCTGTAGCCCATACGGATTATCCAACCGTTCTCACCGCGCAAAAAGCAGGATTTTGCCCAACCTGCCGTTATGATTTCATCGAACAGAAAGTTGTTTGTGGATACAACGAATCTCGGGCTACCCTGCTTTGTAGCCAATCTGCTGCGCATCCCCTCCCCCTCTGACACTCGTTCAGAAACATCTGCGTAGCCTTTTTCTGCCCGATCTCCGAGGTTTTACTGCATGCACGCATCCGCTGGACGGCAGTCCTTTCAGCAAGGTATTCAGGCGCTGTTGCCGCTGGCCCCCGGCGTTTTGCCATTTGGTCTGGTCACCGGGGTTACGGCCGCCAATCAGGGTTATTCATTCTTTGAAATTCTCGGCATGACCCTGCTGTTTTACGCCGGTTCGGCGCAAATGGCAGCGCTGCAGCTGCTTAACGAACAGGCTTTGCCACTGGTGATCCTGATTACCGTGGTGGTGATCAACCTGCGCTTTCTGATGTACAGCGCCGCCCTCGCCCCGCATATGCACCGGCTGCCGGCGAAAGCCCGCTGGCCGCTCGGTTATATGATTTCCGACCAGTCGTTTGCGCTGTCGATGGTGCGTAACCAGCAACAGCCACACGCGCCGATGGATCTGTGGTTCTTCGCCGGTTCCTCGTTCAGCATGTGGCTGGTATGGCAGGTATCGGTGATTCTCGGGGTGATGGTGGGCAGTGGAATTCCGGCCAGCTGGTCGCTCGACTTCGCGATTCCGCTGTCGTTCCTGGCCATTCTGGTGCCGGCGATTCGTAACTCGGCAAGCCTGTCGGCGGCACTGACCGGTGGCCTGGTCGCAGTACTGGCACACGGCCTGCCCTATAACCTCGGTCTGATAGTGGCGTCGGTGAGCGGCATTGCCGCGGGCCTGCTGGTTGAAACCCGCAAGAAACCGGCCGCAAGCCACCAGCAAGGAGCCAAGGCATGAACGATCTGACCCTGTGGGGATTATTCGTCGCGGTAGGGATCGCCACGCTGGTGTTACGGCTGGCGTTTATTGAAGGACATGGCCGCTGGAGTGTGCCACCGCTGCTGCAACGGGCATTGCAATATGTTCCCGCCAGTGTGCTGGCAGCACTGGTAGCACCGGCGGTGGTGCTGCCACCAGCGGGCAGCGATGTACTGGTCGATTGGCCACGTCTGCTGGCAGCGGTGATTGCGGCGTTAATGGCGTGGTTTTTCCGCAACACCCTGTACAGCCTGCTGGCCGGTATGGGCAGCCTGCTGGCCATGCAAAACCTGCTGCCGCTGTGGATTGGATAATCAGAACACGCGGGAACGCAACAAACCGGTATAGTGAACCCCAAGTAGAAGCCTATCCAAACGCGATACAGGAGTTTCCGCATGAAAACCGGTTTGTTAACTGCTCTGATGCTGCTCGCCAGCACACCGCTGTGGGCCGATGAAATCCGCGCTAACGATTCCTACCAGCGCCATTGCGTGTATACCCACACCGCCAGCGAAACCTTCTGGCAAGGTGCCTGCAGCGAAGAATTCAATTACGCCACCAACGAACACCGGGTGGTATTTGAAGACAAGTCGATCCTGATCAGCGACTACGAACCCATGCGCCATGAACTGCCGTGGATGATGCTGCAGCTGAACGGCGAAGCTGCAGTTGCCTATTTGCACCACCGCAGCTGGACTTCCTACAGCAGCCTCGACCTCGGCACCGCACTGGATGTTTGTGATGGCCCGGATGAAAGCGGTGGTTGTCAGTAAAAACGTCAGTCAGTAAAAACGTCAGTCAGTAAAAACGTCAGTCATTAACAACGTCAGCCCGTTGCCTGCTCAGCCCCTCGGACAACCCTTCACAGGTACTGATCAGGCATTACGGGTAAGGGCAAAACGGTTCAGCAACTCGTCCAGCCAGTAAGCACACATCATCATCACCAGCAGCGCCACTGCCACTGAACTGATGCGATACAGACTGGCGTAAAGAATATCGGCCCCCGGCTGCAGGTATTGCCCGAACAGGATACCAATGGTGGTGAGCGCCCCGAAGCCCATCGCTGAACCGGCACGTTCCGCCAGATGCAGACGCGCAGCAATCATCACAGTGATAAACATCGCCAACACCACCAGCACCAGATGATCAATCAGGTCGTAGAGCAGAATCTGCGTCACCAGCGCCAGCGCACAGCCATACAACGCCCCGCGCACCCGATTCCAGCAACTCAGCACCGAACCGGAATAGGTCATCGGGAACAGCACCAGCATGGTGGCGACCTGGGCCGACAACGAATCACGCAGGTCGAGCACCTGAAACACCACATAGGATGCCGATGCCAGAATCGTCCCCATCAGCATACGGTGATTGATCTGGGCATGACTCAGGCTGACTACCGGCGGTGGCCCCGGTTTTTCCGGCTCCGGAATCAGCCAGTACAACAAGGCCGCCACCACCACCGACAGGCTGGATGACAACAGGGTCGCCACCATCATGTCGTGCAACTGTGCCGGGCTGTAGCTGGCCAGGTTCAACACCGTCGATAACGTAATCAGCCCCGACACCCACAGCAGCAGATACGGCGTGGTGATCATAAAGCGGAAGTGGTAACCGAACACAAAGGTCACCGCCATCCACATCAGCAGCGGATAGGGCTCGAACAGCGCCTGCAACAGCCACAGCTCGACGATATTCACCAACACACCGGCAATAAACTGACAGGCCACCATCCGGTTGAACACCGGCACCATGCCCATTAACAGCATCGGAAACACGGCAAAAAACACACCGAACGGCCAGTTCATCAGTTTGCTGATCGCAAATCCGGCGGTACTGCCAATGGCCAGACGCAGCAACCGGCGCTTGTCGAATGGGGTTAACCCGGTTGGCATAACCGCACTCAATACACGTAACGCAGCAAACTGATCAGCTGCATCTGCCATTTGCCGAGGGTATCCAGCAAGGCACCGTGAGACGACAACAACATCACCGTCGCCCGCGAACCACTGACCAGACTCAGCGGCAAGCCGTGATCCGGTTCCGCATCCAGATAGACCCGCACCCGCTGCGCATCACGCACCCAGCGATCACTGTCATCCGGCTTGGCCAACTGCCCATTGGCCAGCAGCTGACCCGCGGCAACGCCCATATCACGACTGTCCAGTTCAGCGCTGAACAGCTGCCCTGGAAGGGCATCAAACACCACCCAGGCTTCGGCACCATCGGCAATATTGGCCAGACTTTTCTCCCGAAAATCCGCCGCAATACGCGCATCGTCGGTTGCTACCAGCGACAACAACGGCTGCCCAACCACGGCCTGTGCACCCACTTGCAATTGCAGGTTGGAGATCACACCGTCTTCCGCCGCCCGCACCACGGTGCGATCGAGGTTGAGCTGGGCCTGCGCCAACTGGTTGGCCGCCAGACGAATCTGCAAATTGCGGGCACCACTTTCGCCCAGCTTCACCGCCACCGAATTACGACTTTCACGCGCCGCCTGACGACGAGCCTGCGCCGCCTGCACACTGGAGCTGGCACGATCCAGATCCTGCTGGCTCACCACCTGACGCTCGTGCAACGACTCCATCCGGCGATACTCGCGCTCTGCTTCCTGCTGCTGCACCTCGGCCTCGTTCAGCGCCGCCTCGGCATGAGCAAGGTCCGCCTGCAATGCCTCGTTGCCCTGCCCCGCTTCAATCATCGCCAGCTCAGCATGCTCCAGTGCCAGCTGATAATCGCGATCATCAATACGGAACAACACATCACCAGCCTTTACCGCCTGGTTATTGTGCACATTCACTTCCAGCACCGTGCCCGACACACGCGGCGCTACGGTTACCACCGGCCGTTGCACCATGGCATAGGAGGTCATGGGTAATTTCACATCCAGAAACAGGATGTAAGCCAGAATCAGCAGAAACAGCACCGTTGCCCGCCGCATCCAGCGATTAAAATGAATATCAGGCGTCATGCGGAGGCTCCAGCTGTAACTGACGGGCGTTCAAAATCAGGGTTTCCAACATGCCGGACAACAACTCCAGCTGCTCGGCCGACAGGCCTGCCAGAATCCGGCTACGCCCTTCCTCAATACGTGCCTGCACCTTCTGCAACAACACATGCCCTTCCGGGGTAAACCACAGCGTACGGCGCCGTGCATCCACATCGCAGTTACGACGCTCAACAATGCCATCCTCGACCAGACGATTCATGGTGCGCTGCAACGACGGCTGCTCAATGCCCATATGCTGCGCCAGCTCACTCTGACTACAGCCCTCGCCCAGACGCTGCAAATGCAACAACGCCATCCAGCGCGACTGGGTCAGCCCCATATCCGCCATCCACAAATCCACTACAGAACGCCAGGTTCTGGCCGCGATGGCCAACTGCCATCCGATATGACTACCCAGAACAACCTCCAGAATCATTAGCACGCTAACTATAAAACTGGCGGCAGGGTACATTGCTTAGCAAGCTAACTAAATAAGCGAAAATGGAACAACCGGTTGCAACCACAACGGACAATGGCGGGTCTGAGCGGGACAAACCAACAGAACTCAGCGCACGCACACAGAGCACTCCGGGGTATAACGCCGAGCGCCCCACTCATAAGAATCCTGAAAAACGTAGCAATCATCCATAGAAGCAGGCTTGGCAGCGGCCTGCTGCTGGTATCCAATACGCGGGATAAATCCTGGCAGGCCTTGTATCTGCAATGGCTCCCGCCAGAATCACGTCAGTGGTATTGATGTTGGCAGGCGAACACTCAGCAGGCTCGCGCCCACTCCATGACCCCTTCCCCATTCATCCAACACGAGAAAGATGATTGATGAGCAGCCTCCGCAACGCATTTGCGAAATTGCAGGAACAATGGCAAGGCTACGATGCAAGCCAGGACACCACCGGCGATCTCTACAATCGCATTCGAATCAACCTGCTGGAGCTGATCGAAACCGCCAGAGAGGATATGTACCGGGAAGAGTATCTGCGCTTCAAAAAAGATGTGATCCAGTATCTGTGTGAGATCTGTGACAGCCAGCGCGATAAAGACCTGCTGAAACGTTTTGCGGCGGGGATTCTCTCCCCTGAGGAACTGACATTTATTCTGGCGAATACCACGGCGAAACGTTCGTAATCATTGGCTGAGACAGATCAAAAGCCACTCAATCCTGCATCAAAGCCCGCTGAAATCTGGCTTTTCAGAAACACAGCACAGCCATCACTCTTGCTCCACGGAATCAACGGAACATTCAGAAACCAATCGAAACAGCTCGGGCACTCAGTAATGCCTATGCTTGTAACCGATGATGACGCTTGATCGGTGCCCCCACATGCCCGACGCTCCAGGAGGAATATCTGTGACCCCGTCGCAAGCATCTCCAGCCGAGAACCAAGCTACTAAAATCTTTCAAATTAGTAGTTAATTGTACCACGTTGTCCTTTTCGTCGACTCCGATCAGGCCAGCGGCTGGAGCGAAAGTGATGTGGTTGTACGCTGGCACCAACTGTTCAACGGCAATGCCTTGTCCCAGCGGTTCGTTCGTGAAGAGCCTTTATCGGAAGCCGAGCAAAACCGTTTGCACATCCTGATTGACGAATGGCGCGCACGGCTCTGCGATATCAGCTGGTTTATGCGGGTATTAAATGAAGCAATTGCTCGTGAAGCCAA
>NZ_JAPNOA010000027.1 GCF_026626885.1 Parathalassolituus penaei
GCAAAAGCTTATTCAGAACGGCTTCGCGACGTTCAATGGAATAACGGGCCATGGTCAGTTCCTGGCCGCCCACTGTTCGTTTTAACGTGAAAAACTCATCGGACAACTATGCTGACACAGCGGGAGCCTGTTCGCTATCAAACTCCTCTTTAGCTGTGCCAGATAGAGCATTCTTAAATCACTCTATCAGACCTCAGACCTCAGACCTCAGACCTCAGACCTCAGACCTCAGACCTCAGACCTCAGACCTCAGCCCTCAGCCCTGCAAATCCGCTTCACGAATACACGCCAGAAACGATTGCAGTATCGGTGAGTCATGGTCGCGCAGGTAAATACAGCTGAGGTCGACCCGTGCCTGGGTTGGCAGGTCGGAGATGGGTTTGTAGATCACCCCTGGTAACTGCAGTTTGGTGGCGGAGCGCGGCACGATCGAGATGCCAAAGCCACTGGCGACGAGGGCGACGCTGGTGACGGCGTCTCCGACCTCCTGAACGATATTGGGCAGGAAGCCATGTTCCTGACAGATGTTCAGGATTTTATCGACGAAGTTGGGGCGGCCGCTGTTGGGGAAGGCAATCAGGCCTTCGGTTTCGAGGGTGCGGAACGGCAGGCTGTCGTGATCGGCCAGTTCCGAATTGCGGTTCACCGCGATGTACAACTCTTCGGTGGCAATGCGTTCGCTGATGATGTCGGGCAGGGGCGCGAGCATGCGGTTAAAGGCGACGTTGATGCGCCGCTGGCGCAGGGCTTCGATCTGTTTGCCTTTTTCCATGTTGTGCAGCACCACGTTAACGTCCGGGTACTGGTTGCGGAACTGCAGCAGCAGCTTGGGAATGCTGTCGAGGATGGCGGAGCCGAAAATTGCGACGTCGAGACGACCGAGTTGGCCACGTCCGGCCCGTTGGGTGCGTTCGGTCGCCAGGGATACCACCGAGCGGATGTTGCGGGCTTCTTCCAGGAACAGATGGCCGGCCTGGGTCAGCTCGACTCCTTTCGGTGTGCGAACAAAGAGTTGCACGCCAAGGTCTTCTTCCAGCTGCTGGATCTGGCGGGTAAGCGGGGGTTGCGATATGTGCAATTTGAGGGCGGCGCGACCAATGTTGCCTTCTTCAGCAACGGCAATGAAGTAGCGAACCTGACGTAATTCCATGGATCCAAGCCCCGCTTATTATTCGTGATTTCGATACCTTATGGGTATCAGGTTCCGGGGTCAATAGTATTAGACGAGTATCAGAACGCTGCGATACCGTGGATACATCAACGAAGCAAAGGCTTCGCTGCACACCACCGACCAACCCGAGTGAACAATAACAACAGGGGGAATTTTCCATGGCTATGACAGGTGTTATCCGTCCCGGACACGCCCAGCTGCGGGTTCTGAATCTGGAAGAAGGTATTCATCACTACCGTGATGTACTGGGCATGCAGGAAACTGGCCGTGATGATCAGGGCCGTGTTTATCTGAAGTGCTGGGAAGAACATGACCACAGCAGCCTGGTGCTGCGTGAAGCCGATTCGGCGGGTCTGGATTTCTTCGCGTTCAAGGTGCTCGACAAGGCGACTCTGGATCGTCTGGATGGTCGTCTGCGTGAGTACGGTCTGCCGACCGAACGTATCCCGGCTGGCGAAATGCTGGAAACCGGTGAGCGTGTGCGTTTTACCCTGCCATCGGGTCACCAGATTGAGCTGTACGCGGAAAAGACCCGCGTGGGTAATGGCCTTGGCCATGTAAACCCGAATCCGTGGAATGCGGCGGCTGAAAAAGGCATCGCCCCACTGCGTCTCGACCACTGCCTGCTGTACGGTCCAAACGTGGCCAAGGTGCAGGAAATTTTCGAGAAAGTGCTGGGCTTCCAGCTGGTCGAACGTTCCCTGACGCCGGAAGGTGATGCCAACATGGGCATCTGGCTGACCTGCTCCAACAAGGTTCACGACATTGCGTTTGTGGAATATCCGGAGCCGGGCAAGCTGCACCATCTGTCGTTCCTGCTCTCTAGCTGGGACAAGGTGCTGCGCGCCGCCGACATTATGTCGATGAACTCGGTGCCGGTGGACATTGGTCCGACCCGTCACGGCATTACCCAGGGTGCGACCATTTATGCATGGGACCCGTCCGGTAACCGTTTCGAAACCTTTATGGGTGGTTATACCGTATATCCTGATCACGAAGTATTGACCTGGACATTTGAAGGTCTGGGTGAAGGCGGCGGTCTGGATTTTGCCCAGCGCAAACTGCACGAGTCTTTCCTGACTGTGGTGACCTGATAATCGGTTTTTACCAAAATCTGCTGAGTACGGTTTTCCGTATTTATGCTGGAGACTGCAATCCGATATTAGCGAGTGAATATCGGATTGTTCTGGTGCTCTGATCCCGGAATATCGTTTTCCCGATTCCGGATTTATAACGGCATTGCTGGGTTCAGCAGTGCCGTTTTTTTATTGGGGTTTTTATATACTGCAATTACATGGATGTATTCGGGGCGGAATTCAACGTGATCGTTAATGAAAAAGGCCTGAATAAAACAGGCCTGGAATACAGAGCGAAATATTGGCCCGGTAGGGCAGAGAGCGGTTATTCGGTTTGCGGCGGTTCTTCCAGTTTTTTCAGCCGATAGGCCAGTGCCGGGCGGGTCAGACCCAGCAGCCGTGCGGCGTGGGTGATGTTGTTATCCGACTGCGCCATGGCTTCTTCAATCATCTGTTTTTCCATGTCGTCGAGGCTGATGCCCTTGCGTAACAACTCGCGGGCATGGCTCTGGCGGCAGATCAGATCTGTGCTGCTCGCCGCCAGTGTGCCGTTCTGGCCAATCACATTGAGCGGGTGGGATGGCTCCATCAGCGATGGGAACAGGTTGCAGAGTTCAATGGTGGTGCCGTTGTCGGCCAGAATCACCCCGCGTTCGATCATGTTTTCCAGCTCGCGGATATTGCCCGGCCACTTGTAGCGGATCAGCGCCTGGGTGGCGCGGTCGGACAGGCCATTCACCCGTTTGCCGTAGAGGTCCTGATATTTGCGCAGGAAGTGTTCAACCAGCAGCGGAATGTCGTCGCTACGTTCGCGCAGCGGCGGAATACGCACCGGGAACACATTCAGGCGGAAAAACAGGTCGGCGCGGAAGCGGCCTTCGCGCACGGCCTGTTCGAGATTTTCGTTAGTGGCGGCGACCACGCGCACATCAATACTGCGGGTGCGGTTATCGCCCACCCGTTCCAGCTCACTTTCCTGCAGCACTCGCAGCAGGGTGGCTTGGGCGCGTGGCGACAGTTCAATCACTTCATCCAGAAAAATGGTACCACCGTTGGCGCGCTCAAAGCGGCCTTCGCGGCTGACCGTGGCACCGGTAAAAGCACCTTTTTCGACACCAAACAGCTCGGCCTCGATGAGATCCGGCGGGATACAGGCACAATTCACCGCAATAAAGGGTTTGCTGGCGCGGTCGGATGCATGGTGTAAACCTCGCGCTACCACTTCCTTGCCAACCCCGGTCTCTCCCAGCAACAGCACAGTGGCGCGGCTCTGGCTGGCCTTGCGAATCAGCTGGCAGACCTGACGAAACGCTTCGGAGCGGCCAACCGAGTTGGTGAGCAGGTCGGCATCCAGTTCGGTATCCCGAAAGCGGGCTTTCAGGCAGCTGACCTGGCGTTGCAGCGACATCAGTTCCTCGGCGAGATGATCCGGTTGCAGGAAACGCTGCATCTGGTCGGCGTCTTCCCACTGGTTCAGGGGTTTGCCAACGATGGCGCAATGGTCGTGGCCCATGGCGCAGCACTGCACTTCTTTATAGAGAATCGGAAAGCCAAGAAACGCCGAGGTGTAACCGCTGGCGTAGCCGAGCAAGGTCCAGCATACCGGGAAGTCGCTACTGCCGTGGCGCTGCCGGTGCTGGTCGACTTCGTAGGAGCCATGCCATTCAAACTCGCCATAAAAATCCTGCTGTTCGGCGTTGATGCGCACCACCTTGGGGATCACCTGCACGATGCCTTCGATGGCGTGTAACTGCACACCGGCCAGAAACGCCTGTATCGGGTCCATATGGCCACGCACCCGCCGTGCTACTTCGGCATCGCGTTGACCGGCCTGGTAGCCGAAGCGCATCAGGAAACCCCGGGCGCGTTCAATGCCCATGGCGGTGATGAGTTCGTCGCGCAGTATGCCCATGTCACCGGCGTGGATCAGCAACATGCGGTCTTCCTGGAGCCAGATTTCGCCTTGCTCATGGCAGAAACGAATCTGGGAAATCAGGTCACCGGCATCCGGCAACGGTGGCAGGGTGGTCGGAGCTGTATTCATGATTGTTATTTTTATGATCTGAATCGGGTGAACGATTATTTCCCTATTCCTGGCCGACGTCCAGCACCGTCTGCCTGAGCAAATAATAAGGCATAAAGTGCAACCTCACGATTTGATCAGGTGATTATCCGGCAAGCCCCGGAATAGCGGTTTTTTATGGCGCGCATGGATACATTTTTCTGGCATGTATTCTGCTGATATGGGATTGGCGATAACAATAAAAAGGCAAATACCATGTCGCAGAATATCTCTGTCGTTACATCAGCTGCTGCTGATAATACGACCCGTTATATCCGGATACGCAGTCCGGAAAATGCCCGTTTTGTTGAATTCGATTTTGCTATTGGTGATCCATCGCTGTTTGTTGAGCTGATTATGCCACCGGCGGTATTTGCGGTTTTTTGCCGTAATAACCAGGTGGTGGAAATGAGCGCTGAACAAATGGCCGCGGTCGACCGTGAGCTTGAGAAATGGCGTTACGGTGAAGACACCCTGATGGCCCACAACCATTCCCGCAGTGCCTGAGGCTGACCCCGGCCACAACAATAACAACAGGAAGTATCAGCATGACTATCGAGATCAAGACCTCCACCCTGGAGCCGGTGCGGCTCACCTTCGCCAACCTGGAGCGGCGTTTTGGCAACAAACCGGCCAGTCGTTATCAGGAAGCCACTTATGACGTGCAGGCCGAAACCAACTTTCACTATCGGCCGTTATGGCAGCCCGACAAGGAGCTGAACGACCGCTCCCGCACGGCGGTGGTGATGGCCGACTGGTACGAGCTGAAAGACCCGCGCCAGTACTACTACGGCGCCTACGTGCAGCAACGTGCCCGCATGCAGGAGCAGGCCGAGAACAACTATGCGTTTTTCGAAAAACGCGATCTGGCCCGTCATCTGCCGGATGCCATCAAGGCCAGCCTGATTCGTCATCTGATTCCGCTGCGCCATGTTGAGCACACCGCCAACCTCAACAACGTTTATGGCAGTGCTTACGGCTATGGCACGGCGATTACCCAGGCGCTGCTGTTTGATGGCATGGACCGTCTCGGCATTGCCCAGTACCTGTCGCGTATTGGCCTGATTCTCGATGGCAACACCGGTGAGTCGCTGGCGGAAGCCAAACAGCTGTGGATGAACGATCCGCTGTGGCAGGGCATGCGTGCTCTCTGCGAGAAAACCCTGGTGGTGGAAGACTGGTTTGAAACCTTTGTGGCGCAAGACCTGGTGATCGACACCCTGGTGCAGGAACTGGTGTACGTGCAGTACGACCAGTGGCTGGCCGAACAGGGCGCGCAGGACGTCGCCATGCTGACCGAGTTCATGCGTGACTGGTACGCCGATACCAGCCGCTGGGCGGATGCGGTTCTGAAAGTGGTGGCGGCGGAATCCGAGGCTAACCGCACGCTCGTTAGTCAGTGGCTGCACCGTTGGCGTGGCTGTGCGGCGGAAGCGTTGGCACCTCTGGCCAATGAACTGGCCGCTGGTTCGGCTTCTCTGGACGCAGCTCTGGCTGCACTCGACAAACGCGCCGCCAAGGCCGGTATCTGAAGGAATTCTCTCATGTCCAAGGTGTATCTGATTCTGCAAGACAACGACATCTCCCGTTACATCGTTGAAGCCGTCGAAGCCGACAACCCGCAAGTCACCATCAATTATCAGCCTGCCCTGATTCGTCTGGAAGCCGAGGGGCGCATGGTGGTGAACCGCGACACCGTCGAAGAAAAACTGGGACGCCAGTGGGACGTGCAGGAACTGCACCTGAACCTGATTACCCTCGGCGGCAATGTTGATGAAGACGACGAGCGTCTGGAGCTGAGCTGGGCGATTTAACAGGACTGGTGTCGGGAGACTGGCGTCTGGAGCCTTGCCGACGCCCGACGCCCGACGCCCGACGCCCGACGCCCGACGCCCGACGCCCGACGCCCGACGCCCGACACCCGACGCCCGACGCCCGACGCCCGACTTTAAAAATAAAAACAGGAGCCAATCATGGCAGCCAAAAAACTGAATCTGAAAGACAAGTACAAGCTGTTAACCCGTGACCTCGACTGGGAGTTCTCCTACGAAGACCGCAAGAAAGCGTTTCCGTATGAAGACTTCGAAGGCATCAAGATCAACGACTGGTCGAAGTGGGAAGACCCGTTCCGCCTGACCATGGATGCCTACTGGAAATACCAGGCTGAAAAAGAGAAGAAGCTGTACGCCATTTTTGATGCGTCGTCCCAGCACAATGGCCACCTGAACGTCTCTGATCCGCGTTACATCAACGCCATCAAACTGTTCCTGACCGGTATTTCACCGCTGGAATATCAGGCTTATCAGGGCTTTGCCCATGTTGGTCGCCAGTTTGGTGGTGTGGGTGCGCGGGTGGCCTGCCAGATGCAGTCCATCGATGAGCTGCGCCACGTGCAGACCCAGGTGCACGCCATGAGCCAGTACAACAAGTACTTCGACGGCTTCCATGACTGGACCCACATGCACGACCGCGTCTGGTATCTGTCGGTGCCAAAGTCGTTCTTTGATGATGCCCGTACCTCTGGCCCGTTCGAGTTCCTGGTGGCGATTTCCTTCAGCTTTGAATACGTGCTCACCAACCTGGTGTTTGTGCCGTTTATGTCCGGTGCAGCCCATAACGGCGACATGGCAACGGTAACCTTCGGTTTCTCAGCGCAGTCGGATGAAGCGCGCCATATGACGCTGGGTCTTGAGGTGATCAAGTTCCTGCTGGAGCAGGACGAAGGCAACGTGGCGATTGTGCAGAAGTGGATCGACAAGTGGTTCTGGCGCGGCTGCCGCCTGCTGTCGATTGTCGGCATGATGATGGACTACATGCTGCCCAACAAGGTGATGAGCTGGAAAGAAGCCTGGGAAGTCTATTTCGAAGAAGCCGGTGGTGCGCTGTTCAAGGACCTCGCCCGTTATGGCATCCGTATGCCGCAGTACGCCGACATCGTTGAGAAAGAAAAAGAACACGTATCGCACCAGGCCTGGTGGACCTTCTACACCTACGGTCACGCCGCCGGTTTCCACACCTGGATTCCAACCGACGCGGAACTGGATTGGCTCAGCGAGAAATACCCGGACACCTTCGACAAGTATTACCGCCCGCGTTGGGAGCTGGCCAAAAAGCTGGAGAGCGAAGGCAAGCGTATCTACAACAACGCCCTGCCGCAGCTCTGTAACACCTGTCAGATTCCAATGCTGTTCACCGAAATGAGTGAGCCGGGGCAAATCGCCTACCGCGTCAGCGAATACAAGGGCGACAAGTACCACTTCTGCTCCGATGGCTGTCAGCACATTTTCGAGGAAGAGCCGGAGAAATACGTACAGAGCTGGCTGCCAGCCCACCAGATTTATATGGGCAACTGCGGTGGCCCCGACGTGCCGGACATCCTGCGCGACTACTACCACTTCAACCTCGGCGCCGACAACCTCGATATGAAGGGATCACCAGACGAACAGCGCTGGAATGAATGGAAAAAGCAGGGCTGATCATTGGTCGGACGTCTGATGCTATCAGCCGCTCCGGCATTCCCACGCGAGCGTGGGAACGAGAAAACGAGAAAGAGGTCGGGAGTCTGGCGTCGGGAGACTGGCGCTGGACCTCTGGCTCCCACGCTCCTGCGTGGTAGCCGATGCGCTTTTGCATCACAGCCCCGGCATTCCCACACGGAGCGTGGGAACGAGAAAGCGTCCGACGTCTGACGTCCGACCCAAACCGAAACACAGCGTCCGACCACAGCAAAAGAGAATAACAACATGCCTGTACGTGCCATTACTCCGGACTATACCGGTGAGATCAAAGACAAACTCGAAAACTTCCACGGCAACCAGCTGGTGTTTGCCGGTTGGGATGGTCATCTGATGTTCCCGGCGCCGTTTGCCTGGCCGCTGCCACCGGCGATGCCGTTTGTGGCGCTGCGTGATCAGGTGATGGCCGGTTCATTTGGTATTCACCCGGAATGGGCCGAAATCAATTGGGATCGTGCCCAATGGTTGCTGGACGGCCAGCCGTTTGTGCCGGATCTGCAGAAAGGTCTGGCCGAGCAGGGCATTGGCCATAAATCGTTGCTGCGTCTGCAAACGCCGGAACTGAAAGGGTTTATGGGAGCGGGGGTATAAACGATGAGTTATCAGGTAACCATTGAACCCACAGGTGATGTGATCGAGGTTGAAGAGGGCCAGACCATTCTGGACGCAGCGCTGCGCCAGGGGGTGTGGTTACCGTTTGCCTGTGGTCACGGCACCTGTGCGACTTGCAAATGCCAGGTGCTGGAAGGGGATGTTGATATCGGTGATGCCTCACCTTTTGCGCTGATGGATATGGAGCGTGACGAGGGCAAGATTCTGGCCTGTTGTGCCAAACCAGAGTCGGATCTGGTGATCGAAGCCGATATCGATGTGGACGACGACTTTGCCGGTCATCCGGTGCAGGACTTTAACGCCGAAGTGATCGCCATTACCAATCTGTCACCCACCATCAAGGGCATCCGTTTCCGTCTCGATCGGGAGATGGCATTTCAGGCGGGCCAGTACGTGAATATCAATGTGCCGGGTGTGGAAGGCAGTCGGGCGTTTTCGATTGCCAATCCACCCTCACAGGCGGGTGAGCTTGAATTGCATGTGCGACTGGTGCCGGGTGGGGCTGCCACCGGCTGGTTGCATCAGGAATTGGCAGTGGGGGATTCACTGGCGGTGTCCGGGCCTTATGGTCAGTTCTTTACCCGCAAGTCGGACAGCAAGGATGTGATTTTTATCGCTGGTGGTTCCGGGCTTTCGAGTCCGCAGGCCATGCTGCTGGAGTTGCTGGAAGAAGGGGATACACGGCAGATGTACCTGTTCCAGGGAGCGCGTAATGTCAGTGAACTTTATAACCGTGAGTTGTTTGAACAGCTGGCAGCTGAGCACGACAACTTCCACTACATTCCGGCGTTAAATGCACCGGAGGCGGGAGATAACTGGCAGGGTTTTACCGGTTTTGTGCACGATGCGGTGAAGGCGCATTTCAACGGCAAGTTCGAAGGGCACAAAGCGTATCTGTGTGGTCCTCCACCGATGATCGACGCTGCCATTACCACTCTGATGCAAGGGCGGTTGTTCGAGCGAGATATTCACATGGAGCGGTTTTTCACCAAGGCTGACGGTGCCAGTGACCAGCCGCGCTCAGCGCTGTTTAGAAAAATCTGACTGAGCCTTGCGGCACAAGAATACACAACCCTGCTTCGGCGGGGTTGATGTTTTTGGTTTTGCGGAGAAAATAAAAAAACGCCGCAATGCAGCTCTGCATTCGGTGTTATCGGAAGGAATTTAGTGGCTGAGGAGGTAGGGATCGAACCTACGAATGACGGGATCAAAACCCGTTGCCTTACCGCTTGGCGACTCCCCAGCATCAGACCAGTCAACGACGCACTGTGCGTTACTGCTCTACATCGAAGTTTGTGTGGGTAACAACCTTCAATGCGACGCATCTTACACCGGCCATTTTTTTTGGCAAGCACTTTTTAAAAAAAATCTGAAAATTTTTTAAAAAAGAAGTCCTTGAGCCTGCTGTTTGTCGGTTTTTTAGCCAGCATGAGGGTTTTTTAGTCAGTTTCTGATTTTTTCAGCCGGTTGACGGTGGGCGGTTGTGCTCCAGGTGATTTGTGAGCACGGCATTAATCTGTCTGATATCGGCGCGCTTGGCGACAAATGGCTACACTGATGCAGGTGAATTCACGATTCCTGCAACGCTATAGTCCGTTATCGACGCTGGCAGACCTCTGACACCTGTGGGATAGTCGTTGGCCGTTTGCCGCTCAGGGTGAGGCCATCATGCAACGTATCCTCAGTTTTGAATTGCACCATCAGGTGCCGGATCTGCCGCATTGTTATGTTCTGGTCAGTGAAGGAAAACTGTTGGGGTCCAGTGCTGAATTGTTGGGCTTGCTGGCGGCAGAACAACTCGAAGCGCTGGCGCTGGAGCACGAAGGTGCGCAGTTCCTCGGCATCGCCAACAATTCCCATGCCTGTTTTGCCCTGCAGGTGGAAGGTGAGCCGGAAGTCCCGGATCACAGCTGGGTAGCACCGCGCTGGTTGATGCGAAACTTTGGTGGTGCCGAGTTTGATCTTGTCTCACGGGCGTTACAGCTGCAGCAGTGGGCGCGGGATCACAGCTTTTGTGGCCGTTGTGGTTCGCGCATGGCCTTACATCCCAAAGAACACGCCATGCATTGTGACTCCTGCGGACGTCTCGATTTTCCCCGTATTTCTCCTTGTATCATCACCGTGGTCACCCGTGGTGAATATTGCCTGCTGGCCCATCACACCCGTTATGCCACGGCGTTTTACAGCTCGTTGGCCGGTTTTGTTGAAGCCGGAGAATCCCTCGAAAGTGCCCTGCGCCGCGAGGTAATGGAGGAGGTGGGTATCAAGGTGGGTAATCTGGAATATTTTGGCAGCCAGAGCTGGCCGTTTCCGGGACAGATGATGGTGGGCTTTTTTGCCGAATATGAGTCCGGTGAGATTTGTATCGATCAGGATGAAATCGCTGATGCCCGCTGGTTCCGGTACGACGATCTGCCGGAAATCCCTGGCGAGATTTCTATTTCGGGCCAGTTGATCCGGACATTTGTGCAGCGCTGCCAGCTGCGCGGCTGACCAGTAGCTCTGCGCCCTTCCTGGAGCGTTCAGTACGCGTGTCATACTCCCGATTTCGGGATTCAAAAAGCCCGTCAGCGAACTTGCTGACGGCTGTCTGACAGATAACCATGGTGGGTCTGTTACGGTCATAAACAGGGACTGGTATGAAATTTCTGATTCTGGGTGCTGGTGGTATCGGCTGTTATTACGGAGCCCGCTTGTTGGCGGCCGGGCATCAGGTGGTGCTGGTCGCGCGTGGTGAACATTTGTATGCCATGCAGGAGCGGGGTTTGTCGGTGACTCACCCACAATTCTCCTTTCACGGTGCGGTAACGGCGTTGGCGCTGGATGAGGTTGCAGGCCGGGATCTGGCGGAGTTTGATCTGGTGATGGTCGCCGCCAAGGCCAGTGCGACAGCGCCGATGATGGCCAGTCTGCAAGACTGGTTGTTAACCGCGCCGGTGCCGGTGTTGTCGATCCAGAACGGTGTGGATAACGAAGCGCACATTGCCGCCGTGGTGGGTCAGCAACGCACCGTGGGGGGACTGGCGGTTCGTATTGGTGGCCATATTCTGGCGCCGGGTGTGGTGGAAGCCACCGGTGTGGCGCAGATCGAAATGGGTGCCTGGCCGGATACTGAGCGCAATCCGCATCTGGCCGAAGCGTTATTGCCGGTAGTGGCAGAGCTGGTCGCTGCGGGCATTCCTGCTGCGATCACGGATCATATCGAGCGGGCGTTATGGCGGAAGCTGGTGATCAATAACGGTGTGAATCCTCTGTCGGCACTGACCGGACTTAATACCCGCCAGTTAACCTCGGACCCTGTTCTGGGGCCCACTGTGTATCGCCTGATGGAAGAAACCGGACGCGCCGCCAATGCGGCCGGAGTTGCTATCAGCAAGGACGATGTTGATGCCATGTTCAAATTGATTTCGGAATTTGATGCCATCAAGACCTCCATGCTGGTTGACCGCGAAAAGGGCCGGGCCATGGAGATTGATGATATTTGTGGGCCGGTGGTGCACTGGTGTCGGCAGTCTGGCGTGCGCGCCGAGACTACCGAGCTGGTTCAGAGCTTGCTGTTATTCAACAGTCAGGCCTGGCAAGGCCCGCAGGTTTCCTGAATAACAGGACCTCATTCCTCTACTGCCGATCCGTTAAGCACCCGTCGGCATTCTTACTCTTTGTTACCGCAGCGGATGATCACGATCTGCTCGGCTTGTTAATTGGCTCTACCGTCTGCCCTTATGGGGGACCTTGTCCCCCGGCCGGGCGGGCCTCCCCCTGCTTAGCCCTGCTGGGCTCGTGTTTCCGGTATTCACCGACAACGGCGTTTCGACCCCGGCCCGATGGCACATCCCTGTGCCAACGGGCCTGGCGGGGCATCCATGCCCCGGCTGGGTCGGCCGTTGCGGTGAATCCCGGCTCGCCCAGATGGGCATTAAGCAGCCAGCTGCGCTGGGCAAATTCGGAAATCAATGATCAGGCTGTTTAAAAGTCCTTAACTGATCAGCACTACCTCATTCCTCCTGAACCAAAAGGACCTCAGGCTTCCTGAATAAAATCGACGAATACCTGCCAGGAACGGCGATCGGTGGCGGCATCGTGACAGGTGCCGTTTTCTGGCATGTTAACGTGTGGCAGGGCGAAGGAGTGCATGGCTCGGCCGTAGTTGATCATGGTCCAGTCGAGACCCAAACGATCAAAGTGGGCTTCGGTGCGGGCCCGTTCTTCGGCGCTGACCATCGGGTCGCGGAAACCATTCAATACCAGCAAACGCACGTCCGGATTGGCTGGCGTCAGGCTTTCCGGCAGCTTCAGCAGGGCATGGAAACTGACGCTGGCGCTGATGCGTTTGAACAGGAAACCACTCAACAATGAACACAGGCCGCCAAAGCAGTAACCACTGCTGATCAGGCTGCTGTAGTCCTTACCGACTTCCGCTTCGATGAAACTTTCGATGGCTTGCAGATGTTGCTGCAGGTGATTCATGTCGGCCATCAGTTCGCCCAGCGCGGCACGACGTTCTTCTAAGGTATTCAGTGGCACTTGCTGGCTGAACAGGTCGACCAGCAGCACATCGTAACCCAGCACATTCAGGCGGCTGGCGATGGTCTGTTCAAAGTGGGTGATACCGGCCCAGGTGCTGTAGACCAGCATCAGTGGCAGGTTGTTGTCGTTACCGGCGTGCAGCTGGTGTTGGTAGTCACGACCAGCGATGGTCTGTTGCAGTGTCTTCATATGAACCCCTGAGGCTCCTTTTCCCGATTGCCGACCGTTATAACCCGCCAATTATGACGGGTCTATCGTGCTGGTCGGCGTGTGGCGGATGGGACTGTTGCGCAGAGCTTGGGGAATGGCTCAGTGATTTCCGGCCAGCCGTAACAGGGGCTGCTCGCTGGCAACGGTGCCATCACGCAGTTCGCGGAACGCGGTAGGGGATACCCCGACACGGCGGCGGAAAAAGCGTGAGAAATAAGCGGGGTCGGTGAAGCCGAGATCGTAGGCGATCAGGGAAACCGGCACCGAGGAATAAATCAGTGAACGCTGGGCTTCCAGAATCAGACGGTCGTACAGCAGGTCGGTGATGTTCTTGTCGGCCACCTGTTTGCAGGTGCGGCTGAGGCTGGCCGGGGTGGTGTTGAGCCACTCTGCGTATTGTTCGACCGGCAGGTGCCGACGGTAATGCTGTTCAATCAGCTGGTTTAGCTTGCGGAAACGTTCGCTGTGCAGGTCTTCTGTCTGGGCGGGCTGGTTGGCTTCGACCCGGCGGCCGAGTTTCAGCAGCAGGGCAAACAGCAGCCAGGAAAACATCGAGCGTTTGCCGTTGGCATCCTGCTGGTACTCACGGGTCAGCTGCAGCACGCTCTGGTTGATGAATTCCAGATCTTCACGGTCGTCGTTGAGGTCAAAGGTGAGGATCTGTGGGTTTTCCAGCAGCTCCTTGCGATACGGGAAGTTACGGGCGAACTGTTCGTCCAGCATCAGCAGCTGCGCCACGGTGATCACACAGCCGTTGGTGGCATCGCGCTCAAACTCAAAACCATGCACCACACCGGCCGGAATGCCGATGATACAAGGGCCCTGACGGCTTTCTTCGATACCGTCGATATGAATACGGACCTTGCCTTTCTGCACGTAGATCAGCTGGAACATGTTGGGGTGGGTGTGGATATTGATGGCCCAGTCGAACAGGCGGGCACGACTCGGAATATCCTCAATATGCACAAACTCAGGGTCGCTGGCGGACGGCGCTTCACTGTAAAGGGTGTAGCGGGAGATGCTCTGGTAACGACGATTGCCAGTAGAGGCGGCTTTGAGTGTGTTCATACGCTTTTAGAATTATTGTTGGTTCGTTGGAATCACAGCAACGCCGGGCATTGCTGTGGCTCGATTGGCAGATCAGTCCTGAAACTCTTCGGTATCAATCTCGGCCTGCTGGATCGCGTTGTAACGCGGGCCATGCACGGTGTGGCGGTTGATGATCTGATCCAGTTTTGCCAGTACGTCGGCACTCAGTGTCAGGCCATCGGCGCCCAGATTGTCGCGCATGTGATCAACGCTGCGGGTACCCGGAATTGGCACAATGTGATCGCCTTGTGCTTGCAGCCAGGCCAATGCCAGTTGCGCCGGAGTGCAGCCAACGTCGGCGGCAATCGCCAGGTAGGCCGGTAACAACTCCAGGTTTTTCGGATAGGTATCCGCATAAAAACGCGGCATGTTGTTACGGATGTCCTTGGCGTCGAGGGTGCTGACGTCGTGCAGGGAATTGGCAAGGAAACCACGTGCGACCGGGCTGAACGCCACAAACGCAGTGCCCAGTTCCTTACAGGTGTCCAGTACGGCAATTTCGGCGTTACGGGTCCACAGGGAGTATTCGGTTTGTACGGCCGCAATCGGGTGTACCGCATGGGCCTTGCGCAGGGTGCTGGCAGAGATTTCTGACAGACCAATTGCACCGATCTTGCCTTCTTTTACCAGCTCGGCGAGGGCGCCAACGCTGTCTTCGATCGGCACCATCGGATCAAGGCGGTGCAGGTAATAGAGGTCGAGGTAGTCGGTTTGCAGACGACGCAGGCTGGCTTCACATTGTTTTTTCAGGGTCGCTGGACGGCCGTCGATTTCTTTCTTGCCACTCTGTTCGCCAATCGCCATGCCACATTTGCTGGCGAGGAACAGGTCACTGCGCAGGTGCTTGAGCGCCTTGCCCAGCAGCAATTCGTTTTTGCCACCACCGTACAGGGTGGCGGTATCAAAATGGCGGTAGCCCATATCAAAGGCGGCGTGCAGGGCCTTGATGGCGTCATCTTCCTGCAGCGGAATGCCATAGGCGTGAGACAGGTTCATGCAGCCCAGGCCGATGCCCGGTTGGCTGAAGGTGGTTTTCAGGGCGTGGGTCATCTGTTTCCCTCCGGTTCCATAAACAGAAAAACCGGCCCTGAGGGGAGTCAGGGCCGGCTTTGGTCGCAGTCATCCGGTGCTGGCACCGGCTAACCCACGATTACTCAGCGTTGAGCAGCTGCTCCAGCTGGTGCAGGGTTTCCATTGCTGGAAGAACCTGGGCAACGCTGGAGTTTGGCTCACGGCCTTCGATAACAGCGGCAATGAACTCGCGGTCCTGCAGTTCAATACCGTTGTCGGATACGGCAACACCGGTCAGGTCGATCTTGTTTTCCTTGCCGTCGTACAGGTCGTCGTAACGGGCCAGGTAGGTGCCGTTATCGCAGATGTAGCGGAAGAAGGTACCGAATGGACCATCGTTGTTGAACGACAGGGACAGGGTGCAGATCGCGCCGCCTGGTACTTTCATGCCGATCGACATGTCCATGGCAATGCCCAGATCCGGGTGGATCGGGCCTTGCAGCGCCTGTACCTTGCTGGTGGTTTCGCCAGTTTGGTACTGGAACAGGTCAACGGTGTGGCAAGCGTGGTGCCACAGCAGGTGGTCGGTCCAGGAACGGGCCTGACCCTTGGCGTTGGTGTTGGTACGACGGAAGAAATAGGTCTGAACATCCATCTGCTGGATTTTCAGCTCGCCAGCCTGGACCTTGTTGTGGATCCACTGGTGAGACGGGTTGAAACGACGGGTCTGACCAGACATGGCAACCAGACCAGTACGCTGTTGTACTTCAACCAGTTTGCGAGCGTCTTCGATGTTGTCAGCCATCGGGATTTCAACCATCACATGCTTGCCGGCTTCCAGACACTGGATGGCCTGGGATGCGTGCATCTGGGTTGGAGTGGCCAGAATCACACCGTCAACGTCGTCGCGTGCCAGTGCTTCTGCCAGGTCGGTGCAGTAGTGTGGAATGCCACGTTCTTCTGCCAGGGCTTTGATAACGTCAGGCTTGGTGCCAACAACAGAGGTCACTGTTGCTTCAGGGATATTGGCAATGGCATCCAGGTGCTTGATACCGAATGCACCGGCGGCGCCAACAACACAAAGTCTCATTCTTCTTCTCCTGATGGGTTTAAAGCGAGCCTCTTTGGCGGGCTCGTCAGATCCGGATATGAACCAATAAGGTCAGGACCTGACCACCGCTGAAACCTCACAAGAGAGAGATTGAGCCGTGGGGACTCAGCGCTGATCAGGTCCTGACCCTACTGTGGTCACAGTCCGGGTGGCGGATTCGAGTTGCAAAAAAACCCCGTACTGTTGCTGCCGGGTGGCATCTTGTGGACGCGTCCCTTGCAACAACAGATACGGGTAACAAAAACACAAAACTCAAAACGACCAAGTTCGCCAGATCAATCTAGCAAAGGGGCTGGGGGCTGGATAATTGAATAACCGGCCCCGCTATTCGTTTTTGGTATAGGTTTGTGAGTGTCCGGTTTGTATGGGGTGCTGTCGGAGGACAATTTGTGCCGGTATGCAGGAAAAAAAATCCCACTGTTATATCGAAAATGGCATTTAATCCGTATCAGGATAGACTTTTTCTGACGATTTTGAGTATCGGGTGCAGAAATAGTACCGGGGCGCTCCTTTGGTCGCAGATTCGTCCCGGTATTGATTATGGTGTTGGATATGTCCGTTTCCGGGATCAGGTATCGAGAATGGCTTCGGCACGCTGGCGCAAAATGTTCAGAAACAGGGTCTGACTCGGGGTGGCTTGCCAGTTCCTGCGCAGGGTAATACCAATCGCCCGGCGGGTATGTTCAAGGTTTACCGGCATCACTGCCAGAATGCCCAGATCCAGCTCGTGTTCAATCTGGTGAGTGGAAATCAGGGTCAGACGATCACTGCCTCGCAGCAGTTCGCGGATCAGGATTTGCGAGCTGGTTTCCACCAGCTGGCGTGGCAGCTGCAGCCCGGCTTTTTCGAACAGGTTATCAAAGGATGAGCGGGTCGGGGTGCCGGTGCGTGGCACGACCCATGGATATTGGGCCAGGGTTTCCAGGCTGATATCCGACATCTGGGTTAACGGATGGCCGGGGCGGGCGATGACGGCCAGCGGTGGTGACAGCAGTTCCTCCTGAACGATGTCATCGGCCGGTGGCGGAAAGCGCAGGGCACCAATCAGGAAGTCGAGATCGCCGTGGCGCAGGTGATGCAGCAGGTCATCGTAAGGGGCATCGACCACATTGATGCGGATGTTCGGGTGGATTTCGCTGAAGCGGATGATTGCGTCCGGCAGGATCGAGGTACGTGCCAGCGGCATACTGCCCAGTACAATTCGTCCAACATCCCGAAACTGCAGCGCACTTATTTCTGAATACCCCTGGTGTAACTCCGAGAATCCCAGTTTGGTGGCGCGTGCCAGGGATTGGGCGGCCTTGGTTGAACTGATCCCGGTGCTGGTTTTCTCAAACAGCGGCACCTGTAACAGCTGTTCAAGTTCACGGGCGGCACGATGTAACGATGACTGGGATACCCCGACCTGACGGCTGGCGATGCTGAAGTTCTGCGCCTCTGTAACGGCAATCAGGGCACGCAGCTGGGTGGTGGTAAAGAGTGCCACCAGCTGCTGGGCGCTGTGCTGGCGGTTGTTGCTGGTGCGCAGCGCATCACGGGTGCCCTGCAACAGATAGTTCATACAACGGCTGACCCGGTTGTACCAGACTTCACCGGCAGTGGTGGGGTACATGCCTTCGGCGCGGCGTTCAAACAGCTCGGTTTCCAGCGTTTCTTCAAGACGGGCCAGCGCCTGGGTAATGGCCGGCTGCGACAGAAACACCCGTGGCGCGGCTTTGCTTATGCTTTTGTTATCGGCGACTTCAAGAAAGACGCGCAGGTGACGCAGATTGGGAATCTGAAATTGCATAGGCTTGATTCTTCTGGTGTTGTCGGGGGGCTGACGATAGGTCCTATCGCAAAAACCAATAATGTAACAGTGAAATTGAAATAGCCAGTTCAGGGCACCAATTCCTACCATGACAACAACTCCTGATGGCACTGAACTACAGTCAGTGGTCGGGAAAAAGATCCTCGGGGGCAGCGATCCTGCCGGAGGATCTGTGGTAGAGCGCAGCGGTCTGAGCGGATTTCTCCCCCGTTCGGCTGCTTTGCGCGTACCCGTTTATTCCAATAACAGAATTTTATTTTTGGCGAACCGCCGGATCCTGGCGCTCCACCGCAACTGCCGCATCGCGGTCCAGACAGTGAGTAAAGAACAATGATTATCGATTGCCATGGCCACTACACCACCACTCCTCCAGGCGTTGGCGCCTGGCGCGATGCCCAGAAAGCAGCCGTAAAAGCAGACCCGCTGTTTGTCGGCGCCAAGGATGGTTTCGTTGTTTCTGACGACGAAATCCGTGAATCCATTGCCAACAACCAGCTGAAACTGCAGCAGGATCGTGGTACTGACCTGACTATCTTCTCTCCACGCGCAAGCTGGATGGGTCACCATGTTGGTAACGAACACACCAGCCGTTTCTGGACTGAAAACCAGAACGACCTGATCCGTCGTGTATGTGACCTGTTCCCTCAGAACTTCGTACCGGTTGCCCAGCTGCCACAGTCTCCAGGCGTAGACCCTGCGAAGTCGGTTGCTGAAATCGTACGTACTGTTGAACAGATGGGCTTCATCGGTATCAACCTGAACCCGGACCCAAGTGGCGGCAAGTGGAACGGTGCCTCTCTGGGCGATCGTTCTTTCTACCCGATTTACGAAAAGATGTGTGAATACGACATCCCTGCGATGGTTCACGTGTCTGCTTCCTGCAATGACTGCTTCCACACCACTGGCTCCCACTACCTGGGCGCTGACACCACCGGCTTCCAGCAGCTGATGATGTCCGACGTGTTCAAGGACTTCCCGACCCTGAAGATCATCATTCCTCATGGCGGCGGCGCGGTTCCTTACCACTGGGGTCGTTTCCGTGGTCTGGCTCAGGACCAGGGCTTTGATCTGGCCGAGCGTGTACTGAACAACGTGTACTTCGACACCTGTGTTTACCACCAGCGTGGTATCGACCTGCTGCTCGATATCATTCCGACCAAGAACATCCTGTTCGCGTCTGAAATGATCGGTGCGGTACGTGGTATCGACCCTGAGACTGGCTTCTACTTCGATGACACCAAGCGTTACATCGATGCCAACACTGCGCTGACCCAGGCTCAGAAAGAAGACATCTTCGAACACAACATCCGTCGCGTATTCAGCCGCCTGAAAGTGCCAGCCTGAGATTCCGGAGACCTTACGTCATGAAAGAAACAGTCGTTGTTCAGAACATTGCCCGTGTAGACCAGGAAATCGTTGATGGCCTGGCTCAGTGTGGCGTTGCCACTATTCACGAAGCCCAGGGCCGTATCGGTCTGCTGGCTCACTACATGCGCCCGATCCAGCAAGACAAGTGTGTTGCCGGTTCTGCCATCACCATCTCCGGCGCTGCCGGTGACAACTGGATGATGCACGTGGCCATTGAACAGTGCCAGAAAGGCGACATCCTGGTATTCGCTCCAACCTCTCCATCCAACCACGGCTTCTTCGGTGACCTGCTGGCGACTTCTGCCCAGGCTCGTGGTGTTGTGGGTCTGATCATCGACGGTGGCGTGCGTGATACCCGCGACCTGCGCAAGATGGATTTCCCGGTTTGGTCCAAGGCCGTTTCTGCCGAAGGCACCATCAAGGAAACCGTTGGTTCCGTAAACACCCCGCTGGTATGTGCTGACGCGCTGGTTTACCCAGGCGACGTAATCGTTGCTGACGATGACGGCGTGGTCGTGGTACGTCGCGAAGCCGCCGCTGCCGTTCTGGAAGCGTCTCGCAAGCGTATGGAGCTGGAAGAGTCCAAGCGTGTGCGTCTGGCCAACGGTGAACTGGGTCTGGACATCTACAACATGCGTCCGCGCCTGGAAGAGAAAGGTCTGAAATATGTTTGATGCAGCGACTTTTGACCCGGCCGAGTCGGGCATTCGTTGCATGTGGATGCGAGGTGGCACCTCAAAAGGGGGCTACTTCCTGGCGCAAGACCTCCCGGCCGACACGGCTGTGAGAGATGCGTTTCTGCTGCGGGTTATGGGTTCACCTGACCCGCGTCAGATCGATGGTTTGGGCGGGGCTGACCCGCTCACAGCCAAAGTGGCGGTCGTGAGTAAATCCGACCGTGACGATGCTGATGTCGACTACCTGTTCCTGCAGGTATTCGTGGATCAGGCCATCGTTACTGACGCGCAGAACTGCGGCAACATCCTGGCAGGCGTAGGCCCGTTTGCGATTGAGCGTGGTCTGGTAGCGGCGAGCGGTGATGAAACCGACGTCCGGATTTTTATGGTGAACACCGGGCAGATCGCAACCGCTCGTGTTCCAACCCCGAATGGCAAGGTGAGCTACGTCGGCAAGGCCAAAATTGATGGCGTGCCGGGCTCTTCTTCCTCCATTCCGGTGACCTTCGCAGATACCGCGGGTTCCAGCTGTGGTTCCCTGTTGCCGTCCGGCAACGTGGTAGATGTGATTGATGGTGTGGAAGTGACCCTGATCGACAACGGCATGCCGGTGGTGATCATGCGCGCTTCTGACATGGGTATCACGGGGACTGAATCCCGCGAGGAACTGGAAGCCAATGCCGAGCTGCGTGCGAAGCTGGAATCCATTCGTCTGCAGGCAGGCCCGCTGATGAATCTGGGTGACGTCAAAGAGAAGTCCGTTCCCAAGATGACCATGGTCAGCGCCGCCACCAACGGTGGTGCATTGTCGACCCGTACGTTTATTCCGCACCGCTGCCACGCCTCGATTGGTGTGTTGGGCGCGGTGAGTGTGGCCACGGCCGCTGTATTGCCTGGTTCGCCAGCGGCTGCGGTTGCCAATGTTGAGTCTGGTGAACGTATCACCCTGTCGGTGGAACACCCGATTGGTGAAATGACCGTGATTCTCAACATGGAAGCGGATGGTCAGGTGGGCACCGCAGCGCTGCTGCGTACGGCTCGCAAACTGTTTGACGGCGAAGTGTTCGTTCATCCGAACGAATAACCCGCTGGCAGCGGTCTCGTGGGGGACCGCTGTGTTTATTTATAACTAAAATTATTAACAGGTATCGTCGCCATGATGGATCCGGATTACTTGCCATTTCACCCTAGCCCTGCCAAACCTGAATTCAAGGCACCTGCTGGCGCTGTAGACGCCCACTGCCATGTGTTTGGTCCGGCCGACAAATTCCCGTACCACCCGAAGCGTAAATACACTCCGTGTGATGCACCAAAAGAAAAACTGTTCGAACTGCGTGACTACCTGGGCTTCGAGCGTAACGTGATCGTGCAGGCGTCTTGCCACGGCACCGATAACGCCGCGCTGCTGGATGCTCTGGAAGCCGCTGGTGAACTGGCTCGTGGTATCGCTGTGGTTGATCCGGCGATTACCGTTGAAGAGCTGCAGGCGATGGACAAGGCGGGCGTACGTGGTGTGCGTTTCAACTTCGTTAAACGTCTGGTGGATACCACTCCGAAAGAAGTGTTCCTGTCGATTGCTGAAAAGATCAAACCACTGGGCTGGCACATCATTGTGTACTTCGAAGCCCAGGACCTGGAAGGTCTGATTCCGTTCCTGAACGAACTGGATACCACCATTGTGGTTGACCACATGGGTCGTCCAGACGTTGCCAAGGGCGTTGATCACCCTGACTTCCAGCGTTTTGTGCAGCTGATGAAAGACAACGACAAGATCTGGGTGAAGACCACTTGCCCAGAGCGTCTGACCCTGACTGCGCCAGACTACAGCGACGTTGTTCCGTTCATGAAAACCCTGGTTGAACAGTTCCCGGATCGTTGCCTGTGGGGCACCGACTGGCCGCACCCGAACATGAAGTCTCATGTTCCGGACGACGGCAAGCTGGTTGACGTGATTCCTCTGATCGCTCCAACCGCCGAACTGCAGCAGAAGCTGCTGGTCGACAACCCGATGCGTCTGTACTGGGCCTGATTGGCCTGTCGTCTGACGCTGGAAGTCTGACGCGAACTCTTTCACCGCAGGAGCGGGTTTGCTTCCGAACCGACAGGTTTCGCGGGCAAGCATGCTCCTGCAGCTGCGTCTGGCGTCCAACATCAGACGTCCAGCGTCCGACTTCAGACGTCCGACATCGACCCCAAAACACGAGGGTGACTGAAATGACTGATTACAAAATGAAGCCGGTCGAAGGCACTTACCACTTTGATGGTGAGATGGCGACCAAAGGCTTTTCATTCAACAAGATGTGTTACTCCTTCAACAGCGAAGAAAACCGTCAGGCGTTCCGTGATGACGCGGAAGCCTACATGGAAAAGTACAAGCTGACCGAAGAACAGAAACAGGCCGTGCGTGATCACAACATCAATCGCATGCTGGAGCTGGGTGGCAGCATTTATTACATGGCGAAATTCGCCGGTATCTTCGGCTGGAACATGCAGGTAATCGGCGGTATGCAATCCGGCCGTACGACCGAAGAGTTCCAGGCATATCTTGAGAGTCAGGGCAGGGGCAAAAACAATGGCTAAGATCATCGGTGGTATCACTACCTCTCACATCCCGGCCATTGGCGTTGCCATGGACAAACAACTGGAAGAAACACCGTACTTCCGTGACCTGTTTGCGATTTACCCGCCAATCCGTGAATGGCTGGGTGAAGAAAAGCCGGATATCGCCGTGCTGTTCTACAACGACCACGGTCTGGAAATGTGGCTGGACAAGAAGCCGACCTTCGCCATCGGTTGTGCGCCGGAATACCAGAACGCCGATGAAGGCTGGGGCATCAAGCCGATTCCACCGGTCACCGGTGAAACCGAGCTGAGCTGGCACATTGTTAACCACCTGATCGAAAACGATTTTGACCCGACTGTGTGTCAGGACATCAAGGTTGACCATGGCGCGACCGTACCGCTGACCCTGTTGTGGCCGAACTTTACCTATCAGGGCATCAAGGTCATTCCGATCTCCATCAACTGTGAACGTCATCCGATGCCAAAACCATCCCGCAGCTATGCGTTTGGTCAGGCCATTGGTGATGCGATCCGTTGCTGGGACAGTGAGCAGAAAGTGGTGGTGCTGGGTACTGGTGGTCTGTCTCACCAGCTCGACGGCCCACGTGCCGGTATTCTGAACGCCGATTTCGACAACTGGTGTATGGACAAGCTGGTTTCCAATCCAGAGGAAATCCTGCAGTTCAGCAACGTTGATCTGATCGAACGTGGTGGTGCGCAGATGGTGGAACTGGCCATGTGGCTGGCCATGCGTGGTTGCATCAAGGGTGAAGTGGAAGAGAAGCTGCGTAACTACGTATCGCCAATCTCCAACACCGCCGTTGGTGTGCAGTTGCTGCTGCCAAAAGAAGCGTAATTGCGGTTTTGCCTGCTGCTGTGGAACTGTGGGTAAGGTGGTTATCCTCAGAACTGCAGCGGCGGGCACTCTTCTCTGTTGCTGTTTTTCCTCTGTTTCTTGTCGCTGCTGTTTTTTCGTTGCTTCTCTTTCCCTGTGCTTCTGGTATCCATGAACAGAGAGTACTCAGAACAGCTCGATATCCGGGAGCTTGTCTTTACCGTGCAGACTGCCAAAATCGACTTCCTCGCCCTGTACCAGTGAGCGATGAATATCTTCCTGTTCCTTCATGGTGTAGCCCTGACGCAGTGATTCGATCACATCATTAAGATCGGGAACCGCATCCGCATCGGCATCGTGATGGCTGATGCTTTTGGATATGGTGCGAAAGCGTTCTTCCGCCAGTGACAGCCCTTCCTGAACCCGCTCGATTTGCTGCCGGGCAATGTCCTGAAACTGGTTGTGACTGAGAATGGCCAACACTGAGTTACGCACATAACCGACCGCATCTGAGGTAGTGTTGGATACATCGCCTAATGCTTTTACCGAAATCTTGAACTGCTCTGACAATGATTCTACGGACTGGTTGATATTTTCCAGCCACATCATCTCATCTTGGGTGTGAGCGTTGGCCTCATCGAGTAACGTGACTTGATGCTGCACCGTGCTGGACACCAGATGCACACTGTCTTCAATACGGGCAGCTGCTTCCTCAATCTGGTTGGACAGGGTGCGTACCTCATCGGCGACAACCGCAAAACCACGGCCGGCTTCACCGGCGCGTGCGGCTTCAATCGCAGCGTTTAATGCCAGCAGGTTAGTCTGGCGGGTGACATTGCGAATGATTTCAATCAGCGGTGTAAACGACTCCACCTTGGCGGCAATATCCAGCACGGCCTGCGACTGGCGTTGTTGACGCTCTTCGCGCTGGCCACGATAGGTGGTCATTTCGGATAACAGATGATGGCTGGTGGCCACGGTTTCTTCGGCGTCTTTCTGGATCTCGCGGGTGCTTTCCTGGCAGCGATTCATGTTCTCAAGGAACTCCTCCGACATGGCGTTCACTTTTAACACCCGTTCCATAATGCTGGTGGCGGCGTTTTCGGCCATGCGTGTGGTGGTGCCGAGATGGGCATTGAGCAGGCTGGCAAACGGACTGAAGCTGGTCAGCAATGCCTGCAATGCGGACGGAGTCTGCTGCAGACCGAGAATGTCTTGCTGGTCCGATTCTGACGTTTCCACTTTTACCGGCGCATGGTTGCGGTGCGGCCACAAGGATATGCCACAGGCAACAAGCCCCAATGCCAGCAGAGCGGTGGACGAATGCTGACCCAGCAGTTGCGGGGTGAGATAAACCAGCAACAGCAGCAATGTCAGCAACACGAAAAACCATGAGCGCCATGGCACAGGATTTCTACTCATGATGCCTCCGGAGGAGCGCGGCGATGAATCGGTCGGTAGTCCGCAGCATGATCAGGCTCCCGGTAAGATCTTGCGGATGACGGCGGTCAGATCGGCGGAACTGATGGGTTTGACCAGCCAACCGGTGGCCCCCAGGCGTTTGGCCTCGTCCCGTTTGGCGCCCTGACTTTCGGTGGTCAGGGTCAGGATTGGCGTAAAGCGCTGGCTGCCAGCGCGCAGGGCCTGAATCAGCTCCAGCCCGTCCATCTGTGGCATGTTGATGTCGGTGATGATGAGGTCCGGCTTGATACTGGACAGGCGTTGCAGGGCGGCATGCGGGTTATCGGCGGTTTCAACCTGAAATCCGGACAGCTCAAGGGTGCCACGCAGGCTCATCAGCATAGTGAGTGAGTCATCAACGATGTAAATAAACTTGGCCATTGGTCAGTCTCCGTATCCGCTGCTGAGGCTGTTGCCTACCCATTCTCCGAAGCTGGCATTCGCTGGCATGGCTGACAGACGAGGGCGCGCGATCATCAGTACTTGCAGAATGGCGGCGTGCAAATGGTCACAGTCGGACAGATCCAATTCGGTTTTTTCCTGCTCGCGGTCGCGGAACCACTGCAGGATTTCATCGGTTTCCTCGATGCCGACGTTCCCGCTCAGTACGGCCCGACGCTTTAACAGCTTGTGGGGCATAAAATCTCCTCGCTAGTCCAGGGCTCTGGCAGGGTTATAACAGGGCCCGCAGATTCAGGATCATGACCACTGAACCATCACCGATCAGCGCTGCGCCGGTGTAGGCGGTTACTCCCGCCAGCAAACCGCCCAATGGTTTCTGGATCACTTCGGTGCTACCCCGGAAGTTATCGACCAGAAGGCCAAGCGGTTCACTGCCATTACGAATCACCAGGACGGCGTATTCGTTATCTTCATTAAGCCTAGTTGATATTGGCAATTGCAGGAGGTCATTCAGCGCGACCAGGGGCAAAATCTGTTCACGCAGAACGGTGGTTTGCTGCTGACGGACCTGATGAATGGCGGATTGCGGGATGCGCACGGTTTCCTGAACCTGATCCATAGGGATGCCCATCAGCTGGCCATCAGTTTCGATCATCATCACCCTGGTAGCGGCAATCGACATGGGCAGGCGGATCTGGATGCGGGTGCCTTTACCTGGGACGCTGCTGATGGTGATGCCGCCGTTAACCTTGTCGATGGCACGCCGCACGGCATCCATCCCGACCCCTCGGCCCGACAGGTCGGTGACGGTGTCGGCTGTGGAGAAGCCCGGTAGCAGTATCAGATTCAGGCATTCCTGGCGGCTGAGGCGAACGGCGGTAGCACTGTCGATCAGGCCTTTTTCAACGGCTTTTTCCCGCAGCACATCGGGGTCCATACCTAGGCCGTCATCGTTGACTTCGATCAGGACCCGATCGACCTCCTGCGAGGCGCGGATCAGCAGCTGGCCTTCGGCAGGTTTGCCAGCGCGCAGGCGTTGCTCCGGGGTTTCGAGGCCGTGATCGAGGCTGTTGCGAACGATGTGGATCAGAGGTTCGGCCAGAATCTCGATGATGTTCTTGTCGGCTTCGGTTTCCTCACCTTCCATTTCCAGCCGTACCTGTTTGCCAAGACGATTGGAGATGTCGCGTACCAGTCGCGGGAAGCGCATGGAAATGGACGAAAACGGCATCATGCGGATCTGCATGATGGTGTCCTGCATTTCTTCGGCAATCCGGTTGATCAGGCTGTGCTGTTCCTTGATATCCCGTGACAGCTCCCGCAACACCGGGTCTCCCCGTCCACCTTCCATACGTTCGATACGGGCGGCGAGGAAGGGCAGGCGATTACGGGCAACAATCATTTCGCCAATCAGCCCCATCAGGCGGTCGATTTTTTCCTGATCCACCTTGAGATAGCGGGGACTGTTGTCACTGCGTGGTGTGAGTTCCGGTTCGTTGTTGTCGGCCATACGCGCGCGACCGGAGTGTTCTGCTGCGACGTTGTGTTCTGATCGGCTGGCGGCAACCTGAGCCTGAGCCGGGGTGGTTGGCTGGGCTGGCGGGTTGGTGCGTTGTCGACCGGATCCCTGTGCAATAGGCGCTGGCGAGCTGACTGTTGACGGGCTGGACGGCTGCTGGGCTTGCTGACTGGTAATCGGGGCACGTCTGGTCGCCGCGGTCTGCTCCTGATCGGCCGCTACCGGATGATCGAGCAAATTGTCGATCCAGCTGATCATCGAACGGGTGTTGAAGTCTTGCAGGCTTTCATCCAGCAGCTGCCGCAGGTGATGTTTCTGCTCACTCTGCCCGGTGGCATCCATGATATTTGCCAGGCTGTTGGCGGCGGCTTTGAGTCGACCTTTGGCCCACGGGGTGTTGTGGTCGAGTTCGAGAATATGGCGTTGGGTGGCCAGTACTTCCTGCATGCCACGCTGCATCATCTCATCGTTAACATCGTTGTGCTGGATGGTGCCGGGTTGGGTCGGTTGATACTGGCTATGACGGGTTAACAGCTGCCATGTCTGTTCCATGACCGGTGAGTCCGGGGCATGGTTTGCGGCACATTGCAGCCAGCGCAGGGCACTGGCGGTGGTGGTCTGGGTTTTGATCTGGCCAAGGATGTCGATGAGGCGTTGGCGCAAGCCGCTGACATTGCGGCTGACATAAAGGCTGTGCAGGCCGTCGAGAGTTTCCTGCGACAGTGGCTGATCGTCGGCCTGGCTGCTCAGAAAGATCAGCTGGCGGGCATCAATCGGCGCAACATCAATCTGTTCAACCACGTACTGGAAGTGTTGTTGCAGTTCGATGTCGCTGGCGCGGCTCAGCACATGAAACACCAACTGGCAATCATAGGGGTCTAGATTGGCCAGATCCTGTGAGCTGCCACTGGCCGTTCCCCAGATGCAGGACGGGGTCTGACGGGCCAGGAAAAACGGATCTTCACCGGAGAAATAACACTGCGCCTGAGGGCGGTAAACAATGTAGTTCAGCTCAGGTTCGTGCAGGGATTCAATCAGAATCTGCTGCCGCAGCGCTTCGGGAATACTTTGCAGAATGCGGTGATCTGCCAGCGATGATTGATCGCTGTGCTCTGCTGCCTGTTTGGTCGCACGGCTGGTGGCGGTAGTCGCAGGCTGCTGTGTTGGTACTGGTTGTGCTGTCTGTTCCTGTGTCTGCAGTGGTGCGTTTTGCCCGACCTTGGTATTCCAGCTTTGCAGCTGTTGCTGCAGACGTTGGCACAGCTGTCCGGATTGTTCGCCGTGGGCCAGTGGCTGGTCATGCTGGTTGATTTCATCCAGCAGCAGGCTGGTAAAGTCGAGGCATTCCAGCAACAGGTCGGTGAGGTCGCGGCCAAGGGCGGCCGGCCGTTCCCGAATGGCGGTCAGCAGGTCTTCGGCAATGTGCAGGACCGATGTCATTTCCGGAAAGGTGAACAAGCTGCTGGCACCCTTGAGGGTGTGCATCAGCCGGAACAGCTCATTGATATGTTCGCTGCTCTGTTCGCCGCGTTCCAGTGCCAGCAGGGATTCACTCATCTGTTGCAGCTGATCCCGGCCTTCAGCAAGAAATTGTTGCAACAGCGGATTCATGAGTGGTGGTCCCCCATCAACAAACGCACAAACGTTAACAGCTCGGCCGGTTTGGCCGGTTTTACCAGATACAGGTTGGCACCGGACTGGTAGGCAATTTCCTTGTCCTGGGCGGCGGATTCGGTTGAGACCATCATGGCGGGAGGCTGGTCGATGTCTTCCGCACGAATACGCTGTAAAAAGCCGTAGCCATCCAGTTTGGGCATGTTGATGTCGACGATGTACAGATCGAAATGGCTTTCGAGTGCCTTTTCCAGCCCCTCCATACCGTTTACTGCCTCTTCAACCAGATAGCCGTGTTTCTCCAGGATGCAGCGTTTGTACAGGCGGATGGTGCTGGCATCGTCAATGATGAGTACTCGTTTCATGATTCCTCCCAGGGCTTCTGGTAGACAATCGCTTCCGGAAACTTGCGAACGGTGAATAGTGGCGAAATACGGCCCATGGATTCCGAATGCCCGAGGCAGATAAAACCACCGGGGGACATAACGTCGTAGAGGGATTCCGCGGCTTCCTTGCGCGACAAGTCGTCGAAATAGATCAGCAGGTTGCGGCAGAACACCACGTCGATGGCATGCTGGCGGCGCACTTCAACCGGGTTGGCAAGGTTGACGTGGCTGAACTCAACGCAGGCTCGTAATTCATCGCAGATCTGGTACATATCGCCGACCCGGCTGAAATAGCGGGCACGCCAGGTGGGCGGCACGTTGCGTATGGAACGTTCGCTGTACAGTCCTTCTTCGGCCATATCGAGCATGCGGGTGTTGATGTCGGAAGCCAGCAGGCGCACATCGCGGTTACGCAGCATTGGCCAATTCTCCAGTAACTGCATGGCGATGGAGTAGGGTTCCTCCCCTGACGACGACGGGATGCACCAGATGTTGATGATCTTGTCTGTCGGCAGGTGTTCGCTGAGTTCTGGCAGGATATGGCTGGTCAGACAATCGAATTGGTACTCCTCTCGCATGAAATAGGTTTCGTTTACCGTCAGCAGATTGGTCAGGCGCTGTAATTCCTCACCATTGGCCTGAAAGCGCAAACGGGTGAAATATTCGCGGAAGCTGGCGCAGTCGTTGGCGGTGATGCGGTCGATCAGGCGTTTGTCGACAAAATAGCGTTTGCTGGACTCAAAGCGGATGCCGGTTTTGCGATAGAAGTATTCACGGAAGACCAGAAAATCATCCTGGCTGATAATGGCTGTCATGATGCTGGTCGGCTGTCGGCGATACGACGGATTGCCAGATCACAGGCAAAACCGACGTAGGCGTCGTTAAAGCGCCGGGCAGTCCGTTCCAATACGGGCAGCGCGATTTCCGTGCCCACTTCTCCGATGATATCCAGGGCGGCGCAGACAACATTGATGCTGGCGTCGTTATCCATCACGTCGAGCAACCAGTTTTCTACCTGTTCATGGCACAGTGATTCGAGAATATTAACCGCAAAAATGCGGATATCCGGGTCCTGATCCTGTAACAGCTCTTCGATAACCGGTGCCATGGCATCCGGCATCTGTTTCATGGCTTCAATGGCGTCGTTACGCAGGCGTGCATCCTCGGCCCGCAGGCAGGTTGCCAGCCCTTGCACGGCTTCCGTGGTATTGATGCGGGTCAGGCTGGTGATAATGACCTGCCGTACCGACGGGATGGTTTCCTGCTGGAGCTGGGTTAACAACCATTGGGTGGCCTGCTGACAACTGGCAAGGTCGGCTGCAGCACGGCGTCGGATATCCGCTGACGGATCATGCAGACAGCGTTCGAGCGCTTCGACATCCAGTATTCGCCCTGTTGGATCATCCGGTGCCGGACGTGGTTGGCCAGACTTCTGTAACAGCGCCATGGTTATCGTGCCTTCTGGGTTTTGGACCACTGCACGATACGTTCGGCAATGGCGTTGGCGGGTAATACGTGGCTGGCGCCTCCGGCCCGAATCAGTGCATCAGGCATTCCAAACACCACAGCCGTATCTTCTGATTCGGCGATGGTTTCGGCTCCCGAGTTGAACAGTTTGGTATAAGCCTCCGAGCCATCGCGGCCCATACCGGTGAGCATCACGGCCATGATCCGGCGAGGCTGACAGTACTGCAGTGCCGATTGGGCCAGCCGTTCCACCGATGGGTGCCAGGTATAATCGGGGCTTTCCGCCACCGGTTTGATGACCATGCCGCCATTCTGGTTGGCCAACACCACATCCTTGTTGCCTGCGGCGATGTAAATATGGCCGGGTAGCAACGGTTGTTCGGCATTGGCTTCCAGTACTTCCATCTGGCAATAACGATTCAGGCGCTCCGCCAGTGAACGGGTAAAGTTGGCCGGCATGTGTTGGGCGACCACAATCGGGAACGGAAAATTGGCCGGCATCTGCGGCAGAATTTCTTCCAGTGTCCGTGGCCCTCCGGTGGAGACTCCAATCAGCACCAACGGATTGTTACTGCTGTACTGGCGACCACCCAACGACGTGGTGGAGACCTCCTGGGTGGCGGGTGGCGGACTGCGGTCGGGCAGCTTGTGGTGGCGAAACTGTTTGTTGGGATCGGTGAACTTGCGCAAGCGCGCACGGCTGGCCGCTTTGACCTTGGCAATCAGTTCGCTTTCGACTTCTCCCAGACTGAGGGAAATGGTGCCATCGGGTTTGGCAATAAAATCAACTGCCCCCAGATTCAGGGCTTCGAAAGTGGCCAAGGCACCCTGTCGTGTCAGGGAGGACAGCATCACCACCGGTACCGGACGCTCCGCCATGATCAGCGCCAGCGCATCAAGTCCGTCCATTTCTGGCATGTTGATGTCGAGGGTAATCACGTCGGGCTGGACCAGACGATTCTTGGAGACTGCTTCTACACCGTTACGGGCAGTATGAATCTCAAAGTCGTCCTGGGTGCTAAAGATATGAGTGATCAGCTGCCGCATAAGGGCAGAGTCATCAACGATCAGCAATCGGGTCATGGCTGCTCCACTCATAAGGAGGCTCCGTGCTGGAGGTGTTGAGATAACAATCGATCAGGAGTAATCACCTGAATCAGCCGACCGCTAGCTGGTAAATTAATCACTTTGTTGTGTTGGTTTCTGGCAGTGTTTTCGTCGGCCAGTGGTTGCCGGGGGATTGTGAGAATTTCAGTTACTTGATCAACTACAAAGCCTGAGCGCTCATTCTGATCAGAAAACACCAGAATGCGTTGGCGGTCGTTGCTTTCGCCACGCGCCATACCGAGCCGGGTACGGAGGTCAGCTACCGGCAGAATATTGCCACGCAGGTTCATCAGGCCATCGACCTGTTGGCGAGCCGTTGGCACCGGTTGCAAACGCTCCGGCATACGGACGATTTCATGGATACAACTCACCGGCGAGGCGAACTCTTCGTTGCCAAGGCGATAGACCACCATGTGCACAAGGTCGGAGTCGTTATCATTGTTGTCGGCATCCATGTCCAACGCTTGCCGTTCCGGCGCCGACAGATGTTGTGAGTCGTTGACGGGCAGTCCATGCAGTAGCAGCAAACGTTGCAGGTCGATGATGGCGATCAGGCGTTTGCCCTGTTGCAGTTGGCACAGCCCGGAGAATTGCGCCATATCGCGGTCGCCACTCATGATGTTGCCGATGCTGCGAATCTGGTTGGCATGCAGGCGCAGCACACCAATGACCTGATCAACCAGCAGGCCATAACCACGGCCGGGATAGTCGGTAATCAGAATGCGAGCACGTTCTGGAAAGGGCTCGCGAGGCAGGCGGAACAGCTCGGCCATGTGCAACAACATCAGGGTTTCATCACCCACATTCAGCGCACCGAGAATCCCCAGCGGGCTGTTGGGCAGGCTGCTGATACCTGTGCCGGGTTCAATAATGCGACGGATCTGCTCGATCGGAATGGCGAATTCCTGATGGGCAATCCGGCAGCACACAAACTGGCACAGGTCCTGGTCGGCATCGTCGTTCTGGGCCTGGTCGTTGTTGCTGCTATCGGGATTTGACAGTCGGCTTTCGTGAGGCGCGCTCTGGTAACTGTGGCATAACCCCAGCAGGCTGGTGTGATCCAGCACCATCACCAGCGGAAAACCGGCACACAGGCGGCAGGCGCCTGCAATCAGATGATCGGCCTGTTGCTGGTGGCTGGTAAGGGGTTCGAGCTGATCAATCATGCTGACCCGGCTGATACGATCGACGACCAGTGCCATGGGTTCATCACCTTCCAGCACTATCGCCCGATTGCAATCCTGGTCGTTGATGTCTTCCAGTCCCATCAGGCGTCGCAGGGAGAATACTGGGATGACATTACCGCGCAGATTGGCCAGGCCCAGCAGGCTGGAGGGGGAGCGGGGCACTCGGGTAACCGCCGGAACCCGTACGATTTCCCGGACAGCCGCCATGGGCAGGGCCCAGGCTTCAGGCCCCAGGTTAAACACCACGTGAAGACGTAACGCGAGGTCATCGTCCTCCTGGTATTCGTAATTGTTCAGCAGCTCGGTTGGCATCGGGTGTGTTCTCAGGCGCTTTGCAATTCATCCGCCAGACAGGCGATTTCTTCAATGGCGGAGGCCAGCTCTTCGGCGCCCTGGCATTGTTGTTCGGCCGCCGCCGCCGCCTCGTCGGCGGCGTGTTCAGACTGTTGGGCTCCGGAGGCAATCTGTTCTGCACCACGTTTGATTTGCAGGATGGCGGCGGCGATTTCGGTGGCCGCCGACAGAATGTCATCGGCACCGCGTTCCACCGATTCGATGTCCTTATCGATGGCAAGCAGATTGCGAGTGGACTCGTTAGCTCGTATCGCTTCTTCTGAGGCTTCTGCGGCGATGTTGCTGAGATCGTCACTAACCAGTCGGATTTGCTCTTGAATAGAACGCACCAGCTCCTTGATTTGCTCGGCATTTTCGGCGGAATCACGGGCGAGGTTGCGGATATCGGTAGCGACCACCACAAATCCCTTGCCGGATTCACCGGCACGGGCGGCTTCAATAGAACCGCTGACGGCCAGCATGTTGGTCTGGATGGAGACGGTGGCGATGGATTCAACAATCTTGTCTATCCGGCGTGACAGTTTTTCCAGTTCCCGCACCTGTTTGACGCTATTGTTGGTGTTGGTTACGGACAAGCGGATGCCATTGATCAGTTCATCAACCGAGCCCTTGTTGCCGCGCAGGGTTTCGCGAATACGTGTCACCATGTCGCGACTCTGGCGCGCGCGCGCCTGCGAGACATCCAGACCTTTTTCGATCTGGATAATGGCGGCTGAGGATTCTTCAGTAGCCGCGGCGGTGGATTGAGCGCCTCTGCGAATCTGCTCAATACCAGTCATAACCTGATGTGCAGCCTGACTGATGACCTGTACAACCGAGGACAGTTCTTCGGCACAGGAGGCGACTTCCTCGGCGCTTTTGGTCAGTTCAGTGGAGCTGCGCAGTTCTTCCGACAGATCAAACAGGGTCTGGGCCGCGACTTCACATTCGGTCAGAGCCTGGGCCTGTTCATTCACCAGGCGCGCGGCTTCAACCGCAGCAGATGATTGTTCTTCCGAGGCTGCAGCAATATCTTCCATGCCTTTAAGGGCTTCGCTAGCAGCGCGGGAGGATTGTTCGGCACCCGAGGAGATTTCTTCGGAGCCATGAATCACATCGCTCATTTCCTCGCGGATCACGTCAAGTTGCTCGCTGATGGTCTGGCCTTTGCGTACCTCTCCTTCCACGATACTGGAGGCGTTCCTGATGCCTTCGGCGATACACAGCACTTCTTTCTGGATGGTAGAGACCAGCGACTGGATTTCGTTGGCACTTTGTTCGGAGGTTTCGGCGAGGGTGCGAACCTCATCGGCAACCACTGCAAATCCTTTGCCGTGTTTACCGGCACGTGCCGCTTCGATGGCAGCGTTCAGGGCCAACAGGTTGGTCTGATCGGCGATCTTGACCACGGCTTTGACGATGTCGCCAATGCGGGTGGCCTGTTTTTCCAGCTCCGAAACCAGCAGTACCGATTGCTCCTGACGGCGCGCTGACTCGCCAACTTTCTGCACCAGACGCTCGATATCGCGTGAGGTGGCGTTGGCCAGCATGGACAGGTTGGTGCAGTGTTCGCGGTTGGCTTCGGCATTATTGAGCTGGCGCTGGATCGCGTGTGTGACTTGCTGGAACGCCACCAGAGATTGCTGGGCGGCGGCGCTGCCTTCTTCGGCACCCGCGGCGATCTGGGTCGCGGCACGGTTGAGTTCTTCTGCCGCCGCCGATGATTCGGAAATGCCCGACGACAGTTCGCCAGAGGCCGCGGCGATCCGTTCTGCCGCCTGTTGCTGTTTGGCCAGTGTACGGGCGCGTTTGCGCTGTTGCTCCGCCTCCCGGTTGATCTGGGTGGTGGTTTTGGAGGTGCTCTGACGTGGAGCCATCACTGTTTTTTTGACAAGTGCCATAACGTTCTCCATCAGCAAGCGGTGGCCAAACTCTCGTGCTTGCCGGGGTTGGATAATCTGCGGCGGCGAACGGAGTACCGGGGCAGGTCGATCAAATTTGAGGGACGGCTCAGGGAGCCAGACCTTGTGTCGGCCATAACGCCGCATTCTTTATTTACGCTAGAAGCAGATGGCCTGTTTGCAAGGTGGGCGGGCAATGGTCGACGGTTATGGTCGGGTAAGACATGTGGAAAATAAGGGAATTGTTAATAGTGGCCGATCAGCCTCTGGATAGCCGCCAAGGCACGTACGCTGCAGGATGCGTGAGCGCGAAGGATGGCGTGAAGGACGGCGTGAAGGATGGCGTGCAGGTGACAGCAATGCTGCCGTTTGGGCTGTATATCAGAACGTAGCTAATTGCTAAAAAATGTACAAAAGTTGTACGAGAAGAGTGTGCAACTGCATGCGCTGCACAAGTGTGAATCCCAACGTCGCGGGTTTGGCCTGTTGCAGCTCCGTTATGCCGGGGTATGCCGGGATAAACGGAGCCGTGGGCCATAAAGCGGGTAGCGTTATTCTTCCAGCAAGGAACGCAGCATCCAGGCGGTTTGCTCGTGTACGGTAATACGCTGGGTCAGCAGATCAGCGGTTGGCTCATCACTGGCTTCGTCAACCAGCTGGAACAGACTGCGTGCTGTACGGGCAGTGGCTTCGTGGCCCTGAGCCAGGATCGCCACCATTTCCAGTGCCTTGGGCGGCACTTCCGGCGCATCTGGCAGCGATGTCAGTTTGCCAAACTGTGAATAGGAGCCTGGGGCTTTATGGCCCAGCGAGCGAATACGTTCAGCAATCGGGTCAACGGCATTCCAGAGTTCTGTGTACTGCACCATAAACATGTCGTGCAGGCTGTTGAACATTGGCCCGGTGACGTTCCAGTGGAAGTTGTGAGTGGTCAGATACAGGGTGTAGGTATCGGCCAGCAAACGGCCCAGCCCGTCGGCAATCTGTTCGCGGTGCTCGTCGCTGATACCGATATTGATACTCATGGGTTTGGTCATGGTCGAATTCCTCTGGTCAGAACAGGTTCTGGTGTCGTTGTTATCGAAAGTCTCATTTGCAGGTGAGAGTATTTTCTATTTATAGGCTGATTGGATCTCGCTTGTGTTGCGACAGGTCAGCATTGCAAGTTGGTTTCGGCAGTTGGGGATTTATCCCAGTGTGGTATCCAGCACCATCATCAGACAGAATCCGGCCATCAATCCCAGGGTTGCCAGTGTCTGGTGGCCATTGCGATGGGTTTCCGGAATCACTTCGTGAGACACCACAAACAGCATGGCGCCCGCGGCAAGACCCAGCCCGATCGGGTAGGCGAACAGCCATCCACCGGCCAGACCAGCCCCCAACAGGGCACCAACAGGCTCCAGCAATCCACTGGCTCCTGCAACGACCACGGCTAACATCGGGGACATACCAACCGCTCGCAGGGTCAGGGCTACCGCCAGACCTTCGGGAATATCCTGCAGGGCAATTGCAGTGGCCAGCGGCAGGCCAACACTCATATCGCCCTGAGCAAAACTGACCCCAACTGCCATACCTTCCGGCAGGTTGTGAATGGCAATCGCCAGCACAAACAACCAGGCGCGATCACAGCGTTCATGGCCGGGGCCACAAGGGCCGGTATTGGTGTGTTCGTGGGGCGTCAGGTTATCAATCCCCAACATCAACGCCACACCAAAGGCCATTCCCAGAACCACCAGTGCGGCTCCGCCAACAGCCGAGCCGGTGATGGCTTCACCGGAATCTAGCCCGGGCAGAATCAGTGAAAAACAGGAGGCTGCCAGCATCATGCCAGCGGCAAACCCCAGCATGACGTCTTCCGTAGACTGGCGAATGCCACGCAGAAAGAGAGCCGGAGCAGCGCCCAGTGTGGTGGCGAGAAAGCCGGCAGTGCCGCCCAGCAGTGCGTAACGACTAAAGCCGTCGGTGCTGCTGGCCAGTGAATGCAACATACCCTGTAGTAACAGAATAATGGTCAGCACCAGAGCGGCCGCAAGGGCAATGCTGGTGCGTGGATGTTCAAACGCAGTGGCTCTAATGATGCTGAACCAGCTTTCGGATGGACTATTCAGAGTTGTCATCACAGGTGCTCCTTGGACCCTCTGAATTGACTATAGGAGATTCGAGAGTCGACAGAAAATCAGCATTTGTGATGACAGTAAAAGCTGTTTTCTATTAGCTGGCTGATTTTGATATATATCAATAGAACGTAAATAATCAGTTGTAAATCACATTCGGTAACAATTGTGCAACGCCCGTTTATCCCAGTTTTTCCGCCTTATGACTGTTCTGTGATGCAGGTCCGTTGATCCGACAATCCGACCCCGACACAATCTCTGCATAGATTGAACCTGATCACACCGTAAATGGATGAACGCATCATGATTGCAATACCGACCCACAATTATCGGATCTTGAACCGCTGTCGCGGCTTTACTCTGATTGAGCTGATGACAGCTCTTGGGGTCTTCTCCATTTTGATTGCTGTTGGTGCTCCGGCACTCCGTACCTTTATTGAAAGCAATGCCCTGATTACCGAAACCAATCGTGTCAACGGCCAGCTGGCATCGGTGCGTATGGAAGCAGTCAAACGCAACATGCAAACCATGCTATGCCCGAGCAGTAACGGTACTTCCTGCAATGCCAGTTCCTGGACTTCCGGCTGGATTGCCTTCAACGATGCCAACTCCGATGGCAAATTGGCCACTGACGGTACTGAAGCAGTATTCGCTGTTGGTGAAGCCGCCAAGGGTAATATTCGTATCGCCGGTAATACCGCACTGGCGACCTCTATTCGCTATAAGGCCGATGGCGCACTGCAAAGTGATGCCGGCACCGTCACCATTTGTACGGTGGCCAGCGGTGTATCGCCTAATGCCAGGGTGATTTCCATGACTACCGGTGGTCGCACCCGCGTGGATTCCAGCACGGTAACTTGCCAGTGAGAACTCTCATGAAACGCTCAGTTGCTCTGGGGCAAAACCGTCTTCAGCGCGGTTTCAGTATGGTTGAAGTGATGGTATCCGTGGTGGTGCTGTCGGTTGGCTTGCTGGGAATGGCGGCCTTGCAGGCACGCTCGCTGCAGGAGAACCGCGGCGCTTATCTGCGCTCGCAGGGCAGTATTCTGGCCTATGACATCCTCGAACGGATCCGTGCCAATAGTGATGCCGCGATTGCTGGGAAATACGACATGTCGATGGGCACGCGCAAATTCTCAACCGGTAACAGCATGGCTGACACCGATCTTAAGGACTGGGTTGCCAACCTTACCAGCCTGCTGCCATCTGGCGATGGTTCAGTGGACTGCGACTCAAACGGCAACTGTACGGTGATCGTCCAGTGGTTTGATAACTCGGTCACTGAAGATGTCAATGAGGACGGAGTGGTGGATGACAAGGACAAGGTTACCTCCATCACCCTCGCGTCCACTCTGTGAAGGAAATAAGGACATGACAGTGTTTTCTGACAAGTGGTCTGCGCGCGCAAAACAGTCGGGATTCTCGATGATCGAGTTGATGATCAGTATGGTCATCAGCCTGGTATTGATTGCCGGTGTGGTTTCGGTATTCCAGAGTAATAAACGTACCTATATCACCGGTGATGCCCTGGCCGAAATTCAGGAAAACGTGCGTATTGCCTATGACTATATCGCCCGTGAAGTGCGAATGGCGGGATCGGGTTATTCCTGTCTGGCCAACGTAACTACCGTGCAGAACATGCTTAACTCTACTGATTTCGACTTTAACTTTGCCCAGCCGCTGGAAGCTTACGATAACGGCAATAATCTGCCTGCTGCGCTATCGGGGGTGGTTAAATCCGGTACGGATGCACTGGTGGTGCGCGGAACTTATGGTGTCGGTGCCAAACTGGAAACCGAACTGGACAACCCGTCGGCCTCCTTGAAAGTAACCTCTATTGATCCTCCGCCAATGGGAGTGGATGACATTGTAGTGGTAACCGATTGCCGTACGGCATCCATTTTCCAGATCACCAACTTTTCAGGCAATGGTAACTCCGGTTCCGATAACGTGGTTCACAACACCGGTACCGGCACGCCGGGCAACCAGACCAAAAACTTTATTTATCCGTTCCAGGCTGGTGCCACGGTTATCAAGACTCGCACGATTGCCTATTACATCGGCACCAACGCCAATGGTGAATCGGCGTTGTTCCAGCGCGCCACCGATCAGGGTAGCTCTGACACCATTGAAGTGGTTGAAGGCATCCAGGATATGCAGCTGACCTTTGGTGTGGATACCAATGATGACGGTTTACCGGAAGGTTATTACACCCCGACCCAGATTACCGATGGTTCGATTGGTGCTGAATGGTCGGATGCGATCAGCGCTCGTATCAATCTGCTGGTGCGCAGTATCGATGACAACGTGGTAGATAGTATTTCTTCCTACACCTTTAACGGCAAAACCATAACGCCGACCGACAAACGAATGTACCGCGAAGTCAGCTTTGTGGTGGCCATTCGTGGTCGTTTGCAATAAGGACCTGTGACATGAAAACAAATCGTTCATTGATGCAGGGTTCGGCCTTGATTATCAGCCTGGTGATGCTGGTGATCCTGACCTTGCTGGGTATTTCCGGGATCAAGAGTTCGACTCTGGAAATCCGGATGGCGGCCAACGCTGAAGACCGTAACCGTGCGTTCCAGGCGGCTGAATATGCCCTGAAAGTGGCTGAGGCAAAAGTTTCGGAAATGGTATCAAACGGTAACTACGCTACCTATTTTGGCAACAAGGCTTATCCCTGGTATTACAAAACCCTGACCATCAGCTCTGGTGGTGGTAACGGTGGTGACTGTTCAACCTCATTGCCATGGCTTACTGGTGTAGCGACCTGGGATAATTCCGATTCGATTGCTCTGACATCGGCTGAAAACGCACCGTTAAAACAACTCGGTCTGAGTCAGGTTCCACGTTATATGATCGGTTATGACAGTGAGGTGGATGAAACCAGCCCATGTTATGCCGACGTCAGCCCGGAAGGTTATTCCAATAGTATTGGTAGTGCTGGTGAGCCTCTGCATGTTGAGCGGTTCACTATCACCGTAATTGGTTACGGTGCACAGCCTAATACCCGTGTTCGCTTGCAAGCGACATTCAACGCGTTGCTGTAAGGGAGAAGAGCGATATGCGTTATAAACAGATGGTATATAAATTCACAGCTTTTTTAATGGCAGTGGTATTTCCGTTACAGGTTCTGGCTGGGGCCTGTGACACCTTGGTGGCAGCCAGTGGGCCAATGCCGGGGGCTTTGGGGGTACTCAAGGACGGTACTATTACGGTTCAGTCTAACGGCGAGTCCAACTGTGCCATTCTGTTTGGTGGTAATAGCACGGTCATTAATGCCCAGACAGGTAAATATACCACTCGTGGTACTGGCTGTTCGACGTCTTCCGGTGGCAAGGTTGCTGAGACCGGCGAATACCTGAATGCTTTGTCACCCATGTCATACACTGGCCCATCTGCCAATGCCGCAAAGGTTACTTACGCTAATAGTGGGGGTGTGATTAAATTCACCAGTAGCAGCGTTGAACATTCGTATGCGTTAAAGGACTCTTCAAGCAGCTCAAAATATCGTTGGTGTAAAAATGGCACCGGGAATGGTTGTGATAATAATCAGAAAGGTAGTGATTATATCGTTTATGATTCGCACCTTAATTCGGACTGGGGAACATTTCCTGTTTATGGGTCAACTAGGTTGACATTAACCAACGATGCTTTGACCAGTAAGAAAGTGTACCTTTCCAAGTCTGATACAGCATATCAGGATCTTTATGGGTACGAACTGGTTGATGTGAATACTGGTAATGAGGTCTACTTTAAATATGACTCTGCTGCCAGTCCTTATAGAATTAGCAAGCTTCGTTTGTCTGCTGATAACGCAACGGTAACCTTTGAACCTGGCACGTATTACATCGGCACGCTCGAAACAACCAGCAAGTTTGTTATAAAAGTGGCATCCAGTGGTGGTGATGGCACTGGCAAGGTCAAGCTTTATGTCGACAATATGAGTATGAACAACCTTAATGGAAGTTGCATTAACGTATCTTCTTGCCCATCTTCTGGTGTTCTGAATACAACGGCTGATGCTGAGCATCCTGAACGTCTTTATATCTATGTTCTGAGTAGTGACTTTACTCTGAATGACCGTGTGAGTATGGCTGCAGGTATTTATGTCCAAAAGGGTACCCTGACTATGGGCAACAACAATGCCACTTTTATTGGTGAAGCATTGGCCAAGAATATCTTGCTGCAAAACGGCGGATCCAGCAGTGATCCGATGGATATTATCTATAAGGACACTGGCATTTTCTCGAGTCTGTATTCCACCTCTAGCGTTACTACTGAAGTTATCAAGAAAGGCACCTACAGCCTGGCTGCTCCGGCCGTGCCACGTGAAACCACGTCTGGTAATCTGGTGTATGTGCCGTATCAGACTGATTATTATCTGAAGGATGACGGTTCCTATTCCTATTACGGTGGCCATCTGATGGCATTCAAGCTGAAAGCGGATGGCACTACGGAAACGACGGCGCAATGGGATGCCGGTACCTTGATGACGGTTGCCCAACGTACCGATCGTTTGTATTCCATCAATAGCTCTGGTGCTCTTACGAAGTTCGCTTTATTGGATAGCGCAGCATTCGGATCGACGTCACCAACGTCCGCCGAGATCATCAGCTATACCCTGAATCCGTCTTATACGGCTACCTTCCTGGGCAAGCGTGACCCGAATACCATGATTGGTCGGCCGTACAGCACCCAGCCAGTGATTGCCGAGAATCTCGGACAGGTGATGTTCCATACCGATGATGGTTTTCTGTATTCCGTTGATTCCACGACTGGTGAGCTGAAATGGGGCTTTATGCCTGGTGATCTGGTTGCGAGTTTGAAGGATTACGGTACTTTTTATAAAAGCCATGCGATGGAAGGTCAGATTGCAGTTCAGGAATATACCTCCGGCGGTACCAAAAACGCCTATGTGGTGGGTTCGGCCAAGGGAGGGAGCATTCACTATGCATTGAATGTTAGCAGTAGTGGAACGCTTACCAATCTATGGGCTGACTCTGCAGCTGGTTCTGTTCCACATCGTCCGGTTATCTTCCAGGTGGGTAGTACCTATTACGCACTGTATCTGACCGGCACCAACACCGTTAATGTTCGTGCTTTGACATCCGGTGCGACTGCCAAGCAGTACACATTGGCAACCGGTACATTAACCGCAGCGCCAATTGTTCTGGAATCCTTTGATACCTCTGGCAAAAACCGGGTACAGAATTTAACCATGTATGTGGGGGATGCCGACGGTAATGTCTATGAATACAAAATTGCATCCGGTGGTAGTTTGATTAACAGCCCCTCCAAGGTGACCGTTGGCAATATGGGCACCACCAGTACGGTTGCGGACCCGGTGAAATACCTGCAAACCGCGACGCTGGGGGGCTACGATTATGTAACGGCGCAGACGACCACCCGTTTGAAAACCTTCCGCTTGCCGAATTCCAGCACCTGGGCATCACGCTGGATCAGCCGGGTCGGTGAGTCCGGTTCCTGGAGTGATTCCGGCACTTACACCAAGGAAACCCTGTTTACACCAAAAAGTGAGCATATTCAGAAGCTGCCAACGCTGGCCACAATCACCGATCAGGTAGAGATTGCTGAGAGTGTGGTGTTCCTGCCGGTACAGGTGGAAGAAACGTCTGGAACAGAGCAGGTCTGTAACGCCTATTACTACCTGTACCGTCTGGATAAAGGTTATTTCCCATATAACACCCTGCACACCAAAACTCCGGTAACGGATAACGTGTTGGTGGGAACAGGTAAAGCCTATAAACCAAGTATCACCATTATTGGTGGTGAGGTGACTCTGGAAGGGCATAGTGAGAGAAATATCGATAAATCCGGTGTTACCAATCTGGGATTGGACGATCCGTTTACTTTTACCAAGGGCGAAAATGGTATTTCTGGTTGGCGCGAGCTGTTGGACGAATAAATGTGACTATATCTCTGGTTAAGGAAAGCAGTATGAGTAATCGGAAACCATTCCAGCTCCACCGGGGTTTTACCCTGGTGGAGCTGATGATTACAGTGGTGATTGTGTCGGTTTTATTCGGGGTGGCGATTCCTGGTTATCAAAACCAGATGGTCAAAACCAACCGTTCAGCAGCAGAAGGCTGTTTGCTGGAAACCGGGCAGTCACTGGAGCGTCGTTATGCGGGAGCTTCCAGTTACGCTGGCGCCATGCCTGCACTCGGATGTCAGACTGATCTGAAAGAGTATTACACCTTCAGCTCAACAATTGTGGCCCAGAGTTATACCCTCAAGGCAACGCCGCTGAAAGATACCCAGTGCGGGATTCTCACTTACAACAACGCCGGGGCCAAAGGTCTGGAGGCTAATGGCTCCATTACCGGGACTATGAGCGGTTGCTGGTAATTGCTCCGTCTTTAATCCCTTCCTCAATGACAGCGGGCATATGCCCGCTGTCACTGCTATTACGATATTCACGCGGTGATACTCCCATCTGCCGTCGAAAAAATCGTGTGAAGTATGCCGGGTCGCTGTAACCCAGTTGATAGGCAATGCTGCTGACCGGTTGAACCGTGTAGTTCAGATAACGACAGGCTTCGACAATTACCCGCTCATGTACCAGCGACAGGGCGTTACGACGCGTGTGTGTCTGACAGATAGCATTCAGGTGGGCGGCGGATATGCCCAGCTCAGATGCGTAGTCTTCGACGGTTCGTTGCAAGGCATAGTCCCGGTTAATCAGGCTGGTAAAACGTTGCAACCATTGCAGCCCCCGTGAGGTGTCGTTGCCTGGTGCCTCTGTGACCTCTCGTGCCTGACGATAGAGCCGGATCGCACTCAGACGCACCCAGTTAAGCAGTGCCTGTGCTCGTAACTCGTCTGGTGGGGTGCTGTATTCGTCATGCAGCTGTTTCAGTAGCAGCGCCAGTTCCTGTACTGCAGTGGCATCTTGCAGAACCCGGGTATGCAAGAACACGCTGGCAGCCTGTTCCATGCTGAGTTGCTCCAGCAAGCCATGTGATATCGACAGTACGTAGCCTTCAACATCTTCCGACCAGATAAAGTCATGCACACATAATTCGGCAATCACCAGGGCTGCAGGTGCCTGCACGTTGGTCTGACGACCATCGACCACCGCCTGGCCACTGCCGTGACTGACCAGAAATATCTGGGTTAATCCGCGATGTCGGTGTGGGCGAATCTTGAACTGATGCTGGCGGCTGCGCACGCTCAGGCGTTCGCAATGAAGCTGGTCGGTCCCGAAGCCGAGGCTGTTGTCTCCGTACTGATGTACGACTGGAACCTGGTTACCGGGGGTTGCTGTACGTGGGCCTGCATTATCGGACTGCCGTGTCATATTGCCATCTCTTGATCTGAGTCAGGGAATAATAGGCTTTTGAGTGGATCTGCGAAAAGTGCAATTTGTGCCGGGTTTATTCCATTCTTCAGTTGGCAGAAACCGGCAAGAATGGCCTCACAGAACAACAACAGAGGTAACTGGCATGAACTGGCAAGCCCATGATTATGACAAGATACCCGGCACTTATGTGTTTGATGGCAAGCGCTCACATGCCGGTTACAACCTGAATCGTATGGCCTATTCCTTTATCGACAAGGCAAACCGTGATGAGTTTGCGGCCGATATGGACGCTTATTGCCGCAAGTATGAGCTGAGTGATGAGCAGCGTGAGGCGGTGCTGGCGGGTGACTTCCTGAAGCTGATGCATCTGGGCGGTAATGTGTATTACCTGGCCAAGATTGCGGTGTTCCATGGTCTGAATGTGCAGGATGCGGGTGCAAAATTCCACGGCATCACCACTCCGGAATTCAAACAACTGCTGCTGGATAACGCAGCGGGTTTCGAAGAACAACTGAAACAGGCAGGGGGTTTCTGGCATGGCTAAGATCATCGGTGGTATCACTACCTCTCACATCCCGGCTATCGGCAATGCCATGGCCAGCAAGCTGGAAAATGATCCGTACTGGAAGCGTTTCTTCGACGGTTATGAACCAGTCAAAAAATGGCTGGATGAAGTTCAGCCGGACATGGCAATCATCGTTTACAACGACCATGGCCTGAATTTCTTCCTGAATCAGGTGCCAACCTTTGCAATGGGGTGCTCTGATGAGTATCAGAACGCGGATGAAGGCTGGGGCATTCCGATCATGCCATCGTTCAAGGGGGACGCGCCGTTCTCCTGGCACGTGGCAGAAAGCCTGATCAACCAGGGTGTGGATATGTGCACCTGTCAGGAAATGAAGGTCGACCACGGTTTTACCGTGCCGATGGGCCTGTTCTGGCGTCATCTGCCAGAGTGGCCGGTCAAGACCATGCCATTTGCGGTGAATACCGTTCAGCATCCGCTGACCAGTGCTCGTCGTTGTTTCCAGGTGGGTCAGGCCCTGCGTAAAGCTGTTGAGTCTTACCCGGAAGATATGAAAGTGGTGATTATCGGCACCGGTGGTCTGTCTCACCAGCTGCAGGGTGAGCGTTCTGGTCTGATTGATGTGGCTTACGACATTCAGTGTATGGAAGCTGTAATCAATAATCCGGAATGGCTGTGCGCCCAATCCAATTCCGAGATCATGGAAAAGGCCGGTACTGAAGGTATCGAAGTGATCATGTGGCTGGTGATGCGCGGTGCGCTGTCGGAAGAAGTGGATGTGCTGCACAAGCATTACCACGCGCCGATCTCCAATACTGGAGCTGGTGTTCTGCTGCTGGCCGACAAGGGCTGATTGTTTTCGATTGATTTCGGTGTCTTTTTTAAATCGCCAGGACTTTGTGCCTGGCGATTTTATTTATTTTCGGCCGATATTGATATGGCAGTAATTTGTGATTTATTTCTCATTTTGGCGGCACCATGATTGATGGCGGTCGTTGTCTCTACGCCGTTAGTCGGAATACTGGTCTTGATACTTTTTGACTAATAGCGCGCTGGCTTTCTATCCAATTGAAACCGTGTGGTTTTTTCTATTTTTATGAATTGCACGACAGTTCAGTAATAGAACAGGTTATTCGGCGGGTGTGAGCGTTCATTATTATGGAGTATTATTTATTGCGTATGGATTGTAGGACATTCCTACATAAAGCCCGGTCCGGTCAGTGTACCGAAACGTTAACCACATACGCATCCTCAGAATTTTGTCAGCAGTCGTTTTCTCTCTGGGCCTGAAGGCGGTTACAGGGCAGAGCGGCAAGCGGATGCAGGGTGGTGGGACAACACCTTCATCAGCAGGAGATTATCATGGCTTCAATCGTATCGTTTATGCGTACCCAGCACCTTGCTGCCAGCGAAAATCTGGTTCAGCGGATTCGCGGGTTGGCGGAGTCGCATCAGTGTGCCGCACTTGTATGCGCTAGCAAGCGGCTGGTAATTCGCGGCGATATCGGTCGTTATTTTGATCCCGATAATCTGCTGCCGACATTGCATGAGCTGGTACTGGAAGGTCAGTGTGACTGGCAGCGTCTGGATGCCGGTGATTCATCGCTGAAATTGTTGTCGGCGGAGAGTGGTCGCAATCTGGAAGATCTGCTCTGGACTCTGGCATTCAATTCATACACAGAAGAGCGTAATTGTATGCATATGGGTTGTCGTCGTGATGACGTGGTGCGTCTGCAGCATTGGCCAAACCTGACCCGGGTGCCGGCATCACGTAATACCTTTCGTCTGGCGGCGCTGTTTTCTGCACGTCCAACGTCGATTGCTCTGGCGGGTAAAATTCTGGGGATTAACGAATGTGAGGTGCTGCGTTTTTATTCGGCAGCCTGGTCCGCAGGACTGGTGACTCGGGTTAACCGTGTTGCGGAGCCGGTGAAACTGGTGCAACACCGTAATCATTCGCTGATTGGTGCCTTGATGAAACACCTGCGTAAGGAATCGGCAACCGCATGACGGTTGCCACTCTTGATGATGAGTCTCCCAGCGGGGCTCAGTCTTCCGACGCTTCGCCCTTGATGAACTGGAACAGTTTCTTGAAGGCTGTGCCAGGACGACCGTTTTCACCCGCCACTTCTTTCTGGGCATTACGCACCAGGTTGCGTAACTGCTGACGATCTACTTCCGGGTTCAGCTCGATATATTCGTTGAGTGAATCCGGTTCGTTTACCAGGCGAGTACGCCACAGTTCAAACTGACGTTGACGGCGGCCATAGGCTTCGCTGGATGGGTCCATCAGATCCAGTTTTTCCTGAATCGCGTCGACGTTTTCGTCGCGCATCAGACGACCTATGTACTGCAGGTGACGACGACGGGCACCGTGTTGCTTGTGGCGTTTGTTTTCTTCCAGAGCGACACGCAGGGTTTCAGAAATTGGCATCTGCGCCCAAACGGACTGGTTCAGTTCCGTCAGGCGTTCACCCAGTTTCTGCCAGCGTTCCATCTCGCGTTTCACCGCGGACTTGCTGACTTCATCATCCTGGTAATCGTCTTCGTAGTGTTTCATTGTCAAACTCACAGGTAAGGCTGCCACGCATGACAGCCGGAAAATCAGAGGTAAAACAGGGTCGCCAGGCCAAGGAATGACATAAAGCCGACCACGTCGGTCACGGTGGTGAGAATCACCCCGCCGGCCAAAGCCGGATCAATGCCCTGGGATTTCAGAATCTGGGGTAATGCAGCACCGGTTACTGCCGCGGCCATCAGGTTAATGATGATCGCAGCCGCTATTATCACCGCAATCATTTCGTCGCCAAACCATAACCAGGTAATGATCGCAATAACGATAGCCCAGAGCACGCCATTCAGAGCAGCGACAATCAGCTCGCGATTGAATAACCAGGTAAAGTTGGCACTGCTCAGGTGTCCAAGCGCCTGACCGCGAATCACCAGGGTTAATACCTGGCTGCCTGCAATCCCGCCCATGCTGGCAACAATGGGCATCAGAACCGCCAATGCCACTACCTGCTGGATGGTTTTGTCGAACATGCCAATCACCGCTGAGGCAATAAAGGCGGTGATCAGGTTAATGCCCAGCCAGACGGCACGTCGGCGTGCGGTTTTAAGCGCCGGAGCAAAGGTATCTTCGTCTTCGTCCAGACCAGCCATACTCATCAGGGAGTGGTCAGCGGTCTCACGGATTACGTCTACCACGTCGTCGATGGTGATACGGCCGAGCAGGATGCCATTGGCATCAACCACTGGTGCCGATACCAGATCGTGGCGTTCAAACAGTTTCGCAACTTCCGTTTCATGCTGGGTGGCCTGAATCACGGTGACACCACCGGTCGACATCACTTCACGTACGGTTTGTTGCGGATCACTCACCAGCAGTTTGCGAATGGGTAATACACCAATAAATTCGCTCTGACGATTCACCACCAGCAGGTTATCCGTCATGTCTGGCAGTGACTGGTGACGGCGCAGGTAACGCAGCACTACGTCGAGGGTGATGTCGGGGCGGATGGTGATGGTGTCGGTGTTCATCAGACCACCGGCACTGTCCTCGGGGTAACCGAGAATGGCTTCCAGGCGCGAACGATCCTGGTGATCCATGGAGTCGAGAACTTCCTGAATCACCCGTTCCGGCAGCTGCTGCAGCATGTCGGCGACATCGTCGGCATCCAGATCGGCAGTCATGTCGGCTACTTCGGCCGCACTCATGTCGCTCAGGAACTGGCTCTGGATATCATCGCTGAGGTATTGCAGTACCTCACCTTCGATTTCCTTGTCGACCAGATCCCACAGGAGTTTACGGTCGCGCGGCGGTGAGGACTCGATCAGGTGGGCAACGTCAACAGGTGCCAGACCCGAGTTGATGATCCGGCGCACGCGGCTGATGGCACCGGATTCCAGCGCTTCATTGAGGCTTAAAAGTTTGGCTCTGGCCTTTTCGCTGGGTTCTGCCATCGGATTCCCGGACTGCTGTTAACGATGCTGGGTACTGGAATTGATTCAGCGCAATCATAGCCTGATTTATCAGCAGATACCACGAATGCGCCCGCAGTGTTGCGCCATGTGCCTGATTTTTCAGGTGGATTTCAGGCCGGTAAATGACCGGATGGGATTATTCTTCTTCGTCAAAACGACGATTGATCAGATCGGAGATGGCTTCGACAGCTGCAGCTTCATCATCACCTTCGGCCTGTAATTGCAGTGCAGTGCCTTTGGCGGCTGCCAGCATCATTACGGCCATGATGCTTTTGCTATCGACCATACGGTTTGGATAACCGATGCGGATAACACTGCCATAGGCAGAGGCCAATGTAACCAGTTTGGCTGCGGCACGGGCATGCAGACCCAGTTTGTTAATGATGGTGATCTCTACGCTGATCATGCTGTTTTTATTCTCCAGCCCGGAGGGGGGTGATTAATTGCTGCCGGATGAGCAGCGCAGTTCGCGGTGGCGAACCTGAACATTGGTGAAATGGCCGCGGAAAGCTTTAGCAAGACGTTCCGACAAGTAAACCGAGCGGTGCTGACCACCGGTGCAACCGATGGCGACGGTGAGGTAGCTGCGGTTATTTTTTTCGAACTCGGGCAACCAGCGCTCCAGATACTGGCAGATGTCGGCAAACATGGCGTTTACCTCTGGCTGTTTGCCAAGAAATTCAATAACAGCCTCGTCCTGACCGGTCAGGTGGCGAAGCTGATGATCCCAATAAGGGTTCGGCAGGTTGCGAACATCGTAGACGAAGTCGGCATCCAGCGGGATTCCCTGTTTGAAACCAAACGACTGGAACAGGACGGCCATGTCGGGGCTGTTTTTCCCCGCCACTCGCAGTTTGATAAGACTGCGTAGTTCGTGAACGGATATTCGTGTGGTATCCAACGTCAGGTCGGCCAGATTGGCGATGGGTTCCAGCAAGTGGGTCTCGCGCTCAATTGCTTCCGCCAGAGATACTTCTGCGTTGGTGAGCGGGTGTTTACGCCGGGTCGAGCTGAAGCGCTGTAGCAGTACTTCTTCGGTAGCGTCGAGAAAAACAATGTCCAGCTGCTGATACTGGCGAGGCAAATCGTTGAGGACGGCGGTGAGCTGCTCGATATTGTCTGGCAGGTTGCGTACGTCGACACTGACGGCTACCCGGGTGCGTTTTTCGGCAGCGTAAGGTAGTGATGACAGGGCGGATAACAAATCTACTGGCAGGTTGTCGATACAGTAAAAACCGAGATCTTCCAGTACGGCCAGCGCACTGGATTTTCCGGAACCGGAACGACCACTGATTACGACTAGTCTCATACTGTCGTCTCCTCGGGCGTTATTGAACGCTCTTGATTGCCTGAACGTAGAGCTGCTCGTCTCCGAGCGCTTCGCGCAGGCGACTACAGTAGTCGCTGTCACTGAAGTTTCGGGCCAGGGTGGCCAGAATCTGCAGATGGTCACCGGTTGCTTCTTCTGGCACCAGCAGGGCAAAGACCAGATCCACTGGCTTGTGGTCGATGGCGTCAAAGTCGATGGACTCCTGCAGGTGCAGCAGTACGCCGACAGCCTGTTCACATTGACGCAGGCGGCAATGTGGAATGGCGATACCGGAACCGATACCGGTACTTCCCAGGCGTTCTCGTCCCAGCAGGCGGTCGAAGATGTCGTCAGCAGAACTGCCTTCAACTTCTTCGGCTACTACCGATGCCAGCAACTCCAGCAGTTTTTTCTTGCTGGTGACGTTGACCGCGGACAGTGTCCGGGCCGGGCTCAGAATGTCGGCGACTTCTATACTCATGAGATCAACCTTGACCGTGGTGGCGTGCTACCAGTTTTTCCTTGTGCTTCAGGACCTGACGGTCCAGCTTGTCCGCCATCTGGTCAATGGCGGCGTACATGTTGTCGCTTTCGGCGGTGGCGTGCAGGTCGGTACCGCTAACATGGATAGTAGCTTCGGCCATGTTGCGTTCTTTCTCTACGGTCAGGGTAATCTGGGCGGAGGTAATAGACTCGGCGTGACGTTCCAGACGGGTCATCTTTTCCAGAACATAAGCTTCCATGGATTCGGTGATTTCGACGTGGTGGCCACTGATATTAATATTCATAACAACTCCTCCGGGCTCTCTGCCCTCATGATAATCAGACCAGCTGTTTACGCTCGTTGGATGGCGGAATCAGCATGGCTTCCCGATATTTGGCAACGGTACGACGGGCAACCTGAATGCCCTTGTCTCCCAGCAGACTGGCGATCTTGTTGTCGCTGAGCGGCTTGCGTGGGTTCTCCTCTGATACCAGTTTCTTGATCATGGCACGAATAGCGGTGGATGAGCATTCTCCGCCGGCATCCGTGCTGACGTGACTGGAGAAAAAGTATTTGAGTTCAAAAATGCCACGCGGGGTATGCATGTATTTCTGGGTGGTCACCCGTGAAATGGTCGATTCATGCATACCAACGGCTTCGGCGATGTCATGTAATACCAACGGCTTCATGGCTTCTTCGCCTTCTTCGAAGAACTCGATCTGGTATTCAACAATCTTGGTGGCGACTTTCAAAAGGGTTTCGTTACGGCTCTGCAGGCTCTTGATGAACCAGCGTGCTTCCTGCAGGTGGTCTTTCAGGAAGGCGTTGTCGGCGCTGCTGTCGGAGCGACGAACGAGCGAGGCATAGTCGGCATTGACGCGCAGTTTGGGCGCAATCTCCGGGTTCAGTTCAACCCGCCATTCATCACGCACGTTGCGGACGATGACATCCGGCACTACGTATTCCGGCTGTTCGGCACTGATGCCTGCGCCCGGCTTAGGGTTGAGTTCCTTGATCAGTCGCAGCACGGCCTTGAGGTCTTCCTCTTTCAGGCGGGCCTTGCGCATCAGGGTTGGGTAATCCTTGTTGCCTAGCAGGATAATGTGTTCACCAATTACCAGTTTGGCTTCTTCTAGCCAGGGGGTGTTGGTTGGCAACTGGTTGAGTTGCAGCAGCAGACATTCTCGAAGGTCGCGGGCAAATACACCGGCCGGGTCGAATTGTTGCAGGCGCTTGAGTACGGCGCGGACTTCGTCTTCTTCAACACCGAGCTCAGGATCCATGGAGCCCAGAACGTCTTCGATGGTGGTGTGCAGGTAACCGTCCTGATCAACACCATCAATCAGCATGATGGCGATCTCGCGATCGGTGTCAGTCATCGGTGTCAGGTTGAGTTGCCATTCGAGATGACCCTGGAGGTCATCGGTGGTGGCGTGACGGGAGTCGTAATCGTAGTCGTCGTCACCGGAAGCGCCGCTGCCGCTGCTGACTCCTGCGGTGGTCTGGAATGTGTCATCCCACTGACTGTCGAGAGGGAGTTCATCCGGCATCTTGTCGTCGGACCATTGATCACCCAGTTCCTGGGTTTCGTCATGGTCGGTCGTCGTCGACACGTCGGTGTTGATGCTCAGATCCTGATGAACGCTATTTTCGCCATATTCTTCGTAATCTGGATCTTCGGCTTCCAGCATGGGATTGGAATCCAGCGCTTCCTGGATTTCCTGTTGCAAATCCAGAGTAGAGAGCTGAAGTAACCGGATAGCCTGTTGCAACTGAGGGGTCATGGTCAGTTGCTGACCCATCTTTAACTGAAGCGATGCTTTCATACAGCGTTATACGTCATAGGTTGTCGGCATGAACTGTGCATTATACGGAAGGCGTGTCGCCTGCAAATGCCCCTTTCGTAAAACTGTTATTGTTTGCTTGTCCTGCATCATAGCGCCAGAACAAGCCGACAATCAAAGTCGGAAGTCCTGGCCAAGGTATACCGCACGAACCTGTTCGTTGGCCAGCACCGTTTCGGCATCACCTTCTGCAATGATGTGGCCTCCACCAACAATATAGGCTTTTTCGCAAATGGCGAGGGTTTCGCGGACATTGTGGTCGGTGATCAGTACGCCAATGTCGCGCGCCTTGAGCTGACGGATAATGTCCATGATGTCGGATACCGAGATCGGGTCAACACCGGCAAAGGGTTCATCAAGCAGGATAAATGCGGGTTCTGCCGCCAGTGCCCGGGCAATCTCGACCCGTCGGCGTTCACCACCGGACAGCGCCATGCCGGCGCTTTTGCGGATGTGCTGGATATGAAACTCATCCAGCAAGTCTTCCAGAGCCTGTTGGCGCTCCTGCCGGTTGAGGTCGGAGCGGGTTTCCAGAATCGCCATGATGTTGTCTTCGACGCTCAGCTTGCGAAAAATCGAGGCTTCCTGTGGCAGATAACCAATGCCGCGGCGGGCGCGGCCATGCATGGGCAGATGGGAAATGTCTTCATCATTGATGCTGATGCGGCCCTTGTCGGCCTGCACCAGATTCACAATCATATAAAAACAGGTGGTTTTGCCTGCACCGTTGGGGCCAAGCAGGCCGACAATCTGGCCGCTGTGGACTTCCAGTGATACATCCTTGACGACTGCTCGGCCGTTGTAACTTTTGGCCAGATGCTGGGCGCGCAGAATTTTCATACCGATTTACTCCGCTGGGCCGGCGTCATCGGGCTGGATGACGACCCGGATGCGCTGTTTCGGTTCTTCCTGCTTGCCTGGCGTGGTGCTTTCTGCACCTCGTGCAGTGACGGTTTCGGTGTTGATGTTGTAACGAATCACTTCACCACTGAACAGGTTGCTGTCCTGGCGCAGTTCCGCATTTCCTGTAAAGGCGACCTCTCGGCTGGTAGCAAAGTAGTCGATGCGTTCTGCAGAGGCCCTTGTCACCGGTTTGTCCTTGCTGACTTTTTGCTCGTAGTTGGCCGGGTTGCCGTTGGCAATCGCTTGCTGCAGGTGTTTGCCTTCAAACATCAGAACCAGACGGTCGGCCTCGATTTTCAGCGTGCCCTGGGTCAGTTGTACCTTGCCTTCGTACACGACCATTCCGCTTTTGCGATCCAGTTCGGCGCTGTTGGACTGGATAATCATTTCCTGTTGCCAGTCGTCCTGCAGCGCTTGGGTGAAGCTGCTGGCCAGTAATAACAAGAGGGTGGTGAGGAGACGTTCAGGGTTTTGCATATCGGGTACTCACTTTTCCGGTCAGCTCAAGGCGCTGACGATTGAGGTCCAGTTTCATGCCGCCAGCATCGGAGTTGCCGCTGTTGCTGTTGAGATGAACCGGAACATCTGACCACGCCGTGGTATCGTCGGGAGAATACATCAGGCGTTCGGTGCTGATGGTCAGAAACTGCTGGTTGGCGCGGGTGGGTTGGGAATCGACCAGAACGCCACCGGCAAGCTCAATCAGACTGTTGCCATCACCGATGTAGCCATCGGCAGCACTGACCCGCCAGGTCTGCTGCTGGTCATCCCGGGTGAGGATAACCGGTTGTTCGAGATGGGTCTGGCGAGTATGGGGATTGTGGCTCGACCCCTGGGATAACAGGGTCTGTTGTAATCGACCGCTGACATCGTAGCGGCGATGCTGCAGCTGTTGGCCGTAATAGTCGGGCTCCGCGTTACTGACGGAGCCGACACTGATGCCCAGTTCGCCGGTATACCGTTCGACCATCAGCAGTGCTGTAGCAAACAGGACGGCCAGCAGTAACAGTAACCAGCGTTTGCGCATCAGATCACGCCTGCACGCAGCATGTCGTGCATGGTGACCACGCCAACCGTGCGGCCTTCTTCCTGAACAACCAGAGCGTTGATCTTGCTGCTTTCCATCATGCTCAGAGCTTCTGCCGCCAGGGTGTTCTGATCCACTGTTTTGCATCCGGGGTTCATCAGTTCACCCATAGAGGCGGTGTGAATATCGATACCATGGTCGATGGCACGACGCAGGTCGCCGTCGGTAAAAATACCGCGTAGTTCGCCGGCCGCGTTCTGGATAGTGGTCATGCCTAGCCCCTTGGATGTCATTTCCAGCAGCGCGCGGGACAGACTGGTCTGTTCGCTGACAACCGGAATCTGGCTGCCGGTGTGCATGATATCTTCCACTTTCAGCAACAGGCGACGGCCGAGGCTGCCACCCGGATGAGAGAAGGCGAAGTCTTCTGCGGTAAAACCACGTGCTTCCAGCAGGGCAATTGCCAACGCATCACCCAGTACCAGAGCGGCGGTAGTAGAGGAGGTTGGAGCGAGATCCAGCGGGCACGCTTCCTGGGCAACGGCGGCGTTCAGGTGCGCTTCGGCTGCTTTGGCCAGCGGTGATTCCGGGTTGCCGGTGATGCTGATCAGTGGGGTAGCCATACGTTTCAGCAGTGGCAGCAGACTGGTCACTTCGTTGGTGGCGCCGGAGTTACTCAGGGCAATCACTACGTCATCACGGGTAATCATCCCCATGTCACCGTGGCTGGCTTCACCCGGGTGTACATAAAACGCCGGAGTGCCGGTGCTGGCGAGGGTTGCTGCGATTTTGTTACCGATGTGACCGGACTTGCCCATGCCGGTTACGACAACACGGCCCTTGCAGTTCAGAATCAGGCTACAGGCGTGGCTAAAGTCTTCGGTAAAATGGCTGACAAGACCGCCAATAGCTTCCTGCTCCAGACGGATGGTGCGATGGGCTGAACCCAAAAAATCAAAGTCGAAATTGATGCTCATCTTATTCATTAGCCAATAAAAACAGGGACAGCAGGTAACCAACAAACGAACCTAACAGCAAAATACCGCTGCCACGTCCGAGTTGGCCTCTCTTGCGACTGAGGATAAACAGAACCAGCAGAGCTGCCGTGAAGGCAATCATCACCGGAACGTCGCGATAAAGCGCGAGGGGTTCAACCTTGATGCCGGCCAGCAGACCTGGAATTGGCATGACCATCAGCAGGTTGAAAATATTGGAACCAATCACGTTGCCAATAGCAATCTCGTGATGTCCCTTGATGGCCGAAGCAACAGAGGCCGCCAGTTCTGGCAGGCTGGTGCCAATCGCAACAATGGTGAGGCCAATCACCAGATCACTGACGCCATAACTCTGCGCAATAATCGTAGCTCCCCAGACCAGTGCCTTGGAACTGGCCATCAGTGCCAGCAGGCCTACGACCAGCCACATCATGGCCATTTGGGAGGAGAGCGATTCAATCGCTGCGGCTTCGTCTTCATCGACCAGTGCTTCGCCTGCATCGTCAGATTCCTGGAACAGGATGTACATGGCGACCACCATGCCAATCATCAGGAATATGGCATCCATCAGGGTCAACTCCAGATCCACCAGCGTCAGGCTGGCGAGAACGGTCACCAGCAGCATTAAAGGCAGTTCCTTGCGCAGCAGTTTTTGTTGCAGTGGAATTGGTGCAATCAGGGCGGTAACACCCAGTACCAGGCCAATGTTGGTGATGTTGGAGCCAACCGCGTTACCGATGGCCAGGTTGCCGACACCGTCAAGGGCCGCAACGGCAGATACAAAGAGTTCAGGGGCAGACGTACCAATCGACACAATCGTGAGACCGACCAGCAAAGGAGACATGCCGAGGCGGCGAGCCGTGGCCGCGGCACCCAGGACAAACTTGTCGGCGCTCCAGACCAGAACCATCAGTCCGATAACAACCGCAAACAGTGCTGAAAGCATAGTATTCCTGTGGTTTGCGTAAGTGAGCGGGCATTGTACCCAAGGGGGATGGATGCGCAATCGGAACAATGCGTTTTGTGACCGTCGAGCGGCTTGTGAGCTGCTGCGTTGGTTATCATTCGCCGATCCGTTATGCTACGCCGAAATTTTCTGGTCCCGCAAAGGACGTTTGCATGGCAACTGACCAGCCTTATGTATCCGTGCGTAACCTGACTTTCAGTCGGGGAGACCGCCTTATTTATAACAACCTCAGCGTTGATTTTCCGCGTGGCAAGGTGACCGCCATTATGGGTCCCAGTGGCACCGGCAAAACTACACTGTTGCGTCTGATCGGCGGCCAGTTGACTCCGGATTCCGGAACCATCGTGGTCGACGGTCAGGAGATCGGCAAACTGCGCCGTCAACAGCTGTTTGAACTGCGCAAGCAGAAGATGGGCATGTTGTTCCAGACCGGTGCGCTGTTTACGGATTTATCCGTTTTTGACAATGTTGCTTTCCCGCTGCGCGTACACACGTCGCTGCCGGAGTCCGTGATCCGTGATCTGGTATTAATGAAACTGGAAGCGGTTGGTTTGCGTGGTGCGCGTGATCTCAATCCGGCCGAACTGTCCGGTGGTATGGCCCGCCGTGTGGCGCTGGCGCGCTCCATCGCCATGGACCCGGAACTCATCATGTACGACGAACCGTTTACCGGTCTCGACCCGATTTCGATGGGGATGATTGTCAAGTTGATCCGCGGCCTTAACAGCGCGCTGGGATTGACCAGTCTGCTGGTGTCGCATGATGTGGAAGAGTCCTGTTCGATAGCCGACTATCTGTGTCTGGTATCCGGCGGTCGGGTCATCGGTTTTGGTACACCAGAAGAGTTGTTAAATGAGGGCTCTGATGAAGTTCGCCAGTTCCTGCGAGGGGATCCGGATGGTCCGGTTCCATTCCATTATCCGGCGCCTGATTATCGCCAGGATATTCTCTCGGGAGGTCGCTGATCCATGCTGAATCGTATTGCTGACATGGGACGTTACGGCGTTCAGGTCATCGAGTCACTGGGGAGCGCCACCCTGCTGTTTGCCAACTCCCTGATGTGGGGGGGGCCCGGCAGTGCCGGGTTCGCCGATCTGGTTCGCCAGATCTTTTCGGTGGGTGTGCGTTCGCTGAGCATTATTGCTGTGGCTGGCTTCTTTGTTGGTATGGTGCTGGGCCTGCAGGGCTACACTATTCTGGTGGATTTTGGATCCGAAGCGGCACTCGGAACACTGGTGTCGCTGACGCTGTTGCGTGAGCTGGGCCCGGTGGTAACAGCGCTGCTGTTTGCGGGGCGCGCCGGTTCAGCCCTGACGGCGGAAATTGGTCTGATGAAGGCCACCGAACAACTGTCAGCCATGGAAATGATGGGTGTTGATCCGCTCAAGCGTGTCATAACTCCGAGATTATGGGCCGGTATTATCTCCATGCCGATTCTGGCGCTGATCTTCAGTACCGTGGGGATTTGGGGTGGCGCCTTTGTTGCTGTAGACATGTTGGGCATTGATGACGGTGCCTACTGGGGCAATATGCAGGCGGCGGTCGAGTTTTATAACGATGTGGCCAAGGGCATCTTCAAGTCGTTTGTATTCGGCTGGGTGGTGACCTGGATTGCGGTGTACCAGGGGTACGCTTCAATTCCGACGTCGGAAGGTATTGGCAAGGCAACCACCCAGACGGTGGTGGTGTCCTCTCTGGCGGTGCTGGGGCTGGACTTTGTGCTGACTGCGGTGATGTTTGGAGGCGTGTAAGAATATGGGCAAGCGTACAGTTGAATTTTCAGTCGGCGTTTTTATGGTGCTGGGCATGATCGCTCTGGTGCTGATGGCGTTGCGGGTGAGCGGTTTGTCGATGGACGATGCCGCCGACACGTACACCGTACGTGCACGTTTTGATAACCTCGGTGGCCTCAATGAGCGCGCCAAGGTGTCGATGGCCGGTGTCACTATCGGTCGTGTGACCAAAATTTACCTGGATGACAAATGGTATTCCGCGGTAGTGGAAATGGAGATCAACAAATCCATGAGTACACTTTCCAAGGATACATCCGCGGCGATTTTGACGGCGGGTCTGCTGGGTGAAAAGTACGTTGGTCTGTCGGTCGGGGCGGAAGAAGAGTATCTGAAAGATGGCGACTGGATTGAGGACACTCAATCTGCGCTGGTTCTGGAAGAACTGATCGGCCGTTTCCTGTTCAGCAAGGCCAAGGAGTGATCAAAGCCTGCGGGCTTAACATAATCAGGTACAGGTAAGTACTGTTCTATGACTTAAGGAAGGGACAAGGAGACATCATGATCAGAATGCTGGCGTTGATAATGATTTTATTGGCTCCCCTTGCACAGGTAAGGGCGGCAGATTCGAATGAGCTTGCTGAGCAGGCGCATGAAGTGGTGCGTCGAACCACCACGAAAGTAATGGAAAAGATCAATGCCAACCGGCATATCTATGTAAGCGACAAGGCCACTTTCTACTGGGAACTGGAAGATGTTCTCGGACCAATGGTCGATTTTCGTCGCCTGACCCGCATCATTATGGGCGATCACTACTTCAATGCGTCGAAAGAGCAACGTCAGCGATTTGCACTGGCATTCAAGCGCAGCCTGCTGAGCTCCTACGCTACGGGACTGATTGAATTCACTGACTATGAAGTCCGTATGCTGCCTCCGCGCAAGGATTTTGATCACACCGCAACCAATACGCTGGTAGACCTCGAAGTGGTTACTCCGAGTGGCAAGGTGTTTCCGATTACCCAGAGTATGTACGTGAACTACGCGACCCGTACCTGGATGGCTCAGAACGTGATTGTAAACGGCATCAACGTAGGCAAACTCTTCAAGGATCAGTTCGACGAGCTGGTGCGCAAAAACGATGGCAACATTGGTGCTGCTATTGAAGACTGGATCGAAAATCTCGAAGACCAGGGCCGCGAACTGCGTCGCCCGAAAGGAGCAGGCTGATGGCTGCATTGCAGTCGCTGAATGCCGGGCAGGCCAATCTGTCCGGTGATCTGTTGGCGGATACAGTGGTACCAGTGCTGGAAGCCGGGCGAGATCTGATCGCCCGCAGCGGTGGTCAATGGACGGTAAACATGAGTGCGGTGGAGCGGGTTTCCAGCGTCGGAGTAGCCTTGCTGCTCGACTGGATTCGCACGGCTGAAAAGGCTGGAGTGACCCTGCGTATCGAGGCTTTGCCTGACCATTTGCGCCCGATCATACAGGTCAGCGACCTCGATGAGCTGTTTGCTGCTTTTTGTACGCCTGCCTGACCGTACTTCCCCTTATTCTGGACGGCCAAATCCGCTATTATCTGACGCTTCACTGTAATTTGACTGGTGGAGCGTCATGGCACCGTCCGAAATTCTCTCTTTGCTGCAGGATCGTTACCCGGATATCGACTGGAATGTCGAAACCGATGGTTATCATTTTCAGGTTGAAGGCGTTGGCGAAGCATTCGCTGGCCTGAATGCCGTCAAGCGTCAGCAGCTGGTTTACGCCGCGTTGAACCCGCTGATCACCAGTGGTGCATTGCATGCGGTGATTATCAAAACCTTTACTCCCGCTGAAAAAGCTGGCGTCTGACCGGGTGTCCTGATGGAAAAACTGCGAATTGTCGGTGGCAACCGCCTCCAGGGTGAAGTGCGCATCTCCGGTGCCAAAAACTCTGCCCTGCCGATCCTGGCCGCCACCTTGCTGGCGGAAGGCGTTATGCGTGTAGGTAACCTGCCGCATCTGCACGACATCACCACCATGCTTGAACTGCTGGGGTGTATGGGCGTTGAGGTCGCCATCAACGAAGACATGTCGGTGGAAACCGACTGTCGCAATGTTCACAGCCAGGTTGCCCCATATGATCTGGTACGCACCATGCGTGCATCCATTCTGGTACTGGGCCCTCTGCTGGCGCGCTACGGCGTGGCGGAAGTGAGTCTGCCGGGTGGTTGTGCCATCGGTAGCCGTCCGGTCGACCTGCACCTGCGTGGTATGGAAGCCATGGGTGCAACCGTTGAGGTGCTGGATGGTTACATCCGTGCTACCGCTCCGGAAGGTGGCCGTCTGCGTGGCGCCCATATCTTCCTGGATACCCCGACGGTAACCGGTACTGAAAACATCCTGATGGCCGCTGCGCTGGCGGATGGTCGTACCGTGATCGAAAACGCCGCTCGTGAACCGGAAGTGGTCGACCTCGCCAACTGTCTGAACGCCATGGGTGCACAGATCAAAGGTGTAGGCTCTGATACCCTGGTGGTTGACGGTGTTGAAAAACTGTACGGTTGCGAATTCCGCGTCCTGCCAGACCGTATCGAAACCGGTACCTATCTGGTGGCGGCTGCCGTTACTGGTGGCTGTGTCAAAACCCGCGATACCGATCCTGAGCTGATGGAAGCGGTGCTGATCAAACTGCAGGAAGCCGGTGCCACCATCACCACGGGTCCGGACTGGATTCAGCTGGATATGACTGGCCGTCGTCCGAAAGCGGTGAATATCCGAACTGCACCACACCCTGCATTCCCGACCGACATGCAAGCCCAGTTCGTGGTGCTGAATGCGGTAGCGGAAGGGGTGGGTACCGTAATCGAAACCATTTTTGAAAACCGTTTCATGCACGCGCCAGAACTGGTGCGGATGGGAGCGGAGATTCACGTGGAAGGTAACACCGCCATTGTCACCGGCAAGCCGCGCCTGAAAGGTGCACCGGTAATGGCGACCGACCTGCGTGCATCAGCATCTCTGGTTCTGGCTGCACTGGTTGCAGATGGCACCACCGATGTGAATCGCATTTACCACATCGACCGTGGTTATGAATGTATTGAAGAAAAGTTCCAGCAACTGGGTGCCAATATCCGCCGCGTAACCGGCTGATCCCCTGCTTGCCTACAGACCGAGGATGACATGACCCAACCGCTGACCATTGCCCTCTCCAAGGGCCGGATTCTGGATGACACCCTGCCGCTTTTGGCGGAAGCGGGGATCCATCCTGCCGAGGACATCAACAAAAGCCGGAAGCTGATCTTCGACACCAACCATGAGCACATCAAACTGGTGGTGATTCGTGCGACAGACGTGCCGACTTATGTGGAGTACGGTGCGGCGGACCTTGGTGTGTCTGGCAAGGATGTATTGCTGGAATACGATAGTGACAACCTCTGTGAGCCACTCGACCTCAACATCGCCACCTGTCGCCTGATGACCGCAGGCGTCAAGGGTGTGCCGCTGCCAGCAGGCCGAATCAAGGTTGCCACCAAGTTTGTGAATGTTGCCAAGCGTTATTTCGCTGAGCAGGGCCGTCAGGTTGATATCATCAAGTTGTACGGTGGTATGGAGCTGGCGCCAATCATGGGTCTGGCCGACCTGATTGTGGATATCGTGGATACCGGTAACACCCTCAAGGCCAATGGTCTGGAAGCCCGTGACCTGATCGCTCCGGTCAGCTCTCGTCTGGTCGCCAGCCGTGCCGCCATGAAGGTCAAACACGCCCAGATCCAGCCGATCATTGACCAGATCGGTGCCGCGGTAGAACGTCAGAAGCAGAAGTCACGCTGAGAGCAGGAGAGAGTTCATGAGCATTACTATCCGCCGTTTTGAGTCAACTGCTGCGGACTTTGACCAGACCATGAATGCCTTGTTGTCCTGGGAATCGGTTTCCGATACCGGTGTACAGCAAGCCGTTACCGATATCGTCAACGCCGTGCGTAGCCGTGGTGACGAAGCGGTTATTGAATTCACCAACCGTTTCGACCGCATGAACGTTGAAACCATGGCCCAGCTGGAACTGAATCAGGAGCAGCTGCAAGCCGCTCTTGATGGTCTGCCAGAACTGCAGCGTGATGCGTTGCTGGCTGCTGCTGCTCGTGTGCGTGCCTACCACGAACACCAGCGTCAGGATTCCTGGCGTTACACCGAAGCCGACGGCACCGTGCTGGGTCAGAAAGTGACTCCGCTGGACCGTGTTGGTCTGTATGTTCCTGGTGGCAAGGCTGCTTACCCGTCCTCCGTGCTGATGAATGCTATTCCGGCACACGTAGCCGGTGTGCAAGAAATTGTTATGGTGGTGCCAACTCCGGGTGGTGAATTGAACCAGCTGGTGCTGGCTGCTGCTGCTGCTGCCGGTGTCAGCCGCGTATTCACCATTGGTGGTGCCCAGGCAGTTGCTGCTCTGGCGTACGGTACTGCCACTGTGCCCCGTGTCGACAAGATTGTTGGCCCGGGCAACATCTACGTCGCCACTGCCAAACGTATGGTGTTTGGTGCTGTGGGTATCGACATGATTGCCGGTCCATCCGAAATTCTGGTGGTGTGTGACGGTGCGACCAATCCGGACTGGATTGCCATGGACCTGTTCTCCCAGGCAGAACACGACGAAGATGCCCAGGCGATTCTGGTTTCCACCGAAGCCGACTTCCTCGACGAAGTACAGGCCAGCATCAACCGTCTGCTGCCAACCATGGAACGTCAGGACATTATCCGTGCGTCTCTGGAAGGTCGTGGTGCCCTGATTCACGCCAGCAGCCGTGAAGACGCGTTGGCTATCATCAACCGTATTGCGCCAGAACACCTGGAGCTGTCGGTGGCTGATCCGGAATCCTGGCTGCCAGACGTGCGTCATGCCGGTGCGATCTTTATGGGTCGTTACACCGCTGAAGCACTGGGTGACTACTGTGCTGGCCCGAACCACGTGTTGCCAACCTCCGGCACCGCGCGTTTCTCGTCACCGCTGGGTGTGTATGACTTCCAGAAGCGTTCTTCCCTGATCATGTGCTCAGCGGATGGTGCTTCTGAACTGGGCAAGGTAGCGTCGACTCTGGCGCGTGGTGAGTTCCTCACCGCTCACGCCCGTTCTGCGGAATACCGCATCAAGGATTGATCCCTTCGGATCGTTCAGAACAGGCCGCCCAGTGCGGCCTTTTCTTCGGCTTTTTTCTGACTTTTTGTCAGCTTTTTCCGGCCTTCGCAGGCTTTTTTACAGGCTCATCGTCATGACTTCCCAAGTGTCCCTGCAACAGCAGATTGAACAACTGATTCGTCCGGAAATCCGCGCCCTGCATGCTTACCCGGTGGGGGATGCCAGCGGCATGATCAAGCTGGATGCCATGGAAAATCCATATCGCTGGCCACAAACCATGCTGACCGAATGGCAGCAGCTGTTGGCCGACGTCGCGCTCAATCGTTATCCGCATCCGAAAGCGCCGGACGTGGTGGATGGCCTGCGGGCCGCCATGCAGGTGTCGGATCAGTACGACATCCTGCTGGGCAATGGCTCGGATGAAATCATCCAGATTCTGGCAATGGCGGTGGCTCGTCCGGGCGCGACTATTCTGGCGCCGGAGCCGGGTTTTGTGATGTACAAAATGATTGCCACCTTCGTGGGTCTGAATTACGCAGGTGTGCCGCTGGCAGATAACTTTGAGCTGGATGCCGACGCCATGCTGGCGGCGGTGTCTGAGCATCAACCTGCGCTGGTCTTTCTTGCGCAGCCAAACAACCCGACCGGCAATCTGTGGGATGAAGCCGCCATGCGCAGCATCATCGAAGCCTGTGCGGCCAATGCCCAGCCCGGTCTGGTGGTAATGGATGAAGCCTACCTGCCATTCTCGAGCCGTCAGCACCTGTACTTGCTGGATGAATACAGCAATGTGGTGGTGATGCGTACTCTCTCCAAGGTGGGGCTGGCCGGTTTGCGTCTGGGTCTGCTGATTGGCCGTCCGGAATGGCTGCACGAACTCGACAAGATCCGGATGCCGTACAACATCAACGTCCTGACCCAGGCCTCCGCCGCCTTTGCCCTGCGCCATTACCCGGTGCTGGTGCAGCAGTGTGAACAGATCAAGGCAACCCGCACCGTCCTGCAGGATTCCCTGAGCGCCATGGGGTTTGCGGTGTATGAATCCGAGGCCAACTTTGTGCTGGCACGAGTGCCTGCCAATCGTCAGGCGCGTGAATTGTTTGAGCAACTGAAACAGCAGAAGATTCTGATCAAGTGTCTGGACGGCGGTCATCCATCCCTGATGGGCTGCCTGCGTTTTACCGTTGGTTCGGAACCGGAAAACGCCGCGCTGCTGAGTGCCCTGCAGACCTTGCTGGCCTGATTCTGAATGATGAAAAACAAACGGCCCCGAATATCGGGGCCGTTGATGATTTACGTATTTTTCCGTATTTCGGGGATTACTTCTGGGAAGTTGGCTCTGCCTGAGGCTTGCGTTGGCCAGCAATCGCAGTGGTTTCTGCACTTTTGCCATTACGCATGTAACGGATACGAATGCTGTCACCGGGATGCAATGCGGCAATCTGGTTCATGGCGGTGTGGGCATCATTGGCGTCGACACCGTTGATATTGATGATGATATCGCCGACTTGCAGACCCGCTGCCAGTGCCGGGCCGCCGTCATACAGATTGGTCACGATCAGGCCCTTCAGAGCTTGTGGCAGGCCCAGCGCATCCAGCAAGCGTGGTGTGGCTTCCTGAACCTCAATGCCCAGCCAGCCACGAATGGTGGTGCCGTGTTTGGCGATGTCGGTAAGGGCGCGCTGTGCTACTTTTACCGGAATGGCAAAACCGATGCCTTCGCTGCCGCCGCTCTGGGAAAAGATGGCGGTGTTGATCCCCACCAGTTTGCCGTAGGCGTTGATCAGTGCGCCGCCGGAGTTGCCGGGGTTAATCGCGGCGTCGGTCTGGATATAGTCTTCATAGGTGTTCAGGCCAAGGCGGTTTCGACCGGTTGCCGACACAATGCCCTGTGTAACGGTCTGACCAACACCAAACGGGTTGCCAATGGCCATTACGATGTCACCCACGCGTAATGGCTTGTCATCGGCAATCACGATGGCGGGCAGCTGGTTCAGCTCGATTTTTAACAACGCCAGATCGGCTTCCGGATCGGAGCCAACCAGAGTGGCATTGGCTTCACGGCCATCGTGCAGGGCGACCACAATCTGGTCGGCATCCTTGATCACGTGGTTGTTGGTCATGATGTAGCCGTCGGCTGACATGATCACGCCAGAGCCCAGGCTGGACTGAACCCGTTCGCTCGGTTCCGGATTGGCGCCGAACAGACGCTGGAACAGTGGATCATCAAACAGTGGGTGCAATTTGCGTTTGATAACCTTGCTGGTATAGATGTTCACCACCGACGGTGCTGCCAGTTCCACCGCATCGGCGTAACTGGTAATCAGGGTAGGGGCAACCTCGGGAGTACTGGTCGCCGCAGCTTCAACTGCCGCGGTTGGGGCTGAAACAGGATTGGCCTCCGGGGTCACCCATTGGGGAGCCAGCAGCAGAATCAGCAGAGCCACCGATAGCCCGACCAGACCTGGCACCAGAATCGAATGAACGAAGGATTGCTTGGACATGGAGTGTTAAGTCCTCCTGCAGTTTTGCACCAAAAAACGAACAATAACCGGAAGGCAAGCGGACAGGTTCCGGCTTCCGGGCTTCAATGTATCAGAAAGCATCCTCAATAGAGACGCGCAATCATGATTGAACCTCTGCTGGAACGCCACCGCCTGGTGCGCTGGCTTGACCAACTGCTACAAAGCTCGCGTATTCGTGACTATTGCCCGAATGGCCTGCAAGTGGAAGGTCGTGAACGTATTGCCCATATCGTCACTGGTGTCACCGCCAGTCAGGCGCTGATCGACGAAGCCATTGCGCTCGGGGCTGATACCCTGCTGGTGCACCACGGCTATTTCTGGAAGGGTGAAAATGAACGTATCACCGGTATCAAACGCGAGCGTCTGAAAGCCCTGCTGAAACACGATATCAACCTGATCGCCTATCATCTGCCACTCGATTTGCACCCGGATGTTGGTAACAACGCCCGGCTCGCCGAAATTCTTGGCATCGAAGTCACCGGACCGCTGATCCCTGATGATATCTGGAGCCCAGGAAATATCGGTCGTTTGCGTGAGCCAATGCCAGCCGCCGAGTTTGCGCTGTGGATTGGTGAAAGCCTCGATCGCACACCGTTACACATTGGTGAAGGCGAAGACGTGATTGAAACCGTCGCCTGGTGTACCGGTGCCGCGCAAAGTTACCTGCAGCACGCCATCGACGCCGGGGTAGATGCCTTTATTACCGGTGAAATCAACGAACCAGCGGTGCATCTGGCCCGTGAAACCGGCACTCACTTCTTTGCGGCTGGCCACCATGCCACCGAACGTTATGGTGTACAGGCGTTAGGTCAAGCCATCGAAGATGAGTTTGGTATCAAGGTTACCTTTATTGATATCGACAACCCGGTCTGATTCACCGGGCTGTTGTTCTCGATCGGGCTGTTGTTAGAGATTTTGGGCTTTCGGATTTATAACGGCACCAGCGATGCCGCCACCAACAGCAGAATCAGCGCCGTGGTCAGATCCAGTACCCGCCAGCGAGCAGGGGAGGTCAGCCACGGTCGTAACCGCATCGAGCCAAATACCAGCAGGCTGAACCAGATGGTAGACGCCAGTGAAGCGCCCACCAGAAACAGCCAGGGGTTGGACTGGCGCGCGCCAACACTGCCGATCAGTACAATGGTGTCGAGATACACATGCGGGTTCAGTAACGACAACGCCATCAGCTCACCCGCACTGCGCCACGGGCTGACCTGTGGCCCCCCATCCAGCGCCAGATGATGTTCATCCTCAGCGTGTAACGCCCGCGCCATGGCCTGAATCGCCAGGCTGATCAGCAGCAGAATCCCCAGCCAGGTCATCACCGGTACAAAGTCCGGAATTTTCTGCTGCACGTAATTCACCCCGAACACCCCAATGGTCATCAGCACAATATCCAGCCCGATTCCTACCAGCGCGATGGTTTTCGGATTTTCGTGGCGCAGGCTTTTTTGTAATACCCACAGGTTCTGGGCGCCAATCGCCACGATGAGGCTCAGAGTGACCAGCAAACCGGTAATCGCCGGCTGCAGAGTGGTGACAACATCGGCTCCGATGTTGAAGGTAACGGCGTTCATGATGGTGCTCGCAGGGTTTTCTCAGTCAACCGGAGCAGCAACCGCTGCTCCTTTTATAGAAAGCTAGCGAGGGCTGATCTATAAGTAAAAATCATTTATCTGATGCTACATAAGGTAGGCTTATGATTGATTATCCCGCGTTGGCAGCACTGATGGCGGTGATTGAATGCCGTGGCTTCGAGCGTGCCGCCCAGCGCCTGCATATCAGCCAGTCGGCGGTCAGTCAGCGTATTCGCCAGCTGGAGTTCCGTCTTGGCCAGCCCGTGTTGTTGCGCACCAATCCGCCACGCCCGACCGAACTGGGGCAGCGGCTGGCCAACCATCTGCAGCAGGTATTACAGCTGGAGCAGGGGCTGTTGCTCGATGATGAACAGGCACAAACACGTTTGCGAATTCGGCTGGCCGTGAATGCTGACTCACTGGAAACCTGGCTGGCACCAGCACTGGCGACTGCCCCGGAAGCCCAGCGTATGGATTTCGAAATGGTGGTGGACGATCAGGATGTAGGCCTTCGGAGGATGAAAAACGGCGAAGTGATGGCCTGTATCTGCGCCGCCGAACAGGCGGTGAATGGCGGACTGGCGAGTTTCCTGGGCAAATTGCGGTATCGGGCGCTGGCCACACCGACATTTGTTGAGCGTTATCAGTGTGGCCAGGCGCTCGGACAGCCGCAGCCCGACCTGGCCATGATTCCATCCCTGATTTTTAACCAGGACGACCACCTCCAGCATCGTTTTCTGCAAACGGTTAACCCGCAACAGCCAGCGCCGGTGTATTACCACATCTGCCCATCCGCCGGTGGTTTTATCCGCATGGCCCTCGCCGGGCTTGGGTACGGCATGATGCCGCAAATACAGGTGCAGGAATGGCTGGCACGTGGCGAGCTGGTGGACATCGTGCCCGGTTACCACCTCGACGTACCGCTTTACTGGCACTACTGGCAAACCGAAAGCCCGTTATTAAAAGGATTACGCAAGGCGTTAACCAACAGCGCACGAGCGGTGCTGGAGCCTTGATGTGTTGTATGGAATTACCGAATCCGGCTCAGTTGCCAGACGCCCAATACCACCAGTGCCATACCGGCAACACCAAACAGGGTGAGGGATTCGTCCAGGAACCAGACCGCCAGCAGGGTGGTGGCGACCGGCCCCAGTGTGCCGCTCATGCTGGTTTTTTCCGGGCCGATACGGGCGATGGCGGCGCTGACCAGAAATGAGGGCAGGACGGTGGCCAGTAACGACAGGGCGGCGATGCCGAGCCATATCGTGGCGCTGTAATCGGGCATCAGGATGCTGCTTAATTGTCCGGACGGAGCGCTGAACAGGGCTTGCAGCAGAATGCCGACGGTGGCGGATGACATGGCGACACTGGTAAACAGCATGCTGCCGAGTTCCTTGATCGAGCGTTTGCTCAGCAGCAGGTACAGGGCAAAGGTAAACGCCGCGCCGGATACCAGCAGGGTGCCCATCGGGACGTTGGCGGCAGCGGCGGAGTTACCCAGCGAATGCAGATCGTGGCCGTACATCAGCGCCAGACCGGCGTAGGTAATCAGCAGCGGTGGCACGATGCGGATTCTGAACGTCTGTCCGAAAAACAGGATGCCGAGAATCACCACCATTGACGGGTAGGCGTACAACACCAGACGTTCGAGCTGGGCGCTGACGTATTGCAGACCGTGCAGGTCGAGCATCGACGAGGCGTAATAACCCAACAGGCCAATGGCAATCGCCCTCAACATCACATTCAGGGATGGCTGTTCCGACAAACGGCGCCAGCTTAACCAGCCCACTACCAGATAAAACGGCAGAGCAATGGCCATACGCAGCCAGATCATGGGCAATACTTCGACGCCCAGGCTGTACAGCCATTTGATCAGAATCGGTTTGGTGGAAAACAGGGTGGCGGCAATCAGGGCGATCATCAGGCCGAATTGCTGGTCGGTCAAACGGGCCCCGGATGTGAGTGGGGCGCTGGGAGCTGCCACGGGAAATCTCCTGAAACGGTCGTTCGTAAACGCTCTGGCGGATAAAAAGCGGGTAATGGTGCGACAATCCGACGGCGCTGGTAAGCGGTGATGGCGGAATGCAGCGTTGAACGGGAGTAATAAATGATGTGCCGGGATTGTTGCGCTTAACCGGCTTGCATCTGCCCGGTATGCGGCCAGACTGGTATTCGGGTGGTAGAAAACCGGTGGTCTGAACCAAAAGGTGAAGATAACAGACAGAACCGGTCTTGAGTAGGTCTAAAGAAATTTACCCCACAAGGTGATTCTGGTAATCTGCGCTCCCATCCTGAGTGAAGGTTCTTCTGCCTTCCGTTTTGAATTTCATCTCTTTTTGCGGACCCTCTATGACACGATTTATTTTTGTCACAGGTGGTGTTGTTTCTTCGTTGGGGAAAGGCATCGCTTCTGCATCTCTGGCTGCCATTCTGGAAGCCCGTGGCCTCAAGGTCACCATGCTCAAGCTTGACCCGTACATCAACGTTGATCCTGGCACCATGAGCCCTTTCCAACACGGCGAGGTGTTCGTAACAGAGGACGGCGCTGAGACCGACCTTGACCTCGGCCACTACGAACGTTTTATCCGTACTACCATGTCCCGTCGCAACAACTTCACCACTGGTCGGATCTACACCGACGTGCTGGCGAAGGAGCGTCGTGGTGACTACCTGGGTGGTACTGTTCAGGTTATTCCGCACATCACCGACGAAATCAAACGTCGTGTGCTGGAAGGTGCTGAAGGTGCCGATGTGGCACTGGTCGAAATTGGTGGCACCGTGGGTGACATCGAATCCCAGCCATTCCTGGAAGCTGTACGTCAGATGAAAGTGGAACTGGGTTCACGTCGTGCCCTGTCTATCCACCTGACTCTGGTTCCGTACATCGCGACCGCTGGCGAAACCAAGACCAAACCAACCCAGCACTCTGTTAAAGAGATGCGTACCATTGGTCTGCAGCCAGACGTGCTGATTTGCCGCTCCGACCACAAGATCGAAGCTTCTTCCCTGCGCAAGATTGCTCTGTTCACCAACGTGGAAGAGCGTGCTGTTATTCCGCTGGAAGACGCTGAAACCATTTACAAGATTCCGCGCATGCTGCACGTGGCCGGCCTCGACGACCTGATCGTTGAGAAGTTCGACCTCAACTGCAAGGAAGCTGACCTGTCCGAGTGGGACAAGGTTGCTGATGCCAAACTGAACCCGGTGGGTGAAGTGACCATTGCGATGGTCGGCAAGTACATGGACCTGCTGGATGCCTACAAATCCCTGATCGAAGCCATTGATCACGCCGGTATTCACCACAAGGTGAAGGTCAACATCCGTTACATCGATGCCGAAGACATCGAGCGTAAAGGTGTTGAACAGCTGTCCGACGTGGCTGCCATCCTGGTTCCAGGTGGTTTCGGCAGTCGTGGTGTGGAAGGCAAGATCCGCACGGTGCAGTACGCTCGTGAGAACAAGATCCCTTACCTGGGTATCTGTCTGGGTATGCAGGTTGCTGTTATTGAATACGCCCGTAACGTGGTGGGCTGGAAAGATGCACACTCCACCGAGTTTGTATCCGACAGCAAACACCCGGTGGTTGGTCTGATCACTGAATGGACCGATGCTTCCGGTAACACCGAGACTCGTAACCAGGATTCCGACCTGGGCGGCACCATGCGTCTGGGCGGCCAGCAGTGTCAGCTGACCGCTGGCTCCAATACTGCTGCGGCGTACGGTCAGGATGTGATTGTTGAGCGTCACCGTCACCGTTACGAAGTGAACTCTTCACTGGTTCCTCAGCTGGAAGAAGCTGGCCTGCGTATCGCTGGTCGTTCTTTCGACGGCGAGCTGGTTGAGGTTGTGGAAGTTCCGGATCACCCATGGTTCGTGGGCTGCCAGTTCCACCCGGAATTCACCTCCACCCCACGTGATGGTCACGGCCTGTTCTCGGCGTTTATCGCCGCGGCCCTGAAGCAACAAGACAAAGCATAATAACAACGGCACTCCCGCCTGTCGGGAGTGCCCGGCGCCCGGCGCCGACCGGATTACAGCCGATCACTTTATGGAGATATAACATGGCAATCATCGTAGACATCAAGGCTCGCGAAGTTCTGGACTCCCGCGGTAACCCGACTATTGAAGCAGACGTAACTCTGGAAGGCGGTTTCTTCGGTACTGCCTGTGCCCCGTCTGGCGCTTCTACCGGTACTCGTGAAGCTCTGGAACTGCGTGACGGCGACAAGAGCCGTTACCTGGGTAAAGGTGTCCTGACTGCTGTTTCCAACGTCAACAACCTGATCAAGCCAGCTCTGCTGGGCATGAACGCTCTGGATCAGCGCGCTCTGGACAACAAGATGCTGGAGCTGGACGGTACTGACAACAAGTCCAAGCTGGGCGCCAACGCCATTCTGGCGGTTTCCCTGGCGGCTGCCAAAGCGGCTGCTGCTGCCAAGGGCGTTGAACTGTACGTTCATATCGCTGACATCAACGGCACTCCAGGCGTGTACTCCATGCCAGTTCCAATGATGAACATCATCAACGGTGGTGAGCACGCTGATAACAACGTCGACATTCAGGAATTCATGGTTCAGCCAGTTGGCGCGCCAACGTTTGCTGAAGCCCTGCGTTGCGGCGCTGAAATTTTCCACGCTCTGAAGAAAGTTCTGTCCTCCAAAGGCCTGAACACTGCCGTGGGTGACGAAGGTGGTTTTGCTCCTAACCTGGCTTCCAACGCAGACGCGCTGGCGGCTATCAAGGATGCAGTAACTGCTGCCGGTTACGAACTGGGCACCAACGTGACCCTGGCTCTGGACTGTGCATCTTCTGAATTCTACAAAGATGGCAAATACGATCTGAAAGGCGAAGGCAAAGTCTTCACCTCTGAAGGTTTCTCTGACTACCTGGCCGAACTGTGTGACCAGTACCCGATCGTTTCCATCGAAGACGGTCAGGACGAGTCTGACTGGGCTGGCTGGAAATACCAGACCGAAAAACTGGGTAACCGCGTGCAGCTGGTGGGTGACGACCTGTTCGTAACCAACACCAGGATCCTGAAAGAAGGTATCGAGAAAGGTATCGCCAACTCCATCCTGATCAAGTTCAACCAGATCGGCTCCCTGTCCGAAACTCTGGACGCCATCAAGATGGCCAAAGACGCTGGTTACACTGCTGTGATCTCTCACCGTTCCGGTGAAACCGAAGACAGCACCATCGCCGACCTGGCTGTTGGTACTGCTGCTGGTCAGATCAAGACTGGTTCCCTGTGCCGTTCCGACCGCGTATCCAAGTACAACCGTCTGCTGCGCATCGAAGAGCAGCTGGGCGCGAGTGCTCCGTACAAAGGCCGTAGCGAAATCAAGGGTCAGTAATCGTCTGCTGGAGCCGGGAATTCTTCCCGGCTCCGCTTTCGAGTCAGGATATGACACCCACCACACAACGTACCCTGCTGGTGATTGGTCTGCTTTTGCTGGGCCTTGTGCAGTACCGCATCTGGTTTGACGACAGTGGGGTGTTTGCCAATCGCGATTTGCAGAGCCGCATCGGACGCATTCACCAGGATATTGATGTCCTGCAGGATCGAAATCATCAATTGCAGCTGGAAATCGAAGATCTCCGCAAAGGCACGGCCATTCTTGAAGAAAAGGCTCGTGAGGATCTCGGTCTGGTTCGCAAGGGGGAAACCCTGATGCTGTTTGTTGAGCCTGAAAAATGACCATCTGGCCTGTAGTACCTGCGGCGGGAATTGGTTCCCGGATGCAGGCAGACCGTCCGAAACAATATCTTCCTCTGGGCCAGTCTACGCTGATGGACTGTACCCTCGATGTCCTGTTGTCGTACCCCGCCGTTGAAAAACTGGTGCTGGTACTGGCCGAACAGGATCCCTGGTGGCCTTCGAGCCGCTACTTTGGTGATGACCGTATTCTGGTCGCAACCGGTGGTGCTGAACGTTGTGATTCGGTGCTGAATGGTCTGGCCGCCCTGCATGGGCTGGCTGGTGAAAGCGACTGGGTACTGGTGCACGATGTTGCCCGTCCTTGTTTGCGTCACGCCGACCTCGACCGTTTGCTGAATGGCCTCGCCTGGCCTGGTGCTATTCTTGCCAGTCCAACCCGTGACACCATGAAGCGGGGTGAAGTGAACAGCCGTGGAGAAGTAGTCATTGCCCACACGGTTGATCGTGACCAGCTCTGGCACGCACTGACGCCTCAGGTGTTTTCGCTCGGACTGCTGCGTGAAGCCCTGCAGCGTGCTCTGGCAACTGGCAAAAAAGTCACCGACGAAGCCTCGGCGGTGGAAATGCTGGGATTACAGCCATTGCTGATTGCCGGTCGCGCCGACAATATCAAGGTGACACGCCCGGAAGACCTGGCGTTGGCCGAACTGTTTTTGCAAGGAGACTGACCGGTGCGAATCGGACATGGTTTTGACGTTCATGCCTTCGAAGAAGGTGATGCCATCATGATGGGTGGGGTGAAAATCCCGCACTCGCATGGTTTGAAAGCCCATTCCGATGGTGATGTTGCCCTGCACGCTCTGGCTGATGCCCTGTTGGGCGCGGCGGCGCTGGGGGATATCGGTCAGCACTTTCCGGACACCGATGCCGAATGGTCCGGTGCCGACAGCCGTATGTTGCTGCGTCATGTCGTAAGCCTGGTGCAGGCGCGTGGTTATGAAGTGGGTAACGTGGATGTGACCATTGTTGCCCAGGCGCCGAAAATGGCACCGCACATTCTGGCCATGCGTGAAGCCATTGCGGCTGACCTCAACGTTGGTCTCGACGATGTTAACGTCAAGGCGACCACCACTGAAAAACTGGGATACGTAGGCCGCAAGGAAGGCATCGCCGTCCACGCGGTAGCCCTGATCCGTCCTCGTAACAGCGTTTGCTGAGAGCCTCTGACTGATGACCGAACACGAATCTGCTGCGTCTGCAGCACCGGTAGCTGACGACCGTGCAGCTGCCGCTCCACAACCTGTGCATGTTGATCTCGACTGGCCTCGTGGCTGGCCGTTTACCGCTGCCACCGGTGTGCTGAAAAGTATTCCGGAAGACTTTGTTGTAGACGAACTGCCGCTGGCGTTGCCAACCGGGCAGGGGGAACACGTCTGGTTGCATATCGAAAAGCGTAATGCCAATACTGCGTGGGTTGCTGCCCGTCTGGCCGAGTTTGCGGGTGTGCGTGAAATGGACGTGGGTTACGCCGGTCTCAAGGATCGTCGTGCCGTGACCACCCAGTGGTTCAGCCTGTATTTGCCAAAAGGCGAAACTCCGGATTTCCGTCAGCTCGACAACGAGGAATTCCGTATCCTGCGTCAGCAGCGTCACGAGCGCAAACTGCGTCGTGGTGATCTGGCTGGCAACCGTTTTGTGCTGCGTCTGCGTAATGTCGCTGGTGATCGCGCCGCCATTGAACAGAATCTGCAGGCAATTGCTCGCAACGGCTTCCCGAATTACTTCGGTGACCAGCGTTTTGGCCACGATGCCGGTAATATCCATTCCGGTATTGCCATGCTGCGTCGTGAAATCCGCGTGCGTAACCCGACCCGTAAAGGCCTGTTCCTGTCGGCAGTTCGTTCCTGGGTATTCAACCAGGTGCTGGCTGAGCGTGTCCGTGAGGGCAACTGGTTCAGCCTGATGGCCGGTGAAGTGGCGGAAACACAAGTGCCAACCGGTCCACTCTGGGGCCGTGGTCGTCCACTGGTGAGCGAACAGCAGCTTGAACTTGAACAGCGCGTTCTGGAACCGCTGGCTGAAGTTTGTAATGGCCTGGAGCACAGTGGTCTGGGTCAGGAGCGTCGTGATCTGGTGGTTCGCCCGGCAGCCATGCAGTGGCAATGGCACGACGGCGGCGAGCATCCGGATCTGGTACTTGAATTTATTTTGGGCCCCGGTTTCTACGCCACCGCGCTGCTGCGTGAAGTGATGGCAGTCACCGAACCCGATCTGTCTGAACCTCAGGAACAGGAAGCGGAATGACCTCTCTGCCGGCGTTGATGTTATCGAATGATGATGGTGCTCATGCCATCGGTTTGCGTACCCTGGCGGCGGCACTTGAAGCCGCCGGATATCCGATTTTGGTAATTGCACCGGATCGTGATCGCAGTGGTGCCAGTAACTCGTTAACACTCGACCGGCCGTTACATCCGGTTCGACACGACAATGGTTTCTGGGCCGTAAACGGTACGCCGACCGACTGCGTACACCTGGGAATTAACGCCCTGTATCGCGATTCCTGCCGACGCGTGATTGCCGGTATCAACGCCGGTGCCAATCTCGGTGACGATGTGATCTATTCAGGCACCGTTGCTGCAGCCATGGAAGGACGCTTTCTGGAGTTGACCCCGATCGCCATTTCCCTGGTGGGAAAACAGCATTTTGCGACGGCTGCACGGGTGTTACTTGAATTGTTACCGGAACTTGATCAACTGGCCTTGCCAGCTCAGACCATTATCAATATCAATGTGCCCGACCTTCCGTATGAGAAAATCCGTGGCCGACGCATCACTCGTCTCGGCCATCGTCATCGTTCCGATAACCCGGTAATGGTGACCAATCCTCGCGGTAAGGAGTGTTACTGGATTGCTGCCGCGGGTGACGTGGCGGATGCTGCGGAAGATACGGACTTCCATGCGATCGAGCAGGGGTATGTTTCCATTACTCCGATCCAGATGGATATGACACGGCATGGTGTAATCGGGCAGATGCAGACGCTGCTCTGCTGATTTGAGGAGGCGAGGGTGGATACCCGTCAACTAGTGGGCATCGGGATGACCTCCCAGCGTACCCGCAATCGACTATTACAGCGCCTGCGCGATTCAGGCATCAAGAATGAACGTGTGCTGGCGATTATTGGCTCAACTCCACGACATCTGTTCGTAGAGGAAGCACTTGCGCATCGCGCTTACGAAGATACGGCATTACCCATCGGTTATGGCCAGACCATCAGTCAGCCTTACACCGTGGCGCGTATGACGGAAATACTGCTGGGCGATAACGAGCGGCTCGACAAGGTTCTGGAAATTGGCACTGGCTGCGGATATCAGGCGGCTGTGCTGAGTCAGCTGGTCGAGCAGGTGTATACCGTTGAGCGGATAGAGCCTCTGTATCAGAAAGCACGCGCGCGGCTGCGCAAGCTGGGGATGCACAACGTCGATGCCAACCTCTCTGATGGTGGCTGGGGACTGGCCAGTAACGGGCCTTATCAGGGAATTCTGGTGGCCGCAGCGCCCGAGGTGATTCCTCCTTCCTTGCTGGAGCAACTGGCTGACGGTGGCCGTATGGTGTTGCCGTTGGGTGGTGAAACCCAGAAATTGACTCTGGTGGTTCGTCAAGGTGATGAGTTTGTCACCGAAACATTGGAAGATGCCCTCTTTGTTCCTTTCCTGTCGGGCATTCAGCACTAACCCGTCAGGCTCCTCCTTTCCGGTGCTCAAAAAGGATGTGACATGCACAACCTCTGGTTATTTCTGAAAGGTGTCGCTATGGGCGCTGCCGACGTGGTGCCGGGTGTTTCCGGCGGCACCATCGCGTTTGTGACCGGTATTTATGATCAGCTGCTGGGCAGTATTCGCCGCATTGATGCCCAGGCCTTGCGCCTGTTGTTCAGCCAGGGGCCAAAAGCAGCCTGGTCCTACATCAATGGCAATTTTCTGGTGGTACTGGGCTCCGGCATCCTCACCGCGTTACTGAGTCTGGCCAAAGGCATTCACTACCTGCTGCTGAATTACCCGGTATGGGTCTGGGCGTTTTTCTTTGGTCTGATCATTGCGTCGGTGGTGCACGTTGGTCGCGAGATTCGTGAGCGCAACCTGTTGGCGGGTATTTTGTTGGTGGTGGGGATTGTTCTGGCTGCCTGGATCAGCTCGGCGGCACCAACATCTATAGAAGCTACTCCGCTCGTCGTGTTTGTGGCGGGCAGTGTGGCCATTTGCGCAATGATTCTGCCAGGCATCTCAGGAAGCTTTATCCTGTTGCTGATGGGGCTTTATGAGCCAATCCTCAATGCACTCAAGAATCTCGAGCTGGTTACGATGGCAACCTTTGCATCCGGAGCTGCTCTGGGGCTGATGGCGTTCTCGCGAGTGCTAAGCTGGATGTTGGAACATCAGCGCAATGCAACCTTTGCGCTGCTGACCGGTTTTATGATCGGTTCGCTGGTAAAAGTCTGGCCGTGGAAGATCACGCTGGAAACCCGGGTAAACAGTAGCGGCGAAATTGTGCCCGTGGTTCAGGACAACGTTTTACCGGCAATGGGCACAGAACTCTGGCTGGCCATTGCCCTGATGGTGTCCGGTGTGGTGCTGGTACTGGGTCTGGAGTGGGTTGCCAGTCGTCAGTTACAGACACAAAAGTCAGCCGCCTGATATTCATACCGGATATTCGTAATAGAGGGAGACAGTACGACCAGAACTGTCTTCCGGTTTTTGCCAATCAATTGAAGCTGTCAGTTCGCTATTTCAAGATTTTTTTGGAATATAACTTGGTTTGTTAAGTCGCTGTGGTTAAATCGCCTCTGGTTGGTGGTCTGCTCAAAAAGCTGTCAGCAGACAGTGTCAAAAATCCCGATAACTGTGAAATTCCATGAACGCTCTCTACGCTGTCACTTTAGTCACGATTGTTAGTTTGACGACTGCATGCTCTACCGGCGGAAATTTTGTCTCTGTCGAGAAAAAATTTCCGTCCAACGAACGCTCAGCTTCCCGTAATTCTGGCAGCGCCGGAAATTCGGCGGATTATTACATCGTTCAGAAAGGCGACACGCTGTACTCCATTGCCTTTCGTTATGGCATGAACCACCTGCAGTTGGCGGCTTCCAATGGGATCTACAGTCCTTACACCATTTATCCAGGTCAAAAGATTGACGTTCGTAATGGTAGCTCTCGTAGTCAGACAGTTGCCACATCAACGGCGACATCAACCACCTATGCCGTTCCTCAGACAACGCCGGTTACCGTCAGCAAGCCGACACCAATAGTGTCAAATCCGGTGGTGGTCACTCGCCCAATTGCAGTCGATAGTCCTGCTGCGCCGGTTGACCCAGCACCTGTGTCTAATGGGAAGTGGAACTGGCCCTCAAATGGCGCAATATTGGCTCGTTTCTCAACCAATGAACCGGTCAACAAGGGGATTGATCTGGCCGGGACCATGGGGGAACCTGTCAAGGCAGCAGCGGCAGGGACTGTGGTGTACGCCGGTGAAGGTCTGCGGGGATACGGGAATCTGGTCATCATCAAACACGATGACACCTTCCTCAGTGCCTACGCACATGCAAGCCGGATTCTGGTTCAGGAAAAAGATAGTATTAAAGCTGGCCAGACAATTGCCGAAACAGGTTCTACCGGAACTGATCGTGTGAAGCTTCACTTCGAGATCCGTAAAAACGGAAACCCGGTCGACCCGCTGTTGTATCTGCCAAAACGGTAGTCTCGTCAGCGGTCACGCTGATCAGTCGTTCTGGCATGGAACCTGTATCACAGGTAGCAGAACTACAACGAAAACCTATAGGCGGGACTGAACATGGCTGTACAACAACGTGATGTGAACGAAGACATTTTCGATGATGATACTGCTCTGGAATTGATTGCTGACGAGCCAGCCGTTGAGGAAGAAATTCCTGAGCGCTTCGCCATCGATGCTTCTCTGAAGGCGATGGATGCAACCCAGCTGTACCTGAACGAAATCGGCTTTTCCCCTCTGTTGTCTGCTGAGGAAGAAGTCCACTACGCACGCCTGGCCCGTAAAGGGGACGAGCTTGGCCGCCGCCGGATGATTGAAAGTAACCTGCGACTGGTGGTGAAGATTTCCCGCCGTTACATCAATCGCGGTCTGGCCCTGCTGGACCTGATCGAAGAGGGCAACCTCGGTCTGATTCGTGCGGTTGAAAAATTCGACCCTGAACGTGGTTTCCGTTTCTCTACCTACGCTACCTGGTGGATTCGCCAGACCATTGAGCGTGCCATCATGAACCAGACCCGTACCATCCGTCTGCCGATTCATGTGGTGAAAGAGCTGAATGTATACCTGCGTGCTGCTCGCGAACTGACTCAGAAGCTGGATCACGAGCCAAGCGCTGAAGAAATTGCATGTCTGCTGGAAAAACCGGTAGACGACGTCAAACGTATGCTCAAACTCAACGAGCGTGTGACCTCTGTGGATTCACCACTGGGCGTGTCTTCTGACAAGTCCATTCTCGATACCATCGCGGATGAACGCGTCAGTGATCCAAGTGAAGAGCTGCAGAACGACGACATCCAGCTGAATCTGGAACACTGGATTGATGAGCTGCCTGAGAAACAACGTGAAGTGCTGGCCCGTCGCTTTGGTCTGCGCGGTCACGAAACCAGTACTCTGGAAGATGTGGGTCGTGAAATTGGCCTGACCCGTGAGCGTGTACGTCAGATTCAGGTGGAAGCCCTGAAGCGTCTGCGTGAAATCATGGAAAGCCAGGGTCTGACTGCTGAAACCCTGTTTGGCGGCCTGTAAGCGGGCCCCGCGTCTTGTTAGCCAGGCCTGACGTTGTCAGGCCCGCTGCTGACGGAATCCGTGTAGATACCAACTGTTTACTCAACATCTGGTACGGGATTTCCGTCATTTCCTGTCTTTTTGGCGCCAATATTTTGACGTCGGCATCGCAAGGCTATTCCTGTCTTAACGCTCCAGATGAGCGATCTTGTTTTCAACACCATCCCACTCTTCTGCGTCTGGCAGCGGGTCTTTGCGTTCGGAGATGTTGGTCCATACCTGAGCCAGTTCGGCGTTCAGTTCAATGAACTGTTCCTGACCAGCTGGTACTTCGTCTTCAGAGAAAATCGCCTGGGCTGGGCACTCTGGTTCACACAGGGCACAGTCGATACATTCGTCCGGGTGAATCACCAGGAAGTTTGGACCTTCGTAGAAGCAGTCTACCGGACAGACCTCGACGCAATCTGTGTATTTGCACTTGATACAGTTGTCGGTAACAACGAATGCCATGGTGAGATCTCCTCGGGTTCAGTCTGGGTCACGTATTCATCTAATAATAGTTGCCATACCTGAGTAACTCACTCAGGTATGGCAGGATAGTCGAACATTCTAGGCAGGCACTTCTGCTGCCGCAAGGCCGGTTGTTATAACAGGCCTTTCAGTTCGTACAACAAATCAAGCGCAGCCCGTGGGCTGAGGTTGTCCGGGTCAATCTTGCCCAGACGGGTTTCCACTGCCGACGGTAAGGTTGCAAACATATCCGCCTGATGTGGCTGGTCGCGCACGTCCGGGAATTTGACACTGGTCGGTGGCAGGCTGCCCTGTTCCAGTTTCTGCAGTTGCTGACGGGCGGCGCCAATCACGCTGGCGGGAACACCGGCCAGTTGTGCGACCTGCAAACCATAACTCTGACTGGCTGGCCCTTCCTCGACGGAGTGCAGAAAAATAATACGCTCGTCGTGTTCGGTGGCTTTGAGATGAACGTTCACCACGCCGGCACAGGTTTCTGGCAGCGCCGTCATTTCAAAGTAGTGGGTGGCGAACAGGGTAAAGGCACCGGTCTGACGGGCCAGATGTTCGGCTGCTGCCCACGCCAGTGACAAACCGTCAAAGGTGCTGGTGCCACGGCCAACCTCGTCCATCAGCACCAGACTTCGTTCGGTGGCGTTGTGGAGGATGTTGGCGGTTTCCGTCATTTCCACCATAAAGGTCGATCGGCCACCGGCCACGTCATCGGAAGAACCCATGCGGGTAAAAATACGATCGACGGTAGCCAGAGTACAGGAATCGGCCGGAACATAACTGCCGATATGCGCCAGCAGCACAATCAGGGCAACCTGACGCATGTAGGTGGATTTACCACCCATGTTCGGGCCGGTGATGATCTGCATACGGCGGCCACTACCCAGCTGGGTATCGTTGGCGACAAACGGATCACGAATAAGGTTTTCAACCACCGGGTGACGGCCCTGACGGATGTCGATACGGTCGTCCTCGGTCAGTTCCGGCTGGACCAGACGCAGGGTGTCGGCGCGTTCAGCGAGGTTCACCAGTACGTCGAGCTGGGCGACAGCGGCGGCGCTGATTTGCAGTGGTGCGAGGTCCAGACCCAGTTCAACCAGCAGCTCGTCGTAGAGCATTTTTTCGCGGCTGAGGGCGCGACTGCGGGCGCTCAGTGCCTTGTCTTCAAAGGTCTTGAGTTCCGGTGTTATAAAACGCTCGGCGTTTTTCAGGGTCTGGCGACGGATGTAATCCACCGGCACGTCATCGGCCTGAGCCTTGCTGATTTCGATGTAATAACCGTGTACGCGGTTGTAACCGACTTTCAGGGTGCTGATGCCGGTACGTTCGCGCTCGCGGATTTCCATCTGCACCAGATAGTCACCAGCGTTTTCGCTAAGACCACGCAGCTCGTCGAGTTCGGCATCATAGCCTTCGGCGATTACGCCACCATCCCGAATCACCACCGGCGGGTTATCGATAATGGCTTTTTGCAGACGTTCGACCCAACCTGGGAATTCCTGGACGTCAGTCCAGAGCGTGCGAGCCAGAGGTGAGTCCATTGGCTCCAGTTGCTGACGCAGTTCTGGCAGCACGGCCAGCGCATCACGCAAACGGGCAAGGTCGCGCGGGCGGGCGGAGGCCAATGCCACACGCGACAGGATGCGTTCAATATCACCGATCTGTTTCAACAGACCTTGCAGGTTTTCCCACTGGTGGTTATCGAGCAGCTGGCCAATCAGATTCTGGCGCTGACGTAATACTTCGCGGTTACGCAGCGGGCGATTCAGCCAGCGCTTGAGCAGGCGACTGCCCATGGCAGTGGCGGTTTTATCCATAATCCAGGCGAGGGTATGGCTGCTTTCACCTTGCTGGTTGATATCAATTTCCAGATTACGACGGCTGGCCGGGTCGATCACAATGGCGTCATCCGGCTGTTCAACCAGCAGCGCACGCACGTGTGGCAGATCGTTGCGCTGGGTATCGCGGGCGTAATGCAGCAGGGCGCCGGCAGCGCGCACTGCCAGAGTCATGTTTTCACAACCAAAACCGCGCAGGTCACGGGTTTTCAGCTGTTGGGTCAACAAGCGCCAGGCGGTATCGGAATCAAAGTGCCAAGGCGCCATGCTGCGTGCGCCAGAGCGTTGTTGCAGGCTTTCCGGTACAAACTGGTCTTCGCTATACAGCAATTCGGCCGGACGCAAACGCTCCACTTCTGCCAACAGTTCGGCTTCGTTGGCGACTTCCAGTACCGAAAAACGGCCGCTACTGACTTCCAGCGCGGCAATACCGGCGCTCTGTTTGCTGGTGCAAATGGCAACCAGCAGGTTGTCGGTACGTTCATCCAGATAGGCTTCGTCGGTCAGGGTGCCAGGGGTGATCACCCTTACGACCTTGCGCTCTACCGGGCCCTTGCTCAGCGCCGGATCACCAATCTGTTCAGCGATAGCAACCGAAACGCCCTGACGTACCAGACGGGCGATGTAGTTGTCTGCCGAGTGGAATGGCACTCCGGCCATCGGAATCGGCTGGCCGTTGCTCTGGCCGCGTGCGGTCAGGGTGATATCGAGCAGTTGAGCCGCTTTACGGGCGTCGTCAAAGAACAGTTCGTAGAAGTCGCCCATCCGGTAAAACAGCAAGGTATCCGGAAACTCCGCCTTGATTCCAAGGTATTGTTGCATCATGGGCGTTTGTTGCGCGGACATACGGACATTCCTGTAAAAACTGGGTGTGACAACCGCCCGGAGCGGGCAAAATTTCAGGTGGGCGATTGTAAGGGATGCTCGCCAGATCAGCGAGGGATGTACTTGGAAATCGTCGGCGGGTATTACTCGGCGGATCGTTGCGTGCAGTGAGTGGCGTGTTGTAAGTGGAGAGTGACATGCAAACAGCAAAACAACCGGATATAGCCGGGTTGGCAAATGAATTACAGGCGCGTGGCTGGCGGATGGCGACGGCAGAATCCTGTACCGGCGGGCTGATGGCAGTCAGTTGTACCGATATGGCGGGCTCATCAAACTGGTTCGAGTGCGCGTTTGTGACCTACACCAACGATGCCAAACAAGCCATGTTGGGGGTGCCAGCCGATCTGCTCGAATCCTTTGGTGCGGTCAGTGCTGCGACGGTGAAAGCCATGGTGCGTGGTGCGGTGGCAAACAGTGCAGCAGAGGTGGCAGTTGCTGCCAGTGGTGTGGCTGGCCCTGGCGGCGGCACAGAACAGGACCCGGTGGGGACGGTGTGGCTGGCATGGGGGGATGCTGACGAGCAGGTTGCTCACTGTTTTCACTTCGACGGTGATCGGGCGCTTGTGCGCCAACAGGCGGCTGCGACAGGGCTTGTCGCATTATACGACTGGCTGCGAACCAGGTCATAAAAAGCATGGTAATTTATACAGTAAGATTTGACTCAAGGGCTTGGTAAGCAACCGCCCCTGTGCTTAAATACTGGTTAAATTTACAGCTTAATACTGTACGGCTCGTACGGTGACGATACTCCGGGAGACACCTCTGATGGATGCAAACAAGCAAAAAGCGTTGGAAGCGGCTCTGGCCCAGATCGAACGTCAGTTCGGCAAAGGCGCCATCATGAAAATGGGCGAACAGCCTCGTGAAGCCATTCCGGCAATCTCCACCGGTTCCCTCGGTCTGGATATCGCGCTGGGCATTGGCGGTCTGCCAATGGGCCGTATTGTGGAAATCTACGGACCAGAAAGCTCCGGTAAAACCACTCTGTGTCTGTCTGCCATGGCGCAGGCCCAGAAAATGGGTAAAACCGTTGCCATCATCGACGCCGAACACGCGCTCGACCCGCTGTACGCTGAAAAACTGGGTGTAAACCTCGACAACCTGCTGGTTTCCCAGCCAGACACCGGTGAACAGGCGCTGGAAATCTGTGACAGCCTGGTGCGCTCCGGTGCGGTGGACGTGATTGTGGTCGACTCGGTTGCCGCTCTGACACCAAAAGCAGAAATCGAAGGTGAAATGGGCGACAGCCACGTTGGTCTGCAAGCACGTCTGATGTCCCAGGCGCTGCGTAAAATCACCGCCAACGTTAAAAACGCCAACTGTCTGGTGATCTTCATTAACCAGATCCGTATGAAGATTGGTGTCATGTTCGGCAACCCTGAAACCACTACCGGTGGTAACGCCCTGAAGTTCTACGCCTCTGTGCGTCTGGACATCCGTCGTACCGGTTCCGTGAAGCAGGGTGAAGAAGTGGTGGGTAACGAAACCCGCGTGAAAGTGGTGAAGAACAAGGTATCTCCACCGTTCCGTCAGGCTGAATTCCAGATCATGTACGGCACCGGTATCTACCGTATGGGTGAAGTGATCGACCTTGGCGTGAAGTGTGACCTGATCAAGAAAGCCGGTGCCTGGTACAGCTACCAGGACAACAAGATCGGTCAGGGTAAAGCCAACGCTGCCCAGTACCTGGAAGAACACCCTGAAATTGCTCGTGAAATCGAAGACATTATCCGTGGCCAGCTGGTAGCGGTGTCTGGCGGTTTTAACGAGGAAGCCAGCGATTCTGACAGTGAAGAAGACCTCGAAGCCTGATCGCAGCCTGCGCACGCAGGCTCTGGATCTGCTGTCCCGGCGCGATTATTCGCGCCGGGAGCTTTCCCGCAAACTGGCTCGTCCGAAGCCTGGTGAGCAGCACGGTGACCTGACAGGTGCCGACCATCTTTTATCCGATGATCCGTTATTGGATGACCACGAAGTGTTGGTTGAAGACGCGGCTGCGACGGCCGAGGTCGAACGCGAATCCCTGCTGGATGAGTTTGAAGAGCGTGGCTGGCTGAGTGATCAGCGTTTTTCCGCAGCGTTTGTGCGCAGTCGTGCGGGTAGGGGGCTTGGGCCTTTACGTCTGACTCAGGAGTTACGCCAGAAAGGCGTCAGTGCGGATGAAATTCGTCAAGCGCTGGATGAGTGTGAATTCGACTGGTTTGAATTGGCCTTGCAAACCGCCCAACGTAAATACCGTCCGGACTCGGCGGATCGCAAAGACCCACGCAAACAGAAGGCGGCGTTAACGCGTTTTCTGATGTACCGTGGTTTTGACAGTGAACAGATTCGTTATGCGTTGGAAGCGGTGACTGCCGGTGCCGATGACGACGAGTTCTGACCTCGTTGTTTTGACACCGGAATCATCCTTCCAACATTCAACCAGCAGAAGGCATTCAATCAGCAGAATGCCTTGCCTGGCTGCATTCCCACTTTTTTCAGAATAATGGCCAGCGGGCAGAAGCCGGTGAATGCCGCCTGAAACATATTGGCGCCGACAAATGCCGTGAACCACAGCCAGTTAACACTGTGATATTGCGACAGCAGCAGGCTGATCAGAATGGCAGAACCGGCGAAGGCAAAAACAAAACGATCAACGTTCATGGCGGAAATCTCCGAATATTTCTGTATGCATTTATAGTTATATATCGAGTGTCGCGCGTCAAGTTATTTTGGTCTGGTGACGACACAGCACTCGGACAACCACGATCAAAGAGCTATACTCGCGCCTTTGCTGATAACAACTTCTTCCGGAACACTGCTGTCTTATGAAAAGTTCAGACATTCGCAAGGCATTTCTGGACTTCTTTGCCTCCAAGGGGCATGAAGTCGTGCCATCCAGTCCGCTGATTCCCGGTAACGACCCAACCCTGCTGTTCACTAACGCGGGTATGGTGCAGTTCAAGGACTGTTTCCTGGGCAAAGACCAGCGCAGCTACACCCGCGCAGCCACTTCCCAGCGTTGCGTGCGTGCCGGTGGTAAGCACAACGACCTCGAGAACGTCGGTTACACCGCTCGTCACCACACCTTCTTCGAAATGCTGGGTAACTTCAGCTTTGGTGACTATTTCAAGGAAGACGCCATCAAGTTCGCGTGGGAATTCCTGACCTCTCCACAGTGGCTGAACCTGCCAGTTGAGAAGCTCATGGTGACCGTGTACGCGGAAGACGATGAAGCGTTCGACATCTGGAACAAGCAAGTGGGTGTGCCTGCCGAGAAGATCGTTCGTATCGGCGATAACAAAGGCGGCCGTTACGCCTCTGACAACTTCTGGGCGATGGGTGACACCGGTCCTTGTGGTCCATGCACCGAGATTTTCTTCGACCACGGCGAACACATCTGGGGTGGCCCACCAGGATCACCAGAAGAAGATGGTGACCGTTTCATCGAGATCTGGAACAACGTTTTCATGCAGTTCGAGCGCAAGGAAAACGGCGACATGATCCCGCTGCCGAAGCCATCCGTGGATACCGGTATGGGTCTGGAACGTATCTCTGCCATCATGCAGGGCGTTCACAGCAACTACGAAATTGACCTGTTCCAGGCACTGCTGGCGGCTGCCGGTGAAGTGACTGGCTGCAAGGACACTGAAAACAAGTCCCTGCGCGTAATCGCTGACCACATCCGTTCTACCAGCTTCCTGATTGTTGACGGTGTGCTGCCGTCCAACGAAGGCCGTGGTTACGTTCTGCGTCGTATCATTCGTCGTGCGATTCGTCACGGCCACATGCTGGGCGCGCCATCAGGCTTCTTCCACAAGCTGGTTGCTGCACTGGTTGAACAGATGGGTACCGCGTACCCTGAACTGGCACACCTGCAATCTCACGTTGAGAAAGTGCTGCGTATTGAAGAAGAACAGTTTGCCAAGACTCTGGATAAGGGTATGGCGATTCTGAACGCTGAAATCGCGGGCCTGACCGGCGATACCATTCCGGGTGAAGTGGCGTTCAAGCTCTACGATACCTACGGTTTCCCACTCGACCTGACTGGCGACGTTGCTCGTGAACGTGACCTCAAGGTTGATGAAGCCGGTTTCGAAGTTGAAATGAACAAGCAGCGTGAAAAAGCGCGTGCGGCCGGTAACTTCGGTGCCAGCTACGGCGCTGGCCTGGAAATCGAAGGTGAAACCACCTTCCTGGGTTACGAGCTGCTGGAAAACACCGGCACCGTCAAAGCCCTGTTCAAAGGCGGTGAAGCCGTTGCTCAACTCAACGCTGGCGACGAAGCCGTGCTGGTTCTGGATGAAACTGCCTTCTACGCCGAAAGCGGCGGCCAGGTAGGTGACACCGGCTTCCTGAAGGCCGATGGCGTGGTATTCCAGGTCAAGGACACCACCAAGGAAGGCAGTAACCACCTGCACAAGGGCGTTCTGGTAGAGGGCTCTGTGAAAGTGGGTGCTCAGCTGACCGCCGTGGTTGATGCCGAGAAGCGTCAGGCAACTGCGCTGCACCACTCAGCTACTCACCTGCTGCACGCTGCCCTGCGTCAGGTTCTGGGGGATCACGTTCACCAGAAAGGCTCGCTGAACACGTACGAACGTCTGCGTTTTGACTTCTCTCACCTGGAAGCGGTTTCTGCGGCTGAACTGGAAGAAATCGAAACCATCGTTAACCGTCATATTCGTGCCAACACTCCGGTCACTACCCGTGTCATGGCCATTGATGATGCTCGTGAAACCGGTGCTGCTGCGCAGTTCGGCGAGAAGTACGGCGATGAAGTACGCGTACTGAGCATGGGTATCGATGACTTCTCGGTTGAGTTCTGTGGTGGTACTCACGCGTCCCGTACCGGTGACCTGGGTCTGCTGAAAATTGCCTCCGAAAGCGGTATCGCGGCGGGTATCCGTCGTATCGAAGCTGTTGTTGGTCAGGCTGCTCTGGACTTTATTGCCAATGAAGAGAAGACCCTGAAAGGCATCGCGGCCTCCCTGAAAGGTTCAACTGATAACGTTGCCGAGAAAGTGGAACAGCTGCAGCTGCGTACCAAGGCTCTGGAGAAAGAGCTGGAATCCCTGAAAGGCAAACTGGCCAGCAGCGCCGGTTCCGATCTGGCATCCCAGGCTCGTGACGTTAACGGCGTTAAAGTGCTGGCCGCTCGTCTCGAAGGCGCAGACGTTGACGCTCTGCGTACCGTGATGGATCAGCTGAAGAACAAGCTGGGCTCTGCGCTGATCATGCTGGCCTCTGACGTTGACGGCAAGGTAACCCTGCTGGCAGGCGTGACCAAAGACCTGATCGGCAAAGCCAAAGCGGGCGATGCTGTGAAAGAGTGTGCTCCATACGTGGACGGTCGTGGCGGCGGTAAGCCGGAAATGGCCCAGGCGGGTGGTCAGAAGCCGGAAGGCATCGACGACGCGCTGGCAGCCTTCGGCCGTTGGGCTGACGCTGCTCTGTGATGGACGGGCGGTGAGTGATCACTGCCTACTGAAGTCTTCAACCAGGCCAGTCAATTGACTGGCCTGGTTGTTTTGGGCGCCCGGATTTCAGGTGCCGTAATCTCGCCCGACTATCTGCCCGTCATTCCCTGCCAAACAACATTCTGTCCCTGTTATCCCGCTGCTTTCAGCGGGGCTGTATCTTTCTTGTTCACGCCAATTGTTGTTTAATTAGCGCCCTTTTTCGTTCAGTCAACCCCGGTTGGAACATCATGGCGCTATACGTACAAAAATATGGAGGCACGTCAGTCGGCACTATCGAGCGTATCGAGGCCGTTGCTGACAAGGTCAAATCCTTCCACGACGCTGGTCACCAGATCGTTGTTGCAGTATCTGCAATGAGCGGTGAGACCAATCGCCTGATTTCGCTGGCCAAACAGATTGATGCCGCTCCGGCCCCACGTGAGATGGACGTGCTGGTATCAACCGGTGAGCAGGTGACCATTGCCCTGCTGGCTATGGCCCTGCAGAAGCGTGGTGTGGATGCCCGTTCCTACACCGGCTGGCAAGTTGGTATCAAAACCGACAGTGCTTTTATGAAAGCCCGTATCGAAGACATCGATACTGCCAATATGCGTCAACACCTGGATAACGGCGGTGTTGTCATCGTTGCCGGTTTCCAGGGGGTCGACGATGACAACAACATTACCACTCTTGGCCGTGGTGGCTCTGACACCACTGGTGTGGCACTGGCTGCTGCACTGAAGGCTGATGAGTGTCAGATTTACACCGACGTGGATGGTGTGTACACCACTGACCCGCGTGTAGTTCCAGCGGCTCGCCGTATGGACAAGGTAACGTTCGAAGAGATGCTGGAAATGGCAAGCCTTGGCTCCAAGGTTCTGCAGATCCGCTCTGTCGAATTTGCTGGCAAATACAAGGTTCCCCTGCGCGTGCTTTCTTCTTTCACCGAAGGCAACGGCACTCTGATTACTACCGAGGAGAATGACTCCGTGGAAAACCCAGTTATTTCAGGTATCGCATTCAACCGTGACGAAGCCAAGATCACCGTTAAAGGTGTACCGGATATTCCGGGTGTGGCTTCTCGTATTCTGGTTCCAGTCAGCGATGCCAACATCGAAGTCGACATGATCGTGCAAAACGTTTCTGACGATGGTTCTACTGACTTCACCTTCACTGTACACCGTAACGATTACCAGAAAGCTCTGAAGATCCTGAACGAGCTGGCTGGTGAACTGAAGGCCCGTGAAGTAGCTGGTAAAGATGACATCTGTAAAGTGTCTCTGGTGGGTGTGGGTATGCGTTCCCACGCTGGCGTTGCTTCCAAGATGTTCAAGACCCTGGCGGACGAAAACATCAACATCCTGGCCATCACCACTTCCGAGATCAAAATCTCCGTGGTAATTGCCGAGAAATATCTGGAACTGGCCGTGCGCGCGCTGCACACTGCTTTTGGACTGGACGCCGAGGCCTGATCGGCCGCATCGTCTTATCCTGCCTTGTTCAGGGAACCTCCGGCGCTGGAGGTTCTCTGATACTCTGGTTGTCATAATTTCGCTCTGTTTTTGACCGAAAGGGAAAATCTGGTCAATACTGAATGGGCGAAGAGAACCAGCTCTAGCGCCAAAGCACCCTAGCATCCATTCTGGTAAATACTCAGGCTTTCAGGAGAAATCCCTATGCTTATTCTGACTCGTCGCGTAGGCGAAACCCTCATGGTAGGTGACGATGTAACCGTTACCGTCCTCGGGGTAAAAGGAAATCAGGTCCGTATTGGTGTGAACGCACCAAAAGAAGTTGCCGTTCACCGTGAAGAGATCTATCAGCGCATCCAGCGCGAGAAAGATACCGATGATTCAGCCGGAAATTATTAATTTTTAAATTTTTATAATTTCCGCTTCCCATACGGGAAAAACGTGGTATCATGCGCGCCGTGATGTGGAGAGATGGCCGAGTGGCTGAAGGCGCACCCCTGCTAAGGGTGTATAGGTTAATACCCTATCGAGGGTTCGAATCCCTCTCTCTCCGCCACGTTTTAAATGCGAAAGCATTGCTGGCTGAGTAATATGGTTATAGCGACCAGGTTTAACAGCAGCACCCCACGATACGCGCTCATAGCTCAGCTGGATAGAGTACCTGGCTACGAACCAGGCGGTCGGAGGTTCGAATCCTCCTGAGCGCGCCATCCAACATCGTGGTTTTATTTGCATTTGTGCAAACCGATACG
>NZ_JAPNOA010000004.1:2500-5250 GCF_026626885.1 Parathalassolituus penaei
CGATAGCGGAGCCGTAGCGAAAGCGAGTCTTAATTGGGCGTCAAGTCGCTGGTAGTAGACCCGAAACCGGGCGATCTATCCATGAGCAGGTTGAAGGTTGAGTAACATCAACTGGAGGACCGAACCCACTCCCGTTGAAAAGGTAGGGGATGACTTGTGGATCGGAGTGAAAGGCTAATCAAGCTCGGAGATAGCTGGTTCTCCTCGAAAACTATTTAGGTAGTGCCTCATGTCTAACCACCGGGGGTAGAGCACTGTTAAGGCTAGGGGGTCATCTCGACTTACCAACCCTTTGCAAACTCCGAATACCGGTGAGTTCAATCATGGGAGACACACGGCGGGTGCTAACGTCCGTCGTGAAAAGGGAAACAACCCAGACCGCCAGCTAAGGTCCCAAAGTTACAGTTAAGTGGGAAACGATGTGGGAAGGCACAGACAGCTAGGAGGTTGGCTTAGAAGCAGCCACCCTTTAAAGAAAGCGTAATAGCTCACTAGTCGAGTCGGCCTGCGCGGAAGATATAACGGGGCTCAAACTGTACACCGAAGCTGCGGATGCATTTTATGCATGGTAGAGGAGCGTTCTGTAAGCCGTTGAAGGTCAAGGTGTGAACCAGGCTGGAGGTATCAGAAGTGCGAATGCTGACATAAGTAACGATAAAGGGAGTGAAAAACTCCCTCGCCGGAAACCCAAGGGTTCCTGTCCAACGTTAATCGGGGCAGGGTTAGTCGGCCCCTAAGGCGAGGCTGAAAAGCGTAGTCGATGGGAAGCAGTTTAATATTACTGCACCTCAGTTAAGTGCGATGGGGGGACGGAGAAGGCTAGGCCAGCACGGCGTTGGTTGTCCGTGTTTAAGCCCGTAGGCAGGCATTCCAGGCAAATCCGGAGTGTCAATGCTGAGAGGTGATGACGGTGACTCTACGGAGTCCGAAGTGGTCGATGCCATGCTTCCAGGAAAAGCCTCTAAGCTTCAGCTTAACTCAGACCGTACTCTAAACCGACACAGGTGGGTAGGTAGAGAATACCAAGGCGCTTGAGAGAACTCGGGTGAAGGAACTAGGCAAAATGGCACCGTAACTTCGGGAGAAGGTGCGCCGGTTTTGGTGAAGGACTTGCTCCGTAAGCTGAGACCGGTCGAAGATACCAGGTGGCTGCAACTGTTTATTAAAAACACAGCACTCTGCAAACACGAAAGTGGACGTATAGGGTGTGACGCCTGCCCGGTGCCGGAAGGTTAATTGATGGGGTTATCTTCGGAGAAGCTCTTGATCGAAGCCCCGGTAAACGGCGGCCGTAACTATAACGGTCCTAAGGTAGCGAAATTCCTTGTCGGGTAAGTTCCGACCTGCACGAATGGCGTAATGATGGTCACACTGTCTCCACCCGAGACTCAGTGAAATTGAATTTGCGGTTAAGATGCCGTATACCCGCGGCTAGACGGAAAGACCCCGTGAACCTTTACTGTAGCTTCACAGTGAACTTTGAATTGGCTTGTGTAGGATAGCTGGGAGGCTTTGAAGCCGAGACGCCAGTCTCGGTGGAGCCAACGTTGAAATACCAGCCTGGTCAATTTGGGGTTCTAACTCTGGTCCGTTATCCGGATCGAGGACACTGTGTGGTGGGCAGTTTGACTGGGGCGGTCTCCTCCCAAAGAGTAACGGAGGAGCACGAAGGTCGGCTAATCCTGGTCGGACATCAGGAGGTTAGTGTAATGGCACAAGCCGGCTTAACTGCGAGACAGACACGTCGAGCAGGTACGAAAGTAGGTCATAGTGATCCGGTGGTTCTGTATGGAAGGGCCATCGCTCAACGGATAAAAGGTACTCCGGGGATAACAGGCTGATACCGCCCAAGAGTTCACATCGACGGCGGTGTTTGGCACCTCGATGTCGGCTCATCACATCCTGGGGCTGAAGCCGGTCCCAAGGGTATGGCTGTTCGCCATTTAAAGTGGTACGCGAGCTGGGTTTAGAACGTCGTGAGACAGTTCGGTCCCTATCTGCCGTGGGCGTTTGAGATTTGAGAAGAGCTGCTCCTAGTACGAGAGGACCGGAGTGGACGAACCTCTGGTGTTCCGGTTGTCACGCCAGTGGCATTGCCGGGTAGCTATGTTCGGACGGGATAAACGCTGAAAGCATCTAAGCGTGAAGCCTCCTTCAAGATGAGATCTCACTACTCCTCGAGAGTTCTGTAGGGCCCTGGAAGACCACCAGGTTGATAGGTCAGGTGTGTAAGCGTTGTGAGGCGTTGAGCTAACTGATACTAATTGCCCGTGAGGCTTGACCATATAACACCCAAACCGGTAAACGGTTACGTAATATCGACCAGTGACGTCGGTTCGCAAAAAACGAGAATATTCATACTCATGTATCCAACCCTATTCGCTGACAGCGCGCCGCTCCGCGGAGCATAAGACGGACGCATCAGCAAAACGGTTTGCTTGACGACAATAGAACTGTGGAACCACCTGAATCCATTCCGAACTCAGAAGTGAAACGCAGTATCGCCGATGGTAGTGTGGGGTCTCCCCATGTGAGAGTAGGTCATCGTCAAGCATTTAATTTCGAAGCTCTGGCTTCACAGTGAAGAGCGTGAAAAACGCTTGACACAAAAAGCACATACTGTAGTATGTGCGACCCGCTTCGATGAGAAGCACGTTCTTTAACAATCTGCATAAGTAATTCGTGTGGGTGCTTACCGGGATGATCTGGCGTCATAAGATTATCAGGTAAGACTCTGTCGATAATTCATT
>NZ_JAPNOA010000006.1 GCF_026626885.1 Parathalassolituus penaei
AGAATCCGTAATCTGAGCTGGCAGGAAACGGTGACGCTGAATCCGGTGAGGAAGGAAGAAATACAAGCCGCGACGATGGCGGCCTGATTAATGGTTTATCGGACAACTATGTTGAAAAATACCGGCAATCAAAACACCCACTCTAAAGGGTACTTTTACCCGATTCCATTTTTCAGTTCACAAGCCATAATCCGATTTCAAGTACTTCACGGATGGAGTTCAATCATGCCAAAGCCACGCAAGCAACAGGTCTCTGTTGAAGCTACCCCCTACTACCACTGCGTTTCGCGCTGCGTTCGTCGCGCATTTCTTTACGGCACCGATTCGGTTTCCGGCCAATGTTATGAACACAGACGCGGCTGGTTAGAGGAACGCTCCGTGGCTATCCAATTTCTGAGTTACCCAAAACTACCTGCAATCGATATGCAACAACTGATTTTCCATCTGATCAAGGTACCTGGCAACCAGACTACAATATTCCTCCCCAACAAAATCCCTAAACCTACCATCCATATGCAACCTTGCGCGCTCAATAAAAATTGGAATAGCGTCAAAATTCCTCGAAATATAACACCCTGTAATATTATTAACATAACAAATCAACGGGTATGCTATTGCATTTCGACGATAACACTTAGGCGGCACAACTTCCGGCGCATTAATCAATTTCATAATCTCCAGAAAAGAATCATTCACTCCCACCCCCATTAAATTAAAATTCAACCATACCCAATGCGACCGTCAACAACATCCTAACCAGGACTCAACCTCTCAAGTGGTTTATTGGTAGCTATCCTGTTCTTGCCAGTCAGAGTAGTGGCTGGCTAGCGCTCTCACTTTCCACTCAGCCACATCAACGAATCAACCAGATCAACCTCTGAGGCGTGTGCTCTGCTAAAACGAGAACATTCCGGCTACTCAGACTGAGTCAATCCAGTCCCACCCAATCCTTACCCAAAGTGATAAAACGATCCTATCCTGCCCGTGCAGTTGATCTATTTTGAAGATGCTGGTTTATGAAGGGCCGTCCTAATTTACCGCTAATTTTTCAAATAAATTGCACCTTTTTTATCCACACCAAAATCTTTCACCACTAAACGTTTTTCCAAAGTATCCAAATCAAGAAGCCATAGATTCACATTGAAGTTAACAGCAATCAGGCCCCCACTCATCGGCAATCAAGCGACAACACTACACTCCGTAGCCACACAAATGCTAGCCTCCCACTGACTTCACAAAAATATTGCTTCACTCCGGCAACAATCAGGGATCTCATCGTGCAGCGGCTCTGTAACCTTCATTCATTGCTACACCATTTATTGGTATAGTCCTGATCTCTCTGATCAACGGATGACATCCAGATGCAAATGGAAATTGTGGCGGCACCCGCCCCGCTTGTTAACTGGAAACCATGGGCTTATCTCTGGTCGCTTGCCTGCTGTCTGATACTGATATGGGCCTGTGTATCCACCACCGGCAAGCTATTACTACCCATGCTTGTAGCGATTTTGCTGATTGTACCGCTCTGGAGACTGCGCTCCTCGCATCTCCCGGTAGAACGTTGCGTGGTGGATGATAGCGATATCCGCTTTTATCGAGGTGATCTGTGTGTCTGGCACGGTAAGTTGGCCGATATCAAACATATTTATGTCAGCCACCAACGCGTAACACTGATTGAACTGCACTTGATTGGCGGTGAGTCATTTTCATTGGTAACACATCTATATAATTACGAGCAGTTAAAAGCGATTGAAGCATTGATACGCTAATAGCCCGGACGTTTCTGGCCGAAAACGCTCTGACTCCGGCTCCAATTTCAGCTCTGAGGCCCACCTCTGGCTCATGGATGACCAGATAACCAGCAGCTTGTTTATCCATTGCGATCTACAACTGTAATCCGAACTCCGGTGCTTGCTGATCCAGGCGTTTCAGCAATTCGCGCATCACTTCCTGTACCTTGATGATATCCGGGCGTTCGCTGTCTTCGGCGCGATACCAGAGCGCGATATCGCGGCGGGCGCCGGGGTTATCTTCCACCTGAATCATCTGTTGTAGGCTGATTTCGCCGGTCATCAGGGTCAGGCGTGCGGGTAATCGCACGACCATGTCGGTGGTTTGTAACAGGTGAAATACCGAACGCAGGCTGCCGGTGAAGGCCATACGCGCCATATTCGGCAAGGCGGTATCTTCGCGGCTGTTCAGAAAACCGGCGCTGGCCCCGGCTATCAGCCAGTTTTTGCGTTCCAGTATTGCGGTGCTGACCGGTTTGCGGCTGCCGAGCAATTCCGATTTCTGGCCGACAAAGACCGCTGAGCGATCCCGAAACAGCACTTCTCTTGCCAGCTGGCCCTGGGCGACCGACAGGTGTGCCGGTGCCAGCAGGAAATCCAGTTCACCCTGTTGTAACCATTCAATTTGTAACGCCGCTGAACCATTACGCAGGTGAAACAGGTAGCGGGTTTCGCGCAGCAGCTGGCCGGTGATATCCGCTGCTGCCGCGTATTCGAGTAGCGGGTCGATACCAATGGTGAATTCGTTGTGGAATCCGCCTTTCCATTGCTGGATCACTTCGTCGCCGTGGGCGGCTTCAGCCAGTATCCGTTCCCCAATCTGGGCCAGTCGGGCCCCGATTTCGGTTGGCTCCATGCCGTAACGGGTACGTTTTAATACCGGTGCACCAACCCGCTGCTCCAGTTGTTGCAGCGCTCGCGTCAGGGTTGGCTGGGTAATAAACAGCTGTTCGGCGGCAGCACTGATCGACCCTTGTTTGACGACCATCGCCAGTTGTTTGAGCAGGTTGGGGTTCATGTATGCGTTTTCTTGTTATCTGGGTTTAAAAACCAATTTTTTGTTATAGCTGGAATTGTTTACTGTAACAACCAATGCAGCGCAGCCCTGAACCCGAATGCGCCTCTGCCCCGACCGATAACAACAAGAAGGAGTGACCCGTATGCAATTCCATCTGAATGGTTTTCACCCTGGTGATCCACGTTTTGCTGATCCGCAGGATGCGGTGGTGGCACCTCCCATCAAACGCCCGCTGCCAACCGAAGTGGATGTGCTGATTGTGGGTTGTGGCCCTGCGGGTCTGAATCTGGCGGCGCAGTTGTCGCAGTTTGGCAGTATCAAGGTGGCGATTATCGATCAGAAAGACGATCGTCTGCTGGTTGGTCAGGCCGATGGTATTGCCTGCCGTACGGTTGAAATGTTCCAGGCCTATGGCTTTGCCGATCAGATTATTCAGGAAGCCTATCAGGTGAACGAGGCGGCGTTCTGGAAGCCGGATGCCGAGCGTCCAAACCAGATCAGTCGCAGCAGCAAGGTGCCGGACGTGGCGGATGACCTGTCCGAAATGCCACACCTGATCATTAACCAGGCACGGGTTCATGATGAGTTCCTGCGGGTAATGCGCCAGTCGGTCGGCAAGATCGAACCGCATTACCAGCGCAAGCTGCTGAGTCTGGAAGTGGATAACAGCGCCAGCGATTATCCGGTGACGGTGACGATCGAACGTATGGTCAACTTCTCGCAATACAGCCAGGAAGTGGAAACCGTGCGCGCCCGTTATGTGGTGGGTTGTGATGGTGCCCGTTCGAGCGTGCGTACGGCGATTGGCCAGCAGCTGGTCGGCGATCCGCTGAATCAGGCCTGGGGCGTAATGGATGTGCTGCTGAATACCGACTTCCCGGACATTCGCCTGAAGTCACTGATCCATTCCAACAACGAAGGCAACATGCTGATTATTCCGCGTGAAGGCGGCTACATGGTGCGTCTGTACGTGGAGCTGGACAAACTCAAGGAAAATGAACGGGTTGCCCGCGATCAGATGACCGCCGATGTGCTGATTGCCGCTGCCAATCGCATCCTGAATCCTTACACCATCGACGTCAAAGAAGTGGCTTGGTGGTCGGTGTACGAAATTGGCCAGCGTATTACCACGGCGTTTGATGACTCCACCCATGAACGTGCCGCCCGTGTGTTTCTGGCCGGTGATGCCTGCCATACCCACAGTCCAAAAGCCGGTCAGGGTCTGAACACCTCGGTGATGGATACCTGGAACCTCGGCTGGAAACTGGCACATGTGCTGACGGGTCTGGCCGATGAAGACATTCTGCGCACCTATTCGGCGGAGCGTCGGGAATATGGTCAGGCGCTGATTGATTTCGATCGTGAGTTCTCGGCCATGTTTTCTGCCAAACCGAAGTCGGCCGATAACCCGGATGGTGTTGATCCAGCCGAGTTCCAGCGTTACTTCCAGCTGTTTGGCAAATACACCGCCGGTGTGTCGATCCAGTATCGCCCGTCGATAATGGTCGGCAGCGGTACACATCAGGCACTGGCGACCGGCCTGACCGTGGGCAAACGTTTCCACTCCGCACCGGTGGTGCGTCAGGGTGATGCCAAACCGGTGCAGCTGGGCCATTGCCATACCGCTAACGGCGCTTATCGCGTGTATGCATTTGCCGGTAAAGACGAGCCGTTTTCAGCCCGCTGTGGCGTAAAAGCCCTGTGTGATTTTCTGGCCAGCCCGGAATCACCGGTGCAGCGTTACACCCCGGCCGGTGCCGATGCAGACTCGGTGATCGACGTACGTGCCGTGTTCCAGCAGCACCATCAGACGGTGGAAACCGCACTGATTCCGGAAGCGCTGGCACCTCGTAAGGGCCGTTATGGTCTGCGGGATTGTGAGAAAGTGTACTGTGTGGACAAGCGTCCGGTGTCATCCGGTGGTGGCCATAACATCTATGAAATGCGCGGTATCAACCAGGATAAGGGTTGTATCGTCATCGTGCGTCCTGATCAGTACGTCGCCGACGTGCTGCCTCTGGATGATCATGCCGGTCTGGCGGCGTTTTTCAGTCGGGTCCTGCGGGCCCGCTAATTTCCAGACAGGCTGATTGCCTCCTCGCACTCTGTTGCACTCAGGCAGAGCGCTTTTACACCAGCGGGTGACACCGCTGGTGTTTTTTCTCTTGCTGTTATTCTCTTGCTGTTTTTCTTCTCTTGGTGCTTCTTCCTTGGGCCGCGAATCAGCGCAGACCAAAACCGCGCTTGTTCAGGAACTCTTTCATGTGGGCGCGCAGTTTGACGGTGAACAGTGGCTTCAACTGTTCCGACCAGCTGCTGCTCTTGTTATTGCTGCTACGGGCCAGGTAGTAGTCGTGCATGGTCTGATCAAAGGCCGCGACCTGTTCTGCAGTACGGGAATCGTCGTAACGGTTTACAAACAGAATGGCTTCTACTGGCAGACGTGGTTTTACATCCGGTTGATGGGCTGGGTAGCCCACCGCCATACCAAATACCGGGTACACCTGATCTGGCAGCTCCAGCAGCTCGCTGACTTCCTGCGGGTTGTTACGCAGGCCACCGATGTAACACAGGCCAAGGCCAACCGACTCCGCCGCCACCGCAACGTTCTGCGCCAGCAGTGCAGCATCGATGCTGGACACTAACAGGTGCTCGGTCATACCAGCGACCACATCCGCACCGGCACGCGCCGCCGCTTCCATCGGACGTTTCATATCGGCACAGAACACCAGGAACTCGGCACAACCGGATACCGATGCCTGACCACCGGCCAGCTCGGCCAGACGCTCGCGTTTGGCAACGTCGGTCACCCGCACAATGCTGCAGGCCTGAACATGGTTGGAGGTCGAAGCGCCCTGGCCGGCACGAACCAGTTCGTGAAGCAGTTCGGTGCCAATGGGCTGGTCGGTGAACTTGCGAATGGAACGGTGGGACTTCAGCAATTCAATGGTCGGATTCATGCGTGTGCTCAGAAGGTTCAGGGTTTGCTGAATTGTGCCCGAAAAACGGCTGTGGTTTGAATGGTTTCCTGTGGAACCCCTTGTTGAAACACCTGTCCTACTGCAGCTAACCCATTTCAGGAGTACGTGCATGAAGCACTCTCTGTTTTCTCCGCTGCAAACATTGCTCGACCAATCCCTGACGCCGGGCGCTCTGCGTCTGTTGCTGGTCAGTGTACTGGCCTGGAGCCCGGTTCATGCCGAAACCGAAAGCAGCAATACCAGCAGTGCCAGTAGCCAGATTCTGAACAGCGCTACTCAGGACGAACAACGCGAGCGTTGCCAAAATACAGGACAACAGGCGGAAGATACCCGTCATAACGACAGTTGATCATCCGCCACTACCCGCTGAACACAGGTTTGCAGCCGTTGGAATAAAAACGACCCGATATACGACTGAACGGGCGATAACCTTGATTCACTGTCCCGGAATCGTGCATGATTCCGGGACACTGTATTGCCTCCGTCATTAGCTGTCGCTTACATCGCTAATGACATATCAGTTGTTATCGAGCGAATTATTCTGACGCACTGCAAGCCTTGTCAGCTCTGGCTTCCAGCGCTGATCACGGTCATCCGGATACGCCAAACAGGCGCCCCTGCCAATATCCAGATCCTGAATCTTTATTACTCTGCCTTGTTGTCTGACAATAAGTTTTTCGACGTATTGTGATATCTCGGACACTGGTTTAGGATGCCGCCCCAATAATGCAACATAGGGAATACAGTTATGGCAATGACACTCTCCCTGCTTCCAACCTCCCAGCACATTTCTCCGGAAACCAATCTGGTGAAAACCCTGCAGCTGGCGCTGGATAAATCCGAAAGTTTCCAGATTTATCCAATTCAGGGCCGTGGAATTCTCGTCAATGCCAAAGCTCGCACCTATGCCGATCCACACCGCCTGGCGCCCAAACTGGTTGCCTGCGCTCGTGAAGGCCGCAGCACTATTCGCCGCATTTCCAGCCGCAGTGATGCCATGCAGGAAGCCGAGTTACAAATGCGCCCGGTAGAAGAACTGCTGTGGACTCTGGCGTTTCAGGAACATCATGTTCGCGATATTCCGGAACACTGTCGTCGTGACGACGTGGTGTCGCTGCGTTACTGGCCGAACTTCACCCGTGTGCCGTCCAGCCCGAACGCTTATCGTATTGCCGCGCTCTTCAAGGCACGTCCAACCTCCATTGTGCTGGCCAGCCGTATTCTGGAAGTCGACGAAGACGAAGTGCTGCGCTTTTATCACGCAGCCAACTGTGCTGGTCTGGTCGAACGGATTAACCGTCAGGGTGAAATGGTCACCACCAAACAGCACCGTCATCACGGCCTGATTCGTTCTCTGATGAATCGCTTCCGTCGGTCAACGCCTGCCACTCACTGATGCCTGTTCGCCTGCCTTACCGGTTGCTGCTACCGTTGCTCGGCGCAGCAACCAACAGCTACAGCCTGTCGGGGATGATCAACTCCGATCTTTCGTATAACAACTTGCCCGTGTATGCCGCTGGCCAGCCGCTGGAAATGTCTGGCATCGGCAAAGGTGTGCGTGTCAGCACCCGCTTTTTAAGCAACTGGTCGGCCGGTGTGGGCGTTAGTCGCCTCAAAGCCACTGATGACCACAACACTGACAACGCCGAGTATGAGTATCAGGACAAAAGCGCGTTTGTGGGTTATCAGTGGCATGACCACTGGTTTGAGCTGAGCGGTGGTCTCGTCACAGATCATCTGGATGCACCTCTCGCCAGCCAGGCCAACATGCGGGTCAACAGCCAGACAGACGGCGAACGACTGGCCTTCACCTGGGGCTATGACTGGTATTTCGGCAACTGGTCACCGGAGATCAGCTCGTCTATTCGCTTGAATCACATTACCTTTCAGGAAGACCAGCACACACCCGGCGCCCGCGAGTTCCAGCGCTTGAATGAAGACCATTCAAGTACAACCCTGCAACAGGCGGCCAGTCTGGGTTATATGGCGAGCTGGGGAGAGCAGATACTGGTTTCAACGATCGGTCTGGATTACCAGCACAGCCTGACCGGCAAGATAGAGTACACCGGCTATAACAACGATCCCGCCAGTAGCGAGCAAAGCAGTGGTGATGTTCAGCAATCCAGTGTTTTCGTGGCGCTGTCATGGTTGACCGATCCCTGGAGCATCAACACCAGCCTGTCGAGAGCACTGATGAACTGTCCATGTGAACAGCAAATACGCATCACGGGCGGTTATTCGTTCTGAATAAAGGCGGGAGATAACAGGCACCCGCGCGGGCGCCTGTATTCACAATCCAACCAACTCGATAGTCAAGTCAGTGCGCTGAGGTGGTCGAGAGCAGGTTTAACACCAGTACCCCCGACAGAATCAGCCCCATCCCTACAAACGCTGCCAGGTCCGGTTTTTCACCGAACCAGAGCCAGCCCACCATACTGATCAGAACGATGCCCGCTCCGGCCCAGATGGCATACACAATCCCTACTGCAAAGTGACGCATACTCAGCGCCAGACAAAAGAATGCCAGTCCATAACCGGCAACCACCACAATTGCTGGCACCCAACGAGTCATACCGTCACTGGCTTTTAATGCGGTTGTGGCCATCACTTCAGCCAGAATCGCCACCACCAGATACACCCAACCCGGCATAACGCCTCCCTGGAAGCCAGCGCGGTTGATCAGGGCTGAACTTCCACTGTGATGTGTTTGAGCTGAGCCATGCTGCCCAGCTGCTGACGAATCCGTGCGATCGACTCCGGAGCACCGGCGGCCACGGACAGCACCACAGCATAGTGATCGGCATTTACTTTCCAAACGTGAAGGTCGCGGACGGATACGCCACTGTCGCGCACCAGCTCGCCAATTTGATTGACCAGTTTGGCCGGGGCTGAGCCGTCCAGCAGAATGGTCGCGGTTTCACGGATCAGGCCGCGCGCCCATACGGAAATAATCACCGCTCCGACAATCCCCATCAGGGCATCGGCCCACATCCAGCCCAGCATCTTGGCCGCTACCAGCGCAGCAATCGCCAGAATAGAGGTCAGGGCATCCGCCAGCACGTGCATATAAGCCGCACGCAGATTGTGGTCGGTATGGCCCTGTTCGTGATGGCCATGTGCGGCATGGCTGTGTTTGGCCGCATGCTGATGATCGTGATCGTGATCGTGATCGTGATCGTGATCGTGATCGTGGTCGTGGTCGTGGTCGTGGTCGTGGTCGTGGTCATGATCATGGTCATGGTCATGGTCATGATCGTGGCCATGTGAATGACCATGGTGATGGTGGTGGTGATCTTTCAGCAACCAGGCACTCACCAGATTCACCGTCAGGCCCAGCACCGCCACCGTAATCGACTCGGCGAAGGCAATCTCCCCCGGATGAAACAGACGCTGCAGTGACTCTACCGCCATCATCAAGGCCACCACCCCCAACGCCACCGCACTGGCAAAACCACCCAGTACCGGCACCTTGCCAGTACCAAAGCTGAATCGCCCTGTGTTGGCATGTTCACGAGCATAACGATAGGCAAACAGGGTAATGGCAAACGCCGCCACATGGGTGCCCATGTGCCAACCATCCGCCAGCAGCGCCATCGAACCATACAGGGTGCCAGCGACCACCTCGGCCACCATGGTGATGGCGGTTAACCACAACACCCAGCGGGTACTGCGTTCACCGCTGTCGCTGGCGGGTAATGGAAGGGGTTGTGTACAAGTAACGTTATGAGTGTTCACGTCAGATCCTGAGGGCAGAACATTTGCCGACAGCCTATCCATTCAGTGGGCGTTTGTCTTGTCAGGAATCAGTTGCATTCGCAAAAAGCCTCGAACCTTCAGGCAGCCCAGCACTCAAAGGCGACACTCAAAAGATGACAGTAGCGGCCTTGAGGGTCAGACTGTGCAGGAATCATACGGAAATACAGAATGAAAACGACGATACCAGAAGTCCTGACCATCGCCGGCCACCGTATTGAACCTGGTACCAGCGCCCAGCTGGAGCTGCCGCTTGGCAAGTTGTATACCAGTACTGATATGAAGATGCCGGTGTTTGTACGCCACAGCCGCAAACCGGGCCCGACCCTGTTCCTGAGCGCTGCCATTCATGGCGATGAGCTGAACGGTGTGGAAATTATCAATCGCCTGATCCACAACCCGGCGATCCGCCAGTTAAAAGGCACGTTAATCGCCGTGCCCATCGTCAACCCGTTTGGGGTTATCAACCAGAGCCGTTACCTGCCCGACCGCCGCGACCTCAACCGCTCTTTCCCTGGCTCCCCCAAAGGTTCACTGGCCGCCCGGATGGCCGATCTGTTTCTGCGTGAAATCGTCAGCCACTGCGATTACGGCATCGACCTGCACACCGGTGCCATTCATCGCTCCAATCTGCCGCAAATCCGCGCCAACCTGGATGATGAAGCCACCCGCGACATGGCGCTGGCCTTTGGTGTACCGGTGTTGTTAAACGCCAACCTGCGTGATGGATCATTACGGGAAGCCGCCGATAACCTCGGTGTACGGGTGTTGTTATATGAAGCCGGAGAAGCGCTGCGTTACGACGAACTCTGTATACGCGCCGGTGAGCGCGGCATTCTGCGGGTGATGCGTCATCTCGGTATGCTGCCAGCCAAACGCCAGAGCCGCAGCCTGATTGAATCCGTGATTGCCCAGGACAGCGGCTGGTTACGTGCGACCGGCAGCGGTTTTGTGCACATTCATAAACGCCTCGGCGACCGGGTTTCCAAAGACGAAAAACTGGCCAGCATTGTTGACCCCCTCGGCAATCTTCTCGATCAGGTGTTAGCCCGCGACGACGGCATTGTGATCGGTTGCCAGAATTTGCCACTGGTGCATGAAGGAGATGCCATGTTCAATATCGCCTACTTCCACAGACCCGATGCGGTCGTGGAGAATATCGGCTTGATGAACGACACCCTTCTACCGGAAGAAACCTTTTTATAATGTTCCTGAAAATCCTGATCCTGGCTGCGGCCATCTTTGGTTATTACTACCTGAACCGTTTTATCGACCGCTGGGTCGAGCGTCATGGCCGCAAGCGCCAGGTGGCGGTCAGCCGGATCTTCTATCTGCAAAAAGCCCTGCAAATGGGCTCGTTTATCCTGTTATTGATGGTCATCGGTTTTGTGCTGGGCTTTGGTTACAGCGAGCTGACCTTTGCCCTGTCGTCGGCGGTGGCGGTATTGGGTGTGGCGCTGTTTGCACAGTGGTCGGTGCTCAGTAACGTTACTGCCAGTGTGCTGATTTTCTTCTTTTTCCCCTATCGTCCCGGTGACCGGGTGCGGGTGCTGGAAGAACACTGCCCGGAAGGTCTGCTGGAAGAAATCACCCTGTTCCACCTGCATATCCGCACCGACGATGGCCAGCAGCTGACCATTCCCAACAGCCTGGTGTTTCAGAAAGCGGTGATCATTACCAAACGTGGCAGTGATGACGATGATGACGACACCGAGGTCAAGGATGTCTGATTCGTACGGTCGTTAGTTTTGTATGCAGGCGTAATTTGTGGGCATAAATGCCCACTCTACGGAATGACAGGTTCTGCCTGGATTCGCACGTTCTGCGCTTGGTAGCGTGGGCATTTATGCCCACTTTACGGGATCACAGGTTTTGCCTGGATTCGCACGTTCTGCGCTTGGTAGCGTGGGCATTTATGCCCACTTTACGGGATCACAGGTTTTGCCTGGATTCGCACGTTCTGCGCTTGGTAGCGTGGGCATTTATGCCCACAGACAAAACCAGGGCCTATAAAAAAAGGGCAGTCAGACCCCGACCGGCCCTGACTGCCCGTAAAAGGGCCCTTTCTTCCACTGTGGTTTGGAAGTCGTGGCCCCAGAGGCTCCTCCCTGATCAGAAATTCGGGTAATTCGGGCCGCCGCCACCTTCCGGGGTCACCCAGGTGATATTGCCTGCCGGGTCCTTGATATCGCAGGTTTTGCAGTGCAGGCAGTTCTGGCCGTTAATCTGCAGTCGTTTGCTGCCTTCCAGCTCGACCACTTCGTACACCCCCGCCGGGCAATAACGTTGCGCCGGTTCGGCGTAATCCGGCCAGTTGGCGGCCATCGGAATACTGGCGTCAGCCAGCTTCAGGTGGCACGGCTGGTTTTCTTCGTGGGCGGTATTCGACAGATACACCGACGACGCCTTGTCGAACGACAACACACCGTCCGGTTTCGGGTATTCCAGACGCTCTGTCTGATGTACGGTTTTCATCTGCTGCCAGTCTTCATGGCGATCACGCAGGGTAAACGGCAGCGCCAGCAGATTCTGGTCAACAAAGTTCACCGCACCGCCGACCAGCGCGCCAAAGCGATGCAGGGCCGGGCCAAAGTTACGGCTGCGGTACAACTCGTCGTACAGCCAGGAATGTCGAATACGCCCGGCCAGACCGGATAAATCCTTGCCCGCCTGATTGCTGCTGATCAGCTCACCAAACACTTCTTCGGCCGCCAACATGCCACTTTTCATGGCGGTATGGGTGCCCTTGATACGGGCAAAGTTGAGGGTGCCCGCTTCGCACCCGGCCAGCAGACCACCCGGGAAATGCATGATCGGCAGAGCATTAAAACCACCCTTGGCGATGGCGCGTGCGCCGTATGCCACGCGTTTGCCCCCCTGCAGATGCGCGGCCAGCAGCGGGTGATGTTTTAACTGCTGGAATTCGTCATACGGGCTTAACCAGGGGTTGCGGTAGTTGAGGTCAACAATCAGCCCCACCATCACCTGCTGGTTGTCACCGTGGTACAGGAAAAATCCACCGCTGGCGCCGTCTTTGTTGCTGCCGCTTAATGGCCAGCCAGCGCCGTGAATCACCAGACCGGGCTGATGCTGTTCAGCCGGAATATCCCACAGCTCCTTGAAACCGATACCGTAGTGTTGTGGGTCGGAATTGCGGTCGAGTTTAAAACGCTGGTACAGCTGTTTACCCAGATGACCACGGCAGCCTTCGGCAAAAATGGTGTAGCTGGCCAGCAGGTTCATACCCGGCGTATAGGTATCGAGCGGTTGACCATCGGCACCTACGCCCATATCACCGGTGGCCACGCCAATGACAGCACCGGCTTCGTTATAGAGAATCTCGCTGGCCGGGAAACCGGGGTAAATCTCGACACCCAGTTCGGTAGCCTGTTCGGCTAACCAGCGGCACAGGTTGCCAACGCTGGCGATGTAGTGCGGGCGTTCACCTTCCCCAAACACGTTGTGCATGGTGGCCGGCACCAATGCGTTAGGCAGCTTCACCGCCCGTTCGGCGTCGGTCAGCAGGTACATTTCGTCACGGGTGGCGGCGGTGGTCAGGGGTGCTCCCATGGCTTGCCAGTCGGGCAACAGCTCATCGAGGGCACGCGGGTCTACCACTGCGCCAGAGAGGATATGAGCGCCCACTTCCGAGCCTTTTTCCACCACACAGATACTCAGCTCCTGACGGTTGATCTGTGCCAGTTGGGCCAGACGGATTGCCGCAGAAAGCCCGGCCGGGCCTGCACCAACAATCACCACATCAAAAGCCATCGACTCACGTTCGCTCATGTTCACCTCGGTGCCGGGCGCGTCTGCATCTGTGCAAATCATCGCCTAACGGCTGTAAGAATTCTTTTTCAAGGCCAAAAAGTCCCCGCAGCGGGCAACAGGGAGCCCGGCAATCTGTCTCTGCGGGGATAAAAACCGGAACCGGGTGATTCCGGATCAGGCGGTCAGGCAGGGTGTAAGGCTCCTGACCGCCGGATAGGGTCAGAACTGGTCTGCGGCCAGCTCCATACAGCTTGCGCTACCGGACAACACAGTGCTGGCGTGGGACAGACTGCGTGGCAGCATGTGTTCCAGGAAGAAACGGGCGGTAATCAGCTTGGCGTTGAGGAACTCCGGATCACCGTTACCAGCGGCCAGCAGTTCACGTGCCTTGATCGCACCGGCCACCAGCAGCCAGGCACCAGTCAGGTAACCAAACTGCATCATGAAGTTAACGGCAGTGGTTGGTGCCAGGTCAGCTTCAGAAGCGGTGTTTTCCAGCAGGAAAATACGAGTGGTAGCACCCAGCTGGATAGCGGTTTCCAGATTGGCCAGCGCCACGTCTGGCAGAGCATCGGCTTCACGCGCCTGTTCCAGGGTTTCCTGCATATCCGCCAGCAGGGCTGCCAGGGTTTCACCCTTGTTCGACAGCATCTTGCGGCCAATAAAGTCGAGGGCCTGAATACCAGTGGTGCCTTCGTAGATTGGCAGGATTCGGGCATCACGGAAGTACTGGGCTGCGCCGGTTTCTTCAACAAAGCCCATACCACCGTGAACTTGTACGCCCAACGAGGTCAGCTCGACCGACATCTCGGTGCACCAGCCTTTCACAATCGGGGTGTACAGCTCGGCACGCGCCATGTGCAGTGCCGCCTCATCACCAGCCACCAGACGGGCGTGATCAAGTTCAGCAGCAGCCATCAGGCACAGGGCACGCATGGCTTCGATGGTGCTGCGCATGCTCATCAGCATACGACGCACATCCGGGTGTTCGATAATGGCGATACGGCTGCCGTCACGACGGGTGCCCTGCAGACGGTCACGGGCGTACTGACGAGCCAGCTGATAGGCACGTTCGGAAATCGCCAGACCTTGCAGGCCCACTCCCTGACGGGCGTCGTTCATCATGGTGAACATGTACTTGAGGCCGTTGTGCGGTTCACCCACCAGGTAACCCAGCGCACCCTCAAATTCCATTACGCAGGTCGGGCTGCCGTGGATACCCAGCTTGTGTTCGAGCGACAGGGCAAACGCGGTGTTGCGCTCGGCAGTGGTGTTGCCTTCGGCATCCAGCAGGAACTTCGGCACCACAAACAGGGAAATACCTTTTACACCGGCCGGGGCATCTGGCAGGCGCGCCAGTACCAGATGGACGATGTTGTCGGTCATCTGGTGGTCACCCCAGGTGATAAAAATCTTGGTGCCACTAATACGGTAGGCATCCCCTTCCGGGATCGCCTTGCTCTTCACCGCGGCCAGATCAGAACCGGCATCCGGTTCCGTCAGGTTCATGGTGCCGGTCCATTCGCCGGAGATCAGTTTTGGCAGGAACAGGTTTTTCAGTTCTTCACTGCCGTGGTGGCTCAGGGCTTCAATGGCACCCTGGCTCAGCAGTGGACACAGGGCAAACGCCATGTTGGCGGAGTGCCAGATTTCGTTAACCGCGGTGCCCAGAACCTTCGGCAGGCCCTGACCACCAAAATCTTCAGGGGCGTTCAGTGACAACCAGCCACCTTCCACCATCTGCTGATAGGCTTCGCTGAAGCCCGGAGTTTGTTGTACCGCCTGATCACTGATGGTGGCGCCCTTGTGGTCGCCGTCCTTGTTCAGCGGAGCCAGCACGCCGGAACCCAGCTTGCCCGCTTCTTCAATGACCGTGGTCGCCAGTTCCATGTTAATGCCTTCCAGACCGGCGGCCTCGCAGAGAGCATCAAAGCCCACCAGTTGGCTCAGAACAAATTCGCTATCCCGGTAAGGGTGTTGGTAATCGCTCATTCCCGTGCTTCCTCATTCACTATCGGCTAATCATCAGGGCGACAGCCTGCGGCTGTCGCCGGTCGCCAGGCGACCTTTCCGGTTGCTGTTACAGATACAGGCTCAGTAGAAACGCTTGCCAGTGGCGGCGCGTTCTTCCATGCCCGGGGTCAGTCGGTACAGCGGGCCACACTCGGCGTGGGCACGCACTTTTTCAGCGAAGGCAGCTGCGCCCATGCTGTCGATATAACGCAGGGCACCGCCGCGGAAGCGTGGGAAACCCAGCCCCAGAATCAGGCCCATATCACCTTCCACCGCGCTGTCGACAATGCCTTCTTCCAGACAGCGAACGGTTTCCATACACATCGGAATCATCATACGTTCGATGATTTCGGCGTCGGTCACTTCCATCACACGCGACACCCGGTCTTCCAGAATGGCGCTGACCTGGGCCGAACGACGCTTGTAACGCTTGCCGTGTTCATCCTTGCCGTATTCGTAGAAACCAACACCGTTCTTCTGACCCAGTGCACCACCGGCCAGCAGGGTTTCGATAATCGGGCGATCATCGTGGCTCATACGTTCCGGGAAGCCGTCTTCCAGCACCTTGTCGGCGTGCACCATGGTGTCGAGACCAATCACGTCGGCCAGATAAGCCGGGCCCATTGGCCAGCCGAATTCTTCCATCACCTGATCGATGCGCTCGAAATCCACACCGTCCATCAGCAGGCGGTTAAAGCCGTTGAAGTACGGGAACAACACGCGGTTGACCAGGAAACCTGGGCAGTCGTGCACCACAATCGGGGTTTTGCCCATGGCGGCAGCGTAGGCAACCGTGGTGGCGACGGTAGCGTCGGAGGTTTGGCTGCCACGAATCACTTCCACCAGCTGCATGGCGTGCACCGGGTTAAAGAAGTGCATACCGCAGAACTGGTCCGGACGCTGCAGCGCAGCAGCCAGCAGGTCGATGGAAATGGTCGAGGTGTTGGAGGCCAGAATCGCGGTGTCGGCCACTTTCTGTTCGGTTTCGGCCAGTACCGATTTTTTCACGTCGATACGTTCCACCACCGCTTCCACCACGTAACCGGTATCCACAAAACCTTCATACGAGAGTTGCGGAGTGATGTTGGCCAGTACCGCTTCCTTGCCAGCCTCGGTCATTTTGCCCTTGCTGATGGAGCGGTCGAGAATACTGCTGGCGGTGGCCATCCCCAGATCCAGTGCTTGCTGGGTGATGTCTTTCATACGGATCGGTGTGCCGTTCAGGGCCGACTGGTAGGCAATACCACCACCCATAATGCCCGCGCCCAATACCGCGGCCTGGGTTACAGGCTGACCCTGTTTGGCCCAGTTACGGGTTTTCTTTTTCAGGAACTGGTCATTCAGGAACAGGCCCACCAGGCTGTGAGCAACCGAACCAGAGGCCAGCTGACCAAAACAACGGGCTTCCAGCGCCAGCGCCTTGTCGAACGGTTCGGTCATGGCGGTGGTCACGGTTTCCAGAATCGCACCGGCGGCCGGGTAACGTGGGTCGAGACCCTTGCCCAGAGTGGTGCGCAGCGCGGCCATTGCCGCAGCGGTTTCGTCACCCGCCGGCAGTGCGGCCTGTTTGGCCTGACGACGGGCGAGGTAATCCTGTTCACCGTTAATAGCGGCCAGCAGCAGCTCACGGCCTTTGGCCTTGAGTTCATCTACCGGCACCACGGCATCCACCGCACCTTGCTCCAGTGCAACCGACGCCTTGTTCGGTTTGCCTGACATCATCCAGCCCAGTGCGGCTTCCGCACCAATCAGACGGCTCAGACGTACGGTGCCGCCCCAGCCCGGGCAGATGCCCAGCGTGACTTCCGGCAGACCCAGTTTGGCGTCGCTGTCGGCAACCCGGAAATCGGTGGCCAGCGCCAGTTCCATACCACCACCCAGCGCCATGCCATTCACCAGGCTCAGGGTTGGATACGGCAAGTTTTCGATGGCGTTATAAAGGCCATGAACCTTTCCCGCCCAGCGTGCAATTTCAGCAGCATCGTGATCAAACAGGGCGGTAAATTCGGTGATATCCGCGCCCAGTACAAAAGCGGCCTTGGCACTGCTGATCAGCAGGCCACGAACCTGGTCGGAGGTGCCGAGTGCGGCCAGTGCCTGCCCCAGTTCATCCTGAAGGTGAGCGTTCAGCACATTAACCGCGGCATCACTGGTATCCAGAACCAGTTCAGCGATGCCCTGTTCAGTCAAAACGACAGAAACGGATTGTCCTGCGTACATGTAGAGTCCCTCAGATAGCAGTCGTAGTCGTTATGGTCACCGCATTCTGCGGTAACCGTTAAGGTCGAATCTTGAGCCAGGTTCTACCCGACCGCTGCTCATCAAAGCTTCGGTCAGGATTGAGAACTCAGTCGCGTGCAAACAGGGCCGCTACCCCCTGCCCGCCGCCGATACAGAGGGAAACCATGGCGTAACGACCACCAACACGCTGCAATTCGTACAATGCCTTGACGGTAATGATGGCACCGGTGGCACCAATAGGATGGCCGAGAGCAATACCACTACCGTTCGGATTCAGGCGTTCGGCTGGTAACTCCAGCAAACGCGCCACCGCCAGCGCCTGGGCTGCAAAGGCTTCGTTGACTTCATAGACATCAATGTCACCGGCTTCCAGTCCCTGACGTTCCAGAATCTGGCGGATCACCGGCACCGGGCCAATGCCCATGATTTCCGGTTCCACACCGTACACGGCGTAGTCCACCAGACGCCCCAGCACCGGCAAACCTCGCTGTGCGGCGGCTTCACGCTCCATCATCACCAGCGCCGCAGCGCCATCATTCAGACCGGACGCATTACCGGCGGTGACGGTGCCGTCTTTCTTGAACACCGGACGCAGTTTCTGCAGATCTTCCAGCGTGCAATCAAAGCGTACGTGTTCATCCTGCTTGAATTCGATCACACCTTTGCGCGATTTCAGCTCAACCGGCATGATCTGGCTGGCGAAGTGGCCATTCTCGATCGCCCGCTGGGCGCGACGCTGGCCCTCAACCGAATAGGCATCCTGATCTTCACGGGAGATGCCGTATTTCTCTGCCACGTTCTCGGCGGTTACGCCCATATGAATGTGGTTAAACGGACAGGTCAGAGCCGAAACCATCGGGTCGACCATCACACCATCACCCATACGTTGGCCAAAACGCGCGGTTGGCAGGTGATACGGGGCACGGCTCATGGATTCGGCACCACCGGCCACCACGGTGTCACACAGACCCAGCTGGATTTGCTGGGCGGCACTGATAATGGCCTGCAGACCACTGCCACACAGGCGGTTCAGAGTCAGGGCCGGCGCGGTTTCCGTCACACCACCATTCAGGGCCGCAACTCGTGCCAGATACATGTCACGTGGTTCCGAGTGGATCACGTTGCCAAACACCACCTGACCAACATCCGCACCATCAACGCCAGCGCGTTTTAATGCTTCGGCCACCACACTGGCAGCCAGATCACCGAGGGAAATATCCTTGAGACTGCCACCGTAAGTACCAATGGCGGAACGGACGGCGCTGACCACCACCACGTCTTTGAGCGTATTCATACCGGACTCCTTTTGTTGTTATCCACCAGTCAGGATAGTCACATCATCATGGCCTTGGGCCAGAGGCATTCAACAGGACCGCGCAGGCCATTACGCTGCGACCATGGTCCGGGATGCAAGTGCCATCAACTGGTATCCGGAAGGGTTTATGTGGCGACTATTTACCGTTATTTGCACCACTTCTGCCCATTGCCCAAAGAGTCGTTTACTTAACATTTTCGGACATCACACATACAATCGGGTTTTCCAGGCCAACGCCTGTTCAGCCATGAGCCACCATGACCAGCGATCGCACGTCCATATCCCTGCATTACGCCCGCAGTCTTGCCAGCGCCGCCCGGCAGCTGGGGCTGGATGATCAGCAACTGCTGCGTCACGCCGGTATCGACCCAGCACTGTGCCTCGATGCCCACAAACGCCTGCGCATCACGCCCGAGCAGTTTGCCGCACTGTTACTGGGCGTCTGGCAAAATGCCAACGACGAATTTATGGGGCTGACCACCAGCCCCGCCAAATACGGCACCTTCGCCCTGATGGCACGGCAGGCGGTGAACCAGAAAAACCTGCGCGGTGTGTATCGCCATATCAGCCGCTTTTATGCGCTGTTTACCGAAGCCATCAGCCTCAGCCTTGAAGAAGACGGTGACGAGGCCAGATTCATCATGGCGCTCAAGGATGACAGTCTCGATACCAACCACACCTTTGCCGAATTTTTCCTGCTGCTGTGGCACCGGTTTCCAGGCTGGCTGATTGGCCGTTTTATGCCGTTGAAACGGGTCGAATTTAACTACCCGGCGCCCTTGCACGGGCGAGAATACCGACTGATTTACCCCGGCCCGGCGCTGTTTGAACAACCACGTCTGATGCTGGTATTCGACCGCGCCATGCTCGACGAACCGCTGGTGCAAACCGAACAGACCCTGCGCCAGCACCTCGATCAGGCACCGCTGGTGTGGGTCAGCCGCCCCAACTTTTTTCCGCACTTCAGCCGCAAAGTGATCAACCAGCTGCTGACGCATGGCGAGCCCGGCAACCTCGATATGGAAACCGTCGCCAACGCACTCCACGTCACCAGCCGCACCCTGCGCCGCAAACTGACTCAGGAAAAAACCTCGTTTCAGGCCTTAAAAGACAAAACCCGCCGCGACCTCGCGATCCGTTATTTGAGCCAGCCAGAACTGACGCTGGCACAGATCTCCGCCCGACTGGGCTTCGCCGACCCCGCTGCCTTCTCGCGAGCGTTCAAACAATGGATGGGCGTACCGCCGAGTGACTATCGGCAGCAGAAGAAGTGACATTCAGACGTCGGGCCGGGCCGCGTTCGGATCGGGCGTCGGGCGTCGGGCGTCGGGCGTCGGGCGTCGGGCGTCGGGCGTCGGGGGCGATTTTTGTGGGCATAAATGCCCACGCTACAGCAGAACATCGACTTCACTGATTGCGCCCAGCGCAGCTGGCCACCGTTAATTGTCCATCTGGGCGAGCCGGGATTCACCGCAACGGCCGACCCGGCCGGGGCATGGATGCCCCGCCAGACCCGTTGGCACAGGGACGTGCCATCGGGTCGGGGTCGAACAGCCGTTGTCGGGGAATACCGGATTCACGAGCCCAGTCGGGCAACAGCAGGGGGAGGCCCGCCCGGTCGGGGGACAAGGTCCCCCAAGAGGGCAGCAGCGTAGCCAATTAAGAAACCGAGTAGCAGTCAGAAGTCGGACGTCGGACGTCGGACGTCGGACGTCGGAAGAACAGCATCCACCAACACACCGCTTTAACCCAGCACAGCTGGCTACCGTTAATTGCCCATCTGGGCGAGCCGGGATTCACCGCAACGGCCGACCCGGCCGGGGCATGGATGCCCCGCCAGACCCGATGGCACAGGGATGTGCCATCGGGCCGGGGTCGAAAAGCCGTTGTCGGTGAAAACCGGGAAAACGAGCCCAGTCGGGCAAAAGCAGGGGGAGGCCCGCCCGGCCGGGGGACAAGGTCCCCCACGAGGGCAAGCAGCCAGGCCTATTAACAAGCCGAGTAACCGCAAAGCGCCTGAAGTCTGAAGTCTGAAGTCTGAAGTCTGAAGTCTGAAGTCGGACGTCGGACGTCGGACGTCGGACGTCGGGCGTCGGGCGTCGGGGGCGATTTTTGTGGGCATAAATGCCCACGCTACAGCAGAACATCGACTTCACTGATTTCGCCCAGCGCAGCTGGCCACCGTTAATTGTCCATCTGGGCGAGCCGGGATTCACCGCAACGGCCGACCCGGCCGGGGCATGGATGCCCCGCCAGACCCGTTGACACAGGGATGTGCCATCGGGTCGGGGTCGAAACGCCGTTGTCGGTGAAAACCAGATAAACGAGCCCAGTCGGGCAACAGCAGGGGGAGGCCCGCCCGGCCGGGGGACAAGGTCCCCCAGGAGGGCAAGCAGCCAGGCCAATTAACAAGCCGAGTAGCCGCCAGACGCCAGACGCCAGACGCCAGACGCCAGACGCCAGACGCCAGACGCCAGACGCCCAGCACAGCCACACTTCGCGCCTATCGCAACACCCAATACACTCCTCCATAAAACGGATTGATGCAGGCCCGACAGGCACTTGCTCCGGCTGCTACCATGCAGCCTGACAACAAGAACATCAGGAATCATCCATGTCTGTATTCACCCTTCGCCAGCTGGGACTGGTATCTGCTGTTTCACTGGTGATGGCCGGTTGTGCCACTACCCCACCACCGGTTTGCATGCCAATGGAAGAAGCACCAGTCGCGGCCGCCGCTCCTGCAACCGCAACAAGCGCGTCAGCAACCGCTACATCCGTTGCCGTCAACAGCGTCGATCAGAAAGCCGTGGCGACGGGCACCGGTATGATCTACATCCTGCGTCCGCTGAATGATCAGAGTCTGGCGTCCATGACGGTCACTCTCGACGACACCCAAGCGGGTTCAATCAAGGGCACTACCAGTGGTGGCCAGTATCTGGTGTTCCCGGTGAGTGCTGGCAAACACACGCTCTATTCATTAGCCGAAAACCGTGCCGAGCTGGCGGTTGAGGTAAAAGACGGTGAAACCCTGTATATCCTGCAGAACGCCAGTTATGGCTTTGGCTCCGCGATCAGTGAGCTGAAACAACTGGATCAGGCGGCAGGTCTGAAGATGCTGCCGACCCTGCGTCCGGGGCGTCAGAAGTGAGTGTCTGTGAGGTCTGAAGCCAAACGTCGCCCATAAAAAACCGCCCGCAGGCGGTTTTTTTATGCAGCTGGCGGTAACACCGCTAGGGACCCTCTGAATAACTCGGTGCCCGCTCTGGCTTATCGGGATGGTGATGAATCACGAAGCCGGTTTGATGGCATAGCAGGCTACGTCAAAAACCGGCGACACCGAGTCATCACCATCCCGAAAGCCCCGAAGGGCGCGGGCTGCAGCACGTTTGAGCGGTGTTGACGAACTTGAAAAGGACCCGGCCAGGTTGGTTCGTCATTTCGCTGCGTTCGTCGCCTTGCTCACACGCACTGCAGCACTCGCGCAGAGCTGTGCAGAGTTATTCAGAGTGTCCCTGGCACACCGGTATTACTGAACTTCTTTGGCAGCAATACGGGCAGACCACTCGATAGGACCAGTGATGTGTACAGACTCACCCTTGGTATCTACCGCTACAGTCACCGGCATATCCACAACGTCGAATTCGTAGATAGCTTCCATACCCAGATCCGCAAATGCCAGAACCTTGGCATCCTTGATCGCCTGGGATACCAGGTAAGCAGCACCACCAACGGCCATCAGGTATACCGCTTCGTTGTCCTTGATGGCTTCAATCGCCATTGGACCACGCTCGGATTTACCGATCATACCCAGCAGACCGGTCTTCTCGATCACGGTGCGGGTAAACTTGTCCATACGGGTTGCAGTAGTCGGGCCTGCTGGGCCAACCACTTCGTCACGTACTGGATCAACCGGGCCTACGTAGTAAATGAAGCGACCTTTCAGATCAACTGGCAGTTCTTCGCCCTTGTTGATCATGTCGACCATACGCTTGTGAGCCGCGTCGCGGCCAGTCAGCATCTTGCCAGACAGCAGTACGGTTTCGCCGGTCTTCCACTCTTTTACTTCTTCCGGAGTAACGGTGTTCAGGTTCACGCGACGAACGCTGTCACCCACTTCCCAGCTGATTTCTGGCCAGTCTTCCAGTTTCGGAACTTCCAGTTTGGCAGCGCCAGAACCATCCAGAACAAAGTGAGTGTGACGGGTAGCGGCACAGTTAGGGATGATGGCAACCGGCTTGTTGGCAGCGTGAGTTGGATAATCCATCACTTTCACGTCCAGCACGGTGGTCAGACCACCCAGACCCTGAGCACCAATACCCAGCTTGTTGATCTTGTCGAACAGTTCCAGACGCAGTTCTTCAGCACGGTTCTGGGCGCCACGAGCTTGCAGTTCGTGGATGTCGATCGGTTCCAGCAGGGATTCCTTGGCCAGCAGCATGGCTTTTTCGGCAGTACCGCCGATACCAATACCCAGCATACCTGGTGGGCACCAGCCCGCGCCCATCTTAGGCACCTGTTCCAGAACCCAGTCAACGATGCTGTCAGAAGGGTTCAGCATGGCAAACTTGGACTTGGCTTCAGAGCCGCCGCCTTTGGCCGCCACATGCACGTCAACGGTGTTCCCCGGAACCAGTTTCATGTGGATGATGGCAGGAGTGTTGTCCTTGGTGTTGGCACGCTTGCCGTCTGGATCAGCCAGAACAGACGCACGCAGAACGTTGTCTGGGTGCAGGTAAGCACGACGAACGCCTTCGTTACACATGTCTTCAACGGACATGTCACCTTCAAACTTCACGTCCATACCAATGGTCAGGAACACGGTCACAATACCGGTGTCCTGGCAGATTGGACGGTGGCCCATGGCACACATGCGGGAGTTGATCAGGATCTGCGCCATGGCGTCTTTGGCCGCCTTGGACTCTTCACGCTCGTACGCTTCGTTTACCGCATCGATAAAGTCTTTCGGGTGGTAGTACGAAATGTACTGCAGTGCATCGGCGACGCTCTGGATCAGGTCTTCTTGCTTGATCACTGTCATGTAGGATCTCTCTCTGTTAGCTCTGTGCTCTTTTGAGCCTGGTGTCTGTCGGGCAGACACTCCCGGTGACAACCGCAACGCGAGGGGGCTTGCTGCTGCCGGATAGAGGTGTGCCAGACAGACGTCTGGCACGAACGGGCCCGGATTGTACAGCAACCCGCGACGCTCTAAAACGCAAACCGGCATAGGCTTTGGTGCAAGCAGCCATTGAGCGGCTGGGGGCGATGTGCAAGGACAGCACGTCAATGATCCGGGATAGAACCGGATGCCTGGACTGGTTCCGGGCCATCGGAATAAACGGATGAATTGCCTCTGGCAGAACGATCCTGAGATTCTCGCGGATCAACCGAAGCTAAGATCACAGATGCCCGGTTCGTACCGGGCATCTGCAACTGGGTGGCTTAGCGGCTACCCGGAGAGTGCAAGGCGGTAATGCGGGCCTGAGTCTGGGTGATCAGGTTGCGCAATGTCGACAATTCCCGAGTGAGGGACGCGTCGGTTTCACGCAGGGCGGTATCGGCGTCGCGCAGGGCTTTCAGTTTGGCATCGTTGCCCTGAATCGCTTCGGTGTTCTGGGCCATACGAATTTCCATCTCGGCTGGAATTCTCTGTACCGCGCCTTCCAGATTCATCAGTCTGTCTTGCTGGCTGGCGAGGTCCTGATTGGTTTTATCAATCAGTGTCGACTGATCTGCCGTGACCTTGTCGAGTTTGCCCAATCGGCTATCCAGACCGGCGATGTCCTTGTCGTTGGCGGCAATCATGTCCTTGTTACGGGCGGCACTGGTGGCGACTTTGTCGAGGGCTGCGTCCTGATCTTTCAGCATGGTTTTCAGGGCATCCAACGACAGGGTGGCGTTTTCGCCGGTGACCGACAGGCGCTCGTTCAGCACTTGCAGGTTCTGGGACTGTTGTTCGATAACTTTCTGGGCATCGGCCAGCTGGGCGCTGGTGTCTTGCAGGCGGGTGAACAGGAATCCGGCAAAACCACAGGCCCCCACCGCCAGAATCATGGCCAGCATGGCAACACCGGAACCACCGCTGGAGCCAGTATCACGGCTGGCGGTACGAGAAGCCGGTTCAGAACGGGAGGAGGATGCGCCACCACGGGTTTTCTTCAACTGACGCTGACGCAGTTCAATGTCGTCGTCCATCGGCATGATGTCGGGCACTACAGGCTCTTTGATATTGTCCATGACCGCTTCCGGTAAATTGTAAATCGGTGAAACACAGGCATTGCCTGATCGTCAAAAATTACTACCAGTATACAGAGAAAAAGTGTCAGAAAACGGGTTTCAGGTGGCAGCAGAGACCGGAAATACAATAGAGGCTGGCTATTGACCACAGATAGCCGATGCCTTCCAACGAGTGTTATCATGCTTGCGATTGAGGGGCACCGACACTTGAATTTCTGTGCACCGCCCCCATCTCATGCAACGCATGCAACCCGACTTAGCCAGAATAATGGAGATCACTTCATGGCCTTTGAACTTCCAGCACTGCCGTACGCAAAAGACGCCCTGGTTCCACACATGTCTGTAGAGACTCTGGAATTCCACCACGGCAAACACCACAAGACTTACGTTGACAAGCTGAACGGTCTGATTCCAGGCACCGAATTCGAAGGCAAGACTCTGGAAGAGATCATCAAGACCTCTTCTGGTGGTGTGTTCAACAACGCAGCCCAGATCTGGAACCACACCTTCTTCTGGAACAGCCTGTCTCCAAACGGCGGCGGCGAGCCAACTGGCGCTATCGCTGATGCCATCAACGCTGCTTTCGGTTCTTTCGCCGAATTCCAGGCCAAGTTCAACGACAAGGCTGTTAACAACTTCGGTTCTTCCTGGACCTGGCTGGTGAAGAAAGCTGACGGTTCCCTGGACATCGTTAACACTTCCAACGCTGCTACCCCAATCACCGAAGAAGGCGTCACTCCGATCCTGACCGTTGACCTGTGGGAACACGCTTACTACATCGATTACCGCAACGTACGTCCTAACTACCTGGGTGGCTTCTGGGCCCTGGTTAACTGGGAATTCGCAAACGCCAACCTGGCTGCGTAATTCGTACAACACTCATTCCTGAGTGTGCGACTGCCAGTGCTTGTGCTGGCAGGTCGAGAAAAAATCCGGTACCCGCAAGGGGCCGGATTTTTTTATGGCCGCCGTTCAGCCTGTCCGGCTTCAGCCAAAAACACAGCGGTGTGTTGAGGCAGCAATAACCTTTACACTGCCGCTTCTGCTTCCGGTTCGGGCTATCCGTATGAAACTCCTGCTTGCTTCCTCTTCCAAGTACCGTCGTTCATTGCTGCAACAGCTGGGTTTGCCGTTTGACTGGGCCAGCCCGGATATTGATGAAACGCCCCGTGCCGATGAATCTCCGGAGCAACTCACCTGCCGTCTGGCATTGGCCAAGGCTGAGGCGCTGGCGGCACAGTGGCCACACCACTGGATTATCGGCAGTGATCAGGTCTGTGTGGTGAATGGCCGAATTACCGGCAAACCCGGAACGGTGGAAAAAGCCGTGACGCAGTTACAGGCTTGCAGCGGCCAGCGTATTTCCTTCCTGACCGGGCTGGCGCTGATTCACCCGGCCAGCGGTTTTTCCAGGGTAATTACCGAGCCTTTTCATGTGCGCTTTCGCGAACTCAGTACGATCGAAATCCGCCATTATGTTGAACGCGAACAGCCGCTCGATTGTGCCGGCAGTTTCAAGGTCGAGGGGGCAGGAATTCAGCTGTTTGAAGGGCTGGAAGGGCGGGATTTCAACAGCCTGATCGGGTTGCCGATGATCGCCCTGTGTGAGCTGTTACGCGAGGCCGGTATCAATCCATTACTGGCAGGCAGTGGCGACTGTTAACCGCCGCCCTGCCCTTCTTTAAATCAGTCGCTTCCAATAAACGCCTGCAGGCTTTTGATGCGCTGTTCAGCGTGTGACTGCATACAGCCAATGTGCACCAGATTACGCATGGTGCCATCCTGATGCAGGATGTATTGGGCTTCACAATCCGCTTCGCGGAATTTGATCCAGGCGCGTTGGCCTTCCAGCAGTTTGGCGCGCACCTCAGGGTAATGGTCTTCATTACCTTCGAGGTGTTTCATCACATTGCGATACACCTCGTTTAAGCGGGCTTCCACCACTTGCTGCTCCTGGGCAGCACATTCATTCATATCCAGCGTGGTTGTGGCGTTGTTACAGTCCAGCGCCATACTGCTGCTGGAGGCCATCAATAACAGCCATAACAGTCGTTTCATTGCTGCTCAATTCCTTGTGCAAGGCCAGCCACGTTGCCTCAGCAAACCTTCTCGGCCCAGAACATCAGGGCGTCGTCGAGGGTACAACTGGTCATCTGCTCGCCCAGTTCGATATACAGGTAGTCGAGTGCATCCAGCACGGCCATCACTTCGGCTTCTGAATAGGACTCAAACCGCTCGCGTTCTTCGTTGGAGCCAAGTAATTGTAACAGGTGTTCGGCAAATAACTGGCCATCGTGGCTGTGCAAGCCCATCAGTGCCAGTTCCAACAAACGTGGTAAACAATAGGCCAACGCGTCGTCGCCCAGATGATCCAGACGCTGGGCACAGCCCCCGCCCAACTCGGCAAGGCCGATATCTGGTAACGCTAGTGAATCCAGTACGGAGCCCTGCCCGTTTTCCCTGAACGCCGGGTTGATAAAATGCGCGGGCCGTGGGCGCTGTGCAAATGCCTTGTAGAGGTTGCCCACCAGCAGATAAACGTCCATATCAAAAGCCTTTGTTCAGGAAATGTGAATGGCACAAGCCGCCAGGGGCCAGGCCGGTTTATTCAGTCGCGGCTGGTTGTTGCTGGTCGCGGTAGATTCGTAATGCCCGGCCACAGGCCACCAGCATTACCGGAATCGCCAATAACGAACACCAGAACAACGCAAACCGGAACAAGGGTAATAACTTCATACCGCCCAGCTCACACACCGCTTGCGACTGAAAATACCCCTGGCATTGCAGGGCTACCACACACCAGTCCAGTACCACGGTCAGCGCTGGAAAAAACAGCGCCAGTGCGAATGCACGAATGTATTGTCGCGTGTGATCTGCCAACATCTCAATCCTTTCCCTGTGTTCTGGAGTCATCCCTGAATGGTTATAACCGCTTGAACTTGTTCAAACGACAGACGGGATAATAGAGAAAAGTGTCAAGAAGTTCTGGTAAGCCACCACACACCGGAGTGGAGCCATGTCACAAGATAAGGCCTTGCAAATACGAATGGCACACCTTGTTGCCATTCCAACAATCAGAGCCCCCAGCAATCACTGGAAAGAAAACGGGCGACCTGTTGGGCGCCCGTTCTGGTCAAGCTGTTATCAATCGGTTGTTGTTAACGCACTGGCAGACCGTTGAACAGGTGGTTCAACTGGGAATCCACATTTTCTGCCCCCAATTTGTCGGATACGCTGAATTCCCAGATGCCATTGTAACGGTCATGAGTCAGATCACGTGACACTTCGGCGGTGTTCACAATGGTCGGACGCAGGAACAGCATCAGGTTGGTTTTGGTGTGTTCGGTACTGGTCGAGCGGAACAGCCAGCCCAGCAACGGGATATCACCCAGCAGTGGCACCTTGCTTTCGGTTTCAGTGACGTCATCACGAATCAGACCACCGAGTACGATGGTTTCCTTGTTTTCGGTCAGAATCACGGTCTTCAAAGCACGTTTGTTGGTGATCAGGTCAGCACTGCCATCCACGGTGGTGGTAGATACCGATTCCGCCGACGCTTCGACTTCCAGACGAATATCACTGCCATCGTGAATGTGCGGTTTTACCTTCAACGACACACCAACGTCTTTACGTTCGATGGTGTTGAACGGGTTGGAGTTGGTGCTGGAAGCGGTCGAACCGGTAATAAACGGTACGTTCTGACCAACGATAATTTCAGCTTCCTGGTTATCCAGGGTCATGATACTTGGTGTAGACAACAGGTTGGTGTTGGAAACACTCTCGATCGCCTGCAGGATGGCACCAAACTGTACTTCACCGTTCTTCTCTTTATAGGCACCCACGGTCAGACCCGAGCCCAGTGCTGATGCGTAATCGCCAGAAGCCACACTGGTGGCAATACTGCCGATAGAAGAACCAGCGTTGGAGAAGTTGGTGGCTGCAACCGGCGCATCAAGGTTACCGCTGAACCACTGCACCCCCATGGCGTCTTCCTTGCCAGCGGTCACTTCAACGATGGCGGATTCAATCAGTACCTGGGCACGACGGACGTCGAGAGATGCCACCAGCTCCTGGATTTCTTTCATCAGCGATGGTTCTGCACGCACTACCAGCGCGTTCAGCTCTTCGTCAGCATGAATACCAATCGTGCCTTTGACCTGCTGGGCGTCTTTATCCTTGGCGGATGAGTTGTCGTTCATCAGGTTCTTGATCATCTCGGCCAGCTTGGTGGCGTCGGCGTATTGCAAACGAATCACCTGGGCGCTGCCGCTGAAATAGGACGGCTGGTCGAGCTGTTCGATCAGATGACGGATACGTTCACGCGCGGTTTTTTCGCCTTTGATAATCAGACGGTTAGAGCGCTCGTCGGCGACCACACGAATGCTACCCGCGGTGTTGTTGGCGTTATCACCGTTACCCTGGGATACCTTGTTCGGATCAAGGCTCTGCAGCATGGTCACTACGTTACCCACCCAGGCCTCTTTCAGCTGCACCACTTCCAGCTCTTCACTGCCGGAACGGTCCAGGCGGTCGATGATCTGTTCCATACGGGCGATGTTGGCCGCATGGTCAGAGATGATCAGGGCGTTGGCGGATTTCACGCCAGCCAGATGACCATACTTGGCCACCAGTGGACGCAGGATTGGCACCAGATCAAGCGCAGGCGTGTTTTTGATCATGATGACCTTGGTCAGCATTTCCTGGCTGTCCGGGGCGATGCGGGTATCGAGGTTACGACCGGCCTGTTTGACGTCGTTCTCGTTGACAATGAGGGTAACACCACCAGCCGGAACCGCGGCAAAACCATGCACCTGCAATACCGACAGGAACAGCTCGTAAACCCCGTTGGAGTCCAGCGGCTCTTTCGACAGCACACTGACCTTGCCTTTTACACGCGGGTCAACCACAAAGCTTTTACCGGTAATGTCGGCAACCTGGCTGATAAAAGCACTGATGTCGGCTTCTTTCAGATTGATTTGCCAGTTTTCCTGAGCGTTGGCGATACCGCTCAGAGCCAGCAAAATCGCCAGCATCCAATGTCTGAACACACCCATTTCCTTAATTCAGCCTGTGGTTAACTACTATTCGGTTATCGCCGCGCATGACTTCAATGCGAACACTTTCGGCGGTTCGGATTTCTTCCAGCAGACTCTGGTCGCTGGCCGGATCACCCAGTGGCTGATCGTTGACCGTCAGCACTACGTCACCCGGTTTGAGCTGGAACTGGATTAACGGTGAACCGGGTTTGACTTCATACCCTTCACCGTCACCACGAGGAACCAGTCCCATCTTGTTAATGGCTACCATCGGATCATCGCCCAGTTCTGCTGAGGCAACGTCCACAAATTCACTGGCGCTGCGAATTTCACCAAAACGCTCCGCCAGATTACCACCACGTGGTGGTGCCGATTCGTTGCGGGTCGGCGTACGGACTGGGCGGTTAGGCGCGGCAACCACATTGCTGCCAGCACCTGGCACATCTTCAAACCGCAGGGTTTCGAGTTTGCCAGCGTTATCGAGAATCACACGATCCTTGAGCACCGATGCCAGACGGGTACGACCATCCACGGTGTCGCCAATCCGGAAGAAGTCTGCTTCCTTGCCGTTGGCGGAAATAATCGCGCTCGAACTCTTTTCCGGAGTCGCCACCGTTACCCCCAGCAGGGTCAGACGCAGACGTGTATCCGGCGCATCCACCGGGTTAACCGCCACCGGCGCAGCCGTTTCCGCACCGGCTACACCAAACAGGTGCAGGTCACCAGTACCCGCCAGCGCTTGTGGACGATCACCACCGGACGCACCACCGGTGGCCGGTTGGCTCAGAATCATGGGGGCTGGTGAGGCAATCTGCCAGACCAGTTGCGAACCTTGCCAGGCCAGCACCAGCGTCAGCGCCAGCTTGCCGAGCTTGAGTACCAGAGACTGCCAGGCAGCGGGTGCCACTGCGTTTATTTCCATCTTATGTCACTCCGAAGGGGCACCAAGGTTATAGAATCTTTTGCGACACTTCAAAAACGATACTGTCAGGCCCTTCTTTACCATTCCATGGCTGTCCGGTCAGATCGAGCAAACGTTTGTAAACCTTCACACCTGCCCAGCCGTCGGTCTTCAGGAACAGCTGGCTGACCGCTTCACGGTCGGTGTTGGTGACGGGCAGTTGCAGGTTGCCCTTGTCGTCCAATGCCATTTCGGCCACCAGCATAGGGACATCGGCCTGCACGGTATTACGGTTCACCGGGAAACTCGCCTTGCCTCCACTGTAGACCAGACGACCACTGACAGCCTGGATTTGCAGTGGTTTCAGACTGCTGATGCTGACATTCAGCTGGCTGGCTTCGAGGGTGCCGGAAATTTCGGTGCGGTTTTTACGCAACATGGGGGTTAACAGGGCGGAATCGAGAAACACATCGCCGTTGCTGAGATTCACAGTACCGGACGGGGAAACCTGCAACTGCAGGTTGGCATTCAGTTGTTCACTCTGAACGCGGATATCAGCAGCAGGATGCGCAGAGAAAAGAGAAAGTGGCTGTAATTTCCAGTCGAGATCAAGCACGCCGGTTTGCGGGTTGGCAATTTGCACACGGGCTTGCCAGACGGTGCCCACCACCGAGCGCACCTCAACCGGCAGTTTGCCGAGTTGCGGTTTTACGTAAGGCCATACCAGATGCAACGGTGCGGTCGCGATCAGAAACAGCAAAAACGCCAGAAAACCCAGCAAAGGCAAACCGCGAAACATCCTAAGCACTGAAACCATGAACAAACAGCCAATCCGTGTGAAAAACGCACGCCATTTTACGGGTGAGGCGCGCAAGTCTAAAGGAATTATGTGACAGACCTGTAACATTAGCGTTCCAGGCGGACAACACCAGCCCTGAAACCGGTATCTGACTCTTTTCGACACAGTCTTGTCAGAATCGCCCTATAAGCTGCGCCAATCCAGCGTTCCGGCAATCAGGGCATCCTTGGCCTTGCGATTCAGACGTTTGACGCGAATCTCCAGTCGCAAGGCACTGCTTTTGTCACCCACCTCGATCACATGACACAGGGTTAACGGGCCTTTGCCACGCAAGCTGCGGGCACAGCGGGCACCATCGGCCTGATGCTCACGGAACCGGCGCACCACATCGGTCGTCACACCACAATAATAGTAGCCAAGGCGATTGCGGATCAGATACAGGCTCCAGTTACCTGTCAGTCCGCTCCCCGGCTCTTGCGACGGGTTGGCCAACGGCCTCACACTATCGTTTTTATCCGTCATCATGGTGGGTACGTTGTCCTGTTATGTTTTGATTGTTTTGCCCGGAGCGAGTCATGCAAACCATTTTCCGTGAGCCTGTCAGCGGTTTCACTCACCTTGCCGGTGCAGTGCTGGCCATCGTTGCGCTCTGCATTCTCACGGTGCGGGCCGCGCTTTACGGCAATATCTGGCATATGGTGTCGTTCAGTGTGTTTGGTGTCACCATGCTGCTGATGTTCACCAGCAGTGCCGTTTACCACCTGAGCCATGGCTCCGAACGCCTGCTGATGCACCTGAAGCGCCTCGATCATATGGCCATTTTCCTGATGATTGCCGGTACGTATACTCCGGTTTGCCTGATTGGTCTGGATAGTCCGCTCGGCAACTGGCTGTGTGGCGCGGTGTGGGCACTGGCGATTGCCGGAGTTTTAATGAAAGCCTTGTGGATTTCAGCCCCCCGCTGGTTATCCACGCTGGTCTATGTACTGATGGGCTGGATGGTGGTAGCCGCGGGTCCACAATTGCTGGAAATCCCTGGCCAGACCCTGCACTGGTTGGTTGCTGGCGGTATCTTTTATACCCTTGGCGCGCTGATCTACGCGACTCGCTGGCCCGACCCTCTGCCCGGCCTGTTTGGTTACCATGAAATCTGGCACCTGTTTGTACTGGCAGGTGTGTTTTGCCATTTCTGGTCTATCGCCTTCGGGCTGGCCTCACCGGAATTAATGGAGTTACCGCTGTGAACCGGATTCACCTGTTACGCGATATTTATCTGAACACCGATGAACTGGAATTAACCGCGATGCGCGCCCAGGGCGCCGGTGGCCAGAACGTCAACAAGGTATCGAGCGCGATTCATTTGCGTTTTGACATCCAGCGTTCATCTCTGCCGGAGTTTGTGCGTAACCGCATGCTGGAGTCTTCCGACAGTCGGATCAGCAAGGACGGGGTTCTGATCATCAAGGCCCAGCAGTTCCGGACCCAGGAACAGAACCGTGAAGATGCGGTGGAACGGGTAGCCGCGTTGTTACGTGCGGCTTGTCAGGTGCAGGCACCACGAGTGGCGACGCGCCCGACACTGGCGTCGAAACGCCGTCGTCTGCAGCATAAAAACGCCCGCTCGGAAGTAAAATCCCTGCGCGGGCGTGTTGATTACTGACGGCTCAGAAAAGCGTTCGAACGCCTGCAATCAGGCGGTTCGTGCCTTGCGAATCACGGCGTAAGCGGTCTGGATTTCCTGGGTCTTTTCCTTGGCCAAACGAATCATTTCTTCCGGAATACCACTGGCGCTGAGTTTGTCCGGGTGGTTCTGGCTCATCAGACGGCGATAGGTTTTCTTCAGGGTTTCGTCATCCACACCGGAGTCGACGCCGAGGGTCTGGTAAGCCTGACGCAGTTGCTGATCCGCCGACACCCCGCCATTACGTGACTGATACATGGCGTCTTCGACACGTTTGCGCATCGTTACCAGCTGCGCCTGGGTGATCCCCAACTGGTTGCAGACATGCTCCATCAGGGCAAATTCCTTGGCTGACGCCGGGCCGTCGGCATACGCCACGGTCATTGCGACCTCCAGAAACACCTGCGCCATATGCGGATTCATGTAATGACGAATCCGCTGGAGTTCTTCATCCAGAGGGAATTGCGGGTCCTTGCCTTCCCGGAAGTAACGAATGGCCTGATCCCGCGCAGCGCCGGACAGGTTCATCCGATCCATCACAAAGTTGGCCGCCTGGATTTCGCGCTCGGTAACCCGGCCATCCACCTTGGCAAGCCGTCCCATAACGTGGAACATCCCAGCAATAAACAGCTGCCGTACATCGCCGCTATTGCGTTGACCCATGACCGCCAGCGAGGTGGAGAACATCCGCTCAAGATTCTGATCAATCAGGTGCCCGACAAACGCACCAAACATCGCACCAAATGGGCCTCCGGTCATAAAACCGAAAACACTGCCCATCGCCTTGCCCATCCACAACGCCATTCCTATCGCTCCTTCAGTAAAGTTTGCTCCAGTTCATGCAGTCGCGCCGGGGTACCAACATCGACCCAGCGTGCGGCCAGTCGTTCACCGCTGATTCGTCCCTGGGCCATGGCAGCCCGCAATACAGGAGCCAGGGCGAAACAGCCCGGCTCATGATCCGCCAGCAAGGCCGGATTCATCACACTCAGTCCGGAAAAGGTCAGACGCGGACCTTCTCCATCAGTCACCACCTGCTGGCCTTGCAGCACAAAATCGCCCTTCGGATTGTGGTCGGGATTATCCACCAGCCACAGATGCGCCAGAACCCCGCCAGACAGGACAGTCGGCGAGACAACACCCGGCCAGTCGGTCCAGACATCACCGTTGATCAGCAAGAATGGCTCAGATCCCAGCAACGGCAAGGCCTTGTGAATACCACCGCCGGTTTCCAGTGCTTCGGTTTCCGCCGACCAGTGAATGCTCAGGCCCCAACGCGAGCCATCCCCCAGACTGGCTTCGAGCATATGCCCGAGCCAGGCATGGTTGATGACCACCTCCCGAAAACCGGCCGCGACCAGGCGTTCGAGGTGGTATTCAATCAGCGGTTTGCCAGCCAGCGGCAGCAGTGGTTTCGGACAGGAGTCGGTTAACGGCGCCATACGCTGACCACGGCCTGCCGCCAGAATCATAGCCTTCATGGCTGCTCCGACAATTGCGCAAGCGCAGGCAGGAATCGTTTATCCAGCCATTGGCAGAATGGCGCAAATTCCTCGTAACGACCGGCCGCATCACGCAGATAACGCACAGTGTTGGGAATATCGGCCAGATAAGCGGCTTTGCCATCACGCAGGTTCAGACGCGCAAAGATACCGGCGACCTTGATCTGGCGTTGCAAGCCCATCCAGTCGGCGTCTTGTACCAGCTGTTCCCAACCGCCCAGATACACACCCTGCTGACGCGCTTTCTGCCAGTAATAGGCCATCAGCTCGTCCACAACCTCGGTCGGCCAGCGTACATAACTGTCACGCAGCAGCGACATCAGGTCGTAGGTCGGCGCACCGGCGACAGCGTCCTGGAAATCGATAATGCCCAGCTCGTTATCACTCAGTACCATCAGGTTGCGCGAGTGATAATCACGATGCACGGTCACCACGGGCTGAGCCAGAATATTGGCGATCAGGGTCTGGAAGACCGATTCCAGCAGTTCCAGCTCTGCATCAGTGAGTTCCATGGCCAGCTGCTTCTGACATAACCAGTCACGGAACAGAGCCATTTCATTATAAAGAAGGGTGGCGTCGTACGGCGGCAAAGCGTCCGGTTTGACGCTCTGCAAATGCAACAACTGGTCAATCGCGACCTGATAGAGGCCGCTGATTTCATCCAGACGGATACCTTCGCGATGCAAACGGCCCCACAGCAGCTGGTTACCGAAGTCTTCCAGCAGCATAAAACCACGCTCGGTATCCACAGCAATCACGCCGGGAACCCGCACACCGGCCTTGTGCCAGGCGGTCGCAATACGGATAAAACGACCACAGTCTTCATGGGCTGGCGGAGCGTCCACCAGAATCCAGCTGCGGTCTCGGAAAGTCATTCGGAAGTAACGACGGAAACTGGCATCACCGGACACCGTTTCGACATTGGCGCTGATCTCCGCATCGGCGAAGCGCTTGATCTCGGCACTCGCCCAGCGAGAGAGATCATCAAGGCGCTGATCCATGCTGGCCTCTCAGGGGTTGAAGGTCTAAAATTGCGCGCTTTACGCGTCGCTCGTATCATCAGCGCGCTAAGATAGCACACTTCACATTACAGGCATCCACGGTCTCCATGGCGGACGTATCCCACTTCGACGAACCTCCAGCACAGCCGCCAGCATCTACGCCGGCCCCATCTGCCATGGCGGTTTCTGTCCGTTATCTGCTGGTGCCACTGCTGCTGTCACCGGTACTTGGCGCCCATGGCGAAGACAATCCGGCGGCATCCCTGAACTGGTATACACGGTCACAACTCACGGCAGCCGAACAGGCCAAACTGCCGTCTTACTGCAGTGGTGACTACCGCCGCAGCAAGATTGAGGCCCTGGACGATCGCCGCCTGATTGCCGAAGCCGATGAATCCCGTATCGATAGCAACGGTGATGCACTGCTGAGCGGCAACGTCGTGATGCAACACGGCAGTTACCAGCTACACAGCTCTGCCGCACACTGGCGTAACGATTTGCGTCAGGCCTGGTTCGACGGTGAAGTCAGCCTGTATAGCGATGACGTCGTCGTCAACAGTGACTCGGCCAGCTTCCAGGAAACCGGCCCGGAACCGGGTGATGGCAGCCTGACCCTGAACTCCGCGGAATACTCTCTGCCCGACCGTCACATGCGTGGTTCCGCCGAAAGTATGACTACCTCGTCTGATGGCACCGTTAACCTCGAAGATGCCACCATGACCTACTGTGAGCCAGGTCGAAACGATTGGGAAATGGCCGCCAGCAATATTTATCTGGATCAGGAAAAAGGCGTCGGTAGTGCCTGGCATACCCGTCTGCGTTTTTATAATGTGCCGATTTTGTACATTCCCTATTATCGATTCCCGATTGATGACCAGCGCACCACCGGTTTCCTCGACCCGGTGTTTGGTATCAACAGTAACGGCAGCCTGAGCGAACTGAAGCTGCCGTTTTACCTGAACCTGGCCGCCAACGCTGATGCCACCCTGACGCCGCATTATCTGGATGATCACGGCTGGATCTGGGAAAACCAGTTCCGCCACAAATCCGCCACTTTTGGTGACGGCGAACTCAACTACAACTATCTGAACAAGGACTCCACCACCGAAGAAGAGCGCTGGCTGCTGAACATCACCCAACGCGGCACCTTTGGTGAACACTGGAGCCACCGCTGGGTATACAACAAGATCAGCGATGACGATTACCTCGCCGATCTCAACTCCAGCGTCAGCCTCGACCGCACCACGCACCTGCCACGGCGCGGTGTGGTTGCCTATGCCGATGACAACAAGACCCTCGACTTCACCGTTGAGAGTTTCCAGACCATTGATCCGGATATCGACCTGTCGAATCGTCCGTACCGTCGTCTACCCGACCTGCGTCTGGGTTATCAGCTGCGTGACAGCGAATGGCAAACCACCCACGTGGTTGAAGGCACCCGTTTTACCCGCGACCACGAAGCCATTATTGATGGCAGCGCCCAGACCCTGACCGGCTTTGATGCTCTGGATGGTGATCGCCTGGTAGCCGATAACGGCGTGTTTTATCGCCTGGAAAACTCATGGGGTTATCTGATGCCGGGCGCGGAATACCGCTACCGCCAGTACGACCTCTACAGTGATGAAGACCTGACCGACACCCGCAGTGGTGAAGTACACCTCGGCGCCGCCCGTTATTCCCTCGATAGTGGCATCACCCTGGAACGCACCACCGCTCTGGGCTCCCTGCCGTTGCGCCAGACACTGGAACCGCGCCTGTACTGGGTGCGTAGTCCGGCCCAGGGTGATCAGGAATACATCCCGACCTTTGATACTCGTCGAACCACCGTCAGTTACGACAGTCTGTTCCGCGGTGACCGTTTCACCGGTCAGGACCGTCTGGCCGACCTCAATCAGCTGAGCATGGGGGTAACCACCCGCCTGCTGACCGAGGAAGGTGATGAGTGGCTGAAGTTCAGCATGGGCCGCGTGACCTATTTCGACAGCCGCAAGGTGCAGCTGACCAGCGACGACTTGCCGGAAAACCTCGGAACCTCCAGTATCCTCAGCGAAACCGAGTGGCACCCTTGGCGCAGCTGGGCGCTCTACCAGATGACCGAGTGGGATTCCTACCAGAATTACGCCCGTCAGAACCGTTATGGCGTAACCTACCGCAATGAACACAACCAGATGCTGAATCTGGCCAGCAACCGTGTTCAGGAAGAAAACGCCGACTACGACGGTATTGATACCACCCTTTATCAGGCTGACGCCGGGGCCTTCTGGGCGCTCAACGACAGCTGGGCCCTGACCGGCCGGGTGCTCAAGGACCTCAAGAGTTACGATACCGACGAACGCCGCCCGGTCAGCCCGTGGCTGGAAACCCTCGCCGGTGTTGAATACCAGAATTGCTGCTGGCGTGTGCAGATGCTCTACCGCAACATGTCACCAACGGCCGACGATGATGCTGAATTCAGTACCTACCAACGCCACAGCCTGATGTTCAGTTTCCAGCTCAAGGGATTGGGAACATTCGGCAGCAGTACCGACTCCACTATTAGCCAAAGCATCAAGGGCTATACCAAGCGAAGCTACCATGACTATTAAATCGTTATTTCTTGCACTGACCATGGGCCTGATCAGCCTTGCCAGCCTTCCGACCCAGGCCGATCCGCAGCTGCTGGACCGGGTTGCGGCAGTGGTCGATGACGACGTGGTCATGCAATCCGAGCTGGATCAGCGTATCGACTACATCCGTCGCCAGAACCGCGGAGCCAACCTGCCTGACAACGCCACCCTGAGCCATCAGGTACTGGAACGTCTGGTGATTGAAAGCATCCAGAAACAGCAAGCCAACCGTGCCGGTATCCGCATCAGCGATGCCCAGCTCAACGAAGCGCTGGAGCGTATTGCCGCCCAGAACAAGATGACCCTGCCGCAATTCCGTGAAGCCATGGAAGCCGAAGGTGTGCCATTTGAAGTGGCCCGCGAGCAGATCCAGAACGAAATGCTGATGTCCCGCCTGCAGCGGGGCATGGTGGGTGAAAAGATCCAGATCACCGATCAGGACGTTGACCTGTTCCTGGCCTCGGAAATGGGCAAGATGACCGCTGCCGCCGAATACCATCTGGGCCACATTCTGGTATCCGTACCCGCTGAAGCCACTCCGGATGATTTCAACAAGGCTGAACAGCGTGTGCGTGACATCCTCCGTCGTCTGCGCGCCGGTGCCGACTTCCGCAGCACCGCGATTGCCGAGTCCGACGGCCGTAACGCGCTCGAAGGTGGTGATCTGGGCTGGCGTAAAGAAACCCAGCTGCCAGGTATTTTCGCCGACGTAGTGCCAAAGCTGGGTGTCGGCCAGATTTCTGAGCCAATCCGCAGCAGCAGCGGTTTCCACCTGGTGCAACTGCAGGAAAAACGTGGCGGCAACAGCCAGGTGATTACCCAGTACCATGTTCGCCACATTCTGGTGAGCCCGAACGAACTGCGTGACAAGTCCGAAACCGAAGCCCTGGCCAGCAGCCTCTACCAGCGCCTGCAAAAAGGTGGTGATTTCGCCGCACTGGCACGCGAATACAGCAACGACCCGGGCAGCGCTACCAACGGTGGTGACCTCGGTTGGGCCAACCCGGGCGATATGGTGCCGGAATTCGACAACACCATGCAGCAAGCCGCGATTGGTCAGGTCAGCGCACCGTTTGAAACCCGTTTCGGCTGGCACATCCTGCAAGTGCTGGAAACCCGCCAGAGCGACATCGGTGCCGACCTGCAACGTAACCAGATTCGTCAGCAGCTGTACCAGCGTCGCTTCGAAGAAGAACTGCCAATCTGGCTGCGCAAGATCCGCGCCGAAGCCTACGTTGATATCAAGAGTCCATCATGACCCTGCGCCTCGCGATTACCGCCGGTGAACCTGCCGGCATTGGCCCCGATCTTTGTGTCCAGTTGGCCCAGCAACCACAGTCAGCCCAGCTGATTGTGATTGCCGACCCGCAACTGCTGGAAGAACGCGCCCGTCAGCTGGATCTGCCGCTGACCATCCGCTTGTTTGATACCAGCGTTGCCCCACAGGCCGCTGACGCTGGTGAACTCTGGGTTGAGCCGGTCTATCTGGCGCATGCCGCGGAAGCTGGCAAACTCGACTCCGCCAACAGCGCTTACGTGCTGGAAACCCTGCGCGTCGCTGCTCAGGGCTGCCTTGATCAGCGCTGGGCCGGTATCGTGACCGCACCGGTACACAAGGGCATCATTAACGATGCCGGTGTTGCCTTCAGTGGCCATACTGAATATTTCCGCGATTACGCCGGTGTTGAAGAAGTGGTCATGATGCTGGCCACTCGCGAACTGCGCGTAGCCCTGGTAACCACTCACCTGCCTCTGCGTGACGTTGCCGATGCCATTACGCCGGATCGCCTGACCCGCGTAACCCGCATTCTGCATCACGATCTGCAGGAATTTTTCGGACTGGCGCAGCCTCGTATCCTGGTGGCGGGTTTGAACCCGCATGCTGGTGAAAACGGACACCTCGGTGACGAGGAAATCCGTATTATCGAGCCAACACTGGAGCTATTGCGTCAGGAGGGGATGAATCTGGTCGGGCCACTGCCTGCCGATACCCTCTATACTCCCAAACATCTGGCCAACGCCGATGCCACTCTGGCCATGTACCATGACCAGGGATTACCGGTACTCAAGTACCACGGCTTCGGACGTGCCGCCAACATTACTCTGGGTCTGCCATTTATCCGCACTTCTGTGGATCACGGCACCGCTCTGGATCTTGCCGGAACCGGCAAGGCCGATGGCGGCAGCCTGCAGACAGCGATAGAGGTAGCCATTGATATGGCCAGCCGTCGTCGCGGTCAGACCCCAACCGAACCGAGCCCGACATGAACAAACGCAATCCGACTCCCAATATGCATGGCCACAAGGCGCGTAAGCGCTTTGGCCAGAACTTCCTGCATGACCCGTACATCATCGGCAAGATCGTCAGCTCCATTCACCCGAAAGAGAGCGACTGTCTGGTCGAGATCGGCCCGGGTATGGGAGCCCTGACTGAACCTCTGCTGGAAGCCACCGGCAAGCTGCAGGTAGTAGAACTCGACCGCGACCTGATCCCGATCCTGCGCACCAAGTTCTTCAATTACCCGAACTTCCGCATCCACGAAGGTGATGCCATGAAGTTCGATTTCACTACCCTGCTGGAACCCGGTCAGAAACTGCGTATCGTCGGCAACCTGCCGTACAACATTTCGACTCCGCTGATTTTCCACCTGCTGAGTTACCACGCTCGCGTGGACGACATGCACTTTATGCTACAAAAAGAAGTCGTGGAACGTCTGGCCGCCGCACCGGGCAGCTCCGATTACGGTCGCCTGGGTATCATGGCGCAGTACTACTGCCGCGTAGAGCCGCTGTTTATTGTGGGTCCTGGCTCATTTAATCCACCACCAAAAGTGGATTCCGCCATTGTTCGTCTGCGCCCTTACGAACAGTTACCCATCGAAGCGAAAAGTGTCGCTACACTGCAACAGGTGGTTCGCGAAGCATTCAGCATGCGTCGCAAGACCATTCGTAACACAATGCGCAACCTGATCAGTGCCGAGCAGCTGGAAGCTCTGGGTATCGATACATCGCTGCGCCCGGAAGTACTGACCCTTGAGCAGTATGTACGCATTGCCGACGCCGTGTTTGCAGAACGCCAGGTAGAACCAGAGGAGTCTATGGATGGAACCGAGTGAAGCAATCAGCATCGAGGCATTCCCGGAATACCTCGATGAGCAGTCCGATCCCGAAGACGAGCGTTACGTCTTCAGTTATCACATTATCATCAGCAACCGTGGAGATCAGGCGGCAACCTTGCGTTCCCGCCACTGGTACATCACCAATGGCAACGGTGACATTCAGGAAGTCAAAGGTGAAGGTGTAGTGGGTGAACAACCCTGCATCGCCGCCAATGATTACTTCGAATATTCATCCGGTGCCGTGCTGAGCACGCCGGTCGGCTCCATGCGTGGTTATTACGTGATGGAAGCCGAAAATGGCCGCCTGTTCCACGCCAGCATTCCGGTTTTCACACTGGCTGCCACTCACGCACTGAATTAGAATAGCTAGATGGCTATATACGCAATTGGTGATATTCAGGGGTGCTTTGAACCCCTGCAACGCCTGCTCAACCTCATCCGCTTTGATCCCTCCCACGACCAGCTGTGGCTCGCCGGTGATCTGGTCAACCGTGGCCCGCAATCGCTGGAGGTGCTGCGCTGGGCCTGCGACCTCGGTAACCGCGTGACAACGGTGCTCGGTAATCATGACCTGCATCTGCTGGCCCGTTATTACGGCAGTGACCGCCGCAGTCGTGGCGACACCCTCGACGAGGTACTGGCCGCTCCCGACTGTGCCGAGCTGATGTGGTGGTTACGCCAGCAACCACTGGTACATCACGACGAAGCCAGCGGCTGGTGTATGGTACATGCCGGTTTGCCACCACGCTGGGGCCCACGCAAAGCCCGCCGTCTGGCTGGCGAAGTGGAAGCCATCCTGCGCTCAGACCAGGTTGAAGTGTTTCTGGCCGGCATGTATGGCAATAAACCGGACATCTGGCAGAAAGAACTGCAGGGGATTGATCGTTGGCGAGTAATCGTCAATTATTTGACTCGAATGCGCTTCATTGATGTTAATGGTCGCCTCGATCTCGAAAGCAAGGAAGGCCTTGATACGGCTCCCCCCGGCTTTATGCCCTGGTTTGAAGCACCTGACCGCAAGGCTGAAAGCACGCGCCTGATTTTCGGGCACTGGGCAGCATTAAATGGTGAAGTTAACCTCCCCAATCTGTTCGCACTGGACACAGGTTGCGTCTGGGGCGGCCAGCTCACTGCTCTGCGTCTTGACGACCAGCAACGATTTTCCGTCGCCGCCAGCCCCGACTGAGCGGCCTTTACCATCCCACAGACAGGGAGAACAGAATGGCTCAATTCCAGCAAATCAGCCCGGCAGATGCCCGTAGCCTGATTACCAGCCGCGATGACATCCAGATTGCTGATATTCGCGATGCCATGAGCTACCAGGCGGGCCATATCACTGCCGCTCATCGGGTCGATAACGAAAACCTCAACCAGTTCATCGCCAGCACTGATAAGCAGAAACCATTAATTGTGTGCTGCTACCACGGCAACTCCAGCCAGGGTGCTGCCCAGTATTTTGCATCCCAGGGCTACGACGAGGTGTACAGCCTCAAAGGTGGTTACGAGATGTGGAAAACTGCGTTCCCGGAACTCTGCCAGCGTGGCTGATCAGCCCCGCCAGGCCCGCTGCTGAGCGCCCCCTCTCGTCCCGCCATTGCCAGCAATGGCGGGCTTTTGCACGGTCATCCTGACTGTGGAATCTCCCTCTTTTCTGCCCCCTCCCGGTCTTCGTCCAGTTCGATAACAGACCATTCGTAAACCAGAAAATAACGGTTGTCATAAACCGGACATTCGGCGCATCCTGAAAGTGAAGGATGTGAAACTGGCCGCGCGCATCCAGCCAGGCCAGCTGCAATGCGGGTAACAAGTACGGCACGCTCAATGCATAGATAACTGCAGGCGCCAGAAATCCGTTTCTGCCACAGCCCACTACACTGAACCAGACACAGGGGAATGCCATCGTTCAGAGTCGTCAGCTACACCGATAATTCGTCTACCAGCCGGAGAGGTAACCTATGAGTGTATTCAGCCGTTACAAAGACAGATATCAGTCAACCCAGCAGGAAGTAATGAGCCTCCAGGAATATCTGGAGCTGTGCAAATCTGACCCAAGCGTTTATGCCACCGCAGCCGAGCGTATGCTCATGGCCATTGGCGAACCGCAACTGGTCGACACCTCCCGGGATATGCGCCTCAGCCGCATGTTTTCCAACAAGGTGATCAAACGCTACCCGGCCTTCAACGAGTTTTATGGTATGGAAGAAGCGGTGGAAAACATCGTCTCCTACTTCCGTCACGCCGCTCAGGGTCTGGAGGAACGCAAACAGGTTCTGTACCTGCTCGGCCCGGTAGGCGGCGGTAAATCCTCGCTGGCGGAACGCCTGAAACATCTGATCCAGAACGTACCTTTTTATGCCATCAAGGGCTCACCGGTATTCGAATCACCGTTAGGTCTGTTCGACCCGGAAGAAGACGCAGCGATTCTGGAAGAAGACTATGGCATCCCACGCCGTTACCTCGGCCGGGTGATGTCACCATGGGCAGTAAAACGCCTGCACGAATTCGGCGGCGACATCAGCAAGTTTGAGGTGGTGAAACTGTACCCATCCACCCTTGATCAGGTCGGTGTGGCGAAAACCGAACCGGGTGACGAAAACAACCAGGATATCTCGGCACTGGTGGGTAAAGTTGATATCCGCAAACTGGAAGACTACTCACAGGACGACCCGGATGCTTACGCCTACTCCGGTGCGCTGTGCCGCTCCAACCAGGGTCTGATGGAATTCGTAGAGATGTTCAAGGCGCCCATCAAGGTGCTGCACCCTCTGCTGACCGCCACCCAGGAAGGTAACTACAACGGCACCGAAGGTATGGGTGCCATTCCGTTCGAAGGTGTCATTCTGGCTCACTCCAACGAGTCGGAATGGCAAACCTTCAAGAACAACAAGAACAACGAGGCCTTCCTCGACCGTGTGTACATCGTGAAGGTGCCGTACTGCCTGCGCGTTGACGAGGAAGTGAAGATTTACCAGAAACTGCTGGAGCACAGCTCACTGGCAAGCTCGCCATGTGCCCCGGACACTCTCAAGATGCTGGCCAAGTTCACTGTGCTGTCACGTCTGAAAGAGCCGGAAAACTCCAGTGTTTACAGCAAGATGCGGGTATACAACGGCGAAAACCTGAAAGACACCGATCCCAAAGCCAAATCGATCCAGGAATACCGCGACACCGCGGGCGTGGACGAAGGCATGACCGGTATCTCGACCCGTTTCGCCTTCAAGATCCTGTCCAAGGTGTTCAACTTTGACGCCACCGAAGTGGCCGCCAACCCGGTACACCTGCTGTACGTACTGGAACAGGCGATTGAACAGGAACAGTACCCTGAAGAAGTACACAACCGTTACCTGACGTACCTGAAAGAATATCTGGCCGCTGATTATGTCAGCTTCATCGGCAAGGAAATCCAGACCGCTTACCTGGAATCCTACTCCGAATACGGCCAGAACATTTTCGACCGCTACGTCACCTATGCGGACTTCTGGATTCAGGATCAGGAATACCGCGACCCTGAAACCGGTGAAATGCTCGACCGGGTGGCCATCAACGAGGAACTGGAGAAGATCGAGAAATCCGCTGGCATCAGCAACCCGAAAGACTTCCGTAACGAGATTGTGAACTTCGTGCTGCGCGCACGTGCCAATAACAACGGCAACAATCCGTCCTGGCAGTCTTACGAGAAAATGCGCTCAGTAATCGAGAAGAAAATGTTCTCCAACACTGAAGATCTGCTGCCGGTTATTTCGTTCTCGGCCAAATCGTCAACGGATGACCAACGCAAGCACGACGACTTCGTCGCCCGTATGACCGACCGTGGTTACACCGAGAAACAGGTTCGCCTGTTGTCCGAGTGGTACCTGCGTGTCCGCAAGTCCCAATAACGTGCAAGGGGACGTGGGTTGACAGGGGTACGCCCCTGCCAGCCCGGCGGCACAGTCAACGGAGCCTGCCAGAGAGGCTCCGTACCGAGGATTGGGAGGAAGCATGTCTTATATCGTCGATCGTCGCCTCAACGGCAAAAACAAGAGCATGGTCAACCGTCAGCGGTTCCTGCGCCGTTACAAGCAACACATCAAGGAAGCTGTATCCGATGCAGTGAATCGTCGCTCCATTACCGATATGGAACGTGGCGAGCAGATCAGCATTCCAACTCGTAACACCCATGAACCCATGATTTCCCACGGTCAGGGCGGTAAACAGCACCGCGTATTCCCGGGTAACAAACAGTTCAGCAGCGGCGACCTGCTGGATAAACCTCAAAAAGGTGGCGGTGGCACTGGTTCCGGCAAAGCAGGCAACCAGGGCGGCGGTGAAGACGACTTCACCTTCTTTATCACCAAGGACGAGTTCCTGAACTACCTGTTTGATGATCTCGCCCTGCCCAACATGGTCAAAAAGACCCTGTCGCAAACCAAGGAATTCAAAACCCGTCGGGCCGGCTTTGTGTCCGAAGGCACCCCCAACAACCTGTCCGTGGTGCGCTCGCTGCGTAACGCCCACGCCCGCCGCATTGGTATGGGCTCCGGCAAACGCCGTCGCATCCGCGAACTGCAGGAAGAACTGCTCAGCCTGCAAGCAGAACCGGTACCGGATCTGCTGCGTATCAACGCCATTGAAACCGAACTTGCCGAACTCGAACGTCGCCTCAAGATGCTGCCATTTATCGACCAGATCGACCTGCGTTACCGCAGTCAGGTCAAGGTACCTACTCCAAGCAGCAAAGCCGTGATGTTCTGTGTAATGGACGTGTCCGGTTCCATGACCCAGGACGTCAAAGACCTGGCCAAGCGTTTTTACCTGTTGCTGTACCTCTTCCTTGAAAAGAACTACGAACACATCGAGCTGGTGTTTATTCGTCACCACACCAGCGCCAAGGAAGTGACCGAAGAAGAGTTTTTCTACTCCCGGGAAACCGGCGGCACCATCGTTTCCAGCGCCCTCAAGCTGATGAACGAAATTGTCCGCGAGCGTTACCTCGGCAGTGAATGGAACATCTACGGTGCCCAGGCTTCCGACGGTGATAACTGGGATGACGACTCACCGCTGTGCGCGAAAATTCTTGGCGACGAATTGCTGCCCATCATCCAGCATTTCGCCTACATTGAAATTACCCCGCACGAACACCAGGCGCTGTGGTACGCCTACCAGGGTGTTGCACAGGCCAACAAGAGTAAGTTCGCGACGGCCCAGATCAAGGGCGCGAGCGATATTTACCCAGTCTTCCGCGAATTGTTCGCCAAGGAGCGATACAAGGAGGCCGTATGAGTGAGGAAAAAAGAACTGACACCCGTCAGTACCTGTCGACCGATTCCGACTGGACGTTTGAGCTGCTGGAAACCTACGACCGCGAAATCGGCCGGGTCGCCAAAATCTACGGACTCGACACCTACCCGAATCAGATCGAAATCATCAGCGCCGAGCAGATGATGGATGCCTACTCATCCGTGGGTATGCCGATCGGTTACAACCACTGGTCTTACGGCAAACAGTTCCTGGCCACCCAGAAAAGCTACCAGCGTGGCCAGATGGGTCTCGCCTACGAGATCGTGATCAACTCCGATCCTTGTATTGCCTACCTGATGGAAGAAAACACCATGCCGATGCAGGCACTGGTGATTGCCCACGCCTGTTACGGTCACAACTCCTTCTTCAAGGGTAATTACCTGTTCCAGACCTGGACCGACGCCAGCTCCATCATCGACTATCTGCTGTTTGCCAAGAACTACGTGCGCAAGTGTGAAGAGCGCTACGGCACCGAAGAAGTCGAACGTATGCTCGACGCCTGCCACGCCCTGCAAAACTATGGTGTTGATCGTTACCGTCGGCCACGCCCGATTTCGGCAGCAGAAGAAAAACTGCGTCAGAAAGAGCGGGAAGACATTCTGCAGCGTCAGGTCAACGACCTCTGGCGCACCCTGCCAACTCGCAAGAACGAAACGACTACCAATCGCCGCCGCAAATTCCCGGAGGAACCGCAGGAAAACATCCTCTACTTCCTCGAGAAAAATGCGCCGCTGCTGGAGCCATGGCAACGTGAGCTGGTGCGGATCGTGCGCAAGATTGCCCAGTATTTCTATCCGCAGCGTCAAACCCAGGTAATGAACGAGGGCTGGGCCACCTTCTGGCACTATACCCTGCTGAATCACCTGTATGACGAAGGCAAACTGACCGACGGTTTTATGATGGAAATCCTCAGCTCGCACACCAACGTGGTGTTCCAGCCGGATTACGACAAACCCTATTACAGCGGCATCAACCCCTATGCGCTGGGCTTTAACATGTTCCGCGATATCAAGCGGATCTGCGAAAACCCGACCGACGAAGACCGTGAGTGGTTCCCGGACATTGCTGGCAAAGACTGGCTGGAAACCCTCCACTTCGCCATGCACAACTTCAAGGACGAAAGTTTTGTCCAGCAGTTCCTGTCACCCAAACTGATGCGCGACTTCCACCTGTTCAGCATCTATGACGATGACGAGAAACCGCAGTACAAGGTTGAAGCGATTCATAACGACGAAGGTTACCGCACCGTGCGGTCGATGCTGTCACGTCAGTACGACCTGTCGGTACGTGAACCCAACATCCAGATCTGGTCCGTGGATCTGGAAGGTGACCGCTCACTGACCCTGCGTCATACCATGCAGGACGGCACACCACTGTCTTCAGATGCTTACGAAGTGATGAAACACCTGCACTTCCTGTGGGGCTTCGATATTCATCTGGAAACCTTCAAGGACGGCAAGCTGGTATCACGCCAGAGCTGTCCCTCGGTAAGCGTTACCGAGTAATCGGCTCCCCTCCCCCAGGCCGCCTCGCGCGGCCTTTTTTATTGGTCTGCAGCGGACCGCACAGACTCTGGAATCTATACAAAATCCCACGTGCAGCAGCGAACCGCCATCCTCATAATCAGTCACATCCGCTCCCGATCCACACACGGTATTTCTCCATGAACCTCGATATGAACCTCATGCTCGTAGGGTTGGTATTCAGCTCCATCGGCTTTGGTTATTTCATCTACGGCAAACGCCAACAACAACCCGTGTACCGCTACTCAGGCCTCGCACTGATGCTGTACCCGTACGCCGTCACCAGCATGCTGCCACTGGTACTGATTGGTTGCGCCCTGCTGGCCATACCGCGATTTATCCGGATGTAACGGGCGTCGGGCGAAACAGCATCGCGAATAAATTCATCCCCACAACACAAACACCGCATTCACCCAGCGCAGCTGGCAACCAAATGCCCATTGGGCGAGCCGGAATTCACACCGAGGCCCGACCCGGCCGGGGCATGGATGCCCCGCCAGCTCAGTTGGCACAGGGATGTGCCATCTGAGCGGGGTCGAAACGGCCGAGGGTGTGAATTCCGGATAAACGAGTCCAGCAGGGCAAAAGCAGGGGGACGGCCGCCCGGCCGGGGGACAAGGTCCCCCAGGCAGGGCAAGCAGCGGTTCAAATTAACAAACCGATTGGCCATCGGACGCCAGACGCCAGATGCCAGATGCCAGATGCCAGATGCCAGATGCCAGATGCCAGATGCCAGACGCCAGAAGCCGGACGCCGGACAAAGTAAAAGCCGCAACGTCCCCACGCAGGAGCGTGGGGACGAGAAAGACGCCAGATCCAATCGCGGCCCGGCCATAAACAAAAAATCCCGCCCGGTAAACCGGACGGGATTCTTCGTTAACCAACCGACGCCCACAGGCGTCCGTCAGTTATCAGCCTTTTACGAACGCCAGAGTGTCGTTCAGGGCTTTACCCATCTTCTCAACGATTTCGTCGATCTGGGCCTTGGTAGTGATCAGCGGTGGGCACAGTGCCAGGCTGGAGCCGGCAACCGGACGGCTGATCAGACCGTGTTCCTGACAGGCGTTAGCTGCGAAGTAGCCAACCTTGCCATCCTTGAACGCTTCACCGGTTTCCTTGTTGGCAACCAGTTCTACAGCGGCAATCATGCCAGCGCCACGCACTTCACCAACCAGCGGGTGATCGGCGAATTCCTGCAGACGGGACTGCAGGTAAGCACCGGTTTCAGCGGCTTTGGCGAACATATTGTCGCGCTCGTAGATTTCCAGGGTCTTCAGAGCCACTGCACAGGCTACCGGGTGACCGGAGTAGGTGTAACCGTGACCAAACACACCCAGCTTGCTGCATGGTTCAACCATGGCGTCGTACATATCGCCACGGATCACAGAAGCAGAGATTGGCACGTAAGCGGAAGACAGCTGTTTGGCGAAGCTCATCATGTCCGGTTTGATGCCCATGGTGGTCACACCAAAGTCGTTACCGGTACGGCCAAAGCCGGTGATCACTTCGTCAGCGATGAACAGAATATCGTTCTGTTTCAGCAGCGCCTGCACCTTGTCGTAGTAACCCACTGGCGGCACGATCACGCCAGAAGCACCGGTGATTGGCTCAGCGATAAAGGCCGCGATGGTGTGGGCACCTTCACGTTCGATCAGGTCAGCCAGGTTGCCAACGATACGGTCAACAAACTGGGCTTCGGTTTCGCCGTCTTTCTTGCCACGGTAGTAGTGTGGCGCATCGGTACGCAGTACACCCAGAGCTTCAATCGGCAGATCGAAGTTGGTCTGGTTGATTGGCAGGCCAGTCAGGCACGCCGCACCCACGGTAACACCGTGGTAAGAACGTTCACGAGCAATGATCTTGCGCTTTTCCGGCTTGCCGATAGCAGCGAAGTAGTAACGCAGCAGTTTGATCTGGGTGTCGTTGGCGTCAGAGCCAGAGCTGCCCATGAATACACGTGCGTTATCAACTGGAACCATGGAGGACAGTTTGTCGGCCAGTTTCATGCCTGGTTCGTGGGTCTTGCCACCAAACATGTGAGCGTAAGCGATGGTTTCCATCTGGTTTTTGGCGGCTTCAATCAGCTCGGCATTGTTGAAACCGAGGGAGGCACACCACAGACCAGACATACCTTCGAGGTACTGTTTGCCCTGGTTGTCGTATACGTAAACGCCATCACCACGAACGATGTTCAGGGTTTCTACTGAAGCAAAGTTGGTGGTTGGATAAATCATCTGAGACATCATCTGTTCTCCTGTCATGCATCAGCAGCCCATGCCGCTGGATGCCAATACCCTTTAAACCGCTGTCACTCACGGGCAGTCGGCTGAAATCGTTGCTGCCCGACCCCGGCAGCGGGGTTGCCGGTGTTAGCAGCAAGCCACCCACACCGTCTCCTGCGCTTACAGTCCGCCGAGGCAGATGTATTTGGTTTCCAGGTAGTCATCGAGACCGTACTTGGAACCTTCACGGCCCTGACCAGACTCTTTCACGCCACCAAACGGAATCACTTCAGAGCTGATCGCGGTTTCGTTCACGCCCACCATGCCGTACTCCAGCGCTTCGGAGACTTTCCAGATACGCTTGAGGTTGTTGGTGAAAATGTAGGAAGCCAGACCGAACTCGGTGTCGTTGGCCATGGCAATCGCTTCGTCTTCGGTTTCAAACTTGAAGACTGGCGCCACCGGGCCAAAGATTTCTTCCTTGAACACACGCATGGATGGCTTGGCATCGGCCAGAATGGTTGGCTGGTAGAAACAGGCACCCTGCTCACCACGTGCCCCCCCCATCACCACACGAGCGCCATCAGCGATCGCAGACTCAACCAGCTCAGACACACCGTTAACGGCTTTTTCGTTAACCAGAGGACCATGAGTGGTGTCCTCATCCAGACCGTTACCCACGCGGAACTTGCTCACTTCATCGGCCAGACGCTCAATGAAACGATCGTAGATTCCAGACTGCACCAGCAAACGGTTGGAGCAGATACAGGTCTGACCAGAGTTACGGAACTTGGAGATCAGAGTGCCGGTGATGGCCTGATCCAGATCCGCATCATCAAAAATGATGATTGGTGCGTTACCGCCCAGTTCCATGGAAGTGCGCTTCACAGTGTCTGCACACTGCTTCATCAGCAGCTTGCCGACCGGGGTAGAACCGGTGAAGGTTACTTTCTGGACGATCGGGTTGGAGGTCATCTCGCCACCAATCGCAGAAGAACGTGCACCCGCCACTACGTTGATAACACCCGCTGGAACACCGGCCTGTTCAGCCAGCAGCGCCAGCGCCAGAGCAGACAGCGGAGTTTCAGTGGCAGGCTTGCAAACGATGGTGCAACCAGCCGCCAGTGCCGGAGCGATCTTGCGAGCCAGCATGGCAGACGGGAAGTTCCACGGAGTAATGGCTGCTACCACACCCACAGGCTGCTTGATCACCAGGTTACGGCGACCAGGCTGGTTAGCCGGGATGATGTCGCCGTAAACACGACGGGCTTCTTCGGCGAACCACTTTACGTAAGACGCGCCATACGCAATCTCACCCTTGGCTTCGAACAGCGGCTTGCCCTGTTCTGCGGTCAGGATGGCGGCCAGCTCGTCCTGGTTAGCCATAATCAGGTCGAACCATTTTTCCAGAATGTTGCTGCGCTGCAGGGCGGTCATGGCAGACCAGGCCGGGAAAGCAGCTTCAGCGGCTTCAATGGCACGACGGGTTTCATCAGCGCCCATGTTGGCAACTTCCGCCAGCACAGCACCGTTAGCCGGGTTGCTGACAGTAAATGTGGAGCCATTGTCCGAATCGGACCACTCACCACCAATCAGGCCTTGAGTGACCAGCAGGCGGCTTTTCTGAATATCAAACACCATGATCTCGTACCCTTGAGCGTCGTAATAAGGTTGTTATAACCAGCGGCGACTGGCCATTAAATAGGGACAAAGCAGAGCTTACGTTGATAAGACCAAACACATCAGACATTCCGACGTTTTTGGACACAAGCGGCCAATCACGCCGGAATTCACATCAGTACTCAGACACCATAGGCACTGCACACCAGCTGCGGCCAGTACACAGAGCATCAACCCACAGACGATGAACGTAGCGGTTGGTCTTGCGATCACGCGGTGACAAAGTCTCCATCTGACGCAGCATGGACACCTCTGGATAAATGGCAGGATTGGCGAGAATCTCAGGGCTGACGAACTTCTCGGCAGACGCCATTACGCTTGGGGAATGCAACCAGACAGAGTTACGAGCCGCCACTTCCGGGCGCATCAGATACTCCATAAAGCGGTACGCGAGGTCTGATTGTTTGGAGTTGGACGGAATCCCCATCGCCACCATACGAATTGCGGCACCTTCTTTTGGAACGTAGTAAGCCAGATCATGGGCACGGGCAAACTCGGACAGCAGGTCACCTGAGTAACCCACCGCCACACACAGCTTGCCGTCCACCAGATCCTTGCGGAACTGGGCGGTATGCAGGTAGGAAATATCCTGGAGGGCGTCTTTCAGCAAGTTGCCGGCTTCGTCCAGCTGCTTGTGGTTCAGGGTGTTGGCGGAGTAGCCCAGATACAGGAGTGCGGCGGCAAACAGCTCGTCACGCTCGTTCAGCAGGCCGATACCACACTGGGCGGCTTTTTTACGAACAGCCGGGTCAAACAGCAGTGCCCAGGAGTTCTGATATTCCTGCAGGCCCAGATCTTTCAGGCGACGGGTATTCACACCCAGGCCAGTGGTGCCCCACATATAGGGAACCGCATTGGGAGCACCATCGTCCTGCTGGTAATAGTTGTTGATGATATTCGCGCGAATATCCTGCTTTTCTGGCAGACGATCGCTGTCGATATTACTCAGATAACCGTTGGCCGACAGAATGTTAACCATACGGGTTGGCGGGAATATCAGGTCAAACTGGTTACGTTGATCAAACAGCTGGGTCGCGAATTCGTCCACATTGGTAAATGACACATATTCAATACGGACATTCTGGGTCTTTTCAAAATCACTGATAACGTCAGGCTCAACAAACCCGGCCCAGTTCAGGATACGTAATACCGGCGCATCAGCCGCATGAGATAAAGGAGCTAGCAGTAATGCCAGAAAAAGCGTACAGAAAGCTCTGAAACCGGTCTGTTTCATTGGTTAAACACCTGATTTAAAAGGAAAATGACTGAGGGGATAATCATTCTGGAGATCCGACCAATACGGTCAGACAATCCATTTATGACGGTTTTATAACCAGCAGCCGCACGCCATTAAATAGGTACAAACCAGAGCTTACGTTGAAAAGTCAGGACAGATTTTTGCAATTTCAGACAAATAAAAAGCCCCACGACCGGAGGTCGCAGAGCTTGGGGGATCAATCGGATTACAGAGTGGACAATAAGCGAATATCAAATTCGCTTGATTGTCTGATTGCTCAATTACAGTAATCGCGTGGAACCCGACGGGTTACACCAGTGAACAGATGATAAGAAATAGTGTCGGCACAAGCTGCGACTTCATTCGCAGATAATTGCTCGCCCCAGAACTCCACCACACTGCCAACACCGGCACCTTCAATTGGTGTCAGGTCGATGGTCATCATGTCCATGGAAACACGGCCAACAATACGGGTACGCTGACCGTTAACCAGCACTGGAGTACCTTCAACCGCCTGACGCGGATAACCATCGGCATAACCCATGGCCACAGTGCCTACCAGTGTTGGTTTGTCGGCCACAAAACGGCTGCCATAACCCACACTTTCACCCGGCTCAACGATACGGGTCGCAATCACCTTGCTTTCCAGAGTCATAGCCGGACGCAGCTGGTCGGCGATGTCAGACTGAAAGTCGAGCGGAGAGCTGCCGTACAGCATGATGCCAGGACGGTTCCACTGCTGAACGGTACGCGGGTGTGCCATCAGTGCCGCCGAGTTGGCCATACTGATGTTCAGGCCCAGACCTTCGGCTACCTGGAACAGGCGCTGGGACTGGGTTGGTACATCGATACGACCAGCCGGTTCGGCCAGGTCAGCGTTGGCAAAGTGGGTCATCAGGGTTACGGAACGCACTTGTGGCAATGCCTGCAGACGCTTGGCAACCTCAACCACCTGCTCCGGGGCAAAGCCCAGACGGTGCATACCGGTATCCACTTTCAGCCAGATGTTCAGCGGCTGCGACAGATCTGCCGCGGCCAGCTGGTCGATCTGGTCCGGACGCTGGATAGCGGTCCAGAAGTTCTGATCAGCAATCACCGGCAGTTCGTCAGCCGTGAAAAAGCCTTCCAGCAGCAGTACCGGCTGTTGAATACCAGCCTCACGCAGCTCCAGCGCTTCTTCAATACAAGCCACCGCAAAGGTGTCGACATGTTCAGACAGAGCACGCGCCACTGCCACGGCACCATGACCGTATGCATCCGCTTTTACTACAGCCAGAGCATTACCGTGCGGGCACAGGGAACGGGCCAGCTGATAATTGTGGACAATGTTGTCCAGATGAATTCGGGCTACTGCCGGGCGTGACATGACCTTGTCTCCACTAACAGGCGTTAGCCTGCAATTGCCATGATGGCTTCAACTTCGATATCTGCCGCTTTTGGCAGAGCTTTTACTGCGTACGCAGCACGGGCTGGGTACGGAGCAGAGAAATAACGGCTCATGATTTCGTTCACTTGCGGGAAGAAGCTCATGTCAGACAGCAGTACGGTCAGCTTCACGCAATCCGACAGGCTGCCACCCGCTGCTTCAGCAACGGCTTTCAGGTTTTCGAAAACCTGTACAGCCTGGGCTTCGAATGAGTCGATCACCATTTCCATGGTTTCAGGGTTCAGCGGGATCTGGCCAGACAGGTAAACGGTGTTGCCTACTTTAACAGCCTGGGAGTAAGTGCCGATGGCCGCTGGAGCCTTTTCGGTGGAAATAATAACCTTGCTCATGTGTTTCTCCTGAATTGATTAAAACCCGGAGCCCAGAACAGGCTCCGGTGACAGACCAGCTTGAAGTGGTCTTACAGATAACGGTGAACGGACAGACCTTCAGTGCTGATGTCGGTAGCACGTTCGTTCACGATGTCGGCCAGCAGGCGTGCAGAGCCCTGGGACATGGTCCAGCCCAGAGTGCCGTGACCGGTGTTCATGTACAGTTTCTTGACCGGAGTCTTGCCAATCACCGGTACAGAATCCGGAGTCATTGGGCGCAGACCACACCAGAATTCGGCGTTTTCCACATCACCAGCACCCGGGAACAGGTCGCTGACTACAAATTCCGCTGGCTTGCGACGGGAGTCTTTCAGGCTCAGGTCGAAAGAAGCGATCTCGGCAGTACCACCCACACGAATACGGTTGTCGAAACGGGTTACCGCCACCTTGAAGGCTTCGTCCATTACGGTGGACTGTGGAGCCTTGCTTTCGTCGATGATTGGCAGGGTCAGGGAGTAACCCTTCATCGGGTAAACCGGCAGATTGATGCCCAGTGGTTTGACCAGCAGCGGGGAGTAGCTGCCCATACACACCACGTAAGCGTCTGCCGTCAGACGACCAGCAGATGTCACCACCGCTTGGATTTCGTTGTCGCGGTGTTCCAGCGCACGAATGTCGGTGTTCATCATAAATTTCACGCCAATGGCCTTACAGGCATCTGCCAGACCCTGGGTGAACTTGCGGCAATCGCCAGTACCGTCGTTCGGGAACATCAGACCGCCCACAAACTTCTCGGATACGTTGGCCAGAGCTGGTTCAAACTTGATACAGGTAGCGTGGTCGATCACCGAGTGTTCAACGCCACACTCACGCAGGGACGCCAGGTCGGCACCGATGGAGTCCATCTTCTGCTGGTCACGGAACAGCTCGATGGTGCCTTGCTTGCGCTGGTCGTAGTGAATCGGGCAAACCTGTTCCAGGTCTTCGAAGCACTGACGGCTGTATTCAGAGATACGCAGCATGCGGTTCTTGTTCACGCGGTACGCATCTTCAGTGCACTGGCCCAGCATTTTCAGCATCCAGCCAGCGGTGTGAGCGTTCATGGCAGAAGAGCTGACCAGGATTGGAGCCAGGTCTTGCATCATCCACTTGATCGCCTTGAACGGAATGCCAGGAGCGGCCCATGGATTGGTGTAACCATAAGACAGCATACCGGCGTTACCATAACTGGTTTCATCGGCAACACCGTCCTGACGGTCAACCACAGTCACCTCGTGACCGGACTTGGCCAGATACCAGGCGGATGACACACCGAGAACCCCTGCACCCAACACAACAATTTTCATAATTCACGCTCTCACACGCTGAAGGGAGTAGAAGCCCGGCAGGCATACCCTCGCCGTGGCTTGATCATTAAGTTAATTCTAGTCACCAACCCATAGATTTACCCTTTGATTTTGGCTTAAATACAGGAGATTCCACTGCACAATAAAAACCAAGCAGTGTATACAACCAAAACACGATCAATCCTGACAAAGAGCTCAGCCATGCCCAAAACCACCGATGGTCGCACTCGCCCACTCGATCGCCTCGACAAACGCATCCTCACCGAATTACAGAAAGACGGCCGCATCAGTTACGTCGAACTGGCCGACCGCATTGGCCTCAGTTCCACCCCCTGTATGGAGCGGGTGAAACGTCTGGAAAAAGAAGGCTACATCATGGGATACCACGCCCGCCTGAACCCACAGATGCTGGGTTACAACATGCTGGTGTTTGTGGAAATATCCCTTTCCTATCAGTCTCCGGATGCGTTCCAGAAGTTCAACCAGGCGGTGGAGCTACTGCCCTATTTGCTGGAATGTCATCTGGTTTCCGGTGATGCCGACTATCTGATCAAGGCGCGTATCAACGACATGTCGGAATACCGCGCGCTGCTTGGCGACATGCTGCTGACCCTGCCCGGTGTGAAGAACTCGAAGAGTTATATTGTGATGGAGGAGGTAAAAGAGACCTCCTGGCTGCCAGTGAAATAAACCAGCCGCCTGTCGGTAATGCGATCAGTTAAGCCCCCGTCGGCATTCTTAAACATCGTTACCGCATCGGTTGGTCACGATCTGCTCGGCTTGTTAATTGGCTCTACCGTATGCCCTCATGGGGGACCTTGTCCCCCGGCCGGGCGGGCCTCCCCCTGCTTTTGCCCGACTGGGCTCGTGTTCCCGGTATTCACCGACAACGGCATTTCGACCCCGACCCGATGGCACGTCCCTGTGCCAACGGGCCTTGCGGGGCATCCATGCCCCGGCGGGGTCGGCCGTTGCGGTGAATACCGGCTCGCCCAGATGGGCATTGGGCAGCCAGCTGCGCTGGGCTAATTCGGAAATCAATGATCAGGTTGTTTAAAAGTCCTTAACTGATCGGCATTAGCCGCCTGTCGGCGCATTCACTGCAGAAACAAAAAAAATCAGGCCGGGAAAACCCGGCCTGATTTTTTAACCCGTCAGAGATTGGTTACTGACGTTGGTCGATTAGCACTTCTTGCCAGACTGCTGAGTCTTGGAAGAGGTCTGCTGCTGGGAGCCAGACTTCTTGTCATCACATGGCTGCTTGCTGTTGGTGTTGGAAGAAGACTGCTTCTTGTCATCACATGGCTGCTTGCTGCTGGTGTTGGAAGAAGACTGCTTCTTGTCATCACATGGCTGTTTGCTGTTGTTCTTGGAAGAAGACTGCTGGGAACCAGACTTCTTGTCATCACATGGCTTGCCGTTTTTACCAGAAGACTGCTGCTGACCACCGTTGTGGGAACCGGAATTGTGGGAACCGGAGTTGTGACCCCACTTGGAACCGGACTTCTTGTCATCATCACATGGCTGCTTGGTACCCGTTGAACCACCGGTAGAACCGCCAGTTGAGCCGCCGGTAGAACCACCAGTTGAACCAGTGCTGCCATCGGAACCACCGTTAGAGGTGTCAGAGCCAGAACCGTTGTCAGAACCGGTGTTGGTGTCGTCAGAACCAGTATTGGTGTCGTCAGAACCAGTGTTGGTATCAGAACCAGTGTTGGTGTCAGAACCAGTGTTGGTGTCAGAACCAGTGTTGGTGTCAGAACCAGTGTTGGTATCAGAACCAGTGTTGGTGTCAGAACCAGTGTTGGTGTCAGAACCGCCGGTTGGCGTGGTTACCACGGTACAACCGGTGCTATCAACCACGTCACCAGACGGAGTAGCAGTACACTGGTCAACATCGTTGGTTACGCCATCAGCATCATCATCCAACTGACTGGCGGCACAACCATTGGTATTTACAGCAGCACCAGCAGCGGTATTGGCACACTGGTCGACATCATCGGCAACACCATCGTTGTCGGTGTCAGTTACAACAGTACAGCCGGTGGCATCAACTGCATCACCAGAGGCAGTGGCTGGACACTGGTCAACATCGTTGGTTACGCCATCAGCGTCGTCATCCAGCTGGCTGGCACCACAACCGTTACCATCAACCGCTTCACCGGCTGGAGTATTGCTGCACTGGTCAACGTCATCAGCAATACCGTCAGCATCTTCATCCAGAGCTTCACCACCATCCCCCAAACCAGTTGCAATGGCAGACAGGTCACCGGCGAATGGAACATGGTTGATCTGCATGCCGCCGTTCCAGGAGAACGCGAACAGGTGACCACGAATCACACCTTGAGGGTTAATAACGTCGGCACCAGGCGCCAGAATAGTACCTTCAACCGATACGCCACCCAGAGTCAGGGAAGTGGCTTCGTAGAAGTTGTACACCACGCGGTCAGCCACGTTGGACAGGGACTGCATGCCCATGTTGGTCAGACCAGTAGCAGTACCACTGATGTTGAAAACATAAGTGGCATCCGCCGGGGCACAGGACAGGTCAACACTGAAGGTATTGGCATCCAGTACCTGGGTGCCGTCGAGGTCAAATACCTGCAGGCTGTCAGTACAGTTGGCAGTCATGTACAGACCGCCCCACTGAGACACGCTTTCAGTGTTGGCTGGCAGGTTGGCCAGAGCTGCAGAAGTGCTCAGCAGCTGGGTAGCCACGGCACTGAAATCCACTGGCAGCGGCGCTACGTTACCGTATACGGCATAACCACTCCCCAGACCACTGACCACATCAGCGGTCACGTTGCTGGTATCACCACCGGCAACAATATCGCCACCGTAAACAGCACCGTTCTGGTAAGACACATCACCACCGGCAACCAGCGCAGGACCGCTAGTACCGTTCTGGGTCAGCAGACCAACGCTGTAACCTGACAGGTTAACGTTGCCACCTACAGCCAGCTTGCCTTCTACGTCCGAGTATTGAGCGGTGAAATCCTTGAATACCAGCGCGTTGAAGTATTGGGCAACACCGAAGGCATTACCGGCTTCAACACTGTGTGGGTACTCAGCAGCCACTACTGGAGCAGCAGCGCCAGCAATAACCAGATTGGTGAGAACCAGACCGAACGAAACGCGAACGTCTTTAAGCATCTGTGTGTCCTGGGGTTACGTAGTGTAAAAATTGTGAGAAATTTTGTGATGAAGTTCACATATTGTCTCAAGATGGGCGCCACGATAACGTTTCCTGACAGATTACACAATTGCCAACATTCCATAATTTTACTGACATATCCGCGTGATCAGGACTTTTATGACAGGACAATACTACATTCCGAGCCAGATTATTTTCCATACACTTCTTTTTGATCTAGTCTCGCCTCCGTCAAAAGTACTGACGCCAAAACAACCCGCATTCAACCTGACACTATCGGACCAAATGCGTCAAAAAGGCGTATAGCGTCTTCGTCAATCCAATGACACAAATGCTCAAAAAACGTGCACAAAAAAGCCCCAACGAGGGGCTTTTTTGCTATTCATTTTTGAGATAGAGACTAATCCTTAATCAGAGCATACCGGCCAGCAGACGGTAACTGTCCATTCGTGCCTGCTGACTCCAGGTGACGGTGACCAGAGCCACCTCCTGACAGTCAAATGCCGACGCCAGTGTCCGGATTTCATCCATACAACGCTGTGGCGAACCAATGGTGTAACCCGCTTCGATGTGATCGAACATCGCCTGCTGCGATTTCGACAATTGCTGATAACGGTCCCGCACCTGTTCCGGAGTCAGGAAATCCTCGCGCAGACCAGATTGTGCCGCTAATTTGCGGTAAACCGCCGTTCCCGCCACCAGCCTTGCTTCTTCGTCCGAATCCGCACAGATACAGGCAATTGCCAGCATGCGGTTGCCTTTGCCCTCATGGCCAGCCTCACGCCACTGGGCGTCATATTCGGCAAAAATATCCGGTTTGCAGTTGTCAGGATCAATAAAGCGCGCCAGCGCCAGGTTGTAACCCAGATGGCCGGCCAGACCGGCGCTGCCACCACTCGACCCCAGCATCCACAACTCCGGAGTCGGCTCGTTATCGGGCATTACCCGCAGGCTGTGAAACGGGTTCTGGTCTGGCAGACCATCACGCAGAAAACCGGACAACATCTGTGCCTGCTGCGGGTAAAGATCACCATGATGAGGGCTGTAAGGAAAGGCTAACGCTCGTGAGGCAAGGCCGGTACCACCCGGTGCCCGCCCTACCCCAAGATCAATCCGGTCCGGGTACAGGGTCGCCAGCATCCGGAAACATTCGGCAACCTTGTAAGGGCTATAGTGCGACAGCATCACGCCGCCGCTGCCAATGCGCATACGACGGGTTACCGCCGCCACGGCCCCCACCATGATTTCCGGGCAAGGGTTGGCAAAATGCTGGCTGTCATGATGTTCGGCCACCCAATAACGGTGATAACCCAGCTCGTCACAGAGACGCGCCAGCTCCAGCGTCAGATGGGGTGCCTGCTGTTTGCTGTGTGATCCATGTACCGGTGACTGGTCCACAACGGACAAACGGATATTCATACGGACTCCCGAACTAAAATTAACATGTTAACTAAAGTACAGATCCGTTGAAACGCACCTGTCTGATGTCAGCCGGAATTGTCGGGGATCAGCCAGCCCACGGCCACCTTGTACAGCAAGAAATCCGCCCCGCTTGCGAGAATACAAAATCCTGAATCCGGGTTCGCCAACCTCAGCGATGCACCAGCAGCAGGCGCGGGTCAGCGGCCAGCTCGGCCGCCACGGCAATCTTCATTGCCTGCGCCAGATAACGATCGGCAACAACCGGCCCAAGCTGTTCACACATGCCCACGTACACCAGATTGAGCATGTTACGCAGCATATCCAATGGAGCCTGAATAGCTTCACTATGACGCCCGCCACTTGCCCATTGGGTAAAGGCATATACCAGATCAGGAGGCATGTTCTGAAACTGGGCTTCACGCTCTGCATAAATAATCACGTGACGCCAGGCCGACTCATCCACCTGCCGATGTAACTGGCTGATCACCAGTAAAAATCCCTCCTCCAGCTTGTCGTCGACCGGGTCAAGCACCTCGATATGCGCCTTATCCTGTGACACACCATGACGCTCTCGATATTGTTGCATCTGCGCCAATGGGTCAGGTTTTAGAGTATCTCCGTCCCCCATTAACAGACCTATCAATTGTCGATACAGCACCGGACGCTGTTCGGCAATAGCGCGTATATGTCGACATTCGTTAAAGAAAGCGTTCAGTTCAAATTGGGAACGGTCAGCGTAGCCGTCCTGCCAGGCCCACATGGCTTTCCACAAATCATCACCCTGTACGACCGAGCTGAGGGTGGTGAAAACCGCCCGTCGCTTCTTGTCTATGTTCATGCTTTCTCTCTCTTACAAACGATGCCAGGTCTGGTCTTTGTGGAATTCCGGGTAACCCACCTCGTCGTGTTCGGAAAAATCCAGCCCCTGTTGCTCCTCGCCGGTCGACACCCTCAAGCCCATGGTCTTGTGAATCAGGAAAAACACTAGTAATGCTCCAAAAAATGCCCACACAAATGCTGCCAACACGCCAACCAGTTGCACCACCAGTTGGCCCGGATCAAACAGCTTGCCCGTCTGGAACAGACCGACCGCCAGAGTGCCCCAAACGCCGGCAAATCCATGCACCGGCACTGCGCCTACCACATCATCCAGGTGCATACGCTCCATCCAGCTCGCTCCGAGCACGGATATAACTCCAGCCAACAAACCGGTGACGATGGCAAACGGCGGCTCCATCACGGCACAACCAGCGGTAATTCCGACCAGCCCGGCAATACTGCCGTTCACCGTGGCAGTTAATAACACCGGTCGAGCACTGACCCGGGAAGTCAGTACTGCACCAATGGCTCCCGCAGCAGCGGCCAGCTGGGTGTTTAATACAATCAGACCAACATCAGCACTGGCGGCCAGGGTGCTGCCACCATTAAATCCAAACCAGCCCAGCCACAGGATAAAACCACCCAGCGCCACCAGAGACAGGTTATGGCCGGGAATCTGACGCGAGCTGCCATCTTCTGGCGAAAAACGCCCGGTGCGCGGCCCCAGCACCAGAATACCGGCAAGGGCACACCAGGCACCAACCGAATGCACAACGGTGGAGCCAGCAAAATCGATAAAGCCAAGCTTCGCCAGCCAACCACCACCACCGTATAACCCTCCCCAGACCCAGCTGCCAAATACCGGATAAATCAGCGCAGCCAGCACACAGGCAGCGATCAGATAAGCGTCATAACGAGTCCGTTCGGCCATGGCACCACTGCAAATGGTGATCGCAGTGGCAGCGAACATGGTCTGGAACAGTAACACCGTGTAATCCCATTGCGCCAAATGCGACGGCATAAAGTGGCTGGTACCAATCCAGCCGCTGTTGTTGTGGCCAAACATCAGGCCAAACCCAACCAGCCAGAACACTAATGTCCCCAGGCAGGCATCCAGGTAGTTTTTCATCATGACGTTCACAGAGTTCTTGGAGCGCGACATGCCCGACTCCAGCAAGGCAAAACCGGCCTGCATAAAAAACACCAGAGCAGCGGCTGTTACCACCCAGGTAGTATCCAGCGCCAGCGTACTACTGCCAGCGGCGTCTTCGGCCACCTCCTCCGCTGCAGCCCACGCCCCGTTAGCCAGCAAACAGGCCAAAATCCCCATCATCAGCGGTCCTGATCCGATACGACTGTTCAACACGTTTTGTCTCCCCGCACCTTTACCTGAAGGATGTCTGTTGTTCTCCATATTGGTTACAGCAAGGGATATGCCCTGCATCTCATCAATGGTCACCTCCAGTCCGATATTAATAATCACCAGCCATATGACCGGAATGTCCATCCAATAAATACCGTGAAATTAAAAGTTGCCTGCACCAGCACGGAACAAACGCCAATCAGTTGCAGTGACAGCTGTTGATTCAGCTCAATTGCCTGTCAGGACATACCAAGTGCCATGCTCCATGAGCATGCGTGCTGCACTCACCCTGCACATTTAGAGGTCAGTTCATTGATAAACGTGCCCAATTACGACCTTCTGATCACTTATTGGTCCACATTGGCAATATTCATAATTCCATTTCACGCACCGCACCGGGCAATTGATTCGCTATATAGTTCGCTATATAACGAAGCCAACCAAATACCCGGATATCAAACAGGGACATTATGAAATCATATTCTGAATACCGTAATTATCATCGCAGCGCATGGTGCGCAGCACTGTTACTGATCACTGGCCTGTCCGCCCAGGCGGATACTGTTGCGGTTGCTGTAGCGGCCAATTTCCAGGCTCCAATGGAAGAAATCAGCAAGGCTTTTGAAAAAGACAGCGGTCACAGCGTCGCCATGTCGACCGGCTCGTCCGGCAAGTTTGTGGCACAAATCCAGAACGGAGCACCATTTGATGTGTTCCTGTCCGCTGACCAGCAAAACCCGATTGCTCTTGAAGGTAGCGGTCATGCGGTTACTGGCACTCGTTTTACCTATGCCGAAGGTGCATTGGTGTTGTGGAGTGCCAAAGTCGCAATTGACCCGCAGCAAGTGTTAAAAAGTGGAGACTACAACAAACTGGCGATTGCCAATCCCAAACTTGCTCCATATGGGCTGGCCGCTACTCAGGTACTCGACAAAATGGGCCTGACCAGCGCTACCACAGCACATCTGGTGACGGGTGAAAACATTGCCCAGACCTGGCAGTTTATCGGCACCGGCAATGCCGATATCGGCTTTGTAGCGCTTTCGCAGGTGCGTGCGACCGGTGACGGTGGCAGCAGCTGGATCGTACCATCCGATCTGTATGAACCGATTCGTCAGGATGCAGTGCTGCTCAAACGTGGCGAAGACAACAATGCCGCCAAAGCTCTGCTGGACTATCTGCACGGAACCACCGCCAGCACCATTATCCAGCGTTACGGATATGGCCTGGGCCACTGAGCAGACAACGCATGGGCGGAGGCACAGAGATCCTTTGCGACCTCTGCCACTTGCGTGACATTGATACAGGGAGAATTCACATGTACCAGTCAGTTCCCGATATCCAGAACAAACAGAGCACCGACACGCTGTGGGTCACACTGAAGTTACCACTACAGGAAATGCCGCGCCTGCAGGTGGTACAAAACACTCCGCATCCCAGAGTTCCAGCTTTGCACAGCAGCTTGCTGAACCGTGATCAGGCACGCCTGTATCTGGCCCTGATGAGCCAGTTAGGCCAAAAGCCGGATGCCGAACTGGATATCAGCACGATGGCACCGGCGCAGACGGGGTTGATGCGACAGGTGCAGGAACGACTGGATGAGGATGAAGCCCCCCCACTGCATGATCCCCAGAGCGTAACCTTCACCGCTCTGGTGGTAGAAACCAGCCGCGAATGGGAGCTGGCTCGACTGCAGTTTAATGGCGGTGATTTGTGGATCGGCAACCAGAATCTGGTACAGGGAGATCGACTGCCAGTGCGGATTCACGCCACCGATGTCAGTATCAGTCTCAGTGCCCATGCCGACAGCAGTTTTTTGAATATCCTGCCAGTGGTATTAACCCGCATCGAGGAAAGCCCAGTTCCGGGTATGTGTGAATTACGTCTGCGCGCCGGTCATGACGGGACATCAGACCTGCTGATTCCAGCCCGAATCAGCCGTCGCTCGGCCAAACAGCTGTGGTTAACGCCGGGATTGCGGCTGTGGGCGCAGATCAAATCCGCCGCGATTGTGATCTGACGCAGTCATCCAACGATGGTTGGTCCAGGATGCTGGCCGCTTATTCCAGTACCAGAACCACACTGCCCGCTTCAAAAAAGGCACAGGCAGGCTGCCCTTCTGCCAACGCCAGTTCATCCAGACTGGTGTTGGTAATAATGGCGCTGATGGTTTTGCCATCCGCCAGCGCCATCACCACATCGGCATTCACCGCACCGCGGGTCACCCGGCTGATGGTACCGGCCAGACGATTGCTGGCACTGACGCGAATATCCGGATCATTGGCCAGCATCACCCACGGCGCCTTGATCAGGGCGATCATGGATTGGCCAACCTGAATATCCAGCTGCTGACGGCTTTCATCCGTGATCATGGCAACGATGCAGTGTTCAGAGGTAATCCGCAGCCGCACTTCGGCGTTCACCGCTCCGGCCGTCACTTGCTCCACAGCACCCCGAAACTGGTTACGCGCACTGGTTTTCAATCGGGCTGCTCCTGTCAGGCCCTGCAGATCACCGGCAACATCCGCCAGCGACTGCACCCGCTCACTGATTCTCTGCAAAAAACGCTGATGTTCTTCCTGTAATACCAGAAACCCCGCCAGCATCTGTTCACCATAGGTCGTGAGGCTGGTGCCACCGCCTTTGGCGCCGCCCGCACTGCGCTCGACCAGAGGCTGGTCGGCGAGGTTGTTCATAGCATCAATCCGGTCCCAGGCGGTCTTGTAGCTGATTCCCGCCAGTTTGGCAGCCGCCGATATTGAGCCGGTGCTGGCAATCGCCTGCAGCAGCACCACCTGATCGCGCGCAAATGGCCGCTCGCCATTGTCGAGCCAGATTTCACCGCGCAATGGCGTAGGACTCAGGTATTCGCTTGTCATCAAGGCACTCCCAGCCGGTTATCTCATATCCGTCGGCAGTGTGCCTGCTGGTAGCCACCAGCGACAAGTGTTGAGTCCGCAGCGGCAATCCCTCTTCCGTCAGCGGGCGTCGAACCTAATGGCACGGAATGGCAGCGACCGCAATTGATGGTGCGAATTCATTGTTGCATTGCAAAAATATGCAAATACTTATCATTTAGAATCTCATCTAAATTATGATCGCGTTCCTCTTCAGTCATCTGGCCTGCGGGCCAGGTTGAAACTGCCGTTAATTTGCCCTTTCGGAAGCTGCCATGTTTTCTGCTGAACGCGTCTGGTTAACCGGACGAATATTGTCTGCCGCCATTGGCGGTTACCTGCTCACCATGGGGATTTGCCTGTGGATCGCCCAGCTGTCCGGGCTGGACCAGAACGATGCCCGAATGTTTAACACACTGGCGTTTTTCCTGATTTACCTGCTGCTGATTATCGTCAGCTTCGCGCTGCGCTCGCATCAGAAAGCGATGGCGCTCAACTGGCTGAGCAACCTGCTGGTGTGGCCTCTATGGTGGTTGCTGCAAGGAGGTGCTGCGGCATGAAAGAAACCCTGCGCCAATCCATGACCTGGTTACACACCTGGTCCAGCCTGATTGTGATCTGGCTGCTGTTTGCGGTATTTGTCACCGGCACCCTGTCGTTTTTCCGCACCGAAATCACTCACTGGATGCAACCGGAAGGCCACGGTGCCAGCCAGCCGCAACAGGCAGCAACCACCGCCATCCAGCGCTTGCAGCAACTGGCTCCCGACGCCAGCCGCTGGGATATCCAGTTGCCCGGTGAACGCTCCCGTCTGACCGGCCTATCGTGGAGCAATCCCGGCGAGGTTATGGAACGCCGCCGAGGCCCGATGCTCAGTATTGATCCGGCCACAGGTGAAACCCTCGATCTGCGTGAAACCGCCGGCGGCAACTTTCTGTATCGATTCCACTTTGAGTTGTACGGCATACCACGCGAGCTGGGGCGGATACTGGTCGGCATCGCCAGCATGCTGATGCTGGTCGCGCTGGTAAGTGGTGTGATCATGCACCGCAAGATTTTTACCGACTTTTTCAGTTTCCGGCCCGGTAAAAAAACCGCTTCCTGGATTGATGCCCATGTCATTGGCGGTGTGCTGGCCTTACCGTTCCATCTGATGATTACCTTTTCCGGCCTGATCCTGCTGGCCTCAACCCTGCTGTTCTGGAATGGTGGTGATCAGCGTAATGGCCCACCGCCTGCGGGCCCACAAACAGCTTCACACGGACCAAATACCACCCCGGAACGCCCATCATCACGAGGAGAGCCTCGTGATGAACAGGTAGAGCGCGGAGCACGACCGCAGTGGAATAACGAGCGCCCGGATCACGAAGGTGCACGCAGTGAGCACCCACACCCGCTACGTGAAAAAAACCCGTCTGCGCGCCACACTCACATCACGCCCACAGGTGATCAGCCCGCCGTGGATATCAACGCCATGATCCGTCAGGCACAAACCCTCTGGGATGCCCCGGTAAACGCCATCACGGTGGAACAGCCAAATCAGACCGATGCCCGCTGGCAATTATCTACCGGCAGCCGCGAAGGTCTGACCTCCGGTCGTAATGGTCGCCAGCTGATATTTGATAATCAGGGGCAGTTGCTGGAAAACCGCGCAGAACCAGAAGCGACCGGCGCGCTTGCTGCCACCTACAGCGTATTACGGGTATTACACGAAGCCCGTTTTGCCGATACCACCGTGCGCTGGTTGCTGTTTGTATCCGGCATACTCGGCAGCCTGATGGTAGCCACCGGCGCTATTTTGTGGGTGGTCAAACGCAGCCGCCAGCAACTGGGGCAGCTGGGTTATGAGCTGGTCAGCACTCTGAATCTGGCAGCAATTGCCGGTTTGCTGATCGCCATTGCCGGGTATTTCTGGGCCAACCGCTTGTTACCAGCCGTGCTGGAGAATCGTGAAAGCTGGGAAATCCGGGTGTTTTTTGGCATCTGGTTGCTGTCGTTACTGCACGCCCTGTTCCAGCACCAGCGTCAGGGCTGGGTGTTGCAGCTCAGTGTTGGGGCGGCGCTGTTTGGCCTGATTCCGTTGCTCGATCCACTCACCTCCCGCACCGGCCTGTGGTTTGCGCTGCAACAGGGCGACTGGATACGTCTGCTGTTTGATCTGGTCTGCCTGCTGATGGCGCTGGTGTTGCTGGTTGCCGTTGTGTATCTGCGCAAGGTTTCGGCACCACGCCGACCAACCCCCGAGCCTGCCAACGTTCGGGCCCGTCCAATACAGGAAGTTAAACCACAGGAGATCACCCCATGATGCTGATATTGGCGCTGATTCTGATCCTCACCGGTTTTCTGCATATGGCGGTAACCATCAACAGCCATTTCCGCCTGCTGTACGGACGCCAGACCTTGCCACACAGCAGTGCCCGAATGCTGCAAGCAGCAGGGCTGGGCTGGTTGGCACTGGCGCTCTGGCCTTGTATCAACGCCTGGTCGGTGCAGGTTGGTCTGGTGGTGTGGGTCGGTTTATTACACCTGGGTGCCCTGCTGATAACCGCCTGCCTGACCTGGAAGCCGGACTGGTTCCGGCTTGGCTGGCGCTACGTCGGTCAGCTGCGGCGACTACTGCTACCAGGGCTGCAACTGTCCTGATCTGATATTTCCCTGCGGTTCTACAACCGGTCCGGACTCTGTCCTGACCGGTTTTTGTGCTTGCATTTAGAACAGCTATGCGTCTGATTTTAAAGGGATTTATTGCATAAAAAACACAAATGTAAATGATTTGTATTTGAGAATTATTTTCGATAAGGTCGAAAAATAACGGCATGCGCCACCATTTTTCCAACCGACCAGGAGAAACCAATGAAAGCGGGATACCCGATACTGATGAGTGTGATGTTGCCGATACTGGCCACCCATGCAGTGGCAGACGATACCACCACGGATGAACAGGGCATGATCATGCTGGACACCCTGAACGTCGTGGACACCGCTGCCGAGCAACTCAAGCAGGCTCAGGGAGTATCGGTGATTACCGCCGAGGATCTGCAACACCGTCCGGTCAGCAACGATATCGCCGAGCTGGTGCGCACCATGCCGGGGGTCAACCTGTCTGGCAGCTCCAGCACCGGCCAGTATGGCAACAACCGTCAGATTGATATTCGTGGCATGGGCCCGGAAAACACCCTGATCCTGATTGACGGCAAACCGGTGTTATCTCGCGATTCGGTCAAAATGGGACGCTCGGGCGAACGTAACACCCGTGGCGACAGTAACTGGGTGCCCGCCGAAATGATCGAACGCATCGAAGTGATCCGGGGGCCGGCGGCGGCCCGTTATGGCTCGGGTGCCGCCGGTGGTGTGGTCAACATCATCACCAAAAAACCGGAAAAGTCCGTTGTGCAGGTATCCGGCCAGCTCGAAGTACCGGAAAACTCCGACGAGGGTGGCAACCAGCGGGTTAACCTGATGGTCAGTGGCCCGGTCAGTGACAACCTGTCACACCGCACCTATGTGAACTACAACAAGAGCGAAGCCGACTCTGCCGATCTCAACCGCGACAGCACCGTATCCGAAAGTGCCGACAGCAGTGGTAATACCCGCACGGCCGCGGGTCAGGAAGGGGTTCGCAACGTCGATGTGAACAGTGTGGCGACCTATCGCTACGACGCCGAAAACCGCTTCGAACTGGAAGGTGGCTTCAGCCGTCAGGGAAATATCTACGCCGGTGACAACGCCTTTCAGGGTGTCGACTACAACGACTACACCACCAGCAATATCGGCTCCGAAACCAACATCATGAAACGTGGCACCGTGGGGCTGACCCATCGCGGCGAATACGACGTGGGTAACTCCATGAGTTACATCCAGCTCGAACGCACGGTGAACACCCGCCTCAGCGAAGGCAACGTGGGAGGCACCGAAGGAGCGTTTAACAGCGACGAGTTTGTAACAACCTCACTCAACAACCTGTCGGCGAAAACCGAATGGAACCTGCCAGTGGTGGTAGGCGGTTTGCACCAGACCGTGACCCTCGGCGGTGAATACCGTCTGGAAACCCTTAACGACAACGTCAACAACCAGAGCAGCATCAACGTCGAAGATGGCACCGTGATTCCCGGCACAACTCTGGATGCCAGCGAACGAGATCCCAATGTCCGTGCCGATCTGTTCGGCCTTTATGTGGAAGACAACCTGTCGGTCCGGGACGACCTGACTCTGACCGGTGGCCTGCGCTTTGACCACCACGGCATTACCGGCAACAACGTATCACCCAGCATCAACGCCAAATGGCTGACCACCGATCGTCTGTCATTCCAGGCCGGTGTCAGCAAGGCGTTCAAGGCTCCTAACCTGTACCAGCTCAACCCCAACTATGTGTACACCACCCGGGGTACTGGCTGTCCGGTGGACTATCCAAGCCTCGGTGGTGGCTGTTCGATTCTGGGCAACGCCGACCTCAAGAACGAAACCTCGATCAACAAGGAAATTGGCGTTAACTACAGCATTGATGAACGTACCAACATGGGCCTGACCTGGTTCCACAACGACTATCGCAACAAGATTTCTACCGATGGCACCGACCCGGTGTATGTGTCCGGTACAACCCAGATCTTCCGTTGGGAGAACATTCCGGAAGCCGTGGTATCTGGCCTGGAAGGCAGCTTGCGTTTGCCGGTTATGGCGGCGGTTGATTTCAGCCTGAACGGCACCCTGATGCTGGAGTCGGAAAACAAGAGCACCGGTGAGGCGCTGTCGATTATTCCGCACTTCACCCTCAACAGTACGCTGAGCTGGCAAGTACAGGACAACTGGGAAATGGTCTTCAGCGGTCAGCACTACGGCCATACCGAAAGCCCGACCCAAACCTCTACCGGCTCGGAGCTGACCACCCAGTATGATCGCCCGTCTTACAGCATTTTTAACGTCGCCACGACCTACAATACCGCCTACGACGTGGACGTCAGCTTCTCGGTGAAAAACCTGTTCGACAAGGAAATCCGTCGTGAAGGGGTATCCAACACCGCTGGTGCCAATACCTATAACGAGCCGGGCCGCAGTTATCTGATCGGGTTAACCAAGACCTTCTGAGCGCGGCAACCTGACAGGCAACCGCCGCTCCGACAGAAGCCGCAGTGGTCAGGCATAGGCCTGATCACTGCTGCAATGACTCAGGCCAGGCTGGCCTGACGCTGCTCACGCTGAACAGGGTTAAGACACCCCGCTGCCGGATTATCGGTCAGCGGCAAACTCTCCATCTGCCAGGCCACCACGGCTTCCAGCGGGCTGGTTTCCGAGGTCAGCAGCAACCGGGTATCACGTTCAGCCAGACGGAAAATCACGCCGTCTCCGGCCGATGCCGCCAGTGCGATGTCCACCGCATGTAACGGATGACGCTCGGCATTATCCCGCACATGCCACTCATGCAGACTACCGGCATCCGTCAGGCTGATATTCCATACAGGCTCCGGCACCTGACCGTTCACCACCGCAAATACTTGCCACTCCAGTGCACGCCCGGCGTGTCCTGCGACTCGGTTATCAGCGTTCACGGCCACTGCGACCAAAATCTGTTCCGACATGCTGTTACTCCCTGAAACCTGTGAATTAGTCCACATACTGACAAGTTCTATGGGCTTGTGCTTGTTTTAAAGCAGCAATTGGCTCTCTATGTGACATTCCAGATGCCAATGGCAGCAATGTTATAAATCCTGCACAGCACTCTCGCTGCCGTCATCCAAATGTCAGAAAACTCCAGCCAGTCGCGACTTCTGCGTAAGCAAATCGCAAGGATATTTCAGCAACATTTCTCATCAGGAAATGATTGGTCAGGAATATCCCGGACGGGCTTTATTACCCATAGTCATACCCAGCATCCTGTTATAAATCCTCACCAGAGCCTGACTTTGCGGAATGCTGCCCTCATGAATCTCCAGCCAAACTGTGCCCCGACCTCCTCCGAATCTGTGCTACCGATGACCAGACGCTGGCCATCCCTGCTACTACTGTTGGCCGCCTGTATGGTCAGCACACCACTGCTGGTGTCTTGTGGTGGCGGTGATCCGGTGGTTTCGACCAGCAGTGATTCGGACGATTCCGATGACAGTTCTGACGACAGCTCGGACGATTCCGACGACTCCGACACTACCGTCGAAACTAATATTTCCTATTATCCGCTGGCGTTTTTGCATGTGGGGATGGACGAATATTACGGTGCCACGGACGATGCGTTTCGCATTGAAACGACCTCGCCGTTTATCTACAACTATCTGATTGTGCCAGTCGACTCCAGCACTCTGGAGCCGGTCGATACCGCCACCACCGACACCTATCTGACCCAGGTCGACGATGTCACCATCGACAACGATGAAAGCCATCCAATCTTGCAAAAAGTGCTGGGCCACGAGGTGTATCTGAACACTGCTATTGTGATTGATACCTCGTCCAGTATGGACAGTGTCAGCAAGTCAGCCCTGCTGGCAGAGGTTCGCTCCTATATTTCACAATCGCTGAACCGCAGCAGTGATGTGTTAACCCAGCAGGCGTTTACCATCTGGGCCTTTGGTGACGCCACCCATGTGGTGAACCTGACCGGCAGCTTCAGCAACGATTACGATACGCTCAGCGCCAACCTCGATACCTTGCAAACCCAATGGAACGCAGCAGCCTATGGTCGCAGTTCGGCCCTCTATCAGGCGGTAGTGGCGGCCGTCGGCAGTTATGTTGGGGATGGCTCTTACAACGATAACGGTGGTGGTGCCTACGATTACCTGAACGACGGTGCTCCCGACCTGTACGACAGCGCCACCATGGACAGCACCACGGTTTCCAGTGTGGTGGTGATTTCGTCTGGCAGTAACACCGTGGGTGGTTTCGACGCCGATGCGGTCGACACCGCGCTCACCTGGCAAACCCTGATGACCTACGACACCAGCTCCGATGACTATTCCGAAAGCTGGAGTGGCAAACCGCTCTACTACGTGGTGTTGGCTGACAGCAGTGACGAAAGTCTGGCCGACCTCGCCACCAGCACCATCAGCGCCAACCTCAGCAGTGGCAGTTACAGCTTTGCCGGCCAGTTGATCAGCGCCGAAGACAGCAGCCTGGAAGAACGCCTGCATACCGATGGTGGCACCTGGGTTTATCGCTTTGCGTTTTTGCCACGCAACGGTGAACACACCACTTCGTTTTCCTCACAAACCAGTTATTACGGCTACAGCCTGACTGGCACAGTGGATCTCACCGATGGCGGCTCGGCCAGTATTGGCACTCCGGAAGAAGAACTCGGCAGCCTGGTGGAAATCACCGGCGCCAATCAGGAATATCTGGCCAATAACAAGGCCAGTATCAGTGAAATCACCAGCCTGTATCCGGCTACCCGCTGGGTAACCACGACCTACAGTGCTTCGGATTATCAATGGACCGTGGCGGGTAGCAGCCGCACGGCAGACAGCAACGGGGCAATCAGCATCAGCTCCACTGACATTGGCAAAACGGTGGTATTAACCAACACCACACTGGGCCAGAGCATCAGCCTGACGATCGTTCAGTAGCTGCATATTCATCAGAAAAACAGCCACCATTATGTTTATTGGAGGCTGTTCGATCTGCCTACTGATTTGTCGAGATCAATCAGCACAACCCGATTACGGCCATTCATCTTGGCCTTGTAAAGCGCCTCGTCGGCTTGCTCCATCAGGATTTCCAGTTCCACCTTGCGAGAGGTACACACACCGATACTCACCGTAACTGACAAGGTGTCATTGTCCTGAGAATCGATTTCCACCGCCGCAATGGCCTTGCGCAAACCGTCCATCAGAGCGGTTGCCTGCTCGCCAGTACACCCCGGCAACAGGATACTGAACTCCTCTCCGCCGGTGCGTGCCAGCAAGAAACGCCCAAGATGGCTCGACATTTCTGCGGATACAGCCTTTAACACCTGGTCGCCTATATGATGGCCAAAAGCATCGTTCACATATTTAAAGTGGTCAATATCAAGGGTCGCAAGGCTGCAGATTCGGCCGCCCTGCGGAGCCATCCGCGAAATCGCCTGCATCAGGAAATAACGACGGTTATACAAACCGGTGAGGAAATCACGCTCGGCCTGCTCCTTGAGTTTAAGCAGAGCTTCGATCGACTGGGTATTGTTGTTGACCCGGCATATAAATTCCTCAAGGCCAAACGGCTTGGGCAGAAAGTCGTCGGCACCACTCTTGATAAAGTCGACGGTCAGCTGTTCACGGCCACGGTTAACCCCGGACACCGCCAGAATCCCCACCGGCCGATCACCAAAGTTGTAACGCACCGTTTGCACCAGCTCCAGACCGTTCATGCCCGGCAATTCGTGATCCACCACCATCAGACGGATATCATCACGTTCCGACAACAGGCGCAGCGCTTCTTCAGAGGAATGAGCCTCAACCACCGGATACTGGTGCAGCTGCAACATTCTGCGCATACTGTTCAGGCAAGTTGGAGAATCGTCCACCACCAGCACCGGGAACTGCCGGTTCAGGCTCAGACGCCGTAACATCTTGACCGCATAGGGATACCAGTAACGGCCATCCTTGGTAACAAAATCCACTACGCCCTTGTCAATCCAGCGGTTACGCACTTTCGCACCACTGGCAGAAGTCAGAATAATGGTGGGAATATCCCAGGCCAGTACGTCCTCAACCACTTCACCATCGGGGGCATCCGGCAAGGCAAGGTCAACCAGTGCACCGGCAATGGTGCCTGAATGGTCAAGCAGCATCCCCTGCGCCTGTTTACGAGTTTCAGCCAACACCATCCGATCCCCCAATGTATTGGTAATCAGGTGCCGGAGAATCTTGATGACAACCGGATTATCTTCCACGACCAGATACGTAAGCATATCCATCCGAATTCCTGGGATTGATCCTTACAGTCTAGTCAGCAATCAGCCAGACGCAGGACGATTTGGAGTGGATCGTTGTGGCCCCTATAATGTCATCCTTTCCTGCCCTTTATTCACCAGCCGGTACCCGCATGAGCCATAAAAAACGCCGTGAAATTCCTGCTTACGGCCAAGCCATCATCGAAACCCACTTCCACCTCGATTATCTGAAGGATGCTCCGGCGGCGCAGATTCTGGAGGAAGCCCGTGCGATTGGGGTGGAACGTTTCATGACCATCAGCGTGGACCCGGCCAACATGACCGCCGCCCGTGATCTGGCCGAACAGTTTGACGATGTCTGGTTTACCGCCGGGGTTCACCCGCATGAAGCGGGCAGTTTTGATAACAGCACGGCAGACTGGATCAACCAGCACGCCAGCCACCCGAAACTGGTCGCGATTGGTGAAATTGGTCTGGATTATTACTACGACCACTGTGACCGCACGGTGCAACGTCAGGTGTTCTGCCGCCAGCTGGAAATGGCTATCGAACACCAGCTGCCCGTGGTGATTCACACCCGCGATGCCGATGAAGACAGCATTGCTATCCTGCGTGAATACGCCCCCCGCATGCCCCGCAAGGGCGTGATTCACAGCTTCACCTCAGGAATGGAACTGGCCATGGAGGGCGTCGAACTGGGCTTCTGTTTGGGCATCAACGGCATCGTTACCTTTAACAAGGCCGACAACGTGCGCGAAGTGGTCGCGGCTACTCCGTTGGAAAACCTGCTGCTGGAAACCGATGCGCCATTCCTGACACCAATGCCTTTCCGCGGCATTGAAAACGCGCCGAAGTACCTGCCGTTTGTGGCGGAGAAAATCGCCGAAGTCAAACAGCTGACAGTTGAGCAGGTACTACAACAAACCCGCCTGAACGCCATGCGCGAGTTTTTCTTACATCAGATGTAACGTGCACAGCACCAGAAGCTCCCGTCACCGAGTGTCATCACACAGGCATTCAGTGAGAATGGTGAGACGAGTCGTGATGCGACTCGTCGACTTCCTTGTGACGCATCGGAAACATCAGTTCGTAATAGAGCCAGGGAACTCCCAGATCGAGTAATAACGTCCACCAGCCGGATTCAACCGGCAGCTGTACGCCCAATAACAAACTGAAGATAAACCCGGTTAACAGCAGATGGGCAAAAATCCGGTCCTTGTCGACCAGCTCCGCCCCACAAAAGCGACACGGCAACATCACCGGTTGGGTATAACGGATGATAAAACGACGGAAAAAGCCGACATGGCGGCCACAGTCAGGGCAGTACATAACATCCCTCCCGAGAAAGGTTCCAGACGCGGACAATACGGGAGAACAACAGCGATGTGGTGATCTTGATGATCACAAAAAGACAACAGTAAAGCCCCATGTTCAAGGCAAAAACCATGCAGGGCAAACCGACTACAGCCGAAACAGCACAAACTCCACGCACATGTCAATCCTTGACAAGAATGACAGCTATCGATGCCCCTGGATCGGGAAGGCGCCAATAACAGCCAGAATAACAGCCTTACCCAATTGGTAACGGTTATGGCTGGTTTTCAGGATCATGACGCATCGGCATCAACAACTGGAAATAAATGAATGGAATACCAACGACCATAAGAGCATTTAACCAAATCGACTCAATTGGCAGTTGAACTCCCAGCAAGAGAGAAAAGATCAGGCCCGTGATGATGCCATGACAGAAAACACGATCCCGGTCTACCATCTCGTGCCCGCACTTACGACAAGGCAACATCACACCGGTCGTGTAATGAGTCAGCAAACGACGTATACATAGACAACGGGCACCACAATCAGGGCAATAGCTCATATATCAACTCTCCCTTTTTTCCCTGGTTCCTGCAGACTTTGCCACGATCAAACGCTCTGACCAGAACAATCAAATCAGCAATACAAAGCGTTCTGGTCTTTGAGTGTGTTAACACTATCACGATAGTCTTTTGATTTTATGATCCACAGCACATTTTTTTGATTGTCCTACAAAACAACAACAAAACCAGCAAGAATTTGTCGCTTTTTGATATTTCCACACTCATACCCTTCATTCACAGGAGGCAGAATGGCATTCCGATTTGTACGAAAACAACGAGGACGAATAAACCTCGCGTTGCAAGGTGGTGGTGCTCACGGTGCATTTACCTGGGGGGTACTGGATTATTTGCTGGAACACGGTGCACTGGATATCGAAGGCATCAGCGGCACAAGTGCCGGAGCCATGAACGCTGTTGCGGTTGCTCATGGATTTATGGAGAACAGTTATGATGGTGCACGTGAAACGCTGAGTCTGTTTTGGGGACGAGTAGCTTCGAGTTCACCTTTCAAGATGGCATCCAGAACCTCGGACGACAGCCTGCTGGTATCGCCGGCCCTTACTCTGATGATGAGCTTTACCCACTACTTCTCGCCCTATCAGCTCAACCCGCTGGAGCTGAATCCACTACGGGACATTGTTACCAGCCTCTACGACTTCGATAAACTGGCTCACCAAAGTCCGATCAAACTTTTTATCGCCACGACTCACGCCAACAGCGGCCATTTACGGCTGTTCCAGACCCACGAGATCAATGCCGATGTGCTGATGGCGTCGGCCTGTTTGCCAGCCCTGCATCACAGCGTTGAAATGGATGGTGAACCCTACTGGGATGGCGGCTACTCCGCCAATCCGGCCATTTTTCCTCTGTATTACCACTGCCAGAGCCCGGATATCTTGCTGATTCTGCTCACACCAGCCATTCTTGGCAGCAACCCCATCACGGCCGATGAGATCAAGACCCGTGCCATGGACATTGCCTTTAACGCGGCTTTTTTGCGAGAAATGCGCAGTATTGATGAAGCCCGTCAGTTTGCAACGCGCACCTGGCTTCCCAAAGGGCCGCTGGAGCGCAATCTGCTGCGTCTGCGCTTCCATATGATCAGCCCGGACGAACGTATGCATGCCATGCCATCCGCCACTCGCATGGTCGCCGACCGCGACTTTCTGCATTTATTACGGGATATGGGCCGCGAACAGGCGCAAAACTGGCTACAACAACACCGCCGCCGAATCGGACGCGAGTCAAGCCTCGACATTGGCCAGCTGTTCCGTTGTCACCCGGCATAACCGCGCCGGGATTGCAGTCGGGATGCAGCTCTGGCAAGGTAAAAGATTGCCTGAGAACGCCAACAGACCATTCATGAAGAAGCCGACCAAACAGGAAATTCGCCGACAACTGGACCGGGAAACTGCCGAGTTCCTGAACCGTGGAGGTGCAGTGAAGGAAGTTGCACGAGGAGCCACCGGCCTCGTCGACGGTCGTTATGATGAACGTAGCCTGGCATTTGAAAAACCGAGGGAAGAACGCACCCCGGTCGACGATGTCCTGATCGCCATTGACCAGCGTCGCGAAGCCCAACGCAAACCAGCCCGTCATGCCAGCAATCGCACCGTGCGTAAAGGTCCGAAGAAAAAAGTGATCTACGATGACTTCGGCGAACCGCTACGAGTAATCTGGGAAGACTGACGCTCCCGCTTTTCTGCAAGGACGCACATGAACGAACAACAGCTGTTGTTGACCCTGTCGGCCTCACTTTTTGTGTTCGGCCTGTTGGCCCGTCGAATCGAACATATCGGTATTAGCGCGCCCATGCTGGTAACCGCCGTCGGGATTATCAGCGGCCCGCGGGTTACCGGCTGGTTACCCGCCGATATCGAAAACACCTGGCTCCAGGTGCTGGCCGAATTTGGCCTCGCCATTATCCTGTTTACTGACGCCAGCCAGATTCGCCGCGATCAACTGGTAAAGTTCGAAGTCCTGCCCATCCGGCTGCTGGCGATTGGCCTACCCCTCACCATGGTGGCAGGCGCGCTGTTAGCCAAGCCCTTGCTCGGTCTGTCATGGCTGAGTGCGGCCTGGCTGGCCATCATGCTGGCTCCTACCGATGCGGCGCTGGCGCAGGCCATTTTCAGCGATAAAAAAATTCCGGAACGTTTACGCCACTCGATCACCGTCGAAAGTGGCCTCAACGATGGCCTTGCCCTGCCCATCCTGCTGTTTGTGCTGGCCTTGATGCAGGCTGGCCATTACGCCTTTATCGATGCATTTCATTGGCCGTTGTTTCTGATGCAGCAGTTTGTGATGGGGACGCTGGCGGGACTACTGGTCGGGCGTTGGGGCGGACGGTTGATCCAGCTGGCCAGTGACCATCACTGGATGTTGCCCATTTACCAGCGGCTATCTTCACTGGCGCTGGCATTACTGGCTTATTCCGGTGCCGAAGTACTGGGCGGTAACGGGTTTATCGCGGCGTTTCTGGCCGGTCTGTTTCTGGAAGCACAACGCGATATTGTGATCCAGCGCCTGCGCGAGTTTGGCGAAGCCGAAGGCACCCTGTTAAGCCTGCTGGTGTTTTTCCTGTTTGGTCTGGTATTTGTGGCCGAAGCCTGGCCCCTGCTGCAATGGCAACACCTTGTGTATGCCCTGCTCAGCCTCACCGTCATCCGTATTGTGCCGGTGCTGATCAGCCTGCTCGGCAGTGGGCTGAATTTACGCGCCCAATTGTTTCTGGCCTGGTTCGGACCACGTGGAATTGCCAGCGTGTTGTACCTGCTGCTGGCGGTTGAACAAATGGGCTACGCCAGCCGGATTCCCGAATACAACAGTGTATTTGCTACCACAGTGTTAACCGTATTACTGAGTATTTTCCTGCACGGCGTTTCGCCACACCTGTGGCCAGCCATTGCCGATCAGCCACAGTCCCGTAGCCCGAACTGAATCCGGTGCCCCCAAACGGCGGCAATTAGCCGGTACAACGGATAATCGGCTGCTATTCTGGAGAAGTTATTGTCATCAAGGATTGTCACCTTGGTTCTGACCATCCGGGCATGGCTGCCACTTGTCTGCTTGTTAGCCCTGTTTTTTCCCAATATCAGCCTGGCAGAGTCGGCGGTCGGCTCGACCACACCCCTGATTATTATCGACCGCAATAGTCCGGTTACCACCCCCGACAACCGCATCCGATATCTGGTTGAAGAGCAGGCTCTGAATATCGGGCAGGTGCTGGAAAACGACCTCGAATGGCAAATACTCAAACAGGCCCCGCTCAATTTACCCAATGAGGAACGCCCGGTCTGGGTACATTTCCGGCTGATGTCGAAAGATGGTACACCGCAGAAGATACTGCATATCGACTGGAGTTTACTACGTCAGCTGGAGGTGTATCTGTTTGATCGCACCGACTGGAAGTTACTGCAATACGAACGCGTGCAGCTGGGACAGGCATCCGGACTGGGTGCGCGCCTACCGTTTTATCTGAATCTGGATACACCTCTGGGCCATCAAACCGACGTTCTGATCCGGGTTCAGGCATCAGAACACCTGCTCATGCCGATCCAGATTTTCAGTCCTTCTTCTTATGTAGAACACAAACAAAACCGATATCTGGCCTACGGAATGTTTTTTGGTTTATTGCTGGCTATGCTGGGCTACAACCTGTCGTTATACATTTTTGTCCGCGATAAAAACTATGCGGTGTATTGCCTGTATGTCGCCGCGATTACCGGGTATTCCGCCACCATGAACGGTATCGGCCCCGCCTGGGTGTGGGGAGGTTCTGACTGGTTGACCAACCATGCTTTCCGGGTCTTTTCATCCCTGTCGTTTATTACAGCCGCGCTGTTCATCCGACAGTTCCTGAATCTTCGACAGCATGGAGGATGGCCTTGGTATCTGAGCAACGTTTCGATTATTACCTGGTTTGTGCTACTCCTGATTACACCGTTTTCCCATTCTGATCTGATCGGCAGGGCACACTCCCTCTCAGCCCTGATCAGTCCGGTAATCGCCTTTATTATTACCCTGCCGCTGCTGCTCAAACGGGATGAACAGGCACAAAACCTGTCGATTGCCTGGTTACCACTGCTGGTTGCCACGTTTTACTACATGCTGCACTTGCTTGGTTGGCTTCCCTACTCCACTCATGTACTGGACCTGCAACGTTTCAGTTTCGCCATTGAGGTGTTGCTATTGTCCATTGCGCTCGCCCAACGCATCAATCGTGAACGCAAGGAGCGGGTACTGGCACAAGAGGCTTCCCTTCGTTATTACCGTCAGGCTTCCAAAGCCCGTCAGGGTGAGCTGGCTGCCCGCGAAGCCATGCTGGAAGCCGAACGCAAGGCACGTAGCGAACTGGAACAGCGAGTGGCCGAGCGCACCCATGAACTCCAGAGTGCGCTGGCATCGTTGGCCACCCTGAACAAAGAACTGGAAGCCCAGAGTCGCACCGATGGCCTGACTCAGCTGACGAACCGTCGCTACTTTGATGACAGCCTGATCCGCGAGTTACATCGCGCAGTCCAGCAACAAACACCGCTGGCGTTGCTGATCGGTGATCTCGACCATTTCAAACATCTGAACGACCATTACGGCCATCTGGCAGGGGACGAATGCCTGCGCATTGCTGCCCGTTTATGGCGTCAGCAAGCTCGCCGCCCCAACGAAGTAGCCGCCCGTTACGGCGGTGAAGAGTTTGTGATGTTGCTGCCGGAAGTCGACAGCACCGAAGCCTTGTGGCTGGCCGAACGTATTCGTGAAAGCATTGAAGAATTACGTATCAACCATGACGGACACTGCATCCAGTTCACGTGCAGCATTGGTGTTTGCGCCATTATTCCAAATCGCCAGACTACTCCTGAATCGTTGCTGGCCGCCGCCGATGCCGCCCTTTACGAAGCCAAGGCCAGCGGCCGCAATAAGGTTTGCCAAGGCCAATGGCGTGCCGAACTGCACAGCGCGCCTTAATCGGTCCGCGGCGGTTCAGGGCAAGGCACGAATGCTCTATACTGCGCGCCCCTGCCGCACCACACCGGAATCTCCATGACCAGTTTCAGCGAACTCGGCCTCCTGCCTGAATTGATCACTAACCTCGACACTCTGGGTTACCAGCAAGCCACCGAGATCCAGCAACACGCCATTCCACTGATTCTGAAAGGCCGCGACCTGATGGGCGCCGCCCAGACAGGTACTGGTAAAACCGCCGGTTTTACCCTGCCATTACTGCAACAACTGCTGCGCGCTGGCAAAGCTCAGAGCAACTCGGTACGCGCCCTGATTCTGGTGCCAACCCGCGAACTGGCCGAACAGGTGTTACAGGCCGTGCAGCGTTACAGTGATGGTTTGCCACTGCGCAGTTACGCCATCTATGGTGGTGTCAGCATCAACCCGCAAATGATGGCGATGCGCCGTGGCATGGATATTCTGGTGGCGACGCCGGGCCGTCTGCTCGACCTGTATCGCAACAACGCCGTGAAATTCAGCCAGCTGCAATATCTGGTGCTGGACGAAGCCGACCGTATGCTTGATCTCGGTTTTGCCGGTGAACTGGACGAACTGTTCTGCGCCATTCCGAAAAAGCGCCAGACCCTGCTGTTTTCTGCCACCTTCTCACAACGGGTGCGTGATATGGCCAGCATGATGCTGCGCGATCCCGCCACCGTTGAAGTGGCCGCCCGCAACAGCACTGCCGATACCGTCAGCCAATGGCTGATTCCCGTCGACAAAAAACGCAAGCCGGAACTGTTACAACAGCTGATCAAACAGCAAGGTGAACAGCAGACTCTGGTATTCGTGAAAACCCGCAAAACCGTGGATGATCTCGAAGAATTGCTCAAAGCCGATGGTTATCGCGTCGATGGTATTCACGGTGAAAAAAGCCAGGCCAGCCGTATGAACGCCATGCAGGCGTTCCGTGATCGCGAGATCCAGATTCTGGTCGCCACCGATGTCGCCGCCCGAGGTCTCGACGTTGAAGAACTGCCGCTGGTCATCAACCTTGAATTGCCAGTCAACGCCGAGGATTACGTACATCGCATTGGTCGCAGTGGCCGTAACGGCAATCAGGGCGCAGCAGTGTCACTGGTATGTGCCGATGAGGTGGAGCAACTGGCGACCATCGAAACCCTGATCGGCCAGCTGATCGAACGTCGCACCGAAGCCGGTTTTGAACCACAACACAGGGTGCCGGAAACCGCACTGGGCGGCCAGATCGTCAAGAAACCCAAAAAGCCAAAACAAAAGCTGATTCCAGGTTCAGGTCAAAGCATGGCGGCCGCTCCTGCCGCTGGCAAATCCGCCAGCAAGGGGGCAGCCAACAAGAAGCCGGGCGGTCGTCGCGCCAACTTCTTTGATCACAGCGAAGACTCCGGTGGCACCAAAAGCAAACGCCGACCGTTACACAAAGGCTGATAATCAGTTCCTGGGAAGTAAAATGTCCTGCTGTTTCAGGCGATTTTTAGCCTCAATCCACTGCGCCATATAACGGGTACTCTTGAGGCTGTGATGCCGCAGCATGGCGTTAAAAAACAACGACTGGCGATGCTGCTCTGGCGCGAGCAGCAATGTCTGCAGACGCTCCTGCAAACAGGCAGCATGTTCGGGATACGCAAACCGACGTGCAACCAATCCCATTGAATGGTGATTCAGTGACTGCCATAACGATTCATCCAGATACAGCTGCACAGCCATTGCCGCAAAGTCAGCCGGAGAATCAGCCACCAGCGCACAAGGTTCAGCATCATCACCGTACATCCCCTCGGCACCAATCGGTGTCGTAACAGCAGGCGTACCACACTGGGCGGCATCCACCAGCTTGCCTTTTAATCCGGCACCAAAACGTAACGGCGCCAGCAACACCCGTGCAGAACGCACCACCTCCAAAGCATCCTCAGCCCAGCCCTTCACAAGAAAACCCTGCTTTGGGTTATGCAAATCGGTGGCCTTTTTCGGCGGATAAGCACCGTACACGTGCAACTCGGCCGCCGGTAATTGCTGGCGAATCAACGGCCACAGGCTTTCTTTCAGATAACGAACAGCATCCCAGTTGGGCTCATGGCGGAAATTGCCAATCGATACAAAATGCTGGCGTTCATCAAACCCCGGCAAGGTTTGTGAAGGACTGACCGGCAACATAAACGGGCAATACAACAACTGACTGGCAGGCACCTGAAAATGGCTTTGCAACAGCGCCATTTCGTATTCGGAAATGGTCAGGGTCAGATCACAGCGCAGAATCGACGCCACTTCCCGGATTGCCATATCACTGTACAGGTGTTTGATAGCAGGCAACTCCAGCAAACCACTCTCTCCAGCGGCCAGCCGTTGTTTCAGCTCGGTATGACGGGCATGACGCAGGAAGTGCAGGTCTTCGCTGTCGAGAATCCGCAACGCCTGCGGACAATGTTCATCCACTCGCCAGCCAAACTGCTCTTCCATCATAAAACGGTCGAACAGCACCACATCCGGCTGCAAGGTGCGGATGTAATCATCAAACGACGAGCAGTTAAGGGTGAGGCTAACGGCTTCAATATCCAGCGCCGCCAGGTCTGCTGCGTGGGGACTGTGATCCGCCGGAGAACCAAACACCAGCCGGAATCCGGCCTGCCGAAACACTTCCAGCAACTGCAACATCCGGCTGCCAGCCGCCGAAGAACGCGGCTCCGGCCAGACATAACCAATCACCAGCAAGGTTTTCATAACAGACTCCGGTGCGCGGCATTCAGAATCTTGGCCGCAATAATGGACAGTTGGGCCAGCACTCAGGCACGGCCAGCGGGCGCGGCAGTATACCCCAGAGCCATCGACCGATACCCCTACGACCATTCCCGGATTGTTCGTGCCCTTAAAAGTGGCAGACTGGTCGTTCCGGTTGTGAATTCACAACCCTGACCTATTTGCAGGATGTTGACGTGCTGATTGTTGCCAAGATTATTGTGACCTTTCTGACCGTGGTGCTGCTGTCCAAAGTCGCCGAACGATTGGGCCCACGCTACGCCGGACTGCTGGCGGGCTTCCCGTTGGGCACTGGTATTGCGCTGTACTTTTTTGGCTGGCAGCAAGGTGCCGAATTCGCCGCTAACAGTGCGGTGTATACCCTCAGTGGTCTGAGTTCGGCGCTATGGCTGGCGTGGGGTTACTGGCAGGTGATCAAACGCAAACCGGGCCTGAGCTGGATGCCGGTCGCCATGCTGGCCGGGGTTGGCTGCTTTATGCTGTCGAGTCTGGTGCTGAACCAGCTGCCACCGAGCCGGGTTCTCGGAGCGATTCTGATTGTCAGTGCCATCCTGCTGTTCCGCCAGGTGTTCCGTGGCATTGCCGATGCACCAACGGTGACACCCCGCACGTTGCCGGGCGGTAAAACCACAGCGCTGTTGTTTCGTGCCGGCATGGCTACCGCCACCATTCTGATGATTACTGCACTGGCGGATATTCTCGGCCCGGATCAGGCAGGCCTGCTGGCTGCATTCCCGGTGAGTTATTTCCCGCTGTTGCTGATTCTGCACATCACCTTCGGCGCCCCGACTCTGGCAGTGACCATTCGTCATTACCCGGACGGCCTCGGCGCACTGGCGGTGTACTCACTGGCGGTCAGCCTGTTGTATCCGCAACTGGGCCTGAATATGGGCACCATTGCCAGCCTGGCACTGGCGGTGTTGTATCTGGTGATTTACGGAATCTGGCAGCAAACCCGCAAACGGGCGTAATTATTCACAAGGGCTGGTGAACACCAGCCCAAAGCGGGTTTACCAGTAAACCCCGTATCCCACTTCCATCGTACTGCCGCGCTGGTTAAGCAACTGCCAGCGCAATTCCTGATTCAGCCCAACCCGGTAACGTCCTTGCAGGCGAGTTTCAAACTCGTGGTCCAGCGCGCTGTTGATCTGGTAGTAGTCGTTAACTTCGAGACGCCAGTCGAACTGTTCACGATGCCAGTTGGCAAACAACGTCCCTTCCACAAAGCTGTAACCGTACCCCTGACGACTGTCCTGAGCACCACCACCGGCAAAGCCACCGAGCATCAGTTGTCGCCCGACAAACGGACGTGCCAGTCCAAACTGGGCCGACAGGCGTGGCACCACACACTGGTCACAGCTGCGATCCAGCCGATGCCAGCCAAACTGGACACGCCAGGCATTACCACGATCACCGGGTAATCCGGTGGTCGAGCTGTTCACGCTTTCAATCGCAAGTGCATCAAAATGATCCAGCTGCAAACGATCACGATAGGCATAAACGCCCAGCTCTCCCATAACCAGCTTGCCATCGCGGACGTGGCCAACGTCGGCGTCCAGTGCATCGTAATAGGCTGGGCGCACCAGCAACGACAAGACTCCCTTGCCTTCTGCATCCCGCGCCCAACCGGATCGCACCAGGCCCGGCATTCGTCCCTGCTCGGGAGCATGATCCGGTGCCACAATCGGTTGGGATGGTGCTGGCGGCAACACATAACGTTCCCGCAGGGTTGCGGTATAAGCCGGTGATTTGGCTCGTACCTGTTGTTGCGCATCATCCCGCTCGTCCAGCTCGCGAAACTGGTAATAATCCAGCAGGGCATCCACTACCTTGTGGTGTTCGGAATCATCCAGCGCCTGATAACCCGGCAGGGTTCTGAAATCCAGTGTGTTACCAGCGGCAACCGCAGCCACAACGGCGTCTTCACCCGCATCACTCAGGGCGGCAAAACGCTGGTACAAACGCGACTGGCGCGACGGGTGATAATAACGTCCACGAATCAGCGGCTTGCCGTTACGTTCCTGTTGTTGTGATTGCTGCAGATAGGTCTGCGGAATCATAAAAGTCCGATCCGGGATGATATGAACACCATCCACCACCTCAACCACTTCCGTCATGCGGTAGGCGCAATTTCGGGTAAAGAAGTAATAGTCGTACTTACGACCCAGAACCTCCCAGGCATGGGCAACCACCAGCTCCACTTCCGGGCGGGTCAGCTCCAGTTCGTACTCCCACTGGTCACGCAGCTGGGTCTCGCCATAACTGTGGTCGTGGTAGTAATACTGGATATGAGTAAAACCGGCGTCGTAAAGCCCTGCTACGCCTTTGATGACATAGGAAACCGGGTCTTCGTTATCAGGAATAATGGCACCGTAGTTAACGGTCTGATCGAGCAAGATGGTGCGGTTATCGCGCACCGGCGAATTCAGTTTCAGCAGGGTATGGCCGTAAAACGAAGCCGGGTTGCCCAGATAACCGGTGGCCAGTACCAGACTGACGGACTGCACCGAATCACCGGATGAAAATGCCTGAAACGCAGGACAAGGCTGCTCAGCAACATCAGCCAATAGCCCTTGCTGGCGCAACCAGACAAAACGCCCGCGAAAACGGCATTGGGCATGCTGATCGGCATCGGTACTGGCGGGCTGTTGCATGGCAATAACGGTAGCGTTCAATTCCGCCAGAGCATCGTGGTCGCCTACAGGAGACAGAAAGAATTCCGGACTATGAATGGCACTTTTCCAGCCATCACCATCCGCTTCGTATACCAGCAGTTTGTGCCAGGTCGACTGGTTGGCAAGGCGAGCGGCGGTTTCAGAATCCAGTGGGCCTACAGCCGCCCACAGCGACGTACTGCCGAACGACAGTACAACCAGCATCAGGCTGGCAAACCATTGTAATAACATGAGGATATTCAGAAACAACCGGGGCAGAACCGCGGTTGTTGATCCGTTATAAACGGACGATTACACGCCAGCAGCAGCGCAAGAAGCGGAAACGCTGCGCTGCATCATGTCGTAGTAAGCAGAAGATTTTTCCAGACGGGTCTGGTCAGCATAACCGTCAGCCGTCACGGCATCGGCCATTTCGCTGCGAATACGGGCAGCAGCGGCTGGTTGTTCAATGCTGCTGCAACCCACGATGTCCAGCATGGCAGACAGGTGTTCACCTTCGCCACGAGCGGTTTCTTCGGCCAGAGAGTCGTAGCTGCTGTTGATGAACATGGCAGCAGCAACCGGAGCACCAGAACAGGTTTCAGGGCTGGCAGTCGCGGACGTGATCGCAGTGGAACCCGCGTCCCAGATTACGTTGGAAGTCGCAGCAGCCCAGTGGGTATCCGGGAAAATCGCAGCACCGATACCACACTCAGAGTAAGGGTTGGCAGCATGAGCACCCATGGATGCAAACAGAACACCAGCTGCAGCAGCTGCTTTGAAAATAGCTTTCATAGCCATACATCACCTTGTGAATGACCCGTCCGGGTCTGGTCCATAATCCGTGTCAAAACTCGTTTTCGACATTTTATAACGACAGCAAAAAAACTGACTGTTTTGTTATAACCGTCAAGATCATATTGACATTACACCAAGCTGTCTATTCTCACCTTGGCAAATATGACGCATCTGTACCGCAATAAATCTGCATTTCGGACACACACCCCGCGCATGAATCACCCAGCCAATAACACATAAACTGCCGTTCCGTGCAGTGGCAGCTGTTTATCCTGACAACCTCAGCTATCGTTACCGCAGGAGTCCGCTAATCAATGACCCTCGCTGGCAAGCAACTCTGCACGCCGCGCCAATGCTCATGTTCTTTCAGTATCAGAAGGCTTGTCGCCACTACCCCTGAATGGAGATACGAGGATGAAACGACTGTTGTTGCCGGCGTTGATGCTGGCCGGTCTGATGACCAGCTTGCCAGCCTTGTCGGCCGCCCCGGGTGGCAATCCGGCGGACTTCAAGCGGCTGGCAGATCTGGAGGCGGAGATGGTCAAACGCCTGGCTGCGGTTCGCACCGATACCGACTTCACCCTGATGCTCAAGTCTGCCAACGGCCACGTGTTTCACTACAGCCGTGGTGAGTCCGGTGCGGATGTTTCCTATGAGTCGGCATCGACCTCCAAAATGGTCGCCGCGGCGGTGATTTTACGTCTGGTTGAACAGGGCAAACTCAGTCTCGACAGTCATCCACAAGCGGTCATCCCGCAATGGCCCACCACTGGCAATCTGGGGGCCATTGAATTACGCCAGTTGCTGGATTACACCTCGGGCCTGAAAAAGAACCCGCCCTGCTCCAATATCGGCAAACTCGACTTTGAAACCTGCGCCCTGCGTACACTCAGTTATAACAACCCGAGCCCGGAACCTGGTCGCCAGTTTTATTACGACTCCTCCCATTTGCAGATTGCTGGTCTGATGGCAGTAAAAGCCACAGGCGCTGCCAGTTGGCAGCAGGTATTTGATGATTTCCGTAAGGATACCGGTCTGTTCAAAACCGCTACTTACGACCTGCCATCCACCAATAATCCGCGTCTGGCCGGAGGTATGCACTGGAATGCGACCGAGTATCTGGAGTTTCTGGATGCTCTGTACCATGGCAAGGTGATTGGTCAGCCATTGCTCGACAAAATGACCCATCCACAAACCCTGAAAGCCACCACCATCTATTCACCGGCAGAAGCACGCATCCAGAAAAACTGGCCGTATGGACTCGGTGTCTGGATTGAATGTGAACCTCAGAAAGGCAACTGCACCGGGCCACAGAAAGTCTCCAGCCCCGGGGCTTACGGTGCCTATCCCTTTATGGATTTCCGCCACGAATACGTGGGAATTCTGGCACGTCAGGGCGGTGTCAAAACCTTTAACAAGGGTTATGAGCTGCTGAGCAGCCAGGAAGCCTGGTTACAACGCTGGGCCGAACTGGCGAAAACCGGCTCCTGATCCCCCCGAACATCAGGCATAAAAAAACCGCTGCATCTTGCGATGCAGCGGTTTTTTTGTGTGAGCAATTCCGGCGAACCGGATCTGGTCACGACACTGGCATTACATCATGCCCATGCCGCCCATACCGCCCATGCCACCCATATCAGGAGCAGCAGCGTCTTTCGGGATTTCAGCAACCATAGCTTCGGTGGTGATCATCAGACCAGCAACAGAAGCAGCCGCCTGCAGAGAGGTACGGGTTACTTTGGCTGGGTCCAGGATACCCATTTCGATCATGTCGCCGTATTCACCGGTAGCAGCGTTGAAGCCGAAAGCACCGGAACCGTTCTTCACTTTATCAACCACTACAGAGCCTTCAGCACCGGAGTTGGCAGCGATTTGACGGATTGGAGCTTCCATGGCGCGCAGAGCCAGAGCGATACCCACGTTCTGGTCTTCGTTGTCACCCTGAACGGTAACAGAAGACAGGGCACGAACCAGAGCCACACCACCACCAGCAACCACGCCTTCTTCTACCGCAGCGCGAGTCGCGTGCAGAGCGTCGTCAACGCGGTCTTTCTTCTCTTTCATTTCAACTTCAGAACCAGCACCCACCTTGATAACGGCAACACCGCCAGCCAGTTTGGCAACACGTTCCTGCAGTTTTTCCTTGTCGTAATCGGAAGTAGAAGCAGCCATTTCAGCGCGGATCTGTTCTACACGAGCTTTCACTTCGTCAGCAGCGCCAGCGCCGTCAACGATCACAGTGTTTTCCTTGCTGATAACCACTTTCTTGGCGGTACCCAGCATGTTCAGAGTGGTAGTCTCCAGAGACATACCCACTTCTTCAGAAACCACAGAACCACCGGTCAGGATGGCGATGTCTTGCAGCATGGCTTTACGACGGTCACCGAAGCCTGGGGCTTTTACTGCGGCTACCTTGAAGGTACCACGCAGGTTGTTCACAACCAGAGTCGCCAGAGCCTGGCCTTCAACGTCTTCAGCAACGATCAGCAGTGGACGACCGGACTTGGCAACCGCTTCCAGTACTGGAATCAGTTCTTGCAGGTTGTCGACTTTCTTGTCTACCAGCAGGATTACAGGGTTATCCAGCTCGGCAGTCATTTTTTCCTGGTTGTTGACGAAGTATGGAGACAGGTAACCGCGGTCAAACTGCATACCTTCTACAACGTCCAGCTCGTCGGTGAAGCCTTTGCCTTCTTCAACGGTGATAACGCCTTCTTTGCCTACTTTTTCCATTGCTTCTGCAATGATACGACCAACGGTTTCGTCGGAGTTGGCAGAGATAGTACCTACCTGAGCAATGGCTTTGCTGTCGGCACATGGCTGGGCCATGGCTTTCAGAGCTTCAACAACAGCAGCAGTAGCCTTATCGATACCGCGCTTCAGATCCATCGGGTTCATACCGGCAGCAACGGCTTTCAGACCTTCGTTAACAATGGCCTGAGCCAGAACGGTAGCAGTAGTAGTACCGTCACCAGCCTGGTCGTTCGCCTGGGAAGCGACTTCTTTCACCATCTGGGCGCCCATGTTCTCGAACTTGTCTTCCAGTTCGATTTCTTTGGCTACGGAAACGCCGTCTTTGGTGATGGTTGGGCCACCGAAAGACTTTTCCAGTACCACGTTACGGCCTTTAGGACCCAAGGTTACTTTCACCGCGTTAGCCAGGATGTTTACACCAGCCAGCATTTTGACGCGTGCGTCGTTACCAAACTTGACTTCTTTAGCAGCCATTCTCGATTTTCCTCAAAAATTCGGTTTCAAATAACAGGAGAGTGGAAGGCCAATCAGGCTTCCAGAACACCGTAGATTTCGCTTTCGTTCAGGATCAGCAGGTCCTGGCCGTCGATTTTGATGGTGTTGGAACCTGAGTATTTGCCGAACACGACGATGTCGCCGACTTTTACAGACAGAGCCTGGACTTCACCGTTGTTCAGAACACGACCAGTACCGACAGCAACCACTTCACCCTGATTTGGCTTTTCGGCCGCAGAGCCTGGCAGCAGGATACCGCCAGCGGTGGTTTGCTCTTCTTCCTTGCGACGAACTACGACGCGATCGTGTAAAGGACGGATTTTCATTTGAGGTCTTCTCCAATGTTTAAAGCAACGTTTGCTGTAAGTCGGGCGGGAATGGCGAACATCCCCGGCCCCAAATCTTTGTGTGATTGTTAGATAGGGCCATCAACGGTTATTTCAACGCCCCATCCCAAATTTTTTTTCAGTCTTCGCGACGAAATTCGCCATCAATAACATCCGGGCGACGATTGGCAGGCTCAACACGCTCAAATGGCGCCTTGCCACCGCGACGGAACGGGTCCTGCTCTTCGGCTTCAAAGGTCTGGCCACCAAAGCCTTGCTGACCAAATCCCTGTGAACCAAATCCACCGGTCATTACCCGCGGTTTCATGATTTTCACCACAGTACCAAGCATACGTTGGCGAATGGATGGAACCAGCAGACAGAAACCGATGGTATCGGTTACCAGCCCCGGCGTAATCAGCAGGGCACCCGCCAGCGCCAGCAGAAAACCTTCCGCCAGTTCATGTGCTGGCAAACTGCCTTCATTGAGTTTCTGACCGGCACGGGTCAATACCGCCATGCCCTGCTGGCGCAGGATGTTTACGCCAATCACAGCCGTGGATAGGATCAGCAGGATCGTCCAGAACAGCCCCAGAAATGAGCCGACCTTGATCAGAACCATGATCTCAACAACCGGAATAATCAGAAACAACAGGAAAAAGGGCACGCGGGCCTCCGAAAACTTGCGCATTGAATTCTTTATGTCGGGGCATTTTTGACAAACACAACCCCTGAGCACAGCCATTGGTTCAAGGCAATTCAAGCCAGCGACCTGCCATACTATCCACTTCGATGGATAGACCATTGGGGGGCTTATGCTGTCACATCAATTGTCTATACTCGTTGCGCGCCTTGAACTCGGGGTCGTACGGAAGAATGGAATAACAATAATATTTCCGGTGTGAGTTGACCGCGCTATCACCATTTGACGGAGCTTAATAATGAACCTGCAAGACAAAGTGATCGCCATTACCGGTGCCGGACAAGGACTCGGTCGAGCCATGGCAGTGATGCTCGCCAGCAAGGGAGCCAAAATCGCGGTAATTGACCTCAATCAGGACCACATGAACGAGACCCTCGCCCAGGTCGAGGCGGCAGGCAGCAAGGGCCGCACCTATGCATGTAACGTCGCTGATGAAGCCCAGGTAGAAGCCACCTTCGCCAGTATCGGCAAGGACTTTGGTGCACTGCATGGCTTGGTAAACAACGCAGGTATCACCCGTGACGGCCTGATGGTCAAGGTCAAGGACGGTGTGGTCAGCAAGATGTCGCTGGCCAATTGGCAGATGGTAATGGACGTTAACCTGACCGGTGTATTCCTGTGTGGTCGGGAAGCCGCGATCCAGATGATCAACAGCGGCGAAGGCGGCTGCATCATCAACATCTCCAGTATTTCCCGCGCCGGTAACGTCGGCCAGAGCAACTACTCCGCCGCCAAGGCTGGTGTTGCTGCCATGGCTACCACCTGGGCCAAGGAGCTGGCGCGCTACAACATTCGCGCCAATGCCATTGCTCCGGGCTTTATTGCTACCGAAATGACCAGCGCCATGCCGCCTGAAGTACTCGACAAGATTGTGGCCGGCATTCCACTGAAGCGTATGGGCATGCCTGAGAACATTGCCCAGACCGTCGCGTTCCTGATGGAAAACGATTACATGTCTGGTCGTGTGGTTGAAGTAGACGGTGCGCTGCGTATCTAGTTGTAATACTGCGCAGTCTGAAAAAGCGGCTTCGGCCGCTTTTTTATGGCCGGAAATTCCGGTTCGGCAATCAGCATCCAGAATTTGGCGCAGGGCGACAAACACCCACGCCCGGAATATGCAACACTGGCAGCCATAACAGATCTTCAGACCGCCTGACAGCTGGCTGAACAAGTCGAACAATTCCAGCTTGTGCCGTTGACAGACATCCCAGTTGATCTGCCTCTGACCGGAGGCTCAGAAACCGGCTACAATCCCCAAGGACACTTTGGATAACTCTGCGCGAGTTATTCAGAGAGTCCTTAACAATAATTATCCCTACAACGACGGACTGCTGATTCATGGCCATTCGGCCCATTATTCCTTCGACCCCCATCGAAATTCGCCTCTACACCCTGTTAGCCTCGGTTCCTGCCGGACGTGTGGTCACTTACGGCCAACTGGCGGATCTGATTGGCTTGCCGAACCGTGCCCGTTGGGTGGGTCAGGTATTAAAGATGCTGCCTCGGGAAACCCGTCTGCCATGGCATCGGGTCGTAAACGCCCAGGGACGAATCAGCTTGCCACCGATGGAAGGTGGCAATGATCAGTCCGAGCGTCTGCGCAACGAAGGAGTGCTGGTCACTGACGACGGCCGTATCAGCCTGCGCCTGTATCGTTGGCATCCGGATTATCGCTATACCCGCCACTCCAGCTTCAGCTGAGTTCTGCGCGTAAAAATCCGTCATGCAGAAACGCAACAGGCAGCCGCAGCTGCCTGTTGAGAGCCAATCGGGGCACTCTTCCCCTATCAGCGAATTTCTTTTACAAACTGCTCACGCGGACGACGCACTTTTGGCAGTTCCACCAGCCAGTCCTCATCAGCCTTGCGATAACCCAATGGTAACAGCAGCACACTGCGCAGGCCCTGAGCGCGTAATCCCAGAATTTCATCGACCTGGTCCGGTACAAAACCTTCCATTGGCGTGCAATCTACCTGCTCTTCGGCCGCCGCCACCAACGCAGTGCCCAGACCAATGTAGGCCTGACGGGCAGCATGCTGGTAGTTCACTTCCGGGCCACGAGGTGGGTAACCATTCAGCAACATCTGGCGATAGTTTTCCCAGCCTTCATTGCGGAAACCACGCACATCATTGGTGTAATCAAACATCTGGTTGATACGTTCCGGGGTGTAATCATCCCAGGCAGCGAACACCAGCAAGTGAGAACAATCGGTAATCTGGGCCTGATTCCAGGCCACCGCGCGAATCTGCTCGCGAACTTGCGGGTTGGTGACCAGAAATACCTGATACGGCTGCAAACCGCTGGACGTCGCAGTCAGACGTACGGCTTCGAGAATACGCTCGATTTTTTCTTCCGGAACCACACGGGATGGGTCCATCTTTTTGGTGGCATAACGCCACTGCAGGAACTTCAAAACATCAGACATGGCCATTCTCCGGCAAAACGTGAATGGCGGCATGATTGCAGAATCGGACGAGGCAAAAGAGCCGTCGGCGCTGAACAATTAGTTGTATATCAAAAACCAATCACCCGAAAAAAGTTCAAAATGATCCATTTTGGTGCCCAATAATCCCATCCGGGCACCAAACCTTACTCATCCGCACACCGACAGAAACTACGCCTGTGCCGTTTTCTGCTGGGGCAGATTTCGCCATACCAGCAACAACAACACCGGTACGTTCATCAGCACTCCATAGCTAAGCGCTGCCGCCGACATCTGCGGGTTTTGCAGAATCCCGGCGGTAATCAGCAAGGCCGTGCCGGCGTTCTGAATACCGGTTTCAATGGCGAGGGTAATGGCAATTTCAGGGCTCAAGCGCAGCAAACGCGAAGCCGCCCAGCCCATCAGCATCGCCAGCACCATCAACAACAAGGCGACCGGCGCAACCTCACCAATAATCGCCATCAGTTGCTCATGGTTGGCTTTAACGATGCCCACCACCACCGCCACCAGAAACAGAATCGACAGAAACTTCACCGGTGCCTGCATACGTTCGCTGAACGCAGGGGCGAAATGACGAACCAACATGCCCAGTGCTACCGGCACCAGCGCCATCACCAGCAACTTCAGCATGGTCGGTACAATCGGAAAGTCACCCGCCCCCGACTCCGGCAACCAGAACGCCAGCACCATCCAGGCCATCACCGGCATGGTAAACGGTGTAATCAGGCTGCTCAGCGCGGTCAGACTCACCGACAACGCGGTATCACCGCGCAGCAGATAGGTAATCAGGTTGGAAGTAGCACCACCCGGTGCCAGCGCGACCATCATCAGGCCAGCCGCCAACGCTCCGGACAGGCCAAACAGGGTCACCAGCAGGAATGCCAGTACGGGCAGTGCAATCAGTTGCAACAACACTCCCACCAGCACAGCGCGAGGGTAATCGGCGATACGACGGAAATCAGACAGGGTCAGCGACAAGCCAACCCCGGTCATGATCAGAAACAGGGCTGCAGGCAATACCACCTGCGGAATCAGACTGGCACTCATGAGCAGACTCAACACATCCATTTGGGGAAGCGCCCACTCTAGAGTGTGTTGGTTAAAAGATCACGACTGAGAATGGTTTTCGGCTGCCGGAGCGGGCAAAGGCATGCGCCGCATCAAGATCAACACCAGCACGACAGCCGGAATTCCCAGAATGGCGGCCACCACAAAGAACTGGCCATAACCGAGACCATCGACCACCCATCCGGAAAAGCCGCTGATAAACTTGCCCGGCAAGGTCATCAGGGAGCTGAACAGCGCGTATTGGGTAGCGGTGTAACTCTTGTTGGCAAGACTCGACAGATAAGCCACAAACGCCGTGCTGGCGATACCACCACTAAGATTGTCAGTACTGATCACCAGCGTCAGCCACCAGAGTGATGGATGCTCAGCTCCACCTTCAAACACAAACGCCATAGTGGCAAACAGCAGGTTGGTGGACGATACCAGAATCGCTCCCAGCAACAGCGGCCGATACATGCCCCAGCGAATCACCAGCACACCACAGAGTGCCGAACCGGCAATGGTCATAAAAAATCCGAACACCTTGGCAATGCTGGCGATGTCCGACTTGCTGTAACCCATATCGAGATAAAACGGATTGGCCATCACCGCCATGGTGATATCACTGAGACGAAACACTGCTACAAAGGCCAGAATCAGCAAGGCCAGCCAGCCGTTGCGCTGGAAGAACTCCAGAATCGGGCATACCACTGCGCCCAGCAACCAACGCTCCCAACCCGGACGTCGCTCCATGTGCATCGGGCGTCCAAACAGGCGATCCATCATCGCGGCATCCTGTTCGTTACGCTGATCACGGCTGATGTGGGGCGGCTCCTGACACCAGAACGTCGCCAGAATCCCGACCGCCATCATTAACGCCATGGCCCCGTAGGACAGGCTCCAGTTGTACCACTCCGCCAGATACAGCGAACCGGCTCCGGCAAACAGCAGGGCTACCCGATAACCAAAGATATAACTGGCCGACATCGCCCCTTGCAGGCTGTCTTCGACGGCTTCAATCCGGAAAGCATCAAGTGCCACATCCTGCGTGGAAGAACTGAACGCCACCAGCAACGCCGCCACCGCCACCCACCACAGCTCGGTAGCCGGATCGAGCAGGCTCATCCACACCAGGCCAACAGCAATGCCCAGCTGGCCCAGCAGAATCCAGCTACGACGCTGACCTAACCAGCGGCTTAATAACGGCAGGGAAATACGATCAACCACAGGCGCCCAGAACACCTTGATGGAATAGGTAATACCGATCCAGGCGAAAAAACCGATGGTGGTGCGTTCCACCCCGACATCACGCAACCAGGCGGTCAGGGTCGAGAACACCAGCAGAAAGGGCAAACCGGCACCAAAGCCCAGCAGGGCAATGGCCATGACCGGTTTACGGGTATAAACAGACCAGAACTGACGGCAGGCGTCGAGCCAGCCCTCCGAAGTACGACCAGTGGCCGCCAACGATTGTGGAGGGCGGTCTCCGCTGCCAGACGACATCAGTCTTTGAAGTTCTTGAATGCCAGTGGCATGTCGATGCTGTCGTCGCTACGGAACATCGCCATCACCTGTTGCAGGTCGTCACGGCTCTTGCCCTGCACACGCACGGTATCACCGGCCAGAGAAACCTGAACCTTGATCTTGCTGTCCTTGACCATTTTCACCATCTTGCGGCCGAGGTCGCTGTCGATCCCCTGACGCATGGTGGCCTTGATCTTGACCTGCTTGCCGGAACCTTCCAGCTTGCTGTATTCCAGACAGTTCACCTTGATACCACGTTTGGTCATGGCACCGGTCAGCATGGACTTCATCTGTTCCAGCTGGAATTCGTGATCAGCCGTCATGGTGACGACCAGATCTTTCAGTTCAAAGCTGGCGTCTACGCCACGGAAATCAAAACGGGTGCTCAGTTCGCGGCCAGCAGTATCAACGGCGTTCTGGGCTTCGTGTTTATCGACTTCGGATACCACGTCAAAAGAAGGCATCAGAATTCTCCTGTATCTCGGTCAAACTTGTTAAAGGGGCACTGTATACCGCTGTCGCTGCCGAAAAGCAAAGCCAAAGGCGCCAGCTGCGGCACAGGTTATTCAAAGAACTACTCGTGATCACAATCGCATGCCTATAATCCGGTCATGACTGTTTCAATCGGAATTCTTGGCCTCGGTGCCGTTGGCACCCTGATGGCCCATCACTGGCAGCAACACTGCCTGTATGCCCTCACCCGCCAGCAGCAGGAGGCCAGCTGTCGACTTGAGGATGAGGGTAGTCTGGCCACCCTGCATCTGCCAGCCTGGCAAGGCGAAAGCCTGGACTGGTTACTGGTCTGCACCAAAGCCGCCGCCACTCTCGATGCCCTGCAGTTGTGGCGGCCCAGACTGGCGGCCGTCAAACGCCTGCTGTTATTACAAAACGGTATGGGCCAACACCAGCAGGTACAGCAGTGGCTGGATCAACAGGGGCTCAGCTGCGAATTATGGGCGGCGATTTCGACCGAAGGTGCATGGCGACGTGATGACGGTGTGATTGTGCGGGCTGGCAAAGGCGAAATTCTGGCCGGACGCATCCCGATTTCAATAAACTCCGAAAAATCTCCAGACACCACCGTAACCGCCCCCGCTCCTTGTAAAACCGTCGACAATATCCAGCAATATCAGCGTGAAAAACTGGCCGTAAATGCCGTTATCAATCCTCTGACCGCGCTTTATCGTTGCCGCAACGGCGAACTGCTGGAACACCCGGATTATTACCCGCACTTTAAAGCCCTGTGCGCGGAAATCGGCGATCTGTACCAGCAACTGGGCTGGCCATTGGCATTTGATCCGCTCACCCGCATCAGCGCCGTAGCCAAAGCCACCGCGACCAATCGCTCCTCCACCCTGCAGGATCATCTGGCCGGGCGCCCGGACGAGCTGGCCTATATCACCGGGTATCTGCTGGAGCAGGCTGCCGCTGCCACGATTGAATTACCGTTGTGTGCACAGCTGTGGCAACAAGTGCGCGGAGAACCTCATCCTGCCACCTTGCGAGCAACGTCCAACCCGGTCATTCCAGTCGGAGCCAGACAACCATGATGTTGGGCGGCCCTCACTCCGAACCCGGTGTCGGAATGTTGCCGCGCCGCCGTGCCATGATCACCATGGTTGGCACTGTTTTCCTGATTCTGATGTTGTCATCCCTGTCGTTCTGGCATACCGCCAATCGGATCGGCCGTAATCACCTGGCTCCGGAAATCAATCAACTCCTGGCTTCAACAATCCAGAAGGCGCTGCGCCACGGCGAAACCACCCCGGAGCAGCTGCAAGACATCATCAAACCCTGGATCGAACATCACCAGCTCGATGCCATCCGTCTGCAAGGGCCGGACGGCCAGCTGCTGCAATTCCAGGTCGCCAGCATGCGCGATCCACAATCGCATCAGAGCACCAACATGGTGGACATTACCCTCGACAGCCCACAAGGACTCTGGCTGTTAACACTCAGCAACCACACCTCCCTGCCCGGCTACTTTATTATCGAAACCCTCACCACCCTGCTGGTAACGGTATCACTGGGTTCGTTCCTGATTTTTGGTATGTATCTGGTCATCCGGCGCTGGCAACAACGCCCTTACGACGACCTGCGCCAGCAATTGCTGGATGCCCGCCATGCCGACCACAGCCATACCCTGCGCTTCGACAGCAACGACCCCGACCTGCTGCCGCTGGTCAGTGCGCTGAATGATCTGTACTGGAGCCTCCATCGTCGTAACGCCGACCTGTTACGCGCCCACCGTCAGGCCGACAGCGCCCGTTTGCGCGCCACCCTGCTGGCGCAGGAAAGCGCCCGCATCAACAGCGATCTGGAACACGAAATTACCGTTCGCAGCGCCATGGAGCGCCAGCTCAGCAACACCAAGGCGCTGCTGGATGCCATTCTCAACGCCATGCCATCTGCCCTGTTTGCCCTCGACCAATCCGGGCGTTTGCTGCTGTGTAACCGGCAGGCCGAACTGTGGTTAGGTCAGGAACGTCAGGCTCTGGCGGGGTTCCCGCTGGCCAAGCTGATTCCTGAGTTGGCCAGCTGGTTTGAACAACAAAGCCAGCAACCGCCACACGCTGAAAACGAGCGTCTGGAACGGGTACCGCTGGAAAGCCTGACCGAAGCTCTGGTCGCCGACTGTGTGATGTACCGACTCGAATACGAACAACCGGCGGTGACCGTGGTGCGTATCGACGACATTCGCCAGCGCCTGCATATGGAAGAGCTGATGGTGCAGTCGGAAAAGATGCTCACAGTTGGTGGCCTGGCCGCCGGTATGGCCCACGAGATCAACAACCCGCTGGGGGCCATTCTGCAGAACCTGCAAAACCTGCGGCGACGTCTCGGTTCCGAGTTACCCGCCAACCAGCGCGTAGCCGAAACGGTCGGTCTGGATCTGGATGCGCTGGGTCGGTATCTGCATGAACGCGAAATCGACGGCATGATGGAACACATCCGTGCCGCCGGCGAACGGGCAGCCACCATCATTCGCACCATGCTCAACTTTGCCCGCCGCAACAGCGCTCATCTGGAGCCGCAATCATTGGGTCTGGTGATCAACAACGCCATCACCGTTGCCCGTAACGACCTGGGTCTGGGGGCGATTGAACTGGATCTGGCCAGCGACGAACTGCTGCCAGCGGTCCCCTGTATTCCGGGTGAAATCGAACAGGTACTGGTCAACCTGCTGCAGAACGCCCAACATGCCCTCGACGGTTATGAACCCCCGATTGCCGACTGGGCACCGCGTATCAGCGTCAGCACCTGGCGCGAAGGCATGTATGCCTGTATCGCTGTGGAAGATAACGGCCCCGGCGTTCCGGGCGAACACGCAGGACGTATTTTTGAACCCTTTTACACCACCAAACAGGTGGGCAAAGGCACCGGCCTCGGGTTGTCCGTCTCCTACTTTATTATCACCGCTCACCACCATGGCCAGATGCTGTATCAACCTGGCAAACAACACGGCGCCTGCTTCATGATTCGTCTGCCTCTGGTCGCCAGCCTGCCAAAACCCATCGGCGTATAAGCAGGGAAATCCGCTACAAACATGGCGTTTACCAGCAAAGTCTGAGGATTTCCCAACATTCCACGACAGTCCCCACCGGCATTCTTGACGCACCTGTCAGCGCCGCGTACCCTGCGCGCTTGTTTCAGGTGCCCGACCAGTTCGGGTTAAACGGGAAGACCGGTGAACCCTGGGACACTATGAATAACTCTGCGCGAGTTATTCAAAGGGTCCCTAGTGTAAACCCGGCGCTGCCCCCGCAACGGTGATCAACCAGAACGGCAACCGGACATCCGTCCAGCCACTGTGACCAAAGGTCATGGGAAGGCGTTGCCAGTGAGTTTATGCTCAGGTTGTCAGCCCGGATACCGGCCTGTCTCCAGAATTAACCGGTGTTGCGGAGGGCGACAGCAGGCAGCGAATCCAGGCTTACGCCATGTAAAACGCCTGATCCTGTGCTATTTCCCCTCTGCCACCAGACCTGTGGTAGCAGAACTCATGAATATCCGTCCCTGGTTGCCTCTCCTGCTGATCTCAGCAGCACCGGTATTACATGCTGAACCGGACCCGATTCAGGTAACCGACGAAATCATCGTGACCGGCGAAGCCGAAACCACCAGCACTCCGGACTGGCAAGTGTACGACCAGACCGAGCTGAGCCGTGGCTATCGGGATCTCGGCGACTTTCTGCAACAGGTGAATGGCCTGCAAGTGCAAACCCTCGGTCGCGAAGGCGATCCGGTGGTGGTATCCATGCGTGGCGCCAATGCCAACCAGACCCGCGTACTGGTCAACGGCATCGCCATCAACAACAGCCAATACGGCAGTTACGATCTGAATGCCATTCCGATGAACCAGATCGAACGCATCGAAATCATTCAGGCTGGCAGTGATAACAGCGCCGGTATCATGGGTGATGATGCTATTGGTGGCACCATCAATATTGTTACCCGCGACGACCTCGACGGCACCACTCGCATTCAGGGCAGCATTGGCTCCGGCAACAGTTTCAGCACGTCGCTGCAGCAGCCACTGGGTGATCGCACCAGCCTGCTGTATGACCATCGCGAAAGTGATAACAACGGCCGCTACCCGGTTGCCAGCCCGTATGCCGATCCAACCAACCGCAACGACTGGCAAGCCCTCCGTAATGCCCGTTATGAACACAACAGCCTGTTGCTGAGCCATCGTGCCGATATCCTGACGGCCACCGTACAGGTGCAGGACGAATACAAGCAGCTGCCGGATTATTACCGCAACTCGCCCAACAACACGGCGTCCCTTGCCAATCGCAGTGGTTATCTGCGTCTGGAAGGTGACTTTGCCCTTGGCGAGCAGCAGCGTTTTTACCAGCACTGGCAGCTGTTCCAGAGCCTGCGCCACGAAACCTACCGTGATCCGCAAAAAATTCTCGGCCAGAGCGAAGACGACAACCGTTACCGCTACACCCAATCCGAAGGCCAGTTCAGCAGCCAGACCGACGTTGCCAGCTGGACTTTCACCGGCCAGTTAAAAATGACCGAGCAGACCTACCGCAGCCGTTACCTGCTGGATCAGGACGCCGTTGCCTGCGACAGCCTGGTCGGCCACTGCAATCAGTTCTCATGGATGCAGGAAAGCGAAGCCGGTTTGCAAAGCGTATGGGAAGGACAGAACGACCAGCAATGGCTGTTGAATGTCACTCACCATCAGCGTAACGAAATGGCGCGCCCGGACGGCAACAACGATCTCGACACCACCCGCAACAGCAGCCAATGGCCATCCTTGATGAGCTCCTGGCGACAGCTGCACGACTGGCAACAAACCCACGCCAGCTGGCAGGTAGCGGTCAAATCCGCACGTCGCCTGCCCAGCCTTTACGAGCGTTTTGGTGATCACGGCCTGATGGTCGGCAACGACGAACTGCTGCCGGAAGACAGCATCACCATCAGCCTGGATACTACCCTCGACACCGAACTGGCTGGTCGTAACCAGAGTCTGAATATCAGCCTGTTTAACCGCGAACTGGATAACGCCATCGTTGCCATCTACGAAGATACCGGCGCCGGTCGTTACGAAAATACCAGCAGTGCCAGCATGCAAGGTCTGGAATGGCAATTACGCAGCCAGCTCGACGGAGACAACAACGATAACCAGCACTGGCACCTGAAACTGGCTGGCAGCCATTACCAAAGCGAAACCCGCTCCGACACGGTCAAATCACTGGATGGCCAGCAACTGGCGGGGATTTATCACCAACGCGGATTGGCCAGCATCGACTGGCAGTACACCGCCCGCAAGGACAGCATTTATCAGATCGAACTGGCCGGAGAGCTGGCCGATGACCTCTGGCTTGACCGCAGCAACCTGGTGCGCGGCGACCAGCGTCGTCTGATGAACCTGACCGGCAGTTACCAGTTTGGTAACAGCAGTGCCGATTACTGCGGCGAAACCGGGCTGCGTATTCGCAACCTGACCAACCATTTCTTCCGGGACTACACCGGACGGCCCGACAACGGACGTCAGTGGAGCCTTTATATTACTTTGTACCTGTGAGGACACATGAACAAACACAGCTTCCGCCTGCTGCCTCTGGCCGCCCTGCCTCTGATCCTGACCGCCTGTGGTGGTGACGATAACAAGTCAACCCCACTCTCCGAAGGCTCCTACGCCGTGCAACTGGTTGCGTCTGACTACAGCAGCAGCCAGGTTGCTGTGGGTAACATCATTGGTGATCGTACTGCTACTCAGGGTCTGCTGAGCAAGGCCGACTCTGACTACACCATCTCTACCTTTGGCAGCAGCCTGTACCACATAGGCCGTTACGGTATCGACACAATCGACCGTTACGACACCGCGGCTGACACAGCATTTAATGAAGCCATCTGGAGCTACAGCACCAACGATGCTGGCGACAGCACTGCCAACACCTACAAGCTGGTACAGGTATCGGACACCAAGGCTTACGTCATCCGTTACGGCGCCAACAGCATCTGGGAAGTGAACCCATCGGCCACCAGCGAAGCGGACTTCAAAGTCGCTGAAATCGACATGTCTGAATACACCTACAGCGGAGACAACCCGGGTGTAGCCCCCCGTATGGTCGACGCCATTGTGGTTAACGGTCAGCTGCTGGTCGTTATGCAGCGTCTGGATGGCTGGTGGGGTGCCCAACAAGCCTACGTAGCGGTAATTGATGTCGACAGCAACGAAGAAATCGACACCGATCCACAAACCGATGGCCTGAAAGGTGTCGCCCTGACCGTCAGCAACCCGGGCAACCTGGTTGAACACAACGGTACCGTTTACGTCGCCGGCCGTGGCAACTACGGCAGCAACAGCGGCGGTATCGATGAAATCAGCACCAGCAGCTGGGAAGTCACCAACCTGGTGAACGGCGAGACCTTCGCCGACGAGCTGAACGATGTGGATAACAACATCTACTACCACATCACCGACGTAGCCGTCACCGAAGACAACCAGCTGTACCTGACCGCCAACATCGAACAGGGCTACACCACCCAGTACACCCGTATTTTCGAGCTGAACCCGAGCACCGGCGTCAGCACCGAGCTGGACCTGAACGCACTGACCGGCATTAACGCGGATACCGCCATCAAGATGGGCGACCTCAACGTCGACACCAACAACCGTCTGTGGGCTGCTATTCGTAACAGCGACACCCCAGGCCTGGTGGTGATTGATACCGACACCAACACCCGTAGCGGTGACGTGATCGAATTGGATATGCCAGCCTCAGCGATCAACTTCCTGAGCGTGGAATAAGATCTTTCCGGCGGCTTGTCAGCCGCCAGCAAGACAGAAAAACGCGGGCAACCCCCGCGTTTTTTTATGCCCGGACGGTCGGACGCCAGACGCCAGACGCCAGACGCCAGACGCCAGACGCCAGACGCCAGACGCCAGACGCAACAGCATCGCGAATAAATTCACTCACACAACCCACAATCCCGACCTCGCCCAGCGCAGCTGGCTGCCGTTAATTGCCCATCCAGGCCAACGGCCAGCTCCGACAAGACAGTGCAATTTTTGCCCAGCGCAGCTGGCTGCCCAACGCCCATCTGGGCGAGCCGGGATTCACCGCAACGGCCGACCCGGCCGGGGCATGGATGCCCCGCCAGACCCGTTGGCACAGGGACGTGCCATCGGGTCGGGGTCGAACCGCCGTTGTCGGTGAATACCGGAAAAACGAGCCCAGTCGGGCAAAAGCAGGGGGAGGCCCGCCCGGCCGGGGGACAAGGTCCCCCAAGAGGGCAAACAGCCTGGCCAATTAACAAGCCGCCAGCCGTCGGACGTCGGACGTCGGACGTCGGACGTCGGACGCGATTTTTGTGGGCATAAATGCCCACACTACAACAGAGCAATCATTTACATCGACCTCGCCCAGCGCAGCTGGCTGCCAATTGCCCATCTGGGCGAGCCGGAATTCACCGCAACGGCCGACCCGGCCGGGGCATGGATGCCCCGCTAGACCCGTTGGCACATGGACGTGCCATCGGGTCGGGGTCGAACAGCCGTTGTCGGGGAATACCGGAGAAACGAGCCCAGTCGGGCAAAAGCAGGGGGAGGCCCGCCCGGCCGGAGGACAAGGTCCCCCAAGAGGGCAAACAGCCTGGCCAATTAACAAGCCGCCAGCCGTCGGACGTCGGACGTCGGACGTCGGACGTCGGACGCGATTTTTGTGGGCATAAATGCCCACACTACAACAGAGCAATCATTTACATCGACCTCGCCCAGCGCAGCTGGCTGCACCATGCCCATCTGGGCGAGCCGGGATTCACCGCAACGGCAGACCCGGCCGGGGCATGGATGCCCCGCTAGACCCGTTGGCACAGGGACGTGCCATCGGGTCGGGGTCGAACCGCCGTTGTCGGTGAATACCGGAAAAACGAGCCCAGTCGGGCAAAAGCAGGGGGATGCCCGCCCGGCCGGGGGACAAGGTCCCCAAAGAGGGCAAACGGCCAGGCCAATTAACAAGCCGAGTAGCCGCAAAGCGCCAGAAGTCGGACGTCGGACGCCAGATCCGATCGCGGCCCGGCCAGTCGCCAGATCCAAAAACAAAAAGCCCGCCGGAATCACTCCCGGCGGGCTTTCTGCTTCTTCTCTGATCAATCACTGACTATCGAACCCTAAAAAAACCCCCCGGACACCTGCAATGACTCGGGGGGAAACAGGGTTAAAACAGTATCAGGCTTCGCGCATCACCATCACGCTGCACTGGGCGTGACGAACAACACGTTCAGCGTTGGAACCTACGAAGTAACTGCCGAGGCCAGGCTTGCTGGCCATCATCACAATCACATCAGAATCTCCGCGTTTTGACTCTTCCAGAATCTTTTCATGCACGGTGCCAAAACGGACATGATGACGATAATGCAAAGTCTCAGGCATGTAGTTGCGCACCAGCGCCAACAACTTGTCTTTTTCATCACGTCGACGCTTATTTTTGAAATCCTCGTCCAGCAACGGGCTGCCAGCCTTGTGAATCAGGCTGTCATCCACATACAGAAAATCAAAATCTGCATGTGGACTGTCGTTGGTCAGCTGGCGAGCGGTTTCAATCAGCTTTGGCAACTGCTCCGGGTGACTGAGGTCAACCGGGATCAACACATGGTAGAACATGGCAATTACTCCTGACCCATTACCGTATTAGGCAACCAGAGAATGATGTCCGGGAAGACCATACAGGTGATCAGAACCACCAGGTTGATCATGATGAACGGTGTTACCGAACGGTAAATCTCGCCCATTCCCACGTCGGATGGCGCCACCCCTTTCAGATAGAACAGAGCAAAGCCATAAGGAGGTGTCTGCACCGCTATGAGGATGTTGACGATCATCAGAACACCGAACCAGATCGGGTCATAACCCAGAGACACGGCAATCGGTGTAAACAGCGGCGCACACATCAGAACGATGATGAATTCGTCGATGATAAAGCCCAGCAACAGCATGATGACCTGGAACATGATGATGATCATGATCGGAGGCAGATCCAGCGTACTGGTGAAGTCAGACACCATGGTCTGCACGCCCATCAGCAGGTGGAAGTTACTGAACAGGGATGCACCCATGATGATCCACATGGCCACACTCACCAGAATACCGGTTTGCACACCCGCCATACGGAACATGTCGAGCTTGAAGCGCTTGAACACAATCGCCAGCAGCACAGCACCGACCACACCCAGAGCACCCGACTCGGTTGGGGTCGCAACACCGGTGATGATGGAACCCAGTACCACCAGAATCAGCAGCAGGGACAACACGCCGTCACGGGCGATACGCATTTTCTGCGCCACTGGCAGATTGCGGTTGGCTTCGTCTTCAGCGGTCTTCGGAGCACGAGCAGGGTTCAGCCAGCAGCTGATGGCCACATAGGAAACCAGCAGCACGATGGTCAGCAAGGCTGGCATCATGGCACCCAGGAACATACGACCAACGGAGTTCTGGGTAGAGGCCGCAAACATGATCATCGGAATGCTTGGTGGAATCAGGATACCCAGAGCACCACCGGCCATGATCACACCCATCGCCATACGACGGTCATAACCACGCTCAAGCATTGGACGCAGGGCAATGGAGCCGGAGGTCATGATACCGGCACCAATAATCCCCACCATCGCACCAATCATGGAGCACACACCAATCACACTGATCGCCAGAGAACCACGAACACGGCCAATCAGCATCTGGCTGGCGTTGAACATGGCATCACCGATACCGGATTTGGTCAGCAGCTGGCCCATGTAGATGTACAGTGGAATCGCCAACAGGATAAAACTGTTAAACGTGGCTTCAATCGTGGTTGGAATCAGGTTAAAGATACCGTCATCCCAAACAAAATACCCAACCGCCATGGCGATACCGGCAAGGGCCAGACCAACCTGGGCGCCAAGGGCAAAAAACGTCAGGATAAAGCCCAGCAGGACCAGGGTCAGCAGCTCAATTCCCATTTTGGTCATCCTCGTCCTGATCGTCATCGCTGGCCATTAATGGCTTGCCAGTGATCAGGTGGTACAGGTTAGCGATCAGGTCACGAGTCAGCTGCATAACAAACAGCGAGGCAGCAACCATCATCATGATCCAGAAGTGGAAGACAGGGGCTGCCCACTCACTCTGGGTACGAAAATCAAATTCCACAGCTTCGTCGTACTTGCCATAGCTCATCTTCACCACCAGCACCAGGAAGAAAATACCCAATGAACCCGTGATCAGGTCAAATACACGGCGAGTATTGCCGGAGACCTTCAGGTACAGAATATCCACCGTAATGTGGGCGCGATTCTGTTGTGCCCAGGCACCACCCAGTGCAGCAATATAACCAAACAAAAAGAGGGCAGTGTCGTAACCCCATATGGTCGGGGCGTTCAGGATGTAGCGTGCAAATACTTCCCAGGCAACCACCACGGTCAGTACTGGCATCAGCACAGAGGCCGCAAGGCCCGCGCATTTCACCAGCAGGTCACTGCCGCGGCACAATTGTTTCAGAACAGAGGTCAGCATCTTGTTATTTCCGGGTAAAAAAATGTCCGGTAGCAGCCAGCCCTGGCCACTACCGGACAGGATGCGTCAGATCAGGAGTTCTTCTTCAGAATCTCGATCAGCTGCTTGCTGTACTTGTCCTGAGCAGCGTATTCGTCGAACAGACCTTCACCGGCTTTTTTCCAGGCAGCCTTGTCAGCTTCGCTAGGTTCTGGAGACCACTGCAGGCCTTTGGCTTGCATTTCGGCCAGAGCTTCAGCTTCCCACTTCTTGGAGTTTTCCAGCTGTTCCTTGGCGTGAATTTCAGTGGCTTTGCGAACGTCAGCTTGCAGGTCTTCTGGCAGTTTCTTCCAGGCGTTGCGGTTTACAACGATTGGCAGAACCTGAGCACCAGCCAGTGGCAGACGGTACATGTACTTGGCAACTTCAACGTGGTTACCATCGCGGTGGTCGATCATGTTGGAACCGATAGAACCGTCGATTACACCAGTAGCCAGAGAGGTGTAGATTTCAGACCAGGCCAGAGACACTGGAGAAGCACCCAGGTTACGCAGGAACTTGCCGTATGCGCCTGGAGCACGAATCTTCATACCTTTGAAGTCTTCGATAGAGTTGATTGGCTTTTTGGTGATGATGTACACCGGTGGCTGAATGTACGGTTCCAGCCATACCATGCCCTGAGAGCCGTAAGCCTGGGTCAGGATCTTGTCCCAGCCCTTGTTGTGGAACAGGTCGTACAGTTTGTCGGTATCAGCAGTGCCACCTGGCAGACCGATTTCAACGATACCGGCAGGCAGTTCACCAGCGTGCATGGACTGGAATGGAGCGCCCATGGTGATCAGGCCAGATTTCACTGCACCCAGCAGACCTTCAGTACCAACACCTTCACCAGAGTACAGAACCTGTACCTTGATCTTGCCATCGGTCAGCTGTTCGATGTTTTTCGCGAGGTTCTCGTACAGTTCACCGAATGCGGTACCACGACCGTACAGGTTGCTGAAGCGCCAGTTGTATTCCGCATCAGCTGCCTGAGCCATGGAAGGCAGCATGCCGGCCGCAACCGAGAGAGCCATGGCACCACCGGCCACCAGCGCACGAGCGCGTTTCACAAACTTCATCATAACGATAATCCTGTTCTATTTTTCTGTCGTTAATTAGTAGGCAAGTTCAATCACAGATCCTGGCAGTACAGCTCTCCGTCACCGGATACCTGCTCACAGGATTGGATATTTTCAAAGAGCGATCATCGGATAAATCAAGGGGCGTCTAAGTAAAGGTTGACGAACCCTAACGCAAGGTGCAATTTACCATCGGCACAGCAATTGCTGGAGTTGCCTCAAACCACCATATCGCACCCTTTTGAAGCACAACATGTCAAAAAAATATTCATTAGGCCAACTGGGCGACTACGAAATCAAACAACTGAAGGTATTCAAGGCGGTTGTTGAGTGCGGCGGATTCAGTGCTGCCGAGACCCAATTGAATATCAGCCGACCGACCATCAGTATTCATATCGCCAACCTTGAAGCCCGCCTCAACCTGACGCTTTGCAAGCGCGGCCGCGGTGGCTTTGCACTTACCGATGAAGGCAAGGTTATTTACCAGCAGACCCAGCAATTACTGGATGCGCTGGAAGGTTTCCGCAATACCATCAACAACCTCAGCTCGCAGCCATCCGGCAAATTACGGGTTGGCATGAGCGACACCTTTGCCATCGATCCGCGCGGAAAATTTCCGGAAATTATTCGGGCATATGGTCAGGAAGCGCCAGATGTTGAGCTGACCGTCGACGTTGAACATATGGTCGATATGGAGCGCCGGGTGCTCAACGATGAGCTGGACATCGCCTTCATCCCGTACCACAGAAAGCTGGAAGGCATTGATTATATTCATCTTTTTAGTGACCGTTGCTATTTTTACACCGGTCGGAAAAATCCGCTGTTCGATATGCCGGAAAGTCGTCTCGACGACTCGGTCATTAACAGCACGCCAGTAGTTCATGCTGGCCTGAAACCACACGAAGAGGTATACCAGCAAATATCCCGGATGAACCTCACAGCAATCTCCTACCACTACGAAACCCGTATTGCTCTAATACTTTCCGGTCTGTATTCGTCGTTTCTGCCAGAGAGTATCGCACTTCCGTATGTACAACGTGGTGAGCTCAAGGCCATAGCGCCGTCGTCCCGTTATTACACACTGGGAGCCGCCGCCATCAGTAAAAAAAGCGCACAACCAAACCGCGCGCGCTCACTGTTTTTACAGACAGTTCTTGATATTCACTGCCAGGCTGGTCGCAACGCGCCATATTAAGTAATTCCACTAATCAGGCTGCACCGGAAAAGTGCCGGTGTAGCCGCACCAAACCATTCACAACGCCCCTCAAAAGTATTTTTGCGCCCCATAAGTTGGCATAAATTACCCTGTCCTCGACGTTTGTCAGACGTACGTATCTGTAGCCAAACCTGACATTCTTAGGTTGGAGATTCCAACCTTTCAGGCCAAACAGCAACACCCTGTGCCAAACACACCAACAATCTGAACACCCGTTTCATTTCATTTCTGTCATTTCTGTTAACAGGTCTGCAATTATTGCAGAACAGATGTTGTTTTTATTCGCAATAAGAATAGACTGCACAAATAGTAATAATTCTCATTTGCTACGGATAAACCTGATGTTCTTGAGTGCTACAAAACGACACCCCATTCTGACAGCTGTTCTGCTGGTCTCCTCCTGCCTGACAAGCAATACCACGCTGGCTGCCGACAGTATCAAGCTCGGACTACTGCACCCGACAACCGGCCGTTACAAGGCCGAGGGGTATGAACAGGCACAAGGCGCCTTGTTGGCGGTCGAAGAAATAAACCAGTCTGGTGGACTGCTGGGCAAACCACTGGAACTCCTGATGGCTGATACAGCATCCAAAGTCGAACATGCTGCAACCGCCAGCCATGAGCTGCTGGCACAAGGAGCGGAAGTATTGCTGGGGGGGATTTCCAGCGATGTGGTGATCGAAATTGGCAAAACCGCCGCCGAGCAGCACGTTCTCTATTTACCAACACTCGGTACGGCCAATGAAATTACAGAAGAGGAAGGCAATCGCCACCTGTTCCGTGAATACATCAGTGCCCGCATGACCGCCCAGGCATTGGCGTTTTACCTGAACCAGAATATTCAGGATAAAAAGCTGTTTTTTGTGACGGCCGATTACAGCTGGGGCAACTCAACAGAAGCGTCGATCAGAACCTTCACTCATACCACCAATACCGCCAGCCATCCCGGAGTCAAAGTCCCTTACCCGCGCCCACGACAGCAGGAATTGCAGAGTGCTCTCGATGCCGCGGCAGTATCAGCAGCCGACATTCTGGTTCTGGTGCAATTTGGTGAGGACATGGCCACTGCGCTGGAGCTGGCCGATAACATGGGTCTGAAAGAACACATGCAGATTGTGGTTCCCAATCTGACTGAAAGTATGGCCGCCAGTGCCGGAGCAAGTTTGATGGAAAACGTGGTGGGCACCACACCTTGGACCTGGTCAGTGCCATACCAATACGGATACCCGCGCGGCAAAGCTTTTGTTGAAGACTACGTCGAACGCTTTCACCAGTACCCCGGCAGCGTTGCTGCTGCCGCCTACGACAGCATCTATCAATATCGGGATGCAGCAAGCCGAGCGGGTACCACCAACAGCGACCGCGTAATCAAGGCGCTGGAAAATCACAGCTACAGCCTCCTGAAAGATCCACAACAATGGCGAGCCTTCGACCATCAGAACATCCAGTCGGTGTATGTGGTACGAGGCAAACCCCGTGACACCGTCATGCAATCCGAATTGCGCTCCGACTATTTTGAAATCCTGCTGAACGTACCGGGCAACAGCACCGCCCGCTCACAGGAGGAATGGACGGAAATCCGCCAACAGGCAGGCAAAGCCAGTCATCTGTAAAGGCGACCGAAACCGGCTGGATATAGACATGGAATAGCGGAAAAAACAGGAAAGGTGACTGACCGGCACGAGTGCCGGTCAGTCGTATTGGTTTTCAGACCCGAATCTCAAGCGAAAGAGACCTTCACAGTCAAAAAAGAGGGCCAAGGACCCTCAAATACGTTGGGCTGGTGAGAGCTGGTCAACGTAACCGTGAAGAAAAAACGTCGGCTAGCCGACGTAGAAGAAAAGACACACCCCGCGATGTGCCCGAGCGAAAACCAATTCGCAACCATCACCCGAGAGCCCAGGCAACAGCGTCGGCGGTGGAGTGACCCACCGCCTGATCAACATTAGAAGTCGACTTTCAGACCAACACCGTAAGCCAGAACGTCTTCATCAGCTACGTTGTCCAGTTCCATGTTGGTGTAGACGGTAGTGCCTTTACCCAAACCGCTGCGCAGTTCCAGGTTGAAGCCAGTGTCATCGTCAGCATTGTCCATGTTGTAGTGAGTCAGGACCACAGTCTGATCTGGGGCGAAGTTCCAAGATGCACCCAGTTCGTATGGGTAAGAAGCTTCGGCACCAGCCAGGTCAGTCTTGTAGCTCTGAGCCAGAGCAACCAGAGTAACGGTATCAATGGTGTAAGCAGCAGACAGTGCCTGAATATCAGCCAGAGACTGGTCAGCAGCACGATCCAGACCAACTGCCAAGGTCAGAGCACCAGCAGTATACTTGGCAGCCAACTGGAAGTGATCAGTGTCTTCTCCGCTGTCAACATCGGCGTCAGACAGTACAGAAGCACCGAATTGCAGACCGTTCATTACTGGAGAAACGTAAGCAATGGAGCTGTCGTTACGCCAGTTGAAATCCTGAGTTTCACCAGTGCTGTTGATAGTCAGGTCAGTAACGTTGGAAACCATGCTGTACAGAGTGGACCACTGTTGACCAGCAGTAACCTGACCAAAATCACCAGTCAGACCTACGTAAGCCAGACGACCGTCCAGACCGAAGGAACCTTCGTTCTGGCTCTTGTTGGAATCAGTGCCGTTGTCACGACCAACAAACGCTTCAACCTGGTAAACCGCTTTAACGTTTTCCAGAGCAGTGTCCAGAGAGCCTTTCAGACCGATACGGGAAGCATCGTTGGAAATATCCGCATCAGCAGCATCACCAGCGCTGGCATAAATACGAATGGAGCCGTAAACAGTTGCTGAGGTATCTGCGATGGCAGGAACCGCACTCAGAGCCGCCATGGCCAACAGCAAACCTGACTTTTTCATAATCTCTCCTCACTTTTACGGGTTGTGAAAACACAAGCCCGCCAGGCTGGATGCCTGACTAGTTTTTATCGCGTTTGTGTAAAAATCGTCCTGACCGGATGTTTGCTCACAATACATCATCCGATTGTCGATCACGAATCAAAACAGTTACCGTAACCGGGTAAAGCTGTTGATTTTCCGTAATTTTTTGGCAAACAACGTAACAGAGGATCAGCGATGCCTGCCATGGACGCGGCCATCGTTCCAAAAGCCAGAAAGGGGATAAATGCAGCAAAATCTACGTGAAGGTTGAAACAATCCAACCTTAACGATCATTAAATGAACCTGAAAATTACGTCAAAAAAGTACAAGAGGCGCATACCACAAGGCTTGCCGGGGAGAAATTGTGGTCAACCAGACGTTAGTAGCCCCACCCTCTCGTTGCGACAAGGACCGGAGCTAAAAACGACGTAGCTGACAATAATCAAGAAAGCATCACATCATTCAAAGACGCCTCACCCACTGTTTACCAGGCGATTACAAGGTCATCGCGCTGAATAGACAACGACTCAGCAGAGCTGGTCAACTCGGCCACCACAAATTGTGGCTGCACCTGCTTGATTACCACCTCGGTTGCCATGTTGGTTAACTCGGTACGAGGTTCAAGATCAAGGTTATAGAAGGTGCCGGTACGGTAAACCTGAAAACGGTCGCCCGGACGAATACCAGCCACAGCTCCGGCCTCAATATGCAAACGGTTGCCGCGTGCTGATACGATTCTGGCCATAAAAGGTTGACACCTCAGAACTTCGGTAAGTTCCTCGGTAACACCAGATAACAGACGCTGAACCTCGGCACCATAACGAGTGTGCCAGAACGGTTGTGATGCAAACGGAGCTGACTGGTCCTGAGGCAGGTTCCACAAGCCACTGGTCTGGTACTGACGCTGGAACAGCAGCGCACCACTCAAGCCATCGTGCACAAACAACTCCACAGCAAAGCGACGTTCGGGCGCTGGCTGCTGCATACCCAATACATCACGCCAGTTCACATTTTGTGGTTGGCCACTTTCCAGCGTCCGGCTTTGACCAGTCAAGCCCAGGTCACGCACCACACCGGAGACGACATATTGCGCCCCCAGACGGGTTGCCAGCGTGACGGATGTTGTCAGTCGCTGCTGACTGTTTTCCATTACCGGCGCGGTACGTGGATCAGCGTACAAACGCGAACCGGAAGCATCCAGAGCCTGCACACCAGAGCCCATATCGCGATTAAGGGCACTGACCAGCACCTGTGGCAAGGCTTGCTCAACATTACCAACCCGTCCAAGAGTCGCCTGATCCTGATCCACCAGTGAAAAACCAGCAACTGCGATGGTCTTGCGATATTGCTGATGGCTATCGGCACACATGGCTTCGGGGCGCACTTCTGCCACAATCGATACCTGATACCAGTCGCCACTGCGGCCTTCCTGCACAATCCGTTTGAGGGCAACACGTGAGCGTCCATCAACCTGCACATGGTCCTGGTCAAGCTGCCCCATATTCAGATGCTGACTGCTTCGCACCTGCACACCCGCCTGCAGCGCCGCTTGTTGCATGGCATCTTCCAGCGCGGCATCACGCGCCATATTCACTGAACCGTCGACCCAGGCCTGGCCAGTCACCTGCACTTCCATCGCCTGTACAGAACCCACCAGCAACCCGCAAAAAAGAAGCCACAAGATTTTCATAACCGCCCTCTCCTCTTTTACTCAATAAAATAGAAGCCGGATTGCGCTCCTTTGGGAGTGGACGACGGAGCTGCCATATCGGGTTGGGGAGCACTGCCACTATAGGGATTACTACCGACATCCATGCGGTTTTGTTCGGTCTGAACCGGTTTGGCCATGCCGAGATGACTGCCCAGTGGAATCCGGCAGTCCACATTCATACGCTGATTGCCATTGGTCTGCAGACAGTTACGAAAGCCCTGGTCAATCACCATTTCCAGAACCGTTTCAACGCTGCCATCCGGCAACACATCGGTGCTGACAACCCGAGCCCCTTGCAGGCTGCTTTCCACCCAGGTACGCAAACGATCATTTTCGACCACCATGTCCCGCACAGTAGTTGCCCCCTGAATCGCAGTGCCGTACACCCGTTCGGCCATGGTGCGGTAGGCATCGACCTGGGAACCTCGCATTGCCAGCAAACGCCGCTGCGCTTCACTGAGGTTTTTGGCATTACTGAGGGCGGCATAACCGGTCACACGGATCACCAGCGGAGCAACCGGGTCAGCCTGTTGTTCGACCGGGCGAAAGTAGTCGCCCGACGACTGCCGCTGGGAGCGCATCCAGTCATTACTGCAACTGCTCACGGTTATCGCCAGTATCAGCACACAACCAGTTAGAAGAGGCTTTCTGAATAAAGCCGGTAAGGTCGCCATCACAAAGCCCCTGCATGAATCTTAATACAAGCGCTATCGGCCAGGTGCGAAGGAAGTTTAGACAGCCAGCCCTCCTTCTGTGCGTCAGCAGCTGACTTCCAGCAAGAGTCCCCCTGTATTGGTCGTTTTTGTATGTCTGGCAGACAAAATGCGTCTATTATTGCATCAGTCCGAAAAGTTCCATCAGGAATGTATTTTTTTCAATTTTGTAGTGGGCGTCATGTTGTGGCGCTCCGGATGTCGTTCTGGACCATCGCACGACAGAGGAACGGCATGGATCAAAAACAACATAAAAGGATTCGCGAAATGACCAAACGTACTCTACTGGCTGTTGCCATTACTGCTATCGGTAGCGCCAGCGTTCAGGCTGCCCCATTCCTGCCAATGGACGCACGTGGTCTGGCCATGGGGAACACCGGTGTAGCCAGCGCCAAACGCGCTCATGCCCCGGCGTATAACCCGTCACTGCTGTCCCAGGCCGAATACGATGACGACTTCGCCATCCTGCTGCCACAAGCTGGTGTCACTGTTGCCGATGACGATGAAGTAGTGAATACCTTCCAGGACATCAACGAAGACCTGGTGCCACAGTTCGAAGATATGTTTGATGACAACATGACTGGCAACCTCAACGAAAGCCTCGACAATGTTGACAGCGCCGCCAATGCTTTGTCTGACATCATGCCAAGCGATATCAGCGCCATTAACAACCAGTCCGCAAAAATTGCCGAGGTACGTGCTGCCAACCAGAATCTGAAAGATGCTCTGGCTGATCTGAACAGCCAACTCAGCACCCTCGACAACCTCAACTCCGAACTGACCTCTGCCCTGAATGATGTATCCGGCAGCCAGCTACGTGCTCGCCTGGGTGTATCCACTGCCATCGCCTTTCCGGGTAAAGAGTTTGCTGCCGCACTGAGCGTCAGCGGTGAAGCCACCTTCTCCGGTCGCGCCCTGTTCAGTAACGAAGATAACACCCTGATCAACTCCTACAGCGATGCCGCCCAAGGCATGACCGCTGCCGGTAACAGTTTGACGTCAACGATTGACAGCGGCCTGAATTCTGCCGAAAACGACAGCCTGACCCAGGACGAACTCGATGCCGCCAACAATCAGGTCGATGCAGTCCAGAACTACACCTCCGATACCGTGACTACCGCTGCCGGTGACATCAACATCATTGAAAACGGCCAGCTGTCCTCTGCTGCCGAAGACGCCGAGATGAACTCCTACCTGCAAGTCGTGGGGGTAGCTGTTACCAACATTGGCGTCTCCTTCTCGCGTGAATTCACCATCGCAGACCAGAAAGTGGCCATTGGTATCACCCCGAAACTGCAACGCGTTATGACTCTGCATTACGTAGCCGAAGCGGACTACGATGGAGAAATCGACGCCGATCAGCTGAAAGACGATGCCGAGACCTTCAACCAGTTCAATATGGACGTTGGTGCATCCTACCGCTTCGGCTCAACCAACAAATGGGTAGTTGGGGTTGTCGCCAAAAACCTGTTCGGTGGCGAGTTTGAAACCAGCCAGACCATGGTTCGTGGCAGTGCCGACAACCGTATGGTCGATGGTCCAACCATTCACCTCGACCCGCAGTTCCGCGCCGGTGTTGCCTTTAACGGCGACTGGACCACCGTAGCCATTGATGCCGACCTGATGGAAAACAAGCCGGTGGCATTTGAACAACCGACCCAGTACGTCAACCTGGGGGCCGAGTTCGATGTATTCGAAACCGTGCAATTCCGTGCCGGTTACCGTACCAACCTGGCGACCAGCCAGTCTGACGTAGCCTCCATCGGTTTCGGTTTCTCACCATTTGGTGTGCATATCGACATCGCCGCCATGGCCAACCCGGACCGCGTTGAAAAAGAAGCCGGTGTCGCACTGGAGACCGGTTTCTACTTCTGATCGGTTAGCCTTTCGCAGCCCGCCCAGGCGCGGGTTACTATTAAAGGCCGCACCTGCGGCCTTTTTTATTGGCAATATCCGCAGGTGCAGACATTGCCGCTCTGGCGCTCGTAACGAATTGATATGTTTTGGATTGGAAGGTCAGGTATGCAGATTTATCTGGTAGGTGGTGCCGTTCGCGATCAATTGCTCGGCATAACCGTCAAGGATCGTGACTGGATGATTGTGGGCGCAGAGCCACAGCAACTGCTTGATCTGGGCTATCAACAGGTCGGTGCCGACTTCCCGGTCTTCCTGCATCCCCAAACCCACGAGGAATATGCTCTCGCCCGCACGGAACGCAAAAGCGGCCATGGTTATCAGGGCTTCGACTGCCGTTTCAGCCCGGACGTCACCCTCGAACAGGATCTGTTACGCCGCGACCTCACCATCAATGCCATCGCCATGGATGAAAACGGCCAGTTATACGACCCTTATCAGGGTCAGCGAGACCTTGAGCAACGCCTGTTACGCCACGTATCCCCGGCATTCAGCGAAGACCCGCTACGAGTGCTGCGTGTTGCCCGTTTCGCCGCCCGCTTTGCCAACCTCGGCTTCCAGGTTGCAGCGGAAACCATGCAGCTGATGCAGCAAATGGTCGCAGACGGCGAACTGGAACACCTGGTGGCAGAACGGGTATGGCAGGAAACCCGCCGTGCCCTGGGTGAAGATCGCCCGGATGTGTACTTCCAGGTATTACGCGAATGTGGCGCCCTGGCACTCTGGTTTGGTGAAATCGACGCCCTGTTCGGTGTCCCGCAACCGCCCCAGCACCACCCTGAAATTGACTGCGGCATTCATGCCCTGATGTCGTTACAAGCCGCAGTACGGCTGTCTGACGATACCGCTGTGCGCTGGGCCGCCCTTACGCACGATCTTGGCAAGGCTCTGACCCCGGAATCGGAATGGCCACGTCATATCGCTCATGAAGCGCGCGGCAAACAGCCATTGAAACGCCTGTCAGAGCGCCTGAAGGCTCCGAAAGACGCCACCGAACTGGCGTTATTGGGATGTGAATGGCACACCCACGTGCATCGGGCACTGGAGTTAAAAGCGGCCACTATCCTGAAGCTGCTGGATGGCACTGACGCCTGGCGTCGCCCGGAACGTTTTGAACAACTGTTAGTGGTCGCCACCGCCGACAGCCGTGGCCGCACCGGTTTTGAAAACGTTGCGTACCCGCAAGCAGATTATCTGCGCACAGCATTTGAGCTGGCGCGACAGGTATCCGCCAAGGACATGGTAGCGCGCGGTCTAACCGGCAAGGCTATTGGAGAAGCGCTGGCGCAAGAGCGCGAACAGCAACTGGGAGAATGGATCAGCCAGCAGCGGCAAGGCTGATCCTGGGCAAGGCTGTCATCAGTGCTCGATACGGGTTAACGGCTGGTCGGCCAATGCTGGCCAGTCTTCCGCATAACAGTGACCGTTCTGCGGGCAAATCACATCCGGCGCAATATCCAGCAACGGCCGCAATACAAACGCAAACTGACGAATATCACGACGAGGCAAACGCACACCGTCGACCACACCACTCAGACCGTCATACAGCAGGATATCCACATCCAGCGAGCGCGACGAAAACTTTACTGCATCCGGCGTGCGCCCAAAACGCACCTCCAGTTCCTTGAGTGCCGCTGCCAGCTCACGCACCGTCATTGGCGTTTCAGCTTCCACCACCAGATTAATAAAATCCGGGCCGTCAAAGCCAACCGCCGGAGAGCGATACCAGGGAGACTCATTAACAATCGTCACCAGCTCGGCGAGTGCCGCCAGTCCACCGGGAATCTGTACGTCCGGATTGAGGTTGGAACCAATTCCCAGATAAATGCGCGCCACTCAGAGCACTCCACGTTCAATACAAAGGCCAACGGCACGCGCCTGCGGCACCACCGCCGGTTTTTCCACCCGAATACGCAACCAGGGCATTCCAAACGTCTGCAACAGGTGTTCAGACAAACGTTCCAGCAGCGATTCCAGCAACTGGAAATGCTGCTCACGCACAAATTGCTCAACCGCTTCCGTCACCGCCTGATAGTTCAGGGCAAACGCCAGATCATCGGTACGTGCCGCCTGACGAATATCCCAGGCCATATCCAGATCAAACACCAGCGGCTGTCGAACCTGTTTTTCCCATTCGAACACACCAATTACCGCGTCAACGGCCAGACCGTGAATAAATACCTTATCCATGTTGTTGTCCTTGTGGACGCGCCAGCGTATCCACTGGCGCCAGTTCGGTCATAGGCCAGCGCGGCACCACGGCCACCGCCAGATCCGCTGCGCTGCCCGCCAGCAAACGACAGGCACCGGCAAACGCAATCATGGCACCGTTATCGGTACAGAATTGCGGACGCGGGTAAAACACCTGGCCCTTGAGGGATTCCGCGGTTTGCTGCAGCTGTTCACGCAGACGACGGTTGGCACCCACACCACCAGCAATAATCAGACGTTTGACACCGGTTTGCTGCATGGCGCGTTTACACTTGATCGCCAGAGTATCAACCACTGCCGCCTGGAAACAGGCAGCAATATCGGCCTTGTCCTGATCCGCCAGAACACCCTCAACCGCACAATCCAGAATCGTGGTACGCACCTGGGTTTTAAGGCCGCTGAAGCTGAAATCCAGCCCCGGACGATCGGTCATCGGGCGAGGGAAACGGAAACGGGTTGCATCACCACTGTCCGCCAGCTTGCTCAGTGCCGGGCCACCGGGATACGGCAAGCCCATCATTTTGGCCGCCTTGTCGAAGGCTTCACCGGCGGCATCATCAAGAGACTCACCCAGCAACTCGTAACGGCCAATACCATCAACGCGCACCAGCTGGGTGTGCCCGCCGGACACCAGCAAGGCTATAAAAGGAAAGTCGGGAGCCGTGTCTTCGAGCATCGGGGCCAGCAAATGGCCTTCCATATGGTGGACACCCACGGACGGTACTCCCAGGGCCCAGGCCAGGCTGCGCCCCAGACAGGCGCCTACCAGCAAGGCACCGACCAGACCCGGACCACTGGTATAGGCAATACCATCGAGATCCTTGACGGTCAGACCGGCTTCATTAAGGGTTTCGTGAATCAGAGGCAGCGCCTTGCGCACGTGGTCACGTGACGCCAATTCCGGCACAACACCGCCATATTCCGCGTGCAACGCAATCTGTGAATAGATACGATGCGCCAGCAGGCCGCGTTCGGTGTCGTAAAGGGCAATGCCCGTTTCATCACAGGAGGTTTCCAGGCCTAAAACCCGCATGATTGGTGCCTCTGAGCAAACAAGCCGCACATGATACGGTGGGTATGGTGCAAAGCCAACCAATAACAACTTTTATGCTTTGCATTCCTCGCGCAAAAACTTTAGAATGCCCGCCCTCTAACTGGGGCCCATAACTTCCCGAAGTCCCCCGTGTAATTCAGCAAAAACGTAGGTGATTGGATGCCAGCTGTAAAAGTCAAAGAAAACGAGCCATTCGACGTAGCTCTGCGTCGCTTCAAGCGTTCCTGTGAAAAAGCAGGCGTACTGTCTGAAGTGCGTCGTCGTGAACACTATGAAAAGCCAACCTGGATCCGTAAGCGCCAGGCGGCTGCCGCTATCAAGCGTCACCTGAAGAAAGTACAGCGCGAACAGCGCAAGATGACCCGTCTGTACTGATTTCAGGCCATCGAGAACAGGAGTTACCATGACTACACTGGTTGAACAGGTAAAAGACGCCGTCAAGGACGCCATGCGCTCCAAGGCGAAAGAACGCCTCGCGGCGTTGCGACTGATCACCGCAGAGTTCAAGCGAGTGGAAGTGGACGAGCGCGTTGAAGTCGATGACGCCCGCGCTCTGGCTATCCTGGACAAGATGAGCAAGCAACGCCGAGACTCAATTGCCCAATATATGGATGCTGGTCGTGAAGAACTGGCAGCCGTTGAGCAATTTGAAATCGACGTAATCAGTGAGTTTCTGCCGGCGGCGCTGAGCGAAGAAGAGCTTAACCAGCTTATCGCTGATGCCATTGCACAATCCGGTGCTGCTTCCATGCAGGACATGGGCAATGTTATGGGCGTTCTCAGACCACAAGTGCAAGGCCGCGCCGATATGGCGCTTGTCAGCCGACTGGTTAAGGCCCAACTGGGCTAAGTGCCCGCTGCACCCGCAGAAAACTCCCTCGCCAGTGCTTGCACTGGTCGGTAAAAAAGCGCCACTCTTATCGTGGCGCTTTTTTATTACAGCTTTGGCGACTTTCAGCCGCCACCACCCGCAGAACGGCATACGGAGTGTCTGATCTATGGCAGGCCGCATACCCCAGAGTTTTATCGACGAACTGCTGTCCCGAACCGACATTGTTGATGTGGTCGAAAGCCGTATCAAACTGCGCAAGGCCGGCAAAAACTACTCTGCTTGCTGCCCGTTCCATAACGAAAACACCCCGTCATTCACCGTCAGCCGCGACAAGCAGTTTTACTACTGTTTTGGTTGTGGAGCCTCCGGCACCGCCCTCAAGTTCGTAATGGAACACGATGGCCTGAGCTTTCCCGATGCGGTCGAAAAACTGGCATCCAACGCCGGCCTCGAAGTACCGAAGGAAAGTGTTACCGAGGTTCGCCGCCAGGAACAGGAACACGAACCCCTGTACCTGCGCCTTGAAGAATCCGCGACCTTTTTTACCGAACAGCTGCGTACCCATAACCAGCGCCAGCGTGCGGTCGACTATCTCAAAGGACGCGGCCTCTCCGGTCAGGCGGCACGTTTTTTCGGGATCGGCTATGCCCCGCCCGGCTGGGATAACCTGCAGGAAAAACTGGCAACCGACCCAACCCGCATGAAACAACTGATCAGCAGCGGCATGCTGATCGAAAAGGAAGACGGCCGTACCTATGACCGCTTCCGTGATCGCATCATGTTTCCGATTCGCGATATTCGCGGCCGCGTGATTGCCTTCGGTGGTCGGGTACTGGGCGATGACAAACCCAAATACCTGAACTCCCCCGAAACACCGGTTTTCCAGAAAAATCGGGAGCTGTACGGTCTTTACGAAGCGCGCAAGATTCGCCAGAAGCTGACCCGCTTTCTGATTGTGGAAGGTTACATGGACGTGGTGGCGCTGGCCGAGTTCGGCATTCATTACGCCGTCGCCACCCTCGGCACTGCCACCAGCGAGCACCACTTGCGACGCCTGTTCAAACTGGTGCCCGAGATTATTTTCTGTTTTGACGGTGACAATGCCGGTCGCACCGCCGCCGCACGCGCCATGGAAACCGTATTACCTGTGCTGGAAGATGGCCTGCAAGCCCGCTTTATCTTCCTGCCCGACGGTGAAGACCCGGATACCCTGGTACGCAAGGAAGGCAAAGAGGCGTTCGAACAGCGCCTGGCACAAGCCCAGCACCTGCCGGAGTTCCTGTTCAGCCACCTGAAAGAACAGGTCGATTTCGACAGCATGGACGGCAAGGCCCGCCTCGATCAGCTGGCAGCACCGCTGATTGGCCGGATTCCCCAAGGCACCCTGCGCGACCTGATGGTGGCCGAACTGGAAAAACAGATTGGCGTCAGCAGCCGCGCCATGGCCAAAGTGAATGCTCAACCGGCGACTCGTCAGGAAGAAATCGAAGCCATACCGGAATGGGTCAGTGCCCCCGCCGTCACCCATTTGCCAATGGACGACGAGCCCTATACCGGTGCCGAGGATCATCCGCTGATCATGCGTGCCATTCAGGCACTGGTGCATCAGCCTGGGCTGGCCAGCGAGTTACAGCTGCCCGAATGTGAAGCCAACAGCGAATACGAACGCCTGCTGCTGGAGATTATTCGCAAGCTCAAAGCCGGACCGCAGTCCAGCGCCGTCGGGTTACTGATCCAGTGGATCGGCACCCCTTACCATGCCGAACTGACCCGCATTGCCAACCAGAACGATAACGGCATTGCTCCGGTGGCCGCCGATATCAGCCTCGCGCTGGAGCGTATGGCGGCCCGTCAGCTGGAAGTCGAGTACCGCCAGCTGTTGCAACTCTGGCAAGGCAAGGCAGGCACCATGAGTGATGAACAGCGGCAACGCTTCAAGGAATTACAACACCAGCGCCGACCTGCGCGCGGAGCGGTTTACCGCTCACAACCAGGTCGACGCCCGGGCCGCTAACCGCGGCCGACAAATTTGCCCGCAAGGCATTGAAATTAACCAGCAACGACCCCATTAAACCGGGTCGAGACGGCAGGAAGTTATCAGAACCTGTCACTCCGAACAGGGGTGACATCGAGTGTACGAGTCCGGAACCAAAGCCCCCGGCACTGGCCTAAAATCACTCAGACAGATATACTTCGGCGCTTTTCGTGCCACGCCTGATACCAACGGATCACAGGGCCCCTATGTCAGCGAATACCCAACAGTCCCGACTGAAAGAACTCATTGCCAAAGGTAAGGAGCAGGGCTACCTCACCTACGCCCAGGTGAACGACCACCTGCCAGATGACATTGCCAATCCGGATCAGGTGGAAGACATCATCCGCATGATCAATGACATCGGTATTCCCGTTTCCGAAGTAGCTCCGGACGGCGAAGCCCTGTTCATGAACGACACCGCCGACGACGCTGCCGCTGAAGAAGCTGCTGCGGCGCTGGCCTCCGTGGAAAGCGACGTAGGCCGCACCACCGACCCGGTACGTATGTACATGCGTGAAATGGGTACCGTGGAACTGCTGACCCGTGAAGGCGAAATTGTTATCGCCAAACGTATCGAGGAAGGCATCCGTGAAGTGATGTCCGCTCTCGCTTACTACCCGGGTGCCGTGAACACCATCCTGACCGCTTTTGCACAAGCCGAACAGGATCCAAACCGTATTGCCGACATTTTCAACGGCTTTATCGATCCATCCGACGAAGACCCGCTGCCAGGCCCGCAGTCCGGTCCGGACCTGCCGGATGAAGACTCCGACGAAATCATCGTCGGTGCTGGTGCCAGTGACGACGACGAAGATGAAGACGGCGAAGGCAGCGGCTCCAGCGAAACCACCGAAGAAGCCACCGGTATGGACCTCGTTGAGGTTAACCGTCGCTTTGAAGAAATCATCGCTGCGTTTGCCGATGCCGAAGCGGCTATCAGCTCCAAAGGTCGCGCCAGCCGTGATGCTGAAATCACCATCGCTCGTCTGGCCGAACTGTTTGCACCGGTCAAGCTGACTCCGAAATACTTCGACCAGCTGGTTAACGATGCTCGTGAAGCTCTGGACGCCATCCGCGCCCAGGAACGTCACATCATGGTACTGATGACCCGCAAGTGCGGCATGGACCGTAAGGACTTCATCAAGTACTTCCAGGGTAACGAAGTTAACAACGACTGGATCGAAGGTCTGATCGCTGCCAACAAGCCTTACTCTCGCAAGCTGGATACCTACAAGCTGGAAATCTTCCGCGCCCAGAAGAAAATTTTGGCCGTTGAAGAACGTGTTGGTCTGAGCATCCCTGAAATCAAGGAAGTTAACCGCAAGGTTTCCATCGGCGAAGCTCGTGCCCGTCGCGCCAAGAAAGAAATGGTTGAGGCTAACCTGCGTCTGGTTATCTCCATCGCCAAGAAGTACACCAACCGTGGTCTGCAATTCCTCGACCTGATCCAGGAAGGCAACATCGGTCTGATGAAAGCGGTGGATAAATTCGAATACCGTCGTGGTTACAAGTTCTCCACCTACGCTACCTGGTGGATTCGTCAGGCGATCACCCGTTCGATTGCTGACCAGGCACGTACCATCCGTATTCCGGTTCACATGATTGAGACCATCAACAAGCTGAACCGTATTTCTCGTCAGATGCTGCAGGAAATGGGTCGTGAACCTACTCCTGAAGAACTGGCAGAACGTATGGAAATGCCAGAAGACAAGATCCGCAAGGTGCTGAAAATCGCCAAAGAACCAATCTCCATGGAAACGCCGATTGGTGATGACGAAGATTCGCATCTGGGCGACTTCATCGAGGACACTCACTCCGAGTCCCCGATGGATACCGCTACCAACGAAGGCCTCACCGAAGCCACCCGTGCCGTACTGGCCGGTCTGACTGCCCGTGAAGCCAAAGTACTGCGTATGCGTTTTGGTATCGACATGAACACTGACCACACTCTGGAAGAAGTGGGCAAACAGTTCGACGTTACCCGTGAACGTATCCGTCAGATCGAAGCCAAGGCCCTGCGCAAACTGCGTCACCCTAGCCGCTCCGATCACCTGCGCAGCTTCATTGACGATTAATTTGTCGAAATGCGAGAAAAAACCGGCACTTGCCGGTTTTTTTATTCCCTCAGGATACTGGCCCAAAGCGTCTCGGACGCTTATAATCAGCACCCTATTCAACATCCGTCCAGGATGTCTGGCACGGAGCCATAGTGCGGCTCCTGCTCAAGGGCCTTTAGCTCAGTTGGTTAGAGCACGCGACTCATAATCGCTAGGTCCCCGGTTCGAGCCCGGGAAGGCCCACCATTTTTCCTACCGCTATTCATGATCGCGTGCTGCACGCGCCTCGACTCTTTATATCCCAAGCTCCCCGGTTCGAGCCCGGGAAGGCCCACCATTTTTTCTTCTATCGACAAGACCAGATCGTGTGCCGCACGCGCCTCGACTCTTTATTTCCCAAGGTCCCCGATGCGAGCCCGGGAATTCCCTCTGTTTCCACACCCAGGCCACAACAACAATCCGAGCAAGTATTTGACTTGGTAAACATCCCCCTGTAGAAACACGCCCCTTGCTGAGCGGTCGCGAAATAACGACCCGTCATGGAAACCGGTGTAAATCCGGTGCTGTTCCCGCAACTGTCAGTGCATCAAGTGCACGAGCCAGATACATGACCCAGCAACTTCAACTCACCTTCTGATGCACCGGGCGGGAAAACGCGGTATGGCATGTTCTGGTTACAGTAAACATCTGCATACGTCTGATCTCCGACACACGCCTTGTTGTGGAGAGACAGCCCTATGCGATTCCTGATTCTGACCCTGCTGCTGGTTTTAAGCCCATTCAGCCAGGCCACCACAGCCGTTGATCAGTACCTGCTGGTGCTGGTTTCCCAACGTAATGCCGAAACCATTGCCGAAGCCGCCCAGCAGTTTCAGCAGGATTACCCGCAACTGCCGGTGCTGGCCCGCTCCGACACCCAGCTCCGTCAACTGAGCACGTCGCAACTGCAGGAATTGATCAGTCACAGCCGTGCCATTCTGGTGATGGGCATGTACGGCCCCAGTGTTGGCCCGCTGCAGAATGCGCTGCAAACCAGCCAGCAGCCACTGCTGGTTTTCAACAGCGACCACCGTCTGATCCAGCTGAGCAGACTGCAAGGAGCGCCGGTATTCAGCAGCATCGAACAGGTTCAGGCCCTGGCCCAGACCAACCCTGATAACGATTTTGACCAGTGGCTGGCCGACCTGAAAAAACAGTACCCACAGCAGCAGGTCTGGATTCAGGGCCGTGCCTACTGGCAAGCCGGTGGCACCGATAACACCCGCCAGCTGCTGGGCTGGACCTACTCACACCTGCAGGCCGATGTAGCCGTCCTGGCCCCCAAAGCGGTGCCACGCCTGCAGTGGTTGTACCAGGGCCAACTCAGCCCAACACCACCAACGCTGGATTCACGTCGCTTGCTGGTCATTATTGATCATGCCGATGGTGCTCAGGCCGCCGATGCAGCTCTGCTGCGAGCGCTCTGCCAACACGCCGAACAGTCTGCCAACCTCAATTGTCTGGTGGCATTGGCCAGCTGGGGCGAAGCCGGTGTTGAGGCGGTTCAACAACTGCAAGCCTATAAAACCCGACTCACCAGTATTGTGATGCTGCAGGACTTTGTCATTGGTGGCGGCGAAGGTCGCGAGGTCGTCACCCGCCAGTTTGAACAGCTGGGCGTGCCGGTGTTAAAGGCCATCAAACTGCGTGATCGCAGTGCCATCGAACGCCAGTTATCCGCCGATGGTCTGGCCCAGGACAAGGTGTATTACCAGGTGGCGATGCCAGAGCTGCAAGGTGCCAGCCAGCCGCTGATCGTCGCCACCGCAGGCGCCAGCAGCGTTGATACCGTCACCGGTATTAATATCCAGCCGATTGCGCCCTTGCAGGAAGGCATCTACAGCGTACTGGAACGTGTGCAACGCTGGTTAACACTGCAAACTCGTGCCAACCGCGACAAACACATCGCCATTATCTATTACAACCACCCTCCCGGCCGCCACAACATCGGCGCCGACAACCTCGACGTGCCAGCATCGGTCTGGTTTATTCTGCAGCAGCTAAAAGCGGCCGGATATAACACTGGTGAGCTGCCGGAGTCCCAACAGGCCTTGCTCGACCTGATGCAGGAACGAGGCATCAACCTGCCACGGGATTCCGGCGCCCTGCAAACCATGAGCAGCCAGATCCAGCATATGAATACGGCCGACTATCTGCAGTGGTTCAACACTCTGTCCGCCTCGATCCGGAGCGAAATGCAATATGGTCCATTTGGCTTACTCAACGAACAGATCGAAGCGGCGCTTCAGGCGGGCAAACCTGAACTGGCCAGCCGTGTGCTCGCCAACACCATGGAGGAAATGCGCCATCTGCTCGAAGGTGTGGATCACAAAGGTCGCGAACGGGCGTTAGCCCTGCTTGATCAGCTCGACCAGTGTTATCAGCAAAAACTGGCCAGTCTGCCCAACGCCTGCCCGGACGGAGCCCTGAAGATCATTCACGCCTTGCAACAAACCGGCATTGAAGGGCTGGGCGGCTGGGGCGCAGCACCCGGTCAGGTCATGACCTTTAACAACGAGTTACTGCTGCCCGGCCTGACCTTTGGCAACGTCTTTATTGGCCCGCAGCCACCCCGCGGCTGGGAAGTAAACGAAGAACTGTTACACGCCAATCTGGCCTTCCCGCCACCACACCAGTACCTGGCGTTTTACCATTATCTGCACGATGTGTTTAAAGCCGATGCTCTGGTGCATCTCGGCCGTCATTCCACCTATGAGTTTTTGCCACGGCGCGCCGTCGGACTGGCAGAGGAGGATTACTCCCGCATCATTGCCGGTGACCTGCCCGGTATTTATCCCTATATCGTTGATGGTGTTGGCGAAGGCATTCAGGCCAAACGTCGTGGGCTGGCGGTCATGATCGACCACCTGACCCCACCGCTCAAAAGCACCGAGCTGTACGACGATCTGTTAACACTGCGCCAGCTGATCGAAAGTTTTGAAGCCAGCCGTGGCACCGGCAACCAGGCGGTGGCTACCGAGCTGGTGCAGCAGATTCGCGCCAAGGTTGAGCAGCTGGAGCTCAAGGATGAACTGGCAGAATCCATGTCGGCGGAGCTGGCGATTATGGGAATCGGATTTGATGAGGTCGACGACGACATGCTGGTGCATGAAATCGGCCACTACCTCACCAATCTGCAGGAAAAGTTTATGCCGATGGGACTGCATGTGTTCGGCAAGGACTGGACACCAGCAGCGGTCGATATGATGCTCGGCTCCATGAGTAATGGCAGCCAGACAGATCAAGCGCCACTCTGGCGCGAACGCCTGCAGGACTCTCCCAAGGCCGAACTGCACGCCCTGCTGACCGGACTCAACGGCGGTTATATCGCCCCCGGACAAGGCAACGACCCGATTCGAAGCCCCGACAGCCTGCCCACCGGCCGTAACTTCTACGCCCTTGATGGCAGCCTGATTCCCAGCCAGGTGGCCTGGCAACTGGGCCAGACCATGGCATCCGAAGCACGCCAGCGTAATCAGCAAAGCCACCAGCAGAACCCGGACAAAACCGAAGCCGTGGTGTTATGGGCATCCGACGTGGTGCGTGACGAAGGTGTCATGATCGCCTTTGGTCTGGATATGCTTGGTATTGAACCTGAATGGAACAGCCGTGGCATTGTCAGCGGCCTCAAACGCCAGCCACTGCAAGAAAACCGCGTGCGCCGTGATGTGCTGTTTACCACCTCAGGTCTGTTTCGCGATCTGTACGCCCAGCAAATGCTGTGGCTGAACACCGCCACCCTGCTGGCGCTGGATGCCAGCGCTGACACTATTATCCGCGACTATCCGGCCCTGACGCTGGCGTTACAACAAGCTCTGCAGCCACTCGGTAAACAGGCACAAGGCGGCACGGAATCCCTCGACCAGAATCAGGTCGCCCGTCACTGGGTCAAACAGGCACAGGTACTATTGGCACAAGGGCTGGCTCCGGAACAGGCCGGTATCAGCGCCAGCTTGCGCGTATTTGGTGATGCGCCCGCCAGTTATGGCGCTGGCATCAACCGTCTGGTTGAACGCTCCGGCGCCTGGGAACAACGTTCGGAACTGAGCGATGTGTATATCCGGCGCCTCGGCCACAGCTTTGGTGCCAACGGCTTTGGCGAACCGGCTGCCGATACCTTCAAAACCCTGCTGGCCGGTGTCGAAAACACCTACCTCGGCCGTTCCAGCAATCTGTATGGCCTCATCGACAACAACGATGCATTTGATTATTTCGGAGGCCTCAGCATGGCGGTCGAAACCATTACCGGTCAGGTCCCCAACAACTACGTGCTGGATCACTCTGATCCTCAGCAAATTCATGCCCAACCACTCAGCCTCGCCCTGCGTCAGGAATTGCGCGGCCGCTTCCTTAACCCGCAGTGGCTGCAAGGCCTGATGTCACACGACTATGCCGGTGCTCGCACCATGGGCAGCGAATTTATCGAATACCTGTGGGGCTGGCAGGTTACCAACCCGACCATGGTGGGCGACTGGGCCTGGGAAGAAGTCAAAGCGGTATATCTGGACGACCGTTACCAGCTGGGTGTAAACGAGTTTCTGGAGCGCGGCAACAATGCCCATGTCAAAAACAACATGCTGGCCGTTATGCTGGTCGCGATCCAGAAAGGATTCTGGAATGCCGACGAGCAGACCCGACGCGAGCTGGCCAGCCAGTTCGCACGACTGGTGGCTGCCAACGGTTTGCCGGGCAGCGGCCATACCGACCCGGACCACCCGATGCTGCCGTGGTTACAGCAGTATCTGAACGATCAGCAATGGCAGGATCTGCAACGGGTGATAGACAGCGCCCGTCCGCTGCCAGCAGCAGAATCCACCAGCATGACTGAAGTCCACCATGTCACCGAGATCCAGCTGCAGGAACCCGTCAGTGATTCTCCTGCCACCCGCTCACAGGCATCTGCAGCCTCTCAGAACCCGCACACCCCGGCGGATGCTGGCACCCAAACATCGGATCATCAACCGGACCAGGACAGCGACACCAGCCCTGCCGACGATTGGCGATGGTGGCTGCTGGGGGCCCTGTTGCTGTTAACGGGCGCAGGTTTTTACCGTGGTATTCGCCACGCCAAAGGAGTGTAAACGGTGTTTTCAGGTGTAGTGATCGGTGCCATGCACCAGCTGGTAGAACTTTTGTTATACCCGGTTTTGGCCGCGCTGATGCTGGCCATGCTGTTAACCCTGTGGGAACTGGGCATGATGCTGGCCGAGCGGTTTTATATCCTGCCCGCTTATCGCCGCAGCCAGCCGCAACGGTTTGGCCAGTATGCCAGCCGTCGGCTGGAACGCTCCGACCTGCTGACCCGCAGCGGCCCGATTCTGGGGCTGATGGGCACCCTGATCCCGCTGGGACCAGGGTTAACCGCACTGGGCAACGGCAATATCGATATTCTGGCCACCGCCCTTACAGTCGCGTTTGATACCACCGTGATGGGCTTGCTGATTGGCCTGCTGGCGTATGTGATCAGCCGGGTTCGCCGTCGCTGGTACGAACAACTCTGGCAACAACTGACGGAGCAGTCTGAACATGAAGCCGGTTAAACGTACCCCTCCTCCATCACCACCACCGTGGCAGACCAGCCACTTCAGCGAAGCCGATAACGATCCGTTAAGTGGCTTTGCCAACATCATGGACGTGATGCTGGTGTTTGCTCTGGGCCTGATGCTGGCGCTGATCGCCCAGAGCAAGGAAATGCGCGAGCACTTCAAACTGGAGTCTGGCCAGACCGTTACCACCGGCAAGGAACTGGCAGAAGCTCCGGAATCCATCAAACGTATGATGGATAACCATGGTCAGGGCATGGAGTCACTCGGGCAGGTTTACCGGGATCCCAAAACCGGCAAACTGATTCTGGTCGGTGGTGAATAACCACCGTCCCGCTGACAACACCAACACCCAATACATCACACCCAATACATCACACCCAACACATCACACCCGACTGGCCAGCACCTTCAGCTCAGGCTCAGCTGAACCGTTGTCGGAATCGGCCAGCGCCTGCCACTGCCGCTGCAGACGTATCTCACCCGCCCACACCGGCCATTCCAGATCCGCCTTGTCGTCCACAGGCGGCCCCTGCCGAACCTTGACGGATGCGTCGCTGATCAGCATTCGCACCACCGAGGTTGCCCGGATTTCCTCATCACGAATCGGTCGCAATTCCTCCCAACGCCCGCTACTGAAGCGGTCAACAAAACGCTTGAGCTGCGCCAGTTTTTCGGCCGGATCAGTCACCGCCTCCGGCACACCAAACAAGGTAACCGAGCGATAGTTTACGGAATGGTTAAAAGCCGATCGGGCCATTACCAGGCCATCCAGGCTGCACAGGTTGATACAGACCTGGCTGCCCGCCGCACCCGCACAGCTACGCGCATGTGCATGGGCGTGCCAGTACAGGTAATCCCCATCGCGCCAATGGCACGTTGGGGTCACCACCACACGCCCATCCACCTGCTGGCCAATCTGGCATACCAGTAACTCATCCAGCAGGGCATATACGGTTTCGCGTTGGTAGTCCGCCCGTTTGGCACCGTGGCGAACGGTGCTGGCGGTAGATTGCAGTGAGCTGCTCATCGAAGTTCTCCATCGTTTGATAGAGCCAGATTAACCAGCACTGGTATGATCCTGAATATCCAGTTTTAAACAAAATCACCAGTCCAGATATGCAACCCGGAAACCGCGCCATCCCGACAACCAGCCCGCTGGCCAGTCTGACCCTGGTGATTCATCCCGATCAGGGACACGGCTACCAGCAGCTGCAACAACAGATCCAGCAAGCCATTCGAAACGGCAACCTGCCAGCGGGCAGCCGCCTGCCATCGTCACGCCAACTGGCGGAGCAACTGGGTGTATCCCGCAGTCTGGTGATTCAGGCGTACGACCTGTTGGTAAGTGAAGGGTATCTCGACAATCGGCCACGTTCCGGGCTGTTTGTGCTGAGCAGCGCCCAGCTGCCGCTCACGCAGCCGAAAGCGCATAACAGCGTACCCACTCAGGGGTCACGGCCAGACATAACGCCAGCCCCCATGCAGGCATTCGATGCCGGTGCCGATGTTGATATGTTCCCGAGCCGCATCTGGGCCAACAGCCTCAAACGGGCCTGGCTAAAACCCGATCCCTTGCTGCTGCAAGGACACTACAGCAGCGGTCATCCGGCTTTGCGACAGGCGATCTGCACATTACTCAAACAGTTGCGGGGTCTCGACTGTACGCCTGCACAGGTTTTTGTCACCGCCGGTCATCGCGACAGCCTGACCCTGCTGAATCACCTGCTGCGCCAGCAATACCCGGATCATCACTGGCAACTGGAAAACCCCTGTTACCCGCCGGTGCGCCAGCTGCTTGATCGTTTTGGCAGTACCGATCTGGAGATGGACGAAGAAGGATTTCAGCCACCGCCACCATCTGGCTGGCAGGCGCTGGTAACGCCCAATCGCCAGTACCCGCTGGGCAGTCGCTGGTCGGCCCGGCGTCGGTTGCAGTGGCTGGAAACCGTGCACAACAGCAACAGCCTGATCATTGAAGATGACTACGACACCGAGTTTGTTTACAGCGGCCAACCGGGACTGCCGCTGATGCAACTGGCGCAAAATACCGGCCTCGCCCGTGAACAGGTCGCCATGGTTGGCAGCTTTTCGAAAATGATGTTCCGAGGATTGCGCCTGGGGTTTCTGGTCGTTCCAACCGGCTGGATTGACGCCATCAGTGCCAGCCAGCAACAACTGGGAGACTCGGCCTCACAAACGATCCAGCCAGCGCTGGCCGACTTTATCAACAGCGGTGAGCTGGCGCGCCACCTCAACCGCATGCGACGCCACTACCGCAGACGTCGGGACTTCCTGCATCAGCGGTTACAACAGCATCTGCAACCCTGGTTTGACTGGGATTTACCGGCAGACGGCATGCAAACCATCCTCTACTGGAAAGCAGCCCAACAAACGGCAAATCCGCACGAATCACCAAGAATCGACCAGAAATTGCAGCAACAGTTACGCGTGCAGAACATCGACATCTCGTTGCTCGCCGACCATTATCGCCAGCCTCAGACGGCCCCCGCAGGCATGCGACTGGGCTTTTCTGGCACCCAGGAAAGCACAATGGAAACCCTGATCCGGACCATTGCCGCGACGCTTTCGACATTGTGAATAACCAGAATCCGGGGGTAGTCAGATAGAACCGGTCATTCGGTTGTTTCGGGGACATACTGCGCCAACCACACCCGAATCAGTCAACTCCTGTCCTGATCAAAGTTTACCCAATCGCCAACCCTGTAGTAGGGTTACGGGTAACAATAATAACCAACGGACAATCTGACATGGCCACTCCCGGTATTCTCCTTATCGTCGAATCGCCATCGCCGCGAACCGGCGCAGCCTCCAGTACCTGGCTGCAATCTGCCATCACCCCAGCCCTGCAATCCGGATTACCGGTGTTTGTGGTTCTGGGAGCCAGTAATCCCGCCTGGGAACGCTCGCTGGATCAGAGCGGTATCGACTGGGGCGTATGTCCCGACAGCATGTTAGGCGCCGCTTATATGGTCGCCTTTGGTGTACACAGTAACCAGCACTGGAATGGCTGGATTATCGATACCCTCGGCAATCCGACCAGTAACCCCGATCACTATCGTCATCTCGCCGAAGGGCTCAAACATCAGGAAGGCAGCGGCGAATGCTGCAGCAGCTGCCACTATCCAATTGCACTCAGTCGTTGCCATGCGTTTGAGCTGGTGCGTCCCTGGCAACCGCTGGACTACCTGTCTCCGTGGAGTGCCATGGCCGCTCACAAGTCATATCGTCACTGAGCGCTGTGATTGATCGTCCCTCGGGCTGGCGGCATACTGCGGCCTTTGCCCGAGGGATATACCGTGTCCGATACCCCTGCTGAAAAACGCGCCCCCTGCATCTGGGTAGACGCCGATGCGACCCCGAAACCCGTTCGTGAAATTCTCTGCAAAGCCGCTCTGCGTACCCACGTCCACATGTATTTTGTGGCCAACCACGCCTTGCCATTGCCAACCCTGGAATGGATTCACAGCATTCAGGTCGCCGCCGGATTTGACGCCGCCGACCACCATATTGCCCAGAACTGCCAGCCAGGTGATCTGGTGATTACCCAGGATATTCCGCTGGCGTCAGAAGTGATTGATAAAAAAGTGGAAGCAATTCATCCACGGGGTGAGCCCTACAGCCCGCAGACGATTCGCCAGAAACTGAACATGCGTGATTTTATGGAGACGCTACGCTCCAGTGGCATCCAGAGTGGTGGCCCGGCAGCGTTTGATCAGAAAGATCGCCAGACCTTTGCCAACACCCTTGATCGTTGGCTGGCGCGTTCACTCGCGGCGCGGAGCAAACAGTGAGCGCATCATGTCTTTCTCGTCGGCTGTCACACGGGCGATCGAACAGGGTGACGGTGCAATACATACGCGGTTGCGACCGCTGCGTTTGGCCTCATACAGCTGAATATCAGCCTGGTGTACCAGTTCGCTGGTACTGAGGCTGGCGCCCTTTTCCCGCATCGCAACACCAATACTGACCGTTACCTGCAGAGTATCCGAGCCCTCTTGCAAACGAATGGCCTCAACCATCTGCCGCAAGCGCTCGGCCACCACTGACGCCTGTAACAGTGAAGATGACGGCAGCAACACCGCAAACTCCTCACCGCCATAACGGCACTGGATATCCAGCCTGCGGGTCGACAGGCGAATCGCATCGGCAATCGCCTGCAACACCCGATTACCCACTTCATGCCCCCAGCGGTCATTCACTTTCTTGAAATGATCCACATCGACCATCATCAGGGCGGTCGGAACATTGGTGCGCTCCGTTCGTTCAAACTCCTGCTCCATACTGGTCAACAGATAACGCAGGTTGAACAAACCGGTAAGCGGGTCGGTCACCACCTGCTGGCGCAAGGAGACAAGCTCTTCGCGATAACGACACACCGTGCCGACACACTCCCACGGGCTATCATCAGTATCACCAGTAGGTTCTGCCAGAATATCACTTGAACGTTTGGAAGCTCGGGCCATTACGGACTGCCTGTCACAAGCCGAATAATGACTGAAGTGTAGTTGCCAATCCGGGCCCTGCCTTGTCCAATACCGGCTTTTGGCCGCAGTTGCTACACTGCGCACACTTTGGAATCCGGTACCTCTGCATGAACAATCCGCTTCGGCCCGATCGCAACTTTGATGATCTGTCTGACCGTTTTCGCCGCACCATTTATGAAACCCCACGCGGCCAGCTGCGTCTGGCTGCTCTGCGGGCGGACTTCGCCACATTTGCGGGCAGCATGGAATCGCTGCTGGTCAGGGATCTGGGCGGCGGTCAGGGCCAATACGCGCTGGAACTGGCACAACAGGGCGCTCGGGTCGAGCTGTGTGATATTTCCAGCGAGATGCTGGCAGCCGCCAGCGCCAACTTTGCCGAAGCCGGTTTGCCATTAAGCGCCGCCTGCTGCCCGATTCAACAAGCGCACGAACATTTTGCCGGTCAGGCCGATGTTGTGATGAACCATGCCGTTCTGGAGTGGCTGGAACAGCCGTTCAATGTGATACCGCAAATTGCTGGCCATGTACGCGATGGCGGCCTGCTGTCATTGATGTTCTATAACCTGCATGGTCATCGCTGGCGCCAGCTGATGAATGGCAATCCGGAAGACCCAGAAGGCGCCAATCCGAAATTGCGCGATCAGGGCAACGCCCCCCAGCATCCGCTGGACCACGAAGCCGTTATGGCGAGCCTGCAAGAGTTGGGCTTTGAAATTCTGCAATGGCGTGGCATTCGCTGTATTCACGACCATATGCCGCAAAAAGTCCGCGAACGTATCGGTTACGAGCGTCTGGAAAGCGCCGATCTGACCTGGGGAATCCAGGACCCGTATCGCCAGCTGGGTCGGTATATCCACGTGCTCGCCCGCAAAAGCGCTGCCAAATGAAAAAGCTGCTGGTCAGTGCCTGCCTGCTCGGCCAACCGGTGCGATACGACGGTGCCAACAACCAGAACAAGGTGCTGACCTTGCAGGCACAGCTGCAGTTATGGCAACAACAAGGCTTGCTGATCCCGGTCTGCCCGGAAAGTCTCGGCGGACTGCCAACCCCACGCCCGGCAGCCGAATTACGCGGCGGTGATGGCCATGCCCTGCTGGTCGGTCAGGCCCGTGTTGTGATCGCCAGTGGTGATGACGTAACACACGCATTTCTGGAAGGCGCCCGACGCACACTGGCAATCGCCCAACGCGAGGGTGCCAGCGCAGCTCTGCTGGCAGCGCGCTCGCCGTCCTGCGGAAATCAGGGCATCTACAACGGTGAGTTCAATCGAACCTTGCAGACCGGCGTAGGCGTCACCGTGGCGCTGCTACAAAACGCCGGTATTCGCTGTTTTAACCCGGAACAGGCTGAAGCATTGCAACAATGGATGGATGAGCACTGATGCAGGAGCCAATGCGCAGCAGTACGGAAATCGGGAAATACTGGAAAGCAAAAATCCCGAAGAACCAGAGCAGGTTTCGGTGACATTTTTGATTTAACGAGGATATTCGAAGAAAGTGGCGCGCTCAGGAGGATTCGAACCTCCGACCGCCTGGTTCGTAGCCAGGTACTCTATCCAGCTGAGCTATGAGCGCGTCGAGTGCAATGTATCAAAACCGGTTTAAATGGCGCGCTCAGGAGGATTCGAACCTCCGACCGCCTGGTTCGTAGCCAGGTACTCTATCCAGCTGAGCTATGAGCGCGTATCGGTTTGCACAAATGCAAATAAAACCACGATGTTGGATGGCGC
>NZ_JAPNOA010000001.1 GCF_026626885.1 Parathalassolituus penaei
ACAAGCCATTATAGAGGTCTGCAATCAGCCGGAGTTCGCCAGTTTGCCACCGTCACAGATCGTCCCGAAGCTGATGGATCAAGGCATTTACCTCGGCTCAGAGTCGAGCTTCTATCGGGTGTTAAGGCTGCCAACCAGCAGCACCATCGCGGTCGCAGCAAAGCACCGGCGAAACGCCCGATCACGACCCATACAGCCACCGCACCGAATCAGGTGTGGTGTTGGGACATCAGTTATTGCGCCAGTACGGTCAAAGGTCGCTACTGGTATCTGTACCTGATCATGGACCTGTTCAGCCGCAAGATCGTTGGTTGGGAAATCCATGACCAGNTCTGTTCAGCCGCAAGATCGTTGGCTGGGAAATCCATGACCAGGAAAGCGGGGAGCTGGCCAGAGAGTTGGTCAGCCGAACGGTAATGAGAGAACACTGTGCGGGTCAGCCACTGGTGCTGCACTCGGATAATGGCAGCCCGATGAAAGCCAGTACACTGAAGGCAAAACTGGATGAGCTGGGTATCCGCAGCAGTCACAGTCGACCACGCGTCAGTAATGACAATGCCTACTCTGAGTCACTGTTCCGGACGCTGAAGTACAGCCCGCAGTGGCCATCAGGCGGCTTTGCAACGCTCAAGGATGCACAGCAATGGATGCTGGCGTTTGCCCGCTATTACAACGAAGAACACCGCCACAGCGGTATCCGCTTCGTGACACCTGACCAGCGTCATCA
>NZ_JAPNOA010000003.1 GCF_026626885.1 Parathalassolituus penaei
AGGATTACATTGATGGCTTCTACAACCGATCACGCCTGCACTCTGGTCTGGGGTATCTCAGTCCGCTAGAGTACGAGGCGAAGAATGGATAATACGAATGTGTCCGCAAAAGTGGGGCAAGATCAGGAGTTTTGTCTTCAATTTCTGGCTTTACTAATGCACCTCTACGCCTCACGGTCAAAGCTCTGACATTAAGCCACTCGATCTTCTGCCACGCACCGAACACGTGATAAATGTCGGCGTCCCAATAGTCTTGGTTGGGCTCCGCCTCATCTACGTCTTTGCGCTGAAATTGCAGAGCACCCTCGAAATTTTGAAGCTCTTCAAATAGGCGCCGCCACTTTGTATCGTTTAGTACGCTACCAATTCCCTCACGTTCCAGATATCTCGTCAGTTTTGTCTTTGAATCTGATTCCATACTCGACTCGCTTAGGCACTTAACAGTTTATTCATGCGCATGCGCGTTTTCTTGGTAGCGTGATTTGTTGCGGAAGGATGCCAGGCATTTGAATTGATTGATAATTTCCATTTTCATAAAACCATCCTCCCTGGAAATACACGCGCAGACGGCGATTTATGCGCGTTTTTCTGGTTTAACGTGCACATTAATTTTGCGCCAATAACACAAAACCATTGAACTTCATGGACTTACGCTAACAGCATCCGGAAAAACACGCAACGGCTCTGGAAATACGGGCATGGCTTTTTTCTTCAGGCTGATAATGCTGTTTATCCATACAGTTTTTTTTAGGAGAGTAGAACCATGCGGGGGACAAGCAGCTGGGCCAATTAACAAGCCGAGTAGCCGCCAGAAGTCGGACGTCGGACGCGATTGTTGTGGGCATAAATGCCCACCCTACAACAGAGCAACTATTAACACCGATTTCGCCCAGCGCAGCTGGCTGCCCAATGCCCATCTGGGCGAGCCGGGATTCACCGCAACGGCCGACCCAGCCGGGGCATGGATGCCCCGCAAGGCCGGGGGACAAGGTCCCCCAAGAGGGCAAGCAGCCGAGCAAATTAACAAGCCGAGTAGCCGCAAAGCGCCAGAAGTCGGACGCCAGACGCCAGACGCCAGACGCCAGACGCCAGACGCCAGACGCCAGACGCCAGACCAACCCCATAAAAAAGCCCGGCATAAAGCCGGGCTCAGAAGGTGGCCGGGTACCAGCCGGATTAATGCGCCCGTCTCAGCTCTCTCAATTTCTGGATCGCTTCCACATCGCGATCAATCTTGTCCATTTCAGCCATCATGCCAGCAATATAACCCGTGCTCTCACGCACCTGCTGCCCTGCCGAGATCGATGAATCCACCAATGTCCCCAGCTCATTACTGAGCACACTACTGCCGTCGGCGATACGCGCAAGGAAGGATTCGGTGTGACCAATCGCATCCTGAATCGAACCAATCGAGCCGGTTACGGCATTAATGGTGTCACCAGTCTTGTTGAGGCTGTCCTGGGTGGTGTGTGACAACTGACGAACTTCGTCGGCTACCACCGCAAACCCGCGTCCGGCCTCCCCTGCCCGCGCCGCTTCAATAGCAGCGTTAAGTGCAAGCAGGTTGGTCTGGTCAGCAATACCGGAAATCACACTGAGGATATTCAGCACTTCTTCGGAGTTCTGACGCAGGGCCGCGACAGTGGTATGCAGGGCTTCACGCTCACCACTCTGACGTTCGATGTCCTTGGAGAATCCGACAAATTTTTTCTGCACGTCCGACAACACAGTACCGGTCTGATCGGCGTACCCGGAGACTTTCTCGAAGCTGTTTACGATGGTGTGCAGCAGGGTGCGGTATTCACCCAGATAGTCCACCAGCGTGCTTTGCAGGGTGTTGATACGCTCCAGACTGTTGATCTGCAGAGTCAGGTAATACTCGCGGAAACGGGCGTACTGGATCGGGAAGTTATCGGCGTATTCATCACGGAACGAACTGCCCGCTGGCACCCGATACAGGAACAGGGCGGTCAGGGTCTGGTTCATATGCACGCCCAGCAACTCACCAAAGGTCGAGAAGCCAGCAACCGGAATATCACGGAAATCCTGTACCTGCCCGAGTTTGTCGGCGTTGTTGAGACGACGCAGGATACAGTCGTTGGCAATCATGGCGATCGGCTTGCCGGGTTTGCCATTCATCATGCGCTGGAACGCCTGGGTAGTGGAATCCGCGAAATCACGCGGGTTCACCAGATACAGCTGATCACCAAAGTCGAGGTCACAGAAGAAGCTCATAGTGCGCGCTTTGGGGTCGATACCGGAGATCGAACGAATAAACAGCTCACCACCAATATCCACCGCAAACGAGCTTTTACCGAGCGCATCCCCCAGTCGTTCCGGTGTGCAACGCAGGTGCTCACACAGCGCGTCGACCAGTGGCACAATTTCATGTGTACCGTTCTTGATCACACTCTTGACGGTACGGGTGTGAACGTCGGACTCGGCAATGGTGAACGAGGTGTTGCTGCGTTCGAAATTGTGGGTTTTGAGAATGCCATAACGCACGTCAGACGCCAGCTTGGCAAAAATCACTACGGCCTGGTTGTGGGCAATCTGCTTGCCGTCGTACACAAAGGCTTTCTGGAAATCGAGTTTGCCACCGGCAGAACCACCGATGAAATAACAAGGGAAGCGCCCACTGGCGTACAGCCCTTGCATAAAGAAACTTTCGCTCGCTGTCAGGCCGTCGATAAACGTCAGGGCAATGGTGTCCTGGTAGTTCACATCAAACGGCAGGGTAATGCGTTCGAACTCGGCCCGAATCTGGTCAACACGCTGCTTGCGGGTGCTGCGAATATTGCCTGAACGCATGTCTTCACAGTGCAGCGGAATGGAGCGAACCTCAACCTGCTGGAACACCGTCGGACTGAACGCCTGTATGACGATATTATCCCAGCTGTTGTCAGCGCCGTGGTACAGCTGACTGCTGCAGGAGCTGAGCTCACCAGCGGTCATTACACCAATCAGTTGTTCGGCCCAGGGCATGGCCTGGCGTAACCGGCTGATGGTGCCTTCAAAATCCACATGTGGTGACAGAAACGCCAGCACCAACGGGCTTTTGCCGGAAGCGGGCTTGAGGGATGCCAGCGAGCTTTCACTGATGCTGCCACTGCTGATGCTGGTAACCACAACCGGCTGTTCGGTTTTTTTGGCGTTACTGCTTTTGCTGTCTTTTCCGAATCCAAACCAGGCCATAAGGAATTCCCGTAGTATTTTTGTTCGATATCGGCGTTCTACTGACTAACTGTAGTCAAGGACCGTCAAAAGAACAGGAAGCCCCTGCTTTTGTCGCGTGAATAACCCTACACCAGCCGACTGACGGAGCCTGCGACACCCTTGATGCTGATTTATGCGCCCCGGTCGTGGCCCTGCTGCTGACGAGCGCCGCGACTTTCGCTAGAATTCGGCGCCTGTTTTTTGGTCAGCCGCAGTCCTCCGGAGTCCGTACGGTATGAATGTTTCAGAAGAGCCTAACTTTATCGATGCCATGCAAGGCGTTCATGTCGTCGACAGTGACGCTGATGATGCCGATGACATCACCGATGGTGATGACACTCTTGAGGCTACCGACGACGCCGGTGAGGTGATTGATCGCAAGGCCCGTACCGAATTCAACAAGCTGCAGAAGCGTCTGCGCCGCAACGTCGGCAAGGCGATTGAAGACTACTGCATGATCGAAGATGGCGATCGCATCATGGTGTGCCTGTCCGGTGGCAAGGACTCCTACACCATGCTCGATATCCTCATGAGCCTGCAGAAAAGCGCACCGGTGAAGTTCGAGCTGATTGCCGTGAACCTCGACCAGAAGCAACCAGGCTTCCCTGAGCATGTGCTGCCGGCCTACCTGAAACAGCTGGGTGTGCCGTACCACATTCTGGAAAAAGACACCTACAGTGTGGTGAAGGAGATTATTCCGGAAGGCAAGACCACCTGTGGTCTGTGCTCACGCCTGCGTCGTGGCACCCTGTACGGCTTTGCCGAAAAGATCGGTGCCAACAAGATTGCCCTCGGCCACCACCGCGATGACATCATCGAAACCCTGTTCCTGAACATGTTCTTCGGCGGCAAGATCAAGGCTATGCCACCAAAACTGCTGAGCGACGACAAAAAACACGTGCTGATCCGCCCGTTGTCGTACTGCAAGGAAAAGGACATCGAAGCTTTCGCCGAAGCCAAGGGTTTCCCGATTATTCCGTGCAACCTGTGTGGTTCGCAGGAAAACCTGCAGCGTCAGAACATCAAGGACATGCTGCACCAGTGGGAGCGCGAGCAACCAGGCCGCAGCGAACACATTTTCTCGGCTATTTGTAATGTTGCGCCGTCCCAGCTCGGGGACCGCGAACTGTTCGACTTTGTGAATCTTCAGAAACACCAGGACAAGGGTCACCTGCACACCCGTCTGGATGTAATGAATCTGGACTGACCGCCTTGATTTCGCCCGGTGCCGGTAAACGCATTTCCGGCACCGGTTTGGCGATTGGTACTAGCGCCAGCTGGTACTGCCCCATCCCCAGCACCGCAACCTTCATCGAAAATCTCTGACCATCCGGCAACCGTGCTTCGGTCGTCAGCAGGCATTGATCGGGAAACAGCTCCCAGTCAGGCAAGTCAAAATCCAGTGGCATATGCGGGCCAATTTCATAAACCCGGATACTGGCCAACATGGGGCGGCCCTTGTGTTGCTCGATGCGGTTACTCATCCACTGCAGATAAAACCCCTTGCCCCACTCTTCACGGGTACGAATCAGGCGAATGACACCATCATCGTCACCAGAGCGCCATGGGCAAATGCTGGCAACGGTTTCGACCCAGAACGGCAAACGATAGATCTGCCCCATAAAATGGGCATCGGTATTGGTTTCCGGTGGAGCAGCATCCTGCAGCGCAGCGGCAGCCGCCTGTTCGGCATCGGACGACAACAGAATCCGGGGGCCAGGCGCATTGGCAGGAACGGACATGAAGGTTGACCCGGAGGCTCCGGCCAGACCGGTTGCCGCTGGCGACGTCGCCGGATTGGCATTTACCACCAGAGCAGCACTGCATCCTGCCAGGATCAGCACTATGGGCGATTGCCATGAGAAAAATCGGAATTTGCGCATATTCACCTCCTGCTCCAGCAAGCCTAGCAGCTCGGAGGGTATCCGCAGCGCGGAACCGCTCGACACCAGCGGTGCGCGTGCAGCGGTTCCGTTTTTTGATCGTTTCAGGCCAGAGCCGGATCAGGTTTTCCAGCGGTGAGTATGTTCGGCCGGTTTTTTATCCCAGGCCGGGCGCTGGTAATGCACCGCCAGAATAAAAAAGGTTTCGAGGCCCTTCGGCAGGCGTACGGTCACTTCGTCATCAATGGCCTTGCCTGCCAGACCACGCGCCAGCGGCGCATCAATACTGATGTAGCCATGGGCGAGATCGATTTCATCCTCTCCTACCAGACGGTAGTTGAAGACCTCACCTTCTTCGTTTTCCAGTTCAACCCAGGCACCAAAATAGACCTTGCGGGGGTCAGCCGGCGGACGATCCACCACCGTGACTTCGTCCAGTCGTTTCAGCAGAAAACGTACGCGACTGTCGATCTGGCGCAAACGCCGTTTGCCATAAATGTATTCCGCGTTTTCTGAGCGGTCGCCCAGCTTGGCAGCATCCGATACTTCCTGGGTTACGCGCGGGCGTTCTTGTCGCCACAGGTAGTCGTATTCTTCCCTCAGGGCCTGCTCGCCGTGGGGCGTAATCAGATGGCTGCGACGCGGTAACGCTGGTTTGTTCGGATCAGTCATGACACTTCCGTTAGCGGCTCATAATCGTTCAGCCGCCAATTATAGAAGCAGCGCCGGGGAAACGGCTATTGGCGGCAGTCGTCACCGCGGCGATGAAGCAGACGAACTCCGCAGTCTTCTGGCTGACATCTCCGCTGTGCTAGTCTGGCGGCATGTTTAATCTCCATCAGGACCAGGTGTCCGCCCCGGAAGAGTTGCTCGAAACCCTCCAGCTGTTGCTTGGCAGCCGTTTGCTGGACGGTGAGGTATACACCGAATACCAGCTGATCCAGTGGCTGAAACAGCCCGACCCCGGTGTATTCCAGAAGGATTCTCTGGGCGATGCCCTGACGCTGTTCCGCTGCCATTTTCTGGTGATGCATTGTCTGTATCGACTGCGCCTGCAGTGGCTGGCCGAACAGGCGGGCTGGCTGAAAATCGAACCCTTGAGCATGCAACTGCTGCCGTGGGAAGCCAGCACCAGCAGCGATAACCAGCATGTCTGTGAATCCGATAACCTCGCCCGTTATTACCTCGACCTTGGCAACCTGCATACCGATCGCGATACAGTCGAACAGCTGCTACGCGGCATTTGGCAACAGACCCAGACACCGGCCCAGCGCCGTGATGATCTGGCCTTGCTGGAGTTGACAGACCCGGCCTCGGAAGAGGATATTCGCCGCCAATATCGCCGTCTGGCCATGCGCCATCACCCTGATCGCGGCGGTGAAGTCAGCCACTTCCAGGCGTTGCTGGCGGCCTACCAGCGGCTGACGCTCTGATCCTTCCTGCCCGGCTTTTCCCTGTTGAGGTTTGTTTCCATGTCGCGCCTGTTATCGCTGCGCATTCATCGGTTGTTTCCGTTATTCCTGTTGCGCTCCCTGCTGGTTTTTCTGGGTACTTGCGCCTTGATGATATCTGCGTCGGCACGTGCCGATCTGGTGATTCTGCAATACCACCATGTGTCGGATAAAACCCCACCGAGCACCAGCATCAGCCCGGATAACTTCCGTCGCCATCTGGAATTGCTGGCTGAACAGCATATGACTGTGGTCGATCTGCCTGACGCTATTGCCGCTCTGCAAAAAGGCGAGGCGCTGCCGGAACGAGCGGTGGCCATTACCTTCGACGACGCTTACGAATCCATTTATCGGGTCGCCTTTCCGATGCTGAAACAGCGCGGCTGGCCATTCACCATTTTTGTGAACCCGGAGCCGGTTGATCAGGGCCTGAAAGGCACCATCACCTGGGACCAGCTGCGTGAAATGAAAGCGGCCGGCGCGGTGATTGCCAACCACTCCATGAGCCATCCGTACCTGATCAATCGCCCGGACGGTGTCAGCCTCAGTGACTGGATGGACCAGCAAATCGAGCAGGCGCAGGTTCGTCTGGAAGCTGAAATGGGGCCAACGCCACGGATGTTTGCTTACCCGTTTGGTGAGTACAACCTCGATATGGTGAAGTGGCTGGCCGACCATAATTACCTGGCGTTTGGTCAGCAGTCGGGCGCGGTGGGCAGCAGCAGTCACTGGCAGATTATTCCGCGTTATCCGTCGGCTGGTGGTTATGCCGATGTCAAAACCCTGAAGGAAAAACTCAAGACGCTGGCACTGCCGGTGCCCAATAACGAAGCGGCCGATCCGGTGCTGGATGGCGCGGTGATGCCACCATTCACTATGACTCTGACGCCATCCGACTGGAAAGCCGCCAACCTCAACTGTTTTGCCAGCGGTGAAGGCCCGATCCGGGTAGAGCGCAAGCCTCTGGAAAACGGCCAGCTACAGGTTACTGTCACCGCCAACAAGCCGATTCCGGGCGGCCGCAGTCGTTACAACTGCACCGCACCGAGCATCAGCAAGCCGGGATACTTTTACTGGTATTCACAGATGTGGGTTAACAGCCAAGTGAAAAACCGTTAATCCGGATGTTCCGCAACTGGCGATCACGAGATCGCCAGTCGGGCAAATGTTTGCTCATCAAACGCTGAAAACCCGGGCCATGATCAAAGTGCTCGAGGTGACACAACTCGTGCACCACCACCAGTTCAATCAGCTGCGGGTCCATATGCACCAGCAACCGATTGAGGTTGATATAACCAAGCTTCGACAGACTGCCCCAGCGGGTGCGCATTTTTTTGACCCGTAACACCGGTGGTTTGCCGGTATGGGAAAACGCTGGCCACCAGCGTGCAATCTGGTCTTCAAAACACTGGCGCGCCATGCGGGTAAACCAGTCATCCAGCCACAACTGGCGTTCATGTTCCGCTACCGTGGCCGGAATCATGAGTTGTTGCCCTTCGAGCCCCACGGTTTTGCGTGACCACTGCCCCAGGCTCAGGGGTTTCCCCAGATAATGAACGCTGTTGTTTTCCTGTTGCTGACGGGCTCGTTCGGCGAAGGCCTGACGGCGCTGCAGAATCCACGCCTCGTGCTGGCGCAAAAACCGGTCTACCGTATCTTTGGGGCTGTTAAAGGGTATACGCAGGTCGATTTCACCGCTTTCAGTGACAATCAGCCGGATGCTTTTACGCTGCATGGCGGTTAGAACCAGTGGTACGTCCTGCCCAGCCAATCTTACGGTTAAATGTTGTTTGTAGCCTTTCATAAGCCTGTTAGCATGTCCGCCACTTTCAGGAGTCCCGTCATGAATGATTTGAATAGTATCCCAGCACTGAGCGAGAACGAACTGGAAACTCTGGGCGTTCTGCTTGAAGAAGAAGCCGAGCGTCAGGACAGTTTTGATTTCTTTGCCATCCACGGTCTGATCACCGCCTTGCTGACCGGCCCGGTTCCGTTCGATATGGACACCGTGTGGGAATGCGCATTCGATGACAAACTGGGCTTCAGCGCCGACGAGAAAAAAACCGTCGACACCCTGATGAAAAAACTGGCTCGTGAAATCCAGGCATGGCTCGATTCCGGTGAAGACTTCCCGGTTCCGGCTGAACTGACTCTGGTTGACGACGAAGAAGACGAACCACCACTGGAAAGCTGGGCCATCGGCTTTATGACCGGTGTGATGCTGAACGAAGAAGAATGGTACGCCCGCGAAGAAGAAGAAGTCGCCCAGCTGCTGTTCTCCACCATGTATGCTTCCGGTCTGTTTGCCGATGAAGAAGAAATGGCCGATATCGACGATGACGTTGACCTGTCCAACCAGGTGTGTGGTGCCATTCCGGCATCCGTGATCGACATGTACCTGTTCTTCCACAGCCAGGAATAATTCTGGCGGTTTGAACAACCTCTCCGGGCGCGTTTTGTTTCAGGAATCGCGCCCATAAAAAAACCGGCTTGCGCCGGTTTTTTTATGTCTTGCCGAAATCCGATCAGCTGTTCTTGGCATGAACGCCAGGCTGACGAATCCAGACTTCTACACGACGGTTTTTCTGTTTGCCTTCTTCGTGATCCAGAGAGGCAATTGGCATCTGTTCGCCATAACCAATCGCTTCTTTCGGATAGATGCCGTTACGTACCAGCTCACGACGCACCGCCATCGCACGCAGACGGGACAGTAGCTCGGCACGACGCTCAGAACGCTTGCGGTCACCAAAACCGATCAGAACAATTTCAGACTGACCTTTTTGCTGCAGGTAGCTCACCAGACGTTCAACGTCCTGCAGGCCTTTGTTATCCAGGTGGGCGCTGCCTTCCTGGAAACGGAAGTTAATGGTCAGACGCTGGGCATCAGCCGTCAGGTCGCGGAAGTCCTGTGGCAGTTCGGCGTAGAACTCAGGGGTTACCGCTTGCAGTTCCTGGGATACGAAACCGGTTTCCGCGACCACTTTCTGGCCCATGTCATCCTGCACAAAGTCGATAAATTCGTTTACGTACGGATTTTCGGTCTTGGCGTTGGTGTACATGAACAGACGACGAGCCAATGCATAGTCTTCAGTACCAACGGTCAGCTTGTTTGGCTTCAGAGCCTTGGAGCTACCATCAGACACCGCCAGCAGACGGGATTTGTGAACAGAGGACAAACCAACAAAACCGATACCGTTGATGTCTTCCGCCACAACAGCAGACAGTTCATCACTGGATTCAAAACGACGGGTGCCTTGCAGCAGAGCACGTTTACCCAGAACCATACCGGCGAAGCTGTCCCAGGTACCGGAGTTTTCGTCACGAGCGTACAGATGGATCGGGCCCGGACGACCACCTACCTGAGACCAGTCGGTGTAACCACCGGAGAAAATCTGGGCAATTTCGTCCACGCTCAGCTCTGCAATCGGGTTATTCGGGTTAACAATGATGGCAAGACCGTCGATACCAATGATGTGTTCAGACTCAGGAGCACGCATATCACCCAGTGCATGCAGGGTGTCAGCTTCAGCATCCTTGATTGGGCGGGAAGCGGCGGCGATGTCTGCGCTCTTGTCGGCCAGACCAACGAAGCCTGTACCGGAACCGTGTGCAGCTACTTTGGCGTAGACCCGGGTCAGGGTGGCAGGAACACGGCCGCTGACAATCACTTCGTTGGCAACCTTGGTTGGCTCAATGGTAACGTCCTCGGCACCTTTCTGTTCCAGGTAACGACGAATCAGCTCAGGGCCCAGGGCGGCACCAATGGTGTTCGAGCCCTGTACAGAAAATACCTGAACTTCGCCGTTCAGCGGCAAATCACTAAAGCGCGCTGGTGCTTCAGCATGAGTCATGGAAGCAGTCAGAGAAGCGAAAGCCGACATCAGAATCAGCATGTATTTCATAGATTTCCGGGTCCGTTATTGAGATCGGGCGCGATTCTATGACGGAAAAATGACACTTTTGTGACAATGCCAACTATCAGGTCAGACAATCAGAATGCGGAAATAATCCTGCAAGAGAATTGCAATCCGGCTGCCATCAGGCATTCACCCAGAGGTCACCGGATTGCCACACAACTGTCATCCCCCACCGCAGCTTCGGATCTCAGTCGCTTTTTTGGCTCGAATATAATCCCTTATATAAAGAGAGCAGACCAACGGCTGATCAGCCGTGTTTGCCCTGACAGGTAGGAGACGCAGGAACCTGATTGTTTGCGGCCCACTCGGTTGGCGTAAACAGATGCAGAGCCAGTGCATGCACCGGGCCTTTCAGTTCTTCCGCCAGCAGACCGTACAGCATCTGGTGACGAGCCACAGCGCGCTTGCCATCAAATGCGGCACTCACCATTACCAGCTTGAAATGGGAGTCGGTCGCCGGGCCAGCATGCATGTGACTTTCGTTCAACAACTGAACATGTTCCGGGTTTAACGCCGCCACCTTGTCGAGAATAACCTGTTCTACACTCATCTTTTTCCTCCGGAAAACAATTCAGCCGCTATAATCCGCGCCCTTTTCAAATGACTCAAGCAAATTGCCGGTGTCTGAACACTCCACCGGCCTGATGTTCAACCACTACACCAATACCGGATACCTTGCATGCAGGATAACGAACTGAACGGCACCCAATCCCTGATCCAGAAGTACTACGAGGAGGAGCAGCAACGCGCCATACGTGAAAAGAGCATGGCGGAAATCCGCCTGAAACTTCCGGTCAGTGATCTGGCGATGCTGAACATGATCGCTCGTCGCTTCAACAAGACCCGTGATGATCTGTCATCCGACGTGATGGCATCAGCACTGCTGGATATTTTCAGCCGTCTGGAATCCGGCGAGCGCAAGCTGCTGGCCCGTGATGCCGATGAAAGCTCACGCAAGCTGGCCGCCGATATCGCTGAAGAAAATGGCGTGAATGAAGTGGATTCACGTCCAGGCTTCTGGGCCAATCAGGAAAAACTGATCACCAAGGAAGAAAAGCGTCGTGCCCGCCTGGCGGAAAAACAGCGAATGAACGATGAAAGCGACGGTGACGACCTGGACGAAAATCGCACAACTGATCAGGAAACAACCGATCAGGATTCAGCGGTCGCAGACGTTGAAGTGGAAATTTCTGAAGTGAAAGCAGCCCTCACCCCGGTGATCGAGGAATAAACAGGGTATTTCGTCGAATCTGGAGGGGCAAAAGCCCGCGGATTACCAGATCCGTGAAAACTTGATGCTGTGTCAGCCGGAACTGCAAACGTCCGGCTGTCCGGTTAAACGACGAAAAACGCTATTTGCGCCAGAGGCGCAGCTCACGAAACTCGCCGGGGCCTGCCTGCATCCACAGGACCTCGGCCGGATCCGAAAAAACAAACTTGTTGCCAACCAGGAAGCCTGAGCGACGACGACCGGAAACGGTTGCTGACGCCTGTCGACCCTGACGTTTGGCACTCCGCGCGAAATCTTCTGGCAAGACATCCATACATTTGTCTCCAACATGACCAATTTCACTGGGATCACAAGGATCTCGGTCAGGTTAGCCAGCAATTGTGACATACAGATTGCGTCGAAATTGCACTCACTGCCGCACGGGCAGTTGCTCTGGACTGACCGTCCTATACAATGTGCCGCCCAATTTTTATCAGGTCAACCGGATTACACACAATGGCAGTCCAATGGTTCCCCGGGCATATGAACAAAGCCCGAAAAAAGATCAGCGAGGCCATGCCTGAGATTGATCTGGTCATCGAGGTGATGGATGCACGCCTCCCTTTCTCCAGCACCAACCCGCTGGTCGATCAGCTGCGCCGCAATCGACCGGTGATCAAACTCCTGAACAAGGACGATCTCGCCGACCCGGACGTCACCCGTCAGTGGGTTGAATATTTCAGCAAGCAGGACAACACCCTGGCGCTGCCACTGGTGGCGGAAGACAAATCCCAGATCAAGAAAGTGATCGCACTGTGCAAAAAGATCGGTGCCGCCCGCGCCGAACGCAAACAGTCGATCCGGGTCATGGTGATGGGGATTCCGAACGTCGGCAAATCCACCCTGATCAATGGTCTGGCAGGTCGTTATGTGGCTAAAACCGGTAACGAACCGGCCGTCACCAAAGCCAATCAGATGATCGATCTCAAAAATGGCATCGTGCTGTCGGATACCCCCGGCATCCTGTGGCCAAAATTCGAGAACGAACACAGTGGTTATCGTCTGGCGGCCAGTGGTGCCGTAAAAGACACAGCCATGGAATACCGGGAAATTGCCCAGTACACCCTGGGTTATTTGCTCAAGGCCTATCCGCACCTGCTGAAAGATCGTTACAAGATGGACCCGCTGCCAGCCAGTGGTCCGGATGCTCTGGAGTTGCTGGGGCGCAAACGCGGTTGTCTGCGTCCGGGCGGCGTGATCGACCTGCACAAGGCCGCTGAACTCTGTCTGCATGAAATGCGTTCCGGCAAAATCGGTCGTATTTCGCTGGAAACGCCTGACATGGTGGCTGACGAGCTGGCTGAAATTGAACGCCTGCGTCTGGCTGCAATTGCTGCGGCCGAAGCGGCCGAAGCTGAAGCTCGCAAAGGCAAACGCCCACAGCCGGGCAGCGCCGAAGCAGAAGCTGACGCCGAAACCCGTGCTCAGGCAGCAGCGCAGTCTGCCGAGCATCATGAAGAACCTGACAACGGTCAGTCAGACGACCAACCGCGTCCGGAGTAATCCGGACACTTTTGTTCAGGGGAACTGATTCAACGGCATTTTCAGATAGGAAATGCCGTTGTCTTCCGGCTCCGGCAAGGCACCGGCGCGAATATTCACCTGCAACGACGGGAATATCAGCCGTGGCATTTCAAGGCCAGCATCGCGCTTCTCCCGCAACGCCACAAAATCCTCCCGACTGACTCCGTCACGAATGTGAATATTGGTGGATCTTTGTGCTCCAACCGATACCTGACTGATCAGCTCACGGCTGGTCGCCGGATAATCGTGACAGAGATGCATCATCACCTCGTCCCCCAGCGCCAGCAAACGCTGCACCGAGTCATACAGGGTTCCGGCATCACCACCCGGGAAATCACATCGGGCCGAGCCAACATCCGGCGCAAACAGGGTATCGCCAACAAACAGGTCGGTATTGTTGAGCAGGTAACTGACACAGGCCGGAGTGTGCCCTGGCGTTGCCAGCACCTGAATGGCGCTATCGCCCAGTGGAATTACATCCCCTTCTGCCACCAGCTGATCAAACTGGCGACCGTCAACCGCCAATCCAGCACCTTCGTTAAACACCGCAGCAAAGGTCTTCTGCACGCCGGTAATACGATGACCAATCACAATGGCGGCGCCGGTGTGAGTACGCACGTAATCACCCGCCGACAGATGATCCGCATGAGCATGGGTTTCCAGCACATAACGCAGCTGCCCGCCCTGGCTCTGCACATCGGCCAGAATCTGATCAACAAACAGGCTGCTGGTGCGACCGGCTTTCTGATCAAAGTCCAGCACCGGGTCGACCAGTGCCGCCTGCCGGGTATTTTCATCCAGAATCAGATGAGTGAAGGTCGAGGTGTCCTTGTGAAAGTAGGTACGAATGCTGGCGCTCATGTCTGACTCCCTCCGGGGTTCAGGTGATTTGGCGTTTACATAATAATATTAGAATATTCTTATGTAGAAATATAGAATGTTTCCATCACATCCGGAAAACGTCTGATGACCATCTCACCTCCAAACGCCGATCAGGGGGCCACCCGCCATCTTGATGATCATCGCCAGCAGGCCGTGCAGCTGCTGAAGGCATTGGCCAATGAGCACCGTCTGACCATTCTCTGCCATTTGCGCGAAGGCGAAATCTCCGTCACAGAACTGGGGAGCCATCTGCCGCTGAGCCAGTCAGCCTTGTCTCAACATCTGGCGTGCCTGCGCGCCGAACAACTGGTGGCCTGTCGCCGCGAAGCTCAGTCGATGTATTACCACATTGCCGACAACAAGGCCGAACGGGTCATTCAGCTGTTGAACGAGCTTTACGGTCAACCAGAAACCGGCGGGCAAAATGTCTGATTTCGTCCATGAGTGCACGCCTGCTCCTGCGCCTGATCAAAGCGAGCCCCAAACACCAGCCACGTCTGTAACGTCGACAACGTATCCCAGAATCCATCGCTACGAAGTACTGCCCCAGCGCAGTGGCCCGCGTTTCAAGGTGCGTTATCGCGAAGGCAGTTTGCCTGCTGGTGAATGCCGTTTGTGCCAGTCCTGATCGCGCAGAAAGCAACAACGCCTCCCGGATATCCCCTTTTCAACGGTTAAAATTCAGCCGCTGCACAGGTATGATGCCCATCCCTTTAAGCTGTTCGAAATCGCCATGAGCCCCTTGCTGATTGTCCTGTTGGTTATCGCCGTTCTGATTGTTGCCGCCCTCGGTGCTTACGCACTCCACCTGACCCGCAAGGTCAAGGAACAGGAAACGCGCCAGCGCGCTGAAGAAGCCGAAGCAGAACAACAGTTGCGTCAGCATCAGCTGGGCCTGATTCAGGACGTGCACTTTGTCTGCAAAGCCGTTATTACCGACCAGTGTGAGATCACTGAAGGTGTTTTACGTCTCGAATATCTGATTCGAGGCCTCGATCCGGACGTTTGGAACGCTGCGGAATTGAACACCTTGCGACATTTTTATAGTCTGGCACGCGAAATGCCGATCCTTGATGCTTATAAAAATCTCTCGCGCCAGGAACAGTTCCGTTTGGATAAACATCGCTGGGACCTGGAAGAAACGCACAAGGACAATATCCTGCGCGAACTCCAATGGCTGGTTGAATATCGATTTCCTGCCGTGAGTCTCGTGCACTGATTACATCGTGACGACACGCATGGAGGTCTTATGATCACGCGTACCCTGATGCTGGCTGCCTCTCTGGCTGTTACCCCAATCGCCATGGCTGGCTGGACCATCGACGATGGCTCCAGTATCGCGTTCAGCAGCACCAAAAACACTGACATTACCGAAGAACACCATTTTCGTGACTTCGATGGATTCGTCACCGACGGTGGTTCAGCCACCGTCAATGTACGCCTGACCAGTGTCGATACCGGTGTTGAGGTACGGGATCAAAGACTGCGCAACACGTTGTTTGATATTGCCCACTTCCCGACCGCCGTATTGCAGATGAGTGTACCGAAAGCCGCCATGGCCGATCTTAAAGCCGGTAAATCCGCGACGTTTCAGGCATCCGGTGCACTGGCCCTGCACGGCAAACGAGTGCCGGTCAAAGCCTCGTTGCAAGCCGAACCATCCAGCGACAACCGTATTGTGGTAACCACTGCTGCACCGCTGATGCTGGATGCTACCGCCTTCTCGTTAACTGATGGCATCAATCAGTTACGGGAAATGGCAGGGCTTCAATCCATTGCCAGTACGATCCCCGTCAGCCTGAACCTGGTGTTCAAACCCGAGTAATTCATGACCCAACCCGTTCCATCCGTTCTGGTGTTTGATTCCGGTGTCGGCGGCCTCAGTATCGCCGCCGAAATCCGCAAACTGCTGCCACAAGTGGCCATCCGTTATCTGATGGACGACGATGCTTTTCCATATGGCATCAAGGAAGACAGCTGGCTGGAACAACGTATTCTGACGATTTGTCTGGATGCGGTTGCCCGTTTGCAACCCGACCTGCTGGTAGTCGCCTGCAACACCGCCAGCACGCTGGCTCTGCAACGCCTGCGCGAACATCTGAACATTCCGGTGGTGGGCGTGGTGCCTGCAATCAAGACGGCGGCTCAACAAACCAGCACCGGAGTAATCGGATTACTGGCGACTCCGGCGACCGTCAGCCGCCCGTACACCGATCGACTGCAGGCCGATTTTGCCAGCCATTGCACCCTGTTACGGATGGGCAGTACCGAGCTGGTGCGCTGGGCCGAAGAACTGATCCACAACGGCCGCTTTAGTGGCGACCTGCAGCAGCATTTGCAACCCTGGCTCAGCACCGGCAATCCAAGCCACGTGGTACTGGGCTGTACTCATTTCCCGTTACTACGTCCGTGGCTGGAACAACTGTGGCCAAACATCGCCTGGGTGGATTCCGGTGCAGCAATTGCACGTCGGGTATCAGCCTTGCTAACTGACCAGCTCTCCCCTGCCGCAGATCAGCAGGAGTGCCACGATCAGATTGCTGTACCCGCCCTGTTTGATCTGCACTGGACCTCATCGCTACCCGACTACCCCGGCGTGCAGCGTTTTATCCGCTCGCTGCAAGCAGAAACCATTCCTCTGGAAAACTGATAGTCAATAGTTATACAGAGCAATTTCTGTATAACTATGGCTTTTTTGGTTACACTCACGTATTGAACAATCGAACTGGAAACGTCATGTCTAATCTGGAATCCCTGTACCGGGATATTCTCACTGGCCTCGGTGAAGATATTCATCGCGAAGGGCTGCTTGATACGCCAAAACGTGCCGCCAAGGCTATGCAATTCCTGACCAGCGGTTACGAAGGCAATCTGCACGACGTTATCAATAACGCTGTTTTCAGCAGTGATAACGATGAAATGGTGGTTGTGCAGGGCATTGAGTTCTACAGCCTGTGTGAACACCACATGCTGCCGTTTATTGGCCGCTGCCATATTGGTTATTTACCGAATGGCAAGGTACTGGGACTGTCCAAGTTTGCCCGCATCGTTGACCTGTTTGCACGTCGACTGCAAATTCAGGAAAACATGACCAAACAGATCGCGGATGCCGTAACTGAAGTGACCGGCTGTCGTGGTGTTGGTGTGATTATGGAAGCCCAGCACATGTGTATGATGATGCGTGGCGTTCAGAAGCAGAACTCCATGATGCGTACATCCGTCATGCAGGGTGACTTCCGCACCAATCAGGCTACCCGCAGTGAATTCATGCGTCTGGTAGGTCTCTGAGCGGCCCGTTTCCCCCTCAACGGACATGCCGTTGGCCAGCCGCCAGACTGGCCTGACGAAAAACAAAAAAGCCATGCAATTGCATGGCTTTTTTGTCGGGAATCTCGCCTGATGACTCCCGGCTCTTGAGCCTGGCCACCACCGGAGCAAGTGGCGACCAGAGAGTATGATCTGCCGTCAGATCAGAACTTGTAACCGGCACCCAGGAATACAACGGTAGGGTCGATTTCGACGTCAGTTGTACCATTCAGCTTGGAGTCGATATCGATTTTCCAAACAGCAATGTTCAGCAACCAGGTTTCGTCAATGTCGTAGTTAACACCAGCAGAGAATGCCAGACCAGTGCTCTTGTCCAAGTGGTTAGCAACACCATCTTCTTCGAAGAAGAAGGTATGGTTCAGACCCAGACCAACGTATGGCTGCAGAACAGACTCGCCAGACAGTGGGTAGTACTGAACAGATACAGTTGGTGGCAGGTGTTTGGTGGTGGCGATAGTACTTCCGCTCTTAGTGATATCATGTTTGAACGGAGTAGCAGCCAGAACTTCAACACCAACCTGTGGAGTAACCATGTAGGTCAGGGTCAGACCCAGTTGGGTATCACTTTCAATTTCGATAGTTTTGTCGGCAGAAACCGGATTGCTCTTTGGGGACACGGTAACCGCGCCGGCTTTCACCATAATATCGCCAGCTTCATAAGCCATCGCAGGAACAGCAGATACTACAACAGCAGTGGCCAGCAGGGTTTTCAGAAAGTTCATGTCGCACTCCTTAGGGTCTGTGCTCGTTTTGATGGGTTCAGAATACTGTGCTGGGCAGGCACGATTTTGATGCAAATCAAGCACTTTCCTGCGCCAAAGCGGAACACGGAACTTTCTTGTGACAGGTCAAGTCAGGCCAGAGTGAACAATCGCGTCCTCTTGTAAAAACTGTTGTTTTGTTGTTGGAAAAAAGTCTGTCAATGTCAGGCAGGTTCGGCGTTCATAGACTATCGTTTTCAGGATTCCCTCGCCTGATCGGAGTTTCCGTTGCCTACAGATTTCTGGCCCGCCCTCAGCAGCCGTACCGGCAGGTACCTGCTCACCCGCGCCCTGTGGATGAGTTTTGTCATCACACTGGTGATGTTCGCCTACATTCTGCTTTCCGAATTTGATCGTGGCCGCCAGCAAATTCATCACGATCTGCAGCAAATCGAGAACAGCTACCAATCCAGTCTCAGCCTTAGCTTGTGGAATTTTGATGCCGACCAGGTACAGATCCAGCTGCAGGGAATACTCAATTTTCCCGGAGTGCACTACGTTCAGATTGAAAGCCGTGACCTGGGTCTTTTACAGGCTGGAGAGCGTCCGGCACAAATAGATGAAAGCTTCCAATTTGCTCTGAAATACCATGATCAGGATCTGAACATTGAACTTGGTAACGTTACCGTGCTGGCAAGTTACGCCGATCTATACACTCAGCTAAAAGAAATCGCCTTGCGAATACTGCTGGTACAACTACTCAAAACCGTGACCATATCATTAGTATTGCTGAGCCTGATTCATCGCCTGATCACTCGCCACTTGCTAAGTCTGGCAATATGGGCCCGACAGTTTGGATTGGATACTCTTGATCAACTACCAGATATTGGCAATCGCAGCGAAGTTCCAGATGAACTATCCACGCTGGTCAACGCAATAAGCCGTATGCAAACCGATCTGCGTACGGATATTCGCCGCCGTGAAGAAGCCGAACAAGAAGTGCGAGATACCCGCAATCATTTAGGCATAGCCATTGAAAACTCATCAATGGGTTTTGGCCGCTACAATGCCACAACAAACCAATTAGAAGCCAACAATCATCTCTGCCAGCAGCTGCGCATCAGTCGTGATGAGCTTCTGATACGTCCATCGCCATTTCACACACTGATCGAACGAATCGAGGGGAACGCGGCGATTGAGCAAAAAGAACGCATTAATCAGTTACTACAGGGACGAGTACAACGTATTCATGGCGAAATAACGTTACGTAAATTCAATGACCAGCTGGGAGTCTTTGATATAACTATCCAAACGGTCAGTTATATTGACAATCGACCCTGTGAAATTCTGATATGCAGTATCGACAAGTCTCGCGAACAACAAGCTATCAAACAGGTCCATGACTTGTCAGCAACACTGGAAAGCCGCATAAACCGCACAACGGAAATCCTTCAACACGACCTCCAAACCATCCGTTCCGCCTATGAACGCCTGAAATATGATTACGAGCGCCTCAAAATCAGCCGTACCGATGACAATCGCTATCGATTTTTGCAATTTATAGCCGATGCTCTTGCTCATGAAGAAAACCTTCAGCCAGATAATGCTGGTCACTGCCGGATTCTTTACACACGCCAGGCACTCGAACTACTGGCAAACCAGCACCATAACGATTTTGATCTGGCTGCACAGATCCACGATTGGCACCAGCAAAATCAGAATCAGTTCCTCGACTGCAAACTGAAACTCCCCTACAGCATGGTCCTATCCGCTACACCTTCGCTATTCACCTTCTTACTCAACTGGCTAACTCACGAACAACTGCTGGGGCATTCAAGAGCCAATACCAGCGTCATGATATCGTTACGCCTGCATGGGCCACGTTTGCAGATGTCAATTGAGTTGAAAAACCCGGCGCTGCATCCATCCAATCGCAGTGCAGAAGCCAACCATCTGTTACAACTTAGCCAACACCTGGTCAGTCTGAAAACACGCGGCAACCTCAGCAGCACAAGTGAGCACGGCCGCTGGATTCTGCTACTTGACGCGCATTTGGAGGAGTTATCAGTATGAACCATACTCCCCACACCAGCATGTTTGCCGCTAGTCCCGGCCAACCTGGTCGGCTGTCCCCCTTGCAACCACAGCGCGTACAGTGCCCTACCACCCTGCTGCGCCTCTTACCGAAACTGGTACGTATGACCCCGGAACAACGTATGGAGGAAGCGACCAGGGATGGACTGACGCTCAGTCATCTTGAACAGGAAGGTCTACACCTGATCCTGCAAGCCAGTCGTAGCCGACAACAACAGTTATTCTGGTGGATGCGCCTGCTCAATATCGAAAGCCACCCTGCTCAGGTGTATATCCCGGAAAGCCGAACCCCCAGCTTTCGGCTCTACACACCGCTATTACCGGAAGCAGGAGCCGAATTAACCCCCATTGTACGACAGTACCTGGGACGCCGCCTCGGCTGCCGGTTTCTTCATGGTCTGTTACTGCTGGGTTGGTTGATGCCGGAAATCCTGCATCAGGCACTGATACAGCGCAGCCATTGGGTCATTACCGATTATTTTTTGCCCACCCCATCAGCTCTTGAGGCACGTCCAGCCGGACTGGCCCAACAACGCCTGCGCTTTCAGTTTGAAGCCTTGCTGGCCAATCAACCACACAGCAACCAGGATCTGGTAGGTAATCTGAGACGCTGGATCCGCGCCGAAAGCAATCCCCCTACACTTGAAAATGCAGCCATTCATCTGGGATTCAGTGAACGTAGCCTCAATCGTTATCTGGCCGGACTGGGGAGCAGTTTTCAGGAGGAAATGGATCAATGGCGATGTGAACAAGCACTAAAATCCCTGCAAAATAGCGATCTGGACGCCAGCCAGATAAGCCAACAACTGGGATACGATAACCCAGCCAACTTCGGACGAGCCTGCAAACGCTGGTTTGGTCAACCAGCCGGTGCCATCCAGCGTGAACTGCAACGTTCTACGGATACTTGAAGCAAGCGCCACCAGCCAGTACAGTCACTTTTTTCGTTACCTGAGGTTTCTCGTGAGTTATCCGCACTTTGTGGCCATTGATGCCAGCTCCTGGGAAGAAGAAGCTCACCCGATTGCCATCGCCTGGTCGATGACCGATGGCCAGATCAAAACCACCCTGATTCAACCGGATGATGGCTGGGACGATTGGGACTACGCGCTGGAAGACATCCATGGCATCAGTCGTGACACCCTCTACCAACGCGGTGAAACCACCTGGTCCGTCATTCGCGAGCTGGAAAACGATCTCGAACAGAGTTACTTGCTGGCTGACGATCCGGAACGCGTTGAGGAACTGCTGAATCGCATTTACGAGTCCTGCAGTCGTGACCTCAGCCTGGAAGTTGGTAACCACACAGAAGAAATCCGCAACCGCGCAGCGCTGGCAGAAGCAACCGAGCAACTGTTCCACCAGCATCTGACCTGCGATGAACGGGTTCTGGTCATGCTGCAACTGTGGGTATCCGAACACGGTTATCAGACACCCGCAGAAGATGCGGATGAACGCAACAAACGCGATGACGACGATGAAGATTCTGAGGAAGAGCAAGACTACTGAACCTCAGCGATGAAACCCAAAAGGCTTCCCTCGGGAAGCCTTTTGTTTTTTAGCCAACAACCCCGTCTGAGCAAACCGCCCGAATAACCGGATACAGTGCTGTCAGTCTTGCTGCCGGGTGCGTTTCATAAAACGGGCTTTGCAGTCCTCATCCACCAGCGTAAAGATGCTGTATCGTTTGTCCCCGGTTTTGACATAACTGGCGATTTCCTTGCGCCCCGACGGGGAATGCACCTTGAGAACCCGTGCAGGGTGAAATACCGCACCGTCCTTGAAATAGCCCTTGGCGAGTTTGTCAGAAGCCGCCATCGCATCCAGATCCCGACATTCCGCCTGCATCGGCATGGCCATCAGCATCAACATCAGGCCCAACAGCCACAACCAAACAGCGCGACTTATTCCTGAACCATCCGGCCACGCCCACAGCACAGGCATAAAAAAACCCTCGCTAACCACTGTTTGTCAGTCTAGACGACCATCAGACAGGATCAGGAGGGATAACAGAGACGAAATCGGTAAAAAAAAGCCCCGACCGTGCCAATCCGGGCGGGGCGATCTTCTTGAGCACAGAAGATTAGGAGAGGCTACCTACCAACAATCAAAACCCTTCAAACCATACAGAGAGACTCATTGCCTGCCCATGCGGGGGCAGGCGCCGAATCAATCATCAGAACCCAGTACACCAAAGATCTGCAGCAGGCTGACGAACAGGTTGTACAGAGACACATACAGGGACACAGTCGCCATGATGTAGTTACTCTCACCACCGTGCAGAATATTGCTGGTTTCCCACGCAATCATGCCGCTCATCAGGATTACAAACAGACCGGATACCGCCAGAGACAGGGCAGGCATTTCAAAGAAGAACGCGCCCAGACTCAGAACAAACGCCACCAGCACACCGACCATCAGGGTCTTGCCCCAACCGGACAAGTCTTTACCTGTGGAGAGCACCCAAGCCGACATACCGAAGAAAATCAGACCGGTAGTGGCAAGGGCCGAAGTGATAATGCCGGTCCCACCGGGAATACTGGCGTAGGCACTGAGGATGGGACCCAGTGTGTACCCCATAAAGCCGGTGAGACCAAACACGGAAACAATACCCATCGCGCTGTCTTTGGTCTTGTGAACGGCGAACAGCAGACCAAAGTAACCCACCAGCGTCAGAATCAGGCCTGGATGAGGCAGATTCAGAGCCATTGAGGTACCCGCAACCGCCGCGCTGAACAGTAAGGTCATTGACAACAGCATGTAGGTATTGCGGAGTACTTTACGGCCGTCGACAGCGACGGTGCTGTACTCCATGCGATCGCCGCTCATGGCATCTGCCGGCATGGCGATCGTCTCAGAAGTCGAGGACTTCATGTTGAGATAATCAGGACGACTCATACAGTGATTCTCCAAAGAAACTGTTTTCATACAGGATTGAATTGTAGGAGCGTCAAATAAAAAATAATATTCGAATAATCTTTGCATGATAGATCGATTTTTACGAAGTATGAGACGCATCAACTACAAACATCTGCAGTATTTTCATGCAGTAGCCACCGAAGGCAGTATTCAGGCCGCCGCCGACCGCCTGCACATCACACCACAAACCATCAGTGGCCAATTACGTCTGCTGGAGGAAGATCTCGGCAATCATCTGTTCAGCAAGTCAGGACGAGGGCTTGAACTGACCGACGCCGGGCGGGTTGCTTACGATTACAGTCGTCAGATTTTTCAGCTTGGAGATGAGCTCCAAGAAGTCATGCATCTGGGCATATCCAATCGCCCGACCGAATTCCGGGTCGGCATTGTGGATGCCCTGCCCAAATCCATCGCCCACCGGTTTTTATCACCGGCAATGGCGTTGCCGGGTGGCATGCGGATTATCTGTCACGAAGAACAGATGACGTCATTACTCGGAGAGCTGGCGGTTCACAAGCTGGATCTGGTGCTTGCTGACAGCCCCATCCCTTCCGGCATGAATATCCGCTGCTTTAACCATTTGCTCGGGCGCAGCAGCCTGTCGTGTTTTGCTGCCCTGCCCTTGCTGGCACGCCTGAACGATACCCGCCCCTTCCCGGACTGCCTCGATAACGCCCCGGTACTGCTGCACACCGACAAGACTTCCAGTCTGCGTACCGAGTTGCTGAGCTGGTTTAATCACGCTGGCCTGAACGTGCGCATCACAGGAGAATTTGATGACTCCGCGTTAATGAAAGCATTTGGCAGCCAGGGATATGGGTATTTTTTTGCGCCGTCACTGATCGAGGAAGAGATTTGCCAGAAATATCAGGTACAGCTGGTCGGTCGGCTGGATGATCTGGTGCAGGAGTTTTATGCCATTTCGGCGCAACGCCGTATTACCCATCAGGGTGTTCTGGCGATTACCGGGCAACCGGCGATCGGCGCAGAATCAGAAATGGATCATGAATAAAAAAGCCCGCAGGCGTAAAACGCCTGCGGGCCTGATCATACACGTCGTACCAATCAGCCGTTTTCACCCACCAGCTCAACGGCACGCCAGCAGCCCTGACCATCACGTCCCAGCAAATCAGCCAGACGTGGCAACAAGGCCTTCATACGTTCCATCAGCACATAAGGCGGGTTGATCACCAGCATGCCAGACGAGGTCATGCCTCGGCCGTCACGATCCGCTTCAATGCCCAATTCGAACAACTGGATATTGGCAATCCCCGAAGCCACAAATGCCCGTTCCAGCTCGTTTATACGACTACGATCCACAACCGGATACCAGAGGGCATATGTGCCGGTAGCAAAACGTCGATGGGCAGCAACCAGGGTTTTAACCACCTGCTGGTAATCAGTTTTGATCTCATACGGAGGATCCATCAGGATCAGACCTCGTTTGAGGGTCGGCGGCAGCAGACTGATCAGCCCGGCAAAACCATCCTCACCGTTCACACGCACCCGGCGGTCACGATAAGTCAGATCCTCCAGCAGGGCCAGATCTCGCGGATGCAGCTCGAACAGGAAGGCGCGGTCGTCCTCGCGCATCATATGCATGGCAAACCAGGGCGAGCCTGGGTACAAAGGCTCATCGGCCAATTCCTGACAAGCCCGCACCACATCCAGATACGACTGTACTTCTGGCCAGTTGGCCTCCAGCAGAGGTGCAATACCGGTTTCGTATTCACGATTTTTCCCGGCTTCCAGCGAATCCAGCTGATACAGACCGGCAGCCGCGTGAGTATCGATGTAAACGTAGGGTTTATCCTTGCGCGCCAGATACTCAAGAATCTCGACTTCAATCAGATGTTTGAGCACATCGGCAAAGTTGCCAGCGTGGAAGGAATGGCGATAACTGAGCATAGGGTTCACCCGGTTTTGAAAAAACAAACAGCCGTTGTCGCAAAACAACGGCTGTTGGGGATTAGCCAGACCGGCAGATTACTCTGCCACGTCTGTTATGGACGATCGTCGATCTCGTCCTGCACTTCTGGAGGCATCAGATCTTCACGGGAAACCTTCATCGCCAGCAGCAGCGCAGATGCAACGTAGATGGAGGAATAGGTACCCACCACCACACCAATCAACAGAGCCGTTGCGAAACCACGAATCAACTGCCCACCAACCACCAGCAGAGCCACCAGCACCAGGGCAGTCGTCAAGGAAGTCATGAGAGTACGGCCGAAGGTGTGGTTGAGCGCGTCGTTGATCACTTCACGAGGAGTACCGTTCAGCATGGTACGGAAGTTATCACGAATATGGTCCGCCACAACGATGGTGTCGTTCAGGGAGTAACCGATTACCGCCAGCAGTGCTGCCATCACAGTCAGATCGAAGTTGATCTGGAAAATCGCAAAGACACCCAGAATGATGATCACGTCGTGGAACAACGCCAGTACCGCACCAACTGAGAACTTGAACTGGAAGCGGGCCGCTACGTACAGCATGATCAGGAACAGCGCCAGCAACAGAGCCATACCGCCCTGGTCACGCAAGTCTTCACCCACGTTGGCACCGACGAACTCACTACGCTTCAGAATCAGCTGGTTGGCGCCCGCAGCTTTTTGCAGAGTCGCCAGAACTTCCTCACCCAGACCGTCGTGAAACGACTCGGACATACGCACCAGAACGTCGGTTTCCGCACCGAAGCTCTGCACGCTGACGCCTTTGTAACCCGCCTCGCCCAGAGCCGTGGAAATATCCTGAACCGGCACTGCAGTGGTGTATTTCACTTCCAGCAGCGTACCACCGGTGAAGTCGAGGCCCATGTTCAGACCTTTGACCGCCAGAGCGCCAATCGACACAACTACAGCAAGCAACGACACCAGCAGTGCCAGCTTGCTGTACTTCATGTAATCAAAATCGTGCTTTTTGCTCATTCCTGACCTCCGATCGACAGCTTCTCCACACGACGCCCGCCGTAGATCAGGTTAATGATGGCGCGAGACAACATAATGGCAGTAAACATGGACGTGATGATGCCGAACGACAAGGTAACCGCGAAGCCCTTGACCGGACCGGTACCCACGGCAAACAGGATCACCGCCACAATCAGAGTGGTGATGTTGGCATCAAAAATAGTGATAAAGGCACGATCGAAACCTTCAGCAATGGCTTGCTGTGGAGTACGTTCCTTGGCCAGCTCATCACGGATACGAGCAAAGATCAGTACGTTGGCGTCAACCGCCATACCTACGGTCAGCACGATACCGGCGATGCCCGGCAAGGTCAGGGTCGCTCCGATAAGACTCATCAGCGACACCACCAGCACCAGGTTGAACAACAGTGCAACGTTGGCCACCAGACCAAACAGGCGGTATTGCCACACCATCAGCACCAGCACCAGAGCAAGACCCAGAACCACCGAGTTCAGACCCATCTGGATGTTTTCCTTACCAAGGCTTGGACCAACCGTACGTTCTTCAACGAAGTACATTGGTGCAGCCAGAGCACCGGAACGTAGCAGCAGCGCCAATTCAGACGCTTCGGCAGACTCCAGACCCGTGATACGGAAGCTGGAACCCAAAGTGCTCTGGATGGTTGCCAGGGAAATGATGGATTTGTCGACCACCTGAACGGTTTTTGGTGTTTCAACACCTTCCACCATTTCGTAAACGGTTTTTGGCTTGCGCTCAACAAACAGCACCGCCATACGACGCTTGATAGCCTTGCGGGTAACCTGGGTCATCACCGCGCCGCCCTTTGAATCCAGGTCGATGTTTACTTGCGGGAAGCCGTTTTCATCAAACGCCGACATCGCGTTGGTTACGCTGTCACCGGTAGTGATAATGGTTTTTTCCAGACGTGCAGTACGGAATTCATCACTGCGGAATTTGTATTCTTCAGTAGTGAAACGACTGGCACCCGGCTCAGCTTCCAGACGGAACTCGAGGTTGGCAGCTTTGCCCAGAATTTTCTTGGCCTCAGCAGTGTCCTGCACACCTGGCAGTTCAACCACGATACGATTACGTCCCTGACGCTGCACCAGTGGCTCAGCAACACCCAGCTCGTTAACACGGTTACGCAGGGTGGTCAGGTTCTGCTTGATGGCGTAGTCCTCGAACTCCTTGATTTTCTGCTCGGAGACACTCAGAACCACGTCAAAGGAATCACCTTTCTGTTCGTCTTTACGAACAAATTCGGCATATTCGCGGGTCAGGAAACGGTTGGCTTCGTCGCGAACAGCAGCGTCCACAAAACTCAGACGGATCTGCTTTTCTTCAATCTGGATGCGACGATATTTGATGTTTTCTTCGCGCAGACGGTTACGCAGTTCTTCGCGATAGTTACCAACGCGGCTGCTCAGGTATTCGTCCATGTCCACCTCCATCAGGAAGTGCACACCACCGCTCAGGTCCAGACCCAGAGTCATTGGGCCAGCGCCCATACTCAACAGCCATGCCGGAGTGGTTGGGGCCAGGTTCAGTGCAACGATGTAGTTGTCACCCAGCTGACGTTGAACAACGTCTTTGGCGCGTAACTGCTGTTCGCCATCCTGCAGACGGAACAGGACGGTGGCACCTTTCTGTTCGTCCGATTTGGTCTTGATGCCGTTTTCATCCAGCAGCGTGCGAACATTACCAATCACATCCGCGGACAACTCGGCACCGGAACGGGCAGGAGTAATCTGAATGGCGGAATCCGGCGGATACAGGTTAGGAGCGGCGTAAATAGCAGCCAGAACCAGCACTGCCAGGATCAGCAGGTTTTTCCAGAGGGGATATTTGTTGAGCATAGTCTGCCCTTGTTATGACTCATTTTTGAGGCCGGACAGCTGTTAGTCAGCATCGTCCGGCCACTGGCACGCTCAAATCAGGCGAGCACATCCTTGATAGTGCCTTTTGGCAGAGCCATGGCAACCGCAACTTTCTGGATAGGCATCTGGATGCCGTTACCCACTTCAATCACGACGAAATCGTCAGTCACCTTGATGACCTTGCCCAGCATACCGCCAGCGGTCACCACTTCATCACCTTTAGCCAGAGCGCCAATCAGCTCTTTGTGTTCCTTCTGGCGTTTGGACTGTGGACGCCACAGCAGAAAGTAGAAAATCGCCAGGAACCCCCCCAGGAAAATAAGCTGTCCGGTTACCCCCATAGGAGCGTCACCAACAGGGCCTTCGGCAAAAGACGCGGCAGACAGGGTCATCGCCAGAACGGCAAACAGAGCTTTCATTGAAACCAATCTCCAGTACAAATGCGGGCTCCCAGCAGGGTGCCCGCTACAGTTTTTCAGGAATTTCGCTGATCCAGCGCTGGAGTTGTCATCCCGCGCCGGGCATAAAAGCTATCAACAAAGGCCGCAAATGTACCTTCTTCCAATGCACGGCGCAAACCGGCCATCAGAGTCTGGTAGTAGTGCAGGTTATGGATACTGTTCAGCGTAGCCCCCAGCATTTCACCACACTTATCAAGGTGATAGAGGTAGGCGCGGCTGTATCCACGGCAGGTGTAGCAATCGCATTCCGGGTCAATTGGCCCGGTATCGTTACGATTGGCTGCGTTACGCAGCTTCAATACACCAAACGATGTGAACAGGTGTCCATTACGGGCGTTTCGGGTTGGCATCACACAGTCAAACATGTCGACACCCCGACGCACCCCCTCAACCAGATCCTCGGGCTTCCCGACTCCCATCAGATAACGAGGCTTGTCCACCGGCATTTTCGGCGCGGTATGAGACAGGATACGCAGCATGTCCGGCTTGGGCTCACCCACGCTCAGACCACCAATCGCATAACCATCGAAGCCGATATTGAGAAGACCTTCGAGAGACTCATCACGCAGGGTTTCGTACATCCCCCCCTGAATAATGCCAAACAGCGCGGACGGATTATCACCGTGTGCATCTTTGGAGCGCTTGGCCCAACGCAGCGACAGGCGCATGGAGTCCGCCGCTTGCTGTTCAGTAGCAGGATACGGGGTACATTCATCAAAAATCATGACAATGTCAGAACCGAGATCCCGCTGCACTTCCATCGAGCTTTCCGGGGTCATCAACACCCGATCACCGTTCACCGGTGACTGGAAGGTAACGCCTTCTTCGGTAATCTTGCGCATATCCCCCAGACTGAACACCTGGAAGCCGCCGGAGTCGGTGAGAATAGGTTTGTCCCAACCAATAAAGTCGTGCAGGTCACCGTGGGCTTTTACAACGGTGGTACCAGGACGCAACATCAGGTGAAACGTATTGCCCAGAATAATCTCGGCACCCAGCTCGCGAATCTGGTCGGGCGTCAGACCCTTCACTGAGCCATAGGTTCCCACCGGCATAAACGCCGGGGTTTGTACCTTGCCACGCGGAAATTCAAGGGTGCCGCGACGGGCATTGCTGCTGTCGTCGGTCGCCAGCAGGTTGAACTTCATAAAACATTCGCGACTCATCAGGACTCCCGAGGGTAAACGGCATCGGCACTTGGCGCCGACAAAAACATGGCATCACCGTAGCTATAGAAACGGTAACGATTGGCAACGGCTTCATTGTAAGCCGCCAGAGTCGCATCTCGACCACAAAATGCGGATACCAGCATGATCAAGGTGGATTCTGGCAGGTGGAAGTTGGTGATGACGGCATCTACCGAGCGGAATTGATACCCCGGATAGATAAAAATGCGGCTATCACCATAAAACGTGGCAATCTCGCCACTCTGGCTGGCACTTTCCAGGCTGCGTACTGAAGTCGTTCCCACTGCCACCACACGTTTGCCGGCGGCACGGGTCGCCTTGACAGCTTCTACTACCTCTTCCGGTACCTCGATGTATTCCGCGTGCATTTCATGCTCGAGAATATTATCGACCTTGACCGGCTGAAATGTACCGGCACCGACGTGCAGGGTAACAAATGCCATACCAACGCCCTTGTTACGCAGCTGCTCGAGCAGGGCTTCGTCAAAATGCAGGCCCGCTGTTGGCGCGGCGACCGCACCCGGTTTGGCAGCATACACTGTCTGATACCGCTCACGGTCGAACTCGCTGTCATCACGATCCATATAAGGTGGCAATGGCATATGACCAGCACGTTCGAGAATCTGTAGCAGAGGCTCATCCGTTTCAAATTTCAGATGAAACAGATTGCCCTGACGACCCAGCACCCGAACGTTTTCACCGGCCACCACCAGAAGTTGCCCTTCTTTAGGGGACTTTGATGCGCGGACATGCGCCATAACCTCGCCGTTTTCAAGCAAACGCTCCACCAGCATTTCGATCTTGCCGCCAGAGGCCTTCTCACCAAACAAGCGCGCAGGAATCACACGCGTATTGTTAAAGACCAACAGGTCGCCGGGCTCCAGCATATCAACCAGATCAACAAACTGCTGATGCTGGGTCGTGCCAGTGCGACCATCCAGACGCAGCAGGCGGGAAGCACTGCGCTGCTCCGCCGGATAACGGGCGATCAGCTCGTCCGGAAGATCGAAAGAAAAATCTCGGGTTTTCATACCATACATCTAGTAGTGGCTCGTTTATTGAGAGCGCTGCAAAGCGATCAAAAAGCAGCCAGAGAAACAGGAGCCGCAAGGTTACCGAACTCATCGCAGCAAGTTAAGAAAATATTTTAAAAAATAGTTTGACAGGAAAAATTTTCGCTGTAATATGCGCGGCACTGACAGCTACTGACAAGCCAGAGTGGCGAAATCGGTAGACGCAGGGGATTCAAAATCCCCCGCCCTTGCGGGTGTGCCGGTTCGAGTCCGGCCTCTGGTACCAAATCCCTGTAGTTGTTAGTGACAATCTGTATGCCCAGGTGGTGGAATTGGTAGACACGCTGTGTTCAGGTCGCAGTGAGCTTACGCTCGTGAGAGTTCGAGTCTCTCCTTGGGCACCAAATCAAAAAATTTTTGATTACAGATTGTAAAAAACTGATCAGAGCAGTTTAACTCTGAAGCTGGAAACAACCAGCGTATAAAAATGCCCAGGTGGTGGAATTGGTAGACACGCTGTGTTCAGGTCGCAGTGAGCTTACGCTCGTGAGAGTTCGAGTCTCTCCTTGGGCACCATTAATTAACCGTTAATGGTGTAATAAAACTGGTCAGAGCAGTTTAACTCTGGAGCTGGAAACAACCAGCGTATAAAAATGCCCAGGTGGTGGAATTGGTAGACACGCTGTGTTCAGGTCGCAGTGAGCTTACGCTCGTGAGAGTTCGAGTCTCTCCTTGGGCACCAATTATTAACCGTTAATGGTGTAATAAAACTGGTCAGAGCAGTTTAACTCTGGAGCTGGAAACAACCAGCGTATAAAAATGCCCAGGTGGTGGAATTGGTAGACACGCTGTGTTCAGGTCGCAGTGAGCTTACGCTCGTGAGAGTTCGAGTCTCTCCTTGGGCACCATTAATTAACCGTTAATGGTGTAATAAAACTGGTCAGAGCAGTTTAACTCTGGAGCTGGAAACAACCAGCGTATAAAAATGCCCAGGTGGTGGAATTGGTAGACACGCTGTGTTCAGGTCGCAGTGAGCTTACGCTCGTGAGAGTTCGAGTCTCTCCTTGGGCACCAATAACGTCGATATCGACGAACAAGAGCCGGCTCCAGCCGGTTTTTTGCTTTCTTGAATTTGCAATAAAATTTACCTCCCCTTTGTTTCATCTGTATCTTTTCCAGCAATAAATTATCGGTTGATCACTACCATTCCTGCATCTTTGGCTAAGCTAATCAGGAATGCTCTGGAGGCAACTATGTCACATCACGCCGAAAACAGCCCACTCAGCGCTTTGCTTAATCTGGTTGCTGGCGCCGGATCCGGCTTGCTGATCTACAGTCTGCCACTGTCACACGAGTGGTCAGCCCTTACCGCTGGCTTGGCGTCAGCCGCGGTCGTAACACTCCTGAATTATCGCCAAGGCAAAAAACAACGTGCTCAGTCCTGTTATTCACTCGGCCAATGGCTACAAGGCAATACCGGCGTAGAACATCTGATTCCAGGAATGGAAAAGGCGCGTGATGGCATCCTGGGCATGGGGAAAGTGCGAAGGGAATTATCAACGCACAGCGGACGTATCGCCATATCAGCAGCCGAAATGTCGTATGCCTCTGATCGCCTGCGCGACAAAATTCACGAAGAAGTAAAAGATACCAGACAGATCGTGGCGTCCGCTGAACAGATCGCAGCAGCGGTCGACCAGATGGTACATCAGACGCGAGAAGCCGCCCACGCGGCCGACAACGCCAAAACCATTAACCTTGAAGGTAAAAAAGCGGTTGATGAAACCATCCCGCAGATGGAAGGTACACGGGCACGTGTTAACGCCAATGCCGAATTGATTTCCCAGCTCGAGAGCAAATCCGAACAGATCAAGGCCATGACTCACGTTATCAGTGATATTGCCGAACAGACCAACTTGCTGGCACTGAACGCCGCCATCGAAGCTGCCCGCGCCGGCGAACAAGGTCGAGGATTTGCCGTAGTAGCCGATGAAGTGCGTGCCCTGGCTGCCAAAACCTCCAGCGCCACCGAACAGATCGGAGAAACCGTCAAACAGATCAACAACGCCATCAAAAGTGCGGTTAATAACAGCCAGGAACTGACCGTGGTGATTGATCAGGGTGTTCGTATGACCCAGACCATCAGTTCACACCTGAACGAAATTTATGCTCGCTCTGAAGAAATTCAGAGCAGTGTTAATACAATTGCCGCCAACGTTCAGAACAACAGCTCTCATATCCAGCATATTTCGTCGATTGTGCAGGAAACCAGCCGCCGCCTTGAAGACACCGAAAAAGAGATTTCGGCCATGTCTGAACGCTCGCTGTCATTGTCTGAAACCGCTGAAAAAATTTATGAAGCCTTTGGTGACGGTGAACTCGGACACGTTCACGACACGGCCAAAAACGAGGCAATAGCTGCGTCGGCGGCGATCAGCCGTCTGTTCGAGGATGCCATCGACAGTGGTCGCATGTCATTGGACGATGTGTTTGATACCAACTACCAACCAATCGCCAATACCACTCCAACCAAATTCCACACCCGTTACGATACCTTCACCGACCAGTACCTGCCGGCTATTCAGGAGCCTATTCTTGAGCGCCACAGTGAAATTGCCTACGCCGGTGCCGTAGACGTAAATGGTTATTTCCCGACTCACAACCGCCGCTTCAGCCAACCGCTGACAGGCGACTATAAACGCGACCTCGCCCAGAACCGCACCAAACGTGTATTCAATGACCGCACCGGTTCCCGCTGCGGCCAGAACAAACAACCCTTCCTGCTGCAAACCTACAAACGCGACACAGGAGAAGTCATGCATGACCTTTCGGTGCCGATTATGGTCAAAGGTCGACATTGGGGTGGTTTCCGGATTGGTTATCGCAGCGAATAAGCGTTCAGATACCAACAGAACCCGCTGCGGCGGGTTTTGCCATGATCATCCCTGCCGTACACTGCCAGCTCCAGTTTTCCGGGAATTCCTATGTCACGTCAGCTTGTGTTAAGTCTGCTGTTTGCCGCCATGCCTGCTCTTGCTATTGATGCGGGTTCACCTGCCCCGCAAATGCCTCTGCAACAACTGCAGCAGAATGGCAGCCATACATTGGCAGACTTCAAGGGAAAAGTGGTCTACGTCGACTTCTGGGCTTCGTGGTGTGGGCCTTGCCGCAAATCACTGCCCATGCTGGCAGAACTGCAGCAGGAACTCGCCAGCCAGGGCTTTGTCCTTGTAGGCATCAACGAAGATGATGACCCGGCATTGGGTCGGGAATTTCTGAAAGACAAGAATATTACCGTCGGCGTACAGCTGTCAGACCCGGAGGGGAAACTGTCGGATGCCTTCGGTGTACAGGGAATGCCAACCTCTTACCTGCTGGATCGCAATGGTAACGTCAGCTGGGTACACGAGGGTTTTACTCCGGCAGAAATAGACGAGATTCGCAGCCACATCGAGACGCAGCTGCAAACCCCATAAGCAGGCCTTAATCGGCCTTGTGTTCGCGCGCCAGATAATCGCGGGATTGCATTTCCAGCATACGAGAAGTGGTTCGCTGGAATTCAAATTCCAGTTTGCCGGTGGTGTAGATATCCGGAATCGCTACCTCGGCAGACATGATTACCTTCACACCACGATCGTAGAATTCGTCGATCAGGTTGATAAAGCGACGCGCCAGATCGTCGTTCTTCAGGCCCATCTGCGGCACATTGGAAACCAGCACAGCATGGAACAGCTTGCCCAGTTCGATGTAGTCGTTCTGGGAACGTGGGCCATCACACAGGGCCGTAAATTCAAACCAGGCAACATCTTCACACACGGCACGTGCGCGGATATTACGGCCCAGCACTTCTACATCCTGATTCAGCTGCACACAACGAGCATCCGGGATCAGGCCATCAAAGCTTTTCTTGAGGCCGGATTCTGCAGCACTGGTCAGCGGGAAGTGATACAGCTCAGCCTGCTCCAGCGTACGCAGACGGTAGTCCACACCACTGTCAACGTTCACAACTTCCGTGAATTTGTTGAGCAGACGGATAGCCGGAATAAAACGATCACGCTGCAGACCATCACGGTAAAGACCATCCGGCACAATGTTGGAGGTCGCCACCAGAGTCACTCCGCGGCTGAACAGTTCCTGCATCAGACCACCCAGAATCATCGCATCACCAATATCGGATACGAAAAATTCGTCGAAGCAGATCACCTGGGCTTCAGATGCAATGCGATCCGCCACAATCAGCAACGGGTTCTTTTCACCAGCCAGATCGGTCAGATCACGGTGCACACGCTGCATAAAGCGGTGAAAGTGAGTACGCATCTTGCGTTTGATCGGTAGCGCATCATAGAAGGTGTCAACCAGATAAGTCTTGCCACGACCAACACCGCCCCAGAAATACAATCCTTTAACCGGCTCCGGTGCCTTGCGGCTGAAACGGGCTGCAAACTTGTCCAGAATACCGCGATTCGCGGCGCGCTCTTCAGCAGCAACCAGATCGTCATACAGGCGTTGCAGGTGCTTTACCGCCATTTCCTGGGCGGCATCATAGGAAAAATCGTCTCGTTTGAGATCGGCTTGATAAAGCTCCCAAGGGGTCGACACGGGCGGGCTCCACGGTTGGATTTCGGGGTGCGAAATGTATCCGACCCCGCTGAAACAATCAAACCGACCTGTTGCTGAGAAGTGTTTTTGCCAGCAATGGCAGACGACTACCGGGATTGTTCCGGGACGAACAGGCTCGATTCCGTCAATAACACTCTTGCACCCAGCCCCACACCCTCATATTCAACGCATGTTCTGTTGAATTAACCATCGTTGTCACAAGCCTTCCGAGACCACTCTCAAGCCTGAACAGATGCCCAAACCACGGGGATTGAAGGTTATAACCGTTATAACCAAACAATCTTGATGTAAGCTTTTTATATGCCACATGCCTTGGTATAGTCCCGGCCAATGTAATATCGGGCGAGGTCTGGCAACCCGCTTTGTCAATTACCCCTGCTATCACCGCTCAAGACACTAACATTCGAGACCATCTTCCCATGATCAGCGAATACAACCTGACCCACCTCAAACAGCTGGAGGCGGAGAGTATCCATATTATCCGTGAAGTAGCTGCCGAGTTTGATAATCCGGTAATGCTCTACTCCATCGGTAAGGATTCCTCTGTGATGCTGCACCTGGCTCGCAAGGCATTTTTCCCTGGCAAGCCACCGTTCCCGCTGATGCACGTGGATACCACCTGGAAATTCCGCGAAATGATCGAATTCCGCGACAAGATGGCTGCGGAAGTGGGTATGGACCTGATCGTCCACATCAACCAGGAAGGTGTTGAACAGGGTATTGGCCCGTTCACTCACGGTTCTTCCAAACACACCGACGTGATGAAGACCGCTTCCCTGAAGCAGGCGCTCGACAAGTACGGTTTTGACGCAGCCTTTGGTGGCGCCCGTCGTGACGAAGAAAAATCCCGCGCCAAAGAGCGTGTGTATTCTTTCCGTGACAGCAAACACCGCTGGGACCCGAAAAACCAGCGTCCAGAACTGTGGAACATCTACAACGGTAAAGTGAACAAAGGCGAATCCATCCGTGTATTCCCACTGTCCAACTGGACCGAACTGGACATCTGGCAATACATCTATCTGGAAGGTATCCCGATTGTTCCGCTGTACTTCTCTGCCCCACGTCCGGTTGTAGATCGCGATGGCATGCTGATCATGGTTGATGACGACCGTATGCCACTGAAAGAAGGCGAAGTACCGGAAATGAAATCCGTACGTTTCCGTACCCTGGGTTGTTACCCGCTGACCGGTGCGGTGGAGTCTGAAGCTGCCACCCTGCCAGAAATCATTCAGGAAATGCTGCTGACCACCACTTCCGAGCGTCAGGGCCGTGCCATCGACCACGATTCATCCGGTTCGATGGAGAAGAAGAAGCAAGAGGGTTACTTCTGATATGTCTCACCAGTCTGATCTGATCGCCCAGGATATTCTTGAGTATCTGAAGCAACACGAAAACAAGGAACTGCTGCGCTTCCTGACCTGCGGTAACGTTGACGATGGCAAATCCACGCTGATCGGCCGTCTGCTATACGATTCAAAAATGATCTATGAAGATCAACTGGCTGCCGTAACCAAGGACAGCGCCAAGGTTGGCACCACCGGTGACCGTCCGGACCTGGCACTGCTGGTTGACGGTCTGCAGGCTGAACGTGAGCAAGGCATCACCATCGACGTAGCCTACCGCTACTTCTCGACTGCCAAGCGCAAGTTCATCATCGCGGACACCCCAGGGCACGAGCAGTACACCCGTAACATGGCCACCGGTGCTTCCACCTGTGACCTCGCCATCATCCTGATTGACGCTCGTTACGGCGTACAAACCCAGACCAAACGTCACAGCTTTATTGCCTCCCTGCTGGGCATCAAGCACGTGGTGGTTGCCATCAACAAGATGGACCTGCTGGACTTCAGCGAAGCCCGCTTCAACGAAATCCGCGAAGACTACCTGGCGTTCGCCTCCAAGCTGAACCTGGCTCAGGACGATATCCACTGCGTACCAATCTCCGCTCTGGATGGTGACAACGTGGTAGACCGTTCTACCCGTTCACCTTGGTATAAAGGCCAGACCCTGATGGAAATCCTGGAAACCGTTGAGATTTCCAAGGACAAGAACATCGAAAACTTCCGTCTGCCAGTGCAGTACGTGAACCGTCCAAACCTGGACTTCCGTGGTTTCTGCGGCACCATCACCTCGGGTGTGATCCAGCCAGGTGACACCATCATGGCCTTGCCATCCCGCAAGACCAGCAAGGTTGAACGTATCGTGACGTTCGATGGTGATCTGGACAAGGCGTTTGTTGGCCAGTCCGTGACCCTGACTCTGGAAGACGAAATCGACATCAGCCGTGGTGACGTCATCGTCAAGATCGACGACCAGCCAGTGGTGGGTAACCGCTTCAACGCTGACATCGTCTGGATGACTGAAAAAGCCATGGTTCCAGGCCGTCCATACGACCTGAAATTCGCTTCTGGCGCCAGCGCCGGTACTGTCAGCAAGATTCACCACCTGATCGACGTGAACACGCTGGAACAGCGCCAGGTTGAACAGGTTAACCTGAACGAAATCGCTCTGGTTGAAGTGAGTCTGGACAAGGCCGTACCGTTTGATGCTTACAACAAGATCAAGGGCACTGGTGCATTCATCATCATCGACCGTCTGAGCAACGTTACCGTTGGTGCGGGCATGATCGTTGGTCAGGCTTCTGCTTCCGATAACAACAGCGCGGTTTCTGCTGAAGAAAAAGCCCGTCGTTTCGGTCAGAAACCTGCCGTTGTTGCCGTTAACGCCGTTAATGCAACAGCACTGGTTGAAGCACTGGATCGTCGTCTGTTCGAAATGGGCCGTGTAGCCGCCATTGGTGCAGCTGAAACTGCTGGCGTGCTGAAAGCCGCTGGTCTGGTTGTACTGGTTGCTGGTGGTGCCGATGGCGCCGACGTCAGCCTCGCAGCCGACAACCAGAGCGTTGACAGCCTGGTAGCCGACCTGCAGGAGCTGGGTATCATCTGATGCCATGCCCTTCTGGGCAAGCCTCGGCTTGCTCAGATAACGGACAATAAAAAAGCGCCCTTGGGCGCTTTTTTATTGTCTGCAGCCCGCCGTTTATCCGGCCAGCCGCGACAACTATCGATCAGAAACCAACAGAGAAAGCTGCACCGTAGTACATACCGGAGATTTTTACGTCGGTATTGATGTCGGCCAGATCTTCATCGGTGTTCAGGTTGATTGCACGGTAACCAGCTTCGATACCCAGATCCACAACCGGGATTGGCAGATCGTAACCAACACCGTAGCTGACGTCAGACAGTTTGTTGCCAGACATACCGATGTAGTTGATATCAGCATTGGCGTAGATACCAAATGGTGTGCTGACTTTTACTTCGGCGAAGCCCATTGGCACCACAAAATCCAGATCCTGGCTGGCAGTTTTGTTTTCTGTCGTGCTGCGAACTTCCGCCATACCGTCAAACTGACGAGCCGTCAGACCGAAGTTGAAATCAAAAAACGGGATTGGCAGCGGCAGGCCCCAGTACAGGGTCAGGTCGGTGTGGCTCAGATCCAGAGTGCTATCAACCGTCTCATTATCAAATCGAGTGTCGAGGAAGCTGATGTCAACTGTCCCAGAACCATTCAGTTCCAGATTGGTCTGTTTGATGCGCACGTTAGGAATAAACGGAATCGGGTGTTCGAAGAACACAGTGATCTGCTGACCGTTTTCGGATTTGATCTGCAGATCATCGTCCACGGATACACCATCGTCCAGCTGACCTGATGGATCAGCATTCCAGACGCTAGCTTTGGCGCCCAGAGTAAACAGCAGGTCTGCATGAGCAGACAGCGGAGCAGCGGCCATCATGGCCAGTACGATTGCAGTCTTTTTCATTGGTTATGTCCTGTTCCAATTGGATATGTGCAAAATCGTCAAAACGGCGCTAGTTTGCCCGGATTCCTGCCATTTGCCAACGCAATCGCCGCCATTGTTCCAGAAAAGCAAAACGCCCCGCCAGCAAAGCTGACGAGGCGTTTCAGAAGCCGTTTCAGGCGATGATCAGAATTGTACGCCGATACGACGGCCTACTTCTTCGTAACCTTCAACCACGTTGCCCAGGCCCTGACGGAAGCGGTCTTTATCCAGCTTCTCACGAGTTTCCTTATCCCACAGACGGCAGCCGTCAGGAGAGAACTCGTCGCCCAGCACCACTTCGCCCTTGTACAGACCGAATTCCAGTTTGTAGTCGACCAGAATCAGACCGCCCTGATCGAACATTTCTTTCAGAACCTTGTTCACAGCAAAAGTCAGTTCTTTCATACGGTTCAGGTGAGCTTCTTCAGCCCAGCCGAAAGAACGTACGTGGTATTCGTTAACCATCGGATCGCCCAGGGAGTCGTTCTTCAGGAACAGCTCGAAGGTAACCGGATCCAGCTCGATACCTTCAGCAACGCCCAGACGACGGCACAGAGAACCGGCAGACACGTTACGAACCACACATTCCAGCGGAATCATGTCCAGACGCTTTACCAGCGCCTCGGTGTCAGACAGCAGGCCTTCGAAGTGAGTCGGAATACCCGCTTCAGCCAGTTTGGTCATGATGAACGCGTTGAACTTGTTGTTCACCATGCCTTTGCGATCCAGCTTCTCGACTTTTTTGCCGTCAAAAGCAGAAGTATCGTTACGGAATTCCAGCACCATCAGGTCCGGGTTATCTGTGCTGTATACAGATTTGGCCTTGCCAGAATAAAGCAGTTCGCGTTTTTCCATGAGGATCTCCGGAATATAACTATAAAGAATCGGGCGCCTCGGCAGTGCCGGAGCGGCTGGTTAACGGAATTCGAACCAGCCCGAAATACCATCCTGCCCCAGTAACTGCACGGAATCCGCATCGCATCCGAGGACACGAGACAGCTCACGGCGCACCAGTTCAGGGCTGTTGTTTTTTTCGCTGATATGACCTGCTGTCACCTGTTGCAGACCAGACCATAACAACGCTTCCAGTAACTGCGCACACTGGCCGTTACTGAGGTGACCATAATTACCAGCAACACGCGCTTGCAGCGCTGGCGGATATGGTCCTTGTCTTAACATCACCGGATCGTGGTTGGCCTCAAGCTGCAAGGCATGACACTCCCGGTAGGCATCCAGAATGTGTGGAGTGATCGATCCAAGGTCACTCAACACACCCAGACGGCGTTCTTCTGTGTGGCTGGCCACCACAAACTGCAGAGGCTCATGGGCATCATGTGGAACCGTTACCGGCCGAACCCGCAGGGTTTCAAGCTCCAGCAGCTGGTCACCGTGTAATGGTCGCCATAACTCATGGTCGAGCCACCCCATCTTGCGCGCCGTACCAAACGAGCTGTACAGCGGCCGATCAAGCCATTCACAGACCGCCAGCGCCCCGCGGGAATGATCAGTATGTTCGTGGGTAACCAGTACCGCATCCAATATGGACCAATCCGCTGAGGCTGCGGTCATACGCTCCAGAATGCCCTTGCGACTGAATCCGCAGTCGATCAGAAGGCTTCTGCCAGCGTGTTCAACCAGGGTTGCATTTCCCTTGCTACCACTGCCTAGCGAGGCATATCTCACTGGGTCAGCTGTTTATTCAGAACCCGCAGAACCGATTCCGTCAGCTCCGCACCCGCCAGCTTGTCATCTTCCTTCAACAGGGAAACATACACACCGGTACGGGAACGGTTCATTTTCAGCAAGTAGGTGCCAGTAACCAGCTCCGGTTTGCTACCCCACAGGCGGCCCCACCAGCCGATATCCTCTTCGGATTCGCGCTCGCTCAGCTCCATGTACCAGGTGCCAACACTGCGGTTGAGGTCGGTTACCTTCAGTGGCGTTTTGGTCAGGGCATCACTGACGGCTGACCATGCCTGAGCAAAGTTACCGTCCATACGCAGTACCAGACTACCAGAACCGTCGGTTTCGAGACGAGGGTTCAGCGCCTGCGACTGATAGGCTGTCAGGCTCTGGGAATCTTCTTCCACATCGTTGCCGCCCACCAGAGGGTCCGGTTTTGGAACTTCAAACGCGGTTGGTACTGCTGGCGTGGTTGGCAGCTGCGGGATCGGATAAAGATCCTGACCACCAACAGGGGCACCACCCACATCCAGCGTTGGCTCGATATCCTTGGTGATCAGGTAATCATCGGCGCGATCGTGAAAACGCTCGCCCAGATAACCTGAACATCCACTCAGGGCAACAACCAGCACTACAGGCAAAAATTTCATAAGCGTCAGATCAGTCCGACAGAAGACATCGCCAGCTCAACTTTCGGAGCAAAGCGGCTGTCCATTTCAACCAGAGGCAGACGCAGACCAGACTTGATCAGGCCCATACGAGCCATGGCCCACTTCACCGGAATCGGGTTGGCTTCACAGAACATGGCTTTGTGCAGTGGCATCAGGCGATTTTGCAGCTCGGCAACTTCAGCAGCCTTACCGTCCAGAGCCAGCATGCACAGTTCATGCATCAGCTGTGGAGCAACGTTGGCAGTCACGGAGATGTTGCCTTTGCCACCCGCCAAAATCAGGTCAGGAGCCGTCAGGTCATCACCGGAATAAACGGCCATACGGTCGCCTACCAGTTCGATAATCTTGCGAGCACGGTCGATATCACCGGTCGCTTCCTTGATGGCAACGATCTGGTCGATATCCGCCAGAGCGGCCACCGTTTCTGGCAGCATGTCACAACCAGTACGGCCAGGTACGTTGTACAGCCACTGCGGAATATCAACCGCTGCAGCAATCGCTTCGTAGTGTTTGATGAGACCGCGCTGTGGTGGCTTGTTGTAGTACGGAGTCACCAGCAAGCAGGCGTCAGCACCCAGATTTTTGGCTTCACGGGTCAGCTCAATGGCTTCCGCTGTGCAGTTGGCACCAGTACCGGCGATAACCGGGCGACGGCCAGCAACCTGTTTGATCACGCGGGCAACGACCGCCAGATGCTCTTCAGTATCCAGAGTGGCTGATTCACCAGTAGTGCCCACTGGCAACAGGGCATCAGTACCATTCTTGATGTGGAAGTCCACCAGGCTGTCCAGGCATTCCCAGTCGACCTGGCCATCAGGATGCATTGGCGTGACCATTGCCACAATACTGCCGGTGATCATGAGCTTCTACTCCGCTAGGTTGTCGCCCCGAATCAGGATGCAATGGCTGTCGGGGTTTAAAAATCAAGGGCGCAATACTACTGGCGTGCTGGCGGAGTGACAAGTCACCCCACCATTATCCGGGGTATCAGTTACGCACCAAATGGATGATTGTGGCCCGGCCACGAGCTGATAACGGCCTTGAACAGGGTTGCCAGAGGAATTGCAAAAAACACCCCCCAGAATCCCCACAATCCACCAAACACAAGAACCGCCACAATAATGGCTACCGGATGCAAGTTCACCACCTCGGAAAACAGCAACGGCACCAGTACGTTGCCATCCAGAGCCTGAATAATGCCGTAGACCACCATCAGGTAAATAAAGTCATTGCCCCACCCCCACTGCATGTAGGCGACCAGAGCAATTGGCACGGTAATCACCGCCGCACCGATATACGGAACCAGCACCGACAGACCAACACCAATCGCCAGCAGTGCAGCGTAATCCAGACCGAGAATCAGGAACGCGACATAACTGACACCACCAACAATCACGATCTCGAGCGCTTTGCCACGGATGTAATTGGCGATCTGGAGGTCCATTTCACTCCAGACCTGATTCAGCAAGTTGCGTTGAACTGGCAGAAAATCCACACACCAGGCGATGATCTCATCACCATCCTTGAGCAGGAAAAACACCAGAATCGGCACCAGCACGCAATAGATCAGCATACCCATCACCAGGGTGATACCGGAAATCGAGAAACTCAGCGCCCACTGTCCCATGCTGGCCAGCTCATCCCGGATTTGCTGCATCCAGTCCTGGGCCTGTTCGACCGACACCAACTCAGGATAACGCTCAGGCAACAACATCATCAGCGCCTGTCCTTTGCTGGCGATTCTCGGCAACTCTACCGCCAGCTGCGATAGCTGGGTCCAGGTGGCCGGCAGGATAATAAACAGCAGCAGCACCATCAGGCTGACAAACAGCAGGAACACCACAATGGTGGCCGATAAGTGCCCCATCCCGACACGCTTGCAACGATCCATCAGACCTTGAAGCAGATAGGCAAACACCACTGCCGTGAGAAACGGAGCCAGTACATGTCCCAGAAACATCAACACCAGCAAGGAACCAACAATCAGCGCCAGTAACAGCAACGCCTCTTCATTTGAAAAATAGCGATCAATCCAGCGCTTCAAAACCTGCATCATGTCAGGTGGATCCTTTTTCTATCCAGAAACTGTAAAGCTTGCCATCTTCCTGACTGGCGAGCAGACGGTGTGGAGATGTCTCCACAAAACGGGGTATATCACGCCACGAACCGGCATCGGAGGCTTTGACCAGCAATACCTCGCCGGGTGCCATCGACTTGAGCTGCAAACGGGTTTTCAGAAGCGGCAGCGGGCAAGGTTGCCCTTCCGCATCCAGAAATCGATCAAAAGGAATTGAATTAGACACAACCGGCGCCATTTGCCAAACTGGTGGGATATGCAACGATAATCTCAAACCGCGTTACAAGTCTCAACGCTTCTCTGCACCGAACGTATCACATTATCCCGTCCCCGGCCGCCCCAGGAACTTTTTGGCCTGCGCGGGTCAGAGCCGGATTACAACTTTGTTTCCTGTGGGAATTTCCGATTGAACCGAACACTTGTCTGCATATTGCTGGGAGCCTGTGCGGCCACTGCTCACGTCCAGGCAGACCAGTTGCCCTCGCTGGGTGACAGCTCATCGTCCTACGTTTCCCTCGAGGACGAATATCGCCTGGGCCGAGATTGGCTGCGCCAGCTACGAGCCAACACCCAGCCGATTGAAGATCCACTACTGGAAGAGTTCATCGAGAATACCGTCTACAAGCTGCTGCCGTTTGCGGACATGCCGCAGAAAGAGTTCGAGTTCATCATGATCGACAAACGCGAGCTCAACGCCTTCGCAGCGCCCGGCGGTATTATTGGCGTCAACTTTGGTCTGTTCCTGTTCAGCGAAGACGAAGATGAGCTGGCGGCGGTACTGGCGCACGAACTCGCCCACCTTGGACAACGACACTACGCCCGTGGCGTTGAACAGGCCCAGCAACAGGAACCTGTGGCCATTGCCACCCTGCTCGCCAGCCTGCTTCTGATCGCGACCAATCATGCCGATGCCGGGTTCGCAGGATTGATGGCCGGCCAGGCCGCCAACATCCAGAACCAGCTGGCCTACAGCCGCGACTGGGAGCGAGAAGCGGACCGTATCGGTATTCGCACCCTCGCCGCCTCAGGCATGGACCCGGAAGCCATGCCAAGCATGTTTGAGCAGATGCAAAACTCCCAGCGGATTGGCGAAGCACCACCGGAATTCCTGCTGACTCACCCTCTCACGGGCAGCCGTATTGCCGATGCCGCGGATCGCGCAGCACAGTATCCGACCGAACCACGACTGGTTGGCATTGATTTTCTGGTGCTCAAACAAGAAGCGCAGATGCGCTACCAGCTCAACCCGGAGCAAGCTCAAGCGGAGTACCTGACTACACTCGACAAGCCCGGCATCAGCGACGCCCTCAAAGGGGCAAGCCTTTGTTCTCTTGCCTCATTGGCGCTAAAACAGAATCAGCCTCAGAAAGCGATCGACTGGCTTAACCAGGTTCCAGCCAATCTGCAACGGGAACCGGTTGTACTGAGTCGTTTGGCGCGCGCCAAAGCTCAGACCGGTCAACTGGACGACGCCATTCGCCTGCTGCGTCAACAACAGGTTTACCGTCCAAACAGTTATGTGCTGGCCGATACTCTTGCCGACATATTGGACAACGGCGGCCGCTCCCGCGAAGCAACAACCGTTCTGAAAGATCTCAGCAATCAACGCCCTGGCAATCCGCTGATCTGGAAAAAACTGTCCATCGCAGCGGCTCATGCCGACCAACAGGTCACCGCCTATCAGGCCAATGCCGAATATCTGTATCTGACCGGTGATGATGCCCGCGCCGCCAGTCAACTCGACATGGCAATTCAGGCAGCTGCCAAAAGTGGCGACTTCATGCGCCAGGAAGCACTCAAGGAGCGTTTGCGCCAGATCACAGGCTCAACTGACCCGAAAGCACCACCACGCCGCTCCTGAGCCCCAGGAGCACGCGTCTTCGCTGAAAGGCAGATAACAAAAAGCCCGCTAATGCGGGCTTTTTGTTGGGACCAATCTCCATCTGTAGCTGGGCCAATATCAGACCTTGAAGTCCAACATACGCTGCAGGCTACGCACCGCACCCTGACGCAGGGTTTCTTCAACAAAGATTTCCTGATCACCACGTACCAGCACGTCACGAATATTGGCCAGTCCGTTCATAGCCATCCACGGACAATGTGCACAGCTACGGCAAGTTGCACCATTGCCGGACGTAGGCGCTTCGATCAGCAACTTGTCAGGCACAGCCTGCTGCATCTTGTAGAAAATCGCCTTGTCGGTCGCCACGATCATGACCGGATTCGGTAAGGTGGTAGCCGCTTTTATCAGCTGACTGGTAGAACCAACGGCATCCGCCATTTCAACCACAGACTGAGGAGATTCAGGGTGAACCAGAATAGCGGCTTCCGGATATACCTTGCGCAGGTCTTCCAGCGCCTTGGCCTTGAACTCATCATGAACGATACAGGCGCTATCCCACAGCAACATATCAGCACCAGTATTACGCTGAACGTAATCACCCAGATGGCGATCCGGCGCCCAGATCAGCTTCTCGCCCTTGCCATGCAGGTGAGCAACCACATCCAGCGCGATACTGGAGGTAACCACCCAATCTGCACGTGCTTTTACCGCAGCAGACGTATTCGCATACACCACCACAGTGCGGTCTGGATGTTGATCACAGAACGCTGCAAACTCATCGGCAGGACACCCCAGATCCAGAGAGCAGGTTGCCTCCAGTGTTGGCATCAGCACACGTTTTTCCGGGCTGAGAATCTTGGCGGTCTCTCCCATAAAACGCACACCAGCAACGATCAGGGTGCTGGCTTCATGACGAGAACCAAAACGAGCCATTTCCAGCGAGTCCGACACACAGCCACCGGTTTCTTCAGCAAGCGCCTGGATCGCCGGGGCGGTGTAATAATGCGCCACCAGGACAGCATCTTCCTTACGCAGCAACTCACGGATTTCTTCTTTCAGGGCTTCAGCCTGTGCAGGATCCAGCGGCTCTTCACGAGAAGTCGCCAGAAATTCCTGAACCAGCTGTCGTTGTTCTTGTTGGACGACCTGCGACATAAGGATCTCATTACCAGGATGGAAAACGGACAGAGTGTAACACAGTCGGGAAATATCCCGTTTTGACCTTGAAGATTGATGGTCGCAAACATTTTGCGCCCAATGAAAAAAGGGAGAAAGCAAGGCTTTCTCCCTTTTTTAAATAGTGGTGGGTCGTGCTGGATTCGAACCAGCGACCAATTGGTTAAAAGCCAACTGCTCTACCGACTGAGCTAACGACCCAAGCCTTGGCGCGCATTTTACTGATTTATGTGACACTGTCAACAACTTTCAGTATTTTCACATCTACCACCACATCAGACTTGTTTGAAGTGGTGGGTCGTGCTGGATTCGAACCAGCGACCAATTGGTTAAAAGCCAACTGCTCTACCGACTGAGCTAACGACCCGATGCTATAAACGCTTCTTTCAGGTTAGTCCACCACCATTCCCGAAGCGTTTGGGAAAGTGGTGGGTCGTGCTGGATTCGAACCAGCGACCAATTGGTTAAAAGCCAACTGCTCTACCGACTGAGCTAACGACCCCCTGAAAGCGAGACGTATATTACTCGATTTTCAGGCTTGTGCAAGCAGAATTTTAAAAAATATGAAATTTTTTAAAAAAACTGAAATCAGCCGCCTGCATTCAGCTTATCCAGATAGGACTGTGCCAGACGAACTGTGCCATCAGCCTTGCCGGAATAACGTTTGACCACGGTTTTCAGCCACTCAATTGCACCCGCCTTGTCACCAGACTTGTCGAGCGCCACAGCGTACTTGTAGGTAGCATCAGGAGCTTTGACATGATCCGGGTACTTGTCGATCACCTTGCGGAAGCTGGTGATTGCCGATGCCAGTTCTTGCCGAACCATATACACCTCGCCATTCCAATAATAGGCATTGGCGGTCAGGGCGTCATTTGGATAGGTTTTAACGAACTGTTCGAAGGCCTTGTTGGCAGCAGCAAACTGCTTGTCCTTGACCAGCGCCATCGCAGCATTATAGGCGTCTTCAGCAGAAGCTGATGAAGTCGGCTCGGAACTGGCAGCAGAGCTGTCAGATGCTGTAGAAGAAACAGAAGTCGAGGCAGAAGAGGATGCTGAGGTATCAGTCGTTGCAGTGCTGGAAGCGGAAGGTGTCGTTGCCGACGCACCACTACCATTGGCAGTAGTGAGGAACACGATACGACGATCGAGATCAAGATAGCGGGTCTCGCTGTCTTTTTCGAGACGCTTGATCTTCATGGATTGGGATTCAACGGTACCACGCAGTTGCGCAATTTCCTGCTGCATCTGGTCGATCTGCATCAGCAGTTCGCTCATCAGATTGCCCTGGGCGGGCGTATTAACAGCAGTGACCGGTGTGATTGGAGCCACTGGGACTACAGGATTCCCGGAACTGATCGACGTACTAGCAGGTGCGCCTTGGGAGGACGCACCTACAGACACCCAGTCACCCGCACTGGCACTGGCTGAAACAACCAGTGCTAAAGGGATGATGAGTGATTTCATTAACGGCTCTGGTATTTGATTTCTACGCGACGATTTTTCTCGTAGCTGGACTCATCGTGACCAGAAACGGCTGGACGCTCTTCGCCGTAAGAAACAACTTCGATCTGACCAGCAGCAGCGCCGTTAGCCAGCAGGAAGCGACGAACAGCTTCACCACGACGCTCACCCAGAGCCAGGTTGTATTCTACAGTGCCGCGCTCATCAGCGTGACCTTCCAGAACAACACGGGCAGTAGAGTTAGCAGCCAGGTAAGCAGCATGAGCGGTCAGAGCAGCTTTGCTTTCGGCTTTGATAGTAGACTGGTCGAAGTCGAAGTAGAAAACGGTCTGAGCCAGCAGAGCAGCTTGAGCTTCACGAGCAGCAGCTTCACGAGCAGCAGCATCCAGAGCAGCCTGGTCAACAGTGTTGGTAGCAGTTTCTACTTGAGCAACAGTGCTGCCTTCTTCTTCTTTAACGTCTTTGCTGGAACATGCGGTTACCAGCAGAGCGGCCAGAGACAGACCCAGAGCTTTGTACAGTGCGTTGGTTTGCATAATTAATTACCCACTCCAATTGAAGGTTCAACAGTTAAAAAATAGGCGACCAGGCCGGTTCCCTGACATCACCATATTTAGACGGTAAACGGAATTTAACATCGCCATCCACAGACACGGCAGCGAGAATACTGCGGTCAGCTTCAGTTGCGGCATAAATTACCATACTTCCGTTCGGTGCAACACTAGGAGACTCATCAAGTTGAGTATCCATAGTAAGAATATTTACAGCACCAGTTGCCAGGTCCTGGGATGCAATATGAAAACCTTCATCTTCACGATGAACATAAATCAATTTGCGACCATCATCAGTAACCCGAGGACGAGCATTATAGTTACCCTGGAAAGTCATACGCTTAACTTCACGCGTAATAGTATCCAGACTATACACCTGCGGCCCACCTGCGCGGCTGGATGTAAATACAATAGTACGATTATCTTTCATCCATTGAGGTTCAGTATCAATGGCATAATGATCGGTCAAACGTGATACGTTTCCGGAAGCCAGATCCAGCACAAAAATGTCCGGATTTCCGCCCTCAGAGTGAACAAACGCAAGGCGCTGCCCGTCAGGCGAGAACGCAGGCGCACTGTTGGAGCCTTTCATGTTCAGCACCATCTGACGCTTGCCGGTTGCCAGCTCCTGGAAATAAATTGCAGTGCGGCCACTTTCAAACGAAACATATGCAATACGTTTGCCATCTGGCGACCATGCTGGCGAGATAATTGGTTGCGTGGATGTGAATATCAACTGTTCACGCGCACCATCCGCATCGGCATAGTTCAGGTTAAAACGATTACGTTCACGATTTGTAGTGACATATACAATCTTGGTTGAAAACACTCCCGGAATACCGGTCAGTTTGCTAAACACAAAGTCACTGATGTAGTGAGCCATATCGCGCAACTGACTGGCAGTACCACGAACACGGTGATGGAATAATTCAACCTTCTGGTGAACATCCATTACGTGGAAATCAACCGCATATCCGGAGCCGTCATAAGTGATTTTGCCAATAACCACAAAATCCTGACGAAGGTTTTTCCAATCACCAAATACAACCTGTTCCGGTGCATATGGACGACCAATCATATTTTCAGCAGCCAGAGTGCGGAAATATCCGCTGCGTCCGAGGTCATCATTAACAATGCCACGAACATCCTCAGGCAGAGGCTGCAAACCGTCCCATTCAAAAGGAACGATACCAATAGGGATTGCGGACTGTTTGCCCTGTGTTACCTGAATGGTGAGCTCGGCGTGTACTGCTGCAGACAGCAATACCAGCAAAGACAGCATCAATCTCATTACCACGTTGCGTTCTCCGGTCTGAATTCCATTGTAAATGTCCTGAAAGACTGCTCGTAAACTCGCGGATCATCTGGCATCGGCAATGGCGACGCCTTCATCACAGCTTGTTCAACCGAACGGTCCAGTGCCGGGTTTCCACTCCCCTGCACAATCGTCACACTCATTACCTGCCCAGTAGGCACTGTATTGATGCGCACCACAACCCGCTGTTGCGGATTCACATTGGGTGGATACATCCAGTTATCTTCTACTGCAGCACGAATCTGGCTAATGGCATCAGCCTGAGCCTCTGCAGCCAGCTTGGCACGCTGTTCAGCTTGCTCGCGGTCTGCAACCTCACGAGCGGCCTGCTCAATGGCCATTTGCTCCATCAGCTGCTGCTCTTCTTTCTCACGCTGCTTGGCCTTTTTGGCTTCTTCAGCTTTTTTCTGTTCGGCGGCTTTTTTAGCTTCTTCGGCCTTTTTCTGTTCAGCAGCTTTTTTGGCTTCTTCAGCTTTTTTCTGCTCAGCAGCTTTCTGGTCCGCTAACTTTTTGGCTTCTTCAGCCTTTTTCTGTTCAGCGGCTTTCTGGTCCGCTAACTTTTTGGCTTCTTCGGCTTTTTTCTGTTCAGCGGCTTTCTGGTCCGCTAACTTTTTGGCTTCTTCGGCCTTTTTCTGTTCGGCAGCTTTCTGGTCCGCTAACTTCTTGGCCTCTTCTGCTTTCTTCTGCTCAGCAGCTTTCTGGTCGGCGACTTTCTGCTCCGCCGCTTTCTGCTCCGCCGCTTTCTGCTCCGCCGCTTTCTGTTCGGCTACTTTTTGCTCTGCCGCTTTCTGCTCGGCTACTTTTTGCTCTGCCGCTTTTTGATCGGCAACTTTCTGCTCAATCGCTTTTTGTTCAGCAGCTTTTTGTTCTGCTACTTTTTTCTCTTGCTCCGCCTTGCGGCGACGGTCTTCTTCCGCTTTTTTGCGTGAGGCCTGGTTACGCTGCTCGGTCACCGTGTTTTCGCTTTTCACGATTTGCGCCGTCACGTGTTGTGGCGGCGGTGCGATCTCACGAGGGCTATCCGGCCACTCGATCAGAAACAAGGCAACAACAAACAGGTGCAGCGATACAGCCAACACCAACGGCAAGCGGTAGGACGATGTGTCATTAACCATCTCAACGCACCTGCGGAGTTGGCGCTTCGGTAATCAAACCCAGATTGGTGACACCAACACCCTGCAAACCACCCATCAGCGCCACCACACTTCCGTATGGAACATTCTGGTCACCACGAATCATGACCTGGGTTTCCGGAACCGCACTTTTCATCTTGCCAGCGTAATCAACCACTTCTTCCAACGACATCGCCTGCGGCTCTTCTTCTTCGCGTTCGACGTAGTACAGGCCATCTGCAGTAACGCTGACAGTCAGCATACTGTCATCCGGTTTGATATCGGTTGCAGTAGCATCTACGTCGGGCAAATCAACCGGCACGCTCTGCACCAGCATAGGCGCAGTCACCATAAAAATGATCAACAGCACCAGCATGACGTCGATATAAGGAACAACATTGATGTCAGCCATTGGCCGACGCTTCTGCCCCTGCGGCTGCATCGAATCCATCAGATGTTACCCTTGCGTGGTGCTGGCTGGTTCAGGCGCAGCGCCTGACGGTACAGCAATGATGAAAATTCATCAGCAAAGGTGTACATACCAGTAGTAAGGGATTCGGTACGGGTAGCAAAACGGTTATAGAAAATTACCGCAGGAATCGCTGCCAGCAGACCCATGGCGGTAGCAACCAGAGCTTCAGAAATACCAGGAGCCACAGTCGCAATGGTCGCTTGCTTCACAGCCGCCAGACCGGTAAATGAGTGCATGATCCCCCACACAGTACCAAACAGGCCGATGTACGGACTGGTGGAACCAACGGTGGCCAGGAACGGCAGATGCAGCTCAAGTGCTTCGGACTCACGGGTAATGGCAACACGCATGGCACGCTGACAACCCTGCATCAGGGAGTCAGGATCAACGGTCGCCTGCTGACGCATCTTGGTGAATTCTTTCAAACCAGCCATGAAAATATTTTCCAGCGCACTGGTTTCTTCCTGATTCTGGCATTCACGGTAGAGATCATTCAGATCGATACCAGACCAGAAACGCTCTTCAAAATCAGAAGCCTGGGAGCGAGCATCAGACAGCAGACGGCTGCGCTGAAAGATAATCATCCAGCTGAACACTGACGCGCTCAGCAGCAACAGCATAACCAGCTGCACCACAAAACTGGCGTTAGCAATCAGATGAAACAACGACAAGGATGATTCGGCTTCGTTCACAACAACTCCCGTTTTTAACCGCTCTGGCGGTCTGTATAGTCAATTTTTTCACGTACTTCAGCAGGTATAGCTTTTGGCTTGCCTGCTGCCGACATACAAGCCACCGTCACGGTGCCGGTGACCAGTAATTGGGGAGCATCCTCCCCCAACCTGAAGACTTCATGACAGATACGCAAACGGGCTTTTCCCATATCAGTTACTGTCAGAGTCACTTCCAGCGCTTCATCAAGTCGCGCCGGCCGGTGATACTTCAAGGCCGCTTCTGCTACAACGAACAGAATGTCCTGGTGCCGCAGTATTTCCTGACTGACTCCACACTGTCTGAGCCATTCGGAGCGGCAACGTTCCATGTAACGCAAATAATTGGCGTAATAGACAATTCCGCCAGCGTCAGTGTCCTCAATGTAAATCCGCACCGGGAAACTAAAGTTCGTCACTGCTTTTCCCCAGTCGCTCCGGCACATTCAGGCCGAAGTGCAGGTAAGCCAGACGTGTCGCAACACGCCCTCGCGGTGTGCGCGTCAGATAACCTTGCTGCATCAGATACGGTTCAAGAACGTCTTCAATCGTGTCACGCTCTTCACCAATCGATGCCGCCAGGGTTTCTACACCCACTGGCCCACCGTCGTACTTTTCCATCAGCGTTAACAGCAAACGGCGATCCATATGATCGAAGCCCTGACCGTCAACGTTCAGCAGATTCAGCGCGGCATCTGCACACTGGCGATCAACCTGACCGGTGCCGCGCATTTCGGAATAATCCCGAACCCGTCGTAACAGCCGATTGGCTATTCGCGGCGTACCACGACTGCGCCGCGCAATTTCTGCAGCGCCGCCCTCATCAACGTCGAGCCCTAACATCCGCCCCGAACGTTGCACAATCAATCCGAGATCTTCAGCGCTGTAGAACTCCAGACGCTGCACGATGCCGAAGCGGTCTCGCAGCGGCGAGGTCAGCAAACCTGCCCGGGTAGTCGCCCCTACGAGGGTAAAAGGCGGCAAATCAATCTTGATGGAACGGGCCGCAGGCCCTTCTCCCACCATAATATCCAGCTGGTAGTCTTCCATTGCCGGATACAACACTTCTTCGACTATCGGGCTCAATCGATGAATTTCATCGATAAACAACACATCACCCGCTTCGAGATTGGTCAGCAAGGCTGCCAGATCTCCTGCCCGCTCCAGCACTGGCCCCGAGGTGGACTTGATGGCTACGCCCATCTCCTCGGCGATAATATTGGCCAATGTTGTTTTGCCTAATCCCGGCGGACCAAATACCAACGTATGGTCGAGCGCCTCCCTGCGCGCCCGAGCAGCACCGATGAATATTTCCATCTGCTCACGAACGACAGGTTGACCAATATAGTCTTTAAGGGATTTTGGGCGAATTGCGCGATCCTGGTGTTCCTCACCGGATCCAGCTGGAGCAGAACTGATGATAAAACGATCGGTTTCTATCATGAGTTACCCAGACTGTTGCGTAATGCCAGGCGAATTAATTCTTCCGGTGTGCTGGCCTGATCAGCCACACGGTTCAACATACGGGACGCTTCTACGGGCTTGTAACCCAACGCTATCAATGCAGATTCAGCTTCCCGCAGTCGGTCATCTGCTTGCTTTTGCTCGGCTTGTTCACTGGCCTGCCACAGTGGCGCGGGCGCTTGCCATTCTTGCAAACGATCACGCATCTCAACGATCAGACGTTCTGCTGTTTTTTTACCAACACCGGGGAGTTTCGTAAGGGACGCTACATCCTCGGCATGAACACAACGCGCAAACGCCTGGACGTCCATTCCTGACAATATAGCCAGCGCCAGTTTGGGACCAACACCGTTCAGTTTGATCAGGGTTCGGAACAGGGTGCGCTGGCTGGTATCACTAAAACCAAACAGCTGATGCGCATCCTCACGAACAACCAGGTGGGTATACAGAATTACAGGATCCCCGACCTTGCCAAGGCTGGCAAAAGTCGACACCGGCGCTTGAACTTCATACCCCACGCCATGTACGTCTACGAGCAAATCCGGGAGGCTTTTCTCCAGCAGAACGCCCTGTAATCGACCAATCATTTTGTTACCTGTATCAAACGCGGCATAGCCTAGTGGAACGTTTGGTAACACTCAAGAGGAGCACAAGTGTTACCGCAATTATATTTTTTTGGTAGGGGGTACTTGACTTAATCGCTTTCTTTCAGGCCGCTTAATACCAGCCATTACCACCCTGTTTAACAGGCTATAACCGTGACACAAGGCCACTGCCAGCGCATCGGCGGCATCGGGTTGCGGGCGCCCCGGGAGCTTCAGCAAAACCTGCATCATATGCTGGATTTGCTCCTTTTCCGCACCACCCGCACCGGTTACTGCCTGCTTGATTGCGCGTGGTGCGTACTCATGGATTGGCAGACCATGACGAGCTGCCACCACCATTGCCACCCCCCGAGCCTGGCCCAGCTTGATGGCCGAATCAGCATTCTTGCCCATAAACGCCCGCTCAATGGCAAACTGCTGCGGCGTCCAGGTTTCAATCAGCTCATCAATACATTCGTAAATACGAAGCAAGCGGTCCGGCATTTCGCCTTCACCACAGCGGATACAACCACTGGTCACGTAGGTGGCAGTCTGCCCGACCATGTTGATGATGCCAAAACCGGTGGTACGCGACCCCGGATCAATACCCAAAATCAGGGCCAATGTTTATGCCCCACTTAACGAGAAAATTGCCAGCGCTGTCCGTTCTGGCGATTCTGGACCACCAGCTGCTGCCAGTCGTCCGGTAGTGACACCGTCATACAAGGCGAGGTCAGCATCTGAGCCGCCATACCATCTGGACGCTGTTCGGAGAATTCAAGAAACAGATTACCACTATCAACATCCTGACGAGTCAGCTCAATGTGATAGCCGGCCGAGGGCCGCCGCCCCAGTGAGATTCGCACCGATTGACGATGGTTATCAAGATCAACACCAGCGGGATATGGGCAGTTCAGTTCCTGAACCGTGGCCAGCGCAGCCGTTTCAGCCGGCTGGGCAGTACTGCAAGCAGTGATCATCAGAACCACCCACAGCAGTGTTATTCCTTTAAATGTTGTCATCCGGGCAAGAGATCCAGGAAGGCTAAAATGAAGCGTCACCTTAACATGATAGCTGAAGGTGTTAACCCCTGGATCATCACATCTGCGGCAACAGTGATCTGACAAAATTGTAATAAAAAACCCGGATTGCTCCGGGTTTTTGCTGCCGTCGGATTATAAATATCCGTACGGCTCTGATGATGGATCAGTGACGACTGCGGAAAACCAGATGTTCATCCTGAACATCCGCCACAATGGTATCCCCCGGCATAAATTTGCCGGACAGAATATCCTGAGCCAATGGGTTTTCGATCCAGCGTTGAATGGCACGTTTGAGCGGACGCGCACCAAACACCGGGTCATAGCCCACATCCACCAGTTTGCTGACCGCTGCATCACTGAGATCCAGCGCCAGGTCACGGTCTTTCAGACGATCCCGCAGCAACTGCAACTGGATATCCGCAATGCCGCGAATCTGGTCTTTCAGCAATGGATGGAATACCACAGCTTCATCAATCCGGTTGATAAACTCCGGACGGAAGTGACTACCAACAACCTCCATCACAGCATCCCGCATGATTTCGTACGGCTGGTCCGAATACAGATTCTGGATCAGGTCAGAACCGAGGTTCGACGTCATCACCAGCACGGTATTCTTGAAGTCTACCCGCCGGCCCTGACCATCGGTCAGCTGGCCATCATCCAGTACCTGCAACAGGATGTTGAACACATCCGGGTGCGCCTTTTCAACCTCATCCAGCAGAATCACCGAATAAGGCTTGCGACGTACGGCTTCTGTCAGATAACCACCCTCTTCGTAACCGACATAACCTGGAGGCGCACCAATCAGGCGAGCCACCGAGTGTTTCTCCATATATTCGGACATATCAATCCGGATCATGGCGTCCTTGCTGTCGAACAGGAAATTCGCCAGCGCCTTGCACAATTCGGTTTTACCCACCCCGGTTGGGCCGAGGAACAGGAATGAACCGTTCGGGCGATTCGGATCGGACAAACCGGCACGGGAACGACGCACAGCATTGGATACCGCCTGAATCGCCTGATCCTGACCTACCACAGACTCGTGCAGCACTTCTTCCATCCGCAGCAGTTTGTCGCGCTCGCCTTCCAGCATCTTGGTCACCGGCACACCGGTCCACTTCGATACCACTTCGGCAATTTCGTCTTCGGTTACCTTGTTACGCAGCAAGGTAAATTCCTGCTTGCCAGCACTTTCTGCTTCGTTGGCAGACGCCAGCTGTTTTTCCAGTTCTGGAATACGGCCGTATTGCAACTCAGACATACGGGTCAGGTCACCTGCACGACGCGCGGCATCCAGTTCGATACGAGCCTGTTCGAGCAATTCCTTGGATTTGGACGCACCTTCCAGCAGGGCTTTTTCACGCTTCCAGACATCTTCCAGCTCAACATAGACACGCCCGGCCTTGTTGATTTCTTCGTTGAGATCATTAAGGCGTTTTTTGGCGGCGTCGTCTTTCTCCTTGCGCAGCGCTTCGCGTTCGATCTTCAGCTGGATCAGGCGACGTTCAAGCTTATCCATCTCCTGCGGCTTGGAGTCGATTTCCATCCGGATTACCGATGCCGCTTCATCCACCAGGTCAATCGCCTTGTCCGGCAAACGACGATCGGTGATGTAGCGCTGCGACAGCTTGGCAGCAGCAATAATGGCACTGTCGGTAATCTGCACCCCGTGGTGCACTTCGTAGCGCTCTTTGAGGCCGCGCAGGATGGCGATGGAATCCTCCACCGACGGCTCATCCACCAACACTTTCTGGAAACGACGTTCGAGCGCAGCGTCTTTTTCGATAAATTCCCGGTACTCATCCAGCGTGGTTGCACCAACACAATGCAGTTCTCCGCGCGCCAATGCCGGTTTCAGCATATTGCCCGCATCCATCGCGCCTTCGCCTTTACCGGCACCAACCATGGTGTGCAGCTCATCTACGAACAGCACAATACGGCCTTCTTCGCGAGACACATCTTTTAATACCGCTTTCAGACGCTCTTCAAACTCACCGCGATACTTGGCACCTGCAACCAGCGCGCCCATATCCAGCGACAGGATGCGTTTGTTCTTCAAGGTGTCTGGAACTTCACCATTCACAATACGCTGAGCAAGGCCTTCCACCACGGCAGTTTTACCCACCCCTGGCGGCCCGATCAGCACCGGGTTGTTTTTGGTGCGGCGCTGCAGAACCTGAATGGTGCGACGAATTTCGTCATCACGACCAATCACCGGGTCGAGCTTGCCAGCCTCGGCACGTTCGGTGAGATCGATGCAGAATTTTTCCAGAGCCTGACGGCTGTCTTCGGCGTTCGGATCACGCACCGATTCACCACCACGCATGTCATTAATCGCCTTATCAACCTTGTCTTTATCAAGACCTGCTTCTTTTAACACCTTTCCTACCGGGCCTTTATCGTCCAGCGCGACCAAGAGAAACACTTCACTGGATACATACTGATCACCGCGCTGCTGGGCCGCTTTTTCAGTCAGGTTCAGCAAACGCCCCAGTTCGGCGGCTACCTGAATCTGGCCATCCGGATTACTGACTCGCGGCTGGTCCAGCAGCACACGCTGCAGGGACTGCACCAGCGCTGGCACATTACCGCCAGCACGACGAATAACATCCTTTACCGAGCTGTTGGCTTGCTGCAGCAAGGCCAGCAGCAAGTGCACGGTATCAATCTGATTGTGATCCTGCCCCAATGCCAGACTCTGACTTTCGGCCAGGGCGTTCTGCAAACTGGTGGTCAAACGGTCCATACGCATAATTCGGGTGCCTCCTGTAACTGACACTCATGGCGTTCTAGGGGGAGCCGTGCCCGGGGAATCCGGTGCGAAGCGGTTACTCTTGATTTCCTAAGTGCGGCCGTATGAGTTTTTTTCAAGTAGATCTATTCAAAAACAAGAAAAACTAATTCAGATTTCGTTGACCCTGAGCAAAAATCGACAGCCCCTGCGTATAATCCGCGCCATCCAGAACCACGGGCCACGCTGAAATCTTCTGAACAGATATATGGCGTCTTCCTATGGAAATTAAAGCCCATTCATCCGAGTAAACCCTGTGACTCACGAACTCCGAACCGGCGCCCTTTTCCTGCTGCTGGGGGAAGCCCTGCTGGCCATTATGGGCGCCATGATCAAACACCTGTCGCTTGAACTATCGACGGAACAAATTGTGTTCTTTCGCAACCTGTTCGGCCTGATAGTACTGGTGCCGCTGATCATGAAAACCGGCACAGCACAGCTTCGCACCGGCACCTGGCAGTGGCACATGGTGCGCGCCATTGTTGGCCTATCGGCGATGTATTGTTACTTCTGGGCACTCGGCAACATGCCATTAACAGAAGCATTTCTGGTCAAACTTTCCAGCCCGTTTTTTATGCCACTGTTTGCCTGGTGGTGGCTGAAGGAACCGGCCGGGCGTTTCAGTCTGGTCGCGATTGTGATCGGATTTGCCGGTGTGGCGGTCATCCTGCAACCGGGAGGTGATGGTGCATTTACCTTGGCCGCCCTGATTGGCTTGCTGGGCGCCGCTCTGGCGGCGTTGGCCAAAGTGACCATACGTCGTATGTCTGGCTCGGAAACCGGCCAGAGCATCGTGTTTTATTTCGCCCTGATTTCCAGCCTGATTTCACTACCTGGCGCCCTTCTGAACTGGCAGCCGGTCCCGTCCACTGCCTGGTTGTGGCTACTGGCCATGGGCACCATCGCCAGCGCCGGACAACTGGCCATGACCAAAGCCTATATGCTGGCATCACCCGGCAAGATTGGTGTGTACGTGTATAGCGCAGTGGTTTATGGCGCCCTGATGGGCTGGGTGTTCTGGAATGAGATTCCGGCATGGACGACCTGGCTGGGTGCCATCATGATTTTTGGTGCCGGTCTGCTCAACCTGAAATCCGGCAAAGCGGGCAAGGCTTCGGCCTGAGGTACACAATTGGTCACCTGCGGGCTTATTATTTCCCGAAAATTAAATATAATCGGCGACTAACTGGATTTCAGGCAAGAATCACTCATGTCTCGTATCGACACGCTGCAAACCTTTGTTTCCGTCGTCCGCGCCCGTAACTTTACGTCGGCTGCTGATGCACTGGGGGTTACACCATCCGCTGTCAGTAAACAGATCAGTGGCCTTGAAGAACGCCTTGGTGTTCGCCTGCTGAACCGCACCACCCGTTCGGTCAGCCCCACCGAAGCTGGACAGATGTTCTACCAACACTGTGAGAACATTCTGGAATCCATTTCCGAAGCGGAAAAGCTGGTCACCGACTTTGACGTAACCCCTCGTGGACGTCTGCGCATCACCGCCATGTCCAACTTCGGCCGTCGTGAGCTGGCCCGCATGTTCCACGACTTTTCGGAACAGTACCCGGACATCAGCTTCGACCTGCATATCTCTGATCGCCCTCTGGATATCGTCAAGGAAGGTTATGACTTTGCCCTGCGCATTGGCAGCCTCGAAGACTCACGCCTGATTGCCAAACCGGTCGCCCGCCAGAACATTGTGATCTGTGCATCTCCCGAGTACCTCAAGGGCTGGGGCACCCCAGTAACCCTCGAAGACCTCAACCACCATCGTATCCTGATGGTGACTAACGCAGAATTTGCCCGCATCAACTGGCTGCGTCAGTTCGAGAAAGATCATGGCTTCACCCTCTCCAGCGTTGAACGCAAGTTGTCGGTGAATGACATCGATCTGGTATATGAAGCATGCCTGGCGGGTATGGGTATCACTGCCATTCCAACCTACATTGCCGACCGCCATCTGCAAAGCGGCGAACTGGTGCGCCTGTTCAGTGATGTCGAAATCCCGGTACGCACCATCAAGGTGGTATTCCCGCAGAACCGTTATCTGGCGACCAAAAGCCGGGCGTTTCTCGACTTTATCACCCGCTACTTTGACGATGCCGGTGTTGCCGCAAGCGCCGACGACTACTGAGCTGCTGCAACGTCGTCACCTGCATAAAAAATAGAGCCGCTGGCTCTATAGCTGATCAGTTAAGCACTCGTCGGCACTCTTTCGCTTTATTCCCGCATCGAATAGCGGCAGCTTGTTAATCGGCAAGGCTGCTTGCCCTCCTGGGGGACCTTGTCCCCCGGCCGGGCGGGCCTCCCCCAAAAATCCAATCTAATGAATCTTTTCTATGGCCTTGTCCCCCGGCCGGGCGGGCCTCCCCCCTGCTTTGCCCGACTGGGCTCGTGTCTCCGGTATTCCCCGACAACGGCGTTTCGACCCCGGCCCGATGGCACGTCCCTGTGCCAACGGGCCTTGCGGGGCATCCATGCCCCGGCTGGGTCGGCCGTTGCGGTGAATCCCGGCTCGCCCAGATGGGCATTAAGCAGCCAGCTGCGCTGGGCGACTTCAGCAATCGATGTTCAGTCTGTTGAAAACTCGTCAACTGATCGCGCCAGTGCCGCTAACTCCGTTTTTTATGTATCCGGCTGCGATTCAAGCCCAACAGAATCTATTCCGCAGCGCTGGCAGAGTCAGCCTCCAGCAACTCCGGAGCGCAGCGTTGCTTGAACAGCTCAGGGATCCGCGCCAGTCGCCGGGCACTGTAATCAAAAAACACCACACCGGTTTTGGCTTCAGCCACCTTGCGTCCCTCGGCGCGGTTTTCAACCCGATACACCACGTCACAGCCATACTTGTTAAAGTCGCTCAGTCCCACACTGAACGTCAGTACATCCCCCAGGAACGACTCGGCACTGAACGTCACCACAATATCGGTCACCATCAATCCCAACCCGTCAATATCCAGCTCGGTCAGGCCGTGATGTTTGAGGTAACGCAGACGCGCCTCATGAATCAGGGTAACCATGCGGTCATTTCCCAAATGATTGCCATAATTGATGTCCGAGATGCGGATATCGAGATCTGTCGAAAAGTCGAGATGGTCGGGCAAGTCCAGTTTTACACGCGCCATGAGGGTCTCCGGAGCAACAATGGATGGTATTGACGGAATTATCCGCCTGCTGAAAGGTCTGCAGAATACGACCGGCCATACAGACATGCTCATCGGAACCGTAAACCTGGTGAGGAAAGATGACATGCCCCGGCCAATGCCTTAGCATCAACGTCGATATGCCCTTCAGGGCATAATAACGATGCCGGCAATACCGCACAAATACGAGCAACCATCTGAACGAGACGTCTGGCCACCTATTATGTATTCAAACTGCCTGAGCCTGCTGCGCCCCCTGATTATGGGTGGAGCACTGATGTTTTCCATCGCCAGTCACGCCACCGTGGCCGACATCAAACCGGGCACGCCCTTTACGCCACTGCAGCCGGATCGTGAGCAGGCCGTCACCACCCAACAAATCATGAACAATCTGTTGCGTGGCCATTACGAATCCCGCCGTCTTGATGACCAGTTGTCATCCCGTATTTTTGATTTGTATATCGAAGACCTCGACAGTACACGCAGCTACCTGCTGGCATCCGATATCAAGGATTTCGAACAATATCGTCTGCAATTTGACGACAGCCTGATGCGTGGTGATACCAACTTCGCATTCAGGATGTATAACCAGCTGCAACAGCGAATGGCAGAACGTTTGTCGTTTGTATTAAACGAGCTGAAAAATAATGCCGCCAGTTATCAGTTCACCAACAATGAACGTCTGGAGCTGGATCGTGAAAAAGCACCGTGGGCGACCAGCACCGCTGAACTGGACGACCTGTGGCGCAAGCGTCTGAAAAACGCCCTGCTGTCACTGCTGATGAGTGGCAAGGAACGTCCAGCTGCGCTGGAGCTGCTGGAAAAACGTTACCAGAACCAGCTCAACCGCCTGTACCAGAGCAAGTCTGAAGACGCTTACCAGACCATCATGAACTCGGTCACCCGCGCCTTCGATCCTCACACCCAATACTTTTCACCGCGCAGCAGTGAAAACTTCAACATCAATATGAGCCTGTCCCTGCAGGGTATTGGTGCGGTACTGCAAAGCGAAGACGAATACACCAAAGTGGTGCGTCTGGTTCCGGCAGGTCCAGCCGAAAAAGCCCGCAACCTGAAGCCGGGTGACAAGATTGTGGGTGTTGGCCAGAACCCGGATGGTGAAATCACCGACGTGATTGGCTGGCGTCTGGACGAAGTGGTTGATCTGATTCGTGGCCCTAAAGGCACCACGGTACGATTGGAGATCCAGCCGTCCGATGGCAATACTGGCGAAACCCGCATCGTTTCCATTATTCGTGATGAAGTGAAACTGGAAGAGCAATCCGCCCAGAAGAGCATCATCACCGTCAAAGACAACGGTACTGAAAAACGCATCGGCGTGATCGATATTCCGACCTTTTACATCGACTTCCAGGGTCGTATGGAAAATCGTCCGGACTACAAGAGCACGACCCGTGACGTGGAACGCCTGATCAAGGAACTGCGCACCGAAGGTATCGACGGTCTGGTGATCGACCTGCGTAACAACGGTGGCGGCTCACTGGAAGAAGCCATTTCCCTGACTGGCCTGTTTATTCCGGAAGGCCCGGTGGTTCAGGTCCGCAGCGCTCGTGGCAGTATCGAGGTTCTGCAGGATGAAGACCCAACCGTGTGGTACGACGGCCCAATGGCAGTGCTGGTTAACCGCCTGAGCGCCTCGGCTTCCGAGATTTTTGCCGGCGCCATCCAGGATTACGGTCGTGGCATCATTATTGGTGGCCAAACTTTTGGTAAAGGCACCGTACAGTCACTGCGTCCGCTGCGTAATGGTCAGCTGAAAATTACCCAGGCCAAGTTCTACCGGGTTTCTGGTGAAAGTACCCAGCACCAGGGCGTGATTCCGGACATCCTGTTCCCTTCCCTGTTCGACAAGGACAAGATTGGTGAAAGCGCACTGGAAGAAGCTATGCCGTGGGATACCATTCGTCCAGCACAATTCAGTGCCAGCCGCCAGATTCGCGATGTGGTCGGCAAGCTGCGCGAAGAACACCAGAACCGCGTGAAAAACGATCCGGATTTCGTCTACCTGCGTGAACAGAAAGTGCTGATTGAGGAAATGCGCAAACAGACCAGCGTTTCACTGAACGAAGCTGAGCGCGAGCAGGAACGTAAAACCAACGAAGCCCGTCGTCTGACTCTCGAAAACGATCGTCGTAAAGCCAAAGGTATGCCGCTGCTCGACAAGATGGAAGACGAGGACAACAGCGAAGAAGCAGATCCGGAAAGCCGCAAACAGAACAAGGAAGACGATGCCCTGCTGGTAGAAAGCGGCCACATCCTGCTGGATATGACCCGTGCCACCGCTACCCGTCAGGCCAGCCGTTAACAGCGGCAGACCAGAGTCGGCACTCCCCCGGGTGTTGGCTCTGCAACCTGGATATAAGCCTAAAAAGGCCCCAAAAGGCTACCAACAAAAACAGCGCCCGCAGGCGCTGTTTTTGTTTCCGTCATTCACACGTCAGGTGCTTACATCACCCCCAGAGACTGACGTACTGCTGAATCGGTGAAAATACGCTTCCACAGATCGTCCAGCATGGTGTTGATCCATTCTTCGTTGTAGCTGGCTGCCGGAGCAGTGGCTACCGAACGGGTTTCTTTCACCAGGAACGGCTTGTAGAAACTCTTGCCGCCATCCAAAACCGTAATACGCAGACCCATTTCCATGGAGCATTCGTTTACCAGCACACCATCGTTGCAGCTGTAGTTGAACGCGGTAATGTCCATCTGCACTTTGATTGGCTCATAAGCGCTGGTGCCGCCCAGACCCATCAGCGCCATGGTGTTTTGCAGGCGAGTGGTCAGAGTGCTGGTCAGCGGCTCACTGGCAACAATCGGGGAGCTCTGTGGATCAGTGCCACCACGAGTACCCACCATGGTAGCCTTCACCTTGCGCTGATCCTCAACCCGAATCATGGCAGCGCGCTGAGTCTGCGGCTGAGTACGGGTGATGTTGCTCTGTGGACTCAGCTCAATCACCTGTGATGACAGCACACAGCCACCCAGAGAGCTGGCCAGCATACCGGCGACCAGCAAGGAGGTAATCCGCTTATGCATCTTGTATATCCTTCTCCGCTCGTTTGAAAACCCATTTGTCTGACTTTGAATCCTCGGCGCTATAACGGTAACCGGCAAGATCAAAGTCCTTCAATTCATCCGCATGATCAATGCGGTTCTGCACCATAAAGCGGGTCATAAGACCACGAGCCTTCTTGGCGTAAAAGCTGATTATCTTGTACTGACCATTCTTTTCATCCCGGAATTCCGGGGTAATCAGTCTGGCCGTCAGCCGTTTCGGCTGCACCGCCTTGAAATATTCGTTGGACGCCAGATTCACCACCACCGGGTTAACCTGCTGCGCCAGCACTTCATTTATAGCGTCGGTAATACGACTCCCCCAGAAGGCATAAAGATCCTTGCCACGGACATTGGCCAGACGAGTGCCCATTTCCAGTCGGTACGGCAGCATCTCATCCAGCGGCCGCAACAATCCATACAGACCACTCAGAATCCGCACGTGCTGCTGCGCAAAATCAAAATCGCTATCGCTGAAGTCTTCCACCTGCAGGCCAGTGTATACATCACCTTTAAAGGCCAGCACCGCTTGGCGCGCCCCACCTTCCGGAAACGGCAACTGCCAGCGGGAATAACGCTCAACGTTCAACTCTGCCAGCTTGTTGCTCAAGCCCATCAGACCGGCAATATCATCCACCGACCACTGACGCAATTCATCAATCAGGGCTGCGGAATCTTGCAGAAAATCCGGGGACGTAGTCCGTTGGGTCAGCAACGGTGACTCGTAATCGAGGGTCTTGGCTGGTGATAACAGGGTAAGCATGGCTCCACCATACAGCTTCAGAAGCCCTGATGATACCCGTCCGAAGCCCCCTTGCCCACGTGCGACAACCGCATAAGGCAGCTTCTGGTGGCCGCATGGCCCCCTTGTGATACAATCCGCGGCTTTCCTGAACAAAGGCCCGGTTTACCCAACACACCGGGCACCGACGATACTCCAGAAGAGGACCAGCGGATGACAGTCAAGGTTGGCATTATCATGGGCTCCAAGAGCGATTGGCCCACCATGCAACACGCAGCGGATATGCTCGACAAGCTGGGCGTTAGCTACGAAGTGAAAGTGGTATCGGCTCACCGTACCCCGGATCTGCTGTTCGACTACGCCAAGACTGCCCAGTCCCGTGGTTTGAAAGTAATCATCGCGGGTGCCGGTGGTGCAGCGCACCTGCCAGGCATGGCGGCCTCCCAGACTTCCCTGCCAGTACTGGGTGTACCGGTACAGTCCCGCGCCCTCAAAGGCCTCGATTCACTGCTGTCCATCGTCCAGATGCCAGGTGGTGTTGCGGTGGGTACTCTGGCCATTGGTGATGCCGGTGCCAAAAACGCCGGTCTGCTGGCTGCCCAGATTCTGGCCACTTCCGACGACGCCCTGCTGGCTCGTATCGACACTTTCCGCGCCGAACAGACTGACAGCGTACTGGCTCAGCCAGACCCGCGCGACGACATCTGATCCCGCTTAGCACGAACCGTTTTGAACCAGGTAGATACACAATGAAAATCGGCATTCTCGGTAACGGCCAGCTTGGTCAGATGTTGTCTGACAGCGTGGCCGACCTCAGCGACATTGAGGTCAGCCTCTACGACCTGCGCGCTCACTCCGATGCAGCACTGGACGCGTTTATCAGCAGCGTTGATCTGCTGGGTTACGAAACCGAGAACATTCCGGCTGCCATTGTGGCGCGCCTGGAAGCTCACGCAGACAAGCTGTACCCAAGCCTGCGCGCTCTGAAAACCTTCCAGAATCGTCTGCTGGAAAAGAATGCCCTGCGCGCGGCCGGTATCGCTACTGCAGACTTCTGTGCCGTGAACAGTCTGGATGACGTCAAATCCGCCATCCAGCAACTGGGTCTGCCAATTGTTCTGAAAACCACCACCGAAGGTTACGACGGCAAGGGCCAGTACGTTCTGCGTACGCCTGAAGATGCTGAACCGGCCTGGGCTGCTATTGGTGGGCGTGAACTGATCGCCGAAGCCTTTGTGACGTTCAGTCGCGAAACCTCCGTGATTGCCTCCCGCGACCGCGAAGGCAACATGGTGGTATGGCCAATGACTGAAAACGTTCACCACGAAGGCATCCTGCGTTACTCCCTGTTCCCGGCTGCCGGTCTCGACAGCGCCAAGGCAGAACAGGCCGAACGTTACATTCGCCAGCTGGCGGATAGCCTCGATTACGTCGGCACCATCACCCTTGAGCTGTTTGACACCGCCAACGGTCTGGTTGCCAACGAAGTGGCGCCACGTGTTCACAACTCTGGCCACTGGTCAATTGAAGGCGCAGAAACCAGCCAGTTCCGTAACCACATTCTGGCGATGGCTGGTAAACCACTGGGTTCAACCGCTGCACGTTTCCCGGCAGTTGCCATGATCAACGTGATTGGTGATGAAACCCCGGCTGCCGCCGCTGATGGCCTCGACAATGCGTTTAACCATTCTTATGGCAAGGAAGCACGTCCGGCTCGCAAACTGGGCCACGTCACCGTGGTTGCCAATGACGTCGCAGAACGGGACGCCACTATTGATGCGCTGGCCGGTCTGATTCCCGCTGGCGTCTGGACGCGCTGATCAGGAGGATCATCCATGGCCAAAACACTGCAAGAACAACTGTTATCAATGGGTCTGGTCAACCAGAAAAAAGCCAAAAAAAATGCCAAGGAGCTCAAACGTAACGAGCACCTGAAGCGCACCGGCAAAGGTGAAGAACTGGAAGACACCAAAGCCGCAGCAGAAGCCGCCCTCAAGGCCAAAACCGAACGCGACCGTGAGCTGAATCGTCAGAAAGAAGCTGAAGCCCAGCAAAAAGCCATTGCGGCCCAGATTCGACAGCTGATTGAAACCAACGCCAGCAACAGCAAAGGCGAGATCAAGTACAACTTCGTTGACGGCAAGAAGGTGAAAAGCCTCTACGTTAACCAGGCGGTATGGGATCGTCTCAGCCGTGGCCAACTGGCCATTATTGCCTATGATGGCCCAGCGACCGACTCTGGTTATCGTGTAATCCCACTGCCGGTAGCCGATAAAATCCGCCAGCGTGCCCCTGAGCACTTTATCCTGATCGCCGAATCCCAGGGCGAACAGCTGGACGAAGACGATCCGTATGCCGCTTACCAGATTCCAGACGATCTGATGTGGTAATACCACACTCCGCAAGAAGCCGAAGCATCTATATTCCAAACCGGTTATGATGCTGTCAGTCACTTCTTGCGGAGCGCTTTATGTCCTCAGCCCCTGCCACGCCCGACCTCCACACTCTCCAGCAATACCTGCAGCAGCATCACGGTGGTGACGGCAATCTGGCCGCCCAACGCACGCTCGATAACTACAGCCGCCATCACAACCAGGACTTCTGGGCCTTCTGGCAGCATCAAACCGCTGCTTTTGAACAGCCGTTGCAAATGCTTGATCTGGGCTGTGGCGCCGGTCAGTTCCTGCGCGACGTCGCCCTGCAACATCCGGATTGGCACTGTACAGGGGTCGAATGTGCGCCTTATATGCTCGAACACATGGTCGAATTACCCGCCAATGCACGAGTAGTTATTGACGACCTTAACCAGCCACACCAGGCGTTTGATCATAACGTCAGCCTGATCATGGCCAATATGCTGGTGCATGAACTGCATCAACCGGTAGCCCTGTTCCGTACCATCAAGTCGTGGCTAGCGGACGATGGCCTGCTGATCCTGATCGATATGGTGCGCCAGCCATTACAGAGTTACATGCAGCATAGCCATCCAGACCTCACTATGCTGCCACGACCGGAGCTGGAGTACGCCTTCAGCCAGTACGCCGAACACAACCGTTATTCTGCCGACGATCTGCAATGGCTACTCAGTCAATGCGGTTTTGAGGTCCTCCAGCGGGAGGATATTCGCAGTGGTCGTGCCGTCAGGCTGGTAGCCCGTGCGGGCAAGGCCGGGTAGACTGCCGCCCTTTCCCGATCTGTTTTCTGATGGAATCCGCATGACCGCCATTGCCGCCAACACTTCCCAAACCACCGTTGCCGTTATTGGCGGCGGTCCTGCTGGCCTGATGGCCGCTGAACAACTGGCGCAAGCCGGTTATACGGTGGAAGTGTTTGATGCCATGCCCAGTGTCGCCCGCAAATTTTTGCTGGCCGGTATCGGTGGCATGAACATCACCCACTCGGAAGATTACGCCCAGTTTGTACAGCGTTATGGCAAAGCCAGCGCCACCCTGCGCCCATGGCTGGATGATTTCACACCGGATACCCTGCGCAGCTGGATTCACGACCTCGGTATCAACACCTTTGTTGGCACCTCCGGCCGGGTTTTCCCCACAGATATGAAAGCGGCTCCACTGCTGCGCGCCTGGTTACACCGCTTGCGCACTCAGGGTGTCAGCTTCCATCCACGCCATCGCTGGATTGGCTGGGAGCAAAACAATACCGGGAATGCCGCAGACCAGAGCTGGGTATTCAATACACCGGAAGGTGATATCGAACGCCGCTTCAAAGCCGTGGTATTGGCTTTGGGAGGTGCCAGTTGGCAACGCCTCGGTTCCGATGGTCGTTGGTGCCCATGGCTGAGTGCCGCGGGCGTCGCGGTAGCACCGCTGGTCCCGAGTAATTGCGGGTTTGAAGTGGCCTGGAGTGCGTTTATCAAGGAGCGTTTTGGCGGCACGCCGATCAAACACATCGCACTGGCCCTTACCGATGCCGACGGCAACCGCTGGGGCAAAACCGGCGAGTTTGTGGTGACCGAATACGGCATCGAAGGCAGTCTGGTGTATGCCCTGTCGGCACCGCTGCGTGATCTGATTCTGCTGGGCGATAACAAACGCCCGCCGCGCCTGTTGCTCGACTGGTTACCAAACAGCAGCCACGAACAGATTCTGGCCAAACTGCAGCAGCCACGCAAAGGCCTGTCGTTTGCCAGTGTGCTGCGCAAGAAACTCAATCTGCCTGCCATCACCGGCACCCTGTTACGGGAATGCTGTCCGCAGCTGGATAACAACGATGCTGTGGCCGTCGCCAAAGCCATCAAGGCCATGCCGATTCAACCGTATGCCACGCGCCCGATTGACGAAGCCATCAGCAGCGCCGGTGGCGTAGTGCTGGATGCTGTCACACCACAACTGATGCTGAAACAACTGCCCGGAGTGTTTGTGGCCGGTGAAATGCTCGATTGGGAGGCCCCAACCGGGGGTTACCTGCTGACAGCCTGTTTTGCCACCGGCAAACGTGCAGGCATCGGTGCAGTTGAATGGTTACAAAATACGCCAGCCTGACCAGCGATAATCCTGCGCCACTTGTAGTGCATAATTTGTAACAATCCCCGTTCAGACTGCGGCCTTCTCAAGACCAGTCATAGGGACGTGGAATCATGGTTGCATCTATTGTGCGGGCTGAACGAGCCACTTTTCTGGCTCCGGACACCGATCTGGCGCGTTATATTCACCAGTTGCGCAAAGACCAGAGTGTGGTTCTGTTTCTGACTCCGGACGATCAGGGACTTGTTCTGTCCGGCATCGATAACTGCTTCTACGACCCCGATGGCGAAGCCAACCTGCTGGTGGACCATATGCGGGCGGGCCAGTTACGGATTTACCGTTCCCATTCGCGTGAACTGTCCAACAGCATTCTGCCACGCCTGAACAACGTCCGCGGCCGCCCGATGGAAGAGCTGCTATGGATCGCAGGCTTTACCGGTTATACCGAAGAACGTTGCTGCCTCGATGCCGGTTGCCGCCGTGACGACGTTATTCGCCTCAATTACTGGCCAAACTTCACCCGCCTGCCGACCACTCCCAACTCGTTCAAGCTGGCCAGCCTGTTCAGCAGTCGCCCGACTTCTATCGTACTGGCTTCACGCATTCTGGATGTGCCAGAACATGAGGTGATGCAGTTTTACAACGCCGCCTGTTATTCAGGAATGGCAACTCGCCTCAACCGACCAGCCGAACCGGTTGAACCACGCGCTCACCGTCAACAAGGTCTGATTCGTAACCTGTTTAATCATCTGGTCGGCAATCGTTTTGGCAAACGCACACCGGCACTTGCCGTCGTCAGCTCCAACACATCGACCAAGACAGCCAACAGCACAAACAAAACCGCAGCAAGCGGATGTTGCGCCCCAGGCAAATCCTGCTCCTGACGTCGTTCGGATCGGGCGTCGGGTCTGATTTTGTGGACATAAATGCCCACACTACAACAGAGCATCTATTTGTACAGAACTGCCCAGCGCAGCTGGCTACCGAATGCCCATCTGGGCGAGCCGGGATTCACCGCAACGGCCGACCCGGCCGGGATATGGATGCCCCGCACGACCCTATTTTTACCGATAGACAGGGCACAGGGATGTGCCATCGGGTCGGGGTCGATAGCCGTTGTTGGTGAAAACCGGAGATACGAGCCCAGTCGGGCAAAAGCAGGGGGAGGCCCGCCCGGCCGGGGGACAAGGTCCCCCAAGAGAGCAAGCAGCCTGGCCAATTAACAAGCCGAACAGCAGCGAAGCGTCGGGCGTCAGACGTCTAACATCAGGCCGGATCGAGATCCTCCTCGATCACCTGTTCCAGCATGGGGGCCGCTGCCAGCAGCTCGCGGGTGTAATCCTGCTGCGGATTATTCATCACATCCGCCGTTGGTCCCTGTTCAACGATCACGCCGTTTTTCATCACCGCTACCCGATGTGCCAGCAGCGGAATAATCGACAGGTCGTGGGTGATAAACAGATAACTCAGCCCCATCTCGCGCTGCAGCTCCTGCAACAGCTCCAACACCTGGCCACGAATACTGACGTCCAGAGCACTGGTCGGCTCATCACAGATGATCAGCTCGGGTTCAACCGCAATTGCCCGGGCGATGGCAATACGCTGACGCTGGCCACCGGAAAACTCATGGGGATAACGGTCCAGATGGTCTGCTTGCAGCCCCACCCGTTCAAGCAAAGCCCGCAGTCGCTCTTCACGCTGTTTGCTGTTGCCACCCACACCCAGTGCCCGCATACCTTCTTCAAGAACCTCACGAATGGTCATACGCGGATTCATCGACGAAAACGGGTCCTGGAAAATCACCTGAATCCGCTTGCGCCAAGGGCGATAAGCCGTGGCACTGAGGTTATCAATCCGTTGGCCATCAAAATGGATGGTGCCGGAAGCGAGCGGCTCCAGCGCCAGAATCGCGCGGCCAGCAGTAGATTTGCCGGAACCACTTTCGCCAACCAGAGCGACGGTTTCACCACGGCGGATTTCCAGATCAATGCCGTCCACCGCGCGGGTGTAACCATGGATTCGTTGCAACAGGCCCTTACGCTGGGCAAACCAGACCCGCACGTTATTCAGCTTCAGGATTGGCTCACTGTCGGCCAGCGGCTCACGATACTGACGACGTGGCAGCGACTGGATCAACTGGCGACTGTAATGATGTTGCGGCGACTGGAAAAACGCCTTGCACGGGCGGTATTCGAGAATCTCGCCATGACGCATGACCGCCACCTGATCGGCCATTTCGGCCACTACCCCCATATCGTGGGTGATCAGCAACACGGCAAGACCACGCTTGCGGCATAACACCTTGAGCAGATCGAGAATCTGCTTCTGGATCGTTACATCCAGCGCGGTGGTCGGCTCGTCGGCGATCAACAAACGTGGCTCGCAAGCCAGCGCCATGGCAATCATGACACGCTGCTTCTGACCACCAGACAACTGATGGGGATACCAGCTCAGGCGCTGCTCAGGCTCAGGAATCCCGACTTCCTCCAGCAAACGCAGTACCTGGGCGCGTAATTCCGCACCACGCAAACCACGATGCAGACGTAACACCTCCCCCACCTGCTCCATCAGGTTTTTAACCGGGTTCAGTGCCGTTTGTGGCTCCTGGAAAATCATCGCCGCCTGGCTGCCACGAATGCTGTTCATACGCGCTTCGGTATGGCGGAACAGGTCATCACCATCGAGGCGAACTTCACCGTCGACAATACGCAGGGCATCCGGCAATAAACGCAGCAGGGCCAGCGAGGTCAGGGACTTGCCCGAACCACTTTCTCCGACCAACGCCAGAATCTGGCCAGCTTCGATCTCGAACGATATGCCCTTGACCAGACGCCGGGCCTGGGTGTCGCCGTTGGCAACAATGGCGCGGCGTGGTGCGGGTAATTCGATGGCCAGATTGGTGACCGACAATAATGGCATGGTGGTCTCCTCAAGCCTTGTTTGCGGCACGCGGGTCAAACGCATCACGCACCCGGTCCGAGAAGAGGTTGGCGGCCAGAACCAGGCCAAACATCAGCAAAAATGCAGCACTCACCGACCACCAGATCACCGGATCACGGGACAACTCGGCACGGGCATCGTTGATCATATTGCCCCAGCTCGCCATGGTTGGATCCACGCCCACCCCGATGTACGACAGAATCGCCTCAGCCAGCACAAAACCACTGAAATCCAGTACCAGCGAAATCAGGATCAGGTGAGTGATATTGGGCAGAATATGGCTGGCCAGAATGCGCCAGTGCGGCACACCAAACGCACGGGCAGCCTGCACATAATCGAGCTGGCTGACCTTCAGGGTTTCGGCACGCAACAAACGGCAGAGGCCAGTCCAGCTGGTCATCCCGAGAATGAAACACAATGCCAGGAAGCGGAAATCCGCCCTCTCAACGGTCAGAGCAAACTGTTCCGGATGGGTTTCGATATACACGTCAATCAGCAGGATCGACGCGGCAATCAGCAGGATGCCCGGAATCGAACTCAGCGTGGTGTAGACATACTGCACCAGATCATCAACCCGGCCGCGGAAATACCCGGCACAGATGCCCAGCACAATCGCCAGTGGCATGGTCAGAATGGTCGCCAGCGTACCAATCAGGACACCGGTGCGAATGCCCTTGATGGCCTGATAGAGCGTGTCCTGTCCCACCATGTTGGTGCCCAGAATATGGTACAGACCGCCCAGTTTGAGCACCCACACAGTTGCAAACACCAGAAACGCCAACGTGCCGTAAATGGTTTTCCACGGCAGGTATTCCTTGCGCGGCCCGCAAGCAACCGCATCACAGCGGTTGCGCCACTGCCAGTGCAACAGCACCAGCGCAGCACTGATGGCCAGACCAATCAGCAGGGCTTCGAGAGTGCGATTACGAATGTCGTGCCAGTGTTCAGCGGGATCCGACAGATGCACACCGGCGTGTTCCAGGCGTGGAAAATCACGCACGATCGAGCCGTCATCCAGGGTGCGGGTTTCCTTGGCGAACGAATAGATCGCAAACGGCGCGGAGTAGGTTTTTTCGTCCTTGCCACGCAGATCGCCGATAATCAGGTCCAATACGCTATCAACCTGCTGGCTGTAATGCACATCGCTGCTGGCATCCGACTGTTCCAGCGGCTGCCGAAAATGAATGGAGTCCAGCAAGGCCACCAAAATGTAAAACAGGATCACCAGAAACGCGCCCATCCCGGTTGGCGAGGCAAACACGGTGCGCCAGCGCATACGAGCCACCGGGTTGCGGGCCATATGCACAAAAAACAGAATCAGCAGCAGCGCCAGCAGAAAAATCAGGCTGTCGCTCCACAACACAACGGGTTTGATCATCATCCAGTCAGTCATTACCCCGACTCCTACGACAGGCGTACACGCGGATCAACCAGCGTGTAGGAAATATCGGTCAGCAACAGGCCGAGGATGTACAGCACCGAACCGAGAAACACCATACAGCGAACAATGGCGAAGTCCTGGGCCTGAATGGCATCCAGGGTATAACTGCCGAGGCCGGGAATACCAAAAAACGACTCCACCAGCAGACTGCCCATAAACAGTGACGGAATCACCACCACCACACTGGTCAGAATCGGGATCATGCCGTTCGGCAAGACATGGCGGAATAATACCCCCAGCTCGGACACCCCCTTGGCACGGGCGGTGCGCACGTAATCCTTGCTGGCTTCTTCCAGAAACAGGGTGCGATAAAGACGAACACCACTGCCAATACCGGAAATCACACCAATCACCACTGGCAGGATCAGGAAACGCCAGGCATCTGCACCCGGTACATAACCGGACACCGGCACCAGATGCCACATCTTGGCGAAGAAGAACTGGCCCGCAAATACGTAGAACACACCGGAAATCGACATCATGGCCACACAGGCCACCATCGCACCGGTATCAAACAGGCTGCCGCGGAACATCACCACAAACAGCGCCAGCGAGATATTCACCAGAATACCGAGAATAAAACTCGGCAAGGCCACCGCCAGACTGGGCCACATACGCTGCTGAATATCTTCGATAATGGCGCGGCCTTCGTCCGACTTGCCAAAGTCCAGCGCAAACAGACGTACGGATTTGTCGAAGAAAATGGTGTCAGTCAACAAGCCTTCACTGTCTTCACGCTCGTTCATAAACAGCGGTTTGTCGTACCCACGCTCAGCTTTCCAGGCTTCAATGGCCTTGGCGTCCATGTGTTTGTCACCCAGCTGTACCCGCGCCATCTGGTCGGGTGTATTCACCATAAAAAACAGTGCAAAGGTCAGCAGGTTAACCCCGATCAGAATCGGCACCGCGTACAGCAGTCGGCGAATGATGTAGGAAATCATGCAGCTGTTACTCCGCTCACCTCAGTCATGGAACACCTTTACCTGCAGACGCTTGCGCCAGGCCAGATAACCCCCCAGCCCCAGCAGGAACAGCAAGCCCAGCACCGTCAGCAACGGGGTAATCACCGGAGGATTACGCTCAGCCCAGACGCGGTCACGCATTTCAGGGTCAATATCGATGTATTTCAGGACCGACTGGCTGATGCCATGGGCCTTGGTATTTTTCACCCACGGGTTATTCAGCACATAGGCGTGTGGATGCCAGACCGAGCCCCATGGTGCATCGTGCTGGAAGATATCCAGCATCTTGCGAATCACCGCCATGCGCTCCGGAGAATCCGGCATCAGTTTCATGCGGTCGAATAAACGGTCGTATTCAGGGTTGCTGTAGTTGGACGAGTTCACCCCGGCACCATCGGTTGCCACCTGGCCGTTAGGCCCGTACAGCAGGAACAGGAAGTTCTCGGCATCCGGATAGTCCGCCATCCAGCCCCACGAGAAGATCTGGGCATTACCGGTGCGGATTTTCTCCTGGAAGCGGTTGTAATCGGTGCTGCGAATATTCAGCTCAATCCCCAGCTTGCGGAACTGCTTGATCAGCCAGATCTGGTTGGAGTTGCCACCACCCGAGGTGGTTTCGTAATTCAGCACCAGCGGTTTGCCCGTGTCGGCATCCCGACCATCCGGATAACCGGCTTCCGCCATCAGTTTGCGAGCGTATTCAATCGGCTTGAGCACTGCACGACCGCCACCATTACCATCATCGACCCAGTCATAGACCAGATTATTCAGACCATTACGGCCGGTCTGATAACCAAAAATTCCCGGAGGAATAGGCCCCATCCCCACTTCGCCACGACCATTGGCAAAAATGGAAATGGACTCTTCCTGATCGAAGGCAATCGAAATCGCCTGACGCAACTTGCGGGCACGTTCTGCGGTTTTCTGATGCTCTTTGGCATCACGGGCATTCAGACGTGGCGCATTGTGTGGACGCTGGCCACCCACAATCGGGTCGAGCATGTTAAACGCCAGATAATAGGTGCCCGGCACCACCTCGATTTCCATGGTGATGCCTTTTTCGATCATTTCATCACTCAGGCGAATCCCCTGACTGCCCACCGAAACCGCCTGGTCAAAGCTGTCAGCACCAATACCGGAACGGTCGTAATACCCCTGCAGAAATTTGCTCCACAGCGGAATGGCTTCTTTTTCGAGGCGATATACCACCTTGTCGAGGAATGGCATGGGTTGTCCGGCGGCGGCCAGCAAACCATTGGCCTCGTCTTCCTTTTCACCTTCTGACGGATAAAGGTCTTCACGGAAATTGGGGTTACGCTCCAGCACAATCACTTCGTTCGGATCGTTGCGAGTCATCATAAACGCGCCAGTACCGACCGGATGCCAGTCCAGCACGATATTGCGATCTGCCAAACCCGGCTGGTTATAAAACTCGTCCACCAGCTCCGGAACCGGGGCAAAAAAGTGATACGCCAGCCAATAACGGAACTGCGGGTATTTGCCTTTCAGACGAATACTGAACTGGTAGTCGTTCAGACGCTCCAGCCCCTCCATATCCAGATCATCGAGATTAACCCAACGCTGATTGCGCGGACGCTCCTTGCGAATAGCCGTTACCCGATCACCAAACTCGTCCATACCAACAATAAATTCGGCCAGCAGCCCACGCACAGGCGACAAGTTGGCCGGGTCAGCCAGACGTTTGATCTGATAAATGTAATCGTCGGAAACCAGCTCACGAGTACCGGTTTCAGTGAAATCTTCCAGGCTCTGATATTCCTGGCTATCACGGGCGCTAGCAAAACGATAACGCGGGTTACCATCCGACCCCAGCGCAAATGCCGGATGCGGCTGATAGTGAATGCCCGGTTTGATGGTCAGAACATAGGTACTGTAAGCAACCAGCGGCGATTGCTCCGGCACCGGATTACCGTGGGCGTCGGAGTATTCGATTTGTGGCATTTCCGTGAGCGTATTGGGAATCAGCTCATACGGGCGCTTCAGATAATGATATTCCAGCGGCGGCTCATATATCTGGTCGATAAACCGGCTTTCGTCCGAACTGTAGGAACGTGCCGGGTCCAGATGTTTGGGGCGGGAAGAAAAGCTTGAATACAGGATGCGCGCATCGCCGTCTTCATCCGGATGCGGGTTATTCCAGGCTTGCTCCTGGCAACCGGCTAACAACATCACCAGCAACAGGCTGAATGACAAACGAAAGGGACTGTTAAACAACATCTCTGAATGATCTGACAAGCGGTTCATCAGTGTGCCAGCAATTCTGACGCTGACAAGCCCCTGCCATGCGCCATCCATGCCAGAAAGCTGACACTCATGGCCACTCTGGCCAGCAAAAACCCGGCATAACGTGATATTGGTCACACCCGGTCGTCGCCGACGAGCGGTATTATTGCGGCATTCAAAATCCGATTGTCCGACAATTATTGAACATATCCTCAATAAAACCGCGTGCAGACGGATATTGCCGATTCCGGCTTTCTGTCATCAAAACGCGTAAAGATAGTCCGAAATCGCGCTCTGGTTGGCATATGGCAGTTACAAACGCTGGAATTGCCAATCAGGAGCAGTTAGAACAGACATCAGCCCTGTCCCTATATCCAGAAGGAAATCCGTGTGAGCAATCCGGCCGCCGCCCTGCAGCAACTGCATCAGAACCTGTCCAGTGTGATCCAGGCTTCCTCCACCGTACTGTTACACACCATGACCTGTGTACTGGCCGGCGGTCACCTGTTGATCGAAGACGTGCCGGGAACCGGAAAAACTACCCTCAGCCGCACACTGGCACGCTCACTGGCGTTACAGTCGCGCCGCGTACAATGCACCCCGGACCTGATGCCAGCCGATATTCTCGGTTACAGCCTGTTCGACAGCAGCAGCCAGCAAATGCGTCATATCAAGGGCCCGGTGTTCACCAATATTCTGCTCATGGACGAAATCAATCGCGCCTCACCACGCACTCAGGCCGCATTACTGGAAGCCATGGCAGAAAATGCCATCAGTTACGATGGTGAAGAAATACCGCTGCCAACACCGTTTATGGTCATTGCCAGCCGCAACCCGGAAGATTTCCTCGGCACCTATGCCTTGCCAGAAGCCCTGCTCGACCGTTTCCTGATGCGTATTACTCCGGGATACCCAAGTACGGAACAGGAGTTGGCAATGCTGAATGCGCGCCTCAGCGGCGATCCGCTGGATCGGGTCAAACCGGTGATGGATGGCTCCACCCTGCTGCAATTGCAAAAACTCTGCGAAAAAATTCCGCTGGCCGAAACCATCGTTGGTTATATCAACCAGCTGATTCGTGCCACCCGCGAACACCCGCAGGTGCAACTGGGTGCCAGCCCTCGTGCCTCGCTGGCCCTGATCCGTGCGGTACGCGCCATGGCAGTACTCACCAATCGCAAGGCGATTACCCCGCAGCTGGTGCAGTCACTGTTGGAACCGGTACTCGGCCATCGCATGATTTTCCGTGATGCTCGCCTCAACCAGGCCGCTCACCGTGCCGACTTCTGGCAGGATCTGATCGAGCGGGTTGATACCCCGGAAACCCGCGGCACCAAAGTCACCGGATAATCCGTTATGACCGGACATTTTTCAGTAAAAACGGCCATACGCCTGTGGTCACTGCCGCTGGCTGTGCTGCTGATGGGACTGGCGGCGCTGGCCATGGCAACCACCAGCGGATCAGCCTCTGCAGCTCTGCTCAGCAGCCTGCTGTTATCCACGCTCGCAGTCGCCTGGTGGTTACCGCTGCTGCAAACGCGGCAATTGCAGGTGGATATCCGCCAGATCAATCAGCCGGAAGAAGGTGACGAACTGCTGCTGGAATGCCATTTCCACTGCAACCGAACCCTGTATGGCATTGAGCTGGAACTGCAGATACCCGAACTTTCGCGCCAGCTGTTTGAAATAGACCGGATTGAACCGGATTCACGCCTGATCATACGAGTGCCGGCCAGTCGTTGTGGACTGTTCATTATCAACAGCATGGCTATTTCATCGGATTGGCCATTTGGGCTGTTCCGACGCCAGCAGGTATCAGACAACGCCGCTCCCGGTCTGCTGGTGCTGCCGAAAGTTGTACCCATTCGCCAGCTCCCGTTAAAGTCCGAACCTTTACCTGCTTATCAGCAACCTGCGCTGGCCAATGCCATCGGTGACGACTGGTTTGGTATCCAGCATGCCGCCCAAACCACACCAGCCCGACGCACCACCCACCATCCGCTGCCCCAACGCTACCCGCAGACCAGCCTGCAATATGACCGCGAAACTCTGCCGGAATACATTATTGTGCTCGACTACCAACAAACCGTGCAGGGCATCAGCCGTCACAGCCTCGATTTCCGCCGCAGTATCGCGGCGTCGATCATGGCCTGCGCCAACCGCGGTGAGGCTATTGTTCATCTGTTCAGCAACGACCGTTATAACAGTCGCCTGACGCTCGATCCGTACCAGCAAAACCCGTCTTTTCTGAGTGCCATGAGTGCCATGAGTGCCATGAGTGCCCAGTCGGGTGACAGTGGCGACAGCGCCGAGCAACTGGCCGAACGCGCCCTGATCGAATTCCCGCAGGCAACCCTGATCAGCCTGCGTGCAGTAGAGCAAACCAGCAAGCTGCGGAATAACGGTCGCTGGCTGGATATTCGTATCCACAACGCATCCTTTATCAATCCGATGGAGATCTACAGCGAAGGCTGGCAAACACCCGAGCCGAACCATCGCATCCTGACGCTTCATGCCAACAGCAACTTTGCGAGGTTCATCCAGAATGCCAACGCTGCCTGATTTCCTCGACAACCTCACCCGCTTGCGCCTGTTAGTAGCAGGACAGCTGTTCTGGGCCAGCCTGTTGTGGCTGAGCACCATCAGCAGTCTGCCCGTCGCAATTACGCTGGCATTACTGATCGGTGCCATCGGCTTTGGTGCCATCTGGTTCGGCAGCCAATCGCACGGCCCTCGTATTCATGTGTCGATCAGCCAGATTTTGGCCGCCACCCTGTTGGTACTGGCGGCCGCTGTTGGCTGGTTTATGGAGCCGATCCGCGCGGTGGTGCTCTTCTTGCTGACGCTGCAATGGGCGTTTTATCTGCAGGCCCGCCAGCGCATGGCCATTATGCTGGCACTGTTGATATCACCATTGGCCTTGCTGGTGGCATCTGCCATGTCGCAAAGTGGTTATTGGTTGTTGGGACTGCTGTGTTTCTGGCTGTCCTGGCTGGCGGCATTAACCCAGATTCGCAGCATCAATCGCCAGCACAGCCTGATTGCAGTGGGTCCTCACGCCGAAGGCTTTTCTGAAACGGCAACAAGCCCAACCCTGTCGCCGCGCGACCTTCTGCAATTACCGCTGATTCTGGCACTGACACCAGTGGCCGGTTTACTGGTGTGGCTGGTTCAGCCCACCACCGAACAACGCCCGCTGCTATTACCGCCATACGCCAGCGAACACCGTTATGACCACAGTGACTGGTTGGGACAAGCCATGAATGGCGGCCATCGCGAAAGCTCGATCCTCACTGCCGAATCACTGGCAGCCAGTGAAGGGCCACAGGAACTCTGGGATGCCGTCAGCCGCGACACGCCACAATTTGATTATCCGGGCTTTTCCGAACGTCTGGACTTGTTCAGCAGTGATGCCATCGGCGGTCAGCCAGATGATCTGGTGCTTCAGGTTCGTTCATCTCAACCGCTGTATCTGAAAGCTCATACATTCGATTTCTTTGATGGTCAGGTCTGGACCAGCAGCAGCTTGTCCTATCTGAAGATGCAGACCGAAGCCGATGAAGTCGGTCTTCTCAACTCCACTCCCGTGCACTGCCAGAACAGTCATCCAGAGACTGTGAACTACGAGGTTCACGTCCGTCAGGCCATTTCCGCCTGGCTGCCACTGGCGGGCACTACGGAATCGTTAAAAATCAGTGCCAACGCTATTGCACTGGATAACTGGCGGCAGCCTCTGGTCGCCAGTGCCCTCAAGGCAGGAAGCCGCTATCAGGCAACGGCCTTGCTTGGCAATGACCAGCAACACCCGATCGCCTGCTCCCCTGCCCCGGCACGCCCGGACTTGCGAGTGCCATCCGCCGATCTGGCCTGGTTACGCGAACTGGCATTGGCGGCCAGTGTTGGAGCCAACAACAACGCCGCCAAGGCATACAAAATGGAAAACTGGGTTCGCAATAATTTCGACCAGTCCGTAGCAGGCCAGCCACCCAGGCTGAATCGTGACCGTTCCTTGCTGGTACAGGTTCTGCAGGAACGCCAGGCTGCCAGTAACGAAATACGCGCAACTGCGCTGGTAATGCTGCTGCGCTCAATTGAAGTTCCGGCTCGCCTGGTAACCGGTTTTTCCGCTACCCGTTATAACGCCCTGACCGGCTTTTATGATGTGATCCAGAGTGATGGTCATGCTTGGGTAGAAGCCTGGGATGGTCGTCATTGGCTCACACTGGAAACCGACACCCGCTTTGAGTTGCCAAAACCGGTGGAGCCGCGCAGCCGAACACAAGCAATTGGTGCCAATCTGGCAGATAGCCCGGCCTATGCGTACCCGTGGCTGTTGTTCTCACTGCTGCTGTGGCCATTACAGGCACTGATCACCTCGACCACCGGATTGATACTGTTGGCTTTGGCATTGACGCTCTGGTCCTTGCCAACCTCTCGCCATCTGTTACTGGATGCCCTGCTGCCATTACGCAAACGCTGGTGGCATGAGCGAATCCTGCGCTACAAACCACAATCCCCCGCACGCGATATTGCTCGCGTTCTACCTTGGCTACAAAACCTGGGAACACTCTGTGATTGTGGCCCGAACAAGGGTGAGTCCCACGAAAGCTGGTGCCAGCGTCTGGCAAGCTCTGATAGTTCGATTGCTCCTGAAGACATCCAGCATTTGCAGGAACTGGTTGATCAGCACCTGTACGAAGGCGACCACGTTGCCTGGCAGAGTGTTCAACAGCAGTTATTCGGCGCAGATGCACATCTGCAGCCTCTCAAAACCGCTGCGGATTCCAATGAAATCAAGGAGTTGATGGCCGAGCTGGCCAACTGTTTTCTGCACTACAAAGGCTGAAACTGGATGGAAAGGCCGCGGCCACAGCTATCGCCGTGGCCGGGTTCAAAGGCGGAATCAGTATTCCTGACCCCGGTACACACGACGACTGGCAGTGCTGGATTTATTGCTGTTATCGACCTCTACCGTTTCTTCCCAGGTAACTCCCCGGTACGTATGGCGCACCACGGTGGTATTGGCAGAGTCAGCAACCAGCGCTGACGATGAAACCGGCTTTAACAAACGGTGCGCCACGCCACGATACAGCTGCACGCGCGCCTCGTAACCCTGTGGTACATCCAGTTGCTGGAGTTTGAGAAACTCCTTTCGCATCTGGATTGGCAGGGTTTCCATAAAATTCACCGCCACCTGAAACAGTTCGTCAGCCCCATGAGCCAGAGAGTCGAGAACCATTTCAATAGCGGCATCGGTGTCGCGACGCCATTTCAGGCGCTTGCCGGTGATACTTTCATACTTGAGAGCAAGGGCGAGCAGAGCGTCCCTTGACGTGTGGTTGAGTGCTAGTGCGTCCATTTCCATTACTCCGGTACACAGATTGAACCAGCTGGTTCCGATACTGCTTCCCTCCCGGTCACCATTCCGCTGGCGCACTGAACTATAAACCCTTGAATCGGTATCTGGCGTATTCCAGAAGCATCAATTGAGGGCGAAATACTGTCACCTGCCTACTGCGTCGACAATGTCGCCAAAGTTCAACGAATAACCGGACAGTTAGCGCCCGTTCTCCGAATTGGCGCACTAACGTTAACAGGTGTGTCAATTACTGCGCACTTCGTTGCCTAATAAACAACAATTCAGGCCATGACGACAAATACACGGTGATTGTCACTGCCAGTTAATCATAATGTTACGCACCGTTACGTAAAGTAACGAATTATGACTCAGTAAAACCCCCCCCAGTAAAAACGACACCAAGGACAAGGCTATGACGTTTTTTGCTCGCGCTACTTCTCTGTTTTCAGGTAAATTTCCTGCCCGCCATTTTCTTGCTTCAGTAACTCTGCTGATGGCCGCCAGCCTCAGTCATTCTGCCGACAGCATCAAATTGGGCCTCAACTATCCAACCACGGGGCGTTACAAATCCGAGGGCGTACAACAAGCCCAGGGCGCCCAACTCGCCATTGACGAAATCAACGCCAAAGGTGGTATTCTCGGCCGCCCTCTGGAGCTGCTGACCGCCAACAGTGCGGCTCTGCCCGACAAGGCGGTCGAAAACGTCGGTACACTCGCTTCTGCCGGTGCCACCATGATTTTTGGCGGAGCCACCAGTGCTGAAGCCATTGCGGCAGGCAAAGAATCTGCCAAAGCCGGTCTGCTCTACTTCGCGGTACAGTCTTATGCCAATGAAACCACTGAGCAGGAGGGCCATCGCCACATCTTCCGTGAGTCCTACAATGCCTGGATGACCGCCAAGGCGCTGTCCATGTATATGAACCAGCACCTGCAAAACAAACGGGTATTTTATGTAACCCCGGACTACAGCTGGGGCTACTCCACCGAAGGCTCACTGCGCAAGTTCACCAATACCGAAGATCCACAAACTCACCCACACACGCTGGTGAAATTCCCGAAACCACGTAAAGCCGACCTGGAAGCTGCACTGCAGGAAGCATCGCAGTCAGGTGCCGACGTACTGGTGATCATCCAGTTCGCTGACGACCTCGCCACCGCCCTGAGCATTGCTCATGAAATGGGCCTGCGCGACAAAATGGAAATCATCGTGCCGAACCTGTCCCTGGGGATCGCCATCCAGGCCGGTCCGGCTCTGATGGAAGGTATTGTTGGTGCGGTGCCATGGTGCTGGGAAGTACCATACAAGTACGGTTACGAACGTGGTCAGCGCTTTGTTGAAGATTACGTCAAGGCCTACGGCCAGTACCCGGACAGCCCGGCGGCTTCCGCTTACAGCACCGTGTATGAATACGCCGATGCCGTGAAACGTGCTGGTGGCACCAATACCGACAAGGTGATCAACGCACTGGAAGACCACACCTATCAGACCGTAAAAGATCCACAATCCTGGCGTGCTCTGGATCACCAGAACGTGCAGTCTGTGTATGTGGTGAAAATGAAACCACGTGATGAAGTGGTCTCCAACAAACTGCGTGCCGACTTCTTCGATATCATGCTGAGCATTCCTGGCTCATTTGCGGTAAAAACTCCGGAAGAATGGCAAGAAACCCGCGAAGCAGCAGGCAAACCATTGGCGCTGCAATAATCCCTTCTCAGTAAAGAAATCAGGCCCCCGATGGGGCCTGGTGCCGATCAGTTACTACGCTTCGCTACCGCATCAGATGACTGCACGGTTAGCTCATTGGCACAACCGTATGCCCTCATGGGGGACCTTGTCCCCCGGCCGGGCGGGCCTCCCCCTGCTTAGCCCGACTGGGCTCGTGCTTCCGGTTTTCACCGACAACGGCTTTTCGACCCCGGTCAGATGGCACATCCCTGTACCAACTGGCCTTGCGGGGCATCCATGCCCCGGCTGGGTCGGCCGTTGCGGTAAATCCCGGCTCGCCCAGATGGGCATTGGGCAGCCACCTTCGGTGGGTAAAACTGCATTTTCATGTAGGAGTCGGCCGTTGGCCGCGATGGCTTGGCGGAGATTATCGGTGTTTATGGATGCTGGCTCTGCTTGTTAATTTGCCCGTCTGTTTGCCCTCACGGTGAACCTTGCCCACGAGCCGGTCTCCTCCCTGCTTTACCCACCATTCTGACGAACAAAAAACACTCGACTGGTCTTGATACTGATCAGTATCCAAGAGCACCTGACTGATCGTAATTACTCCGATGAAGCCTGAATTTTTCTTCGCCCTGGCGATAACATCATCCCTGCATTCCTCCATAGATATATTGTTTGATCCTCGTCACCACCCCGAATTTTCACCCGGCCAGAATGCTGCCTGCGGCGCTTTTCAACAGAACTCTCAGTTAATTACGGCAGTAGCCGGTTTATTTAAAACCGCACGCAATCACGCCAGCTAAGCTTAGAACTTTTTTGAATTAAAAGCGTTGGTTGTATTGCTTGTGGGAAATAACTGAAGTTTGGGATAATGCGCAGCCTTTTTTCTGACACTGGTTATTTTTCAAACAATCCAGCGCAATCAGATGGCAGGGCCTATCCACTCAAACATGTCCTGCCCTGACGTCAGAACCACTTTCCGGAGCCCGTAATGACCGAATATCTGCTGATTCTGGTGAGCACCATACTGGTCAACAACTTTGTGCTGGTGCAGTTCCTCGGCCTTTGCCCATTTATGGGTGTTTCCAACAAACTGGAAACCGCGATTGGCATGGGGGCTGCCACCACATTTGTACTGACCCTGGCGTCCCTGTGCAGCTACCTGGTGTACGAATTCCTGCTGATTCCGCTGGATCTCGCGTACCTGAAGACCATCAGCTTTATTATGGTAATTGCCGTGGTGGTGGGCTTCACCGAAATGGCGATTCGCAAAACCAGCCCCATGCTGTATCGCGTGCTGGGTATTTTCCTGCCGCTGATCACCACCAACTGTGCCGTACTGGGTGTGGCGCTGCTCAACATCAAACGCAACAACAACCTGCTGGAGTCCATCCTGTATGGTTTTGGCGCTGCAGTTGGTTTCTCTCTGGTGATGGTGCTGTTTGCTGCCATGCGTGAGCGTATTGCCGTGGCAGACGTACCGAAGCCATTCCGTGGATCAGCCATCGCTCTGATGACTGCTGGCCTGATGTCACTGGCCTTTATGGGCTTCACCGGTCTGGTCAGTATCTGACCCACTGCACGAGATAGAACTCATGAGTACTGTTGTAATTGCCGTCTCTGTATTGGCTGTCCTCGCTCTGATTTTTGGCGCGGTTCTGGGCTTTGCCGCGGTGCGTTTCCGCGTTGAGGGCAACCCGATCGCCGATCAGGTTAACGCCCTGTTGCCACAAACCCAGTGTGGTCAGTGTGGCTATCCTGGCTGCAAACCCTATTCCGAAGCCATTGCCAATGGCGAAAAAATCAACAAGTGCCCTCCGGGCGGTGAAAGCACTATCCAGGCACTGGCTGACCTGCTGGGTGTAGAACCCGAGCCGCTGGATGCTGAGCACGGAGCTGAAAAAGCCGGTCCGATGGTTGCCTTTATTCGTGAAGCCGAATGTATCGGCTGCACCAAGTGTATTCAGGCTTGCCCGGTTGACGCGATTATTGGTGCCGCCAAACAGATGCACACCGTTGTCGCTGCCGAATGCACCGGTTGTGACCTGTGTGTTGAGCCGTGCCCGGTTGATTGCATTGAAATGCGCCCGGTTGAAACCAGCACCGCCAACTGGTTCTGGCAAGCGCCTCAGCAAGGCCCACAAATGATTGCGACCGACAGTCGTCCACATGCCGCCAATGACAACAAGGGCGAAGCCGCATGACCCACATGATTCAGCTGCACACTTTCCACGGCGGTATTCACCCGGCCGAGAACAAGTCACAGAGTAACGGTACCCCGATTCGCACAGCCCCGCTGGCCAGCGAGTTGGTGCTGCCATTCCAGCAGCACATTGGTGCTCCAGCGGCTCCTTGTGTTGAAGTCGGCGCACGCGTATTAAAAGGCCAGGTGATTGCCAATCCTCAGGGGTTTGTCAGCCTGCCGGTACATGCACCAACCTCCGGCATCGTGGTTGCCATCGAAAACCGCGCGATTCCGCACGTTTCCGGTCTGGAAGAACCTTGTATTGTGCTGCGCCCTGACGGCCAGGACGAATGGATCGCCCACCAGAGCCTGTGTGCTGAATTGGGTGTCGACGACATTACCGACATCGAGCCTGCACAACTGGTACACCAGATTCGTATGGCCGGTATTGCCGGTATGGGTGGTGCCGGTTTCCCATCTGCGGTCAAACTGTCGGTGAAACGGGATGAACAGGGACAAAGTCCGATCGACACCCTGATTCTGAACGGCGCCGAGTGTGAACCTTACATCACCTCCGATGACATGCTAATGCGTGAGCGTGCCGCTGAGGTGGTGCGAGGCGCCCAAATCCTGCTTTATATCCTCGGCGCCAAACGCTGTCTGATCGGTGTTGAAGACAACAAACCGGAAGCCATTGCGGCACTGAATGCAGCGCTGGTGCAACTGCACGAAGAACACCACATCGACGTGGTGAAAATTCCGACCAAATATCCATCCGGTGGCGAAAAGCAGCTGATCCGTATTCTGACTGGCCTTGAAGTGCCAAGTGGTGGCATTCCGGCACAGATTGGTATTGTTTGCCAAAACGTCGCATCTGCCGCTGCCGTGCACCGTGCAGTCGACATTGGCGAACCACTGATCAGCCGTATCACCACGGTTACCGGCGATGCCATCAAACACCCCGGCAACTGGGAAGTGGCCCTGGGTACCCCGGCCAGCCACCTGCTGCAACTGGCGGGTTATCAGCCACAGAAACAGCCGCGCGTGATTATGGGTGGTCCGATGATGGGCTTTACCCTGCCATCCGTAGACATGCCACTGGTGAAAACCAGCAACTGTCTGCTAGCGCCAACCGCCAAAGAGCTGCCACTCAACGATATGGCCATGGCCTGTATCCGTTGCGGCATGTGTACCGAAGCCTGTCCGGTGGAACTGCTGCCACAACAGCTGTACTGGTTCAGCCGCTCCGAAGAGTTCGACAAGGCCGAACAACACAACCTGTTCGACTGTATCGAATGTGGTGCCTGCTCTTACGTATGCCCAAGCCAGATTCCACTGGTGCAGTACTATCGCCACGCCAAGGGTTCGATTCGCGAAGAGCGTGCGGCCCAGAAAAAAGCCGAACAGGCACGTGAGCGCTTTGAACGTCGTCAGGCCCGTCAGGAGCGTGAAGCCGCTGAGAAAGAAGCCAAGCGTAAGGCGCGTGCCGAAGCGGCTGCCAACTCACAATCCGCCAAACCGGCACCTGCTGCAGCTCCGACAGTAGCAGCGTCTGCCAGTGCACCTGCGGCAGCAGCCACTTCGGAAACGCTGGAAAAACTGCAGAAACAACTGACAGCGACCCAGACTGCCATCGCCAAAACCAAAGAAAAGCTGGCGGAAGCGCAAGCTGCATTGGCCGCTGGTGATGAGTCACAGGCGACCAAAATTACGGCTCTGGAATCTGGCCTGGAAAAATCCCAGACCAAGATGAAAGATCTGGCCAAGGATATCGCCGCTGAGAAAAAAGCCCTGAAAGCAGCCCCTCCGGCAGCGGCTAGCACAGCAGAGGGCACCGATAAGGGCGATCCAAACAGCCCGGAGCGCCTGAAGCGCAAATGGGAAACGGCCCAGGGTCGTCTTGATGCCGCCCAGAGCCGTCTGGCGGAGGCCCGCGAACAGGGTCTGGATACCGTAGCAGCACTTGAAGAAGGCGTTCGCAAACAGCAAGAGCGTGTCGACGAAGCCAAAGCCGCATGGCAACAGGCTGAATCGGGTGCAGCCGCACCAGTTTCGACTGCCGTCGCGGTGACCGAAAGTGCCACCGATAAAGGTGATCCCAACAGCCCTGAACGCCTGAAGCGTAAATGGGAAACCGCTCAAGGTCGTCTGGATGCGGCTCAAAGCCGTCTGACCGAAGCACGGGAACAAGGTCTGGATACCGTTGCGGCACTGGAAGAAGGCGTTCGTAAACAGCAAGAACGTGTCAACGAAGCCAAAGCCGCCTGGGAACAGGCCTCAGGTGCACAACCAGCAGCCACTGATACCCCGGCAGCTACGGTTGCCGCGCTGGCACCAGCAGTGGCTCCGGCTGCCGCAGAAGCCGATATTGCCGCCTTGCGCAGCAAGGTTCTGGCCGCCCAGGACCGTGTCAACAAGGCCCAGGAACGCCTCGATATGGCACGCGAACAGAATCTGCCAACGGTAGATGCTCTGGCCAGTGGCGTTGCCAAACAACAGGAAAAACTCGACCAGCTGCAACAGCAGCTGGCAGCCGTTACGTCTACTGCAGGAACCCACTGATTATGGCGTTGTTAACCCTCACTTCTCCTCATGCCCATGGTCGCAACAGCACCAGCCGGGTAATGATGACCGTAACCCTGGCCACCGTGCCCGGGTTACTGGTAACCACCGCCCTGTTCGGCTTCGGTACTCTGGTCAACGTGGTACTGGCGGTTGTGGTCGCCATGCTGGCTGAAGCACTGGTACTGCGTATCCGTCAGCGTCCACTGGGCTTTTTCCTGAAAGATTACAGCGCCCTGCTGACTGGCGTGCTGCTGGGTCTGGCACTGCCTCCGCTGGCGCCATGGTGGGTAACCGTGGTGGCCACGGCGTTTGCCATCGTGTTTGGCAAACAACTGTACGGCGGCATGGGTAATAACCCGTTTAACCCGGCCATGCTGGGGTATGCGCTGGTACTGGTGTCATTCCCGGTGCAAATGACCACCAACTGGGCGGTATCATCACAAATGGCCGATCAGCCACTGGCTGGCCTGCTGGATGCCATCACCACTATCTTCTCCGGCTCCGGTGCTGACGCCTTTACCGGTGCCACGCCACTCGATACCTACAAACATCTGATCAGCAACTCTACCGCTGTGGAACTGCAGAAACTGCCAACCTTTAACGGCTGGATGGCCGGTGGCTGGGAATGGGTCAACATCGCCTATCTGGTAGGTGGTCTGTTCCTGGTATATCGCCGCATCATCACCTGGCACATTCCGGTAGCCATGCTGGCAGCCCTGTCCCTGTGTTCAATCGTTCTGGGCTGGGACCCGGACATGTACACCCCGGTCAGCCTGCATCTGTTCACCGGTGCCACCATGCTGGGTGCATTCTTTATTGCCACCGACCCGGTATCTGCGGCCACGACACCACGCGGCAAGCTGATTTATGGTGCCGGTGTTGGCATTCTGGTGTACGTCATCCGCACCTGGGGTGCGTATCCGGATGCGGTGGCGTTTGGTGTTCTGTTGATGAACCTCGCTGCGCCTTTTATTGATGCCTACACCCAGCCACGTACCTATGGTCATGAGAAAGCGCGTCGTGGCCTGACCAGCAAAGAGGCCCGTTAATGAACGAACTTCTGGTTTCCATTCGCCGCAACGCGGTTGGTCTGGGTCTGTTTGCCATTGTAACCGCAGGCGCCATTGCGGCCGCCCAGGTCGGCACCCATGACATGATCGATCACAACATGCGTATGGCTGAAGCCCGTGCGCTGAACGAAATTGTACCGGCCGACCAGTACAACAACGATCTGCTGAGCGATGTCATCACCATCGACAGCCAGTACAACCAGCAACTGCTGGGACCACTGCCGGAAGGCTCACAAATTCACATTGCCCGCAATGACGGTGTACCACGTACCCTGATCCTGCCGGTGGTTGCACCCGACGGTTACACCATGGAAATTGGTATGCTGGTAGGGGTTAACGTTGATGGCACCATCGCTGGCGTACGTGTAGTCAGCCACCGTGAAACACCGGGGCTGGGCGACCGTATCGAGTTGAAAAAATCCAAATGGATTCTGGCCTTTGATGGCAAGAGCCTTGGGAATCCCGGCGAAGATCAGTGGGGTGTTCGTAAGGATGGTGGTGTTTTTGACCAGTTCACCGGTGCCACCATTACCCCTCGCGCTGTAACCGGTGCGGTAAAACACGCTCTGATGTTCTTTGAAACGCACAAGCAGAAGCTGCTCGATGCCGCTGCTGCCCAACCTGCCGGAGGTCAATCCTGATGGCTAGCAAATCCCTGTCCGAGATTTCACTGGACGGTCTCTGGAAAAATAACCCGGCACTGGTTCAGCTGCTGGGTCTGTGCCCGCTGTTGGCAACCTCGGCTTCCGTAGTGAACGCATTGGGTCTGGGTCTGGCGACCCTGTCGGTACTGGTGGGCTCCAACTTTGCGGTATCCCTGATTCGTAACCACGTACCGGATGCCGTACGTCTGCCAGCGTTTGTGATGATCATCGCCTCGGTCGTGACCGTGGTTGAGCTGCTGATGCAGGCCTTCACCTATGAGCTGTACGAGATTCTGGGGATTTTTATCCCGCTGATCGTAACCAACTGCATTATTCTTGGCCGTGCGGACGCCTTTGCCTGCAAGAACGGCATCATACCATCCATGGTTGACGGTGCCACTATGGGCCTGGGCTTCACCTGCGTGCTGCTACTGCTGGGCGCGATCCGTGAAATCCTTGGCCAGGGCGTTATTTTCTCCGATATGCAGCTGCTGTTTGGTCCGGCTGCCGCCAGCTGGAAAATTGTGCTGTTCCATGACTACCCGAACTTCCTGTTCGCCATTCTGCCGCCGGGTGGTTTTATGGCGCTGGGTACCCTGATTGCCATCAAGAACATCATTGATGAGCGTCGCAAGGAAGCTGCCAAAGCAAAAGCGGTTCCGGTCGAAGTGACAACTGAATCCCGCCGTGCGCGTGTGACCGGCAAGATCAGCTGATCTTTGCCTGTTCCCAGGCCGCCTTACCGCACAAACAAAACAGCCAGCAATATGCTGGCTGTTTTGTTCTGGATTTTCAGACGTTACCAATACGGGACAATATCAAGGCTCGTTACGATTCAGACGAATCATCTCGCGAGCATGACGCTTGCGGATATGAATGTTAATCAGCTCAACCAGCACCGAGAACGCCATGGCGAAGTAGATGTACCCCTTCGGTACATGTACGTCCAGACCTTCCGCCATCAGGGTAAAGCCGACCAGAATCAGGAATGACAAGGCCAGCATCTTGATGCTCGGGTTGTCATCAACAAAGTCGCCAATTGGCTTGGCCGCAAACATCATCACGCCTACCGACGCCACCACAGCGATCACCATAATGGCCAGGTGATCCACCAGACCTACGGCGGTAATCACCGAGTCCAGCGAAAACACGATATCCAGAATCGCAATCTGCACCAGAATACCCAAGTAACTGGAAGCACCACCCTTCTGTTCTTCTTCACCCGGCAGTTCCAGACTGGCGTGAATTTCATGTGTGGATTTGGCCAACAGGAATAGACCACCACCAATCAGAATCACATCGCGTCCGGAAATTTCAGTTCCGAATACGGTAAACCAGGGTTCAACCAGTCCCATCACCCAGCTCAGGCTGGCCAGCAGCATCAAACGAGTCATCATCGCCAAACCGAGGCCCAGCTTACGCGCACTTTGACGTTGCTCTTCGGGTAAACGAGCAACAAGAATCGACAGAAAAATAATGTTATCGATACCCAGAACAATTTCCAGGACGATCAGGGTAGCCAGGGCCATCAAGGCTTCCGGGCTGGTAATCCACTCGAACATAGTGTCTCCACACGAGAGGGTTGTTACACCGTCAATTCCGGTGCCGCGCCACAGTATTCAGTCCCGAGGACAAGGTCAACTGGCACATATAGCCACGTTTTATACGGAAAACAGTGCTGACAGGTTATACAAATTCCGCTGCTTATATGCATCAGCAGCGGTATCATAGATACCTCAAACCCCCCCTTGATGCGGATTAGCAGCAGTCATGACAGAAAAAACCCGCGGTCGCCTGACCACCCGTACACTTGCCATGCCCAGCGATACCAACCCTGCCGGTGATATTTTCGGTGGCTGGGTACTGGCCCAGATGGACATTGCGGCCGGTATTTGTGCAGGCCAACGCGCTCAAGGCCGCGTGGTAACAGTAGCCGTCGACAGTATGAGTTTTATTCGCCCGGTAAAAGTCGGTGACATTCTGGGGATTTACACCGAAGTCGCCGAAACCGGTCGCACCTCCATGAAGATCCACGTCGAAGCCTGGGTGCGCCGTGGTCGTATCGGCCAGCGCGAAAAGGTGACCGAAGCCTTGTTCAAGTTCGTATCCATTGATGCCGATGGCAAACCGACACCGCTGCCAGAAGAGGAAGATCTGCCACTGTACGTTCGTAACGGCACCAACGAATTCTGATTCCCCCTCATGCCTCACGGGGGCATAATATGCCCCCTGTTTTTCACCCTGCAGCCAGAAACGGCTGCAGCGGTATTTTGTCCGACACCCGAGGTAAGTCATGTCCGAACAGCCGTCATCCAGCCAGCCACAGGCCTCTGGCCCGTATGTCGTGTGCGCTCTGTACCGTTTTGTCACTCTGGAAGACTACGAAGCACTGCGTCAGCCTCTGCTGGATACCCTGCTCGCCCTGAATATCAAAGGCACTCTGCTACTGGCTCGCGAAGGTATCAACGGTACCGTTGCCGGTACTCGTGAAGCCATCGACGCCATGCTGGCCTGGCTGCAAAAAGACAGCCGTCTGAGCGGTATCGACTTCAAGGAATCCTTTGACGAAGAAATGCCGTTTTACCGCACCAAGGTCAAACTCAAGAAAGAGATTGTGACCATGGGCGTAGAAGGCATAGACCCTCTGCAGGTAGTGGGCACTTACGTCAAACCAAAAGACTGGAACCAGCTGATCTCCGACCCGGAGGTTATTCTGGTCGATACCCGTAACGATTACGAAGTCGCCATTGGTACCTTCAAGGGTGCGGTTGACCCTAAAACCCGCACCTTCCGTGAATTCCCGGACTACGTCAAAACCCATCTGGACCCACAGAAACACCGCAAGGTGGCAATGTTCTGTACCGGTGGCATCCGCTGTGAAAAATCCACCGCATACCTGAAAGAACAGGGTTTCGATGAGGTGTATCATCTCGAAGGTGGCATCCTCAAATATCTGGAGGAAGTGCCGCAGGAAGAATCCATGTGGGAAGGTGAATGCTTCGTTTTTGATAACCGCGTCACCGTTGACCATCAGCTGCAGAAAGGCCACTACGAGCTGTGCCATGCCTGCCGTCGTCCACTGACCGAAGCCAGCAAGGCGTCACCCCACTACGAGCCGGGCATCAGCTGTGGTCAGTGTCATGACGAATTCACCGATGAGCAGCGCCGCCGCTTCCGTCAGCGTGAACAGCAGATGGCACTCGCCAAGGAACGTGGTGAAGCCCATATCGGCGACGAGCGTGCCGAATGGATTGCCCGTCGTCGTCAGGAAAAAGTCGATGCTCGTGAGCAGAACCGCCAGCGCAGCCTCGAAAAGCAGAAAAAGCAGGACTAACAGCTGTACAGCAACAGGCTGTCCCAAACGTTCAGCCTGTTCGCCCCGCCCTTGAAATCGGCTCTGGCTCCCCAACATATCCGCCAAGGTTATACAGGAGCCAGACATGTCCGATAGCAACGAACTCCCGGATCAGGAACACGAATTTATCAGCCGCGACGAGCCGGAAAGCCCGCTGGCGCTGGCCGATGAGGTTCTGCCCGACCGTCTGCATGTTCTGCCCGTTAGTGGTCGCCCGTTTTTTCCGGCCCAGGTGCAGCCCGTGATTGTTTCCCGCGAACAGTGGGAAGACACCATCAAACGCGTCAAAAACACCGAGCACAAACTACTGGGCCTGGCATGGGTTGCCGACCACAGTGACACCGCCAGCCCCGACCAGTTACCGCTGATTGGTTGTGTGGTGCGGATTCATAAGGTCACCATCGAAGGTGATCGGGTGCAGTTTATTGCACAGGGCATTCGCCGCTTCCGGGTGCTGGAATGGATCAGCCGTAAAACACCGTATCTGGCTCGCGTTCATTACCCGCGTCAGAGCAGCGATTTCACCGACGAAACCAAGGCCTACGCCATGGCGGTGATCAATGCCATCAAGGAGCTGGTCACCACCAATCCCCTGTATTCCGAAGAGCTCAAGCAGTATCTGAACCGCTTTAATCCGAACGATCCTTCGCCACTGGCGGACTTCGGTGCCGCGATCACCACTGCGGAAGCAGCCGTTCTTCAGGATGTTCTGGAAACCCTGCCAATCCAGAAGCGGATGGAAAAGGTGCTGGTACTGCTGAAGAAAGAAGTGGAAGTAGCGCGCCTGCAGGTTGAGATCAACAAGACCGTTAACGACAGCATCAGCAAACACCAGCGCGAGTTTTTCCTGAAGGAACAACTCAAAACCATCCAGAAAGAACTGGGGCTGGCCAAGGACGATAAAACCGCCGACATCGACGAGTTTGAACAACGTCTTGCCAGCAAACAGGTGCCAGCGGCGGTTCGCAAGCGCATCGACGAAGAGTTACGCAAATTCTCCATGCTGGAAACCGGCTCGGCGGAATTCAACGTCACCCGCAATTATCTGGACTGGGCGACCAGCGTGCCCTGGGGGAGTTTCTCGGTTGATTCGTTCGACCTGCGGAAAGCGCGCGACACCCTGGATGCACACCATGCCGGTCTTGATGACGTCAAAGAACGTATCCTCGAATTTCTGGCCGTAGGCACCTTCAAGAAGGAAATCTCCGGCTCCATCATGCTGCTGGTTGGCCCACCCGGGGTTGGTAAAACCTCGATCGGTCGTTCAGTTGCCGATGCACTCGGGCGTAAATTCTACCGTTTCAGCGTCGGCGGTATGCGCGATGAAGCCGAGATCAAAGGCCATCGCCGTACTTACATCGGCGCCATGCCCGGCAAACTGGTCCAGGCCCTGAAAGAAGTCGAGGTCGCCAACCCGGTGATCATGCTCGATGAAATCGACAAGATGGGTTCTTCGTACCAGGGCGATCCGGCATCAGCACTGCTGGAGGTGCTGGACCCGGAGCAAAATCGCGAATTCCTCGACCACTATCTGGATCTGCGTATTGATCTGTCGAAGGTGCTGTTTATCTGCACCGCTAACCAGCTCGACTCAATTCCCGGCCCACTACTCGACCGGATGGATACCATTCGCCTGTCTGGTTACATCGCTGAAGAAAAGCTGGCCATCGCCAAAACGCATCTGTGGCCACGGGTACTGGAACGCCACGGCCTGAAGAAATCCCAGGTCCGCATCAGTGACGCCACCCTGCGTACCATTATTGAAGGTTATGCGCGCGAATCCGGCGTCCGCCGTCTGGAAAAACTGCTGCAGAAAATCGCCCGCAAGGCGGTCGTCAAACTGCTGGAAAACCCGGAACAAGCGATCTCCGTCACCATCAAGGATCTTGATAACTATCTGGGCGCACCGGTTTTCCGGCCGGAGAAAATCATTCGCGGCACCGGTGTAGTGACCGGTCTGGCCTGGACGTCAATGGGCGGCACCACCCTGCCGGTCGAAGCCGCCGTGATTCATCATCAGAGCCGCGGTTTTAAACTCACCGGCAAACTGGGTGAGGTCATGCGGGAATCCGCCGAGATTGCCTACAGCTTCACGACAGCCAATGCCAGTCATTTTGGTGGCGACGAGGCCTTCTTCAACAACAGCTTTTTGCACTTGCACGTGCCCGAAGGTGCCACCCCCAAAGATGGCCCAAGTGCGGGGATCACCATCACCACTGCGTTGATGTCGCTGATGCTGGATCGCAAGATCAACCGCCCTCTCGCCATGACCGGCGAATTAACCCTCACCGGCCAGGTTCTGCCCGTGGGCGGTATTCGGGAGAAGGTTATTGCCGCCCGTCGCTCCCGCATCATGGAAGTGATTTTGCCGGAAGCCAACCGTCGCGACTTTGAAGATCTGCCAGAGCACATTCGCCAGGATATGACCGTGCATTTTGCCAGCCATTATCGGGATGTATTCAAAGTGGTATTTGAACCAGAGGAAGGGAAATAACAGACTGCTCAAGCACTCATCAGTCGCCGAGCAGGCTGCTGATGAGTGATTTCTGCAACATCGTTCAGGCGTGTGCCATCTGGCTAAGATGGCTGAACAAACGACGAATCAGGGTGATGTTTTTGTGTTCGCGACGGTGAGCCACAACAGGAGCCTCCGCACGATTAACGGTGTGAATCATACCGGCGTACTTACAAGCACTGTAAAACCGGAACACTTCCCGCTCTTCCATATCCAGAATGCGCGATGCCAATACCAGCGAGGTTGGACGACTACTTAACAGAGCCGCCAGGCGAACACCCTGCTTGCCTGCATTCAAGCGCGTGAGATTAGGCCATTGGCGCAACTGCACCACATCATCCCGACGACAGCCAGGCAACAGACCATCAACTGCCATGCCATACGCACAATTCCAGACCAGCTCCTCCAGAGGACGGCCACAATCCAAAACCCAACGGCGTAATTCCGGGTTATCTCCCATGGTTTTATGGCGGTAACCTGCAGGTAAAATCTTGCGAACCGACGCCGGCAAACTGCTGTCACGACGCGCATATAATCGCTCTTGCCCGAGAATAACCAGTTCATAATCGTTGGCGACCTGGAGCACCGCATCCAGCGCGTGTTCCTGACAAAATTGCAGCTGCTCAAGCAGCCAGCCATCAACATCCTGCGGGGTTTTGAAGGTTACTGACATAGTTACTCCTGTTGTTGTTTTTGTCGGACTGTACAACCAGATCAGTGAGGCCAGCATGAAACCCCCCATCGGTAGCGTCAATGCATGTCAGTATCGCTGGCGTGCAATGGCGCTTTGATACAACAAGAACTGCCGTACATCAGAACTACTATTGAACCCATTCCCACATTCTGATTGTGGTAATTATTCCAATGCCTGGCAGTTGTCGGAAACACAACGCGAGCTTTTTTACAGACACATGAAAATTATTATTACTTTCAGGGGGTTATAAAATCATCGCATCGGCACGATGTTTGAAACGATTCAGTCATGAGCCAGCGAATCCAAACAAGGAGACAACATCATGTTGCTGAACCACTACAACGCTTCAGACCTTCTGTTCTATACCAACTTTCTGGAAGAAACCAGCACACCCGGTTTGTGGGGTTATCGTGGTGACCTCGTATTAAAAGGTGGGGAAGCGGCCGATGAAAAAGGTCACACCCTGCCGCCACAAGCGGTGATGCGAGCCGCCGTTATTCTCGCCGATGACAAAATGAAAATGCTGATTGGTGGACTCGACGATATTCATAATCTGCCGGTACTGGTTGAAAAATATCAAAACGATTTCGCAGAAGGCATGAAATCCATGATATTCGTTGTGAATATCAATAATCCGGCACAGGTATTAATTGGCAGCACACTGTTTTATCTGATTCCATTGGTACAAGGTGTTCCATGGAATGAATGTATGGAAGAACTGGCACTGGAAAAAGGTGATTTCAAAGGCCAGTCGCCCGCCGACAAGCTGGTGACCATGTGGGAAAACCTGCAGCAATATAAACCCCGCTACACACTGAAAGAACTGGACGCCGTTCTTACCGATCTTTCGAGTGCCAAACGTGAAGTCTGGGGCGCCGTCTGAAACAGACGTCAGAGATAATCGGAACTGCCCGATCAGACTGGCAGCCAAATGGCCGAACAGCTGTTTGAAGCAGACCTTCAGGTTTCTGAGAGGTGTAAAAAAGCCACCGCAAGGGTGGCTTTTTTACGTCCGTCGAAACGGATTATTTGATCACGGTGAACTCAACGCGACGGTTTTCAGCACGACCAGCAGCGGTCATGTTGTCAGCGATTGGACGCTTCTCGCCGTAACCAACAGAGGACATACGGTTGGCAGCAACGCCTTTACCGAGCAGGTAAGTGCGCACAGAAGCAGCACGACGCTCGCTCAGAGCCTGGTTGGCGGCATCAGAACCCTGGCTGTCAGTGTGGGCGCTGATTTCTACTTTCAGTTCTGGGAACTTCAGCATTTCAGAACCAACGTTGTCCAGAATGGTGCGAGCGCCAGCCGTCAGGTTAGCACTGCCACTGTCGAAGTTAACACCTTTCAGGTTGCCTTCGAATACAGCACAGCCTTCTGCGTTAACCTTGGCACCCTTGATGGTGTCAGGACACTTGTCGTTGTCGTCGATCACGCCGTCACCATCGGTGTCAGCTGGAACCACCACTACTACTGGAGCAGGCTCAGGAACAACAACCGGAGCAGGTTCTTCAACCACTACAGGTGCAGCAACGGCAGTCTCAACCACTGGCGCTGGTTTGGCACCGAAACGGTAACCCAGTTCCAGCATAAACACGCCGTGTTCGTAGCTTTCGTCGGTCATTTCGTCAATACGAACTTCAGCGCGGCCAAACAGGCTTTCGCTTGAATCGAATTGCAGACCAGCACCGTACGCAAACAGGTGAGTGTCAGCATCAGCAGCGGTAGAGTTTGGAACGTTCAATTTTTCACGGCCCCAACCAGTGGTCAGGTATGGCTTAACCATATCGCCACCCAGGAAGTACAGGGCGTTCAGACGGTACTGTTCGATGTCAGGGCTGTTGTTGCCCTGCAGGCCAGTAGAGAAGTTACCAGCGGCTTCCAGTGCCAGGTCATCACTTACGAAATAACCCAGAGCAAATTCGCTCAGGGAAGAATCGCCAACGTGAGCGCCAGTTTCAGTTTTGAAACTTTCCTTGATTTCGTTATCAGACAGACCCAGACCAGTCGTAAAATAGGTAGTGCCTTGTTCAGCATTGGCTGCGGCAGCAGATACCATGGCAATAGCCAGAGCGATGTGTTTTACCTTCATGGTCACCCCCGTGTGAAGGACATTTGTAAATTGGCGTGCAGCTTAAGCATTTCCTGTTACGAATCAATCCCACCAGAAACTTTTTTTAAGCTTTCAGCTATTGACCGTAGACCAGATAAAATTCATGAGAAAATTGTCAATTTTAGTCAATAAAAACTGTTTGAAATTGTCTGAATATCAGACATTCGATATGCCAGATATAACATCAAAATATTAAAAAAACAGATACAGACCTAATCTCAAACAGATCGAAAAATATTTTCTCAGGATTGGAATAATTCAGAAGAGAGAGAGATTTGGTCGGGACGGCGGGATTCGAACTCGCGACCCCTTGCACCCCATGCAAGTGCGCTACCAGGCTGCGCTACGCCCCGACACACCAAACCGCATGAAACGATTCAGATTTCACGCATTATACTAAACGACCTAACCAATGGAAGTGGTTTTTTATTCAAGGCGCAATAACTGTTCCAGCTCGCGCAGATCATCCAGCATACTGCGAATCAGAGCCTTGTCGATTACAGCAGCATTGGTATTGGCTGACGCCCCCTCCTCCAGACGCTGACGAGCGCCAAGGATGGTGTAGCCTTCGCCGTACAGGAGGTTACGGATTTCTCGCACCAGCAACACGTCCTGACGCTGGTAATAACGACGATTACCACGACGCTTGACAGGGTTCAGCTGCGGAAACTCCTGCTCCCAATAACGCAGAACATGAGGTTTGACATCACACAGCTCGCTGACCTCGCCAATGGTGAAATACCGCTTGGCGGGGATCGGCGGGAGCTCATGATTGTGGCTGGGTTCCAGCATATGCTTCTACTCGAACCTTCAGCTTTTGACCGGGTTTGAAAGTAACTACCCGGCGAGCCGAGATCGGAATCTCCTCGCCGGTTTTCGGGTTGCGTCCTGGACGCTGGCGCTTGTCACGCAGATCAAAATTTCCGAAACCGGACAGTTTGACCTGCTCGTTGCGGCCAAGGCTATCGCGGATCTCATCAAAGAAGATATCCACCATATCCTTGGCTTCACGTTTGTTAAGACCAAGTTCTTCGAACAGTTTTTCAGCCAGTTCGGCTTTGGTCAAGGCGGCCATCTTACCCCCTCAGCGTAGCTCCCAGACTTGCATTCAGGTGAGACAGGACGGCTTCGACCGAACTGTTCACTTCGTCGTCAGTAAGAGTGCGTGAAGGATGTTGCCAGGTCAAGCCCAGGGCAAGACTTTTTCTTTCAGGATCAATGCCTTTGCCCATGTAGAGGTCAAACAATGTGAGGTCGGTCAGGTATTCCCCGGCCACCGCACGAATGCCACTCAGCACCTGTTCAACAGCCACATCCTGATGAACCACAATCGCCAGATCGCGACTCATTTCAGGGAAACGGGACAGCTCGGCAAAGGCAGGTACTGCCGCGTCCAGCAGGGTATCCAGATCCAGCTCAACCAGGTAAACCACCTGACGCAAACCCAGTTCTTTCTGCAGGGAAGGATGCAGAGCACCAATCCAGCCGAGAGTCTGGCCATTACGCTCCACACGAGCCGATTGACCCGGGTGCAGCGCTGGCAGACTGTCGACCACAAAGCGGAAACTTTCAGCAGCACCAGTGCGAGCCAACAGACTTTCCAGATCACCTTTGACGTCGAAGAAATCGACAGCCTGGGAAGTTTCAGCCCAGGAGGTCGCCATACGGTTGCCGGTAACCAGCATCGCCAGAGTCGGAATCTGTTTCAGGCCGTCAGCGGTCGGGATAAAACGCAGACCGGTTTCAAACAGACGCACACGGCTCTGCTGACGCTTGAGGTTGTAGTCAGCCGCTTCAACCAGACCCGCCCACAGACTGGTACGCATCACGGACATGTCTGAAGAAATCGGGTTCAGCAGGGCCAGACCGTCACGCTCAGGATCGATCAGCTTCTGGATTTGCGGGCTGACAAAGCTGTAGGTGATGGCTTCGTGGTAACCACGAGCAACCAGCTGACGACGTACATCGGATACGGTCAGACGGTTTTCAGCTACACGCGCCAGCGGCGTTGGAGCTGCCGGAGTACGTACTGGCAGACGGTTGTAACCGTAAATACGCGCCAGTTCTTCAATCAGGTCAGACTCAATGGCCATGTCGAAGCGGTAGCTTGGCGCTACGGCTTGCCAGCCTTCAGCCGTTACAGAAACCTGCATACCCAGACGGGTCAGGATTTCCACAACATCATCATCCGCCAGGCTCAGACCCAGCATCATGTCCAGACGACTACGACGCAGATCGATCACAGCCGCTTTTGGCAGATGCTCGGCACTCGCCACTTCCACCACAGGACCCGCTTCACCACCACAGATTTCAATAATCAGGGCAGTTGCGCGCTCCATTGCGGTACGCGCCAGTTCAGGATCGACACCACGCTCAAAACGATGAGAGGAATCGGTGTGCAGGCCGTAGGAACGAGCCTTGCCAGCAACACTGATCGGATTGAAGAATGCAGCTTCCAGCAGCAGGTCGGTGGTTTCAGCATTCACACCGGAATGCTCACCCCCCATAACACCCGCCATCGCCAGTGCCTTGCCATGGTCAGCAATCACCAGAGTTTCCGGAGTCAGGCTGATTTCTTCGCCATTCAGCAGAGTCAGTTTTTCGTCGGCAGCAGCCATACGAACACGGATACCGCCTTCGATACGAGCCAGGTCAAATGCGTGCATTGGCTGACCCAGTTCCAGCAGGATGTAGTTGGTAACATCCACAACCGGATCAATGGAGCGAATACCGCTACGACGCAGCTTTTCAACCATCCACATTGGGGTAACGGCATTTACCTTAACACCACGAACGATACGGCCTACGTAACGTGGGCAGGCGTCAGAGGCCAATACTTCAATGGCTGGTACATCACCGATAACAGGCGCTACCGGCTCAATCACCGGGCCCTGTACAGCAACACGGTTCAGCACACCCACTTCGCGTGCCAGACCGGCAATGCTCAGGCAGTCGCCACGGTTTGGCGTCAGATCCACATCAACGATGGTGTCATCCAGGCCCATCCAGGCACGGAAATCTTCACCAACCGGAGCAGATTCTGGCAGTTCCATCAGGCCATCAGAGCTTTCAGCCAGACCCAGTTCAGCTTCCGCACACAGCATGCCGAACGACTCGACACCGCGCAGCTTGGCTTTCTTGATCTTGAAATCGCCCGGCAGCACCGCGCCGATTTTGGCCATTGGAATTTTCAGACCTTCACGCACGTTGGCAGCGCCACACACGATCTGGAACGTTTCGGTGCCGTCAGTCACTTGGCACAGGCTCAGCTTGTCGGCATCCGGGTGTTGTTCACGTTTGACGACCTGACCCACCACTACGCCGCTGAACTCGCCAGCAACGGCTTCGGTGCTGTCTACTTCCAGACCCGCCATGGTGATCTGGTCAACCAGTTCCTGGGTGCTGATGACAGGCTTGACCCACTCACGCAACCACTGTTCACTGAATTTCATCTTCTTACCCTTGTTCTGTGGTTGTCGATTAGCGGAATTGCTGCAGGAAACGCAGGTCGTTCTCGAAGAACAGACGCAGGTCGTTTACGCCGTAACGCAGCATGGCCAGACGCTCAACGCCCATACCAAATGCAAAACCGCTGTACTGGTCAGGATCAATACCTACGTGTTTGAACACGTTCGGGTGAACCATGCCGCAACCACCCACTTCCAGCCAACGACGCTTGGTACCTTCCGGGGTTTCGATCACCCATTCGATATCAATTTCAGCAGACGGCTCGGTGAACGGGAAATAAGAAGGACGCAGACGCACGACCAGCTCTTTCTCGAAGAAAGTGCTCAGGAACTGCTGGATGCAGCCTTTCAGATCGGCAAAGCCGATATTCTTGTCGACCAGCAGACCTTCCACCTGGTGAAACATCGGGGAGTGGGTCTGGTCGGAGTCACAACGGTATACACGACCCGGGCAAATAATGCGGATCGGCGGTTCCTGTGACTTCATGGTACGCACCTGCACTGGTGACGTGTGAGTACGCAGCAGTGTAGAAGCATCAAAATAGAAGGTGTCGTGCATGGCACGAGCAGGATGGTGCGATGGAATGTTGAGCGCTTCGAAGTTGTGGAAGTCATCTTCCACTTCAGGGCCTTCCGCTACGGAGTAACCTGCGTTACGGAAAATGGTTTCGATACGTTCAAGAGTACGGGTTACCGGATGCAGACTACCTTCCTGAACCGCACGGCCAGGCAAGGTCACGTCAACGCGCTCTGCCGCCAGACGGGCGTTCAGTGCTGCTGCTTCCAGTTCTTCCTTGCGGGCGTTCAGCGCATCCTGGACCTGATCCCGGGCTTCGTTGATCACTGCACCGATTTTCGGGCGGTCTTCAGGGGCAACATTGCCAAGGTTTTTCATCAGGGAAGAAATTTCCCCTTTTTTACCCAGAAACTGCACGCGCACCTGGTCCAGCGCAGCTACATCCTGCGCTTCAGTAATGGCGGCCAGGGCTTGCCGGGTCAGGGCCTCAAGGTTTTCCATCGCTGGTTTCCATCGTTGACTAGAATTTCGACAAAAAAATAGGGGAATCGCCAAGGCTCATCCCCTATTTCGTAGGTATTACCGGTAAACCGGTTACACCGGATTCGGATCAGTTGCAGTAACTGGCAAGCCGGTTACTGCAGGATTCCGTTGAAATTACAGGCAGGACTTGGCTTTTTCAACCAGAGCCGCAAACGCTGCTTTTTCGTTTACTGCCAGATCAGCCAGCACCTTACGGTCGATTTCAACAGCGGCTTTTTTCAGGCCGTTGATGAACTTGCTGTAAGACAGACCGTTCAGACGAGCACCGGCGTTGATACGCGCGATCCACAGTTGACGGAACTGACGCTTGCGCTGACGACGGTCACGGTAAGCGTACTGACCGGCTTTGATAACAGCCTGCTTGGCAACACGGAATACACGGGAACGAGCACCGTAGTAACCTTTAGCCAGCTTCAGAATTTTCTTGTGACGACGACGAGCGATGACACCACGTTTTACACGAGCCATTATTTATCTCCTGATCTGAACTTAAAGGTTAGGCAGCATGCGTGCTACAGATGCAACATCGCGCGCGTTAACCAGAACACTGCCGCGCAGATGACGCTTACGCTTGGTGCTCTTTTTGGTCAGGATGTGGCTGCGGAAAGCTTTACGGTGTTTGAAGCCGTTGGCAGTCTTTTTGAAGCGCTTGGCAGCGCCACTCTTGGTTTTGATTTTTGGCATTTGGGTACTCCAATCTATATTGGCGCGTACAGAAACCAGAGACCTGTACAACGCCTGCCATAAACCCCGGACCTCAAGTGTCCAGGCGTTGGTAGCCGGTAGAATACAGAAACCCCGGCACAGGCCGGGGTCTCAGCGGTTCTTTTGGGAACCGGCTTACTTCTTCTTCGCAGGAGCGATCACCATCACCATCTGGCGACCTTCCAGCTTTGGATGCTGTTCAACGGCACCGAGTTCTTCAAGATCGACCTCGATACGTTTCATCATTTCCATACCGATCTGTTGGTGAGCCATCTCACGACCGCGGAAACGCAGGGAGATCTTGGCTTTGTCACCTTCTTCAAGGAAGCGCTTCAGGCTACGCAGTTTAACCTGGTAGTCAGCTTCTTCCGTACCAGGACGGAATTTCATTTCCTTGATTTGAACCTGATGTTGGCGCTTGCGAGCTTCGGCTTTCTGCTTTTTCTCTTCGTAAAGCTTCTTGCCGAAGTCCATAACCTTGCAGACAACCGGGTCACCGTCGGAGATCTGAACCAGATCCAGCTCGGATTCTTCGGCGATTTGCAAAGCTTCTTCGATGCTTACAACACCAATCTGTTTTCCGTCGGCGCCGATCAGGCGTACTTCTGAAGCACGAATCTGATCGTTGATGGCGGCACGATCATCATTACGGCCGCTTTTTCTGTTGTCGCGTTTGATATTAATTCTCCATTCCAAACCGACCGCGCTGGGAGATAGCACTATCGAGGAGCTCTTCAAACGCGTCAATGGTCATTACGCCCAGGTCTTCCCCCTTACGAGTGCGCACAGCAACGGTGTTGGCTTCAACCTCTTTATCCCCTACCACAAGCAGGTAAGGAACCTTGTGCAAAGTGTGCTCGCGGATTTTAAAGCCGATCTTCTCGTTTCTCAAGTCCGCCTTTGCACGATTACCGCGAGAACGCAGTCTTTTTGCAAGATTTTCACAATATTCAGCTTGTGAGTCGGTAATATTCAGAACCGATACCTGCTGAGGAGCCAGCCAAGGAGGCATTGCACCAGCATAGTGCTCGATCAGGATACCCACAAAGCGCTCGAAGGAACCAAGAATTGCACGGTGCAGCATGACCGGAGTCTTGCGCTCGTTGTCTTCGTCGACGTACTGGGCACCCAGACGCTCTGGCAGCATAAAGTCGAGCTGGATAGTACCGCACTGCCATACACGACCAATGCAGTCGCGCAGGGAGAACTCGATCTTCGGACCGTAGAACGCACCTTCACCCGGTTGCAGATCCCACGCCAGACCAGCCGCATTCAACGCATCTTTAAGAGCGTCTTCCGCTTTGTCCCACAGTTCTTCAGAACCGATACGACCTTCCGGACGAGTGGACAGCTTCATTTCAACGGCGTCAAAACCGAAGTCCTTGTAAACATCCAGAGTCAGCTTGATGAAATCAGCCGCTTCCTGACGAATCTGGTTTTCGGTTACGAAAATGTGCGCATCGTCCTGAGTAAAGCCACGCACACGCATAATGCCGTGCAGGGCACCAGACGGTTCGTTACGGTGGCAAGAACCAAACTCAGCCAGACGCATTGGCAGATCACGGTAACTCTTCAGACCCTGGTTAAATACCTGGATGTGACATGGGCAGTTCATTGGTTTCACCGCATAAGTCCGCTTTTCAGACTCAGTGGTGAACATGGCTGCCGAGTAGTGCTCCCAGTGACCGGATTTTTCCCACAGGGTACGGTCTACCACTTGTGGAGTCTTGATCTCCAGGTAGCCAGCGTCCTGCTGGACTTTACGCATGTACTGTTCCAGAACCTGGTACATGGTCCAGCCGTTCGGGTGCCAGAACACCATACCTGGCGCTTCTTCCTGCAGGTGGAACAGGTCCAGCTGCTTGGCCAGTTTACGGTGGTCGCGTTTTTCAGCTTCTTCCAGACGCTGCAGGTAGTCCTTCAGGTCTTTCTTGTCGTTCCAGGCGGTGCCGTAAATACGCTGCAGCATCTTGTTGTTGGAGTCGCCACGCCAGTAGGCGCCGGACACACGCTGCAATTTGAACACGCGCATAACACGGGTATTTGGCACGTGAGGGCCAATACACATGTCGGTATATTCTTCGTGATGGTACAGACCAACGGCGGTTTCGCCTTTTTCGATCAGGCCATCTACCAGCTCAACCTTATAGTCTTCACCACGGTCAACAAACACCTGACGAGCTTCCTGGATCGGAGTCATCTGTTTGATTACCGGGTAATCTTTCTTGATCAGCTCGCCAATACGCTTTTCGATGGCATCAACGTCTTCCGGAGTAAACGGACGCTCGTAATCGATATCGTAATAGAAACCGTTTTCAATCACTGGACCGATGGCCATTTTGGCAGTCGGGTACAGCTGCTTGACCGCGTGGCCAACCAGGTGCGCAAACGAGTGACGAATAACATCAAGACCGTCCGCATCGCGGCCGGTGATCAGACTGATCTCTGCGTCTTCGGTGATCAGTTCACAAGCATCTACCAGCTTGCCGTTGATACGACCACAGACTGTGGCCTTCGCCAGACCAGGGCCGATGTTTTCGGCAACCTGCATCAGGGTGACGGGTTGGTCGAATGTGCGTTGTGAGCCATCCGGCAGAGTAATAACAGGCATATAAGCTTCCTTGGTGTCAGTGGTGGCCCCTACGACAGGCCACATGCACGTGGGTCGAAAAGAGCCGGTACTGTACCGTTGGATACCGGCTCTGTAAACCGCCAGAACAGGCGGTAGAGAGGGATGAGAAGTGCTTACAGTTCAGCAGCGACCTTGTCGCGAACCTTGCCGCCAGCCAGAACTTCAATCAGTTTGAGAACAAAAGCATTGAGGGTATCCGGCCCCTGACTGGTGATCAGGTTGCCATCAACAACAACGGGCTCATTCAGGAAATTGCCGCCGTATTCCTCTTCCAGTTCGCTGCGCAGTGGCGGAAAACAGGTCACGCGAGCACCATCTACCAGCCCCTGCGGACCAAGTACCATCACAGGCGCGGCACAGGTCGCGGCAACCCAGCGGTCTTCATCAGACTGGTGCTGCAACAGGGCCAGCAGAGGGTCGGACGCCCCCAGCGCCTGAGCACCAACCAGGCCACCAGGCACCACAATCATGTCCCATTCCTGATCCTTGCATTCCTGCAACAGACGATCGGCTTCGAAGGAAGTGTTATTGGCAGCGTTGATACGCTTGCGACCAGACATTACGGAAGCGAGAGTCACCTTCAGACCACCACGACGCAGCAGGCTGGACAGGTTGTTAACCTCCTGCTCTTCGCTTCCATCCGCTACCGGAATCAAAACATTGGCCATAACTCACTCCAGAAATCTCAGCTCAAACTCAAAGGGCCCGGAAAGTCCGGGCAGAATGGTCATTAGTTTACAACCGAGTGGAGTGTGTTGGCAGGCGCTGGTGAAGATTTTCCTGCCCGTCGCGGACATTTTCCGCCAGCCCACACAAGAGCCTGACAAACCATGAGGGTATTGCTACGCCGAACGGCTGCTTCACCCCCAAACAGACGCTGACGTTCAGCGCGAAGGCGTTGGCTGCTTGTTGTCAGAAGGCGCCAGCAGCTTACGCACCATTTCGGCCGTACTGCCAACCCCCAGCTTCTGACGAATGACCGTAGCCCGATTGGCAACGGTTTTGGCCGAAATTCCGAGACGATCAGCAATTGCCTGATTGCCCATGCCTTGCACCAGCAGTTCGGCAATTTCACGCTCGCGGGGAGCCAGCCATTCCAGTGGACGGGAACCGTATCCACGAGATCCACCTTGCCGAAAACGGCTGTGCTGTAATTTTTCAGCAAGCACCGGTTCCAGAAAAGTCTCCCCCGCCGCTACGGTACGAACCGCTTCAACCATCAAGGGTGGAGGGCTGCTTTTGGACAGATATCCCAACGCGCCAGCATCCAGCGCCTCCCGAATGATCCCGACCTCTTCGTACATGCTGAAGACCAGAATGCGAGTATCCGGATGAGTCCCCATAACACGACGAGTCACTTCAATACCGCTCAGGTCAGGCATATTGATATCGAGTACCAGGACATCCGGCTGCTCACGATAGAACAGCAACGCCGCATCGGTTCCACCACCCGCTTCTATTATCTCGACGGGAGCCAGCATGGCTTCCAGCAGGGTCCGATACCCCTGACGCACCACCGCATGATCATCGGCCAGCAGAATTTTCATGAGGTTTCTTCCTGTATCACAAACCCGAGCGGAATTTCCGCCACGATGGCAATACCCGACTGACCATCAACCACCAACGGCGACGGCATCAGGCGCAATTGCCCGTTCAATAACAGACAACGCTCACGCATGGAGCGTAATCCGATTCCCGTTGCATTGGCATTCTGCAACTGTTCAACACGGCCGCTGCCGTCATCGGCGATTTCCAGCAGCAGACGATCATCCCGAACAGCCAGAATCACCCGAGCACGCTGGGCCCTGGCATGACGAATAACGTTGGTAAGCGCTTCCTGCACCAGCCGGTACAGATGCGCAGCCGCGTTTTCATTCAGCTCATCGGGCAGCTCAATCTGCAGATCAACATCCAGCGCCCAGGTATCCGCGAACTGATTGGCCAGCTCTTCCAGTGCCGCCTGCAACCCCAGCTGCTCAAGCAACACCGGGTACAGGTTGTTCACGATACGCCGAAACCCCGTTTGTACAGCATCACAGCCAGCGATAACTTGTTCACTCAACTGCTGCAGGCGCTCGGGATGCTGCTGTTGCAACGGCATCATCCAGGCCTGGGTGCGAATTGCAGTAACGTATTGGCCAAGATCATCGTGCAGCTCACGCGCCAGCGCCCCACGCTCCTGCTCCTGCACCGCCATCAGGGTGCGGGTCAGATTACGATTTTCCTGTTCAGCCTGCTGCAGGGCGGCCGCCATATCATTGAGATAACCTGCCAACTGATCCACCTCATACACACCACTGATGCCAACCCGGATCTGATAATCCCCCCCTTGAATCGCCCGCAAGGCAGCGTTCACGCGATTTAACGGTTGGATCCCCTGGTTAACCCCCAGATAGATTGCGAGATTGCTGATCAGCATGGCTGCCAGAAATACCCAGACAATTTCCAGCGTTGAATCCCAGACTTCGGTGACTTCATCGAGATCATCAACCGTCAGCACCAAGCGTGGCCCACCACTGGCGGTCAATGCCAGTTTTCGAGGTTCACTGTCGTGGCGAAACAGGTCCTGAAACCATTGAGGAACGTCTTCTGCTCGCGGGTGAGGCTGGTTACCAACCTGCACATGGCGCAAGCTGCCGCCCAGTTGCTCAATACTTTCGCGCGGCAAGCCAGACACCAGCAGAGCTTCAATGACCGGCACCATGGCTCGCTGCTCACGCACCACGTCATCCCGCCCCTGCTCCAGCAACACCAGCAGGCTGAGGCCAAGAGCCAGCAAAAAGGCCAGATTCACCATCAACAGGACACGAACAACCGCTTTCAATTTCCATCTCCTGTAACAGGTTCTCTGGCCCCTTGGTCAGAACTTCAGACTGGCTCCCATACGCACGGTACGCGGAGCACCCGGACTGACAAAACGCTCATCATCAAAGCCCGGATAAATATCCCCCAGCACTTCGTCAGACTCGCCGTACATACCGAACGTGGCGTATTCACGATCGAACAGGTTATTCACACGGGCGTACAGCTCCAGCGCTGCAGTGGCCTGATAACGGGCACGCAGGTTAACCAGACCATAACCGGCCAGCTGCGGATTTTCGTTGGCTTCGTCACCACGGAAATACTGGCTGCTACGATACTGCACATCACCACCGAGGTTAAAACGTTCGGTCATCTGCCAGTCGGCCATCAGCTTGAGGTTGTGCTCGGGCAGGCCCGGAATGCGATCCCCTGCTTCCACCTGGCGATCACCACCCAACGGATTATTCGGGCTGAAGGATACAAATGGAGTCTCGAATGTCGCACGCATCCAGGTCCAGGCAGCGCCCACGTTCACTTTACCGAGATCACCATTCAGACTCAGTTCAGTACCAATGCGACGGGTTTTGCCCACGTTGGAAAAATAACCTTCCGAGGTCAGACCACCGGCCTGCTGGAACAGAATGTCGTTATGGTTGGTGGCATGGAACGCACCGGCATTCCAGCGCCAGTCGTGACCACCCCAGACTTCGGAACCACGCAAGCCGGTTTCCACACTACGAGTCACCACCTGCTTCAATGGCGGATCCGCTACAAAACCGTTCGGCAGTTTGCAAGGATCGTCCGGATCAGCACAGCTCAGCTCCGCCGGGCTTGGTGCACGGGATGCTTCGCTGTAACTCAGGTAACCGGACAGATCGTCGCTCCAGCGATAGGTAGTACCGGCTTGAGGATTAAAGCGGCTGAAGCGGTGATCACCATTCAGGGAACCTTCGCCGTCTTCGATCTGATCGTCCATCAGGATATGGGTCGTATTAAAACGACCGCCAGCAGTCACACTCAGCGCATCGGTTACTGACAAGGTATCGGTAACAAACAGGCCTATATGGGTTACACGAGCATTCAAGGCCACTTCGGATTCTGCATCATACAGACCGGAGGCAGAGACACCGCGATCATCACTGGCAGAGTCATTACGCAGCACACCAAACTCGGTACCGGAACGGAAACGGATATTGGCACGATCAACGCTCACACCGGCGACCAGCAAATTGTCACGATCTCCCACTGGCTGACTGAAAGCAGACTGCAGGGCAAATCCCATACTTTTCTGGTTTGTACGGGAGCGATTCAACGTACCATCCAGTTCATCCGAATCAAGATCCGTGCCGTTCAGATCGTTGATTTCATCGAGGGTCAACTCTTCGTCATAACCCCGAAATGCCACCGGCTCCAGAGCACCGGTGTCGTCATCTGATTCGCAGAGCGTTTCGAAACCATTGGCATCACACTCTTCGTAATCCGAGTCATCACCGTTAATGGTACGAATCCGGTTGGAACGGAAGTAGACATTGCCCGACAGCTGCACATCGTCACTGACCCAGTGCTGACCATCGAGGGCGATATACCCCAGCTGGTTACGGGTTTCGTCAGGATGGGTATACACCGCTGAACGGCCTTCAATCTCCATCAATTCCTGCGGAGCCGCACCGTTACCGATCAGGCGGTTATTATCCAGCATGGTGGTGAGGTTCAGGTCAGTATCGTCACCGCGCCAGCTCAGTACCGACAACAGCTGCTGAACTTCTGAATCCGAGTATTTACGCCAGCCATCGTCTTGCTCGCGGTTGGCCAGCAGGTAATAACCCCACTCACCATTGTTACCACCGGTCTGTGCCTGAATCTGGCGATAGCCAAACGAGCCACCACCCACTTCGACTTCACTGCCTTCATAGTCAAAGCCGTTTTTGAGTCGCATGGCCAACGCACCACCCAGGGTGTTCTGACCAAATACCGGGTTGGAGCCAGAGTGCAGATCCATACTCTGCACAGCATCCAGTAGCAGCAAATCCCAGTTAACGGTATCACCGAATGGTTCGTTAACGCGGGTGCCGTTCATGTATACCGACATACCCTGCGGCAACCCCAGCAAAGGCGAAGCGGTAAAACCGCGGTATTGAACATCTGGCTGCCAGGGATTACTCACCGCCTCGTTGACGGAAACGCTGGCCATATTGTCGCGCAAGTAATCTGCAAGGCCAGTGGCGCCAGAGTTTTTCATATCCATAGCCGTTTTGGTTTGCACAGGTGCAATCAGTTGCTCTTCACTGACACCTGCACCACCAACCGGAGTAGCCGCAACAACGACCATTTCTTCCTCGACCATCTGGTCGTCGGCCAATGCTGGCGCAGAGGCCAACAGCAGCAATGGCACCGCTGAGATGCCCACACAGGTATGGCGGACTACAGGTCCGAGAGGTTTATTCATGGGAACAGTTCCGTTTCTTTTTGTTGTATTTCGTCACTATTGATTGTGGATTATGTCTGGGGCGAGCGCTGTTCACCTCGGGAGTGGATTTGCGACTGCTTTGGCACTAGGCTTCAGGAATAGGGAAATCTTCCCGATCCTGTATTTTTATGGCTGAATTGTGGACAGATAGTAGGCGAAAGTGCTGTTTTTACTACTTTCGACCCCCACTCAGAACGCCAAGGTAGGATACCTGGGAGTAACACCACGGGGTGTAATGCGTTTAATTACAACAATAATGAAACAGGAGTCGCTATTATGATGACGCTCCGTGCCGGTCAGGATAACTCCCATCCCGACCGTGTCGCTGTTTCCGGACAGAGTTACGATGCCGCTATGACTGAAAAAACCCCTGCTTCCAGCCAGTTGACCGAAGGCGATGCAGTCAGTTACCGCCTCCTGATTGCGGATGACCACCCACTGTTTCGTGAAGCCATTGCAGACGTAATTCGCAATCGTTATCCGGATGCCGACATTCTCGAAGCCGAGAATCTCGAAGCAGCGGCTGCCCTCGCAGAAGATAACGAAGAGCTTGATCTGATTCTGCTCGACCTCAACATGCCCGGCATGAATGGTCTGAACGGCCTGATCCAGCTGCGTAACGAATCACCGACTATTCCGGTGGTGATCATTTCTGCTGAAGAAGAGAAAAGTGTTGTCCTGCAAGCCATGACCTATGGTGCAGTGGGCTTCATCATCAAGTCTCTGCCACGCGAAAAAATGACCCAGGCGCTGGAACAGGTTCTGGCCGGTCAGGTGTATCTGCCATCCGACGTTATCCGTGCCAGTGATGATGGTCGTTCCCGAACCAAACGCATACAGGAAGAAAATCAGATTCCACCAGAAATGCTCAACAGCCTGACCCGACGTCAGCTGTTGGTACTGGAACGTATGGCCAACGGTGAGTCCAACAAGCAAATTGCCTACAACCTGTCGATTGCTGAAACCACCGTAAAAGCCCACGTGTCCGCCATCCTGCGCAAACTGGGTGTACACAACCGTATCCAGGCAGTATTGGCAGCCAGCAATGTCGACTTTAACCAGTACCTGCGTCGCTGATCCGTACCCGCTCGATATAAAAACGGCGCCGTATACAGCGCCGTTTTTTATTGGCTATCAAGAACCGATAAACCATCACCAAACCGATCAATATCCTTGCTTATAACACGGATATATTCAGCACTATTCAGCCCTGACCCCATCTGAATTACCGTTATTGAGCGCCTGATCAGACATCGCATCGGCGTCCGGGTATACTTCAGACTCCCGATTGTTCAGAGAAGGAGTCTGATTTGGATTTCCAGCATTACCAACAGATACTTGCCAACATCACCAACCGGGCTAGCGATTTACTGCTGCAGCCAGAAAGTTATATCCAGCTGATGGTGGTTCTGACGATTTATGGCCTCTCCTATTTTGCGACCAGCAAGGTCCGCCGCCTGGTGCCGGTACTGACTCCTGTCAGCGCCGACAGCAGCCCTCACCCGTTACGCAAACTCACCGCCACTCTGGGCAACCTGCTCTTTCCGCTACTCACCATTCTGATCCTGAGTTTTGCCGTAGAAGCCAGCGCCAAATTGCTCAAACAATCCTGGATGGTGAACATTGCCCTCGTGGTTGCGATGTTATTGGCCTACCACGAACTGATTCGTGATCACGTTAAAAACGAGTTTATCGCCTTTATTTTCCGCTGGGTCGGCATGCCGTTGTTATTCCTGCATCTGGTGGATTTGCTCGAACCCATTATTGCCATACTGGAGTCGATGAAGGTTACCATCGGCAATATTGAGGTATCGGCCTATGGCGTTATCCGGGTATTGCTGTTTGGCTCCCTGCTGTTCTGGCTCGGCCGGGTATCGAATAATACTGGCCAGGAAATTATCCGTCGTCAGGACAAGCTCGACTTCAGAACCCGCGAGGTAGCCGCCAAACTGTTCGAGGTGTCGATCTTTGTTGTGATCGGCCTGTTACTGCTGCAAATCATGGGCATCAACCTCACGGCACTGGCAGTATTTGGCGGTGCGCTTGGTGTAGGCCTCGGTTTTGGCCTGCAGGCAATCGCCTCCAATTTTATTTCCGGCATGATTATTCTGCTGGACCGTTCTATCTCCGTGGATGACTTCATCGAACTGGAAGACGGCCGCAAAGGTTTTGTACGCGAATTAACCCTGCGCTCAACCGCACTGGAAACCTTTGACGGAAAAATCATCATGGTCCCGAACGAAAAGTTCGTTACCGAAAGCTTCACCAACTGGACCCACCGCGATCAGAAACAGCGTTACCGGGTCGATTTCTCGGTAGCCTACGATTCCGATATTCGTCAGCTGGTCGAAATCATCAAGACCACCGTTGCCTCGCACCCACAGGTGATCAGTGGCGAAGGTGTACCGATCGAAGAACAACCCGACTGCGAAATCGACAGCTTCGGTGACTCCGGCGTCAATATGTTCGTGGAGTTCTGGATGATTGGTATCGATGACGGCAAAAACCGCGTAGGCGGAGACTTGCTGTTGATGATCTTTGAAGCCATGCGCGATAACGGCTTTGTTATTCCGTTCCCACAGCGTGAGGTACGGGTTATTAACGAGAGTTTCGGCAAATAACCGGACAGGCCTATTTCTTTCCGCAAACCTCAAACAGTACCGATCGAATCAGCAAGGCTGATCAGTCAAGCGTCAAACGACGCTATTACACGTTACCCAGACATCCAACGGCTGCACAATTTACACAGTTTGTTAATTGGCACAGCCGTATGCCCTCTTGGGGGACCTTGTCCCCCGGCCGGGCGGGCCTCCCCCTGCTTTTGCCCGACTGGGCTCGTGTCCCCGATATTCCCCGACAACGGCTTTTCGACCCCAGCCCGATGGCACATCCCTGTGCCAACGGGCCTGGCGGGGCATCCATGCCCCGGCCGGGTCGGCCGTTGCGGTGAATCCCGGCTCGCCCAGATGGGCATAGTGCAGCCAGCTGCGCTGGGCAACTTCGGCAATCAATGATGAGGCTATCGTAGAGAGAAGAGATCGAACGCAGAGTTTTATGCCCAACATACTCACGGGCACAAAGGATACAAGACTGGTCCTGCTGCCGATCAGCTTTGGAAAATCATTAACTGATCGGCATCACGATTGAACCGGGGCTTTTGGGTTTATGGTCTGCCACTGTCGGCGCACTGGCAAACCTCAGACCACCACACCATGTTCGATCATATGGTGAATCATGGCTTTCAGTTTGGCTGGCCGCACCGGTTTGTTCATGATGCGATACCCCAGCTCACGCACTTCCTGCTTGAGTGTAGTGGTGTAGTTGGCGGTAATCATCAATACAGGCGCTTCCACTGCCAGCTCGGAACGCATCAGCGCTACCGCATCCAGACCGGTGGCACCGTTATCCAGGTGATAATCGGCAATTACCAGATCAACACCCTCTTCCAGCTGCTCACGGATCAGCAGGGTTTCTTCCCAGCTACGTACCGTCAATACCTCGAATCCCCACCCGCTGAGCAGGATATCCATAGCCTTGCAGATGGAGGCTTCGTTATCCAGCACCAGAGCGCGACGTCCACGGAACTGCTGGTTCCCCAGCATGGCAAGGCCCGGAGCCGTTGCACGACGTGCGTGATGACGGCGACCGTATGGCACCAGCACCGAGAAACACGAGCCCTTGCCCAGCACCGAGCGCACCCGGATCGGGTGTTTGAGAATGCCCGACATCTTGTCGACAATTGCCAGCCCCAGGCCGAGGCCTTTATCCCGTGCCGTATCGGCCTGACTGCCACGATTGAACTCGAGGAAAATTTCCTCCAGTTTGTCTTCGGCAATCCCCACACCGGTATCCAGCACCTGGATTTCCAGACCATCCTTGCGCCGACGGCATCCCAGCATCACCTTGCCGTTACGGGTATAACGCACGGCGTTGGTGAGGAAGTTGCGCATGATCCGCGCCAGCAGCTGCGAGTCGGTATGAATCACGGCACTGGTCGGAACGAAATCAAACGACAGACTGGCATCCGCTGCCAGCGTCCGATATTCATTGGCGAGGTTGTTCAGCAGGTCACCGGCGTTAAACGACATCAGGTCGGGTTTCACCACACCGGCGTCCAGCTTGGAGATATCCACCAAGGCGGCCAGCAGGGTTTCCACGTCTTCCAGCGAGTAATTCAGCGAGTCCACCAACTGCCGGGTACGATCATCCAGCGGGTGCTCCATCAGGGAAGCGCAGAACAGGCGTGCGGCGTTCATCGGCTGCAGCAAATCGTGACTGGCTGCGGCAAGGAATTTGGTTTTACTGTGGTTGGCTTTTTCAGCGTCCTGCTTGGCTTCGCGCAACCGCGACTCCATCTGCCGACGTTCTTCGATTTCCTGGCGCAGCTGGCCGTTCAGTTCGGTCAGTTCCGAAGTACGATCCTGCACCCGTTGCTCCAGATGCTGATAGGCCTGCGCCAGCGCTTCTGAGGTCAGACGAATTTCCGTGATGTCCTGCACCAGCACGTAGAAACCGAGGATTTCACCCTCTTCGTCCATTTCCGGCACGTAGGTTTTCACCACATGGCGCACCACACCATCACGGGATGGATCACTGATTTCGAAATTGACCGTCTGCCCCTGCAGGGCACGATTGATATAAGGCTGTAACCGCACCAGCTGCATGGCTGGAATAATCTGGTACAGCTTGCGACCCACAATCACTTCGCGTTCAAAGCCATACCAGCGCTCGTAGGCGCGGTTGGCGAATACCAGGGTCAAATCTTTATCGACGTAAGCAATCAGCGCCGGCACAGCATCGGTAATCACGCGGATGCGCTGTTCACTTTCGGCCAGCGCCTTGACGGCACGGCTGCGTTCGGTGATGTCGGTGTAGGTATTAACAAACTCACCACCCGCCATCGGATGGGTACGAATTTCCATCACGCGCCCGTCCGACAATACCTGCTCCATTTGCAGGCAGGCATGGCCATCGGCATCACGGGAGGTTGGATTCAGATCGGATACTTCGGTGTGGCGCATCAGTCGCGAGAAGGTCATACCACTCTCGAGCAACTTGTGGCCAAGACCGGTGAGTTCAGCAAACCGTACGTTCCAGGTTTCAACCAGCTTGTTCTGGTTCACCAGCACCACCCCCTGGGACAGGTTATCCAGGGTGTTCTGCAGGGTACGGGATTTGGTTGCCAGCGCGCGCTCGCGCAGAGCACGCTCGTTTTCGATCAGTGCGCTGATGTCCTTGTACAGAACCACCAGTCCACCGTCACGGGTCGCACGCTCGCTAACATGCACCCAGGCACCGTCGCGCATGTGGAATACCTTGCCATCACCCGGCAAGGCACCGCGTGCGGTGGTCGTGGCATCACCGTAATAACGGTCGATCAGGCGATAACGCTGGGAAAGCTTGTGAATTTCCTGCTGATGCATGCCCGGATGGATTTCAATCCCCGAGGCCTGCCAGAACTGGTTAAAACGGGAGTTAGCCAGCACCAGACGACGTTGCGAGTCGTACAGCACAAAGGCATCAGAAATACTTTCGATGGCCTGGCGTAACAGGTCATGGGCGTTATGAGCTTCCGCACTGGCACGAATCAGCTCCTGATTCGTACTCTTCAGGCTATGCATGGCCTGATTCAGGGCTTCCGTACGCTCACGCACCTGTTCGGCCAGATATACCGAATGTTTGAAGTTGTCGTAAGCGCCGTCGGAGTTCTCTGGTCCGGCCTCTACCCGTTGCATCAATGCCTGGTTTATTTTCTCCAGACGCTCGTTGCGTCGGGTGAGTTCTTCCACCTCACGGCGGAGTCGCTCGATCTCACTGCTAATAACCCACCCCGCCCAATGCCACGCCCGTAAATGTCTGGTTCAGATGCATACCGTTAAACTGCTCGCCATAGGTATTAAAGCCAATGACATGATGACGCGCCAGCAACTGCGAGGCCTGATCTTTCAGATCCAGATGCTCCAGTTCCAACCGTCTGAAAATACAATCGTAGCCAATAATCAGCTGTGGCGTACCAATTCGCTGACTGATGTCGGCCAGAAGTTTCTCTACTCCATCCAGAATAGCCTCTGGACGGGAACGTGTCAGAACAATGCCGGTATCCACTGCACAGTAAAACGACAGACTGAGATCCGGATTCACTTTCTGGATCGCACGCGGGTAATAACGATTGCCGATTTTCACCGACAACGGATTCAGGGCAAACACCTGGGGATTAAGGTCCTCAACCCGCAGGTTAAGAGCACGGGCATATTCAACCGCAGCTGGTTCAGCGTTGATCTCCAGCACGCGACGGTCGTCACTGTCGGCTTCGGTGACAACCAGTTTTTCTTCGGTTGGTTGCAGGTGATGAATACTGAATGCTTCAAAATCGAATGCGGTATTCACCAGCAACAGAATGGCAGCATCAGTATGGAAACGGCCATTGTGGAAAACGTGGGTTTTGTTATGGCACATGTTGTCGGCCGCAGAACCGCCCAGCAGCGGAATGCTGCCCAGATGCGCGTTAAGCAGGCGCAGGAAACGTTCTTCCTGAATCGACAGGCCATCCAGCATGGTCAGGGCAAAGGTATTTCCCTTGATAGGTGCCACCTGACGGGAACGACAACCATCCAGCATGTCCTGCACCAGAATCTGGGCATCGGAAAAACTGAAGCTGGATAAATTGGTTACCAGTGCTGATTGCACGGCGAACGAGGAACGCGGGAAGCCAATGGCGGTAATGGTGCCGTGGCGATAACCCAGTGGGGTAATTTCCCCTGCGGTGGTACAACCCACCACTTCAATATCCGCAAAACGTTTGCCAATAGCAGCCGCCAACGAACTGAAGTCGTAGTCGTTGGAGCAGAAGAATACCACCTGGCACAGAGGTGCCACCGCCAGTGCCGAGTACAGCTCATCAGCGGCTGTTTCCGGATCACGGGACGTGGTAAATGCGGTTTGAACCGCATGTAAGGTTGTAGGCTGCAGAGCTAGCACAATAATCCCCCCGTCTGTTCGTTCGCAGGGTATCGCCATACGATACAAACGGATTCAGGTTTACAAAACAGACTATCAGTGTAACGACTCCCCGGGTGCCAAGACATCCTACTTCGGCACCGGTCGTCATTGCCCGATATATGTAAGGGCTTTCCCCTCAGTCATATATACGAACAAAAGAATGACAAGTACCGCAAAGTCGACAATCACTGAACATCTATTCTGAAACCATCCCCCTGGTGAACGCCCCCGCCATACGCGGGACAAAAAAAAGGACGGCAAGCCGTCCTTTTTTGATTCTGATGACCGTTATCGGTCTTTTTACCTGATATTCAGGATCAGAAGGTTACAACAGCGCCCAGCGCGATGGTCTTGATGCTGTTATCACCGCTTTCTGCCTTGTCAAACTCACCTACCAAGGTCAGGTTGCTGTTAACAGAGTGAAAAATAGCGGCGGTCTTGTTTTCCAGATCCAGCTCGCTGCCACCGTCGGTAGTACCACCGTCGTTCTTACCCGAAGACAGAACGAAACGCTCAGCACCCATGGTGTAAGACAGCTGAATCAGTTTGCCGTCAACTTCGGCACCATCAACAGTCAGGAGGTGGCCCAGACCAGCAGCACCCACGCCTTTGGCCTTGAAGCCGGATGCAGTCAGAGACAGACCAGCGGCTTTCAGGTTCAGACCGTAAGAAACGCCGGAAGAAGACAGCTCATCACCGGCCAGCTTGGATTTCTGGGACATCGCACCCAGCCAGCCCTTACCGCTGAAACCGTCGTTGGTGAAGGCGTAAGAAGCTTCGGCTTCGATACGTGGAGAGGACTCTTCAGAAGCAGCACTACGCTTGGCAGGGTCCATCAGACCCACGGCTACATTCAGACCACCCATATCAGGAGTACGGTAGGTAATCTGGGAGTTCGGGAACGGATACAGATAACCGGTACCAATGTTACCAAAGGATACGTTGCCGCCATCATCACCAGTGGTCATGGTCTGACCGAAGCCCAGCAGGATTTCGTCGCCGAGGATGTTGGAACGGTTGAACAACGCAAAATCCTTACCCACCAGTACCTGACCGAAGTCACCGTCTACAGTGGCGTAGAACTGGCGAACATCAATAAGGGAGCCAGTACCAGCATCAGCAGCTGATGCATCACGCTGAGGATCAGTATCGTTGATGGAGACCCAGAAAGAAGAACGGCCACCCAGCTTCAGGCCATCAACCTGCTTGCCGAAGTTAAAACCGATTACGTTCGGCAGGAAACCCATCTTGATACGGGCCTGGTCTTGCTCAGAGGCGCCTTCAGACTGGCTGTTTACATAAAAAGTGTTGAACAGGCCGTCTACAGAGAAAGTGGTATCGTTCTGGTCGTACAGAGTGATGGCAGCCATGGCTTGAGTGCTAACGCCCATTGCAACTACCAGTGGCAACAGTTTGGTCATTTTATTATTTTTCATTGGAATAACCCTGATATTGAATTGTGAGTCGTTGCGGTCTTCGGAGGCCCACGGAACCTGATGTGCTTGTCAGGTTTAAACGGGGGTGGGTGCCCTGGTAATGCCAACCGGCACTCCACCCCTAAGGAACACTCTGAAGCAGCGCAGGAGCATGTCCTGAACGACATTTTCACTATCAGCTGTCAGCCAACGCCAAGCCATCATCCCTATTACAGAAGTTCCCATCTCTTTGGTTGCACACCCAGAGTTGCATATCGACATATACCAAAGTTGACATACAAGAATTTCAAAATGGACTAAATAGCCCTATTTGATGCTTTTACAGCCAATTCTGGCATTCGGAATGACCAAATCAGGCCAAAAATACCGCCTTTGGTACTGTCTGATTGCCCCCCAAGGAGCATTGAGACATCCAGCTCGCACAGGGAGTATGGCGGTAATAACTATAAAAATTCCCAGGAGGCCCCCAATGGGCAAGCCGGCAAACCTGTTGCTGCTCCTGTTGGCATTCTGGTGTTGTGTGGCAACCACACAGGCAGAGGTCGGCAGCGTCCAGCAGGCATGGATTCAGGAACTGTTCCCGAAAGCCACCCGCATCGAAGACAAACAGACCGACTTCCCGGTTTACCCTGTTTATCAGCTGAATCAATTGCTGGGTTACGCCTATGAGTCGCGTGACATCAGTGACCTGCCCGGCTTTTCCGGCAAACCGATCAACCTGATGATTGGTATCGACCTTGAAGGCCGCTTTACCGGCGTGCGGGTCATGGATCACCACGAACCTGTGTTCCTGCATGGCCTTGGCCCTGAGCCCATGATCAACTTTATTAACCAGTACAACGGCCGCTCCCTGACCGAACACATCGTCATCGACAGCAGTAGGACTGGCGAACCTTCTACCAACGGTGTGGTGTACGTCGACGGTGTTTCCAAGGCCACCGTATCCGTCATCATTATGAATGACACCATTTTGTCTTCCGCCCTGCAGGTTGCCCGCCACAAACTTGAAGGCTTTGCCCAGGCACCGGCGGCACGCGCCATTGAAGATCTGTACGAGCCACTCGACTGGCAACAACTGCTCGACAAGGGCTACGTTGGCCACGTGCGCATCAGCCAGCAGGATGCCGTCCGCGTGCTGGGTACCAGCCTCGACAGTTACCCAGACTTGCCAGAAGCCGAAGGGGACGAAGCCTTCAGTGAAATCTGGTACGCCTATATCAATGCACCGTCGATTGGTCGCAACCTGCTGGGTGATAGCGACTTCGAACGCCTGATGAACAGCATCAAACCGGGTGAACAGGTCATGGCCATCATGTCGGGCGGGATATTTCCCCACGTGCCGGATGACTTCCGCCCAGGTACAGTGCCAGGACGACTGTCGCTTGAGCAAGGTGGGCTGATTGTTGAACTGCGCGATATGGATCTGCTAAACGGCAACTACCACCTGCAAGCGCAGGGGATTCCGGAGTTCCAGCACGCCAACATGTTCCGGGTTGGTGGTCAGGCCGGTTTTAACCCCGGTGCCGAAGCCAATCTCAAGATCAGTGCTGAATTACCGCGTAACCACCTGATTACCGATAACGCAACCTTTGAAGTCCCGCTCACTTTCCCAGCCAACCTGTTTGAGGTGGTTGAAGCAGAATCACCACTGGCCGCCCAACAGAACCGTGAACCGATCTGGGTTGGACTCTGGAAGAGCCGCTGGCATTCAATTGTGATCATCAGTCTGGCGCTGGTGGTACTGACCGTGTTCTTCGCCCGCCAGAAACACTACACCCAATATCCGAAGCTGGTGCATCGTTTCCGCTGGGGCTTTTTGTGGTTCACCCTGGTGTATCTGGGCTTTTATGCGCAGGGCCAACTGTCGGTGGTGAACATCTACACCCTGTTCCTGCAGATTCACGACGGCTTTGATATTGGCGTGTTCCTGCTCGACCCGGTGATTTTTATTCTCTGGATCTACACCTTTATCAGTCTCTTTATATGGGGGCGCGGTTTGTTCTGTGGCTGGTTATGCCCGTTTGGTGCCTTGCAGGAAATGGCCGCCTGGCTGGCAACCCGCCTCAAGATCAAACAGATCCGGGTGCCGGAACCACTGCACCGCAAGCTGATCCTGATCAAATACCCGATTTTACTGGGCCTGGTGGGCAGTGCGTTCTACAGCCTGACACTTGCTGAACAACTGGCAGAGGTAGAACCGTTTAAAACCAGTATTACCCTCTACTTCTGGCGCTATTGGCCGTTTGTGTTGTACGCGGTTGCCCTGCTGGTGGGCGGCATGTTCATTCACAAGTTTTACTGCCGTTATCTGTGCCCACTGGGGGCTGGTCTGGCAGTACTGGGGCGTCTGCGTCTGTTCAGCTGGCTGGAGCGTATCGAAAAATGCGGTTCACCATGCCAGCTGTGTAAACGCCGCTGCGGTATCAATGCTATTCGAACCGAAGGCTCCATTGATTACGATGAATGTATCCAGTGTCTGGAATGCGTGGTGATTCTGCGTGACGAACAGCAATGCGTCGATAAAATAAACAACCGTAAACAGAAACAACGGGCACAACTGCTGGCCACCGATGCAACTGCCACTGATGTCGGCTTTACCCAAAGCCCTCGCAAGGTATAAGTTGTGGCCCAGAACAAGAATCACGACCCGAAGATATGGAAGTAATCCGATGAGCAACCCGATTTCCAACCTGCGCAAGTTTGTCTCACCGGAGATTATTTTTGGTGTTGGCGCTCGTCGCACCGTCGGTAACTTTGCCCGCAACTTTGGCGCCCAGCGGGTGCTGATTGTGTCCGACCCAGGTGTTGTGGCCGCGGGCTGGGTTGCCGATGTTGAAGCCAGCCTGGCAGAAATGGAGATTGATTACCGGGTCTTCACCCAGGTCAGCCCCAATCCACGTGCCGAAGAAGTGATGGCCGGTGCCCAGCTTTATATTCAGGAAGGCTGCAACGTCATTGTTGCCGTCGGTGGTGGCAGCCCGATGGACTGCGCCAAGGGGATCGGTATTGTCAGCGCCAACCGTCAGCACATTCTGATGTTTGAAGGGGTGGATCGTATTCACGCCCCTATTCCACCGCTGATTTTTATCCCGACCACGGCTGGCACCTCGGCCGACGTGTCCCAGTTCGCTATCATTTCCGATACCGATACCATGATGAAGGTGTCGATTATCAGCAAGGCCGTGGTGCCAGATGTATCGCTGATCGACCCGGAAACCACGGTCACCATGGACCCGTTCCTGACCGCCTGCACCGGTATCGACGCCATGGTGCACGCCATTGAGGCCTTTGTGTCCACCGCCAGTGGCCCGTTAACCGATATGTACGCACTGGAAGCCATTCGTCTGGTGGCCGACAACCTGCCGCAACTGATTCTGGAGCCGGGTAACTTGCAACTGCGCGAACACCTGATGCTGGCCAGCCTGAAAGCCGGTCTGGCGTTTTCCAATGCAATTCTGGGGGCCGTACACGCGATGTCGCACAGTCTGGGTGGTTATCTCGACCTGCCACATGGTCTGTGTAACGCCATTCTGGTCGAACGGGTGATCGATTATAACTTCCACAGCGCCGAAGACCGTTTCCGCGTAGTGGCTGAAACCCTCGGCGTGGATACCCGCGGCATGATTGCCAAAGATGTTCGCAAAGCCCTGATCAATCGCGTGCGTCTGCTCAAGGAAGCCGTTGGCCTGACCCAGAGCCTGGCGTCCACGGGTGTCAGCCGTGCCGATATTCCGGTGTTGTCAGGCAAGGCGTTGACCGACCCTTGTATCCTGACCAACCCACGCAAGTCCTGTAAACGAGATGTAGAGGTAGTGTATGAGGAAGCTCTCTGAGGCGAATGGCCAACAGGGCCAGCCAGCAGAGACCAGTGCTACCGACATCCGGCCGGCGCCACGTGGCGCACTGGATGACGACAATGCCATGATCCAGAACCTGATTGGTCTGGGAGCATTTTCTGCACGCAAGAGTTACTACCCTGAACTGTTGCAAAAAATCGACGAACTGGAAGTCGAAAAAGAACGTTACAAGTGGCTGGTTGAGCACGCCGTCCACGGTATTTTCCAGGCCCGGATGGATGCTGGCATCAGTGCGGCCAACCCGTCCATTGCCCGTATTTGCGGCTATCCCGACGCAGAACAATTCCAGCAAGCCATTCGCCATCTGGCCACTGACCTGTTCAGCGACAGTGAAGACCTCGACGACCTGCTGACCTGTCTGTATCGCGACGGACAGCGCGTTGGTTTTGAATCCCATTTCCGCAAACTGAACGGCGAAACCGTGCCGGTATCCCTCAACGTGTTGCTGAAAGACCGCGAAACCGGCCTGATCGAAGTGTTTGTCCATGACATCACGGAACGCAAACGCGCGCAGGAAGCCATGGCGCGTATCAATACCGAGCTGGAACAACGGGTAGAAGCCCGCACCCGCGAATTACAGGCCGCCAAACAAGAAGCCGAAGACGCCAACGCCAGCAAGGACAAATATCTGGCGGCCGCCAGTCATGACCTGCTGCAACCGTTAAATGCCGCTCGTCTGCTGGTAGCCACGCTGCAGGAACGCGACCTCTGCCACGACAACCGCCATCTGGTTGAGCGCATTCACACGGCCCTCACCGGCGCCGAAGAATTACTGGCTGACCTGCTGGATATTTCCCGTCTGGACGCCAACGCCGTGACCCCGGATCAGGAAGAGTTTGCCGCTCGCGACCTGCTACAGGCTCTGTACAGCGAATTTCAGCCAGTAGCCCAACAGGCCGGACTCGAACTCAAACTGATTGATACCAGCCATGTGGTACGCAGCGATTCACGACTGCTGATGCGAATCCTGCGTAACTTCGTCAGCAACGCCATTCGTTACACTCCTACTGGCCGTGTGGTGCTGGGAGCGCGCCGTTATGGTGATTATGTTGACCTGCTGGTCTGTGACTCCGGTCCCGGCATTGCCGACCACCAGCGTGACGAGATTTTCCGCGAATTCCGCCAGCTCGATAATGCCCAGAAAGGCCGCAGCAAAGGTGTTGGTCTGGGTCTGGCGATTGTGGAGCGTATCGCGCGCATGATGAATCACCCGATCCTGTTCAAATCCAAGGTCGGCAAAGGCAGCTGTTTTGGTGTGCGCGTACCGTTAACCGGCCGCCAGCAACAGCAGGTGCTGACCAAGGTATCCGAGGCCTTGCCACCGGGTGGCAAACTCGATCGGGTTCGGGTTCTGGTCATTGATAACGAGGAAACCATTCGCCACAGCATGAAAGAGCTGCTGCAGGCGTGGGGCTGTAATGTGATTACCGCCAATGGTGAGTCCATGGCAATCGACGCCTGGCACAACTTCCATCCAGATATCATTCTGGCCGACTATCACCTCGACCAGTCGGAAACCGGCACTCATGTGTTAAGCCGACTGGAAAAACAGACCGGAGAACGCACACCCGCAGTGGTGATCACCGCTGACCGCTCCGACCCGGTGCGTCAGGAGATCACCCGTCAGGGAGCCGTACGTTTAAACAAGCCGGTCAAACCGGCTAAGTTACGGGCGTTGATGTGTTTTATGCTGGGCATGGCGTAAGCCATTCCTCAAAAAACGGCAGCCCGGTCAAAACCGCAGCTGCCGTTTTTTATCAGACAAAATCGGCCGGATTATTGCGGGTAGCCTGCTCCAGATAAGCACGCACCGCGGTTTGCAGGCCGCTGGTCAACAGCTGGATATCCGCATCGGTCGCCACCAGCGGTGGCATCAGATACACCAGATTGGCAAATGGCCGCACCCAGATACCCTGTTCCAGACAGAGTGGCTGCAACATCCTCGTGTTCACGTTGGCCGTCATTTCGACCACGCCAATCGCGCCCAGCGTACGCACATCCTGAACGCCCGGCAGCTCTGCCAGCGAAACCAGCCCGGCCGCCAGCCCCGCATTGATACGCTCACAGTTACTACGCCAGTCGGAGGCCATTAACAGATCAATACTGGCGCAGGCCACCGAACAGGCCAGCGGATTGGCCATAAAGGTCGGGCCATGCATAAAGCAGCCAGCTTCACCCTGACTGATGGTTTCCGCCACATGCCGGGTGGTCAAGGTCGCCGCCAGAGTCAGGTAACCGCCGGTAATGGCCTTGCCAAGGCACATAATGTCGGGACTGATACCCGCATGGTTACAGGCAAACAATTCGCCGGTACGGCCAAAACCGGTGGCGATTTCGTCCGCAATCAGCAGAACATCAAACTCGTCACACAACTCACGCGCCGCCTGCAAATAGGCCGGATGGTAACAGCGCATACCACCCGCCCCTTGCAGAATCGGCTCAACAATAAAGGCCGCCAGCTCGTGCTGGTGCTGCTCCAGTGCGGCGCGCAAGGCGGCAATATCCTGTGCTAACAAAGCCTGACTGCTGGCATCCTGCAGGTCGGCATCAAAACGCGTACGCGGCGCCGCTACAAAAAACTGCTGCGGCAGCAGACCGGCAAACAGGTGGTGCATACCGCGCTGAGGATCACACAGAGACATGGCCCCAAGGGTATCGCCGTGATAACCAAACTCCAGCGCCAGCAAACGGCTCTTGTGCGCTTTGCCACGAGCCTGTTGATACTGGATCGCCATCTTGATCGCCACTTCAACCGCGACCGAACCGGAGTCGGAGTAAAACACCTTCTCCAGCCCATCCGGCACCAGCGCCAGCAAACGCCGCCCCAGCTCAATTGCAGGCTCGTGAGTCAGACCACCAAACATCACATGCGCCATGTTCTGGAGCTGACGCTGCAGTGCGGCATTCAGCACCGGGTGGTTATAACCGTGCACCGCACACCACCAGGACGACATACCATCCACCAGTTCACGGCCATCGGTCAGACGAATCCGCACACCTTGTGCGGAGGCCACCTGCCACACCGGTGCCGGATTGGTCATTGAACTGTACGGATGCCAGATATGCTCACGATCAAACGCTGCCAGTTCAGTGGCAGACATGGCAGGAACCAGAGGGGCAACAGCGGAGCCGGATACAGAATCAAATGACGGTGACATAGGCATTCACAGGTAACAAAACAGATGAGCCCAGTCTAACCCGGCGCGCGCTGGCAGCCGATACCGGCAGGCCCGGCCACTCAAACTGACGGAGTTGTGCTGTGCACCAGTAAACCTGAGGCCAACAGCAGGGTTGACCGCAGGTAATCGCTCTCTATTGTCTGGAGTTTGTCTATCATGCGCCAGCGTTCCCCCGGCTGGCCCAAAGTCCCGGAATTTCATGAGCTGGAATCAACGAATTGCATCCGCCCTGCAGCAGCGTCACGCCGCTCATCAGTGGCGTCAGCCGGTTACCCTCGACAGTGCGCAGGGAACCGAAGTCGAGGTTAACGGCCAGCGTCTGATCAACTTCTGCAGCAACGACTACCTGGGCCTCGCCAATACCGGCGGTGATGATCTTGCCGCTGCCGCCCAACGCTGGGGCCTTGGCAGTGGTGCGTCGCATCTGGTGTGTGGCCACAGCCGTGCTCACCAGCAACTGGAAGAAGCACTGGCGCACCATACCGGTTATCCCCGGGCACTCTTGTTCTCGACCGGCTACATGGCCAACATGGGAGTCATCAACGCCTTCGCCCAACGTGGCGATCTGGTGCTGCAGGACCGTCTGAATCATGCATCGTTACTCGACGGTGCCCAACTCAGTCGCGCCGATTTCCAGCGTTATCACCACCTTGATTACACTCACCTGCAACAACGCCTGCAGAATTTCCGGGAAAGCCAGGCCAACAGCAGCCGTCAGGGTCTGGCGATGGTGGTCACCGACAGTATTTTCAGTATGGATGGCGACCTCGCCGACGTTGCCGCCCTCAGCCGGATTTGCCAGCAACAGGATGCCCTGTTGATGGTCGATGACGCCCACGGTCTGGGTGTGATTGGCACCAACGGTGGTGGTGTGCGCGAGCACTTCGGTCTGAGCCCGGCTGAACTGCCGTTATATGTCGGCACCCTTGGCAAGGCGCTGGGAGGTTTTGGTGCCTTTGTGGGGGCCGATTCCGATACCATTGATTACCTGATCCAGTTTGCGCGTCCGTATATCTACACCACCGCCCTGCCACCAGCGGTTGCCGAAGCCATGCTGGGCAACCTCCGTCGAATGAAGGATAACCAGCTGCGTCAGGTTCTGGATGGCCATATTCAGCACTTCCGCGCTCGTGCACTGGAAGCCGGTCTGAATCTGATGGATTCCGTCTCACCGATCCAGCCGTTGCTGGTTGGTGCTGAAGATCGCACGCTGGAACTGAGCCAGAAACTGCGTCAGCGTGGTTTCTGGGTAACGGCCATCCGTCCACCAACCGTACCGGAAGGCAGCAGCCGTCTGCGCATTACCCTCACAGCAGCCCATCATCGTGATCAGATTGACGCCCTGCTGGACGCCCTGATTGAACTCTGCACTGATCCACAGGAGCCAAGGTCATGAGTCTGCCATTATGGCAACCACTGGCCAGCATCAACGCTGACCAGACACCGACCACCAGCTGGTACTGGTTACCAGGCTGGAGTTTTGCACCAACCGTATTTGCTGATTTTCTGGCTACCCTGCCGGGCCAGCACTGGGGCCTGAACTGGGATGCCGCTGCTGGCGACTTCCAGAGCTTTGCTGAACAACTGGCGGCCAGCGCCCAACCCGGTGCCATCTGGGTTGGCTGGTCGCTGGGTGGCGCGCTGGCGATGCGTGCAGCGCATGCTGCTAACGCTCGTTCGGTACTCACCATCGCCACTGGCCAGCAGTTCTGCAAACCGGATAACGGCAGCGACTGGGGGATGGACCCGGCGGTGTTTGAGGCTTTCCAGCAAGGCCTGGCACAACAACCAGAGAAAACCCTGAAACGTTTTCTGGGCCTGTGTGCCCAGGGCAGTGATGAGCGCAAGACACTGGCGAACCGACTGGCCGAATATCAGCTCAGTCCCGAAGGTCGCAGCCTTGGCCACAGTCTCGCCTGGCTCGGCGAGTACAATCTGGAGCAGGATCAGCGCGCCTTGCAGGCGGCAGGTATTCCGCAATTACACCTGTATGCCAGTGCCGACAGCCTGACACCGGGAGGACTGGAGCCGTCTCGCGGCATGGGCCAAAGCCACGGCCTGTTGCTGGAAACCGCCAGCCACAACGAACTCGCTTCCCTGTTTGCGACTCTGGGGCAGGATCACTGACCATCATGACCGAATTCTTGCGTGACAAACGCCAGGTCAGCCAGCAATTCAACCGCGCTGCCCGTTGTTATGACAGTGCTGCCACCGTGCAGCAACAAGCCGCCGATACCCTGCTCGACCTGCTGCAGGAACAACACCTGCCATTAAATGGCCACTGGGCCGATATTGGCTGTGGCACCGGCTACTCGTTTGCCAGCCTGCTGAAACTGGGCGCGGGCCAGGTTAGTGGTATCGATCTGGCTTCCGGCATGCTGGAAACCGCTGCCGCCCGCAAACTGCCGAATATCCAGCTGATTCAGGCTGATGCTGATGATTTGCCACTGGCAACCGACAGCCAGGACGGTATTTTCTCCAGCCTGATGATCCAGTGGAGTGAACATCCGCAACACACCCTGCAGGAATGGGCACGGGTATTAAAACCCGGTGGTACGCTGGCAATTGCTACCCTGCTGCCCGGCACGCATCGTGAGTTGCAAACCGCCTGGCGCAAGATCGATAACTTCCGCCATGTAAACCCGTTTACCAGCCAGCACGAACTGACCCGCAGTCTGTTTGCCGCCGGACTGGTCATGACCCGTTTGCATCAGCACCAGATCCAGCCGCTCTACAGCAACATGAGTGAGCTGTTGCACACCCTGAAAGCCATTGGTGCCACCAACGTCAATCAGGGCCGTCGCCCCGGTCTGGCCGGACGCGCCCTGCTGCGCGCTCTCGACCAGCACTATCCACGCAACGCCGATGGCCGCCTGCCCCTCAGTTATGAGGTATGCTGGCTGCTGGCAACCAAACAACCCGGCTATGAAACCGCTCCTAACCATCGTCCGTGGATGGAGCCGTATCGCCGTCATCAGGGCAAGATTCCGACATGATTTCACGTCTCTTTGTAACCGGTACGGATACCGACGCAGGCAAATCCCTTATTTCAGCAGCACTGCTGGAAAAAGCCCGGCAACAAGGACGGACAACCTTTGGCCTCAAACCGGTTGCGGCCGGTTGTGTACTGAACAGCAACACGGAGGAATGGCAAAACGCCGATGCCCTGCTGCTGCAACGCCACAGTGAGCCACAACGCCCGTACAACACCCACAACCCGGTGGCCTTGCAAGCGGCCATTGCACCGCACATTGCCGCCCGTCAGGAAGGTACTCCGCTGAAACTGGCCGCCCTGCGCGATGCCTGTGAAGAACGCCTGCCAACCGACTCCGACCTGATTCTGGTCGAAGGCGCAGGCGGCTGGCTGGTGCCATTGAATTACACCGAATCGCTGGCCGACCTCGCGGTGGCGCTGAATTATCCGGTGGTACTGGTGGTGGGATTACGTCTGGGGTGTATCAGCCACGCGCTGCTGAGCGCGGAAGCCATTCTCAGCCGTGGCCTGCCGATTGCAGGTTGGGTCGCCAACAGCTTGTCGGCGCAGATGGACGTGGAAACCGAAAACCTCGAATTCCTGACCCAATCGTTCGATAACATGGGGATTCCGTGTCTCGGTCATGTACCGTTCCTGCGAGACCTGGCCGCTCGCAAGGTCGGCTTTGATGCTGCCGGTGGTAACCCGCTGTCGTTCATGCCAGCGCCGGAATACATCACCGAAGTAGCCAGTTATCTGACCCTGCCATAAGCGGATAACGGACTCTCGAAACCCTCGTCCGGATCACCCCCGCCCGGACTACCGGAAGCCTCCGGTTTACACCAGCAGCGCGGCCTGCTGCTCCTGACTGGCCGCTGCTGCTGAGGACTCTGACGCCATCAAACCCGCCCCGAGTATTGCCACACGCTGACGCAACCAGTGATGCCCGAGATCGGTTTCATCCCGCACATGCCACAACATCCGCTCCTGCAACACCGGAATACTGACCGGTGCTGGCCACAGGCTCAGCGGCACATTACTGGCCACTTGCAGAGCCAGACGCCTTGGCAACATCACCAGATAACGACTGCCCGGCAGCATCATCACCAGACTCAGAAAATTCGGTGCCGTCGCACGAATATCCAGATTCAGAGACATCTGCGCCCGTGCCAGCTCTTCCAGCATCGGTGAATTACGGCCAAGGTTGAGCGCCAGATGAGGTAAACGGATATAGAGTTCCCGTGACAGCTCCGTGAGTTGCTGCAACTCGGGGTGATCGCGACAAGTCGCACACACCCAGTCGTCCACAAACAAATCCCGGGTCTGGATATCATCAGTGAGATGACGGGCTTCGTGTAACGGGTCTATCAATGCCCGAATCAGCAGATCAATGCGCCCACTTTTTAATTCATCCAGCGACAAATCCCCAACCGGCACCAGATTCAGCGACACACCCGGCGCCTCCTGCTCCAGCGCCTGCATCAGGGATGGCATCAGCACCGTGGCGACATAATCACTGACGGCCAGCCGGAAGGTACGTTTGACCGAAAATGGATCAAACTCGGGTTCATTCTCCAGCGTTGATTGAATCCGCAACAACACCTCACGCACCGGCGAGATCAGAGCCCGTGCTCGCGGTGTCAGCTCCATTACCCGCCCCACCCGCACCAGCAACGGGTCGTTAAAACGTTCGCGCAAACGCTGTAACGAACCACTCATGGCCGGTTGGGTCACGAACAGGCGTTCGGCAGCGCGGCTGACACTTTTCTCTTCCAGCAAGGCGTCCAGCGCTACCAGTAAATTCAGATCAAAGCGTTGAAAGTGCATAACAATCCCTGATGCCTAGCCCTCATCAGGGCTGTTATTGTTGTTCTTATATCGATACAACTTATGGCTGCCATATGTACAAACCATTTTATCGATACATAGCATCTTCATAGACTGCAGGCATCGGGAGTGCGACAGTGACTGTCGGCTCTTGCCCATAAACAACAATAAAAAAGGTAAATGCCATGAATATTGTCGGCCTTGACTCTCTGGTGTTCGGCGTTGATGACGTCGCCGCCTGTTGCCAATACCTCACTGACTACGGCCTGCTGCCAAAGAATGTCTGTGCCGAAGGCGGTGAATTTGAAGCCCTGGATGGCACCTCGATTGTTATCCGCCACCGTGACGATGCCAGCCTGCCAGCTCCTCTGGCCACTGGTTCCATGATCCGCAAAACCATTCACGGCTGTGCTGATCAGGCCACGGTTGATGCCATCGCCGAAGAACTGGGTCGTGACCGTACGGTGCTGCGTCTGGCCGATGGCGCCATCGAATCCGTCGACGATATGGGCTTTGCCATCGGTTTTCAGGTCAGTGTGCGTAAACCACTGGATCTGCCAGCCGAAGCCATTAACGCCCCGGGTGCCGCTCCAGGTCGTCCGGCCAACGTGATTGGTGCTGATGAGTCCATCGAGATCATCCCGCGTTCTCTGTCCCACATCGTTTACTTTGTGCCGGATAGCAAAAAGGCCGAAAAATTCTATATCGAACGTCTGGGTTTCCGGGTTGCCGACCGTTTCACCAATCTTGGCCCATTCCTGCGTCCAGCCGGTACGCTCGACCACCACACCATTTTCCTGGTGAACACTCCGCCAGAAATGCAGGGTGTTGAACACTTCACTTTCCACCTCGGTGGCCCAACCGAACTGCTGCTGGCTGGCAAACGCTTCCAGGACAAGGGTTATGAATCCTTCTGGGGCCCAGGTCGCCACATCTACGGTTCCAATTGGTTCTGGTACTTCAACAGCCCGATGGGCGTACACGTTGAATTCGACGCCGACATGGACCTCCATGACGACAGCTGGACCCCACGTGAAATCGATGCCAGCGCTGATGCGTCCCAGATCTTCAACTTCACCCTGGTCAACAAATGGATGCCAGGTGGTGATCCACACTGATGGCATCTGAACCTCAGGGTCTGCCATTCCTGTGCTGGCAACAGCAGATAGAGGAAGGCAAGTCCCTCGGGTTTGATCCGGAACATCGTGGTCGCGACAGCCTGTTTATCGTGCGCAGGCACGGCAAGTTGTTCGCATGGCGAAATGCCTGCCCTCACAAGGGATATGAAGGTGCGCCCATGGCGTGGCGCAAAGATGCCTACCTGAATCAGGCAGGCACCCATGTGATGTGCAGTGGCCACGGTGCCCTGTTTGATCCCGAAACCGGCGTTGGTCTGCCCGGTCCATGTTCTGGACGGGTATTAGAGGCAATAACAATAACAGTGACCCCGGATGGTCAGGTGCTGCTTGGCGCCGACCAGACCAAGGAGATTTGAAATGACGCTTCCTGCTCAAAAAATTCTGATTATCGGTGGTGGTTTCACCGGTATGTCTGCCGCCATCCTGCTGAAACAACAGGGTGCCGATGTTGAACTGGTCGAAATCGACAAGAACTGGCGCACCGACGGTGCCGGCATTACCGTCAGCGGCCCATCCCTGCGTGCCATTGAAAAAATCGGTATCCTGCCGCAGTTCAAGGAAAAAGGTGCAATCACTTCCGGTGTAAAGATGTTCAACACCGAAGGCACCCTGATCAAACAGATCCAGACCCCGGCGGTCCCGGATTCCAGCATTGTGGGCGGCGGTGGCATCATGCGCCCGGTGCTGGCGCGTATTCTCGGTGAAGCAACCAAAGAAGCCGGTATTGATGTTCATCTCGGCGTTACCTTTACTCGTATCGAAGAAGTCGGCGATCAGGTTAACGTCGAGTTCTCTGACGGCCGTTTCGGCAGCTACGATCTGGTGCTGGGCACCGACGGCGTATTCTCGAAAGTTCGTCAGGAAGTTTTCCCGGATGCTCCGCGTCCACAGTACACCGGTCAGGGCGTCTGGCGTGCCGTGATTCCACGTGGCGATGTCGATTGCGCCATGCAGTACCTCGGTCCGAAGGGCAAGGTTGGTTTCACGCCGGTTTCCGATACTGAAATGTACCTGTACTACACCGAAGCCCGTCCAACCATGGACAAGTTCTTCGAAGAACACGAACTGGTACCCCACCTGAGCAGCCTGCTGGAGCCTTTCACCGCGCCGGAGGTAGTGAAAATTCGTGAGAATCTGGGGTCATCCTCCCAGATTATCTACCGTCCACTGGAAGGTATGCTGATGCCACGCCCATGGTACAAGGGCCGTGTATTGCTGATGGGTGACTGTGTACACGCCACCACACCACACCTGGCGTCCGGTGCCGGTATGGGTCACGAAGATGCGGTGGTACTGGCCGAGGAATTCCGCAATGGTGGTCATATCCTCGACGTACTGGAACGCTTCCAGAATCGTCGCTGGGAGCGCTGCCGCATGATCGTCACCAATTCCATGCGTCTGGGTGAAATCGAAAAAACCGGTGGTCCGAAGGAAGAGCACACCCAGATCATGGGCATTTCCATGGCCGCCCTGCTGGCTCCCATCTGATAGCCGTCAGACTCCGTCAGGAACCGGCTGGCCAGCCCTGCGTCCTGACGCTCCCTGCGTTGACAATCCTGCTCTGGCTGCTACGGTAACGGTATCCCCCGCTGCCGTCTGCGGCCAGTTTGTCTCTGGCCGTATAGCCATGGAGACATGATGTCCAGACCACTTTTTGTTGCCGTTGCCGCCAGTCTGTTACTGGCCGGTTGCGCCACTACTGCGCCCAAAAACGATTACGTACGGTTCACCCAGGAATTCCGTGATAACGAGGGATTCACCAGCGAACATCTGAACAAGTTGCAGTTCTACGTATGTCCGGAACTGGTGATCGAGCGAGAACTCACCACGACCGAAACCGGCATCAGCAGTGGTCGTCTGATTCGCAAACAAGGCCGTACCGTTAATCAGGTCGTGATTCCGAAATGGACACCCGGCCTGGTGGTACGCAGCAACGAAAACTACGTTGCCGTGAGCTTTGAAGAAGGCACTGCTCTGGCGTTTGGTGTCGAAAAGGGCAAATACACCGGTGACTACGCGCCACTGGGCAAAAATGCTGAAAAAGGGTTTGAAGTGCTGTATGACGGCAACTGGTATTACATGATTGATCCGGAAAAGCAGGATCAGGATTGTCAGGGCCAGCAGTACCCGGAAGCACGTTTGTGGATCGACACTGACTCACTCAACAATGTGATCACCGAACGCAAGGTGCTAAAAGGCCGTACGCTCGAATAACGCGCTCACGCACTTACCCTTTCGCCACAAGCAAAAATCCAAAAGCCCGGTTCATAACACATGAACCGTAATGCTGATCATTTAAACAGCCTGATCATTGATTTCCGAATTTGCCCAGCGCAGCTGGCTGCCCAATGCCCATCTGGGCGAGCCGGGATTCACCGCAACGGCCGACCCAGCCGGGGCATGGATGCCCCGCAAGGCCCCGTTTTCACCGATAGACAGGGCACAGGGACGTGCCATCGGGCCGGGGTCGAAAAGCCGTTGTCGGTGAAAACCGGAAACACGAGCCCAGTCGGGCTAAGCAGGGGAAGGCCGCCCTCATGGGGGACAAAGTCCCCCATGAGGGCATACGGTAGAGCCAATTAACAAGCCAAGCAGATCTTGACCATCCGATGCGGTAACGAAGTGTAAGAATGCCGACGGGTGCTTAACTGATCGGCATTACACATGAACCGGGCTTTTTATTGGCGTCGAGCATTAACCGAACATCCGATAAAACGCCAGCTCCCGCTCCAGCACCTGCTGCCGATGCCGAGCCTGACGGAAACCGTGTCCTTCGCCGGAGAACAGATGATACTCACTGACGCGCCCACGCCGTGCCAGCATGTCATGCAGGTTACGGGTTTGCTCAGCCGGCACCACCCGGTCATTTTGCCCCTGAAAAAAGATCACCGGTTTCCAGCGCGACTCCGGCTCAAATATCGGCGAACGTTGTTGATATCGCTCCGCCTGCAGCTGCGGATCACCAATCAGCCAATGCAGATAACGGGACTCAAACTTGTGGGTATGCTGATTCAGCAAGGCCAGATCGCTGATGCCGTAATGGCTGGCACCGGCGCGGATGCGCACATCGTTATTCCCGGCACCCGATAACAGACGCAACACGGTATAACCACCCGCGCTGTTACCGCGCACAAAAATACGCTGCGGATCAGCCCAGCCACAGCGGGCCGCATGAATGGCCGCGAACTGGACATCCTCAACATCGGATATGCCCCACTGCCCTTGCAACTGCAAACGGTAATGACGGCCAAAACCACTACTGCCCCGGTAATTCAGCACCAGCAAGGCAAAACCGCGACTGCTCCAGAACAGGCGTTGCATATCAAACGCAACGTCGGCCATGGAAGTCGGGCCGCCGTGAATCTGGATCAGTAATGGCGGCAACGGCCCATCTGATGGGGCGGTTGGCGGGTAATAAAAACCCCATAAAGGTTCATCATCGGCGGTTGGGCAGGCAAACGCCACTGGCACCGACAGCTGTGCCGATATCCCCGCCAAAGGATCAGGATCAAGGTGCTCCAGCCAGTGCCAGTTCCCCTGATCATCCAGCCAGGCCAGACAGGTCGGCTGGTCAGCCTGTTCGGTCAGTAATACCGCCCCACCCGATGGCAACGCCTGCAGACTATGGCAGCGGGCCAGCCCACTCTGGCGCATCTGCCAGGCGGCGGTGTCGGTATTCAGCTCCAGCAAACCTGCCAGACCACGGTCAAACCAGCTGGCCAGCAGTCGTTGCCCCGGCAACACACACCATGTGCTCAGGCCAAGCTGCCACTGGGCAACACCAAATTCGCGATGCATGACCAGCAGGGAGTCCATACAGCCGCTGTGCAGGCGACTGCCAAAATGGTCGTCGTCCGGCTCACGGCGGGCAAAGCGGTAACGATACAGATTCCACCAGTTGTCAGCCGAATGGTTGTCGTCACCGGAAATCGGCGGCTGGTCGGCGACAAAACAGAGGTTACTGTCGTCGTCAAACTCCGGCTGAAAAACCGCCGTATTGGCACTTTCGGAAATCAGTTCCACCCGGTCGAGGGGAAACCCTTGCGAGTCCAGCTCTGCCAGCGTTAACGCGGCGGCCAACCACGGCTGATTGGGATGATTCCAGCTTAACCAGGCCATGTATTGACCACAGGGGCTGATACGCGGACTGCTGCAGAAATCGGTGCCACAAAACAGCACCTGCGGTGCACGGGTGGCTTCCATCCCCAAACGTTCCAGCGGCAATGCAACCAGACGATTTTCGACCTGATGACCGCAGTGGATTTCCTCCACCATCAACAGACGCTGGTGTACCGGGTCGTAACGCAAGTCACCATAACGATGACCAGCCTGATACCAGAGTTTGCTCGGCAAGGCGTGCGGGTCTTCAACCGATTGCCAGTACAGGCCTTGGTCAGCATCGTTAACAAACAACAGCCATTGGCCAACCCAGCAATAGGCACCACCGCCGTATTCGTGAACACGACTGCGGACACTCCAGGGGGAACTGACCAGACGGCGCACAGGGGCTGTGGATTGACCGGGTAAACCCCGAACACAAATACGATTACGACCATCGGCCGGATCAAATTCCAGCCAGGCCAGATAGTCAGCCGACACGCGCAGTTCGGCCCAGAGCTTGCCCTGATGGGCAGCCAGGTGAGATGAGAGTTCAGACGACATGATCAACCCGTGCGATGGCCCCTGTCGGCAGACAGGGGCATCTCTGGTTAACGGCTGCGGGCAATAATCGCCAGCGCTGCCTCCTGATTGTGGACGTTGCGCGCCAGCAAAGGCGTTGCAGCGTCGCCACCCACCGCCAGCTGATCAGCTTCGGTACGCGCTTGCACAATCTTGTGATGATGTTCGGACTTGCCACACACGGGGTCGGCGTTGTTGGCATCACCGGTCAGCTTGAAAGCCTGACAACGGCAACCACCAAAGTCCTTCTGTTTTTCATCACAGGAGCGACAGGGTTCTTTCATCCACTCGTAACCACGGAAATGGTTAAAACCGGTGGAGCGATACCAGATGTCTTCCAACGAATGATCACGAACATTCGGAAAGTCGATGGGCAGTTCACGGGCACTGTGGCACGGCAAGGCAGTGCCATCCGGTGCCACCGTCAGGAAAATATTGCCCCAACCGTTCATACAGGCTTTTGGCCGTTCCTCGTAATAATCCGGCGTTACGAAGATCAGTTTAGGGCCGTTGCCGTTCAGCCTGGCCCGATACTCATTGGTAATGGCTTCGGCTTTCTGCAGCTGCTCGCGGGTTGGTAACAGGTGTTCACGGTTGATAAAGGCCCAGCCGTAGTACTGGGCAATCGCCAGCTCCACAAAGTCGGCCTGCAGTTCAATCGACAGTTCGATGATCTTGTCGATTTCACCAATGTTATCGCGGTGAATCACGAAGTTGAGCACCATGGGATAACCCTGGGCTTTTACTTCTTTCGCCATCGCCAGTTTCTGGGCAAATGCCTTGTGGCTACCTGCCAGGCGATTGTTCAGCTCTTCGCTGCTGGCCTGAAAACTGACCTGGATATGGTCAAGACCGGCGGCGTGGAAGTCGGCCACGCGACGACCATCCATCCCCAGACCGGACGTGATCAGGTTGGTGTAATAACCCATACGCCGCGCTTCGCGGATCAGGATCTCCAGATCCTGGCGCAGCAGCGGTTCACCACCGGAAAAACCCAGCTGGGCAGCGCCCATCTTGCGGCCTTGTTCAAACACACGAATCCATTCATCCGTGGTCAGCTCAGGGCCGGTGTTTTTCAGGTCGAGTGGATTGGAGCAATAACTGCACTGCAGCGGGCAACGATAGGTCAACTCCGCCAGCAGCCAGAACGGTTTACCCACGCCAGTGGGCATACCATTGATAAAGTCGTGAGCCACGCGTGGCTCAGCTGATGGTGATCCAGTGTTTGTCACGGGCGATCTCCAGGAACTCAAGGATATCGGCAGACAGGTCACCGGCTTCCGGGAATTTGGCTTCCAGCGCGGCAATGACGTCGGCTACCGACTTCACACCATCGACCTGGGCCATGATTTCTCCGGCACTGCCGTTAAGCTGCACCATGCCTTCAGGATACAGCAGCACAAATGACTGCTGGCTCTCTTCCCACTGCAGGCGATATACCCGGCTGACGGCCGGGATCTGCTCAGGAGAAACCATCAATAAACTCCCTTGTGATAACGGATCGGGTTGCCCATGCCATCCGCTTCAACGGTATGGTACGGCGCACGATCAAGATAATAGGCCATGGTCATGGCATCGAGCATGGTCCAGAGAATATCAAGCTTGAATTGCAGGATATCCAGCGCCTGTTCCTGCTGGGCACGGGTAACAAAATGATCCAGAGTTACCTGCAGACCATGCTGGACGTCGCGACGGGCTTCGCTCAGACGACCACGGAAATATTTCAGACCATCCTGGTTGATCCACGGATAGTTGGACGGCCAGGTATCCAGCCGTGACTGGTGAATTTCTGGTGCGAACATTTCGGTCAGGGATGAACAGGCAGCCTGTTCCCAGTTGGCGCGACGGGCAAAATTCACGTACGCATCCACTGCAAAACGCACACCTGGCAATACCAGTTCTTGCGACATCATGGTGTCACGATCAATACCAACGGCTTCACCCAGACACAGCCAGGCTTCGATACCGCCCTGTGCACCGCCGTATCCATCATGGTCCAGAATACGTTGGACCCAGAGACGACGCTCTTCACGATCACGGCAGTTGGCCAGAATATTGGCGTCTTTCACGGGGATCATGATCTGGTAATAAAAACGGTTGGCTACCCAGCCACGGATCTGCTCCGGAGTACACTCGCCCTTGTGCATGGCAACGTGATACGGATGGTGGATGTGGTAAAGGGAACCTTTGGCACGCAGGCGCTGTTCAAACTCTTCACGACTCCAGGGCTGGCGATTGTTGTCGGACATCAGGATGTCTCCATTTTTTATTGTTACGGGGGAGGATGACGCCAGTCTGCACTGGCCAGTCTCTGCGCTTTCCCCACTCACAGCCTCGATGGACCGTGTTTATAGTTGTATCGACGGGCGTCCCACAGATGCCCGCCGCTGATCCGTATTACAGATCAAACTCCATTCCATCAAACGACACTTCCACACCCTGGCTTTCGACAATGGCACGCTGCTCAGAGTCTTCATTGAGGATCGGGTTGGTGTTGTTGATATGGATAAGAATCTTGCGTTTGCCCGGATATCCGGCCAGCACTTCCAGCATGCCACCGTCACCGGACTGCGACAGGTGTCCCATCATCTGGCCAGTCGATTGGCTCAGACCCAGACGGATCATTTCATCGTCGGTCCAGAGTGTGCCGTCGACCAGCAAACAGTCGGCCTTGGCCATCCACGGCAACAGGTGTTCTTCAATGATGCCAAGGCCCGGTGCATAAAAGAGCTTGCCACCGGTCTGGGTGTCTTCAATAAAGATACCAATATTGTCCCCCGGCATCGGGTTGCCACGACGCGGAGAATACGGTGGTGCATTACTGTCGAGCGGAAATGCGCTGATTTTCAGGGTTTCCATGCCCGGAATGGTGAAAGAGCTACCATCAATCGGCACTTCATGGTGACGAGGGCCACCATTCCACTTCTTCAGCATGGTGAACAGCGGGAAGCCGCTGCTCAGGTCGTCGTGTACCGGTGCCGTGGTGTACACGTCCATCGGCAGCCCTTCACGCAGCATCAGCAGGCCAGTGGTGTGATCAATCTGGGCATCCATCAGCACAATGGCGTGAATACCGGTGTCACGATCCTTGCGGGCAGGCTGCAGGGGGGCAAACGAGGCCAGTTGCGCGCGAATATCGGGGGATGCATTAAACAGCAACCAGCGTTCGCCATCGGCACTGACACAGATGGAAGATTGGGTGCGGGCCTGGGCACGAATACGCCCTTCCCGAAAACCGCGACAGTTGGCGCAGTTGCAGTTCCACTGAGGAAAACCACCTCCGGCAGCAGAACCCAGAATATGTACTTTCATCGGAAGACCCTGTGGTAAGCAGGCCGTTTTTCAGACCCTTAGAAACCAGAATGCCTTCCGGCCCCCGTTTTCATGCCCAGACCAAACGACCTTAGCACTCACCGGAAACCGGAAGGCACCGAGAAATGCCCTGACCACCATCCGAAGAAGAGTGGCACAGGACGCTTCTGATCTTAACGGTGGCTGAAGTACATGGTTACTTCGAAGCCGATACGCAGATCGTTATAGGCTGGTTTGGTCCACATAGTCATTTCCTCTTATTGTTTTTGCAGAAGCAGGGAGATCCCACTTCCTGGACAGCTTCCCAAAGTGCTGGATAGTGCTCCAGAACACCTTGGATCTATGGTCACACCCCGGAAGTCTTACACCTTGCGAATAGGGAAATCCGGGAATGGACATCACCAGCCTCAAGGCATACCGACAGGTTAAGCAGCACGACTCACTGATGATAGACCCAGTTTTGCCCATCTGCGCGCCTGGCAAAAGACTACTTTCGCTGACAGAACATAGTTCCAAAGTATTGGTTTTGGCTGTCCGTACCCGCTTATTCTTTCGCTAAACGCTTGTGAGATAAACGGCCGCCCTGCAACAGTCATTTGCAGCCAATCCGGCACGATACAAGCAAGGAAAAACAAGCAGTTAGCCCAGCCCGCCAATCGATTCCGAATTCGAAATAAAAGCCCGCCAACCGGTTATGACCCTGAGCCGGTCTCAGAGGGTTTTGCCAATACCGGAAGCCTTTCCAAGACTTTCAGGGCGCAGCTTTTCAACCAGATAGTCAACAAATACCCGCACCCGTGCCGGCATGTGGACACCACCAACAAACACCGCATGAATGCTCTCGGAATCATCCGGATTAAAATCATCCAGCAGGGACACCAGCCGTCCACAGCGAATATCCTCAACCGTGTGAAAACTCCCGACCCGGGTGATCCCTACCCCCTGTAACGCCAGCTGCACCAGGGTTTCGCCGTTATTGGCCTGCAAGTTGCCCGATACCGGCAACATGACTTCCTGACCATCAATCCGGAATGGCCAGCCTGGTTCAATACGCCGAAAGCTGAAATCGATGCAGTTATGCTGCGTCAGTTCATAGGGATGTTGCGGCACACCAAAACGCTTCAGATATTCTGGCGAGGCCACCACCTGACGACCCGTTTCACCAATACGGCGCGCCGTCAGCGGGCTGTCGATCAGGGGACCAAAACGTATCCCGACATCCACATGTCCACCCAGAATGTCCGCCACTTCGTCGCTGAGCTGAACTTCCACCTGAATTTCCGGATAACGTTCCAGAAACTCCTTCAGCAACGGCACCACGGTGATGCGACCATGCGCCATTGCCATACTGATGCGCAGCAATCCACTAGGACTGGCTCTGTCAGCAATGGCCGATTCGACCTGATCGAGATCCGCCAGAATACGCCGGGCAGCCAGCGCATATTCCTTCCCCTCCGGGGTCAACCGCAAACTGCGCGTGGTACGCACCACCAGCCGGACACCGAGTCGATCTTCCAGACGACTCACGACCCGACTGACCGCTGATGGCGTCAGCCCCAACGAACGCGCTGCGGCACTCAGACTGCCTTCACAGGCCACCGCCAGAAACGTCGCCATATCCGCTGTTCGATCGGCTTTTTTCAGCTCCATTATTCCCACCTTTGCGCCATGCGCACAACTGATGGACTGACACTAGCACTAATCAACCTATCCTTGCTCATTTATATTCCGCAGATTCACAGGTCAGGAATAAACCCATGAAAATCAATTTTCCGATTCTGGCCCTCGCGCTGGGATCATTTGGTATCGGTGTTACCGAGTTCGGCCCGATGGGTATGTTGCCGGTGATTGCCGAAGATCTGGGCGTCAGTATCCCGAGCGCGGGCATGCTGATCAGCGCCTATGCCTTTGGTGTGGTGATTGGCGCCCCCATCATGACCCTCGGGTTCGCCAAAATGTCGCGTCGTAGCCTGCTGTTGCTGGCCATGAGCATCTACACCCTTGGCAACCTGTTATCGGCGCTGGCCGACAGTTACAGCACCCTGCTGATCGCCCGTATTGTTACCTCGTTTAACCACGGGGCGTTTTTTGGTGTGGGCGCGGTAGTTGCGGCCAATCTGGCCAGTCCGGATAAACGGGCTGCGGCCATGGCCGCCATGTTTTCAGGGCTGACCATCGCCAACATCGGCGGCGTGCCATTGGCCACCTGGGTGGGAGAAGCGGTTGGCTGGCGCATTCCTTTTTACGGAATGGCAGGTATTGGCTTGCTGACCTTGCTGGCGCTGCGCCTGTATTTACCCAAACTACCAGTCGACGGCGAAAGCAGCATTCGTGATGAACTCAAGGTGCTGGCAAGCGGTTCAGTCCTGTTTGCCCTGCTGCTGACCGTGGTGGGTGCCAGCTCCATGTTTACCGTGTTCACCTACATAGTGCCGATTCTGGAACAGGAAACCCGCGCCGGAACATTTTTTATTACCAGCATGCTGGTGGTATACGGCCTTGGACTGACTGCCGGCAACTGGATCGCCGGTCGCTGGGCCGACCGCTCATTGATGGGAACCCTGATTATTTCCCTGGTCGCGACCATTGCCTTGCTGCTGTTGTTTGCCTTCACCATGCAATCGGCGGCAATCGTTGCGCCACTGGTATTCCTGTGGGGGATCGTCAGTTTTGCCGTAGTACCACCGTTGCAATCACTGGTGGTGCAGGAAGCCAGCGAGGCACCGAATCTGGCCTCGGCCATGAACATTGCAGCCTTCAACATGGGCAACGCCATTGGCGCCGCACTGGGCGGTGCGGTCATTCATGCAGGTCTTGGACTGCCAGCCGTTACCATTGCCGGAGCCTGTACTTCAGCGGCAGGCCTTGGACTGGTATTGCTGTTTCAGCAAGGTAAGAAAAAAGAGCAAGAATTGATTCAGGGAGGTAAGACTCCAACACACTCACTCAATCAGCGCCGTAGCAGGCCTTTGTCTTCACAATAATCAGAGAGGAATCAGCTGCATCACTCCGTGCCCGCTCTGGCTTATCAGAAGGGCGCGACTACAGCCCGTTAGCGGTTTTGGCGAACGAGAAAAAGATTCCCTACATCGCCTCCAGTGACAACAACCTGAGTTTTCGGCAGTCATGCTGACTGCAATGCATAACGGGATATCCCGGGAAACTATCCCTGACTTGCCGGGATATCCTCTCTATTGCCTTATCGGCCATCTGCCGACAATAGCTGCGACTCAGTTAGAGCTGAGCATCCAACCTCATCTAACAACAATCAAGGGATGCCTGTTATGAAAACCAAACCGACCGGTCCATCGTTGCTGCGCTCTGCGCTGCTGGCGATCTCGCTGGGAATCGCAACCCAGGCCTGTGCCAGCACCGTCACCTGGGACGATATCGCCAACGATGCCAACACGCCTGCCGACGTTCTGGCATACGGAATGGGGCCCAAAGCCCAGCGTTACAGCACACTGACCGACATCAACACCGAAAACGTCAAAAAGCTGGTACCTGCCTGGTCTTTCTCGTTTGGTGATGAAAAACAGCGCGGTCAGGAGAGCCAGGCCATCGTTCACGATGGTGTCATTTACGTAACAGCGTCCTACTCACGCATTTTCGCCATCGATGCCAAAACCGGTGCCAAAAAATGGAGCTACTCCGCACGTTTGCCTGAAGGCATTCGTCCTTGTTGCGACGTCATCAACCGTGGCGCCGCAATTTATGGCAACAAGATCTACTTCGGAACTCTCGATGCCCAAGTGGTTGCCCTCGACAAGGACACCGGTAAACAGATCTGGAAAAAGCGCTTTGGTGACTACGAGGAAGGCTACACCATGACCGGTGCGCCCACTTTCATCAAAGACCAGAAATCCGGCAAGGTGCTGATGATTCACGGCTCATCCGGCGATGAGTTCGGAGTGGTCGGTAAACTGTTCGCGCGTGATCCGGAAACCGGCGAAGAAGTCTGGATGCGTCCGTTTGTAGAAGGTCATATGGGCCGTCTGAACGGCAAGGAAAGCACCCCAACCGGTGATATCAAAGCACCATCATGGCCGGATGATCCAAACTCTCCGACCGGAAAGGTTCAGGCCTGGAGCCACGGCGGTGGCGCACCATGGCAAAGCGCCAGTTTTGACATTGAAACCAACACCATCATTGTGGGAGCCGGTAACCCAGCGCCCTGGAACGGCTGGGCGCGTACTGGCAAGGATGGCAAGCCGGAAAAATACGACAGCCTCTATACCTCAGGTCAGGTTGGCGTTGACCCGTCCACCGGTGAAGTAAAGTGGTTCTACCAGCACACCCCGAACGATGCCTGGGACTTCTCTGGCAACAACGAGCTGGTACTGTTTGAATACCAGGACCAGGGCAAAACCGTCAAAGCCACCGCCCACGCCGACCGTAACGGTTTCTTCTATGTGGTCAACCGCGAAAACGGCCAGTTTATCCGTGGCTTCCCGTTTGTTGACAACATCACCTGGGCCAAGGGCATTGATCCCAAAACAGGTCGTCCGATAGAAGTCGCTGGCCAACGTCCACCCAAGCCTGCAGAAGGTAAAGAACGTGGTGAAGCTGTCGAGGTATCACCACCATTCCTGGGTGGCAAAAACTGGAACCCGATGGCTTACAGCCAGGATACCGGCCTGTTCTATGTACCTGGCAACCACTGGAAAGAAGACTACTGGACCGAACACCTGGCCTATAAAAAAGGTGGCGCTTATCTGGGTATGGGATTCCGCATCAAGAAAATGTACCAAGACCACGTAGGCATCCTGCGCGCGGTTGACCCGACCAACGGCAAGATTGTGTGGGAACACAAAGAGAAGCTGCCACTCTGGTCTGGTGTTCTGGCGACTAAAGGTGGCGTGATTTTCACCGGCACAGGAGATGGCTTCCTGAAAGCCTTTGATGCCCAAAACGGCGAGGAACTGTGGAAATTCCAGACCGGCAGCGGCATCGTATCGCCACCAATCACCTGGGAAATGGACGGTGAGCAGTACATTGGCGTGACATCCGGCTACGGCGGTGCAGTTCCATTGTGGGGCGGAGATATGGCAGACCTGACCAAGCCGGTTCCACAGGGTGGTTCCTTCTGGGTATTCAAACTACCGTCATGGGACAAGTCCGTAGCCAGCCACTAATTCCCCAACTTTCAATACAAAGGTGTTACGAGGCAGCCAGGCTGCCTCGTTTCAGCCTGTCATTACCCACGTTCTTGTCAGCCTGCCCCACGGCCACAGTGACGGCAGCAGGAGCCCATATCATGCACGACTCGTTATTCATACAATCCAGGCTGATTGCCACTCTGCTGACCGCCATGTTTGTTGTGCCAACCCATGCTGCGGATATCACAACCAGCAACGCATCAGAGCAGGCAGAGCAACGCCAGAAAGATGATCAGGACAATGCACCGATCCTTAACGGTTGTGTGCTGGAACCCGGTACTCAATGCCAAGGGGTTGATCTACGCGGGGCTAATCTCGCCCATCTGGATCAGTCCGGTGCGGATTTCAGCAATGCACAGCTCGATAACTGCGATCTGCGCCACAGCGTCTTGAAAAATATCAATCTGGAAGGTGCCAGCCTCAAAAACTGCCAGCTCAGCCGTGCCGACCTGCGTCACGCCAATCTCCGTCGGGCGCAATTGCAGGGCGCACAGCTGCAAGCCATCCAAGGCTGGTCACTATTTGCTCAGGGGGCCAATCTCGAAGGAGCGGACCTGAGTGGCGCCAATCTGGAGTTCGCGCGTATCACCGGTGCCAATTTTCGCAACAGCACACTGGCTTACGCCGACCTGGAAATGGCCTGGGCCAACAAACTCAACCTCCAGAATGCCCGCTTGAACAGTGCCAATCTGCAAGAAGCCAAGTTATCCGGCAGCAACATGCAGGGAGCCGACATGCGTGGCGCAAGGATTCACTATGCCACCTTCCTCGACATCAATATGGACGGCTGTCAGGGATGTCCTCTGAACTGGCAAAAGAGCTGGCAGTAACACCACCATGGCCAGCCAGACCTTCAGCCAGCGCCAGATGAATCAGCTCAGTCATACTCCCAACACCCAGTTTGCCTTTGATCATGGATAGATTATTGGCAACCGTTTTGATGCTCAGGTGCAGATTATCAGCGATAACCGGTGTCGGATTCCCTTGCGCCAACTGCACCAGAATACTGAACTCACGAGCGGTCAGATTTGATAACTGACCACGAACCCCTGATACCGATGGTATCAACAAGCGCATGGATATTTGATGTTCGAGGAAAATATTTCCGGCCAGCACAGTACGCACCGCTTGTAATAACACGGCAGGACCACTGCGTTTCGACAGATAACCGTTAGCACCGGCTTCCAGCGCCTGACGAATCATCGAGTTCTCGTCAAACATACTGTAGAACAGGACTGGGAGGTGACTCTGCCGTTGCCGCAAACGCAGCAACAACTCCAATCCGGACATTCCGGGTAGAGCAATATCCAGCAATAACAGAGCAACATCCGTCTGACGCAAACATTGCAGCGCCGCTTCAGCACTATCCGCTTCCAGTACATCAATGTCGGGCAAACGGTCTTTTAATAACGCATGACAGCCGTGGCGCATAATGGCGTGATCATCCACGATCAGAATGTTCATAGCGACACCTCCTGACATTATTGTCAGGACAACCGTGACACATGACTATTCATCGCCAGAAGGAGAAATGGGGTCTGGAAGAATTGGGAATAATTCCCAAAAAACAAAGCCGGGCATCAGCCCGGCTTTGCTCAGGTCAAGCAGAGTGCCAATTACTTGGCAGCAATTTCGTGACGCTTAGGCAGTTTGAAGGTCCAGACAGTACCACCCTGGTTGATTTCCTTCACACGCTTGGCAACTTCGCCGCCCCACAGTGGAACTGCACCGCCCCAACCGGAAACAACAGACACGTACTGTTCGCCATCCTGTTCCCAGGTGATTGGAGAACCAACGATACCGGAACCAGTGTTGAACTTGTAAACCATCTCACCAGTCTTGGCATCGAACGCCATCAGGAAGCCTTCTGGGTTACCAGTGAACACCAGACCGCCGCCAGTGGTCATTACACCACCCCACAGAGGAGCGTTGTTTTTGTAACGCCATACTTCTTTACCGGTCTTCGGATCGATTGCACGCAGTACGCCGATGTAATCTTCGTTAATCGGTTTGATGGTGAAACCAGCACCCAGGTAGGCAGCGCCTTTCTTGTATGCAGTTGGTTCGTTCCAGATGTCCATTTCCCACTCGTTAGACGGTACGTAGAAGTAACCGGTGTCTGGAGAGTAGGCCATTGGCATCCAGTTCTTGCCACCCAGGAAAGAAGGAGCAGCGACTACAGTCTTACCTTTGGCACCGTCTTTGGCATCAGCAGGATTACCTGGACGGAATTCTTCGTTGTAGATTGGACGACCTTTCTTGTCCAGACCTTTAGCCCAGGTGATCTTGTCCACGAATGGGAAGCCGCGGATAAACTCACCGTTGGTACGGTTCAGAACGTAGAAGAAACCGTTACGGTCAGCAGAAGCAGCTGCCTTGATGGTTTTGCCGTTTTCCTGGTAATCGAAGGCGATTACTTCGTTCACGCCGTCATAGTCCCAACCGTCATGCGGAGTAGACTGGAAGTGCCATTTGATTTCACCGGTATCCGGGTCAATGGCCAGACGGGAAGAAGAGTACAGGTTGTCGCCAGGACGCAGGTGAGAGTTCCATGGAGCCGGGTTACCGGTACCGAAGAACAGCAGGTTGGTGTCAGCGTCGTAGGTACCGCCCAGCCAGGTAGCTGCGCCACCAGACTTCCACAGGTCACCAGTCCAGGTCTTGTTAGCCTGACCACCAGTGATGCCGTTTTCCTTGCCATTCAGGTAGCCCATGTGGCCTTCAACGGTAGGACGGCTCCAAACCACTTCACCGGTCTTGGCATCGTAAGCTTCTACTTTACCAACGATACCGAATTCACCACCGGACACACCGGTGATTACCTTGCCTTTAACCACGATAGGAGCGGCAGAGATGGAGTAACCGGCTTTGTAGTCAGCAACGGTTTTTTTCCATACGGTCTTACCAGTGTCCTTGTCCAGAGCAACCAGTTTGGCATCCAGAGTACCGAAGATCACCAGGTTGTCATACAGAGCAACACCACGGTTGATCACGTCACAGCAAGGCATGATGTTTTCTGGCAGACGAGCGTCGTACTGCCACTTTTCTTCACCAGTCTTGATATCGATAGCAAATACGCGAGAGTAAGAGGCGGTAACGTACATCACGCCGTCTTTAACCATTGGCTGGGATTCCTGACCGCGCTGCTTCTCACCACCGAAGGAGAAACCCCACACTGGAACCAGATCCTGAACGGTCTGAGCATTTACCTTGGACAGAGGGCTGTAACGCTGCGCGCGCAGGCCCATACCGTTGCTGACTACGTCAGCGCTGGTGTCCTGGTCTGCAAGGATATCCTGGTCAGTCACACCAGCCTGGGCGGAGCTGGCCATGGTCATGGCGACAACCAGAGATGAGAGCGCCAGTCCCTTCAAGCCGAAAGACTTAATTTTCATTATTTTCTCCTTGGAAGGATTTTATTATTCGTGTAGGAGCCACTGCGTCGCCACGAGTGAGAACAGCAGACACAGGTTGCACTGGCAAGAGAACCAGAGACTGCATCATTGTTGGTTCAGACCCATTTTCGGCCAATCCGACCTGGGAACTGGTTTCCTAGTGCCTTGGTAGCAATTTTCCTACACAGGTAGTAGAAGGAATCCGGATTCCAGACCACGACTGAAGCGCCCGTTTCACTGGTAATCGACGCATTCATCAGCCTCAAAAAGCATAGAAAAAAAAACCCGCCGAAGCGGGATTGGAGTAACACACACGCGGTTCAAGACAGGATTGTCACTTGGTCTCGAATAGGGATGACGGTGTATAGGCAGTTCCGTACTCCTTGAATACGTCAGCCATACGACCGGAGTGAACCATTTCGGTCACAGCATCTTCTACAGCATACGCAAGATCGCGATGATCATCCTTGACCGCCATGCCCACTTCCCATACTGGCGTTACCAGATTCGGGAACGGGATATCAGCCAGCACATACTGGCCAGGATTTTCAAACTGGGTAACCCCCCACATGACCTGGGACTTTGTCCCCATCACACCGGCTACCTCCCCTTTCCCCATGGCATTCATGGCGTCCTGAGTGGTTGTGAAGTGCACAACGTTGTTACGCAACATGCCGCGGAATGCACCGGACAAATAAAAGTCAGGCAAACTGTCGATCTCGACACCCACTTTGTCGTACTGGAAACGCGCCAGATTCTCGATTGACTCAACCTGCTGGTTATCAATCGTCAGAGCCCAGGACTCTTTCTGGTACGGTGCAAAAAAATGCACGAGATCGTTGATTACACGGCCGTCCTGATCAACCTTGAACGCATATTCGCGATCATAGGGGACCCGCAGCATCACATCAGCAACATCGAATTTGAGCATCGAGCCATCCTCAACGCGAGCGAGGTAATGCCCCTTCCAGACGTGGTTACGAAGATCGTCATCCAGACTTTCGTCTGGAACCATCCAGTGCAATTGCAGCTGGACGTTAAGCGATTTGGCAATAGCACGGGCGATTTCGACATCAATCCCTTTGGCTACACCATTGTCTTCCCATGAATACGGTGGAAAATCCCGATACACAGCAACACTGACAACGCCGCTCGCCTGGACATCATCCAGGGAGCGGGCGTTAGAAAGGAGTGGCAAGCAGAGCAATATCACCAACAGGGAAGTGATACTGGCACTGCGCTGCTTGCCCGGGACCTTTTGCAGATCACTCATCCACGTGCTTGGTGTCAAGCCATGAACGAATTGCCCACAAACCTTCCTGACTGATGAAGTCAGCCATTTTCGGCATGTAAGGAACACCATTACGCACAGCACCGTTCTGAACGCGGTACTTGAACCACTCGTCACCATCGACGCCCGGTTCCAGTTTACGCAGGTCAGGAGCGATACCACCGGAGATGGCTTCCAGACCGTGACAACGGGCACAGTTCTGGGCGTAAGCAGATTCGCCGATCTCAATGGCACGTGGGTTACCACGGTATGGGTTTTCGTCACGCCATTCGGTACCCAGTTGCTCCAGACCAGAAGTGTCTACAGCTTGTGGAGTAACGTCACCGTGTGCCCATACAGCACCGGAAGCCAACATGAAGCCCGCAACGGCCAAACCTTGGATTGCAGAACCCAGCTTTTTCATTATCAAGTACCTGCTGTTGTTATTTTCTGACGAGCATTCTAGAGATGCCTTAAAACGGGCCACAGAACACTTTGGTAGCCGGTTTTCAGTACCTTGGTACTACCCGCAAACGTCCAGTGTTGCCACCGTTTGGCAGCAGTCCATAAAGAGTGGGAGCAAGGGAGGAAGAACCGGTATAGTCTTTAGAGAATAGACCGCGACACAGCGTTGTGCGCGGCGACGGTGAGATTGCCCGATTTCCCCATCAGATCAACATAGTACGAGAGTACTAAATACCAACGACTTATTGGCTATACCTCACTCCCTAAAGGACTGCGTACTCTCAGCAATTGCTCAACAACAATGACAAAAATGACCGGAGCCTACATGTCCCTTTGCAAGCGTTTGTTCACGCTTCTGGCCGTTTCCCTACTATTACCCATGACGGTCTCGGCAGCCGATACCGAAATCCGCAATATCGAGATTGGTTACCTGCAGCTGCAGCTACCGAAGCCGCCATTATTGTCCAACATTCTGCCCGATCCGGATGACAGCGGCCTGCAAGGAGCTCGTGTTGGCATCTCTGACAACAACGCCGGTGGCCGTTTTCTGGGGCTTCACTATGACGTAAAAGAACTGGTCAGCACGGATAAAGAGGCACTGTTTACCCAGGGGCGCCAGTGGGCCGATCAGGGCATTCAGTACCTGGTCGTGAACCTGCCCGCCGCCGAGCTGACAACCCTTGCGCAACAACTCTCGGATACCGGCGTGCTGCTGTTTAATGCTGGCAGCCCGGATGACTCGCTGCGCATCAGCAACTGCAGCGCCAACGTCCTGCACACATTGCCAAGCCGCGCCATGCTCGGTGATGCGCTGGCACAGTGGCTGATCAGTAAAAAACTCAAACGCTGGCTGTTGATTACGGGAACTCGCCCTGAAGACAAACTGTACGCCGATGCTATCCGTCGGGCTGCCAAACGCTTTGGTGGCAAGATTGTTGCCGAAAAAGACTGGACCTTTGATTCCGACCTGCGCCGCAGCGCCCAGGCCGAAGTGCCGCTGTTCACTCAGACCACCGAATACGATGTGGTCATCGTTGCCGATGAGAAAGGCGATTTTGGTGAATACGTTCTTTACAACACCTGGTATCCGCGCCCAGTGGTAGGAACCCAGGGCCTGACGCCGGTCGCCTGGCACCGTGCCGTCGAACAATGGGGCGCAGCACAACTGCAAAGCCGTTTTGAAAAACAGGCCAATCGCTGGATGAACTCAGTGGATTATGCCGCCTGGGCAGCGGTTCGCACCGTCGGTGAAGCACTCAGTCAGGGCGCCGACAACTCGGGGCCGAAAATGCGCAACTTCCTGCTCAACAAGGACTTCCAGTTCGCAGGCTTCAAGGGGCGCAAGCTGACGTTCCGCGACTGGAACGGCCAGATGCGTCAACCGATTGAACTGGTGCAGCCTCGCGCCCTGATTTCGCAGTCACCTCAGGAAGGTTATCTGCACCCAACCAATGAGCTGGATACCCTGGGCTACGACAAGCCGGAGAGCCAGTGCCGTATCAGTGAATCCGGAGCAAAATAATGAAACACCTGACCATGCGCCGTCTGGCCCTCAGCTTGCTGATGCTGCCAGCCATGTCCGCCGGGACTGCCATGGCAGACGTGGCCTACGTCTCCAACGAAAAAGACAACAGCATCTCGGTAATTGACCTGAAGACTCTGGAAGTAGTGGAGACCATTGAGGTTGGCCAACGTCCCCGTGGGATTACCCTGAGCAAGGACCAGACTCAACTGTATGTTTGTGCCAGTGATGATGACACCGTACAGGTCGTCGATCTCGCCACTAAAAAAGTGATCGAGAACCTGCCATCCGGTGAAGACCCGGAACAATTTGCCCTGCATCCTGACGGCAAACACCTCTATATCGCCAACGAAGAAGATGCCATCGTCACAGTGGTGGATGTTGATAGTCGCTCCGTCACCGCCCAGATTGAAGTGGGTGTCGAGCCTGAAGGCATGACCGTCAGCCCGGATGGCAAACTGGCCGTGAATACATCCGAAACAACCAGCATGCTGCATTGGATTGATACCGAACAGAAGCATCTGGTACACAACACCAAGGTCGACCAGCGCCCGCGCCACGTCGTTTTCAGCCATGATGGCAAGGAACTGTGGGCCAGCTCGGAAATTGGCGGAACCGTCGCCATTATTGACGTGGCAACCAAAGAGATTACCCACAAGATCAACTTTGAAATTCGCGGCATTCATCCAGACAAGGTACAACCGGTGGGTGTTGAACTGAGCCAGGACGGCAAACTGGCATTTGTGGCCCTGGGCCCTGCCAACCACATTGCCGTTGTCGATGCCAAAACCTATAAAGTGATCGATTACCTGCTGGTGGGCCGTCGCGTCTGGCACATGGCATTCAGCCCGGATGAAAAACTGCTGCTGACCACCAACGGCATCAGTGGTGACGTATCCGTGATTGATGTGGAAAAACGCAAGGTGGTCAAATCCATCAAGGTTGGCCGTTACCCATGGGGACTGGCCGTCAAGGCTGACTGAGCATGAATCAGGCAACATCTCCCCTGCTGCAGGTGCAGGACATCGGTTTCAGTTACCCGTCCAAACGGGCGCTGGATAATGTCAGTTTTAATCTCGAACGCGGCGCATTTCATGCCCTGCTCGGCCCTAATGGTGCTGGCAAAAGCACGCTATTTGCTCTGATCAGCCGCTTGTTCAAACTGCAGGATGGCGACATCCTGCTCGATGGTGTCAGCCTGCGCCGTTCCCCTGCGGCCGTGCTCGGCAGAATCGGTATGGTGTTTCAGCAAAGCAGCCTCGACCTCGACCTCAGCGTGGCTGAAAACCTGCACTACCATGCTGCTCTGCATGGAATCGGGCGCACCGAACGCAAAAACCGTATAGAGGAAGAGTTGCGCCGAGTCGATATGCTGGATGCCCTTGATCGCAAGGTACGGGCACTCAACGGCGGCCATCGTCGCCGGGTTGAAATCGCCCGCGCCCTGCTCCATCACCCTGATCTGTTGTTACTCGACGAAGCCACGGTTGGGCTTGATCCTCGCGCACGTATTGAAATCAACCAGCATGTTCGCAGCCTGTGTGTCCAACAGGGGGTAACCGTGCTTTGGTCTACCCATTTGATCGAAGAAATCCATAACGACGATCCGGTGACGCTGCTGCACCAAAGCCGTCTGTTAGCCAATGGCAGTGCCCGTCAGTTGTGTGAACTGGCCGGTACCGATGATCTGGTGACGGCGTTCCACAGCCTCACCGCTAAAAAAGGAGCGGCGGCATGAGTATCAACGCCTATTGGCATGCATTTGCCGGTATCCTGCATCGGGAATTACTGCGCTTTGTGCATCAGCGCACCCGCTTTTTCAGTGCCCTGGTGCGGCCGTTATTGTGGCTGGCGGTATTTGCTGCCGGTTTTCGCGCTGCACTCGGTATCTCCATTATTCCGCCGTACGAAACCTACATTACCTACGAGGTGTATATCGCTCCCGGATTGGCCGCCATGGTGTTGCTGTTCAACGCCATGCAAAGCTCATTGTCGATGGTGTATGACCGTGAAATGGGCAGCATGCGGGTGTTGCTGATGAGCCCGCTGCCACGCTGGTATCTGCTGCTGTGCAAACTGGTCGCCAGTTCACTGGTGTCGCTGCCGCAGGTGTATGCATTCCTCGCCATCGCCTGGTTCTTTGATGTGCAACCGCCGCTGATGGGGTATCTGTGGGTCGCCCCGGCGCTGTTGCTGGGCGGCGTATTGCTGGGGGCAATTGGCCTGTTTATTTCGAGCTTTATTCGCCAGCTGGAAAACTTTGCCGGCGTGATGAACTTCGTGATTTTCCCGATGTTTTTTATGTCGTCAGCGCTTTATCCACTGTGGAAAATGCAGGAATCCAGCGAATGGCTGTACTGGTTATGCACCATCAACCCGTTCACCTTTTGTGTCGAACTGATCCGTTTTGCCCTCTACGACCAGTTCAACGGCACCGCCCTGGCGGTCGTCACGGGCGGCCTGGTGGCGTTTACCCTGCTGGCCGTACTGGCGTTTAACCCGCAACGCGGCGCGATGAGATAAGTGCGGAAAGTGGTGCCAGCCGGAGGCAAGGCTGGCACATAACCATTAAGCTGCAACGCTCAGCCACACTCTCTTTCCTGCGTTTGTTCGCCCACTTGAAATCCAGCTCGCCTAAAGAACGCTGAAGAAACTTGCCCGTATTTCCAGAGCCGTTGCGTGTTTTTCCGGATGCTGTTAGCGTCAATCCATGAAGTTCAATGGTTTGGCGTTTTGGGCGCAAAATTAATGCGCACGTCAACCAGAAAAACACGCATAACTCGCCGTCTGCACTCGTTTTTCCAGGAAGGATGGCTTTATGAAAATGGAAATTATCAATCAATTCAAATGCCTGGCATCCTTTCGCAACAAATCACGCCACCAGAAAAACGCGCATGCGAATCCCGCTGTGTCAGCATAGTTGTCCGATGATTTTTTCACCTTAAAACCTACAGTGGGCGGCCAGGAACTGGCCACCATTGAACGTCGCGAAGCCGTTCTGAATAAGCTTTTGCCACCTCACAAC
>NZ_JAPNOA010000011.1 GCF_026626885.1 Parathalassolituus penaei
CCGACAACGGCGGTTCGACCCCGGCCCGATGGCACATCCCTGTGCCAACGGGCCTTGCGGGGCATCCATGCCCCGGCCGGGTCGGCCGTTGCGGTGAATCCCGGCTCGCCCAGATGGGCAATTAACGGTGGCCAGCTGCGCTGGGCGAAAGCGGTGTTGATGGATGCTGTTCGTCCGACGTCCGACGTCCGACGTCCGACGCTTTGCGGCTACTCCGCTTGTTAACTTGCTACGTTGCTTGCCCTCTTGGGGGACCTTGTCCCCCGGCCGGGCGGGCCTCCCCCTGCNTTGCCCTCTTGGGGGACCTTGTCCCCCGGCCGGGCGGGCCTCCCCCTGCTTTTGCCCGACTGGGCTCGTTTTCCCGGTATTCCCCGACAACGGCGGTTCGACCCCGGCCCGATGGCACATCCCTGTGCCAACGGGCCTTGCGGGGCATCCATGCCCCGGCTGGGTCGGCCGTTGCGGTGAATTCCGGCTCGCCCAGATGGGCAATTAACGGTGGCCAGCTGCGCTGGGCGAAATCGGTGTGCCGGTGGATGCTGTTCGCCAGACGCCAGACGCCAGACGCCAGACGCCAGACGCTTCGCGGCCACTCGGCTTGTTAACTTGCTACGTTGCTTGCCCTCTTGGGGGACCTTGTCCCCCGGCCGGGCGGGCCTCCCCCTGCATTTGCCCGACTGGGCTCGTTTTCCCGGTATTCCCCGACAACGGCGTTTCGACC
>NZ_JAPNOA010000002.1 GCF_026626885.1 Parathalassolituus penaei
AGCTATCCGCTGGAGATCGAACACCTGTTTGAACAGGTGCTACTGGTCTGCGATCAAGAAGGTTTGTTGGGAAAAGAACTCTTTGCCATCGATGGCTGCAAGTTACCCTCAAACGCTTCCAAAGAGTGGTCAGGTACCTTCAAAGAACTGGCTGAGAAGCGAGATAAAATTCAGCGTCAAATCCGTTACTGGATGTCCGAACACGATAAAACAGATAAGGATTCTGACGACAACCGTCGTCAGGAACGGATCGAAAAAACGGTCAGTACTCTGAATCGTGCCTTTGATAAAATCAACCAGTTCCTGAAGACGCAAAGCCCACGGNGACGGGCGTTAACAAGCTGGGCTCTGAAGTTAAAAGCAACATTACCGACAACGAGTCGGCGAAGATGAAAACTTCGAAAGGAACGATCCAGGGCTTCAATGGCATCGCCACCGTTGATAAAAAACACCAGATCATTGTGGACGCTCAGGCCTTTGGTCATGGTCAGGAGCAACACACGCTAAAGCCCATTCTGGCCGAGGTTCGGGAGCGTTTTCAGCGACTACGCATCCGGGAAAATATCCTCAAGGATGGAGTGATCATCACCGCCGATACCGGCTTTGCCAGCACCGCCAACAACGACTATCTGTACAGCAACAAGATCAACGCCTACATCCCGGACAACCGTTTCCGCAGTCGGGACGAACGCTTTGATGATCAGAAAGACAAGTACGGTCACCGCCACGAAGAGAACCGCAAAAGCACTCGCCACAAACAAATCCCGGCCATTGA